>FP565575.1:1376427-2752854 GCA_000091165.1 Candidatus Methylomirabilis oxygeniifera | reverse complement strand
TGACCATTGTTATCCACAGGAAGCCTCCTTGTCTAACATGTTGAATACATTGAATAATCTCTTCACGATTCCCTGGAAATCCGTATCAGATGCGGTTTCTCTTATCCACAGATTTATCCACAGGTGTGGATAAGGCGTAAATGGCTGTCCCGCCTTATAAAGGGGGCCGTTGCCCCCGATAATTGACAGGTTCATAAGAAAGGTTGACTGTGGAAAACGGCGTCTCATGCGCAATTATCGGCATTGTGTTGCTGAAGAGATGTCTCTTTTAGCCCACCCCACCCCGACTGTCAAGTCATTTCTGGGCTTGTGAAAATAATCATTTTGTAGTTAACGGTATCTGTGTGTAATACGCGATAGTAATGATTATCACTATAACTTAGTTGTGAAAAACACTCAGGAATAATGCCCATACGGCCTTCGTGCGGCCGCAGGCCATATGGACGATCGCAGCAGGTCCGGCCGCGTTGACAGAGAGCGGATGGCATGATACGTTTTCCGAGTCGCGTTTCGGGTTTCATGTTCCGGGAATCGAGAAATCTTTTTCGGACTCGATACTTGAAACTCAAAACTTGAAACTGCCATACAGGCTGTGGTGAAGCAGGTAAAAGATTGAAGAAGGCCGAGACGTCGATCTATGAGCAGTTTCGCCGAGCCCATCCTCGCTCGGAGTCTCTGTTCCGGCAAGCCAGGGCGGCAATTGCCGGCGGCCTGACTCACGACATCCGGCATCTCCATCCCTTCCCCATCTACGTGGATCGGGCGCACGGCTCCAGGAAGTGGGATGTCGATGGCCATGAGTTGATCGACTACTGGATAGGACACGGAGCGCTCATCCTTGGCCATGGGCACCCGGCTGTTCGAGGCGCCATTGCGAACCAGCTTGACCGCGGAACCCACTACGGCGCCTGCCACGAATTGGAGGTGCAGTGGGCCGAGCAGGTGCTGAAACTCAATCCCCGTGCCGAACGCGTCCGCTTTGTCGGCTCGGGGACTGAGGCGACGCTTCTGGCGATTCGGCTGGCCAGGGCTGCAACAGGCCGGGGTAAGATCGTAAAGTTCGAGGGCCACTTTCATGGATGGCACGACTATGCGGCGGTCGCAATCCGTCCGCCCTTTGACCGGCCTGTTTCCGCCGGTGTACCGCAGGGCGCCCTTGACGAGATTCTCATCTGCCCACCGAACGACTGGGATGCGTTCATCGCGCTGGTTTCGGGCAGGGACGATGTTGCCGGCGTTATCCTGGAGCCGGAAGGCGGCAGTTGCGGTACGATCCCCACGAATCACGACTTCCTGAGACGACTCCGGGAATTCACCCGAGCCCAAGGCATCGTCCTGATCTTCGACGAGGTGATTACCGGGTTCCGCCTGGCCCCTGGCGGCGCCCAGCAGCGGTATGGGATTTATGCAGACCTGACCACGCTGGCCAAGATCCTGGCCGGGGGGCTGCCTGGCGGGGCCGTAGTCGGCAGCGCCTCGATCATGGACCAGTTGGCGTTCAGGGACGATCCGACCTGGAATCGGGAAGAGCGGGTGTGGCATGCCGGGACCTTTAACGCGAATCCGCTCTCAGCGGCGGCCGGTCTGGCGACACTCCGGCTTCTCGCCGACGGCCAGATCCAGATCGGAACCGATCGTGCCGGAGAGATCTTGCGCAACGGGCTTACCGAGGTCATTACGACGCTCGGAGTAGATGTGTGTGTCTACGGTGAATCTTCAATCGTGAACCTCTTCCTTGAGCCTCACCGTCATGGCCTTGTCTTCCACCGACCCGACTCTCCACCCGACCATCACCTCCTCATGGACCATCCCAACCAGGAGGCATATCACCGGCTGCGGTGCGCACTGATCCTGCACGGCGTCGATTTCCCCCTCTTTCATGGGTGGATCTCGGCAGCCCACTCGGATAAGGACATCGAGAAAACCATCCTGGCCTTCAAGGCCGCACTTCGCCTGATGCGGGACGAAGGCGCCCTATAAGCGTGACTTCTGAACGCCTGGCAGAGCGGCTGGCCGAAATCGTCGGGGCAGACCATGTCCTGGCGACGGCATCCTGCGTTGCGTATGCCGTAGATGATCAGGCTCCAAAGGCGATTACCTTTCCCGGAGACGCGCAGGAACTCGCAGAGGTTATGAAGTATGCGTCGTCCGAGCGACTTTCGGTCGTTCCGTGGGGGAGTGGAACACAGATCGGTCTTGGAGGTATCCCTGCAAGGATCGATCTGGTTGTTGGGCTGAAGCGGCTCGCGCGGATCATCGATCACGAACCGGGCGACCTGACGGCGACCGTTCAGGCTGGGATGCGGCTTCGTGACGTTCAGGCATCTCTTCGCCCCAGCGGCCAGTTTCTACCCTTTGATCCTACCGGCTACGAGCGAGCAACAATCGGGGGCATCCTTGCCACCAATGCGAGCGGCCCATGGCGACAGCGGTATGGAACCGCTCGCGACCTGGTCATCGGGATTCGCATCGTTCACGCGGACGGCACCATCACGAAGGGCGGCACGAAGGTGGTGAAGAACGTCAGCGGGTACGATATAAACAAACTCTACGTCGGCTCGCTGGGAACGCTTGGAATTATTCTTGAGGCGACCTTCAGACTCTACCCATTGCCGGCCGTAGAGCACACCTGGATCGCATTGTTCCCGACGGGCGAATCGGCCGCCTGCGCGCTGGCTCAGATCCTCCACTCGACCATCGTCTGCACCAGGATCGAGCTTCTCTCGTCCGTTGCGGCGCAACCGGTCGGCAGACAGGCCGGCTGTGCGTTTCCGGAGGGGACCGTCGCGGTGGCTGTGTCGGTGGGGAGTGTGCCTGAGGCGGTGGACACCCAGATCGCGGCCATCGGAAAGCTTTGTCGCCAGGAGGGCGCCGTGACAGAATTTCTCGTAGAGGGGAGCGCGCAAGACAGCCTGTGGAGCGCCATCTGCAATTTTTCCTCAGCAAGCACCGATGGTCGGCCGTGGGCGATGCTGAAGGCCGGCGTGCTGCCGACGCACGTTGTTGATACGATCTACCATGCCGAAACGCTGGCCCGGCATCTCGGCCTGGAGTCGGCCGCCATCTCTGAAGCCGGCTGCGGGATCGTCCGGCTGTACTGGAGGGGCGCACCGGGCGTCACGGAGCCGGATCCGATCTCTATCGCGAAGGGGATCGACGAACTTCGGCATTGGGTGGTACGTCATGGTGGAAGTCTGGTCATCCTGTCGGCGCCGTCGGCGATTAAGGCCGCCGTCGATGTATGGGGTCCCGTCGGCGACGCCCTGCCTCTGATGCGCGAATTAAAGCAACAGTTTGACCCCTTCGGGTGTCTCAGCCCTGGTCGCTTCGTGGGCGGAATCTGAAAGATAGGGTATAGGCAAGCATGGAGAAACCAAGGATCGTCAAAGAGCTGGCGGCTATTGTAGGCCCGGAGTGGGTGATCTCCGATCCGGATGAGTTGACCGTATACGAGTGTGACGGGATGACCTATCTGGAGAAGGCCATGCCCGATGTTGTGGTCCTTCCGGATAATACAGAGCAGGTCGTCGCGGTTGTAAAGCTTTGTGGCAGGGAGCAGCTTCCCTTTCTGCCGCGTGGAGCGGGAACCGGGCTGTCTGGCGGCGCTATTGCCGTTTCCGGCGGGGTGATCATCGGACTGAATCGCATGAATCGGATATTGGAGATTGATATCCCGAATCAGCGGGCTATCGTAGAGCCGGGCCTGGTGAACCTCGCCCTGACCCAGGCGGTTCAGGATCACAGCCACTATTTTGCCCCGGACCCGGCTAGCCAGGCCGCCTCCAGTATCGGCGGCAATGTGGCCGAGAACGCCGGAGGACCCCACTGCCTGAAGTACGGGACTACGACAACGCATATCCTCGGGCTCGAGGTGGTCCTGGCATCGGGGGAGATTGTCCAGGTCGGCGGCAAGACGCTGGACTGCCCAGGCTACGACCTAACCGGCCTGTTCGCCGGCTCTGAAGGGACCTTGGGGATCGCCACGAAGGTGACCGTTCGCCTCCTCCGCCAGGCCGAGGCCGTGAAGACCCTGCTGGCCTCCTTCCGCACCATCGACGCGGCGAGCGAGGTGGTATCGGAGATCATTGCTGCCGGCATCATCCCTGCCGCCCTGGAGATGATGGATCGACACATCATCAGGGCGCTTGAAGAGTGGTTGCATATCGGTTACCCTGAAGGCGCCGGCGCGGTGCTGCTGATAGAACTGGATGGGCCGGCCGCAGAGATCGAGGCCCAGACGAAGCAGATTACGCAGATTTGTAACCGGTGCGGCGCCCTGGACCTGCGGATCGCCATGGATGAACAGGAGCGGGCTTTGCTCTGGAGGGGACGGAAGGGCGCGGTTGCGGCCGTGGGCCGGATCACCCACGAATTTTACCTGCAGGATGGCGTCGTCCCGAGGACTACACTTCCGCGGGTGCTCAGGGAGGTCGAGGCGATCGCGGAGCGCCATGCCTGCGTGATTGCGAATGTATTCCACGCGGGTGACGGGAACCTCCATCCCCTGATCTGTTTCGACTCTCGCAGGGAAGGGGAGTTGCAGAGGGCCTTTGCAGCCGGGGCGGAGATCATGAGGCTCTGTCTCTCGGTCGGCGGCAGCATCACGGGGGAGCATGGGATCGGGATGGAGAAGATCGACTTCATTCCCCTCATGTACAGCCCCGACGACCTTGAGGCAATGCGGAGGGTTCGTGCGGCATTCGACAGCTCTTCACGGTGCAACCCCGGCAAGCTCTTGCCCTCCAGCAGGTCCTGCGGTGAAACCAACATCTCCTATCGACTGCACCGTATTGAACGGGAGGGCCTCGCCCAGCGTATCTGATAGCCTGAGGCCATCTCCAGACACCGAGGCAGCGATCAGCTATTCAGCCCGAATATTGCGTGAATTCATATATTAGCCTCTGCCGTCGGATTTTACCGGGCGTTAGGGAGTGGCAATCGGAAGCACAATATCCACGATGAGCCCGCCATCTTGAGCGTTGGCGGCGGTGACGGTGCCGTTGTGCAAATGAACCGCTCGTTCGGTGATGGCCAGGCCGATGCCCGTCCCGCCAGACTGCCGGTCACGGGCATCGGCCACCCGGTAGAACGGGAGAAATAGCTGAGACAGCGCGCTCTGAGGAACGCCCGGACCATGATCTCGGACCCGAATAACCACCTCATCACCAGAGCGGCCGGACCGCCGACTGACCGTGATGTCCACCTGAGTCTGTTCGGCGGTATAGCGGACCGCATTTCGCACCACGTTCTCGATGCCTCGCCGGAGTATCTCTTCGACCCCCTGAATGATCAGCTCGTCCTCTGTGACGACGCGCACGCTGCGATGTTGTATGTGGGCCTCGAAGTCGGCATCAGCGGCAATCTCCTGCACAAGGTATGTGAGCGAGACTGGTTCTCGCGGCATCAGGTCCCCGCCCGTCGAAATCTTGGTCAGTGTAAGGAGTTGGCCGATCAAGTCGTTGAGCCGTACGGCCTCCCGTTCGATCCTGCCCAGCATCCCTTTGACCTCCGGACCGGACCGCTGCCGGACCAGATCGAGGGCGACGTTTAGCCGGGTCAGTGGGGACCGCAGTTCATGTGAAATGTCGCGCAGCAGTTGCCGTTGCGCCGTCATCAGCCCCTCGATTCGTTCGGCCATGACATCGAAATCTCGGCCCAGGGCAGCAATTTCGTCCCCGCCCCGTCCCGCCCCAACGCGGGCCGTCAACTCACCGCCGGCAAACCGTTGTACCGTCGCGCGAAGCCGACGGACGGGGGCTGTCAGATGCCAGGCGAGTCCGAGACATACCAGCCCCCCAACGAAAAAACTTACCAGCGCAGGCATGCTGAATCCTCGGAGAAAACGTGGGAATTCGGCAAGAAGTCCAGTCTGCGGCCCAGACATGGGCGGAGGGGGGCCCACCCCTGGCGGGTGCGGGCTGGTGACGATGCCTGTAACAACGTATACTTCTCCCTGTGATCCGAGGATCCGCGTGGCAAGTACGGGTCTCTCGCCAACCTCATCGATTTCGGTCCTGCCGCTTTCCATGGCCCGCTCCGCCAGGCGCCTGGCGTCCGCGGAAGCCTCCCGACCAAGTACGATTTCATGTCCATGAAGGAACAGTATCACGCGGATACCGGTCGCACGCTCAACGCGTTGCGTGTAGTCTTCGAGCGCGGCCTGCCCCTCGCGCTTCAGCAGCACAGCGGCCGCCTCGCCATAGAGGGCCAGGGTCTGCCCTCCCATATGCCGCCACTGTTCGGTCAGGCGCCGACGATGCTCGGCCCGCGGTCCGGTGTGAGTAGCAAGGCCGATGAGGAACAGCGCCACGCCGGACAGGGTGGTGGCCAACCAGAACCAGAGAAATACCTTTACAAACAGGCTGCGCATCGTTCTCCGCTTTAGCCCCTGGGCGGCTCTTCTTGTGTGGAGCTTGGGGGACGGATATAGAGGTAGCCCATTCCGCGCACCGTCTTGATCCGTTCCGTGTCGCCGAGTTGGTGCCCCAGTTTCCTGCGCAGGCTGCTGATGTGTACATCGATGCTCCGGTCGTACGGGGAAAGCCTCCGTCCCAGCGCCTGTTTGGCCAAGTCCTCGCGGCTGACCACTTGGCCCGACGCGCGCAGCAAGACCTCCAACATTGTAAATTCGACCGACGTCAAGTCTACCGGATGGCCGCGTTGGAGTACGATGTGCGCACCAGGGTCCACTTCGACATCCCCGACAACCACACGTTCTACGGCCTTTCCCGTTCCGGTCTCCCGCTCTACACTGGGTTGAGCCCGACGTTGAATGGCACGAATCCGCGCCACCAGCTCTCGCGGGTTGAAGGGTTTGGAGAGATAATCGTCGGCGCCCATCTCCAGCCCCACGATCCGGTCCACGTCATCGCCACGGGCGGTCAACATCAACACGGGGACACTCGATCCTGCCCTGATCCGCCGGAGTACCTCGAAGCCGCTGATCCCCGGCAGCATGACGTCCAGCACCACCAGCGCATGCTCGCCAGAGAGCGCCCGCTCGGCGCCCTGTCCGCCATCGTGGACGGCCTCGACCTGAATCCCTTCCGGGGTCAGATAATCCGTCAATAGCTCGCACAGTTCGACATCGTCATCAATCACAAGGATGCGGTGCATCTGCAACTCCTGATGTTCTTAGGGCGTCCGAACTCTATTATATCTCAAGGCAGAGGGAGTGAATGTTAAGAAAGGTTAAGCGGCATTCTGCTGTACAGGATTCAGACCGAGCATCTGCAGCGAGCCTTCACAAATCTTTACATGCCTTGACTGAGTCTTAATACACACTTTAGACGCGCGACTGTACATATATAGTGGAGTCGCGAGTGGTACTACGAGAAAGATCAGCCGGAGATGGTGAAAGGTGGTGAAGAGAAATGCGCATTCCCCTTGTCTTCGTATCGCTTCTTATGGTCGTCATGGCGGCGTGGCCTGCCAATGGGTCACTACAGGATTTGAGCATCCCGGCGGATATGCAACCAATCGGAATCGTCAAGGTCGTCACGGTCCTGGTTACACAAATGTCTTCCGGGCGAGTCGACCTCGATGTTATCCCCCGGACGATCGAGATCAGTCCGGGCGAGACGGTTCTCTGGGTGAATGCCGTCCCGGAATCACTGGCTCGCGTTGTCTTCGATGAAAACATTCCGTCGGGAAAGGCCTGTGGCACGCCCAAGGAGTCTGCGACGCCCTCCAGCGGAAGCTGTACCTCCGATCCGATCGTACCGGGGGCTATGGGCGCTTTTCGCTTCGACTCTCCAGGCACGTACACGTACCGCATGCTGATGTCTTCATCGGCTGGGGTGGCATTACTAAAAGGGCAGGTGGTGGTCAAGTAGAGAACATGGGTAGTAAGGGCGGTCAACTTTACAACAGAAAGGAGCAGGATATGCGAGCGAACAGGCGCGGTGTCATGGTGAAGAAGGCAGTGGCAGTCCTGGGGTTTCTTGTCATGAGCACGACCGCTGGGCGGGTGTTCGGACAACCTCCATGGGGCGGACGCGGCGCGGGGCTGCCACCCGAGGCGATCCGGGCGTGTGAAGGGAAGAGCTCGGGGGATACGGTGCAGTTCCAGACTCCCCGAGGGGACACGATCACCGGGACGTGTCGGGAATTACAAGGTCAGTTGGTAGCCGTGCCGCAGAAGTAACGGCGAAGAGGGTTCCGAGCACGCCCAAAGAGGGCGTAAGTCCATGGACAAAGCGAAGCCAGAGCCGGATATCGTTCGGGTAGTGGGCAGACCGCGATCGTCGAGGTGGCGATACCGCCTGATCCAGATTCTCGTTGCGCTGCTTCTCGGGATCGCCGTGATGTATGCCATAGCAGCCTGGCAGGCCACTCGCGCTACCCAGGCGCCACAATACCAGACCCAAGAGGTGCGCCGGGGATCGCTGACCGTCACCGTGAAGGCGACCGGGACCCTCAACGCTGTGACTACGGTGCAGGTGGGCAGCCAGGTCTCAGGGATCATCAGGGAGTTGAAGGCCGACTTTAACTCCCCCGTGAAGAAGGGCCAGCTTATCGCCCGCATCGATCCGGACCTCTTCGAGACCAAGCTGGCCCAGGTCCAGGCGGACCTTCAGGCCGCCCAGGCCGCCGTGGCTCGGGCCGAGGCCGACGTGGTCAACGCCGACGTGCAGGTGCGTGACGCCCGCGTGAAGCGGGACTCGCGGGTACAGTTGTTTCAAGAGGGCGGGATCTCCCGGGAGGAGCGGGACACGGCCCAGACCACCCACGACGCGACGGTGGCGTCGCGTCGCGCCGCCCAGGCCCAGTTCGAGGCGGCTCGGGCCCAGGTGGATCAGAAGCGGGCGGCCGTGGCCCAGGCCCAAGTAGATCTGGACCACACGTCCATTCGCGCTCCCGTAGCCGGCACCGTGGTGTCCCGCAATGTGGACGTGGGACAAACGGTGGCCGCCACACTCCAGGCTCCGGTGCTCTTTACACTGGCGGAAAACTTGGCAAAAATGGAACTCCACGTCGACGTGGATGAGGCCGACGTGGGGCGTGTCAGAGCAGGCCAGCCGGCCACCTTCACCGTTGACGCCTTTCCGGACCGGACCTTTCTGGCGCGGATCACCCAGGTCCGCTACGGCGCCAAGACGGTGAGCGGTGTCGTGACGTACGAGACCGTGTTGACGTTGGACAACTCGGACCTATCCCTCCGGCCGGGGATGACGGCGACGGCGGTCATCACCGTTCAGAAGGTTGAGAACGCCGTGCTGGTCCCAAATGCGGCGCTCCGCTTTTCGCCCCAGGCAGGACAGCAGCAGGCGCCGACCAGCGGCGGCGGGCTCCTGCGAAAGATCCTCCCGGGCCCACCGCCCATGCCTCCCAAGACGCGCGGGGACGCGACAGGCGACTCCAAGCGGCCGCAGGTGTGGATGCTCCGCGATGGACAGCTTGTCGCCATCCCGGTTACCACCGGCGTGACCGACGGGATTATGACGGAGATCACGGGTGGGGAGATCGAGCCGGGAATGCCGCTCGCGGTCGATGCGATGAGTGCCGACCGATGATTGAGTTGACGGCCGTGGCCAAAGTGTACGGCACGGGCCACGCTGCCGTGCACGCGTTACGCGGGATTGATCTCCTGATTACTCAGGGGGAGTTTGTCGCCGTGATGGGACCAAGCGGATCGGGGAAGTCCACGTGCATGAATATCCTGGGATGCCTCGATACACCGACATCCGGCGTCTATCAGTTCCAAGCGCTCGATGTTGGCACCCTGACGAGGAACCAGCGCGCGCTTCTTCGCCGCCACTATCTCGGCTTCGTATTCCAGGGCTACAACCTGTTGAGCCGGACATCCGCACTCGAGAACGTGGAGCTGCCCTTACTCTATCGCAACGTACCGTCCGGGGAGCGTCGGAGACGCGCCAGGGAGGCACTGGAGGCCGTCGGGCTGGGTGGCTGGGAATCGCACACACCTGCTGAACTCTCCGGGGGGCAGCAGCAGCGGGTGGCTATTGCCCGAGCCATCGTGACCGATCCGGCAGTCTTGTTCGCCGACGAACCGACAGGCAACCTGGATTCCGCCATGAGCCAGGAGATCATGACGCTGCTCAGCACGCTCAATGAAGAGCGCGGCATCACCATCATCCTGGTGACCCATGAAGCGGACATGGCCGCCTTCGCAGGGCGAGTCATCCACTTCCGGGACGGCCGGATCGAACCGGACGGCCGAAAAGAGGGAGCGGTCTGATGTTCTGGAGTATTGTTCTCTTGGCGCTCAGGGCGATCCGCCGCAACATCCTGCGTTCTTCGCTGACTATCCTTGGCATCGTCATCGGTGTCGCTTCTGTCATCACGATGGTGACCATCGGGGCCGGCGCGACTACGAAGGTGACGGCCGATGTGGCGACCCTCGGCACCAACCTCGTTGAGGTGATGCCTGGACAGGGGCCGCGCCCAGGCGGCGCGCGCGAGAGTGCCGCCATGTTCAAGATCGAGGATGCCGAGGTCATCGCCAGGGAGGTCTCGGGGCTCCTGGCTGTGGCTCCCGTCGCCACCCGGACGATGCAGGCGATTTCGGGGAGCGCGAACTGGTCCACCACCATCACCGGCAGCGTCAACACCTACCTCCAGACACGGAACTGGCCGCTGGCCGGCGGCCGCCAGTTCACCGATGAGGACCTCCGAGCAGGCAGCGCCCAGTGCATCCTCGGGGCGACGGTGCGGAGGGAGCTCTTCGGCGGTCAGGACCCGGTGGGTGCGACAATTCGCCTGCAGAAGCTGTCCTGCCAGGTGATCGGCGTCCTCGCCAAGAAGGGGCGGATGAGTTTCGGCATAGATCAGGACGACATGATTCTTGTACCCTTGCGCATGCTGCAGCGGCGCATCGCGGGGAACACGGATGTCGGCGCGATCTCAGTCTCCGCACGAGATGGGGTGTCCACGGAAAAGGTTCAGCGGGACATCGAGCGGCTGCTGCGGGAACGCCGCCGGATTACACCGGGCAAGGACGATGACTTTCACGTGCTCAACATGCAACAGCTCGTCAGCACCCTGGCCGGAACCACCCAGGTCCTCACGGCGCTGCTGGGAGCGGTCGCAACGGTCAGTCTGCTGGTGGGCGGGATCGGCATCATGAACATCATGTTGGTGTCGGTGACCGAGCGGACGCGGGAGATCGGCATTCGGCTGGCCATCGGGGCCCTGGAGCGGGAAGTGCTGATGCAGTTTCTGGTAGAGGCGGTGGTGCTCTCGTCCTTGGGCGGCCTGGTCGGCATTGGGCTCGGGCTGGCGACGGCCGGCGCCGGCGCTATTGCGCTTGACGTGCCGTTCATTTTCAACCCGGGCATCGTCGTTGTGGCGTTCGTCTTCTCCGCGACGGTCGGCATCGTCTTCGGTTTCTTTCCCGCTCGCCAGGCCGCACGTCTGGATCCTATCCAGGCACTGAGATATGAATAAGCCCGTATTGCAGTTACCTTCATACGGCAGCCGGGAACCCGCACCAACGCTCGGCTACGGGCGTCAGGAGGGACCGCCGATTTCAATTCTTTTACAATTCGGCCATATTCACCAGCCACCCTAAATCAACATAAAGCGGGAAAAATTTTCCTCGGCACAAGAAAGTTTCGGCCTGGAATGAAGAAGTCTTCTGCAAGAAAATAAACTGGAATGACCTCAAAGCAAGTGTTTTTATTGGTGATTTAAGTTACGACATGACATTCAATCAATTGCCGGATTTTATATAGGAACATGCTTCAATGAAAAACCGTAAAACATACGACGGGTCGTTTAAGGCAAAGGTCGTAACGGAATTAATTTACGGGAATAAAAGCTTGACCGAGCTGGCGGCGCAATACAACCTTCATCCCAACCAGATTAAAAACTGGAAATCCGCATTACTGAAACAGGCGGCGAGCCTACTTGAAGACAAGAGGCGTACGGAAAAGCAGAAAGAGTAGTTATCAGACGTAACTTATCCGGTTTGGGGGCATACACATTTTTCCTTCCCATCCATGAAAGTGGCAATTCGATTGCTTTTACATCCAGCGTCCGCAGCGCTTCGAGCAAAAAGCTCTGGAAGGGAGGTAACGCATGATAAGCAGTATCAGTAGTTCGTTCAGTTTCGGCAACCAAATGAACGTCCAGTCGATGCAGCAGTTCAAGGAAAGGATGTTCAGCAGGATCGACAGCGACGGCAGCGGCGGGGTCGACAAGACCGAATTCTCGGACCTTGCGAAGAAAATGTCGGAGATGAGCGGAAGTTCACCGAACGTTGAAGACGTTTATTCCAAGTACGATGCAAATGGCGACGGCGCATTAAGTGCGGATGAGTTGAACAGCTTCATGAAGGATAACGCACCCGCGCCGCCTCCAATGAATGGGCCGATGGAAGGTCGGGGAATGCAGGGCCGGCTTGAGGGACTGTTCAGTAAGATTGACACCGATACCGACGGCGGCATTAGTAAGTCGGAATTTGGAGTCTTCGCCGAAAATATTAGGGAAAGAAAAGGCGACTCCATAGATGGAGACAAAGTTTTTTCCGTATACGATACGGATGGCGACGGCTCATTAAGCGCGGATGAGTTGAACAGCTTCATGAAGGATAACGCACCCGCGCCGCCGGCTGGCATGCAAAATGCCATGTCCACCTATGGAATGAATATAGGTTCGGACCGGTTGTCATCTCTGCTTGATTTGCTGAGCAACCAGTCATCCGACGGTAGCTCGTCCACAGATACAACAAGCCACATCAAAGACTATATATCGACACTGCTTGAGACCTTAGGCGATAAGACAGGCAGTGGAGATACATATTTTCTGGTAAACTTACAGGCTTGATAGCGGCGGCATCTGACAGATAGGTGTCGCTGACTATACGGCTAATCACAACAAAAGCGCTGCGGATTTCTGGCAGGGGCCGGTTTCAAACCGGCCCCTGCTTCCTTATTTGCGCCACATTCACTTGCTATCCCGTTCTTATAAGAATGGGTCCCATTTCCGGCGGAACAATTTCATAGTTTCTTGCGGTGTTCGCGCCCCTTGTCCTTGTCGGATGTACAACCGTGGGGCCGGACTATGTCAGGCCTGAGACATCATTATCCCCGACATGGCACAGCAAACTAAAAAGCGGACTGATTGCCGGGGAGATGAATGCTCAGACGATGGCTGCATGGTGAACCGCATTAAATGATCCAGAACTTTCCGATCTGATCGATCGTGCCGTGTCGGGCAACCTCGACCTGAAGAAGGCACGAGTGCGGGTCCGCGAGGAGCGCGCACGCCCACCGCCTCCCCTGAAACTGCAACTCGCTCACTTCTAGGCCAGAGGCGAAGGGCTGGAACGCGAGAACAAACGGCAGTGCCCCCGCGAGATTCGGAGCCAAGCCAATCCGCTGGGCGGAGGCGACCAAGAACGCCAAACCCTAAGGCTGTCACGGGTGGGCCGGTACGGGTGATTCCGATTGCCTTTGAGCTGACCCATGGCGTAATCTGAGCCTGCATCGTTTTATCTCTCCTTTGTGTCAGTGGTTAGTGAGCTAACCCTACGATAGTAAAGGCTTGCAGGCAAAACGATGCTTTTTAACTGCAATGTGTAGGTACAACCCGGACCAACCGGTCCCCTTTCTCATCCGTTTCCCGCTCAATGCGTGCGACAATGAGCAATAGGAACATACACGTAACCCAACGGTCTCACCATACGTATTTATGATGGATAAGAGGAAAGATCAGGAACCTGCGGCGAGATGGCGAGAGGCTTCCGAACGGGAAGCCGATCTCATCCGACAGGCGCAGGAAGGCGACCGGCAGGCCTTCGAGGCCCTGCTCAGGTTACATGAACAGCACGTGTTCGCCGTTATCGGCAGCTTCCTCCGGCGCAAGCAGGACGTGGAAGACCTGGCTCAGGACATCTTCCTGAAGGCGTACGTGGCTATCGGGCGGTTTCGACCTGGGGCCCCATTCGCGCCATGGCTTCGCCGGATCACTGTCAACACCTGCTACGATCACCTCCGAAAAATCCGTCGACGCTCCGAGGTCACCTTTACCGACCTGGGCGAGTCCGAGCGTGATGTGATGCACGTCCTGGCTGAGAAAGGGTGTCCGTCGACTGGAACCGGGAGTGGAGATCAGGTGGCCGCCAGAGATCTCGCGGAACGGATACTGGCCGGTCTTACGCCAAAGGAGCGATTGGTCATCACATTACGCGAAGTTCACGGGCTTGAGATTGCGGAGATTGCCGACGCCATCGGCTGCTCTCGAGCGGCCGCGAAGGTCCGCCTGTGGCGGGCACGCCGGGCGATGCAGATTTGCATTCAGCGCTTGATCCGCCAGGAAGAGGAGACGGCGCATCATGAAGGGAGGGGCGAATGACTTGCCGGGACGTCATGCAATTGCTGAAACGGGAAGGGCGCGAAGGTGCTGTCTTTGCGGATGATAGCGCGCTTGCGCTTCATCTGAAGATCTGCCGCCGGTGCAGTGAGGCGATGAAGGTCGTCAGACTGTCGTCGGCATTGCTCCAGAGCGTGCGCGAAGAGGTCCGCGGACCCGGACCCGCCTTCTATCCACGGTTACGAGCGCGACTGGCGGATACGGAGCCCGGCCAACCCGATATCAACCTGCTCGATGCCTTGGGATTGGCGAGGCGATTAATCCCGGCCCTGGCTATGGGGGTCCTGCTGCTCGCCGGGGTGACGCTCTCCATAAGCGGGTCGCACTCGTCGCTCCCGGTTCAGGTGCGGAGCGGAACGGATGTCTATGCCTTTTCTCTTGAGGAAGTGAACCTACCGGGAGTGGTCGGGGAGCCCAGCCGGGACCAGATGCTGGCGTTTGTGCTGACACAAAGTGCGAGGCCTGCCTCGGACGCCGATCCGGGGTGCGACGCGCGAGGCGCAACGTGCAAAGACGGGGGTTCGAGGTAATCAGATGATGGCGACACGCGCGAAGGTTGGGCTCGCCTTTCTCGTTGTCTTTCTCTTGGGTGTCGCGGCCGGCGCCCTGAGCTTATCGGCCTACCTGCACCGAGTCGATCCCCCGCGCCAGGCTATTTGGACCGGGAAGTTCAACCGGGAGCGCTATATCAGAGAGTTGACGGAGGCGGTGCAACTCCAACCGGAACAGACTGGCACATTGAATACGGCGCTGGATGAGACACGTGAGGAGTTTCTGACCCTGCGCAGACGTCTTCAGCCGCAGTTCGAAGAAGTGAGGCAGCGGGCGCGCCAGCGGATCCGTTCGATCCTGAATGCCGATCAGCAGCCCCGCTTCGAGGCGTTCCTCAAGCGGTGGGACGAGGAGCGTCGACTGGAGGAATCCGCCGCCTCTCAATCGAAGGCGTCAGAACGTAAGCCATAGGATAGGGTAGAGGGTCAAAGATCAGGGTATAGGGTGTGGGGTAGATACCACAAACCCAAAACCCCATATACCCTGTTTTCAAAGGAGGGAGCATGACGGCGCTACAGCGCAAGGTATGTGTATGGGCGATGTCGGTGATCTGTCTGGCTGTGCTGCATGCGGTTATAGCGAACGCGGAGGACGATCTATTACCCCCTCTAGCGCAGAGTCGCGTCGAACTCTCTAGCGATCTGGCGCAATCGGTCGGTTCCGCGGCGCCCCAGGATCAATCGACTACCGATGAATCAGGCGACGTAGGCGAGCTTCGCCTCGCGCTCCGCGAAGCGGTTGTGCTGGCGCTGAAGAATAACCTTGATATTGCTATCGCCGCCTACAACCCAAGGGTGAAATCCGAGAGCATCAGTATCGCGAAGGCGGTCTTTGATCCGACCTTCTCTCTCACGCTTGACGCGAACAGAACCGTCTCACCGACGGCAACACAGCTCGCAGGAGCAACGGTCAACACAACAGAGAACCGAGATGTCAATACCTCCCTCGTTCAAAAGCTACCGTTCGGCGCCAGTTATACATTGAGCATGACTAACAACCGATTTAAGACCAACTCGCAATTTGCAACCCTTAACCCGTACTACAAGAGTTTCCTGACCCTCAGCATTACCCAGGATCTTCTCAAGAACTTCGGAATGGATGTGAATACTGCGCCGATCAAGATCGCCAGGAACGATCAGGCGATCTCGGTCACGCAACTCCGTCAACAGGCCAATCAGGTCATTACCAACGTTCACAACGCCTACTGGAATCTCGTCTTTGCCATTGACAATCTGGAGGTCCAGAGGCGCTCGCTGCGCCTGGCCAGGGAACTGGAGGACCTCAACAAGGCACGGGTGCGGGCCGGTGTTGCAGCGCCGGTTGAGGTGACGCAGGCGGAGGCCCAGGCCGCAGCCAGGGTCCAGGACGTGATCCTGGCCGAGAAGGCCGTCAAGGACGCCGAAGATCAACTGACGCTCATCATCAACTTCCCCGATGGGGAGCGAATCTGGGCCAGAACGATTCTTCCGACCGATCGGCTGCCATTTGAAGAGATTCGGATAAATACGGATGCCAGCATTCAGGAGGCGCTCGAAAAGCGGCCGGAGTACGCCGCGGCCAAGCTGACGTTACAAAACACCGATCTCGATCTGCGGATCAAGCGGAACCAGTTGCTGCCCAGCCTCCAATTGCAGGGCAATGTCGGACTCAACGGCCTCAACGGCAGCGCAGGCGGCGATCTGGATCGGTTGACCTCAGGCGACTTTACGCAGTGGTCGGCAGCCCTGGTCCTGACGTACCCGTTAGGCAACCGCTCCGCCAGGTCGGCGTTGAATCAGGCAAAGCTCAGCCACGCTCAGGCCGGGACGAGCCTGCTGAATCTCAAGCGCCAGATCATCTCTCAGGTTCGAGAGGCGGTCCGCCGCGTGGAGGCCGATGTCCGCCGCGTGGAGGCCACCAGAGCGGCTCGGACGCTGGCTGAGGAGCAACTGCGGGTCGAACAGAAGCGGCTCGAGGCCGGCGTCACCACGACCTTCAACGTCCTGTCGTTTCAGCGAGACCTCGCGGCGGCCCAGGCCAGCGAGATCCAGGCGATTACCACCTACAACCAGGATCTGGCCAATCTCGAGCTTCAGAAGGGCACGATCCTGGAAACAAATCATCTCGAACTGTGATATCGATGAAGATGCCAAAAGCGAAGGTGGTGTTGGTCATCGTCGGCCTGATCGCGCTGTCCGGTCTGGGCGGCTGGGCATACCTGCGTGGGCAGAGCCGGGTTGAGTACCGGACGGCGACGGTTGGGCGGGGTGACATTGAGGCAACGATCTCCGCAACCGGCAATCCTAACGCTGTCGTCACCGTTCAGGTCGGCAGTCAGGTCTCCGGGAACATCAAGGAACTCCACGCCGACTTTAATACGAAGGTCAAGAAAGGGCAACTGGTGGCCAGGATCGATCCGGAGATCTTTGAGGCCAAGGTGAACCAGGCGAAGGGCAACTTGGACAACGCCCGAGCTGCCGTCCTCAACGCTCGGGCGATGCTCCAGAAAACCGAGGCCGACATTGCCAACGCCAAGGCTTCACTGGAAGTCGCAAAGGCGAATGCGGCAAAAGCGAAGGTCGCCGTCCTGGATGCCCAAATCAAACTAAGGAGCCGGATCAACCTCTTCAAAGAAGGCGGCATCTCGGCAGAGGAGCGGGATTCGGCGCAGGCGACCTACGATTCCAACATCGCAGCCCTCGATGCCGCGAAGGCCCAGGACCAGGCTGCGGGATATTCCCTTCGCGCCGCGCAGGCCCAGCACGAAGTGACCATGGCCCAGATCGCCGCAGCGGACGCGCAGGTCAAGCAGAACGAGGCGGCCCTGAAGCAGGCGCAGGTCGATCTCGATCATACCTATATTCGAGCACCGGTGGACGGGACCGTGGTCTCACGGAATGTGGATGTCGGGCAGACGGTAGCCGCCAGCTTCTCCGCCCCGACCCTGTTCCTGATCGCACAGGACCTGACCAAGATGCAGGTGGACACGAACGTGGATGAGGCCGACGTTGGACGGATTCGAGTCGGACAGGACACAACCTTCACTGTCGACGCTTTCCCGGGTGAGATCTTTAAGGGAAAGGTCGTCCAGATCCGGCAGGCCCCAATGAACGTCCAGAACGTGATCACCTACAATGCCGTGATTGGGGTCGCCAATCCGGACTTCAAACTGTTCCCGGGCATGACGGCGAATGTCAGGATCCTGGTGGACAGGCGCGAGAATGTCCTGAAGATCCCCAATGCGGCCCTGCGGTTTCGGCCCCCGGATCTGAAGGAACTGCCGAATCAAGGAGGCAATGTATCCGCCCGAAGCCCACAGGGGCGGCCGACAGGTCAGGGGGCGCATGATATCCGCGATACTCAGAACACCGGACGGGATCAGACCATCTGGATTCTTGGTAAGGATAAGCAACCTCAGCCGGTCACCGTCAGGCTGGGTCTTGCCGATGAGCGTTTCACCGAGATCATCGAAGGCAACCTTGATGGAGGACACGAAGTCATTGTGGGGACCGCATCGAAAAATGGTCAAGCTGCGGGTGGGTCGGCTCCGCCGTTCGGCCAGCGGGGTCCGAGGTTCTAGGGGAGGGTCGTGGCAGCGCTGATTGAGATCGACAGCTTGATAAAGGACTACCGTCTGGGCGATGTGACTGTCCAGGCGCTGAGGGGCGTCTCGTTCCTGATTGAACGAGGGGAGTTTGTGGCGATCATGGGCTCCTCCGGGTCCGGCAAATCGACCTTAATGCACATCCTGGGTTGCCTGGACAAACCGACGTCCGGCAGCTACCGGTTTGACGGCGTCAGCGTGGGTCGGCTTAATCGAGATGAGCTGGCCGCTCTCCGGAATAAGAAGATCGGCTTTGTCTTTCAGACTTTCAACCTCCTGGCCAGGACCAGCGCCTTAGCGAACGTGGAACTTCCGCTCCTGTATAATGGCGCTGCGGCCCGCGAGCGGCGCGCCAGAGCGCTTGACGCCCTCCAGGCGGTTGGTCTTGAGAATAGGACAGAGCATCATCCAAACCAGCTTTCCGGAGGGCAGCAGCAGCGGGTAGCCATTGCGCGGGCCCTTGTCAATGAGCCACAGATCATCCTGGCGGATGAGCCCACCGGCAACCTCGATTCGAGAACCAGTTCAGAGATTATGGCGATATTCCAGCGGCTGAATAAGGAGGCGGGGATCACCATTGTTCTGGTGACCCATGAGCCGGACATCGCGGCCTACGCCGGTCGCATACTCTTTTTCAGAGACGGCCGACTACTGCGGGATGAGGCGGTGGAGCAGCCAAGAGTCGCGCTCCATGAGTTGCAGCAGCGCCTGCCGGACGAAGCGGGGTAGAGCCGGTCTATGAATCTCTTAGTCAATGTCAGGATCGCCTTGAGAGCGCTCAGGGTCAATCGGCTTCGATCGGCCCTCACGATGCTGGGGATCATCATCGGCGTGGCGGCTGTGATCGCCATGGTGGCGGTAGGCTCCGGGGCCACTGCCTTCATTCAGGAGCAGATCCGAAGTATCGGCAGCAATGTGATCCTCGTCCTGTCCGGTAGTACAACCAGTAGCGGGATGCGTGTTGGCGCCGGGTCAATCATGACACTGTCGGAAGATGATGCCAAGGCGATTGCCGCCGAGTGCCCAGCGGTGGCGTTGACGGCCGCCAGTATCCGTGGAACCGGACAGGTCGTCCTTGGTAACGACAACTGGTCTACGGTGATCCAGGGGGTGACGCCGGAATACATCGAGATCCGCGACTTTCAGATCCTCAATGGTCGGCCGTTCACCTGGCAGGATGTCGACGGAGCGACGAAGGTGGCGCTTGTCGGCAATACGGTCGTGGATAATCTGTTCGGCGGCAACGACCCCGTCGGACAGATTATCAGGATCAAGCGAGTGCCGTTTACCATCCTTGGGACCCTGGCTCCAAAGGGTCAATCGGCCTGGGGACAGGATCAGGATGATGTCATCCTAATTCCTATCTCGACGGCCAAGCGGAAGGTGCTCGGAGTGAGTCACGCGAACGCCAGGGCGGTGGGGGCGATCGTGGTGCAGGCTCGCGGCCCAACGATGATGCAGGAGGCCCAAGAACAGGTGGTGGCCCTCCTCCGACAGCGACATCGCCTGCAACCGGATGAAGATGATGACTTCACCGTACGGAATCTCGTGGAGGTGTTTGGCGCTCAGGAGCAATCGGCTCGCGTGATGTCGATCCTGCTGGGCGCCATCGCCTCCGTCTCGCTGGTCGTGGGCGGAATCGGCATTATGAACATCATGCTGGTGTCCGTGACGGAGCGGACGCGAGAGATCGGATTGCGATTGGCGGTGGGCGCCAGGACGCGCGACATCCTGACACAGTTCCTCGTTGAGGCAGTTACCTTATCGCTCATCGGCGGTCTGATCGGGATCGGGCTTGGTCTCTCGCTCTCGATCCTAATCTCCTACGTTGCAATGTGGCCGACCCTGATCAGCGGAGGCGCCGTCCTGACGGCCTTTGTGTTCTCGGCGTTGGTAGGGATCGGTTTCGGCTACTACCCGGCCCGCAAGGCCGCCTTTTTGGACCCGATTGAGGCGCTACGATATGAATGAATGCGGTGCAAGGCGTATGGGTCCTGCTCCATCCCCTACCCTACACCCTAAACCCTATACCCTGTCTTGAACTGCGCGATGAGCGATCCTGGATTTGAGCTATTCGAGACGACGGCGGATGTCGGGATTATGGCGTGGGGCGGAACTCCGGAGGAGCTCTTTGCCAACACCGCCAGAGGGATGTTTGTACTGATGGTCGACTCCGGAACAGTACGCTCCACCGGCATCCTTCCGATTGAAGCGCGAGGGAGAGACCTTCCGTCCCTGCTGGTGGCCTGGTTGAATGAACTGTTGTACCGATGTGAAGCGGAAGGGTGGGCCCCCTCGAACGTACGAGTAACGACGGTCGAAGGCGAGCGTGTGAGCGGCGAGCTGGTGGGAGAACCGACAGACCCGGAGCGGCACCGGTTCAAGGGCGTGGTGAAGGCCGCCACCTACCATCTGCTCGAATGTCACAAAGTCGACGATCGCTGGCACGCGCGAGTCGTCTTTGATGTGTAACCTCAGCGATGCATCGCCACGCCGACCTTGGCGCACCAGCGCTCGATGGGGCAGCGACTACAAAAGGGAGAGATCGGTCGGCAGAGGTTCTGACCGAACGGGACCAACAGGTCATTGTAATAGATCCAATGCCGCTTCGGCAGCTTCAATCGGAGGGCCATCTCGGTCTGCTCGGGGGTCCTGGTGCTGACGTAACCCCAGCGATTCGAGATCCGATGGACATGCGTATCAACGCAGATCCCCGGCTTTCTGTAACCGACTGTTACGACAAGGTTGGCGGTCTTCCGGCCGACGCCGGTGAGGCTAAGAAGGGCCTCGATTGTATCGGGGACGCGCCCATCGAAACGAGTGAGCAGATCCTGGCAGACCTTGCGGATGGTTCGAGCCTTCGTCTTATAGAAACTGACCGGGTAGATGGCTCTGGCGATCTGTAGCTCACTCAGCGCGAGTATCGTGTCGGGTCGATCGGCAAGTCGATACAGCCGCTCCGAGGCTTCACCCGTAATCTGATCCTTGGTCTGCTGGCTCAGGATACAAGAGATCAGGACCCGAAACGGATCGCGGGAGTCCTCGGCGATCTTGCCCACGACGGCGGGCTCCCACACGCTGATCGCATGTCGGACCTGCTGCAGGACTTCAGTGATCTGCCGGTTGGTGGCCAATGGGCTGACCGTACTGGACGGAAGATTTCAGAGGGTCAGAGAATTGGAGGTTGAGGAGTTCTTGATGACCTGGATGACCTCTTCAGGGCTATGAGCCACCTTGAGTAGCGCGAGGTCGTCCGGCGAGATCTTCCCCTCGCTCATAACAGTATCACGGAGCCACTCCTGTAAACCGCGCCAGTAATCGTCGTCTGTCAGGATGACCGGAAACGGCTTGATCTTCCTGGTCTGGATCAGTGTAATCGACTCAAACAGCTCATCCAGGGTGCCAAAGCCGCCCGGCAGGATGACGAACGCGATGGAGTGCTTCACGAACATGACCTTCCGGACGAAGAAGTGCTGGAAATTTACAAGGTTGGTCAGGTATGGGTTCGGTGCCTGCTGCTGAGGAAGCTCAATGTTGAGGCCGACCGATACACCACCCGCCTCGTAGGCGCCTTTATTCGCCGCCTCCATGGCTCCAGGACCCCCGCCCGTGATGACGGCATACCCGTGCTTGGCCAACAAGCGGCCGATCTGTTCGGCCATCATGTAGGCGGGATCATCTCGTCCGATATGCGTCGATCCGAAGACAGAGACAGCCGGCGGAATCGCGGCGAGCGCCTCCAACCCGTCGACGAACTCTGCGACGACGCGAAAAATCATTCGAATATCTTGCGCAGCCAGGCGGTCAAGGGCAAATGGGAATTTCATGTCGGGTCCGATTCCTCCTTCGCTATCCCGTAGTACATTATGATAACACATCATATCATGGCCGGATAGCGACCACGCGGGATGAAAAGACCACATGACCGTTGACAAGACGTCGAAATTCTGCTGATATAGAGTGGCCATAGAGTCAGATGATAGACTCACACCCGACCCCCTGCATTCGGCTTTGGCGCAGAGGTGTGAGATAGTGCCGGATTGCGCCTGATACATCCACGGCGCGCGCGTAAGGAGAGAGAATGCTCGACATCCGCTATCGAATCGACCGGATGAAGGCGTTGAATGCCCTGCGGGAAAGCGGTCTCAATGAGACCCAGGCGCAGCAGTTGGACGAGCTGTGCCGGGCTCA
Source organism: Candidatus Methylomirabilis oxygeniifera (assembly GCA_000091165.1). Classification (NCBI taxonomy): domain Bacteria; phylum Methylomirabilota (SeqCode); class Methylomirabilia (SeqCode); order Methylomirabilales (SeqCode); family Methylomirabilaceae (SeqCode); genus Methylomirabilis (SeqCode); species Methylomirabilis oxygeniifera (SeqCode). The sequence goes on along the minus strand of FP565575.1, from coordinate 2,730,191 downwards.
AGATGAGGACGGGATGCTTGTACTCCTGGAGGGGGCAGCGCTGAGCCCGCCGGCCGATAAAAAGCTCGATATCCTTCGACGGGCCAAGCTGGTTGGGGAGCGGCTGACTGAACTGAGCCGGATCATCCCGCTCCCCCACGAGAAGATCCAGGAGCTGTACCCGCAGATCCGCGACATCAAGCTTGCCTACGAGCGGTTGACCACAGAGGCCGAACGATTTACGACGCGGGTCTGACGCGCTGGAATCAGACGGACCCGAAAGATTGGAGGAGGCAGATGGACGAACCGGTCGTCATCTACGGGAAGGATACCTGACCCTATACCTCGGCAGCCCGTGAGGACTATGCCAGGCGGAAGGTCCCGTTCACCTACCTCAATGTCAAGCAGGACCCGAAGGCGCTCGCACAGATGTTGGAGTTATCGAAAGGCTCACGTGATGTCCCGGTTATTGTCGAGAAGGGCAAAGTCACCGTCGGATTTGGCGGAACCTGAGCAGTCTAGAGGCGCCGACGGTCGTCGGTCTCAGTGAGGAAGAGGTATGGAGCCGGAAAAGCACCGAAACATCAATGTGAATTTAGTTTTAGGGGCGGTCATGTTTCTAGCGTCCATGATCGCAATGAAGTACATTGTCAAGCTGCTCATCTGGCTGGGATAAACTGTCGTTTCAGATTCCAACACCCCCGCAGCAGACCGATACGCGCAAGAACCAACCCTTCCGATTTTTCCGATCCTTCGTCCCGGCGCACCAAAGACGGCCTTATGGCTTGTCCTTGTCGCTCGGCTGTCGCGCCATTCCACCGATCCAGCCGAGTGTTAGCTAAAGAACTTGTCGTACTCGGCGTGCGGGCCGACCCAGAACCACTGCACTCCCTCTGGGACTGGCAGCCCAAGGGCACGGTAATGATTACCGATTCGAACGCTACGGAAGCGTCCGCCGCACACGGATTTGAATTGTAGGGATGGATGCGTCGGATTCTGCTTGAGAAGAGCGTAGTTGCGTCGGGCGAGATCCTGGATGGCGGTTGGCAGAGCATCGAAACAGCGCCAGAATTGACTCGCCGTGAAATGCCTCAAATCTCGCGCGCCTTACCGCTGTGATACTCAGCTAAAGCCTCTTTAGCTAACGCATCGAATTTTCCGGCAGCAGCATCTGCCTCGATCTGAGCATCCCAAGCGGTGGCATCGTACTCCAAGAACCAGCGTCGCAACTTGACGAGTTCGTCGGGGGAAAGCTGCTCGATAGCGCGCTCAATCGACTCGACAGTTGTCATGGCATCCTCCTCAGACTTAGGAAGTTACTACCTTCTCGAATGCTCGTTGAAGCAACTTCGTCATCTCAACCTCCCGAAAAAAGCGTATCACAAACCCCTCTTCGAGTCGACTTGCCAATGTCCTCTGCTTCATCCGCGCACGTATTTGGTGCGTCGAGTGGAAGGTCCTTGTGGTGCGAACCCGACGTATGCCTACTTTGCACCATGGGCGTCGTAGTTCACGAGTCCGCGACAGCGCGGATAATTCGGACAACCCCAAAACTGGCCGCCTTGATTCGTTCCGCCTCTTGCTGAGTATACCTCAAACGTTTGTTCGCCCCGCAATATCCTCGTCCCACAGATCCGGACGTTCGCGCATGAATCGCTGCATCAGCGAAATACACTCAGGATCATCAAGAACAATCACATCAACACCGTGATTGCGCAACAATTCGACATTGCCTGGGAAGTTTTGCTTTTCGCCAATGACCACTCGCTTGATCCCAAACTGGAGCACGGTGCCTGAGCACATCATGCAAGGACTCAGCGTCGTATAAAGCGTAATGCCGTCATAGCGAGGGCGCCGACCAGCCTGCCGAAGGCAGTCCATCTCCCCGTGCGCGGTTGGATCGCCGTCTTGAACGCGACGGTTATGACCAACAGCGATAACTGTGCTGTTCTCTACCATGACGGCGCCAATCGGAAGTCCACCCTCATTGTATGATTTCCGAGCCTGCTCAAAGGCTGCCCGAATGAATCTCTGATGAGTCTCGCGCTCATCTGCCATGGAATCTCCCTCTTGCTGACAATTTTTCAGGTCGGGCGCATAATTGGTGAGCGCTGGAACAAATCCCGGTGGAGCAGCGTAGGGTCGTTAGGCTCCACAGGAACGATGATATTGGTCTTCGACACAAGCGACGCTTCATACGCCGATGGGGACCGCTGGTACGGCACAGTGGCTGAATCCTTCCGACTTCTTCTACGCATGGGAACATTCTATTTGATAGAAGTGGGGTGTCAAGGTATTATCGCCGACAGGTCATGGCCCTCCGGGTCTCTGGACGCAACAGATTGGATAGACATTTTCTGAGCAACACCTCATGCAGCATGACCGCACCACAGCGTACAAAAACCCCCTTCAATCCCCCTTTATCAAAGGGGGAGCACGAAGGATTCGGCCGAAGTTGTCGGGTTGTGCTGCGCTAACCCGACCTACGGCTGTATCCATGAATGCCACATAAATGAACGCTATCGACGTAATGAACGCCGCGCGCAACGAACGCTTAGGTATGAGAGATGGGGAAACTGAAGGCGATTATTTTTGACGTGGATGGGACACTGGCGGAGACGGAGAGGAACGGGCATCTGGTAGCCTGTAACGAGGCGTTCGCGCAGATGGGGTTCGATGTCCGCTGGAGCTGGGAGGAGTTCAAAGAGTTGCTGAAGATCCCCGGCAATGCCCGCCGGATGCGGTTGGCGCTTTCGACCCGGACCTCGCTCTCCGAGGCCGATATCGACCGGATTGTGCCGGAGCTGTTTGCGCTGAAGAAGGAGCTGTACTTGAAGCGGGTTGAGGCGCTGCCACTTCTTCCCGGTGTGGCCCGGATCATCCGCGAGGCGACTGATCGCGGTATTCGACTGGCGATCGTATCGGTGACCCACGAAGATCAGATCCTCGCGCTCCTGAGAGCGCAGATTCCTGAGGCGCTCGATGCCTTCGACCCGATTTTCGGCCAACAGGCCGGTGACAAGAACGCGGCCCTCTATGCCCGGTGTGCTGCAATGCTCGGATACGATGCATCGGAGATCCTGGTCATCGAGGATTCCGAGAGGGGGTTCAAGGCAGCCAATGCAGCCGGGTTACCTTGCGTTGTGGTCTATAATGAGTATACACGCGGCCAGGACTTCGCCGGCGCTGAACTCGTGGTTCGGAGCCTGGAGCATCTTGACCTGGACCTTCTGGAAAAGCTGTGCCTGAGCTGACCACAAAGGGCGCAATCGCGTATGGGAGATCGATCCTTGACATCGTCAAGGGCGAGATGTATTTACCGTATTAAAACTGGATTGACATCGATGAAGAAAATCTCCCCTCGCCCCTCTTTTCCAAAGAGGGGTACATCCTCCCTTTGGCAAAGGGAGGTGAGGAGGGATTTTTCGATACCGTAAAGTGATTATTTGTGGACAGTTAGTAACTGTCTACATAGCACATCACTGACTGTTAATGGGGTAACGATGATCATCGGGGTTCCAAAAGAGATCAAAGAGGCTGAGAGTCGGGTCGCGATCATACCCGCCGGCGTGCAGGCGTTACGGGCGCATGGGCACCGGGTGCTGATCCAGCAAGGGGCCGGAGTCGGCTCGGGATTGCCGGACGAGGCCTACGCCAGGGCCGGCGCCGAGCTGATCGGCGATCCGACAGCGATCTACGCCCAAGCCGATCTGATCTACAAGGTGAAAGAGCCGCTGCCTGCCGAGTGCGAGATGCTTCGGGAAGGACAGATACTGTTTACCTTCCTGCATCTGGCCCCCACGCCCGAACTCACCAAACGGCTCCTTGCGCGGCGGGTGGTGGCCGTGGCCTATGAGACCGTGCAGACGCCGGACGGTCGAAAACCGCTGCTCGAACCGATGAGCGAGATTGCCGGTCGGATGGCGATCCACATCGGGGCGCACTATCTGGCGACCCCGCATGGCGGCCGTGGCGTGCTGATCGGCGGAGTGCCCGGAGTGCCTCCCGCCACTGTAGTGATCCTTGGAGGCGGAACCGTCGGGGCCAACGCCGCGAAGGTGGCGGCCGGGATGGGCGCCTGGGTCTATCTGCTGGACGTGGACCAGGGCCGCATGCGTTACCTTGACGAGATCCTTCCCGAGAATGTGACGACCCTCATTTCCAATCAGATGAGCATCGAAGAGTGCGTGAGGCGGGCCGATATTGTGATCGGAGCCGTCTACGTCTCCGGGGCCAGAGCCCCCAAGCTGGTGACCAGAGAGATGGTTACGCTCATGAAGCCGGGATCGATTATCGTCGATGTGGCCATCGACCAAGGCGGCTGCATCGAGACCAGCCACTCCACCTCTCACAGCGATCCCGTCTATGTCGTGGACGGTATCCTGCACTACTGTGTCGCCAACATGCCTGGCGCCTTCGCCAGAACCTCGACCTTTGCCCTCACCAACGTTACCCTTCCGTACGCCCTCCGGCTTGCCGACAGCGGGTGGCGCCGGGCCATCCTGGAGTGTCCGGAGCTGTCGTTGGGTGTGAATATTGCCCTCGACCACGTTACCCATCCCGCTGTGGCCGACGCGCATGGCCTTGCCTACCTGCCGCCCCTGGAAGCGGCAAAGGCTTAACGCGCGGCGATCGCCATCCATCTATGACCCCTCAGACGAACCGGTCCGATGTGGGCTCCCATGTGGCGGCTGTCTATAACGCCATGCTGGCGGAGTACGACCAGATTGAGGACCAGTTTTATTTCGCCGAATGTTATCAGGTCTACAGAGAAACGGTCGAACGGATCATCTGCGAGAAGCCGGACGGGATAGCGCTGGACCTGGGGTGCGGGACGGGGAAACAGACGGTCCTGCTGGCGCGGCGGGCCGGACGGGTGGTCGGAATCGACATCTCAGATCAGATGATCGAGGCGGCGCGGCAACGGTGCAATGGACGGCCGAACGTCAGTCTTGTGACCGGCGATATCACGAGACTGCCGTTCGAAGATGGATGCGTCCAGGCCATGGTAGCCTATGGCGACGTCATCGGTCACAACTTCACGGCGGTTGATGTGGTACTGCGAGAGATGGTGCGGGTCTGCGCCCCGCGTGGGCTCATTTCGTTCGAGATCGATTCAAAGTGGTGTCCCGACCTGCTCTACCTGCCGAAGGAGCTGTGGCGAGCCATGACAACTCGGGGCGGACACCTGCGGGAGTGGAAAGAGATGCAGTTTAAGACCTTCACCTGGCCGGAGTTGACACGTCTCCTGCAGGCACACGGCCTCAGGCTGGTGGAGGTCCGGAGTATGAACATCCTGACCATGTTGTTCCCCCCGTCGCTGCTCTTTCGCCGAAGGCAGGAAGCCCCTCATTTCGATGCCCTCTTCCGCCGCGTGATGGCGCTCGACTTGGCCTTGGGGAGGTTCCTGCGGTGCGGCTCTACCAGGATCGTGACGGTGGAGAAATTGTAAACGGTGCGGGGTGTGCGGGTACGGGCCTGGGCTGTCGTCCCGCCGTCATACGGCGATCTCAACGCGATTTCTGCCTCCCTGTTTCGCGCGATACAGGGCCGCGTCCGCCGCTGGTAGCAACAGGTCTTCCGTCTCGCCATGCTGCGGCCACATGGCGACGCCAAGCGAGAGCGTGATCGTGTCCAGTTGTGTATTGTTAAAGCGGACTACGAGCGATTGCACGCCGATACGTAACTGCTCCGCACGATCGCATACGGCGTCCAGGGACGCGCCGGGCAGAATCAGCGTGAACTCTTCGCCGCCATATCGACACGCAATATCGTCGCCGCGTACGTGATGCTGCAGGAATCTGCCAAGCGCAGAGAGGACTGCGTCGCCGGCGTCGTGCCCGTGGGTATCGTTGAGCCGCTTGAAATGGTCGATATCCAACATCATCACGCCCAGCGTCGAACCGGTGCGTGCGGCGCGCAGGATTTCGCGCGGCAGGGTCTCGTCCAGATAGCGGCGATTGAACAGACCGGTTAACGAATCGCGGATCGATTGCTGGCGCAGGGTCTCACGCAGGCGCAGGTTTCCGAGGGAGAGGCTGAGGCTGCTGGTAACGGTCTCGGCCAAAGTCAGGAAGGCCTGCTCCGAGCTGCTCGTGGTATCGCGCTCCGGGCGGTAGACGTGTAGGATGCCCAGCACCTCGCCGTATGCCAGTAGGGGGCAGCATATCCACTCTCCCCCATCGGCGGCAAACGTATGACGGCACAACGGCTCGCGACTGGCGTGCACGTAATGGGGTTGCCCGCGCCGCAGCGCCCAACAGTCTCCAGACGTGAAGGTGGGGCCCAGGTGAGCCGCCCGATCGCCCCATGCCGACGTCTGTTCCAGGAGGTCACGCGAGGGCGAACGCACATAGAGCGCGCCCGTGCCGTAAGGGAACAGTCGCGGCAGATAGCATTGCGTGATCTCATGCGCCGCCTCGATGCTGACGCTGCCTTGGATCAGGTCGGTCATTTCGCGCAGCAGATGCAGTTCCGCCGTACGACGTTCCAGTTCGCGTACCGAGGCGGTGATTTCAGCGTGTGCGTCGCGGAGCGCAATCTCCGCGCGCTTGCGGTCGGTATTGTCGATGGCAATCGAGATAAAGCCCGTCACATTGCCTCGCGAATCGCTCCAGGGTGCAAGCGACAGCGCAACGTCCAGCAGCGCGCCGTCTTTAGTCAGTCGCGTGGTCTCATGCCCGGTGACGACCTCGCCGGCGGCAAGCCGCTTGCACAACACAGCAAATTCATCGCGCTTGTCGGGTGGAATCCCTGGCGCGGGACGGTTCAACACTTCCCGATCAGCCCAACCATATAACCGTTCGGCGTCGAGACTCCACATCCGCACGACGCCGTCGAAGTCGAGCACCATACCCGCGATAGGCGCTCTGTTGACCAGCCTACGCAGGGATCGATTGCTTCCGGCAAGCGTCTGTTCCAGATTGGCCCGCGCGTCCAGCGCGGCGACCAGATTAACGCGCATCTGTTCGAACGCGGCGGCCAGGTCGCCGATTTCACCGGGGCATTCCATCGAGATTGGCGTGTCCAACTCCTGTCGTCCCAGTCTGTGTGCGGCAGCGCGCAGTTGATGGAGCGGCCTCGTGATCGACCACGATGTTATCCAACCGATGCCTACTGCGACAGCCAACACCAGGAGACCGGTAATGAAGATCCGGCGCGCCTGCACTGCAGCATGCCATATTGCGTTTTCGTAGGACACGGTGTAATCCAACAGCAGCGCGCCCACGATCTTCCCATCACCGGCCTGGATCGGAACGACCATCCGGCGGATGCCGGCAGGATAGTCCGCGCTTCTCTCAACGAACGTGCGCGCCCGACCATCCTGGATGGTCAGCGCCACTTCATTGCCCTCATCGTGCGTATACGTCACCCCGATATCTTTTGTGATCACATCCGCAACAACTCGCTTGCGTGAGTCTACGACCCCAATGTCCCGCTTCTGCACCCGCGCCAGTTTCTCCACCAACTCTTGCAGGTAGGCCGACCGGTTGGAAAACAGGTCAGGCGTACCGCTCTTTTCATCCAGTTCGGCAACGCTCACGATCAAGTAGCGCGCGCTCTGCTCCGCGCCGGCTATCACGATCTGCTCAACCGCCCGCGTATACACGACTGCGGACCAGATACCTAACACGGCGAACAAGAGCGTTGCCACAAGAAAACCGGACACCAGGCGAGGCGCAATCCCGATGCGGCGCCACATAGGCGGCGCGCCGGACTGGGGCTGAGCGCGCTGAATGCGGGCAGCGTCAAGTTCGCGCCGGACCGCCGCAACCAGGCGTGCCGGCTGATCTTTGCGAATATAATCACGCGCGCCCGCTCTGACAGCCTCAATCGCGGTCTCGTCGGACACGGTGCCGGACATGAGGATGAACGGAATCGTTTTCCCGGTTGATCGCAGGAGCTTCAATGCCGTCATGCCGTCGAAGGTCGGCAGCGCGTCGTCGGAGACAATGACATCCCAGTCGGCGCGCGCCAGCTCCGCGCGCATCTGCTCCGCAGTGTCGACACGCACGGACGTGACGTGAAAGCCGCCATGCGTGAGCGCACGCACCAGCAGTTCGGCGTCGACCTGGTCGTTTTCAACGAGCAGAGCGCGCAAAGAGGTCGCCGGGGCCGATTGGGGACGGTGGACGTCCCGATCGACAGGTAAAGGTGACGGATGTTCCTTCTTCATGATCCCGAACTATTGGCCGATTCGGTTCGGATACGTGGTACTCGCAATGTGACAGCAATTATGGCCATGCCATATGACTATAATATAGTACATTTTATGAGAAAGTAGTCAGAGATGCCGGTAATAGCGACACAATCGCGCATGGAAATCGATCGGATAGTATACTGATTACTATTGGCGTTGGTATTACAGACTACTGCCAGATACTGCGTGTATTCGAGCTGCTCGCATGCTTTTTCGATACATGGTGAACCGGGAGAGGCTCTGAACAGGCTGGTGTCTACCTAGGATTCTACGTGAAGCCGGCTTGTGAAGTCCGGCGGCAGTGGGGCTTCGAACTCCATCCACACATCGGTCCTCGGATGGAACAGGCCGAGTTTCCAGGCATGCAGCAGGTGCCGCTCCGTCTTCACTCGACACTCAACACTCAACACTCGACACTTCTTTTCCCTTCGCCCCCCATACACCTTGTCGCCAACCACTGGGTGACCGATGGCCGACAGGTGGACCCTAATCTGGTGGGTCCGGCCGGTCTGCGGCTGGAGCTCGAGCAGCGTCAGGCCGCCCAGCCGCTTGATCACCCGGTAGTTGGTCACCGCCTCCCGGCCTTTGCGTGTGCGCACCGCCATTCGTTTCCGGTCACGTTCATGACGGCCGATGTCGGCCGCGATTTGGCCCTGAGGCTGTTTGACTTCGCCATGCACCAGCGCGATGTAGGTCTTCTGCACCCGTCGCCCCTTGAATTGTGTAGCGAGCGAGGCCATGGCCGTGTCGGTCTTGGCCACGACCATCACCCCGGATGTCTCTTTGTCGAGCCGATGAACGATCCCCGGTCGTCGCTCCTCGCCGATTCCGGGTAAATCCGGGCAGTGATACAGAATGGCGTGGACCAGCGTCCCGGAATGATGTCCCGGGGCGGGGTGCACGACCAGCCCCGCCGGCTTATTCAGAACCAGCATGTCGGTATCTTCGTACAGGATATCGAGGGGAATCGGTTCGGGCGTGAGGGTGGACGGCTGAGGCGGAGGGATCGAGAGGCTGATCTGCTGGCCGGGATGGGCTATGGCGCTCGCCTTCGGGCAGCGACCATCGACCAGCACCCGGCCGGCTTTGATGAGGCGCTGGATCTGCGATCGTGGAAGCCCTGTCGCGGTGGAGAGGTAGCGATCCAGGCGCAGGCCGCCGGCTGAGATGTCAGCTATGAGTTCGCGGATCTCATCGCCGCTCATGAGGCCGGCCCACGATGACGCCCTCGACGCTCATCGAGGATCATGGTGAGCATCATCAGCGACACGCCGACAGTGATACCGGAGTCGGCGACGTTGAACGCGGGCCAGTGGTACTGATAGTAGTGGACATCGATGAAGTCCACGACCATGCCGATTCTCAATCGATCCAGCAGGTTGCCGACAGCACCCCCAAGGATCAGGCTCAACCCAAGCGAGGCAAGCGGATGGTCGTCAAGCCTGCGATGTCGATAGTACAGGATGAACCCGATAGCCAGAAGGGAGATACCGATAAAAAACGGGTTACGAATCGCTGCAGCCTGGGCGGCTAGGAGGCCGAATGCCGCGCCGGGATTCAGGACATGGACGATCGCGAAAAAATCAGGGATAAGGGTGATGCTGTAGCCGAGAGGCATCGCAGCCTGGATCCACAGCTTGGAGACCTGATCGAGGACGATCACGGTAAGCGCGACAGCATAGAAGCGCATGGATTAGTGCGAGGTACGAAATCCCCCCGTGCCCCCCTTTTGCAAAGGGGGGATGGGGGGCTTTAGGATGCGGAGCCGGGGGGGCGAGGTGCATAAATTCTTGGTCATTTACCCTAAACCCTATACCCTGTTCCCATACCCTATCTCTTCAAGGACGCCGGCACAGCGGGCACAGACATCCGGATGTGGGATGGACCGGCCCACGCTTTCACCGTAGGTCCAACAGCGGGCGCATTTCTGCCCTGCTGCTCGCTCGACCCGTACCTCAACCCTTTTTCCGGCGGCGTCCGTCTCGGCGAGACTCCCTACGCTGACAGCCGAGACGATGAACAGCGTCGGAAGATCGACTTGGTACCGGGTGAGGATCGGCAGCAAGGCAGGCTCGACGAGGAGGTCGACGTGGGCCTCCAGCGATGTCCCGATCAGCTTGGCTTTACGAGCGGCCTCCAGGGCTTTCAGCACCTCGTCCCGAACCGACAGCAAGACGTCCCAGCGGGCTTCAAGGGCCTCGTCCGGCAGATCGGACCGGACGGTCGGGAATTCCGCGAGATGCACGCTTTCCGCCTCGCCGCCCTGCTTAGGCATCACCTGCCACACCTCATCGGCGGTAAAGGAGAGGACCGGCGCCATCAGTCTGACGAGCGCGTCAAGGATCTGATACATCGAGGTTTGGGCCGCGCGCCGGGCGCGAGAGCGGGGGGCGGAGGTGTAGACGCGGTCCTTCAGGATATCCAGATACATGGCCGACAGGTCTACGGCGCAGAAGTTATGCAGGCCATGGTAGAGGAGGTGAAACTCGTACGTCTCATAGGCCTGGCGCAATCGTTCGACGAGCCGCCCCAGCCGGTGCAGGATGAACCGGTCAATTTCATCGAGTTCGTTGAGCGGCAGCGCATCGCGAGCAGGCTGGAAGTCGGACAGGCAGCCGAGCAGATAGCGACAGGTGTTCCGGATGCGCCGATACCCTTCCGCCAGCCGCTTCAAGATCTCCTCGGAGATTCGGATGTCGTCGCGGTAGTCCTCAGCCGCCACCCAGAGACGAAGAATCTCGGCGCCGTACCGGTCAATCACCTCCTGGGGGGCGACGACGTTGCCGAGCGACTTGGACATCTTCTTGCCTTCGCCGTCCACCACGAAGCCGTGGGTCAGGACCGCCCGATAGGGCGCGCGTCCCCGGGTCCCGACTGCGGTGAGCAGCGAGCTATGGAACCACCCCCGATGCTGATCGCTCCCTTCAAGGTACATGTCGGCGGGCCACTGCTGGTCGGATCTGACCTCGAGGACGGCCGCGTGGCTCACGCCGGAATCGAACCAGACATCCAGGATATCGCGTTCCTTTTCGAAGTCGGTCCCCTTGCAGTTGGGACACGCGGTCCCGGGCGGAAGCAGATCCGCTGCGGTGTCGGTATACCAGAGGTCGGCCCCCGTCCGTTCGATCATGGTTGCAACATGTTCGGCAATCCGCCGGTCCGCCAGGATATGGCCGCAATGCGCGCAGTAGAAGGCGACGATCGGGACCCCCCAGGCCCGTTGCCGCGAAATGCACCAGTCGGAGCGATACGCGATCATATTGCTGATCCTATCCTCGCCCCAGGAGGGAATCCACCGGACCTGCTTGATCTCCGCCAAGGCCTTGGCGCGCAGTCCGGTCTGTCCGCCGCCTTCATCAGGGAGGACGGCTGCGTCCATAGAGACGAACCACTGCTCCGTCGCCCGGAAGATCGTCGGGTGTTTGCACCGCCAGCAATGGGGATAGGAGTGTTCGATTTGTACCTCCGACAGCAGCAGACCTCGGCGCTGAAGCTCGGCAATGATCGCGCTGTTGGCCTTCCAGACGCTCAGGCCGCCGACAAGCGGCAGATCCGCGACGAACCGTCCGGCGGCATCGACAGGGTTATAGATATCGAGGCCGTATCGGAGACCGGTCTCATAATCTTCGACGCCGTGCCCCGGCGCCGTATGTACGCACCCTGTCCCCTGGTCCATCGTGACATAGTCGGCCAACACCACCTTCGAGGATCGTTCGATCCATGGGTGTCTGGCCGTCAGCCCTTCCAGCGTACGGCCCGGCACTTCTTCGACAACCCGGCTCGCCTTCACCCCTGCCGCAGCAAGCGTCGCTTCCAGCCGATCTTTGGCGATGATGAAGCACTCATCGGCCGATTCGACGATCGCGTACGATGCGTCCGGATGTACGGCGATCGCCAGATTCGCCGGCAGCGTCCATGGTGTCGTCGTCCAGATCACAACATACGCCCGTCTTCCCTGGAGCATCGGCAACCGCTCCTCGACATCCTGGGTAAGCGGAAACTTGACGTAGACGGACGGCGATGCATGATCGGCATACTCGACCTCGGCCTCGGCCAGGGCCGTCCGACACGAGGCGCACCAGTGGACCGGCTTCTTGCCTTTGTACGCTGCCCCCGTTCCGAATAACTTTCCCAGTTCACGGACAATCGTCGCCTCGTACATGTAATCCATGGTGAGATACGGGACCGACCAGTTACCGAGCACTCCGAGGCGTCTGAACTCCGCCCGCTGAATGTCGACGAACCTGGCGGCGTACTCGCGGCAGAGTTGTCGCTTTTCGACCAGCGACACCTCCGTCTTTTTGCTGCCCAGGTTTTTATCGACCTGGTGTTCGATCGGAAGCCCGTGGCAATCCCATCCCGGGACGTAGGTCGCGTTATAGCCAAACATCGATTTGGACTTGACCACGAAGTCCTTCAGGATCTTATTGAGCGCATGACCGATATGAATATGGCCATTCGCATAGGGTGGACCGTCGTGGAGGATCCAGACCTGTCGATCAGCCCGGACCTCGCGGAGCCGATCGTAGAGACCTGAGGCGTCCCACCGCGTCAGGATGGACGGCTCGAGTACCGGGAGATCCGCCTTCATCGGAAAGGCGGTACTTGGCAGGTTCAGTGTCTCTTTATAGTTCATCCGGCAATTCCAGGGTAAAGGGTTTAGGGTCTGGGGTACAGGACGCAGAAGATAAACTACACCCTATACCCTAGACCCTCTATCCTGTACTTTTAACAGCGACGGCGAGACCTGTCAAGGCTTCATACCCGCTCAATACAGATAGCGATGCTTCTGAATGTTGAGCAGGCAGCCGACGGCCAGCATATTCATCAGCATGGACGAGCCCCCGTAGGACAGCAGCGGAAGCGGAATGCCGACCACCGGCATGATGCCGGTCACCATCCCGACATTGATGACGACCTGCCACGCCATCATACACACGATGCCGAAGCTCGTGACCATGGTGAACAGGTCGTGGGCATCCTTAGCGAGGCGCAGGCCCCGTGAAAGAAGGTAGGCATAGACCAGCAGCAAGCCCAGAGAGCCGATGAAGCCCCATTGCTCCGCAAGGCCGGCGAAGATGAAGTCGGTGTGATTCTCCGGCAGGAAGTTGAGCTGGCTCTGCGTAGCCGCCATCCATCCCTTTCCGATCAATCCGCCCGAGCCGACGGCGATCTTCGATTGGGCGACATGATAACCTGCCCCCATGGGATCCATGTCGGGATAGATAAATACGAGCACTCGATTCTTCTGGTAGTCATGCAGAAAGTGCCAGAGCACCGGGGCGACGGCAGCTCCGGCTGCGCCGAGCAGAACGAGGTAGCGAATCTTCAGCCCCATCACTACCAGGATGCTGGCGGAGATTAAGAGCAGCATAATGGCGGTGCCAAGATCGGGTTGCCGCAGGACAAAGGCCATCGGCACAAGGGTCAGGATGATCGGCAGGATGAAGATCCGAGGCGTATGTAACTCGTCTTTGCGGTCTTCAAAGTAGCGAGCCAGCAGGATGATGAGTGACAGCTTCATGAATTCCGAGGGCTGAAACGCGAACGATCCGATGCTGAGCCATCGCTGGGCGCCCATGCCGGTCCGGCCGATCAGGGCGACAAGCAACAGCGCAACAAGCAGAAAGGCATACAGCGGATAGGCCAGGCTCCAGGTTGTCCGGTACGGGACGACACAGAGCAGGACCATGGCGAAGACTCCCATCACCATCCAGGTCGCCTGCTTCAGGTACAGCGATCTTCGGAAGAGCGAGGCGTGCATCCCGCTCGTACTGTAGATGATCAGGACGCTTAGGGCCGCTAGCCCGACGGCCGCGGCGACAAGCCGCCAGTCGAAGGCGGGTAGAACGCGGCGAGATACCGACATAGGATACGCTTCCATCAGTCGCCTTCGGTCGGTTCCGCCTCAGCAACCTGAGCCGGCCTCGATTCTTTGGGCAACTTGAACCACGCCTCCAGAAGGCTCTTCGCAATCGGCGCAGCCACTTGACCGCCGAACCCGCCGTGCTCGACCACCACGGCAATGGCGATCTGGGGATGATCTGCGGGTGCAAAGGCCACGAACCAGGCGTTGTCCCGTTGATCGCCCCGCTGCGAACCGCTCTTCTTATTCTCTACCACCTGTGCGGTCCCCGTCTTACCGCCCACCCGGAGTCCGGGAATCTTGGCGCGACCCCCCGTCCCCTCGCTGACGACCGCCTGCATCCCTTCTCTGACGATAGCCAGATTATCAGGATCGATATTGACCTTCCGGACGAGTTCTGGGCCGTACTCCTCGATCATGTCACGGTCCAGTGTCTCGACCTTCCGCACGACCCATGGGCGGTAGAGGGACCCCCCGTTGGCAATGGCGGAGACCATCATCACGGCCTGCATCGGCGTGACAGTGACCATCCCTTGTCCGATTCCGGCCATCACGGTGTTGCCGGGATACCATCCGCCTGCCTCCGGTGGAACGGTTGGCTTGGGGGGGATGATGCCCCGCGCTTCACCGCTCAGCCCGAGCCCGGATGGGGCGCCAAGCCCCAGCTCGCGGGCAACGCGGGCGATCTCTCCAATTCCGGCTTTGAGGGCGGTATGATAGAAGTAGATGTTGCAGGAGTTGGCGATGGCCTGCCGGAGATCTAACGTCCCATGACCGCCTTTCTTCCAGTCGTGGAAGAGATGGGAGCCGAGACTGAAGACGCCGTCGCAGGAGAACTTGGTTTCAGGCGTGATGGACCCCTTCTCGAGAGCGGCAAGCGCGGTCACCAGCTTGAAGATGGAGCCAGGCGCGTACTGGCCCTGGAGCCCTTTGTTTTGCATGGGATGGCGCGGGTCACCAGTGAGCTTCCGCCACTGGTCAGGGGTCATGCGCTGAGAGAACTGGTTTGGATCGTACGACGGCTGGCTGACCATCGCCAGGATTTCACCGGTAGATGGGTGAACCGCGATGAGCGCGCCGCTTCTGCCCTGCAAGGCCTCTTCCGCGACCCGCTGCAACCGGTTATCGAGCGTGAGATGCAGACTGAATCCGGACTGCGGTTCAACCTGCCGGATCAGCCGGTTGACTTTTCCGAGCGCGTCCACCTCCACCTGTTCCCCGCCGTCGACGCCCCGTATGAACGCATCATATCGCCGCTCGATTCCGGCCTGCCCCATCGTCTCACCCGGACGAAAGTCTCGAAACTCTTTCGACTTGAGTTGCGTCTGACTCACCTCGGCAACATAGCCCAGCAGGGTAGCGGCGGACCCGCCATTCGGATACGTGCGCACCGGCCTGACTCGAAGGCTCACGCCCGGCAAATCGATCTTGTGCTCCTCGATGGCCGCAACGATTCGCTCATCCACTCCTTTCCGTAACAGCACCGGCTCCAGTTGTGAGCCCTGTCCTTGCGAGACCCGCTGCCGCAACTCATCCGGTGAGGACTGGAGGATCTCCGCAAGTCGCCGCGTGGCATCCTCAACATCAGGCATATCCTCCGGTGTCGCATACAGGTCAAAGGAGGCCAGATTCTCTACCAGGAGCTCTCCGTTTCGATCGAGGATGAGCCCTCTGGGCGCCTCGACCGGGCGGAGGCGGAGGCGATTATTGAGGGAGAGTTGGAGTAGATGATCGCCTTCCAGGATCTGCAGCGCCCAGAGACGGAGCACCAGGATCAGGACGGCTGCTGAGACCAGGATGGCGGCCACCCTGATCCGTTTCTGGAAGGGGGCGTAGCGGTTCGAGATCTCACGTTCCCTGCTCATCAGGTCAGGCCTTTGTTGGTGTTCGGCCTCAGCGCGCCGAGCAGCGCGGTCCCCAACATCCCGGTATAGAGCGCGCTCGGCAGTGCGGTCCACAGGAGGGCGGACGTCAGGGGGCGGGGCGCATGAAAGAAACGAAGAAGCAGCAGGGTGATGAGCCCGGACAGTAGACCGGCCACACAGAGCAGAGTAAATCGCCAGACCGGCTGGGTCGTCTTCACCTGCTGACTCAATCCGCTCAGCAGGAAGCCGATCACACTCAACGCGAATGCGTTGAGGCCAAGAGGAGCGCCCGAAAGCGCGTCCTGGTACAGGCCGATGAGGAAGCCGGCTGCGGCGGCCAGCTCCGGCCCTATTGAAAGACTGAGTCCGAAGAGGAGGATCAGGAATAGGTCCGGCTGAATACCGCCGATAGCCAGTCGAGGGACGATGGCGGTCTGGAGAAGGCAGGCGCCAATAAGCGCGAGCAGAAACGTTATCATGGCGGAGGCTCCTCGCCTGCCCATGACGGGCCGCTCGAAGGCGGTCGTTTCAGAACCATCACCTCCTCCAGGCGCGAGAAATCGGCGTGAGGCTGCGCCTCAATTAATTGAAATAACGTACCGTTCGTCGGTCGGCTCGAACGTACAATCTTACCCACCGGAATGCCTTTTGGAAAGATCCCGCCCATCCCCGAGGTGATAATCCGGTCGTCGACGGCCACGTCGGCCATCAACGGAAGATACTTGATCTGAATCGCGCCGCCTTGGCTCCCCGCCGCAACTCCGATGGTACGGCTTCGTTGGATCAGTACGCCGACCGCGCTTTCCGGATCGGTAATGAGCTGTACCCGAGACGCCAATGCTGTAACATCTACCACCCGACCTACCAGCCCTTCACGAGTCACGACCGTCATGTGGCGCCGGATTCCCTGGTTCGCCCCCGTATCAATCAGGATCGTTCTGAACCAGTTTGTCGTGTCTTTGCCGATGACCCTGGCGACAACCGCCTCCGTACCCATTCGGTTGCCCAATTGAAGGAGATGGCCAAGACGAGCATGTTCCAGGGCTGTTTCGCGCAGTTCTCCCACCTCAGCTCGGAGTTGTCTGACCTCCTCCTTCAGAAGCTGATTGTCGCGGCGAACCCGGCGAAGATCAACGTACTCATTCCAGACCGTCGCGGTGATATCGAAGCTCTTCGTGACAACTCGCAGAAACGGGGAGATGGAGGTGAGGAGAATCTGCTTCGTAAATAGTGCGACGGAGCTGCCGCTGCGAACTTGCAGCGTCATCAACACGAAGGCCAACAGCAGAGCGGTCGAAAGGACGAGTGTCCGTCGATATCGAAACAGCAGTCGAGTCATGCCTGTCTGTGCTGCCTATGAGGCTGTGGGGAAAAGCGAGGTCCGCGCTACTCAGGCGACGCGGCGTATGAGCCTCCGAGCCGATCGCATTTACGCCTCGAGGCACACCCGCTTCAAAAGGTCCAGCTCGTCCAGCGCCTTCCCTGTTCCGAGCACGACACACGAGAGCGGATCTTCGGCCACCCGCACCTTGAGGTGGGTCTCATGGGAGATCAGCACATCCAGGCCGTGCAGCAGGGCCCCGCCGCCGGCCATCACGATCCCTTTGTCCGCGATGTCGGCGGCCAGCTCAGGCGGCGTCCGCTCCAAGGCTGTTCGGACCGCGTCGACAATGGCATGGATCGGATCGTGGAGGGCCTCTCGGATGTCGCTATCGCTGACGGTAATGGTCTTTGGGATGCCGCCGATCAGGTCGCGCCCTTTAATTTCGATTTTATGGGGTTCGTCGAACGGAAACGCCGAGCCGATCTGGATCTTCACGCTCTCTGCGGTCCGTTCTCCTACAAGCAGGTTATACTTCCGCTTCAGATACTGGACAATCGCGTCATCCATCTCGTCCCCGGCAATCCTGACCGACTGGGCATACACGATCCCAGCCAGGGAGATGACGGCCACCTCGGTCGTACCGCCCCCGATGTCGATGATCATGCTGCCCACGGGGTCCTGAACCGGCAATCCGGCCCCGATGGCCGCCGCCATCGGCTCTTCCATCAGGTAGACCTCGCGCGCTCCCGCCTGCTCTGCCGCATCGCGAATGGCGCGTCGCTCGACCTGGGTGATGCCGGAGGGGACGCCGATCACGATTCTGGGG
This sequence comes from Candidatus Methylomirabilis oxygeniifera, assembly GCA_000091165.1. Taxonomy (NCBI): domain Bacteria; phylum Methylomirabilota (SeqCode); class Methylomirabilia (SeqCode); order Methylomirabilales (SeqCode); family Methylomirabilaceae (SeqCode); genus Methylomirabilis (SeqCode); species Methylomirabilis oxygeniifera (SeqCode). The sequence continues at coordinate 2,712,131 of FP565575.1, read as the reverse complement.
CGGACAAGGGTCTTCCGATTGTGAATCTTCACGATAAAATGCTTAATCATCGCCTCGGTAATATCGAAGTCGGCGATGACACCGTCCTTCAACGGACGAATCGCAACAATGCTCCCGGGGGTTCGGCCGAGCATCTCTTTGGCGTCGCGTCCCACCTGCAGGACCATGTTGGTCCCCTTCTTGATCGCCACCACCGACGGTTCGCTGAGAACAATCCCCTTGCCCTTTACGTAGATGACCGTGTTGGCGGTGCCAAGGTCGATAGCCAGATCATTAGAGAACATGCCGAAAAACCAATCGAAAATCATCAGTCACTCCTCATGCTGACTTGCGACGCCCCCAGCGCGGGAGAATACGGACCGGATTATACGATTTTATCTAGCATACAACCATGCGAAATACAAGTAGTATTCGGAGTACACACCAGCCAGAGGCATAAATTGGGTTGCGCCGATTGCGACAATGCGATAGCATAAAAAACAATGTATTACGTGGACGTGTTGGTGTGTGGAACGCGATGGAGGGCACTGTGCTAAAGCGAATTCGAGGATATACCAAGGCGTTAAGTGTGACGTTATGGCTGGTGATCTTTGCCTTTATTGGAACGACCTTCCTTGTCTGGGGATTCCGCTCCACGTCGGGCACCGGCGGGGGGGTGGTGAACCCGATTGGTGCCGTCGAAGGCGAGCAGATCCCCTACGCGGAGTATCAGCAGGCCTATCAACGTCAGTATCAGCAGTATCAGGAGAAATTGGGAGATAAGTTTGATGAAAAGATCCTCGAACAACTGAACCTGAAAGGGCAGGTTGTGGAGGGGTTGATCGGACGCCACCTGCTGCTTCATGAGGCAAACCGATTAGGCCTCGTAATCAGTCCGGATGAACTTGTCGCGGAGATCACCGCCATACCGGCTTTCAGCGATGCGACAGGCTTTAAGCGGGATAAGTATCTCCGGACTCTTCAATCGGCGCGCCTGACGCCTGAGCGGTTCGAAGAAAGCCTGCGTGAGGATCTGTTGCTTCGCAAGGTGGAAGAGTGGGTAAAGGGCGGGGTTCATCTCATCCCGGATGAGACGTGGGAGGCCTTTCGCTTTAATCGGGCTTCCGTCAAGGCGGAGTACGTGATGTTCTCGGATCTGAAGACGCAACAGGCCGCCGTCCAGAACGTTGCCGGACTGGCGAAGAGCAACAAACCCTGGGAGGAGATCGTCAGGGCATCCGGGCTCAAACCGGTCACCAGCGATTTCTTCTCATGGGATCGAAGCCTCCCGCACATACCGGATCAAGAACGGTTCAAGGAGGCTGCCTTAGTAATGGAGCGAGGGGCGGTCAGCCCGATCATCCAGGGCGAGAAGGCGAGCTACCTCCTGCGAGTCATCGATCGAAAAGACCCGGATGCCGCAGAATTCGAACGCGAGAAGGCCCAATTCAGCCGCGGGCTTTTGCAAAGAAAGCGGGAGCAGGTGTTTGCCGACTGGATTCGCCAGGTGCGGGCACGAGCCAAGGTCAAGATCGAAACGGCCAACCTGTAAACGCGGTCTTTTGTTAGAAAGGCGAGGGAGCGCAGCGACCGAAGCAATCCTGTCGTTCTTGCCTGGCTCACTACGAGACTGCTTCGGCTCCGCCTCGCAACGACACTACGTGTGATTGCCACGCTCCCGCTGGTCGCTCACAATGACGACCGTACGCGGGGCGTAGTCACCGCTCACTGGATCTCAACACCGTGCAATCCGGTCTCGAAAAATCCTCCAAAGGCATCGCTGATCGTCATAACCCAGTTGAATCGCCCCGTCACGAACAGATTTGCGGCCTCCATTTGGATGAAGAAGTCCGTTCGATTATCAGGAACTGAGACGTCATTGACAAGAAAAGGGCCCGCTGCCAGCCGTCCTCTCAGGTCAAACAGATAGAGCGCCAAGTCTGCTGAAGTCCCTGCCAGGCCGGATACAAATAGTACGCCGTTAAACTCGATCGTCTCTGTGCTCGAGAAGGTGGCGCGCGATGCCTCCAGCGCCTCTCCCAACCCTTCGGTCGTAGGACTCGCGGTGAAGGCAGCGGTGACCTCCGCAAAGGAGGTGGGGATCTCATGAGTTGCCACAATCCGATCCGACCCGGTCGCCTTACCGATCGCTGCCGGTCGCGCGCCGCCGACCGGAGCTGACCCGGCCCAAACGGGTCCTGGCGCCAACAGAGAGCAAAGCAGCAGCGCCGTCATTACCGTGCCGATCTTCGACCACCTTTTCATGATCTCTTCTCCTCTTCGGGATCATCCATCGCCCTGGCTGCACGACTTCGTCTGTCATACCCGTACGGTCTGAATTATACTACGATCCTTGGGCGTTGCCGGTCACATTCGACGCAGGAGACGACGTGCGGATGGAAAGCGCTTGCCTTCTGCGGGTAGGAAACTGTAAACTTTCACCCGGTTAGAGTGGTGGCGTGAGCGCGTATAAGGGTGGGTGGTTCGTACGCTTCCGGTGTCGAGTCATCCAAGGATGGTACCCATGACGGAGATACTGCTCTACGTTCTGTTGGGTGTGGTTGCGGGAATCTTCAGCGGATTGATCGGAATCGGCGGGGGGATTATCATTATTCCCGCGCTGGTATTGGTGTTCGGGTTGTCGCAACATCAGGCCCAGGGAACGACGCTGGCCCTCTTAGTACCGCCCATCGGTCTGTTGGCAGCCTGGACCTACTACAGTAAAGGGTATGTCGATCTGAGAATAGCCACCCTTATCTGTATCGGTTTCTTCGCTGGAGGTTTACTGGGCGCCAAACTGGCGGTTGGATTATCAGGCTCGGTACTGGAGAAACTGTTCGGGATTGCGCTGTTCCTGATCTCCCTCAAAATGATCTTTGCCAGATAGCAAGGCAGTGGCACCTTTGAAGTGAGCCCTGACCCCTCGGCTCGCCTGGCAGCCTTTCTTCCTCAACTGAAGGATCCCCGGCCACACGCATCCACCCACCCAGTCGATTCGTCACCTCTAGGTGAGATGGAACAGCGTAATCTCCGGACTGGCATTGACGCGGACGGGGGTTCCGGTGGTCCCAAGACCGCGGTTGACATACAGGTGGGACTTCCCGAGACGGTAGAGACCCTCCGGGTATGAGCTGAGCAGATGAGCAAGGCTGACACTCAGCCCGAGCGCACTCACCTTGACCTGCCCCCCATGGTAATGGCCGGACAGGGTGAGACCAATGTTACGCGCGGCGGCCTGCGGAAAGATCTCAGGACGATGAGACAGCAGTAGGGTTGGAAGCGTCGGATTCAGGCCGTTCAGTGCTCGGCCAAGATCAGGCCGTCCGACGCGCAGATCATCGATGCCGGCAACGGCAATCGAGCCGCGATCGGTCTCCACGACCCGATGGGCATTGTGCAGCATCGAGATCCCCGCGCCTTCGAACGCCGCAATTATCTGTTCGATCTCTCCATACCAATGTTCATGGTTGCCAAGGACGGCGAAACTTCCATACCGGCTCTTAACCCGCGCGAGTTCCTTGATGCAGGGTGGGAGATCGGCCGGCGAGTTGGAGATGAAATCCCCTGTCATCAGAAACAGATCAGGCTCAAGCTGCCGAATCGCCTCGACAGACTGACGCATCCGGGCCGGAGTCATAAAGAGGCCGGAGTGGATGTCGGAAATCTGAACCACCTTCAGCGGGCGATCAAAAGGATGGGTCGAGCCGAGCGACAGATGCACCTCCTCAATCTCTCCTCCACTGCTTGCGTAGGACGCTCCATAGCCCGAGATCAGGATAGGCGCCGCGGCCAGCGCACCCAGCGAGGTTTGCATAAATATCCTGCGCGAGGGATCGAGTGGTGGCGCGGAGGCGTTAGCCTGCGAGCCAACCCTGGAGCGGAACCATCTGACGCCATAGCCGCTCAGATTGGCCAGAAGCAGCAGCAGCGATGAGAACAGCGATCCGAAACTCCAGATGGCGGTCGGATAAATCAGCGTATACAGGATCAGTGGAGATGGGTGCTCGAGAGGAGCCCATTGGGAGAGGAAGGCGACATAGATAATCAGCGTTGAAACAAAAAACCCGCTCAGGACGAGACGGAGCAGTGTCTTACGCCTGGGACTCCACGGGGATAGCCGCAATGCCCGATCCCCTCTCACGAAGAGATAGAGCTGAGATGCGATGAGAATCCCAAAGATGATCGACCGGAGCAGTATAAATCGCAAGAACAGGGGTATCCTCTGATGGACGTTCACACAGGAGAGTGTGGACAAGCAATTCAAACCATGCTACTAGATTTCCGTATACCGTACAAGGTTTTTTCTTCCATCTTGGTCCGGCACAGAACGATCCTGGCAGCACACCGATAGCGACGTAGTCCCGGGATCCCATTCGGATGAGGTGTCTGTGTGGGTGCGAACGCGATAGCGATGGCCGGTGCTCGGCCGCTCGTCCGTCCGACCGTCTTTGACTGGAACCCCGCCCTCGAACTGAAGCTGGCGAAGATTGATGAGGGAACGATCGCGTATGTCGTAACCGGCGAGGGCCCCCCGCTTCTATTGCTTCACGGCTTTGGAGGAGAGATCTGGATGTGGGAGAAACAGGTGGCGGCGCTGTCAAAGAGGTATCGCCTGTACATCCCCGATCTCCTCGGGTACGGCTATTCTGATCGGCCGAAGGTTGACTACACGCCGTCATTCTTTGTCGAGATGATCAAGCAGTTCATGGATCGACTCGGCGTGAGCCGTGCCGGCCTGATCGGCAACTCGATGGGTGCGGGGATCGCCTGGGCGTTCGCTCTCACCCATCCCGAGCGAGTTGACAAGCTTGTCTTGATTGACGGCATCCCCCCGCAGGTGGTTCCCGCGGTTCACAATCGCCCTTTGCGTTGGTTCCTTGCGATGCGGCATATCCCTCTCTTGACTTACCTGATCGTTGCGTTACGGACTCGCCGCATGGTACGACTGGGCCTCACGGAGGCCGTGCATCACGATCGACTGATCACCGACGCGGTGGTGGAGCGACAATACCGGATCGGCCGCATTGCAGGAACCGCCAGGGCCATCGCCTCTACGGTGCGCTACGCTGATGAGGTGGCTCGATATGCCGGAGCGCTGGAGACCTTGCGCCAACCGACGCTGATCATCTGGGGCGAACAGGATGAGCTGTTTTCTGTGGAGGTTGGAAGGCAGCTCCACGCCTCAATCCGGGATTCCGAACTGGTCGTGATCAAAGACAGCGGTCATATGCCGATGTGGGAGACGCCCGACGAGACCAACCAGGCGATCCTGGAGTTCCTCGGCCGGGAGTGACGAACAGTACACTGTTGGGTGTTGCTAAGACTGCCGTCGAGTCGGCTGTCGCCGATCGCGGAGCGGTGGGAGATCAAGCCGTTGCCTGGCCCAGAGAATACCAACGATGCTCTTGGCGTCCACGATCTTGTGTGATAAGACCCACTGGTAGGCCTGTTCGAACGGAACCGCATGGACCTGCAGGAACTCGGTGGCGTCGTGGCGACGGTCCCGGCCGGCGATGAGTCCTTGAGCCAGAAAAAGCCGGATAGACCCGGTGGAGAAGCCGACCGCGGAATAGAAGGTACACAACGTGAGCAGCCGGCGCGGGCGAAGTCCAATCTCTTCTTCGCACTCCCGGCGAGCCGTGGCAGTCGGGCGTTCGCCTGGATCGATGATGCCGGCCGGAATCTCGTAGATGGCTCGCCGGATGGCCGGTCGATACTGCCGAACCAGGTAGATTCGACCATCGTCGTCGATCGGCACAATCGCAACGGCGTCCGGAGGACGAACGATGTCGCGGACCGCCTGTCGGCCATTCGGCAGGATGACCGTCTGTTGCTCGGTTGAAAGATACGCCCCAGCGTAGACGACCTGCGTGCTGATGACTTGTTCGATGAGTTTCATGTCTCCTCCCGCAACGATTGAGCCTGCCGAGGAGAGGATAGAGGCGCTGCAGGCTGCTGTCAACGCCGACTTTTACGAGGGGAGGAAGAGGATGGACAGGAGAGAGATGAGCCAGCTTCGGATGCTTGTGAAGGCAGGCATGATCCTCACCGCGAAGCTCTCTCTTGAAGAGGTCTTGCAGCGTATCGTCAACATGGCCTGTAAGTTGATGAGCGCCAAATATGCCGCTCTTGGCGTCCTGGATGGCAAGGGCGGCCTCAGCCGGTTCATCACGGCGGGCATTGACGAGACTGCCAGACAGGCTATCGGCCCGCCGCCGGTCGGAAAGGGGATTCTCGGTGTGCTGGTGCGCGAGGGAAAGCCCCTCCGCCTGAAGAACCTGATGACAGACCCGCGCGCGCACGGGTTCCCTTCTCATCATCCTGTGATGCACTCCTTCCTGGGCGTACCCGTCGTATCAAAAGGGAAGGTCCGTGGCAACCTCTACGTGACGGAGAAGCAGGGCGCCGCCGAGTTCAGTGAAGAGGATGAGACCCTGGCCATCACGTTGGCCACTCAGGCCGCCATTGCCCTCGAGAACGCCAGCCTGTATGAGGAACTGCGGCGCTCGTATGACGAGTTGAAACAATCGCAGCAGTTGCTGGTCCGACAGGAGAAGCTCGCCTCGCTTGGTCGATTGGCCGCCGGCTTGGCCCATGAACTGAACAACCCCCTCTCCTCCGTAGCCGGTTTCGCCGAGGCCCTTCAGCGGCGTATCGAGACAGCGGAGATCGGTGACCTTGCCGCCCTCGCAGAGTGGAGACAATATGTCACGATGATCCAAGATGAAGTGGCTCGTGCAGCAACTATTGTCCGTCGTCTGCTCGATTTCGCGCGCCAACGCGAGCCGACCTTCAGTTTGGTGGATCTGTATGATGTGGCGTTACACGCGGTCTCGTTTGTGGAGCGGCAGGCCAGCCTCGAAAATCAGCGGATTGTCGTTGCTCCATTCCCGGACAGGAGTGTGGTTCAGGCTGATGCCCAGATGCTTCAGCAGGTCTTTCTGAACCTTCTGACAAATGCGCTCGATGCCATCGAGAGCGGCGGGGAGATTCGCATCAACGCCTATCACCGTCAAGAGGCCGTCGATCCGGCGGGTGAACAAAGATGGCTCGATGTGTTCGTGTCCGACACGGGCAGCGGGATCTCGCCGGACAACCTTTCGAGGGTCTTTGATCCGTTCTTTACTACCAAGGAGGTGGGCAAGGGGACAGGCCTTGGCCTCGCGATTAGTCAGAGCATTGTCGAGCAACATAAAGGCAGCATCGAGGTGCGAAGCAGAGGGATTGGAAAGGGCACGACGGTCATCGTCAGTCTGCCGCTGGCCGACCGCAGCGAGATAGATGGAAAGCGGCCCGATCTCCAGGGGACGGAGGGTAAAGATGGTTCACGCGGCTGAACGAAGCGATGCGACCCGCGCGCTTGTGGTCGATGACGAGCGACCCATCCGACTGCTTATGGAAAATGAGCTGCCACGCGCGGGTTATATGGTCACCTGCGCCGGAAGCGGCGAAGAGGCGCTGGAGCAGTTGCGAACGCGGGAGTTCGACGTTATCCTCCTCGACCTCAAAATGCCTGGAATCGGGGGGATGGAGGCGCTCCGCCGGATTCGCGATTCCGGCACCTCGGCGGAGGTGGTCATCCTGACCGGCCACCCCGATGTGGATAGCGCCATCCAGGCGATGAAGCTGGGCGCTTACGACTATCTGACTAAACCGTTCAAGCTCGTTGAATTAGAGGAGGTGCTGCGGCGCGCCGCAGAGCGGAAGCGCCTGCGCACGGAGAATACGGCCCTACGCCGCATGGTCGCCCAACGCGAGCCTGCACCGATCATGGTCGGTCACAGTCCCGCCATGGCCTCCGTGTTGGCCACCGTACGGCGGATTGCGCCAAGCGAGGCAAGCGTCCTGATCCAGGGAGAGAGCGGGACCGGCAAGAGTGTGGCGGCCAAGGCGATTCATATGGCGAGCCCTCGAGCCGGCGGACCGTTTCTGATCATCAATTGCAGCGGCTTTCAGGATCCGCTGCTGGAGAGCGAGCTGTTCGGGCATGAGAAGGGGGCGTTCACCGGCGCGACCAGTGTCAAGATGGGTCTCTTTGAGGTAGCGGGGGGTGGGACCCTGCTGCTGGATGAGGTGGGGGAGATGAGCCAGGCTATGCAGGCCAAGCTCCTTCAAGTGCTCGATACCAAGGAGTTGCGACGGGTTGGCGGCACCCGCGTGCACCGGGTGGATGTGCGCATCATCGCCGCGACCAATAAAGACCTGGCCCAAGAGGTGCGGACGGGCCGATTCCGCGACGACCTCTATTATCGACTGAACGTCGTCAGCTTGACGCTGCCGTCCTTACGCGAGCGGAAGGAGGACATCCCGCTCCTCATTGAGCATTTCTTGACGCAATTCCAAGTAACCGGTCACACGGCCAAGACCATCTCCCTGGAGGCGATACAATCACTGGCGGACCACCCGTGGCCTGGCAATGTGCGAGAGCTTGCGAATACGATCGAGCGCCTTCAGATCCTCTCCTCCGGCGACGTCATCGGCCTGGAGGATCTGCCGCCCAACATCCGGTTTCCGAGCGGCTCTACGGGTGGCCCCGTCTCGCTGGTCGAGATGGAGCGGCTGCACCTCATCCGGGTTCTCGATCATACGGGCGGCAAAAAGATGCAGGCAGCCAGACTTCTCGGCATAGACCTGAAAACCCTCAACAGCAAAATCAAGCGCTACAACATCCCCCTGTGAAGTGCCGACTCTTTGCCGAGTTGAAGGGGCCGGCGGTCAAGACGGCGAGATGAGGTAATTTGACACCTTATAGAGGAGGTCATCGTGACTGACAGGGGGAAGCCGGTGGCCAAGCTGGTCCCTGTCACGCGGGACGAAACAGACCGGCCGCCCCATCTCCTGGCACTTGAGTGGAGAAATAGGGACAGACACTATTTTCTTGGCGCGAAGAATTGAGGGTTAGCCAACACTGGAACCGACCGCATAGAGCGGGCCTTGGTGGAGGCAAATCGGGAACTGATTGTGGGGATGGAGAAGAAGAGTCAGTCGAAACTGCGGGAGATTTGGGGAGAGGCGTAGTTTGGGGTAGAATGGTCGTACTGGTGGTGCGAGAAAGACGGTTTGTGACTGAATGCGAACGGAGAGACTGACATGGCCAAGACAGTGGACAAGCTCGCGGCGGAGATTCATGGTCTGCCTGACGTAGAGAAATTGCGGCTGGTGGATGCCATCCTGGCAGACTTGGACAAACCGGACCCGCAGATTGACCGGGTGTGGGCGGATGAAGCGCGCAAGCGCTGGGCGGCTTACAAGGCCGGACGGGCCGCGACGGTATCCTATGAGACCGTCATGGCCAAGCATCGCCGCTCGTGAAGGTACGTTTTCTTACCTTAGCCCAGCAGGAACTCGACGACGCGGTTGCCTGGTACAACGAGCAGACAACAGGGTTGGGGCAGGAGTTTCTTGATGAATTGGACCGGGTAGTTCGGCGGGCCGTAACTTTCCCGATGTCGTGCCCTGAGATCGAGCCGGGGGTGCATCGCTGCCTGTTGGCCCGCTTTCCGTACGGGCTGATCTACGGTGTTGATCGGGAAACGATCGTCGTAGTCGCCGTGGCACACCTGCATCGCGAGCCCCGCTACTGGGTGGGGCGCATTTAATTGTGTATCTTGGATGCACACAAGTGCCCCGCTGGCCAGAGGTAAAACCATGAAGGTAGCGATGGTGGGGGTGGGAGCGGTGGGGGGCTACTTCGGCGGTCTGCTGGCCAAGGGCGGCGCCGATGTCACATTCATCGCCCGCGGGCAGCGCCTGGAGGCGCTCAGAGCGAAGGGCCTCACGGTCAAGAGTTGGAAGGGGGACTTCTCCGTCCAGGTCAACGCTACCGATGATCCTGCAGAAGTTGGCCTCGTCAACTTAGTTCTCTTCTGCGTGAAATCGTACGACACCGAGTCGGCTATTCGCCAGGCGCTCCCAATGGTCGGGCAGGACACCCTCGTTCTGTCGCTTCAGAATGGGATCGACAATGAGGAAAAGATCGCGTCTCTCATCGGACAGGAGAAGGTCTTGGCGGGGGTGGCCTACATCGGGGCGAGCGCGCCGGAGCCTGGGGTGGTCCTTCACCAGGAGAGCGGGAAGATCGTATTCGGAGAGTTCGACGGCGGCATCAGCGAGCGGGTTGTCAGGCTTAAAGCCTTCTTCGACCGTTACAGCCTTCCGGCTGAAATATCGTCCAATATACAGGCGGTCCTCTGGACGAAGCTCGCCTGGAACGCCCCTTTTAACGCGATCAATACACTGGTCGGCGGTCCCGTCAAGGTCATTCTCGAGAATCCCCACACCCTTGAGCTGGCGAAGCTGGTGACGGCGGAGGTTGTCGCTGTGGCGAACGCGTCAGGGGTCAGCCTTGCTTGTGAAGAGGTGTGGGAACGAAACGTCAAGTTCTCCCGGCACTACGGCGTGAAGACATCAATGCGTCAGGACCATGAGGCGGGGAAACCGTTGGAGCATGACGCCTTGAATGGCGTTATCATAAAAAAAGCAGCCGAATACGGTCTTCACGCGCCTTACAACTTTGCCCTCTATGCCCTCCTGTCGCGGCTTCAGTTCACGAGTTGAGCGGTCCCCGCGCGATCTCAGAGTACGTACGCCGCAACCGCTTCCCAGGTATCTTGCGCTTTGCATATGATTGCCCTACTATGAGACTACGATCTACAATAGTAGTTGTGACTTGTTCACAAAGATGAACCAGGCAACCGATCATCGATGAGCCACTGTGGGTGTGTGACTCCTGGTTGCTGGCTAACCATTCGAGAGGAAAAGCGGAAAAGCTCATGAGTGAACACGAGGAGATCCTGCCGGGACACGGACTGCACGTTGAGAAGATGCCGGGGCACTGGCTGCTGGCACAGATGGGAAAACGGGTGTTGCGTCCCGGCGGCCTTGAATTAACCCGCCGGATGCTGGACGCACTCACGATCGGCCCAACGGACAGGGTGGTCGAATTTGCGCCAGGGCTGGGTGTGACGGCGCAACTGGTGCTGGCGAAATCCCCGTCCGTCTACACCGCGGTAGAAGCTGACGATGCCGCCGCAAAACGAGTACAGGGCTATCTGAAAGGCGATAATCAGCGGTGTGTTGTCGGCCAGGCGGAACACTCAGGTTTACCGGACAGTAGCGCCACGGTGGTGTACTGCGAAGCGATGTTGAGTATGAAGACACCGGAGAACAAGGCCAGGATTATTCAGGAGGCCAAGCGTGTACTGGCGTCAGGCGGCCGTTGCGGCATTCATGAACTGGCTTTAGCTCCCGACGATATCGACAGCGCGACCAGAGACGCCATCAACCGCGCACTCTCGCAGTCCATTCATGTGGGGGTGCGTCCGATGACCGTGTCGGAATGGAAGGCGCTGCTGCAAGGCGAAGGGTTCATGATCAAGGCGCAGGCCACTACTCCGATGCACCTGCTCGAACCGTCTCAGATGATCCGGAATGAAGGGCTGGCGGGGATGGCGCGAATCGCCTGGAATGTTCTGCGAAATCCGGCGGCGCGCCAGCGGATACACGCAATGCGGCGCGTATTCCGTCAGTACGACCGGAACCTTGCGGCGCTCATGCTCGTCGCTGAAAAGGGGCATTAACGACGCCCGGGATCAGGAAGCGGGGACCTTAGCCGCTTCTTTCGGAAGCGGGCGGTGCTTTTGGAAGTAAATCTTCGAGACCTCGATCTTCGCCCCGTGGGCGACGAAGATCACGCGGGACTTAGGAAGCCAGAACTTTTCTACCTCGATATACTCATCAGTAAAGACGGTGCTTTTCTCGAGCGCACCCTTTTCGTCGAACTGAAAGACAGCCACCTGCCTGGGCAAGAAGCCATGAAGCGTCTGGACGTACTCTAAGACGTTCAGGCTCAACCATCCTTTTTCGGTTTTCTGGTTGACCTGGAGAATCTGTCGATCCTTGATGCGGTACGTCGATGAGAAGCGGTCGCCTTTCTTCACCAGGCGTCCCAACGGATGCCGATCCTCAGAACCGAAGGCAATCGGCGCCTCCTCGTGCTTGTGTGTGTCCGTTTTCAGTCGATGGTTAACGAGCGACTTCAGGATCCCCCCGACCCACTCTTGCGCCTCGCGGTCTTGAAGCGTAACCTCCACCTTTCCGGAAGGCAGGACCGTCAGCTCGCCGCCCGATCTTTTTCCATCATGGTCTACCTCGAGTGTCGCCTCAAAGCCCGGGAAGCGGTCCCACACGACAACGCGCCCGCGGGCCTCCTCCAGCAGGGTACGGGCCTCCGGATCGTTGCGAATCTCCTCGGCGTTCAGGGGATCACCTACAAAGGCGAGAAGAAGAACGGTAAAAGACAGGCTTTGGATCCAGCGTGACCGTCTCTTCATAGGTTCCTTCCTCCTTGTCGACAAAGAAACAATACGGGGTTCAGGTGAAGTGTAGGCCAGGTGAGAAGCTGCGTCAAGCCGTCCTCGGCCGCTCGCGGTGATTTGCAGGGCAACACCGGTAGAAGGATTCTTCGACCGTTGAGATCCTCTGACGTTGACATAACGCCCGAACCTGATCACCCCGGATGCGGAATGGGGCGGCCCCTTCGAACAACCGCCAAGGCCGCCAAGCCGGCGACTATCACGACCAGCTCTCGTATCCGGCGGATAACACTGAAAGAAAGCGCTACCTCCGCCGTTAACCCCAAGGCCAGGAAGACGGCCACATTGCCGCCCTCCTCCACGCCGATGGCGCCAGGGACCAGGAAACCGGCGGCCCTGATGGCCGAGCTGAAGGCCTCGATCATCAGGGCTGTCGTCAAGGAGATCGGAAGTCCGAGCAGCCAGAGGATCAGGTAGACCTCCAGGATCCCGACCAGAGACGCCATCAGGTGAAAGAGATACGACAGGATGAGGCGCGGGCGGTGGATCGAGTAGAACGCGGCAATGGCGTCATCCAGTCCCTGAGCGGCCTCGACCCCCCGATGCCACGTAAGGCCCAGGCGATTGAGCATCATCAGGGATCGACTGCAGAGCCCGCGTCGCTGCGCCATGATAAATCCTCCGGTCGCCAACACCCCCAGCAGCGCCAGGCCCACCATTCCATTCAGAAAGGGAGATCCTGCCGGTAAGAGCAGAGGGGAGAAAACGAGGCCAAGCAGGAGCACGCATACCTGGGCCAGAAGCGACGTCGTCTTATCGATGACCACCGAGGCTACACCTTCTTCTACGGATACCCACGCGCGGAGGAGATAGACCTTGACCGGCTCACCCCCCAGAGTGGCGGTGAGACTTGTCATATTGAAAGCTTTACCCGCCAGGCGAACAGGTAAAAGAGTAGAAGCGGGTAGAAGGCGTCCTCGAAAGGCGTATCGCCATCCGAAGGTATCCAGAATCACGGTAAGCCCACACGGGAAAAGAAGGAGCAACAATCCCCATGAGAGAGATCGCACCTGATAGAGGACCGGGCGCAAGTCAATCCTGACGAGGAGCACCCCCAAGAGCACGAGACCCAGGAGCAGGAGAAGACTACGGATCCGCCCCACTTTTTACCCTCCCGTCTACGTTGTACCCATTGCCGCCTTACCGTCATCGGTACCTGCAGCACGCGGGGGCATGCTCCCTTTGGTGTTGATCGGGTCTTCGCCATCGAAGACCCTACTATTAATATACTACCCGGTCGTCCCGTGATACATGATTTGCCGTCCATGGTTTCCGGTCGATCATATCTTTGCCGTACCAGTGAGCGTTACCCATGTATGATCACTCCACTTTCGGTACAGAGGGGTCTGTTGAATTTGAGCAATGAGTCTGCTAAGCTAGGAGCAATAAAGGCGGGGGCGTTGTGGTCAACCCCGGGAAGGTTCTCCTAAACGCTCCCGCATTTACCGTGTCGTAATAAAGGTGCATATCTGGGTTTGCCGACCGGAAACGGAGTCAGGCCACACCATCGCAGGGGGATACGATGCATAATGGACGGTTTCACACCAGGACCTTAATCGTCGTTGCAGCGTCCTGTTTGATTCTTGGAGTGCTGATTACGGCCTCCTTGAATCTGGTCCCGCTCACAAAGGCCACGACTGCTCAAGTGTGGACCGAAAAAGGAGAGAGCGGGCTGTTCAGTTCGAGCCAGATCTCAGACGGAAAGCTCTGGGTCAAACTGGCAAAGGAGTTGACCCCCGCTGTGGTGAATATCAGCACTACCCAGGTAGTCAAAAGGGGCGTCCAGTCCCGTGGCCCTTACAGCGAAGATGACCCTTTCAACGAGTTCTTCAAACGGTTCTTCGGCGATCAGCCGAGGCAGTTTAAGGCGACCAGTCTGGGATCCGGCTTCATTGTCAACAAAGACGGCTACATCCTGACGAATAACCACGTGGTCGAAAATGCGACGGACATCACCGTCAAGCTGGGTGATAGTCGAGAGTTCAAGGCGAAGGTGATCGGGAGGGATCCGAAGACTGATATCGCCATCATCAAAATCGAGGCCTCCGGCTTACCGGTGATCCCGTTTGGCAACTCGGATAGGCTGGAAGTCGGCGAGCCGGTCATGGCAATCGGCAATCCATTCGGCCTGAACCAGACCGTCACCACCGGCATCGTCAGCGCCAAGGGCCGGTTCATCGGCGAAGGCCCATATGACAACTTCATCCAGACCGATGCCTCGATTAATCGAGGCAATAGCGGCGGACCGCTGATCAACACGAACGGCGAGGCGGTGGGAATCAACACCGCGATCTTCAGCCCAACGGGCGGCTCGATCGGGATCGGCTTTGCGATTCCCATCGAGATGGCGAAGGAGGTCCTACCCCAGTTGAAGGAGCGTGGGCAGGTGACCCGCGGATGGCTTGGAGTAGCGATCCAGCCGATTACCCCGGACCTCGGTAAGAAATTCTCCCTCAAGCAGGCCAATGGCGCCCTGGTGTCGGATGTGATGGAGGGATCGCCGGCCGAACAGGCTGGAGTCAAACAGGGGGACGTCATCGTCGAGTTTGACGGTAAAACGATCAAGTCCTCCACTGATCTGCCTCATATGGTGGCCAGTACGCCGGTAGGAAAAGAGGTCCCCATGAAGGTTGTCCGCGACGGAGCCGACGTCACGCTGCAGGTCAAGGTTGGGGAGCTTAAAGAAGAGCAAGTGGCGGCCATGGCGGCGACTTCTCCGAAAACGAAGCTGGGGATCGATATTCAGGAGCTCACGCCGGCACTCGCACGTAAGTTTGGATTAAAGGGTGAAAAAGGGGTCGTGATCACAGAGGTTGAACCGGATAGTCCGGGCGACTCGGTCGGGTTGCAACCCGGGGATCTGATCCTGGAGATTAACCGTGTCAGGGTGACAACAGTAAACCAGGTCAGGCGTGTCCTGGAGAAAACCAAGCCGGATGAACCGACACTTCTTCTGGTCAAGCGGGACGGTGGAACGCGGTATGTGGTAATCGGGTCGGAAGGGTAGGCGTACCGGGCTTCTGTGCTATCTGGTAGGCAGGCCCTTCGACGTCGCTCAGGGCAGGCTTTCGCAGGGAGGAGAGCCTGCCCTTCTATTTTTATGACATCCTGAAGTCAAGGTGATGATGAGCCTCCGCGTAAACGAAATCTTCTACAGTATCCAGGGAGAATCGACCTATGCCGGTCGGCCGTGCGTCTTTGTTCGCCTGACCGGGTGTAATCTTCGGTGCCGGTGGTGCGATACGACCTATGCGTTCCACGAGGGCGAGCAACGCTCGATCGAGCAGGTACTGGAACAAGTGCGAGGCTATAAGTGCCCGCTGGTCGAGATTACCGGAGGGGAGCCGCTGTTGCAGGAAGCGGTGCATCCTCTGATTGATCGCTTGCTCCTCGAGGGGTACGAAGTCCTGATCGAAACAGGGGGGAGCCTCAGCATCGATCGCCTCGACCGGAGGGTGGTCAAGATCCTGGACCTCAAGGCTCCTGGGAGTGGGATGGACCCTCACAACAATCTCGAGAACCTCCGGCATCTCGACAGGAAGGATCAGATCAAATTTGTCGTGGCGGATCGCCGCGACTACGAATGGGCCAGACGAGTGATGGCGGAGCACGCCCTGGCTGAAAAGGCCCACGTCCTCTTCTCGCCGGTTCTCGGCGAACTCCATCCGAGGGAGCTGGCTGAATGGATCTTGACGGACCGACTGAATGTCAGGCTTCAGATTCAGCTTCACAAGTATCTGTGGGATCCGAACCGGCGGGGGGTGTAGTGAACCTGTCTGCGCGCAGCGCACAGGCAGGCAAGCCTGCAGTGGTCCTGCTGAGCGGCGGGATCGACTCCGCAACGGCAGCCGCGCTGGCAAAGGCCAAGGGGTATCAGCTTCATGCCCTGACCTTTCGCTACGGCCAGCGTCACGCGCGCGAGGTGGAAAGCGCGACGCGGATCGCGGCGGCCCTCGGCGCATCGCAGCACCTGATCCTCGACCTTGATCTTCGCCGGATCGGAGGGTCGGCGCTGACCGCTGAGATCCCGGTGCCGAAGGGTCGTGAGATGGACGAGATCGGCTCCGGTATCCCCGTAACATACGTTCCCGCCCGCAATACCATCTTTCTCTCCTATGCGCTGGCCTGGGCCGAGGTGATCGGCTCGGAAGATATTGTGCTCGGGGTCAACGCAATCGACTACAGCGGGTATCCGGATTGTCGTCCTGAATATATCGCGGCCTTCGAGCGTATGGCGAATCTGGCAACCCGCGCCGGCGCTGAAGGCCGATCCACGCTCACCATTTACACTCCGCTGATCCACCTGTCCAAGGCCGAGATCATACGCCGGGGCGCTGCCCTCGGGATCGATTTCCGGCTGACCTGGAGCTGTTACGACCCGACCCAGGATGGACGGCCCTGCCGCGCCTGCGACAGTTGTATACTGAGGGAGAAAGGCTTCGCCGAAGCCGGCATCGCGGACCCCGGCCTTGGAGAGGCGAAGGACGAAGATAAGCCGGCACACCTGTGATCGATGAAGGAGGAGCGAACATGAGCGACGATGTGAACGCCGCAGGTAAACACGGTATGACAGCCTTGATGAGAGCGGCTCAGGACGGCTCTCCCAAGGCCGTGCACGCGCTGATTGCGGCGGGCGCGAATGTGAACGCCAGAGATGAATATGGCTGGACGGCCTTGATGAGAGCGTCCCTCAGAGGCCATCTCGAGGTCGTACAGGCGCTGATTGCGGCGGGCGCGTGGGTACACGTCAAATCCGATGCAGGCTGGACGGCCTTGATGAGAGCGTCCCTAGCCGGCCATCTCGAGGTCGTACAGGCGCTGCTCGCCCAGGGCGTGGATGTGAACGCCAGACAGGACAATGGCGCAACGGCCTTGCTGTGGGCGTCTCAGGAAGGCCAGTGCGAGGTCGTGAAAGCGCTGCTCGCAGCGGGTGCGGATGTGCACGCCAAAACCAACAATGGCGTCACGGCCATGAAGATAGCGTTTAATAGGAGCGAGGACGAGGTCGTACGACTCCTCAAGGAAGCCGGGGCAACGGAATAGTCCTCCGAGAATAGTGACCCGTCGGGGATTCGATGCAAATATGTAGCGCTCCGCACCTCGATCTGACGATCCCTTTCTCCGGGAAGGTGGCGCATGATGAGCGGTGGAGGCTTGTGCTGCAATGGGTTAGCTAAGCAACTTCTCGTAGTCCGTATGGGTGCCGATCCAGAACCAGATGAAACTGTCAGCACCTTCCACTGCCACCGCGCGATAGCCGCCTCCCACGCGCGCAGACCAGAAACGCCCGACTTTCTTGAAATGCAGCGATGGATACTGCGGATCGTGTTTAAGGTGTTCGTAGGCGTGATCCGCGAGCTTCCGGATATCCTCCGGTAAAGACCGGTAGCAGGCCCAGAAGTCCGGGGACGCATGATGATTCAAAGAGGGGTCGTCTTTCCGGCCGCGTGATCCCGAAGCGCCTTGTCCGCCAAGACATCGAGTTTCCCGGCTGCAACGTCGCGCTCGAGCTGCTGATCCCACAGCGTCCAGTCGAATCCAAGAAACCACTCCCGAAGCTTCGCGACCTCTTCCGCTGACAGCGTCTTGATCTGTTCTTCGATCGACTCCACTTTGCTCATAGCTGAAACCTCCGAAACCGGCAGCGTGTCTCTCAGGACAACTCCACGTTCCAATAGCGAATTTATTCATACTATCCTATCGTGAGCCCAACCGGTCAAGATGATTCTGACCCACCCACGCCAGCCGCGTCGGCGGCTTATCCCCCACAATGGGCTGATTTGCCGCGGCTTGCAGGCGGCCTCACTGATCGCCTTCTGCAATGTTGTGTTTAGCCGCCTGGCGCGCTTGCTAGCCCGTATTCGCCTGTTTCAATTCGCCTGAGCTTCTGCCCGCTCAAAGGGCTCAAGTGCAAGCGTGACAGATCGGCTACGATATCTTGCTGTGCGGTCATTTTTCGCCGGTCTTATAGCTCGCAAGGAATTGTTCAAAGATTTCCTTGCTAATCTCGGACCGTGTCTTGCCCATTGGGAACATTAGAGAGACATCGGTTGCGACCTTGCGACAGACGCTTTCGACCGATGGAAAGAGCTGCATGCGCGTGATATTCATGAGCCGTAGCTCCCGCAACGCAACCTGCCGCTCTCGACAATGAATCCGGAACTTCCTGAGATAGGGCTCCTTGGGGTTCTTGCTGTTCAATTCGATGTGGCTTTCGATATCGTCCTGATTCGTATACATGAAGAGTCCCTGCTGAAGCATGAGCTTCGGGTTCCCCACTGAGGATGGCTCAATAATCGATACGTGTAGGTTCTTGTCACTGTAGTCATAGCTCTGCTTGTAAGAGCGAATCCAGCCTCCCTTATCAAACCGGTAGATGCATACGTAGTCGTGCTCGGGTTGATAGTGATTGATACACTCAAAAGCAAAAAATGCAGCAATGTAAGGGGAATAGGTCCAATCCAGGAGAGGCGTAGGGAAACTATTGTGTTGCAGATAGGCCAGGAATTCTGCCAGCTGAAAACCGTTGGACAGATCTCGACGGACCCCCTCCCATGACGCTACGGCTTCATGCGCGAGCGGGACAATATGTTGAATATAGGAGGAAATGTCCTCTGGCGTACGCCATTGTCCGGTTCTATGGAGACTTGTCTGGAGACGCCAGTTGCTGGACTCCTGGCCCCTGTAGATAAACCGGCGATCATGGAGCAGGTCTGGCTTGATCGCGGCAATGAAATTTGCCCAGCTCACATCAATGAAGTCCATCTCTTCCTTTCTTGAAGTTAGCCTAACACTCTATAACCCTTTCCAGTACGCAATAAAATATTTGTATGAAGGCGGACGACGGAAAACGTTGTACCTGTATCCGCCCATCCAGTTTTCTGACAGCGAATCGCCCGAACCAAAGCCCAGTCAATTGACTGGGCTTTGGACTCCCCTGCCGCCTCAGTTTCTGTGATCCGTTTCTCGGTTTCCCGATATTCTGGTATCCGACGACCAAGTAGTTCGTCATCGTGGGAAAGGACGGACCAAGTGACAGCGGGGAGTGCCCTTTTGACATTGCAGTGTGGAGATTTCAACCACTGCTCGGCGATCGGGGGCATAATCTACACCCCCAGTTGATGCCTTAGTTCTCAGCCGATGCAGGCAAATCTATATAAATGGTCACGGTCGCTATTTTAAATGCTTGCTGAGACCCGAGCCCGGTCGCTTGCTCATCCTACTTGATCTTGATCCGAATGTTCCCCTGATCGCTGGAGCCGCCGCTCGAGGTTACCATCGTCTGGAAGTCGAAGGTTCCGGCTAGCGTAGGGGTCCCAGAGATCTGCCCCGTACCCGGGTCGAAGGTAAGGCCTGGCGGGAGCGCCCCGCCGACCAGGCTGAAGGTCAGCGGCGGAATCCCGCCATTGGTTTTGAGCATGGCTGCGTACGGCATCCCGACCGTACCCCGACTCAGTTTTTTGGTCTTGAGATCGACACGTTTGACGATCTGCAGAGAGAGGTTCTGCGTCGCTGAGGCCCATGCGGCATCCGTCACCTGGACGGTAAAGGTCGCGGTCTTGGCCTTGGTCGGGATCCCGCTGAGGGTGCCTGCGGCATCCAGGGTCAGGCCTTTGGGGAGCTTATCCTTGATACGGCTCCAGGTGTAAGGGGGCATTCCGCCTTCGGCCTGCAGCGCGTACCAATAGGCGACTCCCTGCTCCTCTGCGGACAGGGAGGTGGTCGAGAGTATGAGCGGTCTAGTGAAGGTGGCCGTACAGATCTTGTTCGCCTCCAGCGTGACGGTCCCATCGGCGGCGCAGTTCCCACTCCAGCCACTGAATGTCGAGACTCCGATGGACGTTGCGGTCAGCGAGACCCCCGTTCCAGACGCGTAGTTCGCACTGCACGTCCCGCTCGTGCTCCCAGCGCTGATCGTGCAGTTAATTCCAGGCCCCGTCACCGTGCCCTGGCCCGTGCCGGCGCCCGTCACCGACAACGTGTAGTTCGCCGGGGTGGTTCCCAGCCATTGAAACAACGCCGCGTTGTAAGCTACATCGAAACGACCGTAGTAATCTGGAGCAGTGGGCGTGACGCAGGAAGAGTTTCCACCATGTAACTGGCCCACCAAGTAGTGGCTGCTGCCGTATACAATCCAAAGACCGGAACCGCTGCTGCCGCCCTCGGTAATGCCAAGGCCCCAGACAACCTTGAGATGGTCGGCGCTGCCAGAGGACGCCGAACTGCAAGTGAAAGAATTGCCATTGGAGCAACTGGAGTAATCTGTGATGTTTCCAGCGCTGATCTTTTGCAAATCGCCATTCGGATGATGGATGCCAATGATCGGGGTGGAGAGCACCGGCAGACCCGCCGACCACCCTGAATACCCAGCCCCAGGAGGGGCTGAGCTGTTCAGTCGCAAGAAGCTCGTATCGGTATTCGAACCGGCATAGAGCAGTGTGGCCCCGCTGGTCAATGTCTGGGTGCTGGGACTCAACGTACCGCTGTTGCAACTTGAGGCACGATAAAACCAATAGGTTTGCAGGGTTGAGGCCACAGTTTGCGTCGAAATACAATGGTTGGCAGTCAGGAAATAGGGAATGAACGTGGAGGGATCGCTATCATTCATTAAGCTGCCCGTACAGAGATAACTCGAACCGTCTTCCGTGAATGTCATTTTGGCGGTCGCCAGGGATTCGTTTCCCCATGTCGATGTATAGCACATGGAATCGAGATTGCACCACTCCGCACTGCCAATTTGTCTTGGCAAGGCGCGGGGATCCAGAGGCGATGAAAACAAATGGGAAATACGCGGTATGGAAAACATCACCTCATCCGGAGACACCCCGGCAGGCAGCTCGATTTCCACCGTCATTTCCTGGCCGTCGATGACGGGCGACCAGTAAGTCCGGGCGTCATCGCTTGCGTCGCCGGCGGCGAGATTGCGGGCGATGGTGTCCATAATCTCCCCGCCCGACACCTCGAACACCTGCTCCGCCCCCTGGGCATAAAACCGCAGCAGAGCCGTACGAGGCAGCTTTTCAACCAACAAGCCCAGACGCAAGCCGAGGGCGTCAGGAGAAGTAATGCTGATCGCGGCAATCTGCCCGCCGGGAATGGACGTCCAAGACATGAGCACCGAGGTTCGAGCGGCATTACGCAGCATCGGTACATCGCGGCTGACGCCGATCTGTAGCGGCACCCCAGGTTTAGATGGCTGGTCTGTCGCCTCCATCTTCAAGTGCGCCGCCTCGACACGGTCGAGAGCCACCTGCGCTGGCTGTCGGGATTGTGGCAGCCGCCGTTGCGGCAGAGCGCGCACGCTGGGAAGGGCAGGTGCAAACTCGCCTTCGACGTGTGCCCCAGGGTAGGCTGCGCCACCCATATCCTGGCCAGCGGCGACCCCAGACGCCGCCAGTATGGTCATAACTGCCACACCGCCGACAAACCAACGCAAACCCGCCCAGGTCTTTTGTATGCTGCTCAATAGATACATACTGTCGCCTCCGTCTTCATCTTGGGGCTACCTCCTGCGCGGTTAAGAGCCAGTCATCCATGCGTGACGCTCCTTGTTAATGGTCCAACTCACGAACACTAAAGCATCCACGTCTTTCGCAGAACTTACCTAGCGGTGATGTCTCTTCGACAGGCTCACAAAGCTGGCTCTTGCGCATCGCTCTGACGTCCCCTCCATCAGGTTGTCACAGGACCTTCTAGGACCGGATTCCCGCCGCGAGCCATGCCGACATCCTGTTTATCTGCGGGAAGTAATGAAGCATAGAACCGAGTATCCGGCTTGTAGCATTCAGCTTGCAAGGGTGTCAATGGAAAAGAATGAGCGGACTGGACCGGATAAACTGAGCGCCTTGAGGGTCCCGATGGTGAGTCCGGCAGTGTCGATTTCAACCACTAACCTGCACGATCTACCCTACGCTACGGCTACCGTGAATAGATGGGCCGCGAGCCATAGAAAGGCAATGGCGGGGGTGAGCAGGAAATTGGAAAAATTGGTGACCCGTCCGGGATTCGATCTAAATATATATGTCGCGCTCCGACACCTCGATCTGACGATTCTCTTCTCGGGGAAGGTGGCAGCATGATGAGCGTTGTATGCTTGTACTGCAGAAGAACTTCATGGGGTCCCCAAAGGAGGGCACAAACCTCATGTATCCGTGGGGTCTCTACCGGCGCAGCCGAATCCTGAATGTAGGCCGGCTACTGCCGGGACCGGGAAGGCCCAAGCGGGTGTAGCCTAAGAAGCGTTACCGTTTGCGTCTGTCCTTGAAATCCGGTATAACGGCGAGCATAATCGGCGCGGCAAATCCGTACTGAGTTGATGCCTTGGTTATCAGCCAATGCAGGCAAATCTACACAAATAGTCACTGTCCCTATTGTCCAATCTGTTCCTCGGCATAGTGCAGGCGTTCCCCGCGCTGCAACTGACCATCAAAAAAATCATTTACTACCTTCAATTGTTCCGCAATGCTTTCCAGTTGATTCATGCAGCGACGGAACTGCGCCGAACCGGCCAGCCCTTTGGTGTACCAGGAGATGTGTTTACGCGCCACACGCAAGCCGGTATGTTCGCCGTACAAATCGTACAGGCCGTGCAGATGATTGAGCAGCACGCGCTGGATTTCAACCACTTGTGGCGCGGGCAGGTGTAGACCGGTATCAAGAAAATGTGCGATTTCGCGGAACAGCCACGGACGGCCCTGCGCGGCGCGGCCTATCATCACGGCATCTGCACCGGTGTGCTGCACAACATAGTGGGCTTTTTCCGGGGTAGTGATGTCACCGTTGGCGATGATGGGAATCTTCACGCTGGCTTTCACTGCCGCGATGGTGTCATATTCCGCCTCGCCGGTGTAGGCACAGGCGCGCGTGCGGCCATGAATGGCAAGCGCCTGGATACCGCTGATTTCGGCGATCTGCGCGATGCGCACCGCATTGCGGTTTTGTGTATCCCATCCGGTGCGGATTTTCAAGGTGACCGGTACGCTCACCGCCGCCACTACCGTTTCAAGTATTTGCGCCACCAGCGCCTCATTCTGCAACAGCGCGGAACCGGCCATCACATTGCAGATTTTTTTCGCCGGGCAGCCCATATTGATGTCTATGATTTGCGCCCCCGCATCCACGTTGTAACGGGCGGCCTGTGCCAGCATTTTCGGGTCGGCGCCGAGGAGCTGCACCGAGATCGGATCGGTTTCGCCCTCGTGATTGGCGCGCCGTTTGGTTTTTTCCGAACCATACAGCAGCGAGTTGGAGGCCACCATTTCGCTAACCGCCATGCCTGCGCCCATGCTCCTGCACAACATGCGGAAAGGCCGATCCGTCACGCCAGCCATGGGGGCGACAATCAGGTTATTTTGGAGCTGGTGGGGACCGATGCGCATGAATTCTTTTCCATGAAGGAGAGCGAGGGTGGAGTGGTGACCCGTTCGGGACTCGAACCCGAGACTCCCTGCTTAAAAGGCAGGAGCTCTGCCAACTGAGCTAACGGGTCGTGAAAAGGGCAGCTATCAGCGTTCAGCAGTCAGCTTTTCCGGTAATTACGGTATTGTCTGAAGCTGATGGCTGAGCGCTGAATGCTCGTTCTACGGCAGCTTAGCGTGTCAGCCCCCACTGCCGCAAGGCCGGTGTCGAGCGAAGGATCGTCTGGTCCCGCCGGGGCCCTGTCGAAATGAGCCCGGCCTTGACCCCCGTCAGTCCCTCAATCCGTTCGATATAGGCCCGGCAGTTGGCCGGCAGATGTTTGTATGAGGTGATACCCGCAATACTCTGGTTCCAGCCCGGCACCTCTTCATAGATCGGCTCACACGCCTGCAGCAGACCGATTTCGTTCGGAAACTCTCGGAGAATCCTATCGTTGTGTCGGTAGCCCGTACAGATCCGGATCGGGTCACAGGCATCCAGGACGTCCAGCTTCATCAACGCGAGAGCCGAGAGGCCGTTGATTCTGGCGCTGTACCTGACGGCCACGGCATCGAACCAGCCGCAGCGCCTCGGTCGTCCCGTTGTGGCCCCGAACTCCTGCCCGCGCGTCTGCAGTATCTGACCGATGCTATCCGTCAGCTCCGTCGGCATCGGACCCTCGCCGACTCGCGTCGCATAGGCCTTGGTGACGCCGAGGACACCGTCGATCGTCAGCGGACTGACCCCGGTCCCGGTGCAGGCGCCTCCGGCCGTGGCGCTCGATGAGGTGACATAAGGATAGGTCCCAAGATCAACGTCCAGGAGGGTCCCCTGTGCCCCCTCAAACAGGACGCGCTTCCCGGTTTTAATCAGGTCGTGAATCACGAGGGAGCTGTCTACCACGAAGCCGCGAATGCGCTCGAACAGTTCAAGCTGCTCCACCGCCATCTTTTCGAGATCCAGCTCTTGCAACTCCTGATGGTGGGGAAACTGGGCTCGCTTCGCTTCAAGGTTGCTGCGGAGCTGCTCCTTGAAGCGGTCGCGGTCGGCCAGGTCGCCCACCCGGATCCCTGCCCTCGCCATCTTATCGACATAGGCCGGCCCGATTCCGCGTCGGGTCGTCCCGATCTGCCGACCCTCTCGGAGCCGCTCCAGCTCCGCGTCGAGGATCATATGATAGGGGAGCACCAGATGCGCGTTTTTGCTGATAAAAAAGTTCTCCTCGATCTTGACGTGCAGCCTTCCGAGCTGATCCATTTCCTGGATGAGGGCGATCAGATCAATCACCACACCGTTCCCCAGAATGCAGACCTTCCCCTTCCTCAGCACGCCTGACGGGACCAGATGCAGGACAATCTTCTCCTCTTCTACAACGACCGTATGGCCGGCGTTGGACCCACCCTGGTACCGGGCCACCGCATCGAAATACTCGGAGAGAAGATCGACGATCTTCCCCTTCCCTTCATCGCCCCACTGCGTGCCGACAACGATTACATTAGCCATCGCCGCTCTCCACGTTCGACCTCGCCGCAAAACCGCTCGACCGGGACCCGCTCCTCAGTCCCAGAGGCAAGATCCCTGATAAGCAATTCATCTTGAGGCAGATGAGGAAGGCCCAGCACGATCGCTCGGCCGATCCCGGATCTTTTGGCATAGTCAAATGAGCCCTCCAGGCCCCGCGTAATGATGTCTCTCGCTGCCGTGTAACCCTGTTCCCGCAGAAGCCGCGCGACGCGAAGGGCGTTCCGCTTATCGGGGTTGAAGTCGATAATCAGGAACCTCTGACCGGTCGCCGGCGGAGGCCGGTTCTCGGTCGCGACCGCCTCCATGACCTTGTCCAGATCGAAGGCGAAGCCGGTGGCGGGACACGGATACCCGAACCCACCGATCAGGTCGTCGTATCGGCCGCCGCGCGAAATCTCGGAACCCAGGCCCTGCGCGAATGCCGAAAAGGTGACGCCGGTGTGGTACTCGAAGGCTCTCGCTTCACCGAG
Source organism: Candidatus Methylomirabilis oxygeniifera (assembly GCA_000091165.1). Taxonomy (NCBI): domain Bacteria; phylum Methylomirabilota (SeqCode); class Methylomirabilia (SeqCode); order Methylomirabilales (SeqCode); family Methylomirabilaceae (SeqCode); genus Methylomirabilis (SeqCode); species Methylomirabilis oxygeniifera (SeqCode). The sequence goes on along the minus strand of FP565575.1, from coordinate 2,686,387 downwards.
ATCAATGATGACCTGATCCGCCAGACCGTACTGCTCCAGCACCTCATAGACCTGGGCGAGGTTTCGCAGGGCCTCTTGCGACCGGCGGTTAGGCGCCAGATCCCGCCCACGAGCCAGGACCTCCTTCCCTCCATAGAGCATCGGCAGTTCCAACACCGCCTGCTTGGACTTGTCGTCCGCGTCCAGACCTCGGACGAGCAGTTCAATCTCGACAGTATCCTTCCTATCGATGGCCGAAACCAACGCCCGGCGTCGATCAGGTGGAGGCCCCAGGGCATCGACGAGCCCCCGCACATACTCGATCTGCCCCACATCGATTTGAAAGCGCTGCAGGCCGAGGGCTCGGCAGCCTTCTATCGCCATCGCCACCATCTCGGCATCGGCCTCCGGCCGCTCCAGCCCGATCAGTTCCACGCCAAGCTGGACATACTCGCGTTGCCGACCGGTCTGAGGGGCCTCATCGCGAAAGATATTTGTCGCGTACGAAAGACGCAACGGCAAGGACCGGTGCCGAAGGGTGGTCGCGGCGAGGCGCGCCACCTGAGGGGTCGGGTCGTACCGCAGCGCGAGCAGACGGCCGGTCGGCCGATCGACGAACTTGAAGATCTTGTCTCCGCCCTCCCGCTCCGGCTCTCCCGAGAAGACCTCCAGATATTCGAACGTCGGGGTGATGACCTCCTGGAACCCCCATCTCTCGAAAACCGTCAGGATCCGGCGCTCCGCCCAGCGGCGCAGTGCGGTCTCCTCCGGCGGAAAGACCCGAACCCCTTTCGGGATGGCGGTCTTGGGGGAATATTCGAAGTCGCTCATTGAAGATCGGCTATCAGCGTTCAGCGTTTCGTGATCACTGACCGCTGCTTTTAGGCCTTCACCAGCTTGACGAAGACGATATTGGGAAGCCGCCGGATCTCATCGATGACATGAGCAGGAACAGGATTGTCGACATTCACCACCGATACGGCCCGACCGCCGGGTTGCTCCCGCCCCAACTGCATTCCGGCGATGTTGACCCGGTGCTTTCCGAGCAAGGTGCCGATCGTCCCGATAACTCCAGGTACGTCCAAATTGGAAAAGATCAGGAGATAACCCTCCGGAATGGCTTCCAGACGGAATTCGTTGATCCGGACGACCCTAGGCTCGCGGCGGCTGAAGAGCGTCCCTGCCACCTCACTCGTGCCACGGTCGCCTTTAATCGAGACGGTGATGAGGCTCGCGTAGTCGGCTTCCTCCAGCACCTTACTCTCGATGATCCGGATGCCGCGTCCTTTCGCCAGAGCCAGGGCGTTGACGTAGTTGACCTCATCGCCCAGGAAGGGGTCCAGCGCCCCCTTGATGACGGATGCGGTGAGCGCCGCCGGGTCATAGCCCGCAATCTCACCCCGGTAATCGATCCGAATCTGGCGCAGCCCCCCCTCGGCAAGCTGAGAGGCCAGGCGGCCCAGTTTCTCGGACAGGGTGAGGTACGGCTGAAGCATCTTGTACAGCGCCGGATCGATCGACGGGGCATTCACGGCGTTCCTGATCAGCCCTTTCTGGAGATACTCGACGATTTGCTGGGCGATCTCGACGGCGACATTCTCCTGCGCTTCCTCGCTCGCTGCGCCGATATGCGGGGTGCAGATGAAGTTGTTGAGCGAAAACAGCGACGAGTCGGTCGTCGGCTCCTGTTCAAACACATCCATCGCCGCGCCCGCAACCTTGCCGGCCTTCATCGCCTCATACAGCGCCGTCTCGTCGACGATCCCGCCCCTCGCGCAATTGATGATCCGAACCCCTGTTTTCATCCGCGCGATCGCGTCGCGATCGATGAGATGGTACGTCTCCGGGGTGATAGGGGTGTGAACGGTGATAAAATCCGACCGTTGGAACAGGTCCGGGAGTTCCACCAGTTCGACCCCCAGCGCGGTCGCGGTCTCTTCGGACACAAAGGGATCAGCGACGATGACGCGCATGGCAAACCCTTTGGCGCGTCGAGCCACCTCGCCGCCGATCCGCCCCAAGCCGATGATCCCCAACGTCTTCCCCCCCAACTCGACACTGAGAAATGCGCCCTTCTCCCACCGACCGCCTTTCATCGAGGCGGTCGCCTGCGGGATATTCTTGGCAAGCGACAGCAGGAGTGAGAAGGTATGTTCGGCGGTGGCCAGAGTATTGCCGCTTGGGGCATTCATCACCAGGACACCGCGAGCGGTCGCCGCCTCGACGTCGATATTGTCCACCCCGACGCCCGCCCGCCCTACCACCTTAAGGTGGTGCGCAGCTCGCAGGATCGGCGCGGTGACCTTGGTGGCGCTACGGACAATCAGGCCGTCGTAGTTGTCGATGCACTCCTGCAGCGCCTCCGGTGTCAACTTGCGCCGCTCATCGACCTCAAACCCCTCGGCCTGGCGCAACACCTCGATGCCGCGCGGCGACAAGCCGTCGCTTACAAGGATTCGCATTCGTTCCCCTATCAAGAGCAACAGTCAGCTATTAGCTGTCGGCTGTTAGCTGAGAGCTGCTCTTCCTCAGCCCGCCTGACTCAGCACCTCTTGGGCCGCCCGTACCCCCTCGCCCAGCTTGACCGGGTAGCCGAGATCGGTAAGGGTTCGTTCCAGTGCCGCGAGGCAGATCACAACATCGGATTCGTCGGCGTATCCCAGGTGAGCCAAACGGAAGATTTTCCCTTTAAGCTGCGCCTGTCCGCCCGAGATGGTGATACCGTGAGCCGCTCGAAGCCTCTTTACGATGGCGCCGGCCTCGAGACCCGACGGGGCGACAACGGCGGTCAGCGCCGGGGTAGGCCGGTCGGTGAATAGTTCGAGTCCGAGCGCGCGCACGCCGGCACGGGTCGCCCGCGCAAGCCGATCATGCCGCGCGAACAGCGCAGTGAGACCCTCCGCCCTGATCGCGGCGAGGGACTCGTGAAGCGCCATGACCAACGACACCGCCGGCGTGAAGGTATTCTGGTTCTTCTCCAGGCTCTTCCGCTCTGCCAGGAAGTTGAAGTAGAACTTCGGAAGGCGGGATTGTCGCACCATCGCCCAGGCCTTGTCGGAGACCGCGCAGAAGGCGAGACCCGGCGGGATCATCAAGCCCTTCTGAGATCCGCCCACAACGACGTCCACCCCCCAGGTATCCATCGGCAAACTTGCCACCCCCAGACTCATAATGGCGTCAACGACCAGGATGGCCGGCGTCCTCCCCACGATCCGGGCGATCGCCTCAATATCGTGTATGACGCCGGTGGAGCTCTCTGTGTGCGTGGCAAAGACCGCCTTGATCGAGGGATCAGCCGCAAGCGCCGCCGCCACGAGGTCGGGCTCTACCGCTCGCCCCCACTCGACATCGATGTACTGAGGCTGAAGGCCATAGGCCTCGCAGATCTCTCCCCAGCGTTCGCCGAACTTACCGCTCCTGATGACCACGGCATGATCGCCGGGTGAGAGCGTGTTCACCACAGTCCCCTCCATCCCACCGGTACCGGATGAGGTGAACAACAGCACCTCGTTTTTGGTTTGGAAGAGAAATTTGAGCCCTTCCCGGACGGAGGCAAGGAGCACTTCGTACTCAGGACCGCGATGGTACAGAATCGGCCTGGCCATCGCCAGCAAGGCCTCCGGAAGGACCGGAGTCGGGCCTGGCGCTAGTAAATGTCGCTTTTTCATCGCTGCCTCTAACGTTATGATGACGCCGATATGTCTCTTTAATCCGTGGCGACTATATCCAAAACGGCGCGCCAATGTCAAGGTGAAACGCGGTTCGGGAAGGCCGGGCGCACATCCGTCACCTACTCCTCGGTCTCTGCTCCCCCTCCGGCCGCCCCCTCTTCCTCCGCTGCCTCTTCCATCATCTGGTCGAAGTCCTCGCCGACATCCTCGCCCATCTCTTTCCCCATCCGCTTGGCCCAGCGCGCCACACTCTTCGGATCGTTCTCGTCAAGATCGCCGAAATTGCTGGGGTCGGCCATCCGCTCAAAGCGGCTCTCTTCAGACTTGACCACGGCGAACCGGGAGAGCAGCCGCGTCAACTCCCGACCCCCACAGCGTGGGCAGACGGGCGTAGCGGGGTGATGGATATTCCGGATCAGCAGGCTTACCCGCTTCCTGCAACTGCTGCACGCGTATTCATAGATCGGCATCATTCACCTCGTGTCTGCTGCTGCTTGTCACCGTAAGACGCCGCCAAGTCCCGGCATGGGCGGACACAACCCTCTGCTCGTGTAAGCAGTTATCAGATCACCCCGCCGCTGTCAAGACCGGCCGGTTCCCAAAGTCATGGCGAATCTTGACAAGTCCTTGCAAAGGCGGGAAAATTGCCCCAAACGTTGAAGGTTTCTACATGCGAGAGGGGTTAACCGATCTCGTCAAGAGTTAGCGGCAGGAGGGGGAACTCGATATGGACATCGCCACGGTCGGCGCAGCTATCACTGGGATCAAGTTCGCGAAGGACTCTTTGCAAGCAGCGCTCGGGTACAAGATTGAAAAAGAGACACAGATCCAGGTGACGGCGGTGCTCGAAAAGCTGGGCACGGCACTGGACACCCTCTTCGAGTTGCGAGAGGAGCTGTTCCGACTCCAAAGCGAGAACGACCGCCTCCGCCAGGACCTTGCCGCTCGCGATGAATGGAATGCGGTGAAAGCTCAGTACCGGCTCAGCGAGACGCCAGGCGGTGCAGTCGTCTACGAGTCGAGCGGACCTCCGAAGCACTATGCGTGTCCAGTCTGCTTTGTGAAAGGCTCAGCGCAGATCCTCCAGGACCGACGTATGATAACGGGAGTCTTCGATTGTCCGAACTGCAAGGCGGAGTTTCCTGTCAACCCACGAAAATCAATTCCGATCTCCGCTGGCAAAACCCGGCAAATCATTGGTGACTGGTAGTCCCAAGTGAGAAAATGTTAACCGTAAGTAAAAAGGCGCTGGGCACCTCTATCGAGCCGTAACTATTCCATATTCTTGAAGCCGCGTTGTGATTCTTCTCAGGCGACATCCTGGGCAGGCGAGCGATAAAGCCGTTACCGCGGATCGATGAGCACCAGGCCCCCACATCCTGGAGGTCACGAGCCATACCCCACGCTGGACGAATCAGCGAGTTATGAAGGATGGTTGACATCCGATGACCTTGGTGTTTGAATGGGCCTGTAGAAGGCTCGCAGGAACCTCGCAATGCACGGGGTCTCCTCGATGAGGCCAGTACGGCATTCGAGATCCCCTGTCGAAGACGATCGACGATCCCCTGCATTCTGAAGACGAGGAGCGCTTCGTTCTGCTTGGCCACTCCCATCGAACGAAATCGTCTCGTGGTCGTTGTGCATACCAAACGGGGTGACCGAATACGACTCATCAGCACGAGGCTTGCAACCAACTATGAAAGGGTGACACATGAAGAGAGCAAAGCGTGACCCCGACATGCTGGAAGAGTACGATTTCAGCGGCGGCGTGCGAGGTGAGCATGCCAAACGATACGCCGAAGGCGCGAACGTGGTCGTCATTGATCCCGACGTAGCGGAGTTATTTCTCAGATCACGACACGGTCAATGAAGCGCTGCGCGGGCCGGCCGCTATCGTCAAGAAGCGACAGCGGAAGGTCGAACCGGCGACTTCCCGCGGACGCGCTGCCGTACGCCGGTGAGATCCGGTGTTAGCCCGCCAAACGGGCGCTCCCGGATTCGACACGGTTGAGTTCGCGGTCGCGGGCTTGTATGCTTGAAGATAGATAGCAGGAAGGAGAAGAGTTTTCATGACAGCCAAAGACACAGTGCGGGCGCTTTTGGATCGTCTCCCGGACGATTGCACCCTCGACGACGTGCAATACCACCTCTATGTCGTGCAAGCCGCCGCCCGTGGCGAAGGGGACGAGAAGGCGGGTCGGACTGTTCCCCACGAACAGGTTGACGCAGAGTTGCGCCGCAAGTGGCTGCTCGGACGCGCCGGGTAATCTGGGCCGAGTCGGCGCGTCAAGCGCTCGACGAGGTTGTCGCGTACATCTCGCAGGAATCGCCAGACGGTGCGGTCCGTGTACTCACCCGTGCTCTGGATACGGCTGCAAGTCTCTCGACACTTGCGGAGCGAGGCCGAATGGTAAAGGAAGTCGGCGACTCAGCCCTCCGTGAGTTGCTCGTGTACGACTACCGCATGTTGTATAAGGTGTACGAGGACAGAGTGATCATCCGCGCCTTTCTTCACGGTGCTCGTGACTTTTCTAAATGGCGACGCGAGCAGGCACCGGAGCTTTGAGTTACACAGGAACCCGAGACCATCACCTCCCGCTCGTCATTGCGAGGCATAGGCGAAGCAATCTCCCTGGTCTTACCGGCCCAATACCATGACGCCGAATACTACAGTGAGATTGCCGCGGTTGCTGCGGCTTCCTCGCAATGACCACTGAGGAGACTTTTGGGACAATGAGCACGCTCACGAAAGACCTCCACAGTCATTGGGCCAATATCCGTTCTATCCTCACGATTCGCAATGAGCGTGAATATGATACTGCGATTGAGCGGCTAAACGAGTTATTGGATGAAATCGGTAATAACGAGCGTCATCCCCTGTATGGGCTGTTAGATACGCTAGGCACATTGATTCATGATTACGAAGAAACGCATCATCCCATGCCTGAATGTGCTGAAGCCGACATGCTTCGGTTGTTCATGGAAGAGCATGGGTTGAACCAATCGGACTTGTCGGATATCGGCTCTCAGGGCGTTGTATCCGAAATCCTGAATGGCAAGCGGGAATTGAACATTCGGCAGGTTCGTCTTTTGGCAAAGCGGTTTCAGGTGTCACCCGCCGTGTTCATCTAAGTCACACCTCTCCTTCGAGCGCGTTGCCAGAGATCTGAGGCGACGTGGCAACAGATAGCCTCGATATCCAGGTCACCACCGCATCATGGCACATCTTGACAACTCCCCGCAAAGGCGAGAGAATCACAACGTTTCTTAGATGTTTCACGAGTCCGAACAACTGGACCGGTCGAATGATCGTCAAGCCCACCGCGCCTTACGCTGGAGTGAAGGAGGAATATCTTGATGGAAGTGCTCCGTTGGCTGATTCCGTTACTGGCAGTCGTGGCGATCTTTGTGGTGGGTGTGCGCGCCGTCCTGTCGTTAAGACGCTCTGAGGAGTCCCTGATCTGCACAACCTGCGGCGCTCAGACTGACACACCTCAATCAAAAGCCAAAGGCTCATTTGCCGTCGAGATTGTACTGTGGTTGGCGTTTATCATTCCCGGCCTTCTCTACAGCCTGTGGCGCCAGTCAACCCGCAAGAAGGTATGCCCAGCGTGCGGAAGCGCAACGCTCATTTTGGCGAACACGCCCGATGGACGCAGGCGTGCGGAACAGGTGTCCAAAGGCAGGAGCTGAGACGTGGGCGGGTATTCATGGGAGCGGTGAGTGACGTTGAATGCTGCGATTCTACCGCACCGATCGATAGTGCGCAGATTATCGCAGGGCCTCAAGAGCGTAAGGCCGGATTCTGGATTCGACTGGCGGCCTGGATCGCCGATCTTACCTGCCTCGTGTTAATTACCATTGCTCTCACGTTTGTTGCGTTGACAACTATCTATTTCGGCGGTCAGTTGGGCGGCGAGATCAATGACCAGGTCATCGCATTGGCCGGCTATACAAGCGCGGCCATCGTCCTGTTCAGCGGTGTGGTGTATTTCACCATCTTCGTCGGATCGTGTGGGCAGACGCCGGGAAAGATGCTCTTCCGCCTGAAGGTCGTCGGAATGGACGGTCGGGAAATAACCTACAGCAAGGCATTCCTTCGCTCACTGTGCTGGATGCTCTCGCTGCTGCTTTTCGGCCTTGGTTTTCTGATGATCGCTTGGACCCGGCACAAACGCGCCATGCACGACATGCCGGCAGGCACGTCTGTGATCCGGCTCCAACACGCGCCCTAGCAGTTATGCAGTTTTAACCTTGACAAGGGGCGGCGAGAGGACTATTTTTAGGCGCTGCGGAAGGAGTAGAGTGGGAGGTGTTTGAAGGGCTCACAGAACGATTAAGCGGCGTCCTGAAAAAGCTTCGTGGCCACGGGCGGCTCACCGAGGAGAACATCACCGAGGCGCTTCGAGAGGTGCGACTTGCGCTCCTCGAAGCCGATGTCAATTTTAAGGTCGTCAAGGGATTCATTGAGCGCGTCCGCGAACGTGCTGTCGGCCGCGACGTGTTAGAGAGTCTAACCCCAGGCCAGCAGGTCGTCAAGGTCGTCTACGAAGAGCTGGTCGAGGTGCTGGGCAAGACACGCGCCCCGCTGACCTATGCGTCGGATTCCCCGACCACCATCATGCTGGTCGGCCTGCATGGATCCGGCAAGACGACCACGTCGGCGAAGCTGGCCCGATGGTTCGTGTCGGAAGGGCGGTCGCCGCTTCTGGTGGCGGCCGATACCGTGCGACCCGCGGCCAGGGAGCAGCTCCAGACGTTGGGACGCGCCCTTGGGGTGCCCGTATACGCGGGGCCGGGTTCTGCGCTGCAGGTGTGCCAGGAGGCGAGAAAACTGGCGAAGGAGCGCGGGCAGAATCCGGTGATTCTTGACACCTCCGGGCGACTCCATATCGATGAGCCGCTGATGCAGGAGCTGGTGGCGATCGCCGCGGCCACCGGACCGACCGAGCGGCTGATGGTTGCCGACGCCATGACCGGACAGGATGCGGTCAATTCCGCCGTCCGGTTCAATGCGGATCTTGACCTGACAGGGTTCATCCTCACGAAGTTGGACGGGGATTCCAGAGGCGGCGCAGCCCTCTCGATCAGGTCCGTCACGGGAAAGCCGATCAAGTTCATCGGTGTCGGCGAGAAGCCGGATGCCCTTGAACCGTTCCACCCCGAACGACTGGCTTCCCGGATCCTCGGGATGGGCGATATCCTGACCCTCGTGGAAAAGGCGCAGGCGAGGGTCGATCAGAAACAGGCCCAGGAGCTTGTCAGGAAGGTTCGTTCTGAGGGCTTTACGCTGGAGGATTTTCGTCTGCAACTCCAGCAGTTGAAGGATATCGGGCCCCTCGATCAGGTGATGGAGATGATCCCGGGGTTGTCGCGGCACAAGGGCCTGGCCGACACCTTTTCAGCAGAGCAGGAGTTCAAGCGGGCCGAGGCGATTATGAACTCGATGACCAGGAGGGAGCGGGAGGTTCCCGAGATCCTGAACGGGAGCCGACGCCAACGGGTCGCCTCCGGAAGCGGCACATCAGTGGCAGACGTGAATCGTCTGCTCAAACAGTTTGTCCAGGCCAGGAAACTGATGAAACGGGTCATGCCTGGGGGTAGCGGGGCGAAGGCAAAAATGGCAAAGCGCCTTCGGTCCTTCATGGGCGTGTGACGCCGGGCAGACTGCCTGTGCGGGAGACGCAGAAGAGTAAAAGGGAGAGATACATATGTCCGTAAAGATTAAGTTGCGGCGGATGGGGGCTAAGGCGCATCCCTTCTATCGCCTGGTGGTGGGAGATGCGCCGGTCGCGGTGGGCGGCAAGGTCCTGGAGACTCTGGGCACCTACGATCCTCACGGCGATCCGCCTGCGCTGTCCGTACAGGCCGAGCGCGCATTGCATTGGTTGCAACGGGGCGCTGAGCCTACCGACAGCGCCAGGCAGCTTTTGCGTCGGGCAGGCGTCATGCGTCAGTTGGCTGAGCTGAAAGCCGCCGGCAAGGGCCAATAACGCTGGGGTTGTTGGGCCAACGCACCGGAAGGAGGACACATGGAAGGCGGTCCGTCGGTTCCGAATCAGAGTCCAATGGAGGAAGCGCAGGCACTCAAAGAGCTGGTGGAACGGATGGCCAGGGCGCTGGTGGACAGTCCGGATCAGGTAACCGTCGAAGCGACAGAGGAGGATAACGCGATGGTCCTCCGCCTGCGAGTGGCCTCCTCCGATGTCGGCAGAGTCATCGGCAAGCAGGGCCGGACCGCCAAGGCGATGCGTACAGTGTTGCACGCCATCGCGGCGAGGTCGAAGCGCCGGGCCGTCCTGGAGATACTGGAATAGGTGAATGACGCGCCGCACCTTGCGCTGGGGAGAGTCGTCAAGGCTTGGGGGCTGAATGGGGAAGTAAAAGTACAGCCCTACGCCGACTCGATCGTGATTGCAGCAGGGGCGGCGACCCTGCACCTCAGGGCGGCCACAGGCGACCTTGTCGAGTACGTCGTAGAGCGGGTTCGACAGGTAGGCCGCGCCTGGGTTCTACAGTTACGGGGCGTACAGACGATTGAGCAGGCGGAACAACTGGTTGGCCGCGAGCTGCTCATCTCCAAATCGACTGCTCCAACGCTTCCGGATGGAACGTATTACCATGCCGATCTCATCGGCCTTCGGGTCGTGACGGAGGACGGACGAGAGCTTGGACGGATCGTCGACATCCTGGAAACGGGCGCCAACGATGTGTACGTGGTCCACGGTGGAGGTTCCGAATGGCTGGTGCCCGCCACCAGGGAGGTCGTGAGAAAGGTCGATCTTGCGCGGAAGATGATGCTGATCCATCTCCTGGAAGGGATGATCGAAACTGAGGCGATATGATATCCTCACCCTCTTCCCTGGCTTTTTTCAGGGACCTCTGTCGGAAAGCATCCTCAAGCGAGCCCAGCAGCGCGGCATCGTGCAGATCACAGTTCACGATCTTCGGGGCTATACGCATGATCGCCATGCCGTCGTGGATGATCGGCCGTACGGGGGCGGCGCCGGCATGGTGCTCAAACCCGAGCCGATCTTTGAGGCGGTCGAGAGCCTCCGACAGGGACCGGAGTCTTATCTGGTCCTCCTGACCCCACAGGGTCGCCCGTTTAAGCAGGCAATTGCCCGAGAGCTTATCGAGCACCGGCACCTGCTGTTAGTCTGCGGCCGGTACGAGGGGTTCGATGAGCGGGTGAGAGACCTCCTGTCGCCCGACGAGATTTCGATTGGAGACTACGTCCTGACAGGGGGAGAGTTGCCGGCGCTTGTGCTCCTGGATGCCGTGATCCGGTTACTGCCCGGCGCGCTGGGCGATGAAGACTCGGCCCGGTACGACTCATTTGTGGACGCGTTGCTGGACTTTCCACAGTATACACGGCCACCGAATGTGCAGGGGCTTGCGGTTCCTGACGTGTTGTTGTCCGGCGACCATGAGCGGATCAGGCGGTGGCGTCGGAAGGAAGCCCTCCGGCGCACCAAGGTGCGTCGGCCCGATCTCCTGCAGCATGCGTCGCTGAGCGAAGAGGATCGTGATCTCCTGAGAGAGATCGAAGAAGAACAAGGGACCGGTTGAACGATTCGAGAGTCGATTTTGGTACGGTGCGAAATAGCTCGCACGTTTTGTACGGTGGAGGCGGCAATATGGATGTCATCAGAAGCGTCGAAGTACCCTCGCTGAAGGCGCAGACCCTGAGCTTCTCGCCCGGCGACACGATTAAGGTGCAGGTGAAGGTGCGGGAAGGGGACAAGGAACGACTCCAGGCCTTTGAAGGGACAGTCATTCGCAAACGCGGCAGCGGCCTTGGCGCCACCTTTACGGTCCGCAAGGTGACGTACGGTGTCGGCGTGGAGCGCATCTTCCCTGTCCATTCCCCTATGATCGAGAAGATCGAGTGCACAAGACGGGGTCGTGTCCGTCGAGCCAAACTCTACTACCTGCGGAAGCTGAAGGGCAAGGCCGCTCGGATCTCAGAGCGCAAGCTGAGGTAAAGAGCAATTCTGTTCACTTCGTGCAACGCTTCATAACTACACCCACGAATCCGTTCACCCTGAGCTTGTCGAAGGGCGGCTTTCCCGTGCCTGGTTCGACGGGCTCACCATGAACGGCTACAGTGAACGGTATTGACGTAAAGAGGATCGCTGCGGTACCGCCCGTAGAGATGGAATCGTGTCTCCGTGCTGCGGGGTATCGCCTTATTGCGGGGGTTGATGAGGCCGGTCGCGGGTCGCTGGCCGGGCCGGTCGTCGCTGCCGCCGTGATTCTTTCGCCGACGTGTGCGATCAAAGGGGTGGATGACTCCAAGGCGCTCAGCGCGCAGCAACGCGAGCGACTCGACCTGGCGATCATGTCCGAAGCGGTCGCCGTCGGCTTCGGCGTGGTCCAGGAGGAGATGATCGATGCCCTCAATATCCTCCAGGCAACAATGCTTGCCATGCGGCGCGCCGTCGAGGCGTTGAACCCACCCCCCGGTTTCGTCCTGATCGACGGCGACCAATCCCCACGCTGCGCCATCCCTTGTCGATTGATCCCTTCCGGGGATCGTCTTTGCTTCTCCATCTCTGCGGCATCCATCCTTGCGAAGGTTGCCCGGGACCGGATCATGCGGGCGTACGACCTGGCGCTCCCGCACTACGGCTTCGGCCGACACAAAGGGTACGGGACCTCGGAACATCTGTCGACCATTGCGCGGTTCGGTGTGAGCCCTATCCATCGGAAAAGCTTCAAAGGTGTCCGGGAATACGTGTAACGGAGGCCTGCGGATGACGACCGGACGGTCGGCTCTGGGAGCAGAGGGAGAGCACGCAGCGAAGGCGTATCTGCAGGCCAAAGGATTCCGGATCCTCCACGAGAACTACGCAACTCCACTGGGCGAGATCGACCTGATTGCGCAGGACGGCGGCGTCGTGGTATTCGTAGAGGTCAAGACACGCACGTCGGGAGAGTTCGGTCCGCCGCAAGCCTCGGTCACACGTCGGAAGCAGCACCAGATCGTCAAGGTAGCGGAGCTGTTTTTGCAGCGTCACAGACTCTCTAGGGCAGCGTGCCGCTTCGATGTTGTCGCCGTAACGTTTGCAGGGAGTCAGGCAGGGCGACCTGAGATCCTTCTCATCCGGGATGCGTTCGGCAGTGAGGGAACCGCCCTCTTTTGACGGAGACAGAATGCTGGCCAAGGTGTTATCCAGTGCAGTGCTGGGGGTCGAGGCCTATCTGGTCGATGTAGAGGTCGACATCGCCCAGGGCCTGCCCAACTTCAACACCGTCGGGCTGCCGGATGCGGCGGTCAAAGAGAGCCGTGACCGGGTGAGGGCAGCTATTAAGAACTGCGGCTTCGACTTTCCCGCACGACGGATCACCGTCAACCTGGCGCCGGCCGACATCAAGAAGGAGGGCGCCTGTTTCGACCTCCCTATCGCCTGCGCCATCCTGGCGGCCATAGGCCTGATTAAATCCGATCGGCTCCAGAACCATCTGCTTCTGAGCGAATTGGCGCTGGACGGCGGTATCAGGGGGGTCAACGGCGCCCTGCCGATGGCGGTCGCGGCCGCACGCACCCGATTGACCGGGATGGTCCTGCCTGCAGAGAATGCCCCAGAGGCGGCCGTGGTGGAGGGGATCCAGGTCTTCGGGGTTGAGACGTTGCCGCAGGTGGTGGAGTTTCTGAACGGCGCGCAGGAGATTTCGCCCACGCGGGTCGATCTCCAGGAGGTCTTTGCGCAGCACGCCGGCTACGGCGTCGATCTGGCCGATGTGAAAGGACAGGCCCACGCAAAGCGGGCACTTGAGGTGGCGGCGGCCGGCGGCCACAACATCCTCTTCATCGGACCGCCCGGCTCCGGCAAGACGATGCTTGCCAAACGACTCGGCACTATCCTGCCCGATCTGATCCTGGAGGAAGCGATCGAGGTGACAAAGATCCATTCCATCTGCGGCCTTGTACCTTCCCGTGCGGCGCTGGTCGCGACGCGACCCTTCCGGGCGCCTCACCACACCATCTCGGATGCCGGGCTGATCGGCGGCGGCACGAACCCGCGCCCAGGCGAGGTAAGTCTGGCACACCACGGGGTTCTCTTCCTGGATGAACTGCCGGAGTTCAAGCGGTCGGTTCTGGAGGTGTTGCGTCAGCCGCTGGAGGACGGCACGGTGACCATCGCGCGCGCGGCGACTTCCGTCACCTATCCGGCTCGTTTCATGCTAGTCGCTGCCATGAATCCCTGCCCATGCGGCTACTTCACCGACCCGCAGCGACCGTGCACCTGCTCCCCTCCACAGATTCAGCGGTACCGGTCGCGGATTTCCGGCCCGCTGCTGGACCGGATCGACCTGCACCTCGATGTACCGCCGCTGCGTTATCGGGAAATTACGACCGATTCCCAGGGGGAACCCTCTGAGCAGGTACGAGAGCGAGTGAAGGAGGCCAGGGCTCTCCAGCAGGAGCGGTTCAGGCGAACCCGGACCTTCTGTAACGCCCAGATGGGCGTGAAGCAGCTTCGGCGGCACTGTCAGATCGGACCCGATGGACAGGCGCTCCTGGAAACCGCCATCGAGCGGCTCGGGCTGTCCGCGCGGGCACACGATCGGATCCTCAAGGTGGCTCGTACTATTGCCGACCTCGAAGGTCACGAGACGATCCGGACCGACCATCTGGCCGAGGCCATCCAGTACCGCACCCTGGACCGCCGTACCGGGTGGTAGTAAGCAAATAGGCCAAGTAGGTCTGGGTTGAGACGAGAAACTTGGCTCAATGACCTTGGCGGTATCACCGGACGTTGCGGCGTATCGATGGAAGTAAGCCAACTGCCGGGATTCGCATCACTCATCCCAGCCTACAGCACTTAAATATTTAGCTTCGGAGATCGTATGCGCCTCAAGCTTCGAGATTACCCACTGCTGCTTCTTCCGTTCGTGGCATTGATCGCTCTCCTCATTATCGGAGCGATCTTCGCGATATTCATTAAATAGCCGCGTCCAGTAGTGTCCGGTTAAATGTAACATCAGCATTTCGAGGTTTGTAACTTCTTGTGTTATAAGGATACAGTTTTCTGACGTAGCTCGAAATGGTTTACACCTTGACATGCTCGGAAATCCCCATCAATAAAAACTCTGCGTAAGTTGTACTTAAAATGAACCGGGTACTACTGAGTCGCGTCGTATTGTCGCCTCCAGGATACGATTGGCCCGCGGTGAGGAACGAACTCTTACTCCACAAGGGCCATGTGACGATGTACATGCGCGAGCATTGCCGGCAGCTCGTGTTGTTGTACCCTCATTAGCCCAACTACGCTCCCCGCTACTGAATTACGAGAGGTTGAAGCGTCGAGGCAAAGGTGGTCCCGTCATTCCCGATCACGGCCACCAGCCACCGATACTGTCCGGTCGGAAGTATTCCAGCGCCCACGGTCACTCCCAAACGCCAGAGCCCTCCACTAAACGAGTTGCTAAACGAGGTGGTTTCCACATGTCGCAGTTTACCCAGTTGGTCGAAGATATACGCCTGTATGGTTACTGAGGACCAAGACAGGCCATCGGTATCGATGAATGCCGCAAAGCTGATGCCGTCGCTGGAGGCGAAAGTAGTTCGGGAATTTGCCATGGTATCCGCAAAGGATGGGCTCCCCGCATAGGCGACTGCGGCCGTGATCTCCTGACCGGCAAGTGCAGGATTCGGATCGAGAAGTGGGAGCATCACAACCAAAGCGAGGAGTAGAGCGAGTCTCACCCATTGTTGCAACATTATGGAGCCTCCGTAAAAAGGCGGGCCGTGCGGCCCGCGAGCCATAGTGGGGCGCAGTCGTCTCGTTCGCCAGCCGGGGTGCGCCTCTCCCCGGAAATAAGGAGTGTACGCGGGGGAACCTAATACCTACCCGCCCATATCGAGATAACGGCAAGCAGATGACCTTTCGGTAACACCTTCATTCCTCCGGCCAGAGGACTGAACCTCTCCAACATGTACCGGAGCTCCTGCGCCGCCATTCATATACTTTTGGTGCATGTTGATAATCTACTTTGGAATATGGGGCAATCTTCAACTTCGAAAGCGACCGGTCCTTGACTATGGCAGATTAGGGCTTTGTCGTCCGGATACGATGGAATAATTGAGCTGGATCTCCACGCGCTTGGGGCCGTTCGAGACCTGAAACGCCGCTTGCGCATGGCTGGGTGGGCCTAACAGCAGCGTGGGATTATTCGAGAAACCGGCGCCCTCGGCGGGTATTCCGATCCAGTTCCTATCAAATTTCTTGTTGCCGTTTTCATCGTGGTACACACTGGCGGCATAGGCGCCCGCCTTTTGGACGATCACGCAGAACGCCACGGTTCCGCGCTTCGCGGCAAACTGTTGCTTAAAGATCCTCTTCCCTTTTACCAGAAAATCGTCTGGATTGTCGCCGTACAGGACGAACATAATGTTGCCGCGATCGCTCCTCACCCCCTGTACTCGAACATCGATGGCGGCGGAAGTGCGGGTGCATGCCCCCTCGGTTGCTTCGATCAGGGCTTGCACATTCCATGGCAGTAAGAGCAGGTACGCGAGCAAAAGGCTGGATAAGATAGCCGGTACGCGATTCATGGCTGACCGATCGTCCCCTAACGGAACGCCCCGCGCCGATAGAGCCTTCCGAGGATCAACGCCGTTGCGAACCATGGGTAACGCTCGTAGAACGGCGGCACTTCTACTTTCATGCCGGAATGTCGTTCGATCTTCCACAGGATATAGTCCCTGCCGCTCTTGAACGTGAATAGTCCTTTCAGCAGACGCAGGACGTTCAGTATTTTTCCGTGTACTTTCCGAATGCGCCATGCAAGGTCGGCAATGAAACGGATCGAGTCCGGGATTGCCGCACGGTATCTGGTTGTCCGAGCCTCGTCGATCGGTCGCACATCGAACTGCACGCACTCCATTCCGATGCGACTGATCTGCTCATAGTAATCAAAAGAGTGGTCAACCAGCCGCGCGACGGCGTCCGTCCGCTCAGGTCTCAATTCAGTGCCATAGCTCAGGCGCAGCCCCTGTTGCCACAGATCGCGGGCATCGAACATAGACGGCAGAATCGGCACGACACGACCCACAAATGTGACGACGGCCTGGGCTAATGCCTTGTAGACCCGATGGGCGTTTCGCTCGTCTCTGGCATACAGTACCCCCGCAGGTTGTGCGAACCTACCCCAGAGATACGAATAGAAACAGCGCGGCGAGACGCCTCGCTCGAAATCTTCGCGTGAGATCACGATATATTTTGCCCGAAGCCGGCGGCCGTTGTGCGGGATCTCCAGATAAAATACCGTGGGAGGTAGGACCCGGTAGAGCCAGTGCTGCCATACGGCTCCAGGGAGAGACCGGTAGCTGTCGACCAGCACGCACAGGTCGACAAGCCCCTCATCCGTCCGGTTGCGAAAGCAGGAACCGTATGCGAGTATTGCGGCAGCGCCGTTGCCGTACTGCTTTAGAAGCGCGTCGGCCAGCGCACGAATCCCCGGCGTCACAGGTCTCGCGCTATACTGTTCGATGAAAGAGGTGAGCCGCGTCCACGCCGCCGGTTTATCGCGCATACGTCGCCGTTTCCGGATGGCGCCACACCTGCATCGGATTGCGGCCGGCCTTTCCTGCCAGACTGGCGTGACGCAGGAGATCTCGGAGCACAGCCACCAAACCGGGGACGATCGTCTTTCTGTACACCGAGTCTTCGGGAAGCCCATTCATCAGGCGGCGATGCGCCTCGCCCATCGCATGATAGGGCATCAGCGGGAACAGGTGATGAATGGTGTGGTACCGCAAACCGATCGGAAACAGGAGATACGACAGGAGGGAATGCCCCCCGATGGTGAGGGAGTCTTCAACCTGCTCCTCATACGTCATGTTGCCGCCCTCATTCATAAACCGGTGCGCAGCAAGAGTACGAATCCAGTTCAGGCCGATCGTCCAGATGGCCAGGCAATACAAGAGCCCGATCGTCGTCCATGCGATCACACCGCTGAGAATCAAGGTAAGAGCACCGACCACCCAGACAAAGCCGAGCAGGTCAAGCGCAGCCCAGAGATCCAGACGTTCCGTTGATGGGATGGTGCGCCTATAGTAGGGATCGATCGCATAGGATGACCGACACTCGAGGAGCCACCTTCGCCAACGGGGATTCAGGAACGACAACGGCACGAGGATCAGAAAGCGGAAGGCGGCCATGATCGGCAGGACCGGGACTTGTGCGAAATACAACGCAGTTTCTCGAAGGGGAGCCGAGCCCAGGGGTAGATACTCACCATCGGCGGGCGTTCCGAACTTGCGTGGGTGATGATGGTCGAGGTGATTCCTGTACAGAAATGAATGCATGAGCAGGGGCATCCCGACAAGAAGATTCCAGGCGATATGAAATCCTATCATGGAGGGTTCCTCCCTGTGGACAAGCTCATGAATGAAGATGCCGACCCGAAACAACGCCAGTCCGGACAACAACATTGCGGCAATCTGAAGCAGCGAGAAGGCCGGCGCCGTCAGGTAGATTGCGGCAAAACCGTACCCGATGGACACCGTAACCAGGAAATCGGTCCAATAGAGTAGCGGCTTGGGCGTGAATAGATCGTGAACGAGCTTCTTGATCTCCCGGCGGGAAAAATCCGGAGTCTCTTGCTGAGCGACAACCGCCGCTTTTTTTTCATAATCGTACAAAGTTAACCTCCCCTCCGCAAGTTACCGCGAGTGGGCGCGGCGTCGCGCTCCCGAGTAGTTCTCCGTCAAGCGCGCATTCCGTCTGAAGTTGCAACACGGCTTCATGGATATTCCCGCTCGCATACCCGGACTCCGGCGTCAGGTATCGGCTGCGTCTGCCACGGATAAGCGAAGGCGCAGCCAGCAGCAGGTTCCGCGGTTGATAGGCCACCGCCGTATACCTGAGCGGACCATGTCCCTCGCCCCAGTATGGTCGTATCCCGGGATTTAACCGTTCCAAGGTCGTGATGAACAGCGCGAGGTAGTTATTCGCACTGTGTGACCGACCGTCTAAGCGGACCGAGATCGGAGTCGGTTCGACAACTCGACGTCCAAGCGCAAGACCCAGCAGATACCGGCTGACCGTAACAGCCGTCCCCAAGGCGCCGCGCATCGGTTTCGATCTGGCCCGCCGACGGGTCGCCCATCGGGCGCGGGTGACGTCGACGATGCCGGCCGCGCTGAAAAACATCCCAAACTGCGGCGCGCGGTCCGCCCCGCCATCCACTCGCAGGATCGCCCGTCGCACAACCTGACCCGTCGGGCCCCTTCCCTCAGACCATGCCAACAGGCGCCGCAATGCCCGCGCCGGCTTGCCGACTACGCCGACATCGGCAGCGGTCATATTCGAGGTCCCTCCTGCAATGAGCGCCAGGGACGGCAATGCGGCAAAGGGTCCGTTGTGTAACAGGGCAGTCAACACAGCCTGGACGGTTCCATCCCCACCGCAGACAGCCACGACATCCACTCGCTGGGCAGCCATTGCCGCAAGAGCGCCGGCTACACTTGCCGGGCCGACGACATACCGGTGGATCACCGGCTTATACTGGTCCAGGACGTGTAGGAGGGCCTGAAGACCCTCTCGATTCGTCCCGCTCTCCGGGTTGATCAGCACGCCGACCCGCCTCGTGCCGTGTTTGTCCAACGGCAGGCACGCACCGGATGCACGACTCGCGTCACTCTTCCCGTGCGCTGGCATCATACCTTGCAACATAGCGTGAAATCGTCCTCTGCCACTCCCGACTTACGGAGTGGGAACTTGATGGACAAACAGCCGTACGGCGAGCGAGCCGTTGCCGGCACGCCCGGTATCGTCGGCCAGCCAGGATCGCAACGGTCCATGCGTGCGCGCATAGAAGGCAATGCCGAGGCGGAGCAGGAGCACAAGCGTCGACAGCACTGTCCACTCGGCAACCGCCACTAATCCCAGGTCCGGCCTGCTGAAGATGAGGCTTGCGGTGAGCAGAATCATATTCGGGTTGCGCCTGGCCGTTACCAATCGGAAGTACGAGTCAAAAGGACGCCAGCAGAAGATGACAAAACCGGCAAGCCACTTTCTGAATATCCCCTCGACAAGACGTCCGCCAATGTATCCAATGAAAATCGCCCATATCACCACACGCAGGGTCAGCCACGGAATGCCAGGGGCGAATGACTCCAGTCCGAATCCCCACAGCAGGTACCAGAAGGGCGGATGTACCAGATCCAACACGTGGTCAAGCAGGTGCCCAAATCTGGTGCTGGTGACCGTCACCCGAGCAAGCTTGCCATCCACCGTATCAAGAAAGGTCATGAACCATCCGGCGGCAAGACCCCACCCGTAGAGACCTTTCGCAAAAAGGATCGCAGCCGCTATGACTAACAGCACACTGACCGCGGTCACATGGTTGGGTCTCAGCCCGGCGGCTACGCACAGATGTACGGCCCATTTGGCAGGCGAAGGCCACAGCCACTTCGTGACGAGATCGGTCACGCCTTTATACGAACTGGAAAATAGGCGCTCCTCCAACGCCCGTTTCGTATCGGCCCTGATCGGTTCCGCAAAGGGTGGCTCCGCTTTGCGCAACCGCCTATCGAATGAGACCAGTTGGTCTTCAAGCTTTTCGATACGAACGGATGGCGGGAGTGCCGCACCCTTTTCCAGGGAGAGAACCGCCCTCGCCTCCATTGCCAGATTGGCCGGCACGTGAGCTACGATAAGCGCACGCGATGGCCCGGCCGGCGCCTCAATCATGACGTGTAAGGACTCAGTCAAGCCCTGGAGGACGCGGCTGTCCAAGAGATAATCCCCTCGAACAATCAACACCGAATCGTCCGGACGCAACGAGGAGAGATCATCCGCAATCGCGGTGACACCGACCGGCGCCAGTACACGACGGTAGCGCTCTCTGGATGAAAGCCCCCATAGCGTGGCTGGAGCCTCTCCGAGTATGTGGGCGTATACGGTCATGACGTGAAACGAATACACTTTCTGGGAATGCGGGACGCCGCCCCGCCGTTATCCCGATACCGGGTCACGCGTTCGGAAGGCGAGGTTAAAAACAGCAACTTATACTATATGCTCGCGTCGGTTTAGTCAAGGTCATCCGCATCCCTTCCGCGAGGAGGGACTACTGCGCAGCCATTCCGACTCTCTACCTTTGAGATTGTTTCACCGATCCACCGAAGACCACATCCGAATCGCAGCCGTTGGTGACTAAAGACGCTTCGCCCTTGTGTATCCGATAGACCCTGTCGCCGCTCTCTACCACGGCAGACTCGTGTGAGATCGCCACGATGGTCAGTCGACCACGAAGACCGCGCAGCGTTCGGCAAATCGTCGCCGTATTCTCCTGATCAAGCGCGCTGGTCACCTCATCCAGGATCAGCAGCTTCGGCCGATGCACCAACGCCCTGGCGATCGCAATGCGTTGCCGCTGGCCTCCGGAAAGTGCGGTGCCGCGTTCTCCGACCGAGCTGTGGATCCCGGACGGTTGTGCCGTCACAAAGTCCCAGGCGCCGGCGGCACGCAGTGCCGCCTCGGCATCGGCCTCGTTCAGACCGGGATCGCCAAGCGTCACGTTCTGCAGCACGGTGTCGTGAAGGAGGAAAGGCTCTTGCGGCACGTACCCGATCATCCGCCGCCACTGCCTCAAATCAATCCGGTCTAACGGCAGATCGTCGATCCAGACGCAGCCTTGCTGCGGGCGCAACAGGCCCGTCAACAGATCGGCAACCGTCGTCTTGCCGGCCCCTGAAGGCCCTATGATGACAGTGAATGATCCCGCAGGAATGGTCAGCGACGCATCCCGAAGCACCCATTGCTTGTCATATCCGAAGCTGACCTTGTCCAGGCGAAGAGACCTTTCGAGGCTGGGAGACGCGCCTCCGGGTTCCGTTTCGCGATCACGGTTCGCGCCGTCGATCGCAGCCCGCAATGACCAGAAGGCGCTTTCAAGGGTTCGCATTTTTTGGTATTGCCGTTGCGTCTTGGCAAGACAGGTCAGCATTCGAGCAAGAAGAAGGACCATCACCATGACGGCATTCAGGGGCATATTCCACCGACTCAAAGCCAGGTATAACCCGACAGCAATGACGATCGCCAGCCCGAGATCCTGAGAGGAACTCAGGGCCTCCGTACTCAGCACGTCTCGCCGGACCGCCCGGTTCAAGCGCCTGGTGCTGGACTGAAGCGATGGACCGATCAGCTCTTCCCGCGCCATTGCCTTGAGTGGTTTAATGGATTGGAGGCTATCCGTCAAGCCGGCCACAAGGGATTTCAATAATCTGGTCTGGCGGGTTCCCGCCTGATGCGCCATACGAACGAGATAGCTGAGACCGTAGAGGATCAATACTCCTGGAATCAGAAACGTCAAGGTCGCCTTCCCTGCAACAACGAAGGCCACACCTGCATAGACGATGGCTTCAACGAATAAGGTGATGCCTTTGGCGCCTTCAAGATACGCCAGTGCCGCCCGCATCGCCTCAGTGCCTACCGCGTTGGCTAAGCTCCCGACCGGTTGCCGTACGTAATACTCCCACCGTGTAGCCAGCAGGGTTTGCAGCAGAGAAAGCCGCAAACCGGTGGCGACGTGCGTCACAGTGTATCCGACCTGAATTTTCGCCAACAGGGTGAAGGCCGATTTAACCGCCACACAGAGGACGATAAGAATCAGCAACGTGCCGACCGTCGGCGTCAGCCCCACGACTGATAACGCCTGCATCAGAAACTGCTCCGTTCCGAACAGGTGAGAACCGGTGTCCCGGGTCTGATTGTCGGTCGCCACGCTGAGCACGGGCAGCAGCATGAGGAGCCCGACCCCCTCTGCAACGCTCGCAAACAGCAGGCAGACCATCGTCAGCGCGCTTCGGCGGGGATACTTCCGAATAATGGTGATCAAAAACCGCATAGCAACACACACCTGTCTGAACTGACGCGGCTAAACGCAAGGCCTCCGGGGCCAACGTTGCTGCAACATTGTTACGATGCTGCTATGCTGCCTCCGTGGTATCGTCACTGCGGGTAGCTCTTCCGAACCTAGGCCGATTTTACGCGATGGGAGCCTACACTGCGGGAATGATTATGCTCCAGCGCCGGCATTCGCGAGCAGAGTTGCGAGCTTGTGCTCATCAAAGAATAATAACTTACGGCCTGGGCTGGCCGGTTTCTCGACCACGCTGCGCTTTCTGCATCTGTCACTTACCCGTGAAACCCCTTGTTTCGCGATGTGGCGGAGCGGCGATCGGACAGCGGAAGCTGGTCGAAAAAAAGCGCAAGCGACCTCCGCGACGATTCAGACAACAAGGTCTGGTGCTCCTCAAAAAGCTGCAGCGCCCGATCGAACTTCCCGTAGATCAACAGCAGAAGAATCGCCTTCACCAAAAAACTCGACTTGCCGACGACAGCCAGTCGATCGAGCCATGACAGAAATGCCTCGTCGCTCAGAAAGAAGATGGCGTCGGCATGCGAGAGTTGGCCGGACTGCGAATCGGGAATCATCTGATGCTTTCGCAGGCCGCGGCGGTTGGTGCGGTAGTAGTGCCGCAACCGATAGAGATCGAGAAGGTCGAAGCCGTGTGAGCGCATGAAGGCCGCAACATCTCCGAACAGCGGCTGGGCCATATAGCGCTCGATGAAGGACACCTCAACTTCAGCCAGCAACAGACCGGAGTCCAGCAGCCTCTGCGCTCCAAGAAGAATCTCCAGTTCGCCGCCTTGCGCATCTATTTTCAGGGCATCGATCTCGGACCCTGGAATAACGTTATCGAGAGGCTGAATCATCAGTTTCTCGACGGATACTACCTCGAACTTAAACTCGCGATTGTAAAATCTGTACAGGGTATCCGCATTGGGTCGAAGCATGGAGCTCATGTTTCCGAAGTGGGTACGGTAGAAATCCGCGGTACCCTGCGTGCGACCCACCGCGAATGGCAGCACAGTCCTATCAGACTCCTCTCTGGGCAAAGCATCCTCGCGCGGATCGAAGCAATAGCTGTGCAACCGCCCTTCCAGAAGCCGCCACCGATCCTTCAGTCCACCGGCCGAGCCAACGTCGACAAGGGTGAGGGCGATGTCCGGATCCAGCTCGCGGACCAACCGCTTGAACGCGGAGCGTGTGCGCAGAGGTGTCCACCAGTACATGTCAATCAGCCCCGAAACACCCGCGGCGGGCTATGAATTTTATTTCATCGTAACACGCCGACGAGAACATCGACAATCGCATCAATTGGCGAGATTAAGAGGGGAGAGCCGCCTTGACGGACGCAAAGGCTTGGCAAATGCGGTCCATCTGATCCGGTGTATGCGCCGCGCTCACGCTACATCGGAGCAGGCTTCCACCGTCGGGAGCGGCCGGCGGCAATATCATGTTGACGTAGATGCCTTGATCGAGGAGACCGTTCCAGAAAGCGATCGTCTCGTCTTTCTGGCTGAATCGGGCCGCAATAATCGGACTGGGGTCCGGGCCCAGCCTGAATCCCAATCCTTTCAACGAGTCATACAACTGCCGCGCATTGTTCCAGAGTCGCACGCGCAGCTCCGGATGAGTCCGAAGCTTGTGCAAGGCGACTCTTGTGGAGGCGATAACTGATGGACAAGGCGACGCGGTGAAGATGTACGGACGGCTGACATATCTGACCAGGTCAATCTCAGGATGATCCGAGACGCAGAACCCGCCGGTCGCGCCCAGGCTCTTACTGAACGTTCCGACGATAAAGTCGATGCTGTCTTCGACGCCGGCCTCCTCGGCCAGCCCACGGCCCCGCTCCCCCAAAACGCCAAGCGAATGGGCCTCGTCGACCAGCAGATACGCGCCGAACTCGCGTTTTGCGGCCGCAATCTCCGCCAGCGCCGCCCGATCGCCGAGCATGCTGTAGAGACCCTCCACAATGATCAGCGTGTTCGTGCTTCGCTCCTTCAAACGCGCGAGGCGCTTATAGAGGTCGGCAACGTCGTTGTGACGAAATCGAATAATCTCCGCCCCGCTCATCCGGCATCCATCGTAAATACTCGCATGGCAATCGGCATCGATCAGGATCACGTCGCCAGGCCCGGTGAGCGCCGCTATCACGCCCAAGTTGGCCAGATAGCCGGTTGAGAATACGTCACACCACCGGCGCCCAAAAAATTCTGCCAACTCTTTCTCCAATGCAAGATGTCCGCTGAAGCTGCCGTTTGCCATTCTGGATCCTGTCGTACCTGTTCCTTGTTCCCGCACCGCTTGCACTGCTGCTTCTATGCACTCAGGATCGAACGTCAAACCGAGGTAGTTGTTCGTTCCGGCCAGAATCATTGGACGACTATTGACGAGGGCCTCCGTCGGCGACAGAATTCGTTCAATCGTCACCCGAAAGGGATCTTGGCTTAATTGTGTCAACGCCTCACGGGCGTCGGCGAGTGGTCGGAACTTCTCCAGAAGCACTGTCACCTCCGCTCCGTCAATTGCTCGATCTGGCGGGCAAAATCTCTAATGGTTCGGACGTCCGGGATGACATTTAAGGGGATTGAGATGTCGAACCGCTCCTCCACCTCAAGCAGGATCTCCATGACCTTCATCGAATCGAGGTCGAGATCGGCTACGAGCTCCGTCTCATCGGATAGAGCCTGGCCTTCCTGCGTGAACGGCTTCAAGATCTCATAGAGCTGTGGAAGTATCGTTTCGTAGTGGGTCATCTGTTCACTATGAAGCTATGAAGTGTTGAGTTTTCAGTTTCTAGTTGTCAGTTTACCACCCTGGAGGCCAAGCGTCAGCCGCAGCCCCTCTTCCAGCTCCACCGTCGGCGTCCAGTCGACGACCCGGCGAAACGGAGCGTTATCGCAGATCCAGTTCGGGTGCCTGAACTCCCGTACTTTGCCGGGGGTCAACATCGGGGAATATCCTATCACGGAAGCCGCCATCTTGTTAAGCCCGGCAGTCAGTTTCAACATCAGTTCGGGAACGTGAATACGAACCACCCATCTTCCCCTGAGCCGTTCGAAGGTCTCCGTCACCTCGCGCCACGTATATCCCTGAGGATGTCCATCATCCAACTCAAATGCACATCTCTCCGGGACGTCGCCGGCGAGCCATTTCACCGCGGCTTCCGCCAGATCTTCCACGTAGAGTAAGGAGAATCTGGCGTCTTGGCGCCCAGGTATGGGGGCAATCCCATGCCACATCAGGCGAAGCAAGGGAAGCAATGCGCGGTCACCTGGACCATAGACCGCTGGAGGGCGAAGCGCGGTCCACAGCAGCCGGTCACCCGCTTTCGACAGGGCGATCTCCCCCATCCGCTTGCTGGCCGCGTAGGGTGATAATCCGGGCTCTCGAGCTGCCAGGGATGAGATCAGGAGAAATCGGGGGGCAGGACTGCGGCTCGCAGCGATAGAGGCCAGCCGTGAGACTGCCTCAACATTGACCGGGTAAAAGTCTGTCTCGGTAATACCGCGCAGGGCCCCGGCGCAATGGATCACAACATCCGCGTCGCCCACCAGGCCTTCAAGGCTATCGCGATCATCGAGCGTCCCCCGTACCCACTCCAGCGAGATGCCCGTCAGGTATGCCGGCGGGGTTGGTGAACGGTGTAGCGCGCGTACCTGCCATCCTTCCTTTGTCAGCCTTCGAGCCAGGGCGCTTCCAATAAATCCGGTCGCTCCCGTCAGCGCGATGACGCCGCGCATGAGTCCGCTTGCCGACCGGGCTGCGGAAGACTGATGTGACCGGATCCGTTTCGGCCGTGAAAGAGTCGGGCCGCGTCATTGCGACCCAAGAACTCTTCCCGGGTCTTCGAACGGGAGAGCTTCCCGGAGGACGTGCGCGGCAGGGTACGAGGAGGAACAAGCTCAACAAAACAGTCGAGCGCAAAATACTCACGGATAAGCCCTTGCAGCCGGCGGATAAAATCGGCCTGCTTGACGGTATCCAGCTCACGGCAGTGAACGACCATCACCGCCATCTCGGTCCGGTCCGGGGTCTCCACCGAGAATGCGCATGCGTCGCCAGGCCTGACCTCCGGTAACTCCTCGGCAAGATGCTCCAGATCCTGAGGCCAGATATTCCGTCCATGCACGATAATGACATCTTTCTTTCGGCCGATGATGACGAGACTGCCGTCTACAAGATATCCGAGGTCTCCCGTATCGAGCCATCCGTCCGAAGACAAGACCTTTCGAGTTTTCTCGGGATCGCCGAAGTAACCGGAGGTCATGTTGGCGCCTCGTACGAAAATGATGCCTGCGTGACGGTCAGGCAGAACATGGCCCTGTTCGTCTCGTATCTCAACGTCAATTCCGGACAGTGGAACGCCGCAGTTGACAAATTGGCTTATGCTCGTTTTATCCGAGTCCGACCCGATCTCACACTCGTGCAGGGGGGAGGCCACTCCATACTTGGCCAACAGGGTTCGGTCTACCCGATCAACGGCAACACCAGTATCTATCGGCGCAAACGTCACAGCAAGGGAGGCCTCCGCCATGCCATAGCAGGCCAGAAATGCGCTGGGCTTGAATCCGCTCGGCGCCAGCACATCTGCAAAATCCTTTAAGACGCCGGGCCGAATGGTTTCAGCGCCTACCCCTGCAGCGCGCCATGCGCTAAGGTCAAATCTGCCGGCCTCATCATGCCTGAGGCGCCTCACGCACATCTCATATCCAAAGGAAGGGCTGAAAGAGATCGTGGCCTTCGCCTGTGTCATCAGGGCCAGCCACAACCGGGGTCGCATGGCAAACGATTGCGTTTTCAGATAATCGACGGATACCTGGCCCACCATCGGCGCGAGCACAAATCCCACAAGCCCCATATCGTGATAAAAAGGCAGCCAGGATACCGCGCGATCTCCCGAGCGAATCTGAAGACCCTGTTGAAGGATCCCCTCCAGATTGGCAAGGACCGCGCTCTGGGTAATCATGACCCCGCGGGGAAACCGTGTGCTCCCTGAGGTATATTGAAGATAGGCCATCTCCTCGGAACGTAACGGCTCCAACTCCTCTGAGGATTCGGGCAGGCTGTCAAACGCGTCTGCCGTACCGACGTGGACCAGCTCGAGGCCATCGGCGGCCTCGCTGAGGAATGGGAAAAATTCAGGTGGAGCCATCGCGATGGACGGACGACAGTTTGCCAGAAGCGCCCGAAGTTGGGTGACGTATCGCTTGCGACCGCTTATGAGGAGCGATGCCGACAGAGGAACAGGCACCAGGCCGGCATACTGACACGCGAAGAAGAAGCGCTGAAAATCCGGACCGGTATCCGCGACGATGGCCACGTGCGCGCCCCGTTCGAGGCGCAGCCCCATAAGGCGACGCGCCAGTAATCGCGCCTGCTCTCGAAGATCGGCATACGGCAGGACGGCGTACAGCTCACCGCGGTCCCCATAAAAATTGAATCCGGTCCCCCCCCCGGCTGCATAATCCAGCGCTTCGGCCAGCGTGGAGAAGCCGGTGACTCGAAGCGGCAGGGTATTCTCAGTCGGCGTTGGTTCTGTTATCATTCCCCCTACACCCCCCTATACACAAAACGAAGTTGACTGATAACCCAACCTCTCAGCGCCGGAAAGGTCTGTTACGTACTGGCTAAAGAGGAACCGAACAGGCTCAATCTCTTCGTAACGACTGCAGGCGGTAAGCCCACCTGCTGAGC
Organism: Candidatus Methylomirabilis oxygeniifera; assembly: GCA_000091165.1. Classification (NCBI taxonomy): domain Bacteria; phylum Methylomirabilota (SeqCode); class Methylomirabilia (SeqCode); order Methylomirabilales (SeqCode); family Methylomirabilaceae (SeqCode); genus Methylomirabilis (SeqCode); species Methylomirabilis oxygeniifera (SeqCode). The sequence goes on along the minus strand of FP565575.1, from coordinate 2,658,170 downwards.
GGCCCGCATAAAACGACCGGCGGCAGATCGCCAGCGCCGCACGCCTTTCTGAGGGAGCTGACGTATTGAGGTGTACAACAGTACATCGCCGTTGCGATACTCGTCTGCACTCACTACGCGCACGAGGATGGCAGACATACCGTCTCATAAAACCAATTTAATGTGTTGAACGCCATGGCTAAACGTGCATAATAGTGTCCATCTCAGGTAGCTGCCCGGTCTACCGCCGTCACTGCCAAAGGCCAGCGCGTATTATATACAAAACTGAGCGGTTTTGTGCAACAAAAAAACGAAAGGGGACTGTACGATTTGTTAAAAGCGAGCAGATCGATTCCCGCATGGGTGGCGTAGTGGCCGATCGGAACTCCACAACCCTGCCTGGAGATACACCCCCTGCCATACAAGCCACTCGTGAATCCGTACGCATTGTACCGATAAACAGATCGCGGGATCTTCACCGATTTATTCGTCTCCCGTGGTCGGTCTATGCCGACGATCCCGCGTGGATTCCCCCCTTGCTGATCGAGCGTCGGGAGCAGTTCTCTCCGCGTAACCCCTACTTCGCGCACGCGCGCTCCTGTTTCTGGCTCGCCTACCGCGGGACCAAGCCGATCGGTCGAATCAGCGCCCAAATTGACGCGCTGCATGAGGCGCAGTATCGGGATGCCACCGGTTTTTTCGGTCTGCTTGAAGCTGAGGACGACGCGGAAACGTTTCACGCCTTGTTGAGTACGGCGGAAACATGGCTGCGCGACCATGGGATGTTACGCATCCGAGGTCCATTCAACCTCTCAATCAACCAGGAGTGCGGGTTGCTCGTGGAGGGGTACGAGACGCCGCCCATGATTATGATGGGTCATGCCCGCCCCTATTATGCCGATCGGATCATCGCCGAGGGATACCAGGGCTCGAAAGACCTGCTGGCCTACCGTGTGGCTGCCGATTTTACGCCCCCTGCGCTCATGCGGACCGTTGTGAAGAAAGCTGCCGGCTATGTCCGAATCAGGCCGTTGCGCAGATCATCAATGAAAGAAGAACTCCGCATTCTTAAAGAGATCTACGAGGACGCGTGGTCTGAAAACTGGGGCTTCATTCCCTTCACGGAGGAGGAGTTCCAGGATCTGGGGAACAGCTTGCGACTATTAGTTGAGGATGAGTGCGTACAAATTGCGGAAATCGACGGGGCGCCCGTCGGCATGATCGTGGCCTTTCCGAATCTCAATGAAGCGATACGCGATCTTGATGGACGTTTGTTGCCGTTCGGCTGGCTCAAGCTCTTGTGGCGGCTCAAGGTTCGGCGTCCGACTACGGCCCGCGTCGCTCTAATGGGCGTACGTAAGTCTTTTCAAGGAGGCGCGATGGGGGCGGCGCTGGCCTTCATGCTCATCGATGCGGTGCGCGAATATGAAATCAGGCGCGGAGTCCGAGAGGTTGAGCTGTCCTGGATCCTGGAGGACAACATGCCGATGCGAAATATGCTGGTCACCATAGGGGGGGTACCGTATAAGCGCTACCGGATCTATGAAAAGGCATTGCAATGAGTCATAGTCAGCCGTTTACCGCGATTGTGCTTGCCGGGGACCGTGCGCCTGACGACCCGGTGGCTCGCGCAGCGGGAGTCCAGTGCAAGGCGCTGGTTCCTGTTGGAGGCGTCCCCATGGTCCTCCGCGTACTGGGCGCCCTGGCTGAGGCGCAAGCGATCGGAGATCGTATCCTGTGCGGGCCTCAGTGGCAGGCAGTGGAGATGAACAACGAGCTTCGCGGTCTGGTCGTGTCCGAGGCGGTCGCATGGCACGAGGCGTATGCGACGCCCAGCGTCAGCGCATACACCGTCATGCAGTCGTTACCCCAGGACCATCCGGTTCTGCTGGTGACGGCGGACCATGCCCTCCTCAACGCCCGGGTCATCGACTACTTTTGTTCGGCGGCGCGGGCCGGCAATGCCGATGTCGTAGTCGGATTGGCCGCACACGATCTGGTCGCGACCGCTTACCCGACGATGCGGCGTACCGTACTCAAGTTCCAGGACGGTGGGGTCTGCGGATGTAACCTGTATGCGGTGTTGACCGCACGAGGCCGTTCGCTGATACAGTTCTGGAGCCGGGTCGAAGGCCTGCGCAAGAAACCGGTCCGACTCATTTCGATGCTGGGCTGGACGTCGGTCTTGAGGTTTGTCTTCGGATGGTTGTCGCTTCCTCAGGCCCTCGCCGGGCTCTCGCGGCGCCTCAACCTTTCGATCGACGTCATCATGCTCCCATTTCCTGAGGCTGCGCTGGACGTGGATACGATCAGTGATTGGGAGTTGGCTCAGACGGTGGCCGGGAGCAACAATTCATAAACGGTCTCAGATCGCCGAATTGCTCCGCTCACAAGACGGCCAGTTTTCTGGCATACTCAAGGTCGGCGAGACAGTCCACTTCGGCCCACTTCAGACCCTCGACGGGACAGGTCCAGACCAGACCTGTCTGCGCCAGTTCGTTAATGACCGAGAGATACCACCACGTCAGGGCGTCGGGTTTTCGCACCGCACGCTCAATAGCGTCGGAGAAGAGGTTCGGCCCGCTTCCGCGGAACAGCGTCATACCGATCGACTCTCCATGAGACTGTTCCGGACTCAAGGTCTTCCCGATTCTGAGCGCTTGACGTTCTTCTACCATCACCTTCATATCGTCATCGTCATACGCCGGTTTACGGTCTATGACGAGTGTGATCGGCTCAAGCGGCGTATCCAGGAGAGATTGAAGAATAGCCGGCTCGAACAGGGTATCGCCGTTCAGCAGAATAAAGTCCTCGGTCATCAGGTGACGGGCCAGCCAGCAACTGGCCAGATTATCGCTCACGGCAAAAAAGGGATTATACAGGGTTGTCGCCTGGTCCGGCCGGAAATGACTGCGTATGATGTGCTCCACCTTGTCGGCCCCGAAACCCACGATGACAGTCACTTGGTCGATGCCGCACTTCATCAACTGGGTGATTTGCCGCTCGACGATCGATTGGCCCCCGATCTGAAGAGCGCATTTCGGAACCTCCGCCGTCAGCGGGAGCAGGCGTCGGCCTTGACCTGCACTCAATATGATACACCTCATTGACAATCTCCTCCTGCGAACCCACGCCGCCATGCCCGGTGGCATTCGGCCTTGTCTTGAAGAAAAGCGGACTTGTGCAATCCGGCAGCAGTACGATACCATATCACATCTTGAAAGGGATAGCTGTGACATTTCGTAGATGCCCATGTTGCTACTCGATCGGTATCTGACCAGGGAGATCGCCAAGCCGCTTGTGATATTTTGCGGCGGGCTGTTATTGTTGTTCGCCAATTTTACTGCCGTCCGTTATCTCAATCGGGTAGCCGACGGCATCATGCCCTTTCAAAGCGTGCTGCCGCTGGTCCTGGTCAGGGCTGCGGTGGCACTGGAGCTCTTGCTGCCGATTGCGCTGCACCTGTCGGTTGTCGTGACGCTGGGTCGTCTCTATACCGATTCCGAAATGACCGCTCTCTTCAGCTCCGGTGTCAGCCCGTCACGAATCATGCGTATCGTGTGTGTGGGTTCTCTGATCGTGGCGGGGATCGTGGCGTTTCTGTCCATCTATGTCCGACCATGGGCCAACGAAAATCGCTATCGTCTGGAGCGCGAGGCGGCTGCGGACGTCGATCTGAACGATATGCAGCCGGGTCACTTCTACGAAAACTCCTCCGGGACTGTCCTGTTCTTTCAGCGGCGCGCCCAGAGCAGCGGTCGAATGCGGGAGGTCTTTATCCAGTCTCGTTCGGAGGATCGGATTCGGCTCATTTGGGCGGATGAGGCTCACTACCCTGAAGCTGTAGAAGCGGGCGCCGGCCGGACCCTGGTCTGTTCCGGAGCGCAGATCTACGAGCTCTCTCGAGATCGTGGCGCAGTCCGACAGGCCACATCCGACGAACTGGTTCTCGAGTGGGAGAAAGCACGGACCCTGTCGGAAGAGTACAAGCGGAAAGCCGCTCCAACCTGGCAATTAGCGCGCTCAGCTTCACCCAAGGATATCGCGGAGTTTCAATGGCGACTGTCAACCCCGGTGGCTGCCCTGCTGATGGGATTGCTAGGCTTCCCTCTCAGTCGTGCCAGGGCACGCCAAGGCAAGTACGCGAAGTTATTCGTGTCGGTCGTAAGCTATGCCACATTTTATAACCTGAACATGATGGCGAGACATTGGGTTGAAAAGGGAGTGGTGAGCACCGTTCCGGGTATCTGGTGGGTCCATCTTCTCTTAGCGATCCTGGTTGCAAGCCTGCTGTGGAGACGGACAACCCAATCGTGAGTACGATCGATCGCCATATCTGGTTCAGAGTGATCAGGGGTTATGCCCTTGTGATGGCTGTCTTGTTGTCGGTCTTCAGTCTGATGGCCCTCGTCAACGAGTTGGACTCGGTGGGCCGCGGCACCTACACGCTGGGCGACGCGTTCCTGAACGTCATCCTGACAATACCCAGCCGGATGATCGAACTGGCGCCGACGACCGCCGTACTGGGAAGCATCATCGGCCTGGGAGAACTGGCGAGCAGCCACGAACTTATCGCCATGCAGACCTTGGGCACCTCGCCGCTGCGAATCGGCGCATCGGTGACCGTAACCGGCATTCTCCTCATGATCGCGGTGATAGGAGTTCAGGAATGGATCGCTCCATCCGCAGATCAGCTCGCCTATATGCGCCGCATCCAGGCGATCTCGAAACCGGAAGCCCTGCATACCAGACAGGGGTTCTGGTCGCGCGATGGGCGGCAATTTATCCGGGTGTACCAAGTGCTGCCCGGTCGTATTCTCTCCAATGTCGAGATCTACGAATTCGATGATAACCATCGGTTGCGCCTGGTGACATGGGCCGCGCGCGCCGAACCTGAGGGTTCACATCGGTGGGTGCTCATCGATGTCGTGCAACGAATGGTCGATGGAGGGGGAGTCGCATCGAAACAGCTTGCCAGCCTTTCCTGGGCCGGGTCGTTAACGCCGACACAGGCGGAACTGCTCGTCCTGCCCGCCGAGATTTTATCGCGTTCGACTCTCAGCCAGTATATCGCATTCCTGAAAAAGACCGGCCAGGATGTGGCGCGTCTGGAGATTCGGCTGTGGCAACAGATGACGATGCCCCTCTCGACCCTGATGATGGTCCTCGTCGCCATCCCCTTTGTGCTCGGTCCGCTTCGGAAAGCGACTGCCGGCAAGCGGATCCTTCACGGATCGCTGATCGGCGCCGCCTTTCATCTGGGCAGCCATTTCATTGCTCATCTGGGGGCTATTTTGCATCTGAACGCGGCGTTGACGGTCTTAAGCCCGCTGGCCGTGCTGGGCGGCGTGACGGTGTGGGTGTATCGTCGTGTGCAGTAAGTCCGTGACCGAACCGGGCATCCGTGTTGTTCGCTGCGTTCCCGCAACAAAACAACGGTCGTTCAGGGAGTAGTTGCGAACCGACGTCCGAACCTCCCATCCGTGAGACAACGGACGCACCTCGTAGACATGGTACGCTGCGCGCCGTTCCGGATTTGCCCCGCGCGCAGAAGCAGAGGGGACCCCGATCACGGACATCTCACCGTGCGCCGACGGAATATGTCCCACGTAAGAGCGATGAGCGTGTCCGTGTATAATCATCTCGACACCGTGTCGCGCGAGAAGGCTGATCAACGCGGCCCCATCGGTGAGTCGTTTCCGCCATTGGACTATGGCCGCCAGAGGAGGATGGTGGATGAGCAGGATTCTGAACAGGCCCTGTCGGCGGGTCAGATCGAGGAGATCGCCAAGTCTGGCCATCTGTGCGGTCCCAAGGCTTCCCGTAGCGAAAAACGGAGCGGATGGACGCGCAGAGGTTGCCCCAATCAGTACGACATGCCCGCGCACACGTACACTTGGAAAGAATGACTCGCCGGGCGCTTGCTGGCCCCCGGTCTGTGATCCCGGATCAGAGGTCATGTAGGGCGTCCATAAGGCGAAGGTATCGTCCCACGGAGCGCGGACGTAGGCATCATGGTTGCCCGGAATAATGGTCACGTCGGTCGGCGCACCAAGCGTCTCCAGCCATTGTTGGGCCTGTTGAAATTCACTCGGGAGGCCGATATGGGTCAGATCGCCCGTGATGACGATATGGTCCGGGGTCAGCCCGCTCAAGTCGTGACGCAGGGCATCCAGGATTGCGGGTACGTGCTCGTGACGGCGCCGAAGGCGCCAGGACAGGTAACCGAGCGCGCGCTTGTTCAGGAGATCGCGGATTGTGACGTCGACCAGTGAAGTGAGATGGAGATCAGAGAGGTGGGCGACCCGGAAGACCCCGTTCATCAGCCTTGCCATCCTGCTGCGAAGCCATGCACAGCGACAAGCTCCCCATTTTTTCCTCGAGGAGCATGTCCGACAACCTCTTGTCTGCCCTCCGCCCTTTCGGTAGGCTCGGGGTGGACGAAACGTATTGTTCTGCCGAGACTGTTCATACGCTAAGATCAGTATAGCACAGCGGAGTCGCCCAACAACAACCCCGAACACGTATTGACTTCTGCGTCCGTTCTGGTAGGGTAACGGCTCACACATAAAATCGACGTCGACACTCTTGGTCCTGCCGGGTATCACTGTAGCCGCGAAGGAGGGTGGGGGCTATTGGATCATCAGCTTGGACTGATCTGGGCGGCCCCATTCGCCCTGTTACTCCTGTCGATCGCGGTTCTGCCGCTGCTTGTTCCTCACTGGTGGGAATCCAACCTGAATAAGGGGATCATCAGCGCCCTCTTCGCACTTCCCGTCGTATTCTACATCTTCAGGCTGGAGAGTTCTCGCCTCATTGAAACGGGGGTTGAGTATGCGGCATTTATGGCCCTGCTCTCGGCCCTGTTCATCATCTCCGGCGGCATCTACCTGCGAGGCTCACTGCCTGGAACACCGTTCACCAACACCGTCGTCCTGGCGACAGGAGCCATCTTCTCAAACATTATCGGAACGACAGGCGCCTCGATGTTGCTGATTCGTCCGATCCTTCGCGCGAACGAGCGGCGGCGGCATCAGGTGCATATCATGGTCTTCTTCATCTTCATCGTCTCGAATATCGGCGGGATGCTCACCCCCCTTGGCGATCCGCCGCTCTTCCTCGGTTTTCTTCGAGGGGTGCCGTTCGACTGGACGATCCGACTGCTGCCTCACTGGATCCTAATGGTCACGACACTCCTCATCATCTTCTACTTATGGGACCGGCGTCGGTTTGCAGCCGAACAGACAATACACCAGGGGGCTGTGAGGACGGAGTTCGAGACCCGGGAAAAGCTCAGCGTGGAAGGCAAGGTAAACTTCCTGCTCTTACTGGGCGTGCTCACGGTCGCCTTTGTGGTCGGGCGATTCGGTGACCAGATCGGCCTGCAGTCCGACTATGCGCGTCGGGGAGGGCAGATCGTGGGGATGGGTATCCTTGCAGGACTGTCTATGCTGCTGACACGTCAGAACACGCGCGCTGCCAACAACTTTACCCTGTCCCCCATCATAGAGGTTGCAGTGATCTTCGCCGGGATCTTCGCGACGATGATTCCCGCGCTGGTGATCCTGGAGTCACGCGGAGGCGAGCTTGGCCTTACGCACCCATGGCAGTTCTTTTGGGTGACGGGGTTGCTCTCGAGCTTCCTTGATAACGCGCCGACCTATCTGACCTTCGCATCGATGGCAAGCGGCCTGATGGGGACGGAGGCCGCGCATCTGGGTCTGCTTCTGAAGGCGATAACCGGAGGCATGCATGGGGAAACGCTCCTGACGGCGATCTCTGTCGGCGCCGTCGCTATGGGAGCGAATACCTATATCGGCAACGGTCCTAACTTCATGGTCAAGGCGATAGCGGAAGAGGCCGGGGTCAAGATGCCGTCTTTCTTTGGGTACATGAAGTATACCGCCGGCATCCTCCTTCCCCTGTTTCTCCTGGTTACCCTCTTCTTTTTTCGCTCATAACGTCGTGGCGCTACCGCTCGTCTACCACGAAGTGCGCCCGCCGGTTCCACTTCCATGCCGACTCATCATGACCTGTGGCAAACGGGCGTTCTTTCCCGAAGCTCACGGTCCTGATACGCTTCGCATTGATTCCCGCCGCCATTACGTAGTCCTTGGCAGCCTTGGCCCGTCGTTCGCCCAAACCAAGATTATATTCCGCCGTCCCGCGCTCGTCGCAGTGGCCCTCGATTACGATCTGCGCCGTCGGATTCGCGTTGAGCCACTGAAGGTCCTCATTGAGGCTTGACTTCGCATCGTCGCGAATGGTCGATTTGTCAAAATCGAAGAAGATATCCTTGAGCGGCGACTCCTTGCCTGCCGTTGCCGGTTGCTGCGCCGAGGGCGCTCCTGCAACCGGACGCTCCTGAATCGACTTCGATTGTTTCACTGCCTCCTCCGATTGCATCGAGGTCGAGTCTCCCATATCGCCAAGATCTGCACGCTTCAGGCAGCCTGAGAGCAGAAGCACGATGGATAACAGCAATCCTATGCTCGATATGGTCCTAAGCCCCCATGATTTCCCCATTTGCTTTCGCCTCCTCAAACAATGTCCCTTGGGATCGCGCCACTCGCAGCGCCTACCGCGCAACCTTGCCTCATGCACATCAAGCGTACGACGAATAGCCAAATTTGGAATAGAGGTATCTATACCCCCCGTCTCCAGGCTTGTCAATCGAATTCCTGGCTTTGGAAGGGACCATCCGGAAGCGAGTGCGTTGACTCGGCGGAAGGTCCACGTAATAATGGGATTGAGATGAGTACACGCAGATGATCAGGTTACAGCAGGTTTCGAAGATCTATTCGCTGGGGAAGGTTCTCGTGCGGGCCCTGGATAGGGTCACGCTGACCATCGGGCCGGGGGAGTTCGTCGCGTTGGTCGGGCCGAGCGGTTGCGGTAAGAGCACCCTGCTCAACCTGATGGCCGGGATCGACCGGCCGACGTCGGGTGAGGTATGGCTTGATGGAGAGCGCCTGGATCGCCTGTCCGACGATAGCCTGACGCGGCTTCGCCGGAGTAGGGTTGGGATCGTCTACCAGTTTTTTAACCTGCTACCGACACTCACCGCCAGAGAAAACGTCGCCCTGCCTCTGCTGCTGGATGGGGTGCAGCGCGCTGACGTCGAACGGCGCGTTGAGCGTGGGCTGCAACGGGTAGGTTTGGTACATCGCGCGGAGCACTGGCCCCATGAGCTGTCCGGCGGGGAACAGCAGCGGGTGGCCATAGCCCGAGCGATCGTGGCCGAGCCGCGGGTTGTCCTGGCCGACGAGCCGACCGGAAACCTGGATTCGGTGGCAGGCAGCGCGGTCCTGGATCTGCTCGAGGAGCTGTATCAGGATTACGGTCAGACGATCGTCCTAGCCACCCACAGCCCGGAGGCTGTGAGAAGGGCCGGTCGGATCATCCCCCTCTGTGACGGACGGATAGAGGGGCTCGAGGGATCCTGACGTGCATACCTGGTCTGTCATGCGACTCACCATCCTTCGCCATTTATGGACAAGTCCGGTCCGGGTGCTGGTCACCGTAACGGGTGTCGCCATCGGCATCGCCACCTTCACTGCGATCCAAACCACCAACGAGAGCGTCCTGCGTTCGTTTACGCGGGCCATTGATCTGGTGGCAGGTCGGGCCACGCTGGAGATCTCCGGTGGCGAACTGGGTGTCGATGAGCGGCTCCTGCCGGCAGTGCAACGACTGGACGGGGTGTCGGCGGCCGCGCCGATCATACAAACGGTCGCTGCCGTCGCTGATCAGCCGGGCGAAGCCCTTGTACTGATCGGGGTCGATCTATTTGCCGAAGACCCGTTTCGGGAATACCGACTGGTGGCCAGCGATCGTCCGCCTCAAATCGAGGAGCTGCTCAGCCCAAACGTAATCTTTGTGACTGCGGCGTTTGCAGAGGCGCACGGACTGCAGAAAGGTGGCCACCTCACCCTCCTGGTCGGATCCAGGAGGCAGCGTTTCAATATCAAGGGACTACTTGCCCCGCAAGGGCCGGCCAGGGCCTTCGACGGCAATATCGCGATCCTGGACATCGCTGCCGCCCAGGAGGCGTTCGGGAAGATCGGGCGACTCGATCGGATCGATCTGGTGACGGATGAGCGGGTGCCGCTGGACGAGATCAGGGCACGCCTGGCGAACGTCCTTCCCACGTATCTGACCGTCCAGCGACCGGATCGGCGAGGCCACCAGGTGGAGAAGATGCTCAGAGCGTTTCGTCTCAACTTGACCGCCCTGAGCGCGATCGCGCTGCTGGTCAGCCTCTTCCTGGTCTACAATGCCGTCTCCCTTTCGGTCCTGGAGCGGCGGCGTCAGATCGGCATCCTCCGTTCACTTGGGCTCACGCGGGGTGCACTGGCCGCGCTCTTTGCCGCGGAAGGGGCGGCGCTTGGGCTGCTGGGTTCGCTGCTTGGAGCCGGGGGTGGGCTGCTGCTGGGCCGAGCACTCCTGCAGACCGTCTCGAGGACGGTCTCAACCCTCTATACCTACCTTCGGGTAGAAGAGATCGAGGTCAGTCCGGTCCTGCTACTCACAACGCTCGGGTTGGGAAGCGTCGGCGCCCTGTTGGCCTCCCTCGCGCCGGCCTATGCGGCGAGCCGGATCGCGCCGAAGGACGCGATGCAGATCGGGTCCTTTCAAAGGACCTGGATGCGCCGCTCTCTGCTTGCTTTGCTGTGCGGCCTCTTGCTGCTTACCGCCTCGTTCCTGCTGACTCACCCGGGTCCGGTTAGTGGTACTCCCCTCTTCGGTTATCTCTCTCTGGCTTGCCTCGTCTTTGGGGTCGCCTGTTTCACCCCCCAGCTCTTACGCCTGACCGGGGTGGGCATTCACGCCCTCTGTGGGGGAAGCCGGGCTCCACTGCTGACGCTTGCGGCCAGCAACCTCTCTTCGCAGGTCGGGCGAAGCGCAGTCGCAGTCGCCGCGATGATGACCGCTATTGCGATGCTGGTTGGGTTGACCCTGATGATCGGTAGCTTCCGGCGGACGGTGGAGCTATGGGTGGAGCAGACGATCCGGGCCGATCTCATCGTGTCGCCGGCTGCGCGTTTCGTGAAGGGGAGCCAGGCAAGGCTTCCGAACAGCCTCATCGAGGGCGCCGCCAGGATCCCCGGTATCGCCGCCCTTGACCCGTTCATCGGCACGCGAGTCGAATTGCTGGGACAGGACGGATTGCTCGCGGCGGGCGACTTCGAGGTACTTGCGCGTTACGGCAGGCTCCTGTTCAGGAAGGGGGAGTCGGCTGCAGTTCTTCAGCACGCCAGGACCGATGGCGGAGTGATCATCTCGGAAAGCCTCGCGCTGTCCAGAGGGCTCACCGAGGGGAACCGATTGCCTCTCGTTCTCCCCTCAGGTCGGGTCGAACTCCCGATTGTCGGGGTCTTCTATGACTACTCAACCGATGGCGGCAAGGTGGTGATGGATCGGGGCCTCTGGGCGAGGATGGGGGGCGAATATGGAGCCGATATCCTGGCGATCTATCTTCAGCCGGGCGCCGACGAGGCGGCTGTGCGGCGGCAGCTTCTGGCGATTGCGGGCGAAGATGGCGCGATCGTGCTCCACTCGAATCGAGCGTTGAAAGCCAGGGTGCTGGAGATCTTTGACAATACCTTTGCGATAGCGCGCGCCCTGGAGCTGATCGCAATCCTGGTGGGCATCCTCGGGATCTTCAACGTCTTGTGGGCCTCGGTCCTGAGTCGCCGTCGGGAGATCGGCGTACTGCGGTCGGTCGGGGCGACGAGGGCGCAGCTTCTACGAATTGTCCTTGGAGAAGCGGGACTCCTTGGCTTGTGGGCCGAACTGCTTGGCCTGTTGGCCGGCATCGCGTTGTCGCTCATTCTGATCCATGTCATCAATAAGCAGTCGTTCGGCTGGACTATTCAGTTTCAGTTCTCCTGGTGGGTTGTCCTCAAGTCGTCGATCATCACACTCGGCGCGGCCTTACTGGCCGGCTACCTGCCTGCCAGGCAGGCGGCCCGCCTGAACATCGCAGCAGCGGTAGCGTATGAGGGATAAGGGGTTCAGGATCGGGATAGTAGTGCTCCTCTATCTGCTCAGCGGTCTCGGGACGCCGGCAGAAGCGGCCTTCCGACCGGCGCTTCCCGGCTATCGATTCGCCTTTCCGCGGGACCACGCCTCGCATCCCGACTTCAAGACCGAATGGTGGTACTATTCCGGCCATCTACAGACTGTGGACGGACAGCGGTTCGGTTACCAACTGACCTTCTTTCGGGTTGGCATCGATCCTGTACTGCGTGGCAATAGCCGGTCCCGCTGGGCGGTGTCCGACCTGCATCTGGCCCACTTCGCCATCTCGGACCTCACGCACCGCCGCTTCCAATACTGGGAGCGTCGAAGCCGCGGCGCCCTGGATTCGGCCGGCGCTTTGACTAAAGAGTTCAAGGTCTGGAACGGCCAGTGGGAAGCCGGTGGAGATGGAAAGGTTCACCGTGTGACCGCGAGTGCGGAAGGGTATGCGATCGATCTCACCCTGACCCTGACGAAACCGCCCGCCATCCATGGCAGTCAGGGTGTAAGCCAAAAGGCGGAAGGGCTCGGCCATGCCTCCCACTACTACTCACTTACAAGGATGACTACCGGCGGCACCTTGACCTTCGGAGGAAAGCGGCAAACCGTAACCGGATCAACCTGGATGGATCACGAATTCGGGAGTAGCCAACTTACAGAATCGCAGGTAGGTTGGGACTGGTTCGCGATCCAGCTTGAGGATGGTGTCGAACTGATGCTCTATCAGCTCCGTCTGACGGATGGCCGCCCCGATCCCCACTCGAGCGGCAGCCTGATCTATCCGGATGGGCGCATTGAGCATCTGCCCTTCAGCGCCTTCCAACTCACGCCGCAAGCGGTCTGGCAGAGTCCAAAGAGCAGCGGCCGATACCCGATCCGTTGGCGGATACAGGTCCCCAGTCGCCGCCTCGACCTGTCGGTGCAGGCAGCGTTTCCCGATCAGGAGCTGGACACGAGAGGCAGCACTCTGGTGACCTACTGGGAGGGATCGGTTTCAGTGTCGGGGACTGTGGGTGACCGACCGATCTCCGGCGTGGGGTATCTCGAAATGACCGGCTACGCCACACCCTTCCGCCAGCAACTATAACCTAGCAACCTATCGCGACTTAAACTTAGGCTGATGGTTAGAGAGGTTGGCACCCGCTAAATAGCCAACACCTCATGGGATACCACCCAGAGGAAAGCGAAGAGGCACTGGAGGATTCTTCAATTCCCAAGCTGCGTTGAAATTCGCTCGTAGTTCCGGGTTATTGCGATCGCGAAGTTTAGCGGTATAGGCGGTAAAATGCGCCTCCACAGCCTCTAAAAATTTTCTTGGATCAATGACGATCGCTCCGACGTCTCCAGTAATCTTATGGGCTGAGACCGATATTGGTGCCGAGGAGGAAGCCAGCACGATCCTACGTCCTATCATTCCGTCGTGAAAAAGCCCACACCGAGCCTCCTCATAGAGGAAAACTGGCAGCTTCTCTATGAGATCCAGAGACGGGTCTATTCCTTGTACCGTTCCACGTCTCGAGTAGGGAAAGGCCTCCATGAATGCCTGGCAGAAGAACTTCTTTGAGTGGCGCCTGCTATCGGAACCGTTACGGTAGATTGCGTAGCCTTCGAAGTATCCGATTGAAAGCTGAAGGACTGCCAGCTCCGAGTTGGGTACAGCCAGCAAGGATCGCGCGGGGTTGAGAAACCATCCCTTAATGCGATCTTCATAGATATCGATCCTGTCTTCAAGACTGCCTGAGCTAAGCTTCTTACTTGTAAAATGGGGGCTAACCTGAAATATCATGCAAACATCGCCTCCGAGAATATTGCTGTCTCCTAATGTCTCCTAATCGGTAGCCTTGATTACTGTCGACAATAGGGATTCCATCGGCATGTAGCACAAGAGAGAGAATCGAGGCCAGTTGGGAAGAGGAAAACAACTGATCTTCTGACTGGCCAATTGAGACAGCAAGACTAGCGTCCCTTCGTCTGCAGCGTGACTAGGGCCCCTTCGCCGAGCATGTCGATGATTGGGGCGGCGCGAAGGTCGCCACATGCTGAGCGGGGAAGGCAGTGACGAACGAGAGCGGCCGCTTCCCAACCCAGGTCAGCATCGGCCTTCCCTTGGCAGGCGTGATCTTGACCTCGGTTTTCCTTGGGGGAGCAGACCCAGGAAACTCGTCCACCCCAGATCTTTCAGCTTGAGCCTTTCAGGCTTTACTCATCCGTTCTCCCCACGCAAGTTCAGCCATTCAGGCCTGGTAACCATATCACAGTGGATAGTGATATGGTCGCTCATGCACCGACCTCTTCGGGTGGGACAATCCTCTCCAAGGCGCTCACAAGACTCGGTAGATCGCTCGTCACCACTTCCCAAACGATGTCCTCATCCACGTCCAGGTAATCGTGGACAACCTTATGGCGCATCCCCATGATGTCTGACCAAGGAATTTCCGGGTGTGATGTACGCCCTTCCGACGAAACACGCCTGGCCGCCTCACCGATAATCTGGATCAAGTGGGCTAAAGCCAGACGCAGATTCTCATCACCGTCATAATCCAGCCGGCCCTTCCCGCGTGTTTTATCGAACGCTTTGCGGGCGGTGTCCAACATGTGACCAAGATAGACGAGGTCATCCTTTTGCATATTGTATCTCCGCGTCGGCAAGCACGCGACCACGGACACGCTTGTTAAGGAATTTGGGCGTGACAAGATCAACCGTCCACCCTCCCAATATCGTTGAAAGCTCGTTTTGCATCTGAATAAACCTTAGCCCTGGAACGTGCCCTGGCTCGAACTCCACCAGCACATCGACATCGCTGTCCGGCCTGAAATCGTCTCGAAGTACGGAGCCGAAGAGTGCCAGCTTGCGGATATGGTGACGACGGCAGAAGTCGGCGATCTGGTCGCGGTCGATAGCGATTTTCGGGCTCATGCGCGGGGCTCCTCAATGAACTTACGCCCGGTTCAGCTTCGGCTAGCTTATGGTCTGCATTGAGGTCTACCTTATTGGGCGCCTAAAGTGCAAGCAAAAACTGTGCCTTGGCGAGTGGGTTCTGACCAAACCGTGTGGGGCCTCATATCGGTGGGAGTACGAAGAAGTACATGACGGCGCTGCATCGCGACCATGTGAGGACCAGTGTCCTATCTCGGTCGGCCGGTTCGGGACCAGACGCTTGCCAGCGCCGCGCCTGACAGGTTATGCCAGATGCTGAAGAGGGCGCCAGGAAGCGCCGCGGCAGGCGAAAAATATTTGACAGCCAGCGCCACGGCCAGCCCAGAATTCTGCATGCCGACCTCGATGGCAATCGTTCGGCAGATGGTAGAGTCGAACCCGAACGCTTTGGGGACCATGTACCCGCCTGTCAGCCCCAAGAGGTTGTGTAGAATCACGGCGATAACGACGGGAACGACCAGCGTGGACAGTTGCGATTGATTCAGCGCAACAATCACTCCGATGATGAGGACGATCCCGACGATAGAAATGAGGGGGAACAGCCGCTTTACACTCCCCAGTCGACCGCCCCATCGCGCATTGACGAAGATGCCACACGCCACTGGGACCAGGATAATCTCCAGGATACTGAGCAGCATATCGCCGGTAGGCACGGCGACCAACTGCCCGATGTACAGCCAGGTGAGCAGCGGCGTCATCACCACGGCCAGTATGGTCGATATTGAGGTTAGGGTGATGGAGAGCGCCACATCGCCCCTTGCCAGATAGGTAATCACATTCGAGGCGGTCCCGCCAGGCGCCGCGCCCACCAAGATGACGCCCACCGCCAGGGATAATGGGAGGGAGAGGAGCCGGGTCAACAGCCACCCGATCAAAGGCATCAGAAGAAACTGTAAGACCACACCGAGGGCGATAGTGAGGGGCCGCTTCATGATGGCCGTGAAATCGCGCGGCGTCAGCGTCACACCCATGCCGAACATGACGACCCCCAACAGCGGCACAATCGCCCATTTGAGCGGGATCAACGGCGCAGGATAAACGATAGCGGCAGCCGAGATAAGCACTGCCCAGAGCGGGAAGAGTCCGGTCACACGATCCATTCGGCGTCACACCACTATGATGATCTTCAGCTTTATCGATGGATGGTTACGCCGACCTTGGCGCGTACCGACATTCGACCTGTGCTATATGGCTGCCGAACGGTTCGACGGTTTCCGGGAGATGAAGCTGTATCCGCACATAGCGGCGGGTTCGCTGATGGCAACAGAGGCGGGCGGGCGGGTCACCGATCTTCGCGGCAGACCATATGTCCTTTCGAATCCACAGATTGTAGCCAGTAACAGCCTGCTCCATAATGAAATACTCAGCGTCCTGGCCCTGGAGCGTTAACCCGGCCATCACCACCGCCCGCCGCATGTGCTTGTTGGCCTATTCGAGTTTTTTCCTCGCTGGTCGAACTTCGTAGAGAGCGTGATCTTCCTTGACAAGGCTCGCTGTTTCGGTGGCCGTCTTTTCAAACAGGAGCTGGACGGTCGAGAAAAGATCGCCGGCCTCAGCTTTGAGGTAGCGTGCAGCCATTCGGCAATACTCCGGATCGATCTCAACGCCGATGCTGTTTCGGCCTGTCCGCAGAGCCGCAATCATTGTGGTCCCGGAACCGCAAAAAGGATCTAAGACGGTGTCGCCCGTGAAGGAGAACATACGAATCAGACGGGTGGCAAGTTCCAATGGGAACGGTGCGGGATGCTGTTTAGTCGAAGCGCCTGGGATAGTCCATATCTGCTGAAACCATTGGCCAAAGTCATCTTTCCGGATTCGGCTTGCATCACGCTGTTGATTCGTTGGCTTTCTGTACCCGCCGGGTTTTCGCTGCATCAGGATGAATTCCATATCATTCTTGATGATGGCGTTCGGCTCGTACGGCTTCCCAAGAAACTTGGACCCGTTCTCAACTTCATAGGAGGCGTTAGCGATCTTGTGCCAGATGATCGGGTTTAAGTTATCAAATCCGATCCGCCGGCATACGACGCAAATATCGGCATGCAGTGGAAAAACCAGGTGCCGGCCAAAATCGCGCCGAGCAACGCACACATCTCCGACCACGCAGACTAAACGACCGCCGGGCACGAGAATTCGGTAGACATGCCGCCAGACCTTCTCCAACTCAAACAGGAAGGCTTCGTACTCCTGAATGTGCCCAAGCTGGTCCGGATTCTCGTTATACCGCTTGAGATTCCAGTACGGCGGTGACGTGACGATAAGATGGACTGATGCGTCCGGCAGGAACGAGAGGTCCCGCGAATCCCCGTTGATCAGCCTGTGCATCGTTGTTCCCATCTGGTCACACAAAGGCCGCCAAATGGCCGACAAGAATCTTGGCGAAACGCTCAAGCGAGAGGTCGTCCGCCGGCGTTGAAAACAGGCCCCTGCTACCGTCGCTGGCCGTCGAGGTGATGAACGCTGATGTTGTGTAGTATCGCTCAAGCACAAGCTTTCGGCAGAAGAGTTCGTACCGACGACAATACGACGCGCCGACAAACTCCGGAAAAACCTTGAAGTGCGGTTCCCGCACTTTCACCGGGTTGTTGGAGGCATCGCAGTCCTCCAACATGAAGAAGTAGCCGAGGAACGGTTGAGGACTTGCGAGGTAGGCATGTTCCCGATACGCGGTCCAGAGGTCGAGCGCGCTTCCCATCGCCTCCTCGGTTCGGTTGTTGAAGTTGTTGCCGAACGACGGTCCGACCTGTGACTTAGCTTCAATGGCAATGAGTAGCGTTTTCTCGCGGATGACGAGCAGGTCCCATTCCTTGGTGGGACGGAAGAATCCCGGAAGCTCCACGTCCTTGCTCCGAAAGATGTACCGCGCAGGTATCCCGGCGGCCGTAATGAGTTCGGTGAAGAGGTCAATGAATCCATCCATCTGCGCTCCGCCGGTCACAGCGCTGCGCAGCCCCTGATCGGCCTTTCCGGTCTGCTTCTGCCTGTCTCGTTGGGCAGCCCTGGTTGCCCAGTAATGGGCCACCGCCCGACCGGCCCGCGCCGAAAGATTCCGCAATATGTCATCCTGTTTCATGGGTATGGTATAAGAGAATCTGATTCGGCTTTCACTTTGGTCCACACCAAGGTCATCCAGTACGTGAAAATCACGCGATTAGCTGGACCACGCAGCAGGTCAATTCTTTAATAAAGTCTCTACAGGCCCGGTTCGGCTTTCTGAGCATTCAGTTATTGCATTCTTAAATGGCTTTAGCAGTTTCCCCATTTCCTTCGACGAGTAAGTGCCGAAAGTGCCTTTTGATTCTAAAAGAGACTCAAAAATCGGAATCGCAGTTTTCGCGATTTTGGTTACACAGCGCTCGGCGGCCTCGGCTCTACCAAGTGCTGCATTGGTGGCTTTCGCTATTTGTTCCTCCCTACGCTCGGTGGCCTCTGCTCTAAGAAGGGCTACATCAGCACTTTGTCTTTGACGCCTAGCTTCAGAGAATTGAAACCATGATAACACTACTAAAGTGAGAGATATCATCACGGGTGCCGCAGTCAGATAGCGCATCAGAGGTTTTTGATTTCTCCCGCAATGGTAGCACACGGGTGCCCATTTTGTTATTAGCTCTCTGCAACAGTTGCACGGTATCTTGTCAGCATCATTCATATCCCTCTTCCCGCTCTCCGCACCTATAGCCCCACCATTAACAGGATCTGCCATAACTCCCCCACATCTATCAGTTACGTGCTCAACCAGCGATTAGCCTAGTCAGGCTATCGATATTGGACTGGTCGGCCTAATACGTTCTTGGAACTCCAAGGTCTGTAGCGATGCTGCCGTTCGAGGAGCTTGCCAATATGTTTCAGGCGCAGTCATTGCCGACGCACGATGATGGGTCATTCGTAATGGGTCCATAGACGGATGATCTTGACGGTCTTGATGTCGTTTAGCACTTGGTACACGAGCCTATGTTGAATGCTGATCCTGCGAGATAAGGCGCCGGCAAGGTCCCCAACGAGTCGTTCGAATGGAGGCGGATTCTGGTAGGGATTCCGTTCGAGGATTTTTAGGAGGCGCTCAGCTTGCAGTTTAAGTCCCGAACGCGCCAGCTTCTTGGCATCACGCCTCGCCTGGCCGGTATAGACGAGCTTCCATCTTACCAATCAAGCTCCTCGTGACACTTCTCGACGGGGGTTTTCAAGCCCTTGCGAATCGAGGCGCGCATTCCTGGGATGGCATCCAGGTACAGCGTCTCCTGGATGGCGCGCCAGTCGGCTTCCGACACGAGCACTGCGGAATGGCGCTTGCCGGCGATCTGGATGGGTTCATGGGAATCGGCGACATCGTCCAGGAGCGCGTACAGTCTTTTTCGAGCCTCAGTAGCTGTGATGCTGGTCATATCGGTCCTTTCAATCTGTAGAGAATCGATTCTTTGCGGCTTACCGCAAGTTTGTCATGCCGGCGAAAGCCGGTATCCAGAGAACCCGACTGGATTCCGTGTCAAGCACGGAATGACGGACTAGAGCAGAAATCGTACGTCATACCGTACGACATATTCATCCGGTGGTCAAGCGTTATTCGGCGCCCACTAGAGCCTGCATCTCACAGCCTATTCACACCTGTCAGGTTAACCGGGCTTGGCGGTGGTCTGGGATCGGCTGCTTCAGGATACCGAGGCGGCAGAGGGCGAAGTCGTACTTTACGGGATCCTCTGGATCGAACGCTCGGAGCCGTCGCGTCACCTCTGTGGCCATTCGCCAGTTGGCCTGCTTGATCCTGGTCAGGCCGAGTTGTCGCGCGATCCGCGCGACATGCGTATCGAGGGGTACGATCAGCTTCGCCGGTGAGACCTCTGTCCAGAGCCCGAAATCGATCGCATCGTCGCGACGCACCATCCAGCGCAAGAATAGATTGAGACGCTTGCAGGCTGACCCTCCCGCCGGCGAGGGGAAAAAGAAGCGGACGCCGGCCTTTGCCGGAAGTATGCCGGAAGGGTAGAACGGCGAGACATCCAGCGACAGCATCCGCTCAACAAAGCTGGTCAGGGCAGGCTCGATATCGTCGTGAACGGGATCATGCCCTTTGAGAAAGAAGGCCTGAAGCGATCCTGCTGTTGCAATCGCCTGACAGAGGAGATAGCAGAGAATCGCCAGATCGACACCCGAGTTGAAACGGTGGACAACGTGTCGGAGCCGCGCCGGATCCCGGGCTGGATCGAATCGCCGGATGAACCGGGCCGGGCTCTTCCCCATCGCCTCGAGCGCGGCCGTAGCGCTGCGGTGGATCTGCTTGACGTTGCCATAGGCAAGAGAGGCGGCGACGAAGGCTGCGATCTCGCGGTCGTCCGGGCAACGATATTCATGGGGAATGCTGATAGGGTCGGTTGAGAGAAAGGCAGGCCGACTATAGCGGTGATACAACTCATCCAGGAGTGCCTTGAGCTGCGCGTGCGAGCGCATGGCCATGGCGACCATTCACTCCTTGTTGTTCAACTCCTTGGCCTGAAACCCAATGGCATACGGGCAGTGGACCGGCGCTCGCTCGATGGTCCCGTTTGCCTTGTGGTAACCTGCGATCCGGATATTGTACCCGTTAATACTGCCGGACACACCACCGCCCCGCACGTAGCTCCACCGCTGCTGCCGCGCCGAATCGTTAATGGCCACGACAATCGCGATATTCTCATCCTTGAAGAACTTTCGATCGACCGCACTCAGCGTCGTGGTCGCCCTGGCTGTGCCGTACATCGGGTGGGAGTGGTAGTCGCCCACACACTCCCAGCGCGAGGTGCTCCTGACGGCCTCCTCGACCCGTTGACTCCGCATCAGATCGACGTGTACCTCGCGGAACTTCCGGTTGGCCGTCTGGTACGGCACGACGAAATCGACCAGAACCCGGTCGGACGTCACCTGGCCCAGGAGCACACCGAAGCATTCCTTTCGATAGACCTCGATCGTCGAGACCAACAGTCCGACGAAGGCATTCTCGCTAAGATATAGATCCATTGCCGTCAACCATCATCGATACCGCGTGAAGAGGGCGGGCCCAGCCATCATGATGACAGGAAAATCTTATACTGCGGCGTCCCAAACGGTAAAGAACTCGTCGCTATCGGTATTGTCTCGGATGATCGTCCGCAAAGAGAGGTTCGCGTGGAGCGAGTACAGAGTAAAGATAACCCGCCTCTTGAAGCGAGGCAAGCCTAAAAAAACAGCAGCCTCACTAGATTGACAGGGTGAGGCCACATTGGAGAAAAGTCCAGAAAAGTTCGATAACTAGCGTTTAACGATCATAATTCATCTCTTGGCCTCATAAAAAGCAGAGAACGGACTGAAAAAGCTGATAGCTGACCGCTGAAGGCTCATGGCTTCCGTACCCATGGGGGGCTATAGAGAAAGCGTGCGAACCCGCCGCCTGCTTCGCAGAAATGCGATCACCCCGGGAATCAAGGAAAGTAGGATCACTGCGGCAATGACCACGTGGATATATCGATCGATATCCGGGATGGTCTTACCCAGGAAATAGCCGATGGAGGTCATGCTGACGACCCATCCGATCCCACCCATCACGTTATAGAGGGCGAATCGACCGTACTGCATATTGCCGACCCCCGCCACGACGGGCGCAAAGGTGCGGAGGATCGGCATGAACCGGGCAAGAACGATGGTGATGCCGCCATGGCGATCGTAGAACTCTTTGGTACTGATGAGGTGTTTCTTGTGAAAGAGGAGGGAATCTTCTCTGGAGAAGATTCTGGGACCGGTTCTCACCCCAATAAAGTAGCCGACTGCATCGCCCACAATAGCGGCCAGGCTGACAAACAGGAACAGACTCCACAGTTCCAGATGGCCGCTGACCGCGAACAGTCCAGCCGTAACCAGCAGAGAGTCACCGGGCAGAAAAAAGCCGATCAGAAGGCCGGTCTCCGCAAAGACGATGACGATAAGCGCCATGAGGCCGCCGACGCGGACCAGGCCTTCTACATCATAGACGGTGTGAAAGAGACTCCAGAGCCATTCCATTTTAACAGCAGCCCTCAACGTTAAAAGCAGGTGGTCAGGCTGAAGACTGAAGGCTTAAGAATTCTCGAAACCTTCAGTCTATCTACCTTCAGCCTTTTGCGCCTGGTGCTGACAGCTTCTCAATCGGTAACGGCGCCCTCCGACGCCGACGAGACCGTGCGGGCGTACTTGGCCATAACACCGCTCTTATAGCGGGGAGCGGGTGGCTTCCATGTTCGGAGCCGCCGTTTCAATTCGGCGGCCGATAGTTCGACGTCGAGGCGACGCTTGTTGATGTCGAGGAGGACGGTGTCCCCCGTGCGCAGTGCGGCGATCGGTCCGCCCACCGCCGCCTCAGGCGCGATGTGCCCGATCATCAGGCCATGCGTCGCGCCCGAGAACCGCCCATCCGTCATCAAGGCTACGGAGTCCAGAAGGCCAGCACCGGCAAGCGCCCCGGTGACCCCAAGCATCTCGCGCATCCCCGGCCCGCCCTTGGGCCCCTCGTAGCGGATCACGACGACGTCACCCGCCTTGACCTTCCCGGCCTTGACGGCGATGAAAGCGTCCTCCTCCCGGTTAAAGACCCGCGCCGGGCCGCGATGGACCATCCGCTCATGACCGGCGACCTTCGCCACGCACCCGTCCGGCGCAAGATTACCTCTCAGGATGACCATCCCTCCGGTCGGTTTGATCGGCTTCCGGAGCGGATAGATGACCGCTTGTCCCGGGGTCTCGCGCGCAGCCCGCGCCTCCTTCCCGATCGTCTTACCGGTGACCGTCAGCTCGTCGGCATACAGGAGGCCGGCATCAAGCAGGCGTTTAGCCACCACCGGCATGCCGCCCGCCATGTACATGTCCGGGGCAGTAAAGCGTCCCCACGGCTTCAGGTCAGCCAGGAGCGGAGTTTTTCTCGAGATCCGATCGAAATCGTCCAACGACAGCTTGACACCGGCGGCTTTGGCCACAGCGATCAGGTGAAGCACAGCGTTGGTAGATCCGCCCGTAGCCATCACACCGGCGATGGCGTTGCGAAAGGCGTTACGGGTAAGGATCCGCTTGGGTGTGATGCCGTGCCGCAGCAGCTCCATGACCAGCTTCCCACTCTCGAAGGCGACCTCTTCCTTCTGGGCATCCGTCGCCGGGACGCCGTTCCAGCCCATCGGTGAGATGCCCAGCATCTCAAAGGCGGTAGACATGGTGTTGGCGGTAAACTGACCGCCGCAGGCGCCGGCGCCTGGGCAGGCGCAGTTCTCAATGGCACGAAGCTCCTCGGACGGCATCTTACCGACATTGTAGGCACCCACCGCCTCAAAGACATCCTGGATCGTGAGATGGCGACCATCGTATTCGCCGAAGGCGGTAGAGCCGCTATAGAGCATGAGGCCAGGGATATTCAGACGAGTCAACGCCATGACCGTACCAGGAATCGTTTTATCACAGCCGGAGATGGCGACTAAGCCGTCAAATAGGTGTCCTCTGGCCACCAATTCGACGGAGTCGGCTACAACCTCCCGGCTCACCAGGGACGTCTTCATCCCTTCGGTGCCCATGGAGATTCCGTCGGAGATCCCGATCGTGTTATACTCGATCGGGGTTCCACCGGCCGCCCGAATGCCTGCCTTGACCCGCTCGGCCAGCGCCCGGTGGTTGATGTTGCAGGGCATCACCTCGATCCAGCAGTGGGCCACGCCGACGAGCGGTCGCGTAAGATCTTCGTCCTTGAAACCGATGGCCTTGAGCATCGCCCGTGCCGGCGCGCGATCCGGCCCATCCAACAGCGTACGGCTCTTATGTCTCGGATCGAACGTCATCACTCCCTCCTCAACTATACAGCGCCCTTTGCCTGCATTCTCCCCTCGCGACGTGGAGGCGAGTCACGGGCGGGTGATGCTCATGTGAATTCCCTGCCCCAACAAGCGGGGCAGCGACGTGCGGTTGGTTGAAAGTAAATAGAGCTTCCCCTCTTCAGTAACTACACCGATATTGTTTGCTGAAATCGAAAAAGGACGATTGGCCACTCTGGTTACGCCGGCCGAGAGATCGACCGGATTCTCGCCGATCTGGTCGATCGGCACGCCCCATATCTTTTTGTTGGCAGGATCATACCAGACCAGCATGTTCCCCGTCGATGCGAGGTAGACCGATCTTCCGTGGGCCCCTGTTCTAAGATCCTCTAAGCCCTTCGCCGCGTAGACCGCACGGACCAGGTCCGGGCTCCGCAGATCTCGCACGACCCAGAAGAGGTGCCGTTCAGTGATCTTCTGTGCGGTTATCTCGTAGCCTTCCAGCGTAATCAGGTCTGCCTCGTCCTCGGGCCTTGTCACCAGAGTGAAGTCAAACAGACCGAATCGCTGGACCCGCGATGCCGGTTCCTGCGCCAGCCTAATGATCGAAAAAACCAGTTCAGAGGGGACCTCAGCAACAACCTTGAGCCCTGTTCCATCCAGACGCATGTGTGAGATGACCCGTTCCTCGGGAGTGACCTGAGTACTAAAAATAAGGGAATTCTCAAAAATCCCCATCTTCTCATAGGTCAGCGCGGAGACGCTCCCCGTATTCGCCACAACCGACCGAAGCGGCCCGGTCGGAAGGTCAAATCGTCGCATCTCCTTGTTCAGCCCAAAAAAGAGGGCGTCTTTGTCGTCAATGTTGTACCGGATCACCGTGTCGATCGTTCCGCTGATCGCGGAGATCTTCTGCTTACCTCCGGTGAGTAAATCTATCAGAACCAGAATCCGGTCACCCTGGTTCTCCGAAAGATACAGGAGATGATTGTCGTCGAGAAACTTCGGCGAGAAGCTTCTCGCGGTCGGCAGTTCATCCGAAACGTTGCGTCTGACCCCTACGATGTTACTGTGTTCATCCAGTTCGGCGACAAACACCTGTTCGAGGCCGGTGGTGGTTCCGCCAATCACATAGGCCAGCCGCTGGCCACTAGGCGATATGGCAATCTCCGAGATTACCCCGGACAGGCCCGGAACGCGGACGGGATTACTGCCATCGGCGTTCTGAACCAGAACCGAGGTTGTTCCCTGATCTTCCGAGACGATATAGGCGACCTTCGACAGCGTGGTCGCGCAACCCGCACTGAAGATTATAGCGGCCATGAACCCACACAGGATAACGATCTTTCTTGCGTGCATAGGTGATCTCCTTATTCGCGCTTACGGCTGGGTCACTCGCTGGATCGACTTGCCCATTCGTATTTGGCCCCGGAGTACAAGATTATAGGCGAGAATCGCCTTCGGTACAAGCGGGGGTCGGCTCGGTCGGTGACGGGGCCAGCTCTGCCAATAATGAATCGGCGGCCGTCTCCCCGCTGTGAACCACATCCGGCACACCGACACCTCTGTAGGCGTTACCGGTCAGCTTGAGGGTCGGCCACCGCCGAAGCGTCTCTTCGAGCGCCGCCAACCGGCCCAGGTGGCCGACCTGGTACTGGGGCATCACACGAGGATGTCGGACCAACTGGCTCCACAAAGGCGGCGCGTGAATCGCCAGCAGCTCCTCCAGATCGCGGCGCACTGCGCTCAGCAGCGTCTCGTCATCCCAGGTGAACGGCTCCGGCTGCAGCGCGCCGCCCGCGAAGGCACGCAGCAGGACGTGACCGGCCGGCGCCCGATGAGCGAACTTCACGCTGCTGAACGAACAGGCAATGATGGTGCGCCCCTCGCAGGCCGGCACCACAAATCCAAACCCGTCGAGCGGATGGTGGATCGCCTCTCTACGATAGGCCAGATTGATCGTGACCGAAGAGGCGTAGGGCATGGCCTCGAGCTGACGAGCCAGGTCTTGGTCCAGGTCGTGGGTAAGCCTGGCAATCTCAAATGCGGGGACGGCGAGAATAAGGCCATCGGCCTGCAGGCTCGCGCCGTCTCCAAGTCGAACGGTCCAGCCTTGCTCTGTGTGCGCGATTCTATCAACCGGCGCGCGGAGACGCAGCGTCCCAGCCGGCAGCCTTTTTACCATGGCATCGACGAGGGCCTGCAGCCCGTGATCCAGCGTGACAAACAGGCCATAGCGCGGGCCGCTGCTGGTATGACCTACGCCGCGGCCGGCGGGGCGCATTCGTCGCAGGCCGAGGATCACGCTGCGATGCGTCGCTTCCATCTGCAGAAACTGCGGGAAGGTAGCGCGCAGACTCAACCGCTCCGGGTCGGCGCCATAGATTCCACCGATCATCGGTTGGGCCAGCCGATCGAGAAACTCCTGTCCGAAACGACGCCGAACGAACGACGCCAGGCTCTCGTCGTCGGATGGTCCCCCTCGCGGCAGTACCAGGTCCAGAGCCGCCCTTGCCTTGCCGCGCCATGACAGCAGCCCTGATTGCAGAAACGGCCAAGGCTTGGTCGGCCCCATCAAGGCGAACCCTTCGGGCAGCGGGTGCAGTGCGCCGTCCCGCACAACAAAGGTCCGGCGGTGCGCCTCATTGGTCCCGATGACCTGCTCGCTCAGACCGAGGCGTCTGATCAGATCCAATCCCCACGGCTTATCGGTGAAAATGGTATCGGGCCCAGATTCAAGAACAAAACCATCCCGGTGCGTGGTACTGATCGCACCGCCGGGCCGTGCAGCGGCCTCCAATACGCGCACCTCGCAAGGCGGGCCGTCCTGCTCGCACCGCTCCTGCAGCCGATAGGCGGCAGCCAGACCCGCGATGCCGCTCCCCACCACCACGATACGCCTGCTGCCGCTGTGCTGTTCCGTCGCCATTGACGTCCGTCGAGGGTGCGCTAGCCCTGCGCCATACGCCGACGCACCAGATCGGCCAGGGTGCGGATATACAGAGGATGATCGTTCACCGTGCCGGCCCGCTTGAAATCGATCCCGAGCGTGTCGGCCAGCGCCTTGGCCTCCACGTCCAGATCGTAGCGCACCTCAACGTGATCGCATACAAAGCCGATGGGGGCCACCACCACCGACCGGTGGCCCTCGGTATGGAGCGTGCGCAGGACGTTGGCCACATCGGGCTCAAGCCACGGCTCTCTGGGATCGCCGCTGCGGCTCTGATAGGCCAGGAACCAGCAGGGATGCCCCAAGACCTCCGCCACAAGTCGGCAGGATGTCTCGAGTTGCTGCACATAGGGCGATGAGGCGGCGATTGAAGCCGGGATGCTGTGCGCCGTAAAGACCAGCGGCGTTCCGTGGCGGTGAGTATGGGGGATCGCCTGCAGTTGCGTGTAAACCCGCTCGGCCATCGCCGTGATAAAATCCGGGTGGTCATAACATGGCTGAGCGAAGTCCACTTTCGGCGCGCTGGGACCGGCAATGTCAAGCGCGGTGGTTACCGCCGCTACCGATCTGTTCCAGCCTGCCGCTCCGGAATCGTGTGCCGCCATGATCAACGCGACTGCACGCCGTCTGCCATCCCGAACCATCTGCTCCACCGTCTCGGTAACGAAGGGATGCCAATAGCGCATCCCAACATAGACGGGCAGCCTCGACCCCTCGCGCTCCAACAGCGCAGCCAGGCTCTTCGCCTGCCCAAAGGTCAACTCAGTGATGGGAGACCGGCCACCGAGCGCTTCGTAGTGACGGGCCGCCTCCTCCAGCCGCTCCGGTCGGACCGGTACACCCTGAAGCACATTGGCGAGAAATGGGCGGATCTCCTCGGACTTCGTAGGACCCCCAAAGGCGATCATCAGGACGGCGTCACACGGCGGGACCACGTCACCTTGCTGTCGCTTCGTGGACATAGTCGATGAGCACGCGCAGGTGGTCTACGGGGGTTTGCGGGAGGATGCCATGACCGAGATTGAAGATGTGGCCTGGTCGTTTCGCTGCCCGCTCAAGAATCCGATCGGCCTGGCGGCGAATCTTATCGGGTTCGGCGAATAGCGCCACCGGATCCAGGTTGCCCTGTACACCGACCTCATATCCTAGCCCGGCCCAGGCCTCCCCAAGATCCACTCGCCAGTCCAGTCCGATCACATTCCCGCCGGCCTCCCGTATCAGCGGCAGCAGCGATGTCGTGTCGGTCCCGAAGTGAATGACCGGCACGCCGGGTACAAGTCGCGCGATAGCCCGTTTCGTGTGGGGCAGGACGAACTCCCGATAGTCGTCAGGGCTCAGACAGCCGACCCAGCTATCGAATAACTGCACCACTTGGACCCCCGCGGCGATCTGACCATTCAGGTAGTCGGATACGACATCGGACAGCCGTTCCATGAGGGCGTGCCACGCAGCGGGATCGCGGTACATGAGCGTCTTGATCTGTTGATACTGGCGCGACCCGCGGCCCTCGATCAGGTACGATGCCAGGGTGAACGGCGCCCCGGCGAACCCAATGAGGGGGATATTCGCCGGTAGCGCTGCGCGCGCTAGGCGCACCGCTTCAAAGAGAAACGAAAGCGATCCCTGCACATCGACCGGTTGCAGCCGTTTCAGGTCGGCCCCGCACCGTATCGGATGATGGATGACCGGACCGTCCCCCTTAGTAAACTCCAACCCGACCCCCATCGGCTCCACCACCAGGAGGATATCGCCGAAGATGATCGCGGCATCCACACCGAGCCGCTCGGCGGCCGTGACCGTCACCTCCGCCGCCAGATCAGGTCGATGACACAGCTCCAGAAACGACAGCTTCCCTCGAATCTCCCGATACTCCTGAAGGTAGCGCCCGGCCTGCCGCATGATCCAGATCGGGGTATAGGGGGCCGGCTCCAAGCGGCAGGCCTTCAGGAACGGACTCTCCTGCAAGAGATTCGCGCCTCCGGTCTCCGGTCTTCGGCCTCCGGTCGCCTGCACTGTTCCGGCTCGCTTGATCCGCCGCAGCACGTGGGCGTGTCGCGCTGCCGTCTGAACCAGATGGCCCATTTTGGGATGCTCCGGCTCCAGGTCGACCGTCAGGCCATGTTCGCGGAGTGCTTTGCTGCAGGTGGGGCCGATTGAGGCAACGACCGTATCGCGTAATCCTGTTCGCAGCGGCTCCTCCAGACCGTCCGCCGCCGCGACCTGCAGCAGATGATCTGCCTGTACAGCGGTCGTAAACAGGACCAGATCGACCTGCTGATTGGCAATAGCCTTGATCGCCTGCCGCAAAGGACCACAATCCTCGGGCAATGCCCACTGGTAGACCGGAACCCGCAGGACACTGGCGCCGCGCGTCTGCAGTCCCGCAATCAGCTCCGGGTTGCTGCGACCGTATTCCTGGACCGCTACCCGTCGACCAAGCAGAGGGATAGCCGCGCTGTCGATAGCCGTCAGAATCTCGCGCCAGGTGTTCGGCTCCGGAACAGCCAGCGTAATCGGGATACCCAGTTCCCGTAGAACCGCTTGGGGTTTTGGACCAAGGGCAATGGTTGGGATTCGGCTCAGGGCTGCCAGACACTCCGCGCGCGAAACGGTCCCTTCCACAGCGGTCAGCAAGGCGCGGGCGCCCACGCCGGTCAGCCATACAACCATATCGATCCGGCCGGCCAGTAATGCCTTTGCAAACTCGTTGGCTTCCGCATGTTCCGTACATGGGATTTCGCGGAGCGCAGGCGCAGAGACAGGAATACCCCCTTGACGGCTGATCAGGTCGGCCATCGGAGCAGCCAGGCGACTCTCAAAGGAGACTACGGTAAGGCCGGTCAAGCCGGCAAGCGGTGGAGCAACGCTCTGGTTCATAGTCCAAAACCTCGTTCTACGTTCTATGTCCAAAGTTCCAGATGCCACATTCCACGTTTCAAGTCATATGGAATCCGGCATCTGTCCAATGGTGACGAAATGAGGGCCGCTTACAATTGACTCTTAGTATAGGGTGGGTGGAGCAAAAGCGCTACAGCAAAGATGATGCCGCATGAATCCTTGACCCCATTAGAACGTGAGACTATATTGGCGACAATCAAGCAGAGTGATAGCGGGGGCCGAGTTTTTCACCGGCAATAACCTTATCGTCATCGCTTAGGCGAGTACACTGATCGGGACCCGCGAGGTCCTGCGTAGCTGTCCGCTGACGGCCAGGAGAATCGGCATATGGATTGGCTCGCTGACCCCCAAACATGGATCGCATTTATTACGCTCGTCGTACTTGAACTCGTTCTCGGTGTTGACAACGTCATCTTCATTTCGATTCTAGCCGGGAAACTTCCCGCCCATCAGCAAGACCGGGCGCGTACCATCGGCCTGGGACTGGCAATCATCTCGCGCGTCCTGCTTCTGCTCTCGCTTTCATGGATCATCGGTCTCACCGAACCGCTGTTTTCGGTGCTCACGTATGAGATATCCGGGCGGGACATCATCCTCATTCTCGGCGGCCTGTTTTTGTTGGGGAAGAGTACACATGAGATTCACCAAAAACTAGAGGGCGCCGAGGGACACGCTTCGGCCCACGTCCACCCCTCGTTTGCCGGCGTCATTGTGCAGATACTCCTGCTGGATGTCGTCTTTTCGCTCGATTCGGTGATTACCGCCGTCGGCATGGTCGACCGACTGACGATCATGATCGCCGCCGTCATCATCGCAGCAGGCGTGATGATTGTGTCCGCCGGGCCGATCAGCAGTTTTGTGGATCGTCATCCCACCATCAAAATGCTGGCGTTGAGTTTTCTCCTGCTCATCGGCTTTACCCTCATCGTCGAGGGTCTGCATCAGCATATTCCCAAAGGGTACATCTACTTTGCGATGGCGTTCTCGATCGTTGTAGAACTGCTCAACTTACGGCTGAGAAAGGTTCGCGCCGAGCCGGTGAAGCTGCACGAAGCCTACGTCGGCGAGGCAGACAACTGAATCTCCAGCAACTTCCCCCTTTAAAAAGGGGGACTGAGGGGGTTTTCCCGATCGTTCAAAACCCCCCTTACCCCCCTTTGCTAAAGGGGGAGACAAGCGATTTTTGCTCTGAGTAATAATATACTGCAAGAGGCGAAATCTATTGAACAGATGGTGAGCCAGCCAACAGAAACGATCGGCGCCGGCGCCTTCGATCAATTCGATCCGCCTGATCCCGAACTCTTTCTCGACTGCGTCCACTGCGGGTTCTGCCTGCCCACCTGTCCTACCTACCTCGTCCTCGGTAACGAGATGGACAGCCCGCGCGGACGGCTCCACCTCATCCGAACTGTCTCCGAAGGCAAGATCGGCATCTCCGACAGCTTTGCCAGGCACATGGATCTGTGCCTCCTCTGCCGGGCCTGCGAGACGGCCTGCCCTTCGGGTGTGAAGTTTGGCCTCCTGATGGAGGCGACCAGGGGCCAGATTGCGCGGAGTTATCAGTACCCTGCTGCCGAGCGGCGATTCCGCCATGTCCTCGTGCACACCTTCACCAATATCGGTCGCTTGCAGATGCTCACCAGCCTCCTTCGGTTGTATCAGAGGTCGGGCTTGCAGCGGCTCATCAGGGCTTCAGGACTCTTGGGCTTCTTTGGTCGTCTGGGCCGGATGGAGGCTCTTCTTCCTTCCATCCCGGATTCTCGCCTGTACGCGCTCCCCGAGGTTACACCAGCCAAAGGTCAGCGGCGTGGGCGGGTTGGGCTCCTGCTCGGCTGTGTCCAACGGTTCTTCTTTGCCCACGTGAATGCCGCCACGGTCCTGGTGCTGAGCGAGAATGGCTACGAGGTGATCGTCCCGAGGGAACAAGAATGCTGTGGTTCGCTCCTGGTTCACGAGGGCGAGCGGGAGCAGGGAAAGATAAAGGCAAGGCGGATTATCGATTGTTTCGAGTCGGCCAACGTTGATTACATCGTCGTGAACGCAGCTGGGTGCGGCTCAGCCATGAAGGAATACGGGGAGCTGTTCCGGACGGACCCAGCCTATACCAACAAGGCTGACAGCTTCAGCGCAAGGGTGCGGGATGTCTCGGAGCTGTTGGCAGAGACCCCGCTGCGCGGCGAGCTCCAGATGCTGAACCTGACCGTCACCTATCACGACGCTGGCCACCTGGTGCACGGCCAGAAGATTCGGCAGCAACCAAGGGCACTCCTCACACAGATCCCCGGGCTCCGGCTCGTCGAGCTGAAAGAATCCGACTTCTGCTGTGGAAGCGCCGGGACCTATAATCTGCTGCACCACGACGTGGCTCAGCAGTTGCTCGATCGGAAGATCGATCGGATCAAGGCGACGGGGGCCGACGTAGTGGTTAGCGGCAACCCTGGCTGCTCCCTCCAGATCGAGAAGGGGATCAGAGAGCGAGGGCTTCAGGTCCGGGTCATGCACCCTGTCGAGCTTTTGCACTGGTCATATCGGGGTAGGATGCTCTAGGTCAGATACACTCCGCGATGAGGGGGTAGGAGACCTCCGGCTTTCGGCCGCACCGCCTACCGGGAAGAACAGTCTCCGATTGTGCAAGCGTTTCGCCCCAGAGAAGGACTCGACCGTCATTGACTCCGGAATGCAAAACGATCATCTATCGATTCCCCTCACACGACCCCATCCCGGTGCAGCTCTGCAATGGCGCGTTCATCCAACGCAAGCAGACGAGCGAGGATCGCGTCGGTGTGCTCGCCAAGCAGCGGGGGCGACAGGCGCATCTGCGCCGGCGTTGCGGAGAGGTTGAGTGGCGTACCGGCCAGCCGTACGGTCCCTAGCGTCGGGTGCGGCATCTGAACGATCATCCCTCGTGCAGCCACCTGCGGGTCCGCGAAGACCTTGTCGATCGTATTGACCGGTCCGGCCGGCACATCAGCGTCAGCACACAGTTGCAGCCACTCGGCGACCGTCTTGCTGCGGAGCAGACCCTGGACCAGCGGGACGAGCACCGCTCGATTGGCCACACGCTCAGGATTGGCCGCGAACCGTGGATCCGTGGCCCATGCGGCGACGCCCGCTACGGCGCAGAACCGCTGCCACTGCTCATCGTTGCCGATGGCCAGGATCAGGTAGTCGTCCGCCGCCTGAAACGCTTCATACGGCACGATGCTCCCGTGCGCATTACCCCAACGGCCCGGCACCTCGCCTGAGCAGAGGTAGTTGCTCGCCGCGTTCGCCAGGCAGGCGATCTGCGAATCATAGAGCGCGATGTCGAGATGCTGCCCGGCGCCCGTTCGCTCGCGGGCCAACAGCGCGGCGAGGATGGCGTTGCTTGCGAACAGGCCGGCGGTCATGTCCGCAATGGCCACTCCGACCTTCATGGGCGAACCATCGGGCTCGCCGGTGATCGACATCAGACCGCCGCGACTCTGAATGAGAAAGTCGTAGCCCCCTAACTCCCGGTCTGGGCCGGTGTATCCGAATCCGCTGATCGAGCAGTACACCAGGCGCGGGTTGATGGCCTTCAGGTCCTCGTAACCCACACCGAGTTGGTCCAGGACGCCGACACGAAAGTTCTCGATCACCACATCGCTGCGTCGCGCAAGTTCGCGGGCAATGGCGACGCCGCGTTCGTGTTTGAGGTTCAGCGTGAGACTCTGCTTGTTGCGGTTACAGCACAGGTAATAGGCCGACTCCCCGCCGAAGAACGGCGGCCCCCAGTGGCGCGACTCATCGCCGACGCCAGGGCGCTCGATCTTGATGACCTCTGCGCCGAGGTCGCCCAACATCATCGCGCAGTAAGGTCCCGCCAGATGTCGCGACAGGTCGAGAACGCGAATGCCGTCCAAGGCGCCGGTCACTACGCGTCCTCCGCAAAGGGGTAAGGGGGTAAGGGGCACGAAAGGGACTTGTCGGTACGGTGGCCCAGCGCATACTCCGCCTGAATCAACTGGTGAATCTCCTGCGTGCCTTCATAGATCAGTGATCCTCGGGCGTTGCGGAAGTAGCGTTCAACCGGGAACTCGTCGCTGTAGCCATACGCCCCATGGATCTGGACCGCGTCGTCAGCGGCCCGGAAGGCGTTGTCACAGTTGATCCACTTGGCCAGGCTGACCTCCCGCGTGCAGCGCATCCCTTGATTCTTCAGCCAACCGACCTGGTAATACAACAGCCGTCCGACGTCGCGGCCGGCAACCATGCGGGCGATCTTTTGCTGAACCAGTTGGTGCTCCCCGATAGGGCGTCCGAAGCTCTGCCGCTGCTCGGCGTACGCGACACTGGCCTCAAGACATGCCTCCATCAGGCCGACCGCGCCGGCTGCGACTGTATAGCGGCCATTGTCCAGCGCGCTGAGGGCGATCTTGAGCCCTACGCCTTCCGCGCCGATGCGGTTATCGGCCGGTACGCGCGCATCCTGCAACGCGATGCTGCCGGTGTTGCCGATCCGCCCGCCCAACTTGTGGTGGATGCTGAAACTGCTGACTCCCTCAAAGCCGCGCTCGACGATAAACGCCGAGATACCGCGCGCTCCGGCTGAACGATCAGTGTACGCAAAGACCAGGAAATGGTCGGCGACGTCGGCCAGGCTGATCCAGGTCTTCTCGCCGTTGAGGATGTAGCTTCCGCCGTCGCGCCGGGCGGTCGCGCGGATGCCCGCGACATCGCTTCCGGCGTCCGGTTCGGTCAGGGCGAACGCCGCCAGCTTCTCGCCGCGCGCCTGCGGGACAAGGTATCGTTGCTTCTGCTCTTCGCTTCCCCACTGGAACAGTGCCAGCGAGTTGAGGCCAAGATGGACAGCGATAAGGACGCGAAACGCGGTATCGGCGCGCTCCAACTCTTCACTGACGATACCCAGACTCAGGTAATCCAAGCCCAATCCGCCATAGCGACGCGGGATGCAAAGCCCCAGCAAGCCCTGTGCGGCTATCTTGGAGACGAGGTCGGCGGGGATCTGCTCGGCCCGTTCCCAGTCGCGCAGATGCGGGCCGATCTCGCGGCGACAGAACTCCCGCGTGGCGTTGCGGACGGCCTCATGTTCCGGAGTCAGGCTGAAGTCCATGCTGGTTTCTTCCGTGCTACTAGGTCATTGAGTGTATTGAGTTGGTGGAGCTCATTGAGTGAACTCAACAGACCCAATAGACTCGACGACTCAATCGACTCAACTATCACAGGGCGCAGGTGCGGAATCCTGCAAAGACATCACGTCGGTCCGGCAAAAAAAAGTTACGAAAAGTGTTGCGGACCAGACGCGATCGGGTAGCCCACGCCCCTCCCTTTAAGACCTTGCGATAGCCAAACCAGGGCGCCGAATACTCTTTGTACGGTGAATCGACCGTAAATCCGGGGAATGAAAAGAAGGGGGACGCGGTCCATTCCCAGATATTGCCGATCATCTGGCGACAGCCGAAGGCGCTGTCACCGGCTGCAAACGCGCCCACATCGACATAGCCCGACATAGTTGAATCCAGATTGGCGTGCTCAGGAGAAGGCGGCCCATCTCCCCAGGGGTAGCGTCGCTTGTGCCCGATGATGCGTGTGCCGTCAGGGGTGGGCTCTGCACTGGCGGCCATTTCCCACTCCGCCTCTGTGGGAAGCCTTCTGCCTGCCCACCGGCAGTACGCCTCCGCCTCGTACCAGTTCACGTGAAGGATGGGGGCATGCGCTTCAAGTGAAACAAGCCGGTCGAAATGTCGGCGTAGCCAGCCGTTCGGCCCGCGATGCCAATAGAGCGGGCGTTGCGCTCCCGTTTTTGTGCGCCAAATCCATCCTTGTTGGCTCCACAACTCACGCCGCAAGTAGCCCTGATCCCCGACAAACTCATCGAATTCGCTGTTGGTCACCGGTGCCCTGGCAATCCTGAACGGGGCGATCTCCACGGGATGCGCCCATTTCTCATTGTCGAATACGAAGGGCAGATCAGGCGTGGCGCCCAATTGAAACATCCCTCCCGGAATCTCGACGTCGCCCGGCAACGGGCCACCACCAATCTCGCGAGGGCTCGACCCATTCCCAGTGAGACTGAGTTCCGGGGCGGGATACTCCAGGGTCTGCCTCATGTAGGTGAAGGCCTCCCCGTGCATGTCTTCGTGCAGCACGGAGAGGAGATACAGGTAGGTCTCTTCAGCGCCGGGCTGGTGGGAACCGAGATGCTTCAGGGCCGACTCCAGCACCCTGTTCTTATAATCAAGGGTGTGCTCCCTCGAAGGCAGGGGCAGACCCCAGCGGTCGCAGTGATCGATCTTGAACGAGTCGTAGACATTCTCCGCCCCTTCCAGAAGGAACGTGGTGGCGCCGAGAGTTCGCAGGAGAAAGACATCATAAAAAAAGGCGGTATGCCCAAGCTCCCAGAGGAAAGGATTGACGATCTCCGTTTGGGGAACAACCAGTTGGGTATCCGCCAGATCTTGAACCAGTCCGAGAGTTCGCTCGTGAGCGTCAGTGACCATCCGCGCAAGCTGAGATGCAGCAACAATCGTCGGCATCAGAACCTCCCCCTGATCCGCTATCAGATCCCTGGGACAATGATAGGCTTGGCGAATTATACGTCCACACCTCAGAAGTGGGCAAGGGTTCATTCACTTCAAAAAATCTAGACACAGGCGATCAGTGATGTATCCTTGTTGCGTGGGGAGATCCATTCTTATCGTCATCTCCGCGAAAGCAGGAATCCAGAACTCTTCGCATTTCCTGGATTCCGGCTCGTGCCCGCTATCGCGGACGTGGCCGGAATGACGTCACGAAACAAGAGCCGAATTTATGAGCCACACTAATGACCTGGAACAACTCATTCGCGATCTTCCGAAAGCAGAGCTGCATGTGCATATTGAGGGCACATTGGAACCCGAGCTGCTGCATGAATTGGCCAGGCGCAATCACCTGGCTCTTCGATTTGCCACGGTCGAGGAGCTTCGCCGAGCCTACCGCTTTCACAACCTCCAGTCTTTTTTGGATATTTATTACGAAGGGGTCGAGGTGCTTCTTCATGAGCAGGATTTCTTCGATCTGACCTGGGCCTACCTTGAGCGTGCCGCGCAGCAGCATGTTCGTCACACGGAAATCTTCTTTGATCCTCAGGCCCACACCGATCGGGGCGTCCCATTTGACACGGTGATCAGGGGTATCCATCGTGCTCTCGAAGAGGCCATCCCGCAACTCGGCATTTCATCAAGGCTGATTATGTGCTTTCTCCGCCACCTGGAGGCGGATACGGCGATGCTGACGCTCGAGGCGTCGCTCCGGTTCAAAAACTGGATTGTGGCTGTCGGATTAGACTCCTCAGAGCTGAATCATCCCCCCAACAAGTTTGTTGAGGTGTTTGAACGGGCCAGAGCGGAGGGGTATTTGACCGTCGCCCACGCGGGGGAAGAGGGTCCCCCGGACTATATCCGGCAGGCACTCGACCTGCTCCACGTGTCGCGGTTAGACCATGGCGTCCGGTGCCTTGAGGATCCAGCGCTAATTCAACGACTGGCCAGGGAAAGGATTCCTCTCACCGTCTGTCCCCTTTCAAACGTCAAGCTCTGCGTCTTCAAGTCGCTGGAGAATCATAATCTCAAGAAGCTGCTCGATCTCGGGCTGTGCGTGACCGTGAATTCCGACGATCCCGCCTACTTCGGCGGCTATATCACCGAAAATCTCCTGGCTTCGCAGAAGGCTCTTGGGCTGACCCGGCATGATATCTATGCGCTCGCAAGGAACGCCTTCGAGGCGAGCTTCTTGCGCGCCGATGAGAAACGACGCTTCATTACTGAACTTGACCGCTTCATGCAAGCGCATCCCGGCTAAGAGATCGCATCTATCCGTCATTGCGAACCGCAGGCGAAGCAATCCAACCGTTTTTTATCTTCGCCTTCTGCAACTCGCGAGGGAGGATGGAACATTGAGATTGCCACGCTCCCGTTGGTCGCTCGCAATGACGCGCGAAGGTTTCTAGGGTAAGGATTTCTTGTCCTGTTTCTGGGTCCAAGAGGGACACGTTGACGACCCATCCGCAGCAAGTTATGATGCTGATCATTCGGCCGAACGAGGGTGAGTTGTCGTGAAAGGGGGGACGCCATGATCGTCACGGCCAACAGGGTATCGATTACGAAGGGATACGAGCAGGAGTTTGAGAAGCGGTTCGAACGGCGCCTTGGAGCGGTTGACCGAATGCCGGGATTCATCCGAAACGAGGTCCTCCGGCCTCTTCAGGGTGATTGCTACGTGGTCCTAACCTATTGGGAGAGCGAGGCGGCATTCGAGGCCTGGATGCAGAGCGAATCGTTCAAGCAGGCCCACGCCAACCCGGCGCCTAAGGAGATGTTCGCAGGTCGAAGCGTCTTCGAGATGCACGAGGTTATCCAGGTATCGGAGAAAAAATCATAGCGGGTGGCAGCCAGGACACGATGCAGCATCACGCAAAGAGAACGATTGTCGGCGTTATCCCGGCGCGGCTAGCCTCGACGAGGCTGCCGGGTAAAGTCCTTCGGCCGATCTGTGGCCGGCCGATGCTCTATCACGTCTTTGCGCGCGCGAGCCGATGCGGGTTGTTGGATGACCTGGTGGTTGCGACCGATTCGAAGGAGGTATATGACTACTGTGTCGGAAATCGGATGAAGGTCCGTATGACCTCGAGTTGCCATGCATCCGGGACCGACAGGATTCACGAGGTCATGCAGACATTATCGGCCGATATCTATGTCAATATCCAGGGTGATGAGCCGATGATCAGGCCTGCGCACCTTGAGGTCCTCTTGCAGTCATTCCTGAAAGATCCTTCTGTCCAGGTCGGTACGGTAAAAACCCTTATCACGGCGGAGGAGGCGCACAACCCCAACTGCGTCAAGGTCGTAACGGATCTCGACGGAAGAGCGCTCTATTTCTCTCGCCATGCCATCCCCTACAACCGGGACCGGATCGCTGAGATTGGCTACTTCAAACACCTGGGCATCTATGCGTATACCGGACCCGCGCTTCAACGCTTCCACCAGCTTCTGCCGTCACTGTTGGAACAGACAGAGAAGCTTGAACAGCTTCGGTTCCTGGAGCATGGCATACCGATCTCTGTCGTCGAGACCCCGTACGACACCATAGGGGTAGACACCGAAGAGGATCTCGCTCGCGTCGAGCGCTATTTTCAGGAGCGCGAATCCTTAGAAAGCGCCTGATCCGGAGTGTCACGCTCACGCTTTTCCTGGACACACTCAGCGCTGTGAGGTATTATCGATTAGAGTGTATGAAATACACTGGAGGAACTTGAGCGGATGACCACCCTGACCCAGAAAGTTCAGATCCTCTTGACTGATGAGCAGCACCGAGCGCTTCTTAAGCTGGTAAAGGCTCGCGGGAAGCCGCTCAGTGTCCTGCTGCGGGAGGCGGTCGTGGACAAGCTGCTCATAGAGGCCCGCCAGGCAGCCAAGCGGAAGGCCTTCGAGGAGATCGCCGCCATGTCGCTCCCCGTGGCCGAGTGGCCGGAGATGGAGGACGAGATCGAGCGTGAGCATACCGCCGAGCTGCCCGCCGCACAGGCAGGGAGCCGGAAGAGGCCGTGAAATCGTTCCTGGACACCAACATCTTCATGTACGCGGCCGGTCGAGAGCATCCCATGAAGGGGCCGTGCGTCGCGATTCTCAGACGAGTAGCCCTCGATGAGCTGGAGGCCCTGACCAACGCAGAGGTGCTCCAGGAAATCCTCTATCGGTATCGTGCCATCGAGGAGGGGGAAAGAGGTCTTCACTTAGCTCGGTTGGCCGTAGACCAAGTCGGTGGCGAGATCCTCCCGGTCACCCTTGCGGACATGCAGCGCGCTTTCGACCTCGTCGCGCGCTATAGGGCTATGATAACAAGCCGGGATGCGGTCCATGCGGCCACTGCGCTGAACCATGGCCTGAAGCACATTATCAGTGTCGACAGCCACTTTGATGTCATCGAAGGGATCATCCGGGTGGACCCTCGGAAGGCAACTCGGCTGAAGACGTAACGACAGTAGCAGAGCAACCATCGAGGTTCAGGCCCTTAGGTTTCATTCGCCCATCACCTTAATGATCACCCGCTTCTTGCGCTGGCCGTCGAATTCTGCGTAGTAGATCTGCTGCCACGGACCAAGGTCCAATCGGCCATCGGTCACGGGAACGATGACCTGATAGTGCAGCAGAAGGTTCTTTAGATGGGCGTCTCCGTTCATCTCACCTGTCCGATGGTGCCGGTAGTCGTCCCGATAAGGGGCCAGCCGTTCGAGCCACTCGTCGATATCCTGGATTAGCCCATCCTCGGCGTCGTTGACATAGACGGACGCGGTAATGTGCATCGCCGAGATCAGAATCATCCCCTCCTGGACTCCGCTCTTCTTCAGCGCGGCCTCGATCTGTCCGGTGATGTTGATGTAGTCGCGCTGCCGCTTGGTATGGAAGACCAGATATTCGGTGCGGAATCGCATCGCGTAGCTACGCCCGCCAGCCAATGAAACTTAATTGGTGGCCGCTTTTTCCCTCTTTCCGGTAGGAGTAGAAATCTTTGATGTGGCAGGCTGTGCAGGGACCGATCTTGCTGATCTGCATTTGAGGAATACCCGCGCCGAGAAGCTGGGCCTCGTTCAGAGCCCTCAGATCAAGGCGGCCCTTGACCCCATCGGGCCTCCAGGCGTCCCTTAACTCCTCTCGCCAGTTCGCTGCGATCTGTGCTGCGACCTCCGGTCCCACCTCGTAACAGCAAGGGCCGATCGACGGTCCCATTGCCACATGAAGCGCGTTGGAGTCGATCCCATACACCTCTTCTATCGACGCGACCGTCCGCGCGGCGATACCCGCAGCCGTCCCCCGCCATCCGGCATGGACCGCGGCGGCAATCTTGCGCGTTGGCTCCATGAACAGGATCGGGACGCAGTCGGCCGCCATCACCCCCACGCAGAGGCTGGACGCATCGGTCATCAGCCCATCCCCGATCCCCGCTAGTTTGCCGGTCCCGCTGCAGACCTGAAGGATCGCGTTGCCGTGAACCTGCGTGGCCGTGATAATATCGAGGTCGCGCAGACGAAGCACCATCTTTAACTCGCACCAGTTGGACTTGACGGCTTCAGCGTCGTCGCCGTTATCGGATGACAGGCGAAAGGCGGCGTTAGACGAACGATCCTGGCCGCTCACACGGCCAAGAAAGCCGTGGACCAGGCCGTCAAATTGTTGCCAGTGTGGCACTTCCAGACGAAGAATCTTCATGTTGGAGCTATTCCTTTGAAAATAACGTTCAGCGGTCAGCCTCGGACAAACCCCCTTCGATCCCCCTTTCCCAAAGGGGGAAAAAGAGGAGCGTCTGCCCCCCTTCGATAAAGGGGGGTTTTCATGACGCATGGGTGGCCCTTGGGCCATGACGTATTCTAAGAAAATCACCGGAGGTGTGTCAAACTTTGGCGCTGGAACAGGTCCGCTTAGCGGGCAAGATTGTCACCTGCTATCCTGCGTAGTATACTATGCGTATATGAAACAAGCCCTTCTTATCGTTGATCATGGTAGCCGCCGCGAAGGATCAAACGACCTGCTCCGTAAGGTCGCCGGCCTGATGGGGGAGCAGTTCGGCCTGCGCATCGTGCACTACGCCCACATGGAGCTTGGGGAGCCGACCATCCAGCAGGGGTTTGATGCCTGCGTTGCCGATGGGGCCGATGAGGTGATCGTCCACCCGTACTTCCTCAGCGCGGGAAAGCACGTCGCTGTCGGCATTCCCGACCTTGTCAGGCAGGCGGCCGGCCGGCACCCCGGCATCACCTACCGGATTACCCGGCCGCTGGGCGTCCATCCGAAGATCGGCGAGGTGATCCTGGAACGGATCACCGAATCGGATGGCGATGATCCGATGGGCGCAACTCAATCGGAACGCGAGGCGTCCGGCGATGGCAAACGCGCTCATGGCCATATGCACCGCTCTGACGACTCGTTCCGATATTGCCCGCGGTGCGGGATGACGCTTACACCCAGACGGCTGAAGCCGGACGGGCCGGAACTGCCGGCCTGTCAAGGTTGCTCATTCATCCAGTATCCTGACCCAAAGGTGGCGGCAGGCGCCCTGTTTACGCTTGACGGTGGGATCGTACTGGTCCGGCGGGCGATCTCCCCGGCGTACGGCAAATGGGTCTTTCCAGGCGGCTTCGTCGATAAGGGCGAGCGGGTCGAGGCGGCGGCCGTTCGCGAAACGAAAGAAGAGGTCAACCTTGATGTCGAGATCGACCGGCTCCTGAATGTCTACTCCTATGAGGACTCAGGGGTCGTGATCGTCGCCTACGCGGCGCGCGTGGTTGGGGGCGAGCTTGTCGCGAAGGACGAAGCGCTCGATGCACAGGTCTTCCCCCCGACCCGGATTCCGTGGGAGGACCTGGCGTTCCGCAGCGCCCACGACGCCATCAAGGATTATCTTGCGCTGTACCCGAAGCCGGAGTAACAGACATGGCCCGCATGCGCGATAACGGGAAAGACTATTACACTACTCTCGGCGTCACGGAGCAGGCCACGGAGGAGGAGCTGCGCAGGGCGTACCGGCGACTCGCGCTCCAGCACCACCCCGACAAGAATCCGGGAGATCCCAAAGCGGGGGAGCGATTCAAAGCGATCAGCGAAGCGTATGCCGTCCTGATGGATCAGGGCAAGCGACGGCAGTACGATGCCTTTCGCGGGACCCAGGCCGGGGTGGGCGGCCAAGCAGGTGGATTTCAGTACTCTCAGGAGGAGATCTTCCGGGATCTCTTCTCCAATCCTGCCATGTCGTCGATCTTTGCTGAGATGAACCGTGAATTCGCCAGAGCCGGCATCCGATTCGATGACGCCTTCGTGCGCCAGGTCTTCTTCGGGAGTCGCGGATTTGTCTTCGGCGGCGTCTTTATGGGCGCGCCGATCGGAGTGCTCCGACGACGCGCCTCTCGCATGGCGGTGAAGAAAGACAGCGCTCAG
Organism: Candidatus Methylomirabilis oxygeniifera; assembly: GCA_000091165.1. Classification (NCBI taxonomy): domain Bacteria; phylum Methylomirabilota (SeqCode); class Methylomirabilia (SeqCode); order Methylomirabilales (SeqCode); family Methylomirabilaceae (SeqCode); genus Methylomirabilis (SeqCode); species Methylomirabilis oxygeniifera (SeqCode). The sequence goes on along the minus strand of FP565575.1, from coordinate 2,615,663 downwards.
CTCTCAGCGAACAGCAATCAGCTAACAGGATCAGGCGGCCTGCTTTCCGTAATCGGACGCGGGCTTAAGGCGGGCTTTGACGTGGTGAAACGGTGGAGCGCCGGGGATTCAGACTCCGCCGAGGGGGGCCAGAATCTCCGGTATCATCTGACCATTACCGCTCAAGAGGCCGCTTCCGGCGTGCGCAAGCGCGTCAGCTTCATGCGGGGCGACCAGATCGAAGAGCTGATGGTGGCGATCCCTCCCGGCACCCGATCCGGAACCAGGCTGCGGTTGAAGGGCAAAGGGCTTGAAGGCCGGGATGGAACGCACGGCGACCTCTATTTGCGGGTTACGGTCACATAGCGGAGGCGTATTCTCGACCTCCTGTACGTAGGTCGAGAGTCACAACAATGAACGGCATTCCCGCGAAACTTGTTCCCGCATGTCTGAAGCGGAAAGCGGGAATCCAGAAACGTATCGGATTCCGGGACAAGCCCGGAATAACAGACTGGCTGCGACGTGTGTCGTCGTGTATACTATCTGCTCGGAGGAGACGATCCCCGCCGATTAGAAACCTGATAGCATTCCTGCCGGTTGAAGACAATCACAACGATGTGAAATCGGCGCCGTGCAATTCGTTCGTCGTGGCGCACTAACCGCATGACAATAAGAGCCAGATTGCTACTCGGGTTCGGACTGGTGTGCCTTGCCCTGGTGGCGGCGCCGCTGACCATGTACATGGTGCAAAGCAGCAGGGCGCTGCGATCGGCCGGCCTGAAGCATATCGGGATTGCACCGTCAAAAGCGCTACTGAGGATGGTGCAATTACAGCAACAGCACCGGGGGCTCTCAGCCGGCGTTCTGGGCGGCAACACGATAATGGAGGCGCAACGCGCCGCCAAGCAAACCGAAACCGACAAGACGGTTGAGGCGTTTGATGCGATCGTCACGTCCGACATCCATGATCCCGGACTCACCGCCGCCTGGCGCGGGGCATTCGATGCCTGGAGGCGGCTTGCGAACGGCGTCTCCTCGTGCTCGATCTCCGGTGAGGAGAGTTTTGCCGCCCATACGGCACTCATCAGCGACAATCTGAAGCTGCTCGATCTGATGTTGGATTACTTCGGCCTCTCGTACGACCCAACCGGTCATGACTACCACCTCACCATGGCGCTATTGGTTCACATGCCGACCCTCACCGAATTCCTCGGCCAGGCGCGGGCGCGCGGTATGCTCCTTTTAGCGGAGAAGCGCATTACCCTGGCGGATCGCACCGCGCTGATCGGTCTTATCAGCAATGTCGAGAGGCAACACGAGTACATGGAGCGCGAGTTAGACAAGGCGATGGCGCTGAACCCTCAGATGAAGACCCGTCTGAGCCACATCGCACAGGGAAGCATGATACTCGCGCAGAGGGCGGCATATGTGGCCAGAACCCAGGTGGTGGAAGCCGAGAAGCTGAGCTATTCGCCGACCGATTACTTTGCGATATTCACCCAGGCGATTGACGGGCAGTTCGCGCTGCTCGATCAAGCGATGATAGACCTGGAAGGGGCGCTACAGGCACGCATCGGCGCGTTACGGAATGGGCAGGACACGACGATCGGTTTCATTGCGCTGGTGATCGCCGTCGCGGTGTGGCTTGGGATCGTGATTGTTCGCGCGATCAAACAGGATATCGCCACGCTGCAACAGAGTGAGGAGGTACAGCGACGCCACGCCGGCGAGCTCGAAGCCGTCGTCGATGAGCGGACGCGAGAGCTGCGCGCGGTGAACGCGCAACTTGAAGCGGCCTCCCGCCACAAATCCGAGTTCCTGACCCACATGTCGCATGAGCTGCGGACACCGCTCAACGCAATCCTCGGCTTCTCAGAGCTCCTGCGAAACCCAGCCATCGGATCGCTCAATGAGCAGCAAGCCCGGCACCTCACCCACATCCAGGCAGGCGGTAAGCACCTGCTCGTCATCACGAACGATCTTCTTGACCTCGCGAAAGTCGAGGCGGGTAAGCTCCAGTTGCACCCGGAGCCTTTCGACATCGATAAAGCGATTTTGGCCGCCCTCGCCGACATCCGGCCGTTGGCCGACCAGAAGCACTTGACGCTGACGCTGCACGCGGACACCGCCCTGGTTCCCCTTACTGCCGACCCCCTCCGATTCAAACAGATCATCTACAACCTTCTCTCCAACGCCATCAAGTTTACCCCCGAAGGCGGCCGGATTACGGTCACCGCACACATAGGGTCTAGTGAAGGCGCTCGCCTAAACCCTATACCCGATACCCTCTACCCTGGCGAGTTCGTAGAAATCGCCGTGGCGGATACCGGGATCGGGATCACGGCGGAGAACCTGTCCAGGCTCTTTCAGCCCTTCACCCAACTGGACCCCACCCTCGCCAAGCAGTACCATGGAACCGGCCTCGGCCTTGCGCTTACGAAACAGCTCGTCGAGCTGCACGGCGGGCGGATCTGGGCCGCCTCAGATGGCGCAGGCTGCGGGAGCTGTTTTACAATATGTTTCCCACTGACGCCACCGGCGAGACCGGAAATAGTAGGGAGATGACACAAGGTGGTTACGGCGAGGGTGTATCCCCGATCATCCTACTGAGGAAACGGTTGAGGGTCTCCAGGTAGGCCGTGCCGCCCACCACGTAGAGATCGTTATGGTGGGCGTCCTTGATGCGGTAGAACTCCTTCGGTTCGTTCGCGGATTCAAAGAGGCGTTGCCCATGCCGGAACGGAACGATCTCATCGCTGTCGCCATGGACGATCAGGAGTGGAACGCTGACCTGTCCGATCTTGGAGAGGGTGTCGTATTTAGTCTGGATGAAAGAGCCGATGGGGAGGAGCGGGAAGGTCACCTTCGCCATCTCCGCAATAGAGAGGAAGGGCGACTCCAGGACCAGGGCGGCACAGCCGTGCCGGATCGCCATCTCGACCGCCACGGCGCTCCCGAGCGATTCGCCAAGGAAGACGATCTTATTGGGGTCTACGTCCCCACGACTACGCAGATACCGGATTGCCGCATCACCATCCCGATAGGTTCCCTCCTCTGACGTCCGACCTTCGCTCCGGCCATACCCGCGATAGTCGAAGATGAAGATGCTGGTCCCCAGCAGATCATGGCGGCGCTTGATATTGTCCAGTCGATAGCTGATATTGCCGCCGTTACCGTGGAACCAGAGGAGTGTGAAGGGCGACCCGGCCCCGGGAATCCACCAGCCGTTCAGACGCACCCCATCCTGGGTCGTAAAGGATATCTCTTCGTAGGCCAAGTCCAAGTTGTGCGGCGTTGCTTCAATCCGCTTGTCCGGGAAGAAGATGAGGCTGTTTTCCAGCGCCTCCACGCACCCTCCGGTAAGCAACAGGGTCAGCATGAGAACGGGTAACGGCCGCGTCATCGCGGATCTCGAGCGTAACGAGACCTTTATCAAAATTTGGTCAGTACGGCGACCAGCGTCAACAGGGTAAAGACAACAAGGCCGGCAAAGAGTCCCATGGCGTGTCCTGCCCGTCCGCTCGCGTTGAAGGTCTTAAACTGGCGTGAGGTGAGCAGGCCGATCACAATGATACCGAGGATCAATGCAATCTTGGCCCTAAACCAGGGCAGGGACGGGGTAACCCTGGTCGCATGGGTCAAGTACAGTCCGGCTATCAGGGCAACCGTAAAGCCGGGCGTCTCCATCATCAAGTGAATCTTTCGCTGGAGCCGGCAGAGTTGGGATCGCCATCCCGCCTCGGTGCCGGACTGGGCAGAGGCGAGGAGGACCAGTCTGGCGCTCAAGCCGCCAAGCCAGAAAATAATCCCTACAAGGTGGAAGGTAATCGCAAGCTGAAACCCCAGCATGGTTATCCCCTTTCCAGCGCCTCGCTACACTGCCTCGCCCATCATCACGTCGTTGGCAATGATCCAAGTGGCATTGATGAACCCACAGGATAGGCTCCAGGATTCTTGATGCCAGCCCTAATTTAGCACGGCTACGCCCCATAAGGAAGCTATCAACTGTCAGCTTTTCTGGTGTGCCCACGGTTTTGTCCGGAGTTGACGGCTGAGTGCTGATGGCTGACGGCTTTACATACACCTTGACCCTGTCCGGCAGGCCCGCCTATACTAACAGCAGACTGCAAGTGTTGAGTGTTGAGTGAAGAACTCGAAACACAAAACTCGCAATTCGACGCTCAGAACGCCAGTACGGATTGACAATGAAACGATTTCAGGTCATCACAAAGGGCCGTTTCGCATTGCTGCGACACCGAGGGGCGAATGCCGCGAGTCCTACCGGCGATACGCCCACGGCCTCCGTAGAGTGTTCAACGCTGGCCGGCACTCTGCACTCCCTGCTGCAAGGCGGCCATGCGGCCAACGGTCTCATTTCGGTCCTCAGAGGGTTCATCGCCGATGAGCGGGCCCGGATTCTTGAGATCCATCGGAATGGGGGAACCGGGCAGGCGGTAGTTCGATCCATCGCCACACTTACTGATGCGGTCGTCACCTCACTCTTTCAACTGTCAGAAACAGCCTGTGATCCGACGTTGAGGCGGCGCAGCGACGGGTGCGCGCTGATCGCTCTGGGCGGCTATGGCCGGCGGGAGATGAATCCGGCCTCCGACGTCGATCTTATGTTTGTGTACCCCCGAAGGGCCGATACCTATCTGGACACGATCCTCCATCCGGTGTTGAGTACTCTCTGGGACGTGGGGTTCGTCGTAGGACATTGTTGCCGCTCTATTGATGACTGTGTACGGATGGCTCGAACGGACCTGCCCTCTTGCAGCTCGATGATAGAAGCCCGACACCTCGCCGGCGACCCGGCAATCTATCAGGCGTTCAGCGCGAAATTGGGACGATCGGTCTTGTACAAGCACGCCGACACCCTCGTCAAGCAAAAGATCGAGGAGTTACATCAACGCCACTACCGGTACGGCACATCGATCTATGTGCAGGAGCCGCACATCAAGGAAGGTCCCGGCGGCCTGAGAGATCTTCACGCTGCCCTTTGTATTGCCAGGATCACTCAGCGAGTCGGTACGTCGTCTGAATTGGCGCAAAAAGGGCTACTTGGACAGGAGGAGCGCGAACGGTGGGACCTGGCCCTGGATTTCGTGCTCCGCCTGCGGAATGAACTTCATTACCTGCACCGGGGCAAGAACGACGTACTCTCGCTCTCCGTGCAAGAGCAGGTGGCGGCCAACCTTGGGTTTCTGGATACGGCTCGTTCGTACGGGGTAGAACAGTTCATGCAGCGCTATTATCTGGCTGCAAAGGATATCTCGCAGTTATCGGCGCAGGTGATCTCGCGCTGCACGCAAGGGAGGTCGCAGGTGGAGAGGGTGATACGGAGGCTGAAGGCTCGCGATATCGGCGATGATTTAACAGAAATCGATCGGTGCATATACGTGTCGCCAAAACATCGGGGCCTGTTTCAGGATGACCCCGTCCGGTTGCTGAAGGTTTTCTGGTATGCGCAGCAGATGGGGTACACGTTGAGCCAGGAGATCCAGGACGCTATCAGGGCCGATACGCATTTCATCGATGAGGGGGTACGACGCTCGAGCCGGGCCCTTGGCTTTTTCCTGACCGTCCTGCGAGAGCCGAAGGGGGTGGCCGCCACACTTCGGAGCATGCATGAACTTGGCGTACTTGGGGCCTATATTCCGGAGTTCGCCAAGCTGACCCGTCTGATCCAATTCGATTTCTACCATCGGTACACCGTGGACGAACATACCTTCATGGCCATCGAGACACTCGAGCACCTGGATGAGGTGTCACGATTGTACGGCGAAGAGTTTCGTTCGCTGGCATCGGATGCGAAGCGGCTGGAAATTCTTCGATTGGCGCTTCTGCTCCACGATATCGGTAAGGGGGAGGGGGCTGACCACGCATCCAAGAGCGCCTCCATCGTTGAGGCAATTCTTCACCGGATGGGAATCCCTGAGCCGGATGCCGATACCGTTGTCTTCCTGGTGGCGCGTCATCTGGAGATGTCACATATCGCTCAACGCCTGGACCTGGACGATGAGGCCATCATCATCGATTTTGCCAAAAAGGTGCAGACGCTCGATCGGTTGAAAATGCTGTACCTGCTCACCTTCGCCGACATCAAGGCGGTCGGGCCCGGCGTCTGGACCGAGTGGAAAGGCACATTGCTGTGGGAACTGTACATCAAGACCCATACCGTCCTCATCCGGGGCATTCCGGAGGGCGAGGACGATCTGGCTCGCGCCGAACGGATCACCTCCCAGCTTACCCAGGAACTCTCACCGGAGTTCGGCGCGGAGGCGGTGAAAAGGCACCTGCAAGAGGCCCCAACGCGGTACCTGCTGACGATTCCACCCCATAAGATCGCCTCGCACATGCGCGTCATTGCGCGCGTACAACGGGGTGAAGAGGCGGCCAGCCAGTGGGCGGCGTTTCCGTTGGCCGGCTATTCCGAGTTTACCGTCTGCGCCTGTGGCCGCCACGGGCGGTTCGCGCAGGTTGTAGGGACGCTCACCGCAAGCGGGATGAATATCCTGAGCGCCCAGATTTTCACACTGGCTAGCGGGATGGTGATCCGGCACTTCAGGGTCGACAACGGCCGCGGCGTAGCCATCGAAGACCCGGCCGTCTGGGATCGGGTCGTTGCGGATCTGCAAGAGGTCCTCACGGGCACAGTCGCTGTTCACGACCTGATCAAGAGTCGTAGGAAGGAGGTCCTGGTCAGGCCGATTCAGCAGGGTACAGTCTTCCCGATCAAGGTAGAATTTGACAACCTGGTCTCCCAAGCCTATACCGTTCTGGATATTCGGACACGGGACAGATTGGGGCTTCTCTACCTCATCACCAGCACCCTATCGCAGCTTGAGGTCGATATACGCTCTGCGAAGATCACGACTGAGGCCGAGCAGGTGGTAGACGTCTTCTATGTAACCAATAAGGACGGGAGCAAGCTGATTGATGAAGGGCGAAGGGCACAGATCGGGATCGAGTTGGAGCGCGTGCTCGCGGAGGGATTCAATTAGGCAGATAGACTGTAGCTGTAGGGGATTAGACTGTAGGCTGTTAGGCTGTAGGAACGCACCAGGCATTTTCCGAATACGACGCACTAACAGCCTACAGTCTATCTACCTGAGTAATTACAAATGAAGTTTACGGCTGCAGCAAAGCTGTTTATCCTCTTCGGCGATCCTGTGGCGCATAGCCTGTCGCCGGTCATGCAGAATGCCGCGCTCCAGGCAGCCGGAATCGATGGCCTCTATATTCCATGGCGGGTGCAATCCGCCGGCTTACCCGCCGCATTCGAGTCGCTTCGCGGGATGGAAAATTTCGGGGGCGCAAATGTTACAGTTCCCCATAAGGAGCAGGCCTTCGCGCTGGTCGACACCCTGACTCCAGAAGCCACCGCTGTGGGCGCAGTCAATACGGTCGTAGCCAGAGACGGACATCTGCTCGGCGCCAATACTGACGGGCTGGGGTTTCTCCGTTCACTCCATGAGGAGGCGAATTTTCTGCCGCGCGGCAAGCCTTCTGTGATCCTTGGAGCAGGCGGGGCAGCGCGGGCCGTGGCCTGGAGCTTAGCGGAAGCCGGCGCCGAACCGATCGTCATCGTCAACCGAACGGCTCCGCGCGCGCGGTCGCTGGCCGAGTTCGTATATCGGAACATCGGAACCTCAACCACCGGACTGGCGATTGACGATCCTCAGATGCCGGCTATCGTAAGAGACTGTGCTTTGGTGGTCAATACCACATCGGTTGGCCTCAACCCTTCAGATCCTCCGCCAATCGACCCGAACATCCTTCAGCCGAGAGCGTTGGTGTACGATCTGATCTACCGGCCACAGGAGACCGCATTACTACGAGAGGCGAAGAGGCGAGGCTGTCGGGTCATAGGTGGGTTGGGGATGTTGCTCTATCAGGGCGCTTTGGCCTTCGAACTGTGGACCGGGCACAAACCTTCGGAGGCGGCTATGCGGCACGCCCTCGTCACTGCAATTGCCTGAGTTCTTCGAGGTATGGTATGCTAACGTTCTAATATAAAAGTTCGTTGTGGCCGTAACGCGCCAGCCGTAGACACGTTAAGAAAGGGTAGGTGCATGTCATCTGGACGATTGGGCGAGATGCTGGTAAGGGCCGGCCTGATCACGTCCGAGCAGTTGGATGACGCCCTTGCATTGCAAAAGAGTGCCGGCGGACGGATCGGATCGACTCTCGTTAAGCTCGGATATGTCAGTGAGGAGGACATCGCATCCTTTCTGGGGCGTCAATATGGCGTACCGCCCGTTGATCTCAGCAAGGCGACGATCGACCCTGCCATCCTCAAGCTCGTTCCTGCCGAAGTCGCTCGGAAGTACCTGCTCATCCCTCTAGGCCGGTCTGGAGGCGCCCTCACGGTGGCTATGGCGGATCCGTCCGATATCTTTGCCATCGACGAAGTCAGATTCATTACCGGTCACAACATACAACCAATGGTCGCTCCGGATACGTCTATCCAGAATGCGCTCAACAGGTACTACGAAACGGCCGGTTTTGCCAGAAGCCTGGTCAGAGACTTTGAGCAAAAAGAGCTGGGGATCGCTGAATCGGATCAGGGGGGAGTTGATCTGGCCGAGCTTTATCGAGCCACCGAAGAGGCCCCGGTGGTCAAGCTGGTCAATCTCATCCTGACCGACGCCATCAACAAAGGCGCCTCGGATATTCACCTGGAGCCGTACGAGAAGGCATTTCGGATTCGCTTCAGGCTCGATGGCGTCCTCTATGAGGTGATGGCTCCACCTCTTACGCTGCACGCCGCGGTGACGTCCCGCGTCAAGATTATGGCTCGACTGGACATTGCCGAACGTCGCATGCCGCAGGATGGGCGGATCAAGGTCAAGATGCGAGAGCGTGAGCTGGACCTCCGGGTCTCTACAGTTCCGACGCTGTTCGGCGAGAAGGTGGTCATGCGACTCCTGGACCGCGCGAACCTCGAATTGGATATGGCTAAGCTCGGGTTCGAGCCTGAGGCGCTCGCCATGTTCGAGAAGGCCATCCTCGCCCCGTATGGCATGATCCTGGTAACCGGCCCGACCGGAAGCGGGAAGACGACGACGCTCTATTCGGCGCTCAACCGGCTGAACCGTATCGGCACGAATATCATGACCGCGGAAGACCCGATCGAGTACAACTTGACCGGGATCAATCAGGCTCAAGTCAAGTCGGATATCGGTCTGACCTTTGCGGCCTTACTCCGGTCATTCCTCCGGCAAGACCCGGACATCATTATGGTGGGAGAGATCCGCGATTTCGACACAGCAGAGATTGCCATTAAGGCCGCCCTGACCGGCCACCTGGTGCTCAGTACGGTCCATACCAACGACGCACTCAGTACAGTGGGACGGCTGATCAGCATGGGTGTGCCGGCGTACCTGGTGAGCGCCTCGCTCAACCTGCTGCTCGCCCAGCGTCTGGTCCGGCGGCTCTGCGCGGAATGCCGGACAGAGGTCTCGATTCCCAGCTCCACCCTGGAGGATATCGGGTTCAGCCTGCAGGAGGTAAAGAGTGTGACCTGCTATCGGGGGAAGGGGTGTATCGCCTGTCGTGATACCGGCTATCGCGGCAGGATCGGCCTCTATGAGGTGGTGCTGCTCAATGAACAGATGCGTGAGGCTATCCTGAATGGCGCTTCCGTCGGTGAGCTCCGTACGCTTCAGGAGAAGTACGGGATGAGGAGTCTGAGGGAGAGCGGTTTGCAAAAGATTCGGGAAGGCGTCACGACCGTCGAAGAGGTTGTTCGGGTCACCAGTCTCTTTTAACGGCAGCGATCAGCTATTAGCTGTCAGCTTCTCGGCTCGCTGCTGACCACTGATAGCCAATAACACGTGGCACTGATCTTGCTTCCCCACATCTCGATAGGAGGTAAGTATGGACCTGCACGAGATGTTGAAGGAGGTTGTTGAGCGCGGCGCCTCCGATCTTCACCTGACCGCCGGCATCCCACCGATGTTGCGCCTGCACGGCCTGATCTCGCCTCTCGGGGATGTGCCACCGCTGGTTCCGACGGAAACAAAACGCCTGGCCTATAGCGTACTGACCGACGCCCAGAAGCGGCAGTTTGAAGAAACACAAGAACTCGACTTGTCCTTCGGAATCAAGGATGTGAGTAGGTTCCGCGCCAATGTCTATATGCAGCGGGGAGCCGTAGGGATGGCGATCCGGGCCATCCCGTACACGATTCACGCCTTCGAGGAGTTAGGTCTGCCGAAGGTTGTCGCCGATCTCTGCGAGAAGCCGAAGGGACTGATCCTCGTCACCGGACCGACCGGTTCGGGAAAATCAACCACGCTGGCCACTATGATTGACAAGATCAACTCCGAGCACCATGAGCATATCGTGACCATCGAAGATCCCATCGAATTCCTGCACCCGCATAAGAGTTGCATCGTCAACCAGCGCGAGGTTCACTCCGACACCAAGTCATTCGCGGAGGCGCTGAGAAGAATCCTGAGGCAGGATCCCGACAAGGTGCTCATCGGGGAGATGCGCGATCAGGAAACGATTGCTGCGGCCCTCACCATCGCGGAGACCGGGCATCTGACGTTTGCGACGCTGCATACCAACTCAGCGGTGGAAACCATTCACCGCATTATCGACGTCTTTCCATCGTATCAGCAGCCGCAAATACGCGCCCAGCTCTCCTTCGTTCTGGAGGGGGTACTCTGCCAGGCGCTTATCCTAAAGAGCAATGGCCAGGGGCGCGTGTTGGCGCTGGAGATCATGATCCCGAATCCTGCGATCCGCAATCTGATCCGGGAAGACAAGATCCACCAGATCTATTCCGCCATGCAAACCGGCCAGGAGAAATTCGGGATGCAGACGATGAACCAGTCGCTCCTTGGACATTATTTGAAACGGAGCATCACGCTGGATGAGGCGATATTCAGGAGCTCATTGCCCGACGAACTGACCCAGATGGTCCAGCGGGCACAAAAGGCTAGGGTATAGGGTAGAGGAAAAGCATGCCGACGTTTGCTTATCGCGGACGAAGTCAGGCGGGCCGGGTGATTGCCGGGCGGATGGAGGCCACCACCGCAGAGGCTGTAGTCGCTCAGCTTCGTCAACAGCGGATATTCCCGATTTCCGTCAAACCGCAGCCCAAAGCGATCGAGCTGAAGATTCCCGGATTCGGCGGAAAGAAGGTGAAGGATAAGGATCTGGCCGTGTTCACCCGTCAGCTTGCCACCATGATTGATGCCGGACTCCCCCTAGTACAGTGTCTCGACACCTTAGCATCCCAACAACCGAATAAAGGGTTCAAGAACATCCTCGCTGAGATCAGAGAGGATGTGGAGGGGGGGTCGACCTTTACAACGGCGCTCAAACGCCATCCGACAGTATTTACTCCGCTATACGCCAATATGGTCGAAGCCGGCGAGGCCGGAGGGATGCTCGACACTATCCTGAATCGACTGGCGGTGTACATCGAGAAAGCGACGACCCTTCGGCGGAAGGTCAAGGGCGCCCTGATTTATCCCAGCACCATCGTCGTGGTTGCTATCGCCGTGGTCGTCTTTTTGCTGATCTTCGTGATTCCCGTCTTTGCTGGATTTTTCGAGGGGTCGGGGGTCGAGCTTCCCCTGCCGACTCAGATCGTCATGACGCTAAGTCGTCTTGTGCGAACGTATATCCTGGCCTGCCTCGGCTTCCTTATCGCAGGGGTCGTCGGTATTCGGTTCACGTACAAGACGGAGAAGGGCAGAAGGGCCATTGATGCATTGTTTCTGCGGATTCCGGTATTCGGAGCGCTGTTTCGAAAGGTGGCCGTTGCACGGTTTACGCGGACCCTTGGGACACTGATCGCCAGCGGGGTTCCCATCCTTGACGGACTGGATATCACAGCGAAAACTACCGGCAACAAGGTGGCAGAAGAGGCGATCATGAAGACCCGTGGGAGCATCGCTGAAGGCAAGACCATTGCCGACCCATTGAAGATATCCGGGGTCTTCCCCCCTATGGTCGTACAGATGATTAGCGTTGGGGAGCAATCCGGGTCGCTTGACTCGATGTTGGAGAAGATTGCCGATTTCTACGATGCCGAGGTCGATCAAGCGGTCGCAAATCTGACTGCCCTGATTGAGCCGATACTGATGGTGTTCCTTGGAGTCGTCGTGGGCGGTATGATCGTGGCAATGTATCTGCCCATCTTCAAGTTAGTGACGGTGATAGGGAAATGAAGGACGGCTAACAATAGACATTGGGATGTGTCATTGTGAGCGACCGAAGGGAGCGCGGCAATCTCGGCGTCGTTATTCTGAAAGACTGTGAGATTGCTTCGGCTTTGCCTCGCAACGACAGAGGGAACTTTTTAATCTATGACGGACACAAACGAGCCTGCGTCTGAAGACGTTGCGCTGGGCCGACAGATCAAATGGCTGATCGGTCTCCGGCTCCTCGTGGCGTTCCTGTTTTTGGGCTCAGCCGGTATTCTTGCTATCCGGGAGCACCCGCCCTTTACGCTGACCCCCCTCTTTGTCTTAATCGCCTGCGCCTGCCTTCTCACCGTCCTCTATTCGATCTTACTGAACCGTACTATGCGACTGAGGCAGCTCTGCAGCCTGCAGCTCTGGATCGACGCGGTCCTGGCTACCGCCCTGGTACACTATACCGGTGGGATCAAGAGTGTCTTTGCGTTTGTCTACATCTTTCCCGTCCTGGCCGCATCCGTGCTCCTATCCAGGCGATCGAGCCTGTTACTCGCAAGCGCCGGCACCATACTGTACGGAGCGCTGATCAATATTCAGATCTATGGGCTCACGGAGGAGACGCCGTTCCTCTTTACGGGAAGCACCACGCATGACCCCGCATACGCGCTCCTCCAGTTCTCCGTCAATAGTGCGACCTTTTTTCTTGTGGCGCTCCTAGGCAGTCAACTTGCCGAGCGGCTCAAAGAAACGGGCCGCGAACTGGAAGCGCAACGGATCGACCTCCGCAATCTCCGGACCCTTCACGAGGACATTGTTGAAAATATCCCAAGCGGGGTCATAACGCTGGACCTCACTGGAAAGATCGTATCGTTCAACCGGGGGGCGCAGAAGATCATCGGCATTGCGGTAGAGCAGATACGAGACAAGAACTGGCGAGAGACCCCTTTTGGAGCGATTAAGGAGCTTGAGGTATTCTTCTCCACCCCCACGTCTGCCTTTGCCGGATGCTCCCAAGAGCTTCCGATCCGAGGCCTAGACGGCCATCCGATCCCGGTTGGGATCAACCTGACACCCCTGAAGTCATCAGAAGGCAGACTTATAGGCCTTGTGGGCATCTTTCAGGATCTGACGGAGCGGAGAAAGACAGAGGCCAGGCTCCGTCAAGCCGACCGGTTAGCGACGGCGGGCCAACTGGCAGCCGGACTGGCGCATGAAGTGAGGAATCCTCTGGCCGCGATAAGCGGTTGCATCGAACTGATAAAGGAAGCGGGAACAGCCAGACCTCAACTGCTCGATATCGTTCTTCGCGAGGCCGAGCGACTCAAGCTGGTAACCGGACAGTTCTTGGATTTCGCGAAGCCGACCCTGGCCTCACAGAAGCAGTGCAACCTCGTCGCGCTGGTTGCAGAGGCGGTCTCGCTCTTGGAAAAGAGCTGCGACAGCGCTCACCCGGTGACCTTTTCCATTCAGCGTGAGGCCGAGGAGGTCATGGCTGCAGGCGACCCCGATCAGCTAAAACAGGCGCTGTGGAATCTTGGGCTCAACGCGATCCAGGCTATGCAGATGGGCGGTCGGCTCAGCTTTGTTATCCGACGTCACGGATCTGAAAACGGCGATAACTGGGTGGGGATAGAGCTGACCGACACCGGACAAGGAATCCCGCCGGAGGAGGTCGAACGAATTTTTGATCCATTCTATACGACGAAGCCTGGCGGTACAGGCCTGGGGCTGACCATCACACAGAAGATCATCGATAATCTCGGCGGCCGGATCGAGGTGATCAGTCGGGAAGGTGGCGGGTCAACCTTTCGCGTCTTGCTCAAACAGGCTCCGGATGAATAGGCTATAGGCTGTAGGGGATTAGGCTGTTAGCGCGCTCCTACAGCCTATAGCCTACAGTCTATCTACTTAATAAGGAGTTACGTTTTGGAAACGATATTAGTCGTCGATGACGAGCAGGGAATACGCGAGTTTCTTACAGTGCTCCTGGAAAAACAAGGGTATCGCGTCATCACAGCCTCTGACGGCGAGCGGGCACTTGAACTCATTGCGCATCAGTCGCCGGATCTGGTGATCTCTGATGTTCGAATGCCGAAGATGGATGGGATCGGCCTTCTGACCGGCATACGGAAAACGGATCCGCATCTACCGGTCATCATGGTCACGGCGTACGCCTCCATGGATTCAACGATTCAGGCCATGCGATTAGGGGCGCATGACTATATCACCAAGCCTTTCCGGATCGACGAAATCCGATTGGTCGTAGAAAAGGCGCTGGCTAAGGTCAGGCGACCGGATGATGGAACCTCCCAGCCGGCCGCGATAGAGGAGGCGCAGCCCGCCGGGCTCATTGGCCACAGTCCGAAGATGGTTGAGCTGTATAAACTGATCACCCGGATTGCCGAACTGGATAGTACGGTCCTCATTACCGGGGAGAGCGGAACAGGCAAGGAGCTGGTCGCCAGAACCATCCACTGCGCAAGCTCTCGAGCTGAACGCCCGTTTCTCGCCATCAACTGCGGCGCCATACCTGAGCAACTGTTGGAGAGCGAGCTGTTTGGCCACGTCAAAGGCTCATTTACGGGGGCGATCTCCCACAAGGCCGGGCTCTTCGAAGTCGCGAATCGCGGCAGCATACTCCTGGATGAGATCGGCGAGATGAGCGCGGTCCTTCAGGTCAAGCTCCTTCGGTTCCTGCAGGGGCAGACCTTCCGGAGGGTAGGCGGGACAGAGGACCTGGAGGTGGATGTGCGCCTCATCGCTGCCACGAATAAGGATCTGGTGAAGGCGATGGCCGACGGCACGTTTCGCGAGGATCTGTTCTATCGGCTGAATGTGATCCCGATCCATCTGCCGCCGCTTCGCGAACGAACGGAGGATATCCCGTTACTGGCTAACAGACTGTTGGCCCAGTGCGTGCTTCGACAGCGGAGGGGGCCGACCTCAATCTCCTCGGAGGCCATGGAGATTCTGATGCGGTATCACTGGCCTGGCAATGTACGGGAACTTGAGAACGTCGTCGAACGGGCTGTCGCCCTCGAGACGACCGACCAGTTGTCGCCGGCCAGTATCTCCGTACAGGTGAGAGCAGACAATGAAGACGGGGAGAAGCAGCCGCCTTGGTCCTTCACTCTTCCGTCGGAGGGGATCGACTTGGAAAATACCGTCTCGCAGCTTGAGAAAGATCTGATGCTTCAAGCCCTCGAGCGCTCAGGATGGGTCCAGAGCAGGGCCGCAGAACTCCTCAATCTCACCTTTCGCGCCTTTCGGTACAAGGTCAAGAAGTACGGCATATCCAAAGCCCACTGATCCCTCCAAAATCGTCAGTCAACCGACTCTTTTTGTCACCTCCCATTGGGTTATATATCATCCGCTGCTCCCTTCTACCCTGATACTGTCGGCAAGGCTTGATCCCATCTCTTTACTTAGAAAATCGCCCACGACTGAAATCCCCCCTCGGATTCTCCCCTTTGATAGAGGGGAGTTTGGGGGATTTTCATGATGCACGGGTAGCCCTGGTACCATGACAATGCTATTAGCCTTCTGATCAGTCAGGGTGTCGAAGTCGAGATGGCACGTCGCCTGCACAACAAAAATACCAGATGATTACTGTTGGGTCGGTTAACCTTAACGGTAAAGGAGAAGAGAGATGGAACGGCTGAGGAAGAAACTGATTGGACGGAAGGGTGGATTTACATTGATTGAGCTGATGGTTGTTGTGGCGATCATCGGTATCCTTGCGGCGATGGCCGTCCCACTGTATGCCAACATGCAGGCGCGGTCGCGGATCGGCAGAGCCCAAAGCGATCTGCGGGTGATGATGGGCACGCTCAGCGCCTTCGCGGCCCACTGTGGTGATGTGCCTGGGAGTGTGCTTGCGCAAAACTGGCCAGGAACGGCACCAACAGCCAACACCTGCGCCGGGGCACTTGCTGCCACCGGGATCACGCCCCTGACCGTGGCGGTCACCGATGCTGCCCTGATCTCAGCGGGGCCGTTCTTCACAGCCGGGAATGAGCCGACACCGCCGGCGGGCTGGCAGTACGCGATGACGAAGAATGCTGGGGTGGCTAACTACACCCTCACCGCTACGCCTCCTGCGGGTGAAGGGAATCCCATCACGATGCCGTAAGCAGTCGCAAGAGGCGCCACTGGGGAGAGGCGAGCAGCCTCTCCCCGTTTCCCTTGGCTCCGCACGTGCCACTTGTGTGGACGGCGCGGGGGCGGTCTCACGGTGGTGAGCCATCTCTAAGGTGAAGGGTGATCAGATGGTCTTTCGACAGAGTCGAGTGGGCGGCGAATGTGGTTATACCCTCGTGGAACTGATGACCGCTCTTGCGGTCATCGGGATTGTCAGCATGGTGGCCACTCCTTTGTTTATGACCTTTCTCAGGGCGATGGAGACGCGGGGCGCCTCCCAAGAGCTCGCGACAGTCCTGCAGCAGGCCCGTGAGCTGGCCATCGCCCGTAACACGAATTATCAGATTAACGTCAACGGGAACCAGTTGCAGTTTTGGGATACCTCAACCAACCAGGCATGGGTCGGTCCTGGGACCGATAATCAGGGCTTCAGACGACTGGTCAATCAAGCTCAGCTTGTCGACCCGCCTGCCAACCCAATCATCTTTAACCCGCTTGGGACTGCCAGAGGCGGGACCATCACCGTACAGAACGCTCAGGATAATACGTCATCTCTGGATGTTATCGTCGCTACGTCGGGCCGTGTCCGAATCAATTAAACCGACTGAGGAGGGGCGAGATGCGAGAAGCGCGCGGATTTACCCTCGTCGAGGTCCTGATTGCCCTCGCGATTCTTACAGTAGCCGTTTTAGGGGTGGCAGCAACGACCGCGCTTCAAGGCGGCGGCGGGAGCGCGGGCGCCGTCTCCTTCGGCCAGGCTGCCGTCACGCGAGGCTATTATCTATCGACGGCGACCATGCTCGCCCAGGACCGGCTGGAACAGGTGAAGCGACAAGCACTATCCAGTTTCCCTCCGGCCGGCTTCCCGAATGAAGGATTTGAGACGATACCAGTAGGCCCTGGACCCGGTTGTCCATGCTATCCGAACTTTGGCCGACAGGTGAGCATCGTGGCCGGTCCGGCCGCGGATACCAGGCAGGTGACCGTCACCGTGGCCTTCACCCTTCCGACGGCTCAGGGGGCGAACCAGGAAAGCATTAATATCAGTACGCTCGTCGCCGCCAGACCGTAAGGGGGAACGATCATGAGGCGTGTTGCTGAAACTGAGGGGTATAGCCTCATTGAGCTGTTGATCGTCCTGGCGATTGCGGGCTTAATTGGCGGGGCCATCTTGGGAGTCTACCGGGTCTCGCAGGACACCTATATCCGGGCCAGTTCCCTGGAGGCTGCTCAGGCAGGGGCGAGGGCAGGCCTGGATCGTATGGCGAACGAGCTGAGACTGATCGGCTCTTACTGGGTCGGCGCGAACGGCGCAGGCAACGCGATCACGGCTGCCTCCCCGATCAGCATCACCTTTATGGCGAACGTCGACGACTCTTCGGTGATCAATGGCGTTGAGGCGACAGCCACCGCATTTACCGCGAACACTGTTACTTTAAGCCTAGACGCAACAGCGACCACCAATGCCTTCAGGGTGTATGCGGATCCGAATTCGGGTCTGAACGATTATATCTATATCGCCGACGGGGGTACGCGGGATGTCAGGCAGATAACGGGCATAGGCGGCAGCACCATTAACCTTCCAATTGCATCACCCCTCAGTTCTGCCTATCCTGTAGGCAGTATTGTCCGGGATGTTAAGACTATTACCTATGCCAGAAATGCGGTTGCCACCTCTACGTGCCAACCTTTGACTTGTCTCACTAGGAGGCAGGGCGGAGCCAACGCCGAAGCCATTGTCGATAATGTGACAGGCCTGACCTTCACCTATTTCGGCGGCGATGGGGTGACGCAGACTACGAATGCAGCCCTTATCAGGGAGATTCAGATCGTCCTCACCGTTCAGAGCCCGGATGGCAGCGCGCGCCGCATGACCACCAGGGTCAAGCCAAGGAGCCTGCCATGAAGTATCAGCGGTTTGGAAATGATCAGGGGCTGATCCTTCCGCTCGCGCTCATGGCCTTCGTCGTCCTGGGGGCGCTCGCGGCTGCCATTCTGTCGATCGGCGGCTCTGAGGCGCAGATCGCATCCAACCATCTGCGCACCATCCAGGCCCAGTTCCTGGCCGAGGCCGGTCTGGAGCATGCCTTCAACACACTGCGGACGACGTCGAGCCTCGTGACAAACGCCAATGTCAACCTTCAGACTCTCCTATCCAATCCGTCGTTGGGCGGGGCAGGAAGCTATACTGTTCAGCACCAGAAGGCAGGAGATTACACGGTGAGGGTGGTGTCAACCGGCGCCAGTGCTATTGGAGGGGCTCAAGCGATTCGAAGAGCCGTCATGAGCACCTTTTTTCGCTCCAATGACGCCATCCTGACCGACGGGAGTATGACAATTGGGGGCAGCACAGGCGTGTTAGCAACTGGTGGGATATGCGGGAACGTTCATGCCAACGGTAATCTTACCCTGAATGGCAGCAGTGTCACAATTAACGGCAACGCCACCGCCAGCGGCACTTATTCGAATCCCGGCGGCGCAACTGTCGGTGCCGGCAGCGGGGGCGGCACACCGACAGAAACAGTTCCGCACATCGATCCGGCCGATTTCCTAGCCGCCGCGACGAACCTGCTTGCAGGCCACCTGGATCACCTATATCAGATGACAGTGAACGCGAACGGTCAGGGTGAGGTACGCGACGGCAGCGGCTCCCTGCTTCAGACCCTGAATTCCGGAGATACTTCCACTTGCGGATGGAAGTACACCGCCGACACCCCCCTTGCTACATGGAAATTAAACAGCGGTACACCCTGCAACGGCACATACTACTTCCAAGGAACCGCAGAAGTGGCAAGCACTCTAGGCGATGATTCCAACCCATGGAAAACTACCCTGATTGCAACCGGCGATGTTAAGATTACAGGTAATCCGACGATAGGCGCCGACGCCGCCTATACCGTTCACGATTCCTTGTTTATTGCAGGCCGTGATGTCAAAATCCAAGGCACCCCAGACAATGGCTACAACGGGCTGATAGCAGCTCATGAACAGTTCGATCTCAGCGGCACTGGGACCATTGTCGGGCTCATCATTGGTGAAAACGCCCTCGACACGCCCGGCAGCCTTGTGAGCGCCAACACCGTGAACGGCAATATTACGCTCACGTACAATTGCGGTTCCAATCCGCCCCTTCAAGGCCCACTCCAAATCCTGTCGTGGGGACTATAGGCCCCTTCGTCACAGCTTTAGAGTTGGTAACCTACCCAGGAACTGCTATTCTACAGATCATGTCGATGGTGGATTCTTGTATCGGGCTACGACTCAATCTCCTTGGCGGGTCCTGGACCTCGCCCTAACCTAAGGTCGGCCTCTCTTGCCGGGTAATCTGTCACTAGAAGGCTTAGCAATACTCTTGACCATCCCCCTGGGGCTCGTGGTCGGAAGTTTCCTGAATGTCTGTATTTGGCGTATCCCACGCGACGAATCCCTCGTCTTTCCCGGATCGCACTGTCCTCAGTGCAATGCGCCGGTCAAATGGTCCGACAATATCCCCATTATCAGCTTTCTCCTGCTTGCGGGTCGATGCCGTCGGTGTAAGACACCGATTCCCTGGCGTTACCCGCTTGTAGAAGGGCTAACCGCAGGCCTTTACTTTACGACGGTCTTACACTTCGGCATTGCCACCCGAACAGTGTTCCTCCTTCTTTTCCTCTCAGTATTGGTGGTGATCACATTCATCGATCTGGACCATGGCATCATTCCCCATATCCTCAGTCTTCCCGGTATACCGATCGGGCTCGTCGCAAGCCTCCTAACCTTCGATCCGCCTCCGTTTGAAGCCGCGACGGGAGCGCTGGTCGGTGCCGGACTGGTCTATCTGGTTGCGGTATATGCAGAGGTAGCCTTTCAGCAAGAGAGCATGGGCGGCGGTGATGTGAACCTGCTGAGCATGATCGGCGCCTTCCTCGGGTGGCGCCTCATGCTCGTCTCTTTTGGCGTCGCGGTCATCGCTGGCGCCTGTCTTTCGTTGGCGCTGATAGCATCCCGTGTGCTGTCGCGGAAGGACCGGATCCCGTTCGGGCCGTTTTTAGCGCTCGGCGCAGTCGTTGCTCTGTTTGTCGGTGATGAGGTGATCGACTGGTATCTGGGTCTCTTCGGGTAACATCAGCGGCAAGGTGTTGACACCCCGCCGTGACTCGTGTAGAAATTCCACCTGGGAGCATACAATGACGTACAGCAGTAACCCCACTTTTACAGCCCGAGTGTTCGAGCGGGCCTTAGATATTCTTCCTATTCTTACGACCCTTCTGCTCCTCTCAATCTACCCGCTCCTCCGATATCTTCCTGACGATCCGTTTTGGGCCGAGGTCTTTCGATTTGCCGTTATCACCATCTGGATCGGCTACCTGATCATCAATCAGGTCCGCGCCCACAAGACGCGACAGGAGCTGCTGACCAACATGGAGACCGACTGGCACAGCAGGCTCGATACCTCCGGCCGCCCCTTCAGTCATTATGCGATCCTCATGCCTTTGAAGCGGGAGAGTAACCGCCGCGTGCTGTTTCAGGCGATGCGTTCGATCGAGCGGCAGCGCTACCCGCACGGGCACATCACCCTGATACCGATCGTGGAAGCGGAAGATGGAGAGACGCTTCAAGCGCTGGACGATCTCATCCCGACGTTTGAGCAGACCTTCAGAATCCGACTGCTCACCTATCCCACCGACGGGATCATGAACAGATGCAAGGCAACGTCGATCAGTACAGCAGGCCGGTATCTCGCGCGGCTGATCGATGACGGGACGCTGCGGGATGAGAATCTGAAGATTCTGATCATCGATGCCGACACAATTCTGCATCCACAGGATCTTGCCTTCCGGGAGCATAGCCATCGGCAGGAAGCGGAACGCGCGATGACCAGGGGGGACCGAGGGGTCGTCCTGCAGTCACTGACCACCTACACCTCGAACTACTGGAAGGTGCCGATGCTGCCTCGCCTGCACAACTCCGGGTTCGTTCTGTATCAGTTGGGAAAGATGCAGACTACCGGCGACTATCTGGTCCTGGGTCCGGGAACAAGCCTCCCCTTCCGTGATTTCCGCGCGGTGGACTACTTTGAACCGAATCGTCACAACGAGGATATGCAGTTCAGGTACAAGGTCGTGATGGAAGGGTTTCGCGTCGCCCCTATCAAAATGCCGACCTGGGGACAGGCGCCGCTCACCACCAGAGAGTCGTGGAGCCAGATCGCCCGTTGGGCCCGCGGCGCCGTAGACGTCAAATTCGTCGTCAATTATGCGCGAAGATTTGACGACGTGCGGGTGCCGCTGCTCAAGCGAAGGTTATTCCTGGCGCTTCGAGCGCTATTTGCCAACGCCATGCCGCCCCTTATGGTCTTTTTGCCGGCGCAACTGATTCTGATCTCCTGGATCAGCCCCTGCGTCAGAGAGTTGTGGCCGTTTCAGGTATTCCTTTCGCCCGATGTACTCGCCTTACGGATCGGGAGCAAAAGCCTGTGCGTGAGTCCGCTCGCCGCTTTTAATCTCCAGTTCCAGACGATTGTACTGACCGCTTCGATGCTCCTGAGCATGGTGCTGGTCCCCCACACGCTGAAGCCGATCATTCATCAGCAACCGCCTCACCGTTGGCGGCAGGCCAGGAAACTTTTTGAGTGGTCTCGCCTTACCTTCACGCCGGTCAACCTGCACAACTATGTCCTGATGGCCACGGCACAGCTTTACATGCAGGCTCGCCTGGCCCTGGGCATCTCCATCACGCATACGGAGACTACCCGCAAATGAAGTTTCGAGTTGCGTGTCCAGAGTTTCGAGTCAACCCGAAACGCAAAACCCGAAACCCGGAACTTCGGTGACGATCGGATTTTTCACCTGCAACGCCTCGCCACTGCTCAACGGTCTCGCTGTCTCTATTCAACAATTCGCGTGTCACCTGCGTCGGCTTGGCCATCGGGTCTTCGTCTTTGCGCCGCGTTACCCCGACTGCCGAGATGTGGAGCCCGATACCTACCGGTTCCCATCGTTGCGCGTGCCGACCCATCACCGCTATGCCTTACCGATCCCAGCCGTCGCCGTGGGACTCCATCGTCTGATTCCACGTCTTGGTCTCCAGATCATCCACACCCACCACCCGTTTCTTGTCGGGCCCTACGCCCGCCGACTGGCCCGCCGACTGGGAATCCCATTTGTGTTCACCTACCATACACTGTATGAGCATTATGCCCATTACCTGCCGGTCATCTCGTCCCTGGCTGCCCGGCTCGCGGAGACCAGGAGCTACGTCTTCGCCAACCAGGCCGATCTGGTCATCGCGCCGACGTCAGGGGTGCGGGAGCGACTGTGGAACCGCGGGGTCACCGCTCCCATTGAAGTCATTCCAACAGGGATCGAGCCGCCGGGGGAGTCGGAGGAATCGAAGGCCCAGATTCGGCGCCGCCTAGGCGTGTCGGAGGTCGGGCCGATCCTCCTGTACGTGGGGCGGCTGGCCAGGGAAAAGAATCTCGGGCGGCTCTTGCGGGCGGTCCATAGCGTCACTCGGGTTGTGCCCGACATCACACTATTGGTAGTCGGGGAGGGGGATGAGCAGCACTCATTGCAGCAACTGGCTGCCCATCTAGGAGTCGCCGACCACGTCCGATTCGTGGGCCCGGTCCCGCATCAGGCTGTGGGCTGCTGGTATCGGGCTTCGGACCTTTTTGTCTTTCCGTCGGTTTCAGAGACCCAGGGCCTGGTTGTGTTGGAGGCGATGGCGCACGGGCTCCCTGTGCTGGCGGTTCGGTCTGTCGGCACCTCAGATTTCATCGTCGATGGGACGAATGGAGCGCTGGCCAATGACGCCGAGGACGATTTCATCCGGCGCTTGCTCACGCTGCTTCACGATGGGACAAGCCTGACTCGCTACGCCGAGCAGGGCCTGGTGAAGGCGATGCAGATGACAGCCGAAGCCTCGGCCATTCAGCTCGTTGAAGCTTATGAGCAGCTCCTACACCCTACACCCTACACCCTACACCCTGGCTCATCATGGACAATCTGATCGAGGACTACTTGAGGTATCTGGCGGTCGAGAAGGGGCTGGCAGAGAACAGTCTGGCGGCGTATGGGAGGGACCTGCGCCGGATAGTCGGCTACTTCAAGCAGGGCGGGGTCGGTTCATTCCGGGAGGTCAGCCGCGGGCAGGTTGCGCGCCTGCTCTTAACGCTTCGAGAGGCGGGGCTGGCGCCCCGCACGGTCTCGCGCCACACCTCGTCGCTGCGGGGTCTATACCGGTACCTGCTGACGCAGGATCATGTAAAAGAGGATCCTACCGCGCACCTCGAGTCGTCGAGTCCCTGGGTGCGTCTGCCCGGCGTGCTGAGCCAGGAGGAGGTGGAGCGACTGCTGGCGGCGCCGCTCACCAGCAATCCTCTGGGTCTTCGTGACAAGGCCATGCTGGAACTGTTGTACGCGGCCGGCCTGCGCGTATCGGAGATGGTGACTCTCCGGCTGTCCGAAGTAGACCTGGAGGTGGGCTATGTGCATTGTCAAGGCAAGGGCGGGAAAGACCGCGTGGTGCCGTTAGGGCGCGATGCCCAGACGGCAGTTCGCCGGTATCTTGAGACATCACGGCCATATCTTCAAAGAGGATGGTCAAGCTCTACACTGTTCCTCAATCGCTTCGGGTACCC
This sequence comes from Candidatus Methylomirabilis oxygeniifera, assembly GCA_000091165.1. Taxonomy (NCBI): domain Bacteria; phylum Methylomirabilota (SeqCode); class Methylomirabilia (SeqCode); order Methylomirabilales (SeqCode); family Methylomirabilaceae (SeqCode); genus Methylomirabilis (SeqCode); species Methylomirabilis oxygeniifera (SeqCode). The sequence continues at coordinate 2,591,762 of FP565575.1, read as the reverse complement.
GTTGACGCGCCAAGGTTTCTGGAAGCTCCTCCGCGCGTATGCGATAGCGGCGGGGATTGACCGGCGAGTCACCCCCCACACGCTTCGCCATTCATTTGCCACGCACCTGCTCGAGCGCGGCGCCGACCTCCGGGCAGTCCAGATGATGTTGGGTCATGCCGATATCTCGACGACACAGATCTACACACACGTCTCCAGGGCGCACCTGAAGACGGTCTACAACCGCTACCATCCGCGGGCATAAAGACAGGGTATAGGGATTGGGAGGAAAGCCAATGTCCGGCACTTATCGCACACCCTACCCCCTACACCCTATGCCCTAGTTGTCGAAGCATAAAGGGCGAAGTCTCTATGCAACTTTACTGTTGTCCAAAATAACCACCAATACCCATAACGGGTATTGGTGGTGGATGCTAGGCATTTCTATCGCTGTTCTTGGGGGACCGCTTTTTGCTTGCACCCCTGGGAAGGATCACTGATAATGAACGAAGGGTCTGAAGATTAAGGCCCACGGTGTGGGGTTCAGCAACGGGAGGAGGTTGTATGACACGGAAATACGGACAGTGCTTAGGGTTCATCATTCTTGCGGTGGTCTTCACGCTGCTGGCCACTGAGTTCGACGCATGGGCGAGGGCAGGCGGCGGCCGCAGCTTTGGAAGTCGTGGCTTTCGCAGCTACTCCAGCCCAAGCCGTAACTACTCTAGACCGACAACGCCATCCCAGCCACGACCTGAGACGCAATCCCCCCTCGCAGCCCCGGCGTCCTCCCCATTCGGAGGAGGTGGATTTATGCGGAGCATGGCTGGAGGCCTGCTTGGCGGACTTCTCGGCGGCATGTTGTTTCGGAGCTTAGGCTTCGCCGGCTTTGGCGGCATGGGCGGAGGATTCGGTTTGATGGACCTGGTGATCCTGGGCGGGATCGGCTTGGCGATCTACTGGGTGGTGAAGCAGAGATCGCGGCCGGCCCTCATCGAAGCGCCATATCAGCATCAGCGTACGTGGTCGGCTGAACGTGAGCCCGAACGCTACCAGGGGGCGGCGGCCGGCCAAGCAACAATGGTCCAAGAAGGCGATCTGGACCAGGGGATGGCCCACATTCGCCAGATGGACCCTGGTTTTGAGACAGGACGCCTCAGAGAGATATGCACCGATCTCTTCTTCAAGGTTCAGGCGGCTTGGGGGAATCGCGATCTTGAACCGATCCGCACGATCCTCACGCCAGAGATGCACACTCAGCTTGGCGCCGATGTGATGCGGCTGAGGAACGAACGGAAGATCAATCGCCTCGAAAATATCGCGGTTCGCTCCGTCGAACTGACTGAAGCGTGGCAGGAGCAGGGACAGGATTATGTGACTGTGCGGTTTTTGGCGAATCTCCTCGATTACACGGTGGATGAGGGGACGTCTCAGGTAGTGGACGGCAGTCGCACCGACCCTGTGAAGTTTGAGGAATACTGGACCGTGACGCGCCCGGTAGGACCGAACCCCTGGCGGCTTGCGGCCATCAATCAGGCAGACAACTAAGCTGTCGGCTGTCAGCAGACAGCTTTCAGCGAAGAATGAGAAAAGCCCCCGCGAAATTCCTACGCGGGGGCTTTTTTATATATTCGACTTGCTGCGTACATCAAGTCGATGCTGTAGTATCCTTGCCTTTTTGGCGAATCGATGCAAAGAGGCTCCGAGCGAATGTCATTGTCAGAAATAACTCCTTAAAGCAGGCAACCGCCAGCGCGGAGAGATGGAGATGCCAGATCCGCATTTCACCAAGATGCCCCCGTGTTCTCGCCCAGCACGCGCTAAGATCCTGTCGGGAACAGACAATCCGGTTGCTCAACGCATCAAACCTGGCATAGAGCAGATCCAGTCGTGATGGGAGCCTTCCCCTGAAGCCGGAGTAGACCTCTTGCCATTCACGAACCTTCATGCCCTGCCGGGCATCTCGATGGAGCGCATAGAGCTGCTCAAGCCATTTCTTGGCAGGTCCGTCCCCCCATACCCAACTGCGACGCAGCGCCTGGATCTTGGTCTGAAGGCTTCCCCACTTCTTCAGGAACACATTCAGGTCCCTGCGACTGAGCAACATCTTGGAGGAGAGCTCTTCAAAGGGATCGAGTAGGGCCCGAGCCTTGGAGGGCAGCGCCACCTTGGCATCACTATACGCCTTTTGCCACTCCGCAACCTTTAGGGTTTGCCAGATCTCTCCTTGGATCCGCTGTACCTCATCGAGGACTCGTCTTTCTCTTTCAGTTCGAGGGCGGGACTGAAGCCAGACCTCTTCCATCTCCTTCAGGAATCGGGCCCACGCCACGAACAGCCGGTACACCTCTTTCGTGCGCTTCCAGAGATGGACCGGCAACGGATCAACCGAACATCCCGGTCTCCGCGTTAGCCGGTCCTTTAAGCGGAAAAATCCAGCCACCATCGGATGTTGCTTTTCGATCAGGGCCGCGTTCTTGTACCACAGGTAGACATTCAGGAGATTCCAGTACGTCCTCGGGTTGTGCTGCCATCGCGCCAGGATCTTCGCCATATTCTCTTTACTGTAAAACGCCCGCCAGGCCTCCTGATACGCAGCGGTCCATTCCTCGAAGGTCATATTGGGGTGTGCGGTTGTGGCGTGAAAAGAATCTCGCTTATTGAGATCGGGATCCATCCACTCACCCTGTTGCTGCATTTCTTTGTGATCCTGAGATCCCGGCAGCGGTGTCAGCATGAAGAAGGAGGCCTGATCCGGTTGGATCTCATCAATAAGATACTGCATGTCGAGGGCTACCTGCGCCTTCGTATCGAAGGGCATGCCGATAATATAGGCCACGTGAACAGCGACGCCGGCGTCGTGCCACTCGCCGATAATAGCCCTATACTCCTCGACCTTGTTCTGTCCCTTGCCTTGGGCTTTGATGTTGTCAGGATTGACGCTCTCCATGCCGACGAATACCTGGGTACAGCCGGCCTCGGCTGCAAGACGCACGAAGTCTTGCGGCTTACGGGCCAGGTCCACCTGCATCATGAAGGAGATCTTGATCCCTTCCTCTCGCAGACGGATGATCGCTTCAAAGGTCTCGCGCCACCACTTCTTCCGGGCAAAGTTATCGTCAGTGAAAAAGTAAAAGTCAATCTGATGTTCGGTGTAATTTCTTCGAACGAGCTCCGCGATGACCTCCGGAGAGCGCTCACGCATCATCCGACCCTGCACGTTAATGATCGTACAAAAGCTGCACGAAAATGGGCAGCCTCGAGATGTTTCAACGGTCCCGAAATTGGGCCTGGCAAAGTGCTTCATCGTTTTGCGGCTGATGATGGGCAATGGGGCATTGTCGATATTTACAAGGTCTTTCAGGTTCTGCGCAAAGGAGTAGAGGGGTTTCAATTGTCCGTTGAGGAGATCGGCCAGTATCCCCTCCCAATGTCCTTCAACCTCTCCGGAGACAACCACGATCGATTCCCGATAAAGCTCCTGGATGTCCGACCCCTGATCGCCAAGCATATTGATGGTCCCGCTGGTATGGAATCCGCCCATCATGACGTCAATCCCATACTTGCGGAATTGTTTCCCCATTTCGAGCGCCCTGGGGAACTGGGGGGTCTGGACTCCGACGAGGCACACCACAAGCTTCGTGGAAGGATGACGATCCCATTTGGCGATCTGCGCCACCGGGACTTTTTCCGCTACCTCATCAAAGGTATCGACCTGGATGGTAATATCGCCAAAAACGCGCCGCCTCTTGATATCTTCGGTCAAGCCCTGGAGCACGCTCAGAGTATTGCTGGGCAGCACGGCTTTCCAAAAGCGGATCACGTATCCATCGTCATCGTATTGCGAGGGTTTGATAAGGACGATTCGAAGAGTCTTATACTGATTGGCTTGCGGGAGAAGGGGGGACTGCTGCGATTCCGTACACTCGTGCTGCATGAGGTCCTTCATGGCTCGCGATGTGCTTTGGTCGGCGGTTGTCGTCTCCATTTCTCGACTTCTCCGGTACGGCTCTCCCGGAAATGCGAAGAGCACGCTACGAGGCGACGTAGATGGTAAGTTTACATCATCCCCACAACGCTGTCAACGAAAAATAAAGCACTCTAAGACACTAGGAGATAGTCAGAACGCCGGCGCCGCTGAACCGGCTGTGCTTGAGAAGTTGGAGGGCGTGATTGGCCTCTTCGAGGGGAAAGGTGCGGATCGTGGTCCGAATCGGAATGTCTACTGCGAGGCGCAAGAGATCATGCACATCCTGCCGCGTGCTGTTGGCTACGCTCCGAACGGTCCGCTCCTGGTAGAGTAAGGAGTAGTCAAGCTCCGGGATCGGACTCATGGTAATGCCGGCGATGGCCACCGTGCCGCCCTTTCTGAGAACTCGAAGCGCCTCGAGCACCAGCGATCCGACGGGCGCGAAGATGACCGCACTGTCGAGTCGCCCCGGCGGATCGTCTTCGACCGGGCCTGCCCAGCGGGCGCCGAGTTGCAAGGCCAAGGCGCGATGCGCCTCGCTCCGGGTAAAGACAGCAACCTCGCAACCCCAGTAGACCGCGACCTGGATGGCGATATGCGCCGAGCCGCCGAACCCATATAACCCCAGACGCTCACCAGGCTTGATTCCGCTCAGTCGAAGGGCGCGGAAGCCGATGACCCCTGCGCACAGCAATGGGGCCGCATTGGTGGTCGAGATGCCTGACGGCAACGGATATGCAAATGCCTCTTGGACAACCACACACTCCGCATACCCACCGTTCACGTGGTAGCCGGTAAAGCGGGCTGCGTCGCAGAGATTTTCCTGATTACGTCGGCAGAAGGTGCATTGGCTGCACGTGGAGTACAGCCAGGGAACGCCCACTCTATCGCCTACGTGAAAGCGGGTGACGCCTTGTCCGACCTCATCGATAACACCGACAATCTGGTGGCCGGGCACTATCGGAAGCATAGGAAGCGGAAGGTCGCCTTCGATGATATGCAGGTCGGTTCGGCACAGACCGCAAGCCTGCACCCGTAGGCGAAGTCCGCCAGGACCCGGAATCGGGGCTGGCAGCTCGACCATCGTAAGCGGATGGTCCTCGATCGGACGTACACTATTCAGACAGAGCGCCCGCATGAACGCAGCCTCCGTCAACACCCTATTCAACGAGACTCATGAATGCCACAGACCGAAGTCGTTTGCCGAAGAAGTGGGTGATACAGACTTTCAAGACCTCTTGAAGGTTGGTCGTGTGCGGATGAGAAAGAGGCGAGGCCAGTGACTGTTCCAGCCCGCCATGCAAAGCTGATCGCAGAAAGTCCAATGATTCCGGAGAGATGGACATATGGTCCGGCGCCCGCGGAAGACACTTGAGGCAGACCAGTCCACCGCGAGTCGGGCTGATGGCGGATGCAGCGCCTTGCTCCAGCACGGACCGGCACACCAGGCAGCGATAGAGTTCCAAAAGGTATCCGACAATCCTGAGGAGGCGGATCTCAAACGACCTGACGAGGCGCGGGTCATCATATAAGACGAGCAGCGTCAGGGCATCCCGCAGCAAGAGAAAGATCTCCTCGTTCGGCTCCTCATCCTCGACAGATGCGCCCGCCAGCTCTACGAGGTAGGCCCCCCGGCCCAGCCTCCCCAGATCGGCTTTGAGCCCAGCAAACGGCTCCATGACCGAGAACTCGTTGATCTTGTGGAGAGTCCGGTTGGGCGACTCGAAAAAGACAAGCTGACCGAGCGTGAACAACTCGAGGGTCCCGCCATATCGGCTGCGAACCCGCCTGGCCCCACGAGCCACTGCCCTGACCTTCCCCAACTTCCTCGTGAAGAACGGAATAATCCGGTCGGCCTCGCCAAGATTGTGTCCGCCGATCACAATCGCTTCGGTTGTCTGTAGGGGCATTTTTCGGACCAGGGGTTAGGGGTTCGGGACTCGAAATCCAAAACTTTTCTACTGTTGCAGATAGCCGAGCCGCCTTAGCGCCTCATCATCCTTCTGCCAGTCGCTGCGAACCTTGACCCACAGCTTCAGAAACACCTGGGTGCCGAGCAGCCTCTCGATCTCCGGCCTGACCAGCTCCCCGATTCGCTTGAGCATGGCGCCCCCGCGTCCGATGATGATCGCCTTCTGTGAGTCCTTCTCGACATAAATGGTTGCCTCGACGTCGGTCAGCGCTCGCCCTTCCCGTGTTCTGACCTTTTCTACCAACACGGCCACCGCATACGGCACCTCCTGATAGACCGAGCGGAAGACCCGCTCTCGGATCAGCTCGGCGATGATGAAACGATCTGGCTGGTCGGTCAACTGATCAGGGGGGTACAGCGGTGGTCCCTCCGGGAGATATTGGACCAGCAGCGACTCGAGAAGCGCAACGTTGTCGCCTTTCGTAGCGGAGATCGGTACGATCTCGGCAAACGGCAGCAGCGACCGGAAGCGATCGATTGTGGGCAACAGGCTTTCTTTCTGAACGAGATCGACCTTATTGACGGCGAGCAGGATCGGAGACGTGACCCGCTTCAGAATCTCCAGGATCAGTTTGTCACCCTGAGAGAGCGGATCGGGAGCTTCCACTATCCAGAGGATCAGGTCTGCCCCTTCCAGACTGTTTGTGGCTGTTTTCACCATCAACCGGTGAAAATAGCCGCCCGACTTATCGATCCCAGGCGTATCCAGGAAGATCAATTGCGCTCCGGGCAGGCTCCTGATCCCCATAATTTTGGTTCTGGTCGTCTGCGGCCTGGGAGAGACGATCGACACCTTCTGTCCCAGCAGACGGTTCATGAGGGTCGATTTGCCGACGTTGGGGCGGCCAATAATCGCTACAAAACCTGATTTATCGTTGGTCATGTCCATCCTGTAGCGGTCAGATCTCAGTGGTCAGTATTCAACTTCTTGCTGACAGTTAAAAGCTGGTCGCGCTTCGAGCTGGAAGAACGTGGCAAGAGTGCAGCAATAATGCTTCCGACCAGCCCGAGGGTGGTCGCCACCAGCAGAGCTGACTTCGCTGAAAGCGGACGTGTGGTGAGCGCGCCGAACAAAGGGGGCGCAAGTACGATAATACCGACGGTAGCCGCAACCAACGCGGCGATCAGCACCGCGCCGGCGGCAATGTCCTTTGCCCGTCCGGCGATCGGGTGAAAGGTCGGCGATACAAGATCCACGGTCAACTCCACTGCAGTATTCAGCAGTTCTGTGATGATAACAAGCGCAATGGCCATGAGCAGCAGCACCAGATCGACATGCGGCAACTCCAGCAACAGCCCGAACAGCGCGACGAACCCGGCCACGACGATGTGAGCGCGCAGGTGGCGTTGTGTGGAGATCGCGTCTTCGACCCCTTTCAACGCACAGCGAAACGGATGTGACGAGCCTTCCACGCTTACCTGCCTTCGGCCTCAATGAACAGGAGGCCGAACTGTCGCTCCAGGCGTTTCATCCTCCGCGCCTCTGACGGCATCTGATGGTCGTAGCCAAGGAGATGAAGAATGCCATGGATCAGCAGCGCAGTCAACTCGTCACGAAGCGTGCGACCCGCCGCTTTGGCCTGTCGATCGGCTGTTTCAGCCGAGATCACCACGTCCCCGAGCAGATGCGGCGAGAGCGATGCAAACGATCCCTCCCGCATCGGAAACGAAAGGACATCCGTACTTGTCGCCTTCCCCCGATACTGCCGGTTTAGGCGGGCTATGGTCCGGTCGCCCACCAACACCAGCCCGCACTCGGCCTGATCAACCCCTGCTCTGGCGAGGGTGGTCTGCCCGACCTTTTTTAGAAAGCTCGTGTCGAGCCTGATCTTCCTTTGTCGGTTTGTGACCTGCATCCCCATTCGCGCCCCTTCTACCAACAGACTCCTCAAAGGCAAACCCGGGATATTCTACCCGTCGGTGATAGATACCGCACAGAATCCGAACAAAGCTCTCCTCGATGAGGCGAAGCTCGCTGAAGGTCAACTCGCACTCGCGAAGCTGCCCATCTACAAACACGGCATTGACAATCTTCGCGACCAGCGTCTGGAACCGTCCGGGTGTAGGCTCGGTCAGCGTCCGCGACGCTGCCTCGACGGCATCTGCCAGCATCAGAATAGCCGCTTCTTTGGTTTGAGGTTTTGGCCCGGGATATCGGAACCTCTCTTCGTGGACCTCGCCCTGGTCGCTTTCTTCTGTGTCCTTGGCTTTCTGGTAAAAGAAAAGGGTCAGTCTGGTACCGTGGTGCTGGGGAATCATCTCCAGCACCGCCGGCGGCAGACCGTAGGTCCTGCCCAGCTCAATGCCCGTCTTGACGTGGGACACGATGACTAAACTGCTCAGGTTCGGACCAAGCTTTTCATGGCGACTCTTCACATTCTGCTGATTTTCAACGAAGAACGACGGCTTGGTGATCTTTCCGATGTCGTGGTAGTAGGCGCCTACCCGGCACAGCATGGTATTCGCACCGATCGCCTCAGCGGCCGCCTCGGCCAAGGTGCCCACCATAACACTGTGGTGGTAGGTTCCAGGGGCCTTGAGTATCATCTCTTTCAGAAGCGGATGGTTCAGGTTGCACAGTTCCAACAATCGAAAATCGGTCGCCACCTCGAACAGGTATTCGAAGAGGGGAAGCAGGCCCAGTGACAGAATCGCAACAAACAGTCCACCGACCAGACCGCACAGCAGATGAAAGCCAAGCTGCTCCATGGATCCCGAGAGCAATGACCATGCAAGGACGGAGTAGAGGTTGGCTAACCCGACAGCCATCCCAGCCTTGAGCAGGATCGCCCGATCTTTGCGCCCAACAAGGGCGAAGATCGCCGCAAGGCTGCTCACAAGGCTGTACAGGAAGAAGCGGAACCCGTCCGCCGCCAGGAGAGAGGTCAGAATGCTGATGGCAAGAGCGCCCGCAAACGCCAGGCGGCTGCTGAACAGGATCGCAAGGAGCAGGCCCCCAATGGCGACAGGGATCGAGTATTCGATGGCGCTTGCAGGCACATTGGGGAGCGCCTGATGAACCGAGGGAAGAAAGAAGAAAAAGGAACGGGTGACGGCAACCGTCAACAAGATCACCGAAGTCAGCAAAAATAGGTTCTTCGGCTGTCGCAGCGGTTTGGGCTGGAGCGTCCAAATGTACAGGTAGAGGCTCCCCAGCAGGAAGCCGACCAGCAGGCAGATCCCAAGGAGCGGAAGGATGCCGGACGGAAGCGCCGCGGACGATGCGATGACGAGAATGATCGCGAGAATCGTCAGGCTGCAGAGCGTATAGAACGCACCAGGATGGCGTTCGAGGCGCCCCGTGGCCCAATGAAACCACGAAGAGATCACGCGCGGAGCGCCCAACAGACGACGCGCAGCCGGCGACCGCTCATCGGCCACGGTGGTGCTGCCGTTCCTGTGGGGCGCCATCGGGCGCCCTCCTATCGCCCCTCAGTTGGTAACGTGGAGGTCTGGTACGCCTCGTACGCTCTGACAATTTGCTGTACCAACTCGTGTCGCACCACGTCCTCCTCGCCGAGATAGGCGAATTTAATCCCCTCGATCCCCTTCAGAATACGCTGCACCTCGATCAGGCCGGACAGTCGGCCGGCGGGCAGGTCGATCTGGGTAATATCCCCCGTAATGACGGTCTTTGAGCCGAAACCCAGGCGCGTCAGAAACATCTTCATCTGCTCTGAGGTCGTATTCTGGGCCTCGTCCAGCACGATGAATGAATCGTTCAGAGTCCGGCCTCGCATGAAGGCCAGCGGGGCGATCTCGATGGTGCCCATCTCAATCAGACGGGTAACACGCTCCATCTCGATCATATCGTAGAGCGCATCGTACAGGGGTCGAAGGTAGGGGTTAATCTTTTCGTAGAGCGTGCCGGGAAGAAAACCTAATTTTTCCCCCGCTTCTACGGCGGGCCTGGTCAGGATAATCCGATTGACCTCGTGTTTTAAGAGCGCCGACACAGCCATCGCCATCGCCAGATAGGTCTTGCCGGTCCCGGCCGGCCCGATGGCGAAGACAATGTCGTGATGGCGGATTGCCTCGATGTACCATCGCTGGCCGGGACCTTTTGGCCGGACCGGCCGCTTTTTTGACGAAACCTCGATCACCTCACCCTGGATTCGCTTGAACTCCTCCTCGTCTTTCCTCATAAAGAGCCGAAGGACCAGTTTGACGTCCTGCGGTGTCACGCGCTCGCCGCGCGTCAGTTGTGAGATCAGCTCCGATACAACCTGCTCCCCCACCGTCACATCTGCCGCCTCGCCCTGGATGCTGACGAGGCCGTCTCGCGCAACCAACTTGACCTGTAACGCCTCTTCGATGAGCTTCCTGACCTCATCCTTACGCCCAAACAGTTGTTGGATCTCTTCCCCGATAGGCAGGGAGACCTTCTTTTCCGGTCGAATCTGCTCCCTTATCATCTCCCCACTTCGCTACTCATCATTCAGCGTTCAGCTCTCAGCGATCAGCAACATACAACCCTCTTGCCGCTGAAGGCTGACAGCTATAAGCCGCTCCTTGATCTACATTCAGCATATGCCGGTCACGTAGCCCTGTCAACAGCGACAGCAGTGAGCCGCCGGCAGCCAGCGATCGGCTTATTGCTGAAAGCTGAAGGCTAACAGTTCAACGCTGCTTTTCAGTCCAGATCCAATTTGATGCTCAGCTCCCTCAACTGCCTTGCGTCGACCGGCGAGGGGGCTTGCGTCATCAGGTCCACCGCTTTTTGGGTCTTGGGGAAGGCGATAACATCCCGGATCGAGGCAGCCCCCGCGAGCAGCGCGATGACTCGATCGAACCCGAAGGCCAGCCCGCCATGGGGTGGAGCGCCGTACTCGAGTGCGTCCATGAGAAACCCGAACTTCGCCCTTGCCTCTTCCGCGCCGATTCCCAGCGCGGCGAACATCCGGCTCTGCACGTCCCGGCGGTGGATCCTGATGCTGCCACCACCCAGCTCCTGCCCGTTGACAACCAGGTCATAGGCCTTGGCGCGGATTCGTCCGGGATCGGTGTCAAAGAGCGGCAGATCCTCGTCCATCGGCGCCGTAAAGGGGTGATGCATCGCCTGCCACCGCCCTTGCTCGCGATCATATTCAAGGAGCGGGAAGTCGATGACCCACGTGACCGCCAGCGCGCTCTCGTCGATCAGCTTCAGTTCGTGGCCCAATTTCACTCGAAGACGACCCAGTGTCTCAGCCGCCGTCTTGGCCTGATCAGCGACCAGCAACAGCAGATCCCCCTCCTCCCCTTTCAGTCGCTCAGCCAGGCGTTCGAGGATGATCGGCCCGAGGAATTTGGCCAACGGCGATTGAAGCCCATCCGCGGACACCTTGAACCAGGCCAGGCCTTTCGCTCCAACTCCCTTGGCGTAGTCGACCAGTCCATCGATCTGCGTCCTGGAGAATGCGCCGCACCCTTTAACGTTCATCCCCCTCACCACACCGCCTTGCGCAATCGGCTCGGCGAACGCCTTAGCCTCGACCCCGCACAATAGCTCGGTCAGATCGGCAAGCTCCATCCCGAATCGAGTGTCCGGCGTATCGAGACCGAACCGGTCGATCGCCTCGGCATACGTCAGTCGCGGGAAGGGCCGGGGCAGAGAAGATTTGCCGGCCGCTTCAAAGAGCGCCACTACCAGCCCTTCCGTTACCTCGAGCACATCGTCCCGATCGACAAACGACATCTCAAGGTCGATCTGCGTAAACTCCGGTTGCCGGTCGGCTCGCAGATCCTCATCCCGAAAGCATTTGACGATCTGATAGTACCGATCGATCCCCGCGACCATGAGAAGCTGCTTGAAGAGCTGGGGCGACTGCGGCAGGGCGTAGAACTCCCCGGGGTTCAGTCGGCTTGGCACGAGATAGTCTCTGGCCCCTTCCGGCGTACTCCGGGTCAGCATAGGGGTTTCTACCTCTATAAATCCGTGTCGGTCCAGATAGCTGTGGGCCGCCTGGGTCACCTTGTGACGCAGGCGCAGATTGTACAGCATCGACGGGCGACGGAGATCCAAGTATCGATATGTCAGCCGAATCTCCTCAGCCACATCTGTCTGCTCCTCAATCGGGAAGACCGGCGGCTTGGCTTCGTTCAGAATCTGCGCCTCTTCCGCAACGATCTCAATCGCCCCGGTGGGCAGCAGAGTATTCTCGGTTCCCGGCGGACGTAGCTGAACCCTGCCGCTGATCGCTACCACAAATTCGGCACGCATCCGTCGGGCCACCTCGTGGGCCTCCGGATGAAACTCGGGGTTAAAGACCGTCTGGGTAATCCCTTCGCGATCCCGAAGATCGATAAAGACGAGGCCGCCATGGTCACGTCGCCGATGCACCCAGCCCATCAGCACAACAGACTTCCCCACATCAGGCGATCGCAACAGACCGCAGTGCCCCGTCCGTTTGAGGCGCCCCACGCTCGCGCTCATATCCCCTCCAGTCCAATCAGGCATTCGACAATCCGATCCAGCGCCACGGAAGTCTGGTCGGCCTTGACCATATCCCGCAGCGTCGTCTGGCCTCGCCCGAGCTCTTCATCGCCCATGATCAGGCAGTAGCGAACCCGCTCCTTATTGGCCTGGCGCATCTGGCCCTTGAGGCTGCGCGCCTCGAGGTCCATCAGACCCCGTATGCCGCGACGACGCAGTTCCTGCAGGAGCCCCATCCCGGTCCGCTGCGCCGCCTGCCCTATAGTAGCAACGTAGACCCCATGCAGGGCGCTCTCCTCCGAGGTCTCCGGAAGCGAGGCCATGACTCGCTCCAACCCCACTGCGAACCCCATCGCCGGGGTAGAGGGTCCACCCATCGATTCGATCAGGCCGTCATAGCGTCCGCCGCCGGCCAAGGCATTCTGAGCGCCGAGGCGAGGGTTGATCATCTCGAAGGCCGTTTTCGTATAATATTCAAGGCCGCGGACCAGTCGCTCATCGATGGTATAGGGGATCTTCAGAAGATCCAGCAGACCCCGAACCTCAGCAAAATGCGCGGCGCAGGCTTCACAGAGGCTCTCAAGCGGCTTCGGCGCCTCCGCGACCAGGCGCTGACAGCCCTCCTGCTTGCAGTCCATAATCCGGAGCGGATTGCGCTTCAGCCTCCCCTGACAATCCGGACAGAGCTCCGACGACCGATCCGCCATATAGCGAGAGAGGCGATCCCGGATCGTGGGCCGACAGGCGGCATCGCCGATTGAGTTGAGGCGAAGCTGTAGATCGGGAATCCGGAACTCCTGCACCATGAGCGCCCACAGGAGATCGATCACCTCCGCATCCACCGTCGGCTGGTCGGAGCCGATCGCCTCGACGCCGATCTGGTGGAACTGCCGGTATCGTCCGGATTGCGGCCGTTCCCGACGGAACATCGGGCCCAGGTAGTAGACCTTGACCAGGGGACACTGAGCGGCTATTTGATGTTCGAGGTAGGCTCTGACAACCGGTGCGGTTCCTTCGGGCCGGAGCGTGAGGCTGACGTCACCCTGGTCGGTAAAGGTATACATCTCTTTCTCAACAATGTCGGTTCCTTCACCGATACCGCGAACAAACAGCTCTGTTCGTTCGAAGGCAGGGGTCCGGATTTCCGCGTAGCCGTACCGTTGCAGCAGCGAGCGGGTTGTCGCTTCTGCGCGCTGCCATCTTGCGGACTCCTGAGGTAAGAGATCCGGCGCCCCTCGTACACCCTTTAGTTTCATGCGGAGAGCTGAAGGTTGAAGGCTGAAGGCTGAAGGCTAATTAACGCGATGCTCAATGCGGGCCTATGAAACCGTCTTCCGGTCGAAACGGTGGGTTGATTCGATGAAGCGGACGGTTGCGGACCTCGAGCGCATGACGAGGGAGTGGGTCTGGGCGCCCCCACCGAAGAAACGAACTCCCTTCAGGAGATCACCATCGGTCACCCCGGTTGCGGCAAACATGATGTCGAGATCTCCCCCTCCGGTCAGATCGGAGATCGTAAAGACCCGGTCCAGATCCCGGATCCCCATTCTCAGCGCTTGCTCCGCCTCCTCCTCCGTCAGCGGCTTCAGGCGACCCTGCATGTCGCCTCCAATACACTGAAGCGCCGTCGCCGCAAGCGCACCTTCTCGCGCCCCTCCGACCCCCATAAGGACATCGACACCTGTTCCTTCAAATGCCACAGCCACGGTGGCAGCGAGGTCGCCATCCTGAATCAGTTTAATGCGCGCACCGATTCCACGGATCTGTCTCACCAGGTCGGCATGACGGGGTCGGTCAAGGATGACCACCGTAATATCTTCGACAGAACAGTTCATCGCTTCAGCAATGGCCCGAAGATTCTTCTCGGGGGGAGCAGTGATATCGATCGCGCCGGCCGCCTTGGGCCCAACCGCGATCTTTTCCATGTGGGCATCCGGCACTTGGCGCAGCAATCCCTTCTCGGCGGCGGCAATGACTGAGATGGCATTCGGACGGCCATGAGCCACGATCGCCCCGCTTTCAACGGCGTCAAGTGCTATGTCCACCTCGGGGGCGTCGCCCTGGCCAAGGACCTCTCCGACATAGAGAGTTGGGGCCGTACCGCGCTCGCCCTTTCCGATCACGATGGAACCCCTGAAGCTCACATTGTCGAACGCGTGGCGCATGGCGTCAATCGCAGCCTGTTCAGCCGCGCTCGGATTACCCAGTCCCATCCAGCGAGCCGACGAAATGGCAGCCATCTCAGTCGCCCGCACCAACTCAAGCGCCAGGTTCCGGTCCATCGTCTCTCTCTTCTCTGCTGCTCGGGGAATAGCAGTCAGCTATCAGCACTCAGCCGTCAGCTTCAGAGAAATCCCCCGCTCTGGTCCCCCCCTTTGCTAAAGGGGGGTTGGGGGGGTTTGTATGCCGTGGAGTGGCGGCGGCGCATGGGGGGTGCTAGTCCGAAGCCGCGAGTCGCTCGTTTCTGTTCACTCCCGCCCCACACCCGTAAAACCCACAGAAGTATAGGAAATACGCGGATTCGAGTCAAGCCCAACCTCTGCAGTGTTCCGGACAGCACAACGCCTGCCTGCCTACTCCGAACCATTCCAAACCTATTCTGTTGTTGCGGGATGAGTCGGATACGGGGCTTCTGTCACCTACCGAACAGTTGTTTGCTGGATCGAAGCCAGGCCTGTAGCGCCCGCCAACGCCCCCTCTGAGTATCGATCAAGAGAAGCTTCACATACCGTTCCAGCATCTGTGGGGTCAAGCTATCTCGAAGGAGCATCCGAGTGGTCGGCATAAGGACCCGGATCATCGCGTTTGGCCGCAACGAATCGAGAATGGGATTCGGCACAGGGGCCTCCATGAGCGATTTGACAAAGAAGAGGGAATAATAGAGCGCATGCCGACATTGATATCGGTCGGTCATCGCAATGAGGCGATCCCAGTCGGTCCTTTCAGCATAGCGCCTGAGAATCAGATAGAGATCGCAAAGCAGCAACAACCCATCAAATACGTGATGAAAGGCGAAATGAACGCAGAGGTAGATCAGGAGGGCTTCTCCTTTGAGAATCGGTATGGTACGATTCCCCAGACGAACGTGACCAAGGGAGGCCCACGTCTCGTTATCGGTGAGCAGAGATCGAGGCTCCCAGGAGGTCATCAACGTGTTCCAGTGGAGGTCCACCGTTACGGTTATGGGACCCTCTCTATCGAACTCAATTTCTCCGAACAGACGGAGCCTTTCCGCCTCCTTGGCAGCCCGTCGGAGCCGAAATCCCAGCCCCATCAGAATCACCTTTGCCATCTCGTAGGTTTCCGGTCGAACGAGCAGATCGATGTCACCATAGGGGCGCAAACCCTCTTGGGGATATAGCGCCCTTGAAAGCCCTTCGCCCTTCAAGAGAACAAACGGGACGCCGCGATCCCCGAACGCCGCCGCGATGTCGTTGAGGGCCGCCTGATGATACATGCTACTGACGATCGACATGCGACGCCGCATCTCCCACTCTGCGCGAACCCTGTTCGGGATGTCCGTGAACCCGGTATGCCGGAGACCGTAATGGAGCAACGGCTCAAGTCGATGGTGACGAGCCAATTGTAGAACAGTATTCCAATCGAGAGCAGAGGGTAAACTTTCCGTCTCGAGGGGAGATTCCGACAGGGCGGCCCTTACTAAGGTTAATAGTGCGGTTCCCTCTGGCGAGACATTCATCCTCGATAACATTGAGTCAGCGGGTGAGTCCCCTCAACACCGTGGAGATCAAGCGCGTTCGTCGAGAAGGCGCCTATCCGGCACGGGTATAGCTCACGATTATCCGTAACTGAAGGTACTCCGCCGCCAATACGCCCGTCAACCGGAATCCGCAAGAGAGGTTCAAGTCCTGCCGCATGATTGAGAAAGCTGGGCTTGTGGCATCATGATCACTATGATACGTTTACGCCTGATCGCCTCGGCGGTATCGGACGGGGTGGGCATGCAGTGAGCGCCGGCGCCGGATGACGGAACCGGAACCGGTGTAGCGATGCGGGGAAGCCCGGAGAAAGAATGCGCGTCATGTACTGGTCGGAAAAGTTTTGGCCCTACATTGGGGGAGTCGAGGTTATAGCCACAAGATTAGTTCAGGCGTTTCGGACGCGCGGCCATGAGGTTATTGTCGTGACGGCCCACGATGGCTTGAGTCTGCCGGACGAAGATCACTACAAGGGGATTCCCGTGTTCCGCTTCCCCTTCTTTGAAGCGCTGGCGCCAAGCGGCCTGCGTCAGTTGATAGAGGTGCGGCAACGAGTCGCCAGCCTCAAGCAACACTTCAAGCCGGATGTGATTCATATCAACTTCAGCGGACCAACCGTGTTCTTTCACTTGGCTACCGCTACGACATACTCAGCGCCGGTACTGCTGACCAAACACGCATCCTTTCCGATTCACGTTACCGGGCGTGATACGTTAGTAGAACAGGCGCTACGTAATGCCGATTGGGTCACCGCCAACTCGGCAGCCGTTCTTGCGGAATCCCGCCGGCAGGTGCCGGAGATCATCCCCCGCTCCTCCCTTATTTATAACGCCATGGACGTGCCTGCCGTCTCTCCGGAGCCCCTGCCGCATGGCGCCCCACGATTACTGTGTCTGGGGCGACTCTCTGAAGAAAAAGGATTTGATTTAGCGTTAGAGGCTTTTGCGTTGTTACGCGATGCTTTCCCTCGTGCTCGTCTCATCATTGCGGGGAATGGGCCTGCACGACCCGCATTGGAGCGGCAGACAGCCGAACTTGGGCTTGCTGAGTCCGTCGATTTCATTGGATGGGTAGCTCCGCACAAGGTGCCGGGTCTGATGAACACCACCACGGTTGTCGTGATGCCGTCTCGGCGTGAGGGATTCGGACTGGTGGCCCTGGAGGCGGCCCTAATGGCTCGCCCTATCGTGGCCACACGCGTCGGCGGACTTCCGGAGGTCGTGGCGCACAACGAGACCGGACTGCTTGTCGAGCCAGACGATAGTAAGGCCCTCGCTGAGGCGATTTCAGCTCTGATTATTGACCGGAACATGGCTGCTCAGATGGGCCAAGCGGGGCGTCGTTGGGCGCGCAAGATGTTCTGCTGGGAACGCTGTGTGGATGCCTATGCCGCGCTTTACGGGGAACTCACTCGGGAGGCTATTCATGTTGACGTTGCAAAGTCGCTTTCGCCTCAATGATACAGAGGTCACTGCTCAGGTCCTCGATGGAGAGGCGATTATGATCAACCTGTCCACCGGGGTGTATTACAGTATGGATAAGGTTGGAGGTTTTCTGTGGGCGATAATCACAGGGGGTCATAGTCTTGCAGAGGCTGCCGCTGCCGCAAGCGCGCGCTATGATGTTTCGGCAGAACAGGTACAGGCCGATGTCAAGCGGGTGGTGGAGGAGCTCATTTCGGAAGGCTTGATCACCGTTGCGGATGATGTGCGGCCGCCTCAGGTCAGTGAGGAAAGACACCCCGAGTCGAGACTAGTCTATGAATCGCCACAGCTCAACATCTATCGTGATATGAGCGAGCTTCTTGCGCTTGATCCACCCATGCCGAGCTTCAATGAAATCCCCTGGAAAGAATCTACCGATAGGTCAACAGGTTAACCACGGACAGTATGTCGGGCATGAAGGAGACAACAGGGCAACCGGGACGCATCGGCGGTACGGGGGCGCCGGACTTATCGATTGCGCAACACGGTAAGGGCGCGTTTGCCGCCATGGAGACGGCATTTGCGAAGGCCGCCTTCAACAATCCGAATGATGTCTGCGAAGCCCAGTATCGCTTCGCCGACCTGAAGGTGCGCGTTCGTATTGTCGGGCGCGAACTCGCTCAACATTTCCGTCGCCCAATTGCCCATCTGGAGGCCAGTGGGGCGCCGCCGTCCGCCACGCAGCTTGCCATTGACCTGTGGGATGAGCAGGACTCGGGTATCCCTTGTCCGGTTGTTCCGGCACATGATCATATCGGGTCGACATGGGATGTGGGAAACGGGATCTTGACGGCCTCTGCCGATGGTCGCTTTGTCGGACATGGACTTCGGCAATCAAGAACATGGCTTGATAGGAAGGCTCAGCACGTAGTGGGTTGGACGGTATCCAGCAAGGCTCTCTCGCTCTACGAACGTGGGAAACCGCTGCTCCTGCTTTTATCCTTGTGGTATCACGACCGAGATATGCGGGTGATCCATTCCGGCCTGGTTTCCCGAAACGGCCGCGGCGTGCTCTTTCCCGGCATGGGTGGATCGGGCAAGTCCACCTCGACATTGGCCTGTCTGGTTGGCGGCTTTGATTACCTTGGCGATGACTATACCGGCTTGCAGGTTCTGGCGGACGGCTCTTTCATAGGTCACAGCCTGTACAATTCTACCTGGTTGGAGCCGGACCATATGGCACACTTCCCACTCCTTCCTCCGCATGCCATTCGCAGTAGTCGTCCCGAGGAAAACAAATGTCTCGTTCTGCTTGCACCTCTTTTTCCAAAGCAACTCCCGCGTAGTGTCCCCATCCGCGTCCTGGCGATTCCCCGCATCGTGGATGCCCATACGACGCGATGCCGTCCTGCGTCCAAGGTCGATGCCCTGCTGCGGCTTGCACCCAGCTCTCTTCTGACGCTGGCGCCACGGCCTGGAGTGCGCGACCTCCAGATGCTGGCTCGATTGGTCGAGCGCGTGCCAAGTTACTGGCTGGAGCTGGGGCGTGATCTTACCGAGATCCCCCATCGTGTCGACGACCTGTTGGCTGAAGTAACGCGGATATGACACCGAGTTTGGTGAGTTGCATCATCCCCGTCCTCAACGGCGAACGCTACTTGCGCGAGGCGTTAGAGAGTATCCGGGCGCAGACCTACCGGCCACTGGAGATTATCGTCGCTGACGATGGCTCGACCGACGGGACAGCGGCGATCGTGGCCGGCTTCGGTGATCAGGTCCATTATCTGTGGCAGGCCAACTCGGGACCCGCAGCCGCGCGGAATCTTGGACTGCGTGCGGCGCATGGTGAGTTTGTGGGCTTTCTCGATGCGGATGACCTGTGGCACCCGGAGAAGTTGACCCGCCAGATGTCTCGATTCCAGGCTCGTCCAGACCTTGACCTGTGTATCACGTATGTACAGAATTTCTGGATTCCTGAACTCATCGAAGAGGCCGCACGTTACAGGAACCACCGTCGTAGTCAGCCGATGCCCGGGTATTTCACCGGCTCACTTTTGGTGCGATCCGCCCTCTTTAATGCGGTGGGTCGGTTCAATGCGACGTTATGGCATGCAGACGACACGGAATGGTTTATCCGTGCGATTGAGCATCGGGCAGTCGTCGAGTTGTTGCCCGACGTGCTCGCGTATCACCGCATCCATCGCTCTAACATCAGTCGCCGCCAAGCCACCGACAGTCGAGAGGAATACCTGCATATCCTGAAGGCCGCCCTTGATCGCCGGCGTCGTCCCATGAGGGCAGCGCCTTCTCAGCCCGAGGTCAAAGGGTCACACGCGCAACCGTCAGTCCAGGACGCTGAGAACGGCTCGTCGGGTTGTGCGGACCGATGAGAGGCCGGCCACGGTCATAGGAGGGAAGACACCCGTCTTGAAGTCAGCCCTGTCGCATGCGCTCTCAGTCATCCTGCCGGCGCCGGAGCACACATGGTTATTGCGCGCCTGTCTGTACTCGGGTGAATCGGGACGCCGGGGCTGGGATGTGTACCGTACGCTGGTAGACGATCCGGTCCACGCGCTGCTCAAGAGTAAACAAGGGCTGAAGACGCTGGTTCCGCTGCTCCTAGCGGCGCTTCGCCGCAACGACATTGCGGTAGACACGGCACTTCGCACCCATTTTCGAACCGCATATGTCAGAGAAGAACTGCGCAGCAACATCTATCGTCGTATCCTTCGAGACGTCCTTTCCACGTTAAACGCTCACGATGTGTCATATATCGTGTGCAAGGGGGCTGCGCTTGCCGATACGGTTTACGCTGATCCCGTGCTTCGACACTGCCACGATATCGACATCCTCTTGCCGACCGATGACGACCTCATGCGTGCGGCGTCGCTCCTGCCTCCCATGGGATATCGCCGCTCCGGAGAGGCAGAAGATCCCGAGACGAGACCGGCCACATGGATACACGATTCAGGGCTTCCGCTTCTGCTGCACCGGCGTCTGTTTCGTGTGCCGCAGTATGATGCGCCGTTCGAACACCTGTGGAGACGCAGACGGAGGCAGTCCATCGCAGGGGTTCCTGCCCACGTCCTTTCTCCGGCCGACAATCTTGTGCACGTGTGTATCCAGGCTGCTTCTTGTCCGGCCAGTCGTGAGTCGCTGCGCTGGGTTCCGGACGCTTGGAATCTCGTGGCTCGATATCCGAATCTGGACTGGCAAGTCGTGACGGAGAGCGCGGTCCAGAGCCGCCTCGCGCTGCCTCTGTCAGTCACGCTGGACTATTTAGTCGAAGAACTCAACGCCCCGGTCCCTCAAGCCGCTCTGGATCGCCTTTGGGACGCCGCCTCACAAACCGACGCGATTGGATGCGAGACCGCTTTGTCGGCAGCCCTCGCAGGTTCCCGGCTTGATCTGAATCGCCTGATTCAGATCGGTGGAGGTTGGCGCTCTCGGGCACTTATTGTCAAGTGGATATTGTGCCCCTCGCCCAGCTACTTACGTTCGGTCTACCACGTGAATCGTTCATGGTTGTTGCCTTTCTACTACGTGTATCGTCCCCTGAGATACCTCAACCGGCGTCTCCAGTTGCTGTGGAGGGATGGAACCTGGCGAAGAATACATGGGGCGTTTCATATCTCCAAAAATTAGGTCCCGCGTCAACCGCCCAACCTGGGCGTATGATCAACGATGTGTTGATCGGATGGGTAGTTTACCTGACAGCGTTACCGCAGAAGTCCCTCAAATTATCCCGAACCTTGCGGCTACAAAGTATCGTTTTGTGCCAGAACCTTTGCTGAGGAGCTAGTCGTGAGGGTGCTCGAGCAGGTTGTTGAGTGCAGTGCGCAGGAGATCGGCGGAGGCATCGGTCACCCGGATGGTTTTCACGCGGGCCTGCTGACCGGCGACAATTCCAAGACGAGAGATCGGCAGATCAAGCGTCTTGGCCAGCAGGCGGAGACAGGCGTCGTTGGCCTGTCCTTCCACCGGCGGCGCGTTCACTCGAAGCCGCAGAACACCGTCAACCTCTCCGTCAATCGCTTCACGGGATGCCTTCGGCTGCAGGCGGACACGAAAGGAGGCAGCCGCGCCCTCCTGCCGAACCAGAATCATTGGCTAAGGTTCCAGGCGATCTCCTGGAGGGAAGGGATAAACCACCGCTGGACGAACTGGAGCGCCAGAATCGCAATGATGGGGGAAATATCTATGCCTAATCGCCACATCGGTATCAGTTGTTGAATCGGCCGCAGCACCGGGTCGGTCGCACGAGCAAGGAACTGAACGATCGGGTTCCAGGGGTCAGGGTTGACCCAGGAGAGCAGCGCCCGGATGATAAACATCCATGTATAGACCGTCAACACCGTACTCAGGATAGACGCAAATGCAGCGATGAAGTTAGCGACAAACGGCATCGTGACTATCTCCTGCCTAGTTCCCGAGATCGAATCGTGGCTGCTTCTACCGCCTCCATGAGGGTCCCACGTAATCCGCCGCGTTCCAGGGCATACAGCCCGGCAATGGTCGTTCCGCCTGGAGATGCAACGATATCCTTCAGCTCCGCCGGATGGCGCCCGCTCTCAAGAACCATCCTGGCGGCACCGAGGACAGTTTGAGCGGCCAGTAGTCCGGCGACATCCCGTGTAAGCCCCACCTTCACACCGGCATCCGCCAGCGCTTCAATGAACAGAAATACGTAGGCAGGACCGCTACCGCTCAGTCCCGTCACGGCATCCAGGTGCTTTTCCTCGACCACGACCGCTTTCCCGACCGCGGCGAAGATCGCCTCTGCAATCTGCAGGTCTTCGGCTGTCGCATGCTCACCCTTCGCAATACCGGCGGCGCCTGCCAGAACCAGGGCAGGCGCATTGGGCATGGCGCGCACGATCCGCGTCCTGGCGGGCAGGCGCTCGGCGATGAAGGCGATCGTAATGCCGGCCGCAACCGAGATAATCGTCC
This sequence comes from Candidatus Methylomirabilis oxygeniifera, assembly GCA_000091165.1. NCBI lineage: Bacteria > Methylomirabilota (SeqCode) > Methylomirabilia (SeqCode) > Methylomirabilales (SeqCode) > Methylomirabilaceae (SeqCode) > Methylomirabilis (SeqCode) > Methylomirabilis oxygeniifera (SeqCode). The sequence goes on along the minus strand of FP565575.1, from coordinate 2,569,336 downwards.
TGGTCTCATCCACAGACGCGGCGATCCCCTGCAGCGCCGCCTCCATGTCCTGTGGCTTGACGGCCAAGATCAGGATCGATGCCTTCAGCCCTGCATCGCGGCCCTCGGCCACGGTCCGGATGCCATAGCGAAGATGGATCTGCTGTCGCTTCGCCTCGACGATATCCGAGGCGATAAGCTGGTCCGCCGTTACCAGCTTCGCTTCAAGCAGGCCGCGGATCATCGCCTCGGCCATATTGCCCGCCCCGATGAACCCAATGGTCCGACCTTGCAGCATGCTGTGCTCCTTCTGTCCTAATGGCCTTTCGTCTTATAGCGTCAAACCCGGAGCGAGTCAAGGGGATTCGCCCCCCAACTACTCCTTGCGAGGATCGGCAAATTACGGTATATGGTGGGGACCACCGATGCGGGATGCGGAAGTCTTGGTGGAACGCCCCATGAGGCCATGCCGCATCCCGGTGTACGAAAACCCCCGCAATCCCCCTTTACGAAAGGGGGAGGTGAAAAATATCCCCCTTTTTGAGAAAGGCACACCTGAAAAATCCCCCCCTTTTTTAGGAAAGGGGGGTCAGGGGGGTTTGTTTGAAGCTGATTGCTGACCGCTGACTGCTGAAAGCTATTTTTGGAGAAAGGGTGATCGATGCGACGGGTAAGAGTGAGAGTGCCGGCCTCAACGGCCAACCTTGGACCAGGATTTGATACGTTGGGGATGGCGCTCAGCCTCTATAACGAGGTAGAGCTGACCGACGAAGGCGAGGGACTTCAACTGCAGGTCGAGGGTGAGGGAAAGGTCGAACTGGAGCAGGCGGGGCGGCGTAACCTGTCGGTTCGAGCGGCACAAGAGACGCTCCGAGACTTTGGTCATCAGCCGTCCGGACTTCGGGTGCGTCAGATCAACCGGATCCCGCTGGGGCGCGGCTTGGGGAGCAGCGCTGCAGCCTGCCTCGCCGGGATCGCTGCTGCCTGTCGTCTCGCTCGCGTCGAACTCTCGACGGATGAGCTTCTCGCCAGAGCGCTGCCGTTCGAAGGCCACCCAGACAACGTGACGCCGGCCTTGATGGGAGGTCTCACGACTTCCGCCATCGTCGCGGGCCGCGTCGTGGCCGCCAGGGTCCCCGTTCCCGCGTATTTGAAGGCCGTCGTCGTGATCCCGGACCTCAAGCTGCCTACCAAGCGCGCGCGGGAGGTGCTCCCTAAGCAGGTCCCGTTTGCCGACGCCGTCTTCAACCTGACCCGCCTGGCCCTCCTGCTCACGGGCCTCGTCACCGATCGCCCCGAACTGCTCGCACCAGGGATGGAGGACCGTCTTCACCAACCGTACCGGGCCGAGCTACTCCCCGGGCTGGAGGCAATCCTGGAGGAAGGGCGGCAAGCGGGCGCATTAGCCACATGCCTAAGCGGCGCAGGCTCCTCACTCCTCGCGCTGGTCAGCGGAGATGGCGAGGAGATCGGCCGACGCATGGGAGAGCGCTGGCGACACGAATTCGGGATCGAGAACCGCGTGCAGCTTCTGGAGATCGACCGCCAGGGCCTCGTCTACCTTGAGTGAGGAAACCCACGGTTACACCTCCGTAAGCTGGTCGCCCTGCTCGCAGTAGATGCGCTCGCGGTTGCACGCGGAGCACTGAAAGATGTGGTACTTTCCTGGCGGAAGAGAATGGAGGCCGGGGTCAAACTGGAACATGACGAGACTCGAAAGAAAGGCTCGAGCGGCGCCGATTCGACGCTTGCCCTTGTAGTTCATGCGACGATATCTTCTCGACTGTGCAGCGGAAACGGAAATGCCCGTATCCACTGCTCCAGGGTCGCTGCACGTCTCGTTGCTGCAATAGACTTCCAGCGATTCCGGATTCATTCACTCTTTCCTCCTATTTCCCCTCACTACGAGGGTGCCGCTTCGAAATCGGGGTATCCCGCCAGTCCTTACTTCTTCTCTTGCGCTGCCTCGATGCCGACCACCTTGACGTCAAAGGTCAGAGCCTGACCCGCCAGGGGATGATTCGTATCAAGGACGATTGTCTTTTCCTTGATCTCTTTTACGAAGGCATGGAGGGGCTGTCCGTTCTTGCCTTGGGCGACAAGATGGGCTCCGACTGTCTGAAATTTGTCCGGAATGCGTTCTTTAGGGATCTCAACAAACGCATCAGGCCTGATCGGTCCATAGGCCTCGTCGGATGGGACGACGACGTGCTTGGTATCGCCTGCGCGCAGACCGCCCAACGCCTTTTCCAGTCCAGGAATGATCTGCCCCTGCCCATGTGTGTAGACCAAGGGCTCCTTTCCTTCGTTGGTATCCAGAATCGCCCCTTTTTCGTCTGTCAGCTTATATTCAAGCTGTACGGTGGAGCCATTCTGAATTCCGGGGCCGTCTAGTTTGACCGGGGTCGGGGTCTTATCGGGTGCCTGGCGCAAGCCCTGACAAGCTGCCAGGGCAAAGATCATCCCCGCGGCCGTTGCGAGTATTGATGCGTAGTGAATCCTCTTCATCCGTCTTCCTCCATGCGTGACACAGCGCCAGATGAGCCGTTCATGTGTACTGGCGCATAGTACGCCTCGCACGCCCGCGACGCAATCAAAAAGTCTACCCGGTCCCGGCGTAGGAACCTGTTTGACGAATCCGCTTCTTTGCGATATAGTGTTGTATATTCATGAGGTGATTGACTCGTGCCGTTGCAACGTGAAGCACCACATCTGTTCGAACGGCCCCAGCAGGTCCGCAGCCGGTTGACCTTCAGGCTCTGACCTTTCTCGCGCCTCTCCACACTGGATTTCAGCGTAAAACGTATTTCCGCGGTCGTGTCGCCTACCGCCGGTACGGCGAAATCGATAACCGCATCGAAAGGCTTTATGGTACAGCAGCGCACCGATCTCAGGAATCTGGCCATCATCGCGCACGTGGACCATGGCAAGACGACGCTCGTAGATGCCATGCTGAAGCAGAGCCACATCTTCAGGGACAATCAGGCGGTAATGATGCGGATCATGGATTCAAATCCTCTCGAGCGGGAGCGCGGCATCACTATCCTGGCCAAGAATACAGCCGTGACCTACGGAAGCGTGAAAATCAATATCGTAGACACGCCGGGACACGCCGACTTCGGGGGCGAGGTCGAGCGGGTTTTGAACATGGTGGACGGGGTGTTGCTGCTGGTGGACGCCGTGGAGGGGCCGATGCCCCAGACCCGGTTCGTGCTGCGCAAGGCTCTGGAGCTCCAGCACAGGGTTGTCGTGGTTGTTAACAAGATCGACCGCGCGAACGCCCGAGCCGACTACGCAGCCAACGCCACCTTCGATCTGTTCATCGATCTTGGCGCAACAGAAGAGCAAGCGGATTTCCCGATCGTGTATACGGACGGCCTCCGTGGACGGGCCGGCCACACGCCAACCTCACTGGCCCCTGACCTGCAGCCCCTGTTCGAAACTATCCTCAGCTCCCTGCCTCCTCCCGTGGTGGAGCCGGATGGTCCCACGCAGATGCTGGTCAACCTGCTGGCCTATGACGATTATAAGGGTCGGATCGCCATCGGTCGCCTGTGCGCCGGCCGTCTGCGCCGAGCCCAGGAGGTCATCCGGATCGCGAAGGATGGAACCTACCACCCCGATAAGGTCGCGCAGGTCTTTGTACATCAGGGATTGGATCGAATCGAGGTCGAGGAGGCAGGGGCAGGCGAGATCGTGGCGGTGGCGGGCCTGGAGGAGGTTGGGATTGGGGAGACGATTGCCGACAAGGACAACCCTCAGGCCCTTCCCCCGATCCTGGTAGACGAGCCGACCGTGCAGATGACCTTCAGCGTCAACACCAGCCCCTTCGCGGGGCGGGAGGGACGGTGGAGCTCGAGCCGTAGTCTCCGCGAGCGCCTGTTTAAGGAGCTCGAGCACAATGTCAGCCTGCGAGTCCATGACACGGAGAGCCCCGACAGCTTCCTGGTGGCCGGACGAGGCGAGTTACATCTGGTCGTCCTGATCGAAACGATGCGGCGTGAGGGGTATGAACTGCAGGTCTCGAGGCCAGAGGTCATCTTTCAGACCGATCCGGAGACCGGGGCGCGGCTGGAGCCGTTCGAGCGGGTCAGCATCGAGGTGCCGGAGGAGCAGGCAGGGTTGGTGATGGAGATGTTGGGGGTGCGGCGAGGGCGTCTGATGGATATGCGGACGGGTGAACAGGGGTTCGTACACTATGAGTTCATAGTCCCCACGCGAGGATTACTGGGATTTCGGCAGGCGTTCCTGACCGCAACACGCGGGACCGGATTGCTCAACAGCCTGTTTTACGCCTATGAACCTATGGTCGGCGAGATCCGCGCACGTGACCGTGGGTCGCTGGTCGCGTGGGAGGCTGGGGTGGCCACGGCGTACGGCCTGGCGAGTGCGGAGGGAAGCGGGATTCTCTTCATCGGACCAGGGACCGAGGCGTATGAAGGGATGGTCGTGGGCGAGGCGGCCAAGGAGCGAGATCTGGAGGTCAATGTCGCGAAGCGGAAGCACCTGACGAATATGCGATCCTCCACCTCCGATGTTGCAGTGCGTCTCACGCCGCCGAGACAGATGAGTCTCGACAATTGCGTCGAATATCTGGCAGAAGACGAGCTGCTGGAAGTCACGCCGAAAAGTCTGCGACTGCGCAAGAAGCTACTGGACCGGCACGAGCGCAAGCGGGGAAGGGTCGCGAGGCACTAACGCGTCGCCCCGCCGGCACTATGAACTCGGGTGGGGTGGCGGCTCTTCAGCGGAAGGTACATCCTCTTCGGGTTCGCCCTCCACGGTCGGCAAAACACTCTCTTTTCTCTCCAGTTTCTTTCGGAGCTTCTCCTCCTGCTTGGCCTTGCGCGCGGTCTCTTTTCGCCGCTTCTCACCTCGGTATGGTTGGAACTTTCCCGCCATCTATGCTCTCCTTTCTGCAATTGTTTCCTTCTCGCGTGCGGCCTCGGCCAGGCCGTAAGAACCCTGCAACAGCGTACGCCCTCGGGATAACGCTGTCAAGTGGCTTGACAGGGGGGCTTACGTAACGGCAAGTGGCGGCGCTCCTTGACAGGCTCGCCGGCCTATGACATTTTCTAGCTATGATGCAACAGATCGAGCGGCTTCAGGAAAAGGTCAAGGGCTTAGCGGATGCGCCGGGCGTCTATCTGTTCCGTGACGCGCGAGGCCACGTGTTGTATATCGGTAAGGCGCTGTCGCTAAGGAAGCGAGTCGGCTCTTACTTCACGGAGGCGCCGGACACACCCGAGCGGCCCCTGATCCGACCGATGGTGGAGCAGATCGCCGATCTGGAGTTCATCCTGACCGACAATGAGCTGGAGGCGCTCATCCTAGAAAGCAACCTGATCAAGAGCCACAAGCCACGCTATAACATTGCCCTCAAGGACGATAAACATTACCCCTTCCTGAAGCTTGATCTGAACGACCCGTTCCCCTGGGTACAGGTGGTCCGCCGGATCAAGGATGACGGCGCGCTCTATTACGGCCCGTATGTCCCTACCACCGCAATGTGGGACGTCCTGGCTCTCGTGAACAAAACGATCCCCCTCCGCAAGTGCCGGTCAATCAAGGGACGACGGCTTTGCCTCGAATACCACTTGGGCCGCTGCCTAGGGCCCTGCGAAGGGCTCATCAGCCAACAGGCCTACGGTGAACTGGTGGACCAGGCACGACTGCTGCTGGACGGGAAGGATCAGGAGTTGATGAAGCGCCTTGAGGCGCAGATGCAGCAGGCGGCTGAAACGCTTGAATATGAGCGCGCTGCCAAGCATCGCGACCAGATTGCGTCATTGCGCCAGGTATTCGAGCGTCAGCGCATCATCTCGCCAAGGGGTGAAGATCAGGATGTCTTTGGCCTGGCGGCGGAAGGGGGAGAGGCCCAGGTCCAACTCTTCCTGATCCGGCGAGGCCGACTGATCGGCCGGGAGACCTTTACCTTCGAGTTGAAGACTGAGACAATGAGCGAGCTGTTGTCAGCCGTGCTGAAGCAGTTCTACCTCGGCGCACGGGACATTCCGCGCGAGATCTTGCTGTCTGAGCCCCTGGAAGACGCCCCGCTTATCGCGGCATGGCTGACATCCCGGGCGAATCGACGGGTGAACCTGCTGGTCCCACGGCGCGGACGTAAGATGCGGCTGATCCAGATGGCGCTGAGGAACGCCCAGGAGGCCCTCGCGCTCAGCCTCCGATCCTCACAGAGTCGCGAGGCAGCCCTGAAGGAGTTGCAAACGGTACTGGACCTCCCGGCCCCGCCCAGGCGGATCGAGGCCTACGACATCTCGAACCTCTCGGGGGCGCTGGCGGTCGGCTCCCAGGTGGTCTGGGAGGATGGCAAGCCCAAAAAATCGGCCTATAGGCGCTACAAGATCAAGACGGTGGAGGGGCCGGACGACTTTGCCATGCTAGCCGAGGTGGTACAGCGGCGGTTGCGCAAGGCCGAGGAGATGCCGCTTCCGGACCTGATGCTACTCGATGGCGGTCGCGGTCAGCTCAACGCCGCGCTGGGCGTGGCGAGGGAGCTCGGGCTACACGCGCTGCCGATGGTGAGCCTGGCCAAGGAGGAGGAGTTGGTCTTCCACCCATCCAGGTCCACGCCGATCGCGCTCCCGGAGCGGTCACGGGCCAGGCAACTGCTTCAACAGATCCGCGACGAGTCGCACCGGTTTGCCATCACCTACCACCGGGCGCTGCGGGGCAAGTCGGCTATCCGCTCCCTGCTGGACGACGTCCCCGGGATCGGCGCCAAGCGGCGGCGCGCGCTGCTCACCCAGCTCGGGAGCCTCCGCCGGCTGCGGGAGGCCAGTATCGATGAGCTCCGACGCGCCGGCGGGATTTCAGAGTCACTGGCTACAACCATTCATGATGTTGTCGGCGCCGTCAGTGCATAGAGCAGCCTTCATCGATGCCCGCGTTCTGTCGTTGTGAGCGACCAGCGGGAGCGCGGCAATCCAACGGTTTTGTTTCTCTGGTCTTGAAGAACGGTGAGATTGCTTCGCCCTCGGCTCGCAATGACGCGCGCGACAAGGGGTTTGGAGTGCGAACGGACAACGAATTGGAGGTGGGAGGAGCAAATGTTGCGTGAAGTCGTGAGCACTGACAAGGCACCACAGGCAATCGGACCATATGAGCAGGCTATCAGATGTAATGGATTGCTCTTCACCTCCGGTCAGATCGCGCTGGACCCGGCCACCGGGACGCTGATCGAGGGCGACGTATCGGCCCAGACGCACCGAGCCCTGGAGAATCTCAAGGCGGTCCTGGAGGCGGGGGGAAGTTCGCTCGACCACGTCATCAAGGCCACCGTGTACCTCACCGATCTGAGCAATTTCGCTAAGATGAATGAGGTCTACGCCGAATATCTGGGACACGCGAAGCCGGCCCGCTCCACGGTCGGTGTCGCCACCCTCCCCCGCGGCGCCGCCGTCGAGATCGATCTGGTGGCTACAACACTGTAAGCGTCGATCACGCATGCGATCCAAAGGTGCGGGGAAGAATAAGGCGCCATGCACATAACAATCCTCCGGCTCCAGGCAGGATTGTCCGTCAGGTAGTTATTAACCACGACGCATCTGCGACAGAATGTGGTTATACTCCGCATGCGTGCCGACCCAGAACCACACGATCTCTTCGCTCTGGCGGACGCCGAGCGCTCTATGTCCCAAGCCGATGCGTACGGCGAAGATCGGCCGATGTGGGTGAACTTGCTTGAATTGAAGACCTGGATGTCAAAGAGAAGGCGCGAGGGGGTAGACTGATGTGTGTCGGGAGTGCGAGCCTAGATTCGGCGGCCGACGGCGAGGGCGATGGGGCGCAGCTCGTCCATGAGCTGCTGGAACGTGGTGAGCTTGAGCGATTGCAGGCCGTCCGACTGAGCCGTCTCGGGAGTGGGGTGGACCTCGATCAGGAGGCCGTCGGCGCCGCAGGCGACCGAGGCCTTGGCCATCGACGCTACATACTCCCAGTGGCCGGTGCCGTGACTGGGGTCGATCACGACCGGCAGGTGGGTCAGTTTGTTGAGAACCGGGACCGCGCTCAGGTCGAGGGTGAAGCGAGTGGCGGTTTCGAAGGTCCGAATCCCGCGCTCGCACAGGGCGACGTTGTAGTTGCCCTCCGACAGGATATATTCGGCCGCCATCAGGAACTCCTTGATGGTGGTCGCCATCCCGCGCTTGAGCAGGACCGGCTTGCCGACCTCGCCGGCCCGCTTGAGCAGAGCGAAGTTCTGGACGTTGCGGGCACCGATCTGCAGAATATCGGCGTACTCGGCGACCAGCTCGACGTCCATCGGGTTGACGACCTCGGTGATGATCTTCAGGCCAGTCGCCGCCCGAGCGGCATCCAGGTACTTGAGTCCCTCCTCGGCCAGGCCTTGAAAGGCGTAGGGTGAGGTGCGCGGCTTGAACGCCCCGCCCCGGAGAACCGTCGCGCCGGCCGCCTTGACTGCCTGGGCGGTCTGCACCATCTGCGTCTCACTTTCCACCGAGCAGGGACCGGCCATGACGACGATCGCCGGTCCGCCAATCTCCAGATCGCCCACCCGGACGATACTCTTGCCGCCCTTGACCTCCCGGCTGGCCAGCTTGAACGGCTGCAGAATCGGGACGACGGTGTCTACGCCCGGCATCACCTCCAGCGACTGGAGGCGGTCTTTGCCCCGCTCATCCCCTACAGCTCCAATGACGGTCCGCTGCGCCCCCTCAATGATATGCGCCTGGTAGCCAAGCTCCTCGATCCGCCGAATGACGTCCCGGATCTGGCTCTCGGAGGCCCCGGTTTTCATGACGATAATCATGCCCGCCTCATTCCGATGGTCGCCCCTTGGCGGCGACCGCCATTCTGGCAAGCGCTCGCTCAAGGGCGGCCTGGGCTCTGGCATGATCGATGGCTTCGTCCGCAAACTGACGTAGCCGCTCCTCGGCTCGCACCTTTGCTTGTTGAGCCCTGGCCAGGTCGATCTCCTCCGGCCGCTCCGCCGACTCCACCAGGATAATCACCTTGTCGGAACGAACCTCCGCATACCCCCAGTCAACGGCCAGAAACCGCTCTTTCCGCCCTCGCGTATAGGACAGCTCGCCAATCTTCAGCGTCGTCATAAAGGGGGTGTGGCCGGGCCAGACGCCGAAATACCCCTCCTGGCCGGGGGCCATCAGCTCTTCGACCTCTTCGCTGATGATCAGCCGTTGAGGCGTCACCACCTCGAGCATAAAAGTCGGACTATGCTGTTCTGCCATAACTTTCCCGAAAAACGTCTATTGAGTCTCTTGCGTCTGTTGCGTTATAGGCGGCTTACTTGTGTCCAGCGAGCTTTTCGGCCTTCTCCCGGGCCTCGTCGAGAGTCCCGACCATATAGAAGGCCTGCTCCGGCAGATCGTCCACCTTGCCCTCAATCAGCTCTTTAAATGCCTGAACGGAGTCCTTCAGCTTGACGTAGCGACCGGGCTGACCCGTAAACTGCTCCGCCACAAAGAAGGGTTGGGAAAGGAATCGCTGGACCTTTCTCGCGCGCGCCACCACCAGCTTATCGTCCTCGGACAGCTCGTCCATCCCCAGGATGGCAATGATATCCTGGAGATCCTTGTAGCGCTGCAGGATCTTCTGAATCGACCTGGCCACAGCGTAGTGCTCCTCACCCACGACACGGGGGTCGAGAATCCGGGAGGTGGAGGCCAGCGGATCGACCGCAGGATAGATCCCCAGCTCGGTAAGCTGCCGGGACAGGACCGTCGTCGCGTCCAGGTGGGCAAAGGCTGCGGCCGGGGCCGGGTCGGTGATGTCGTCGGCCGGTACGTAGATGGCCTGGACCGAGGTAATGGAACCGGTCTTGGTCGAGGTGATCCGCTCCTGCAGCTCGCCCATCTCCGTACCCAATGTCGGTTGGTAGCCGACGGCCGAGGGCATCCGACCTAGTAGTGCCGAGACCTCGGATCCGGCCTGCGTAAAGCGGAAGATGTTGTCGACGAACAGCAGGACGTCCTGTTTCTCCTCGTCTCTGAAGTATTCGGCAACGGTCAGCCCGGTCAGCGCCACCCGCAGCCGCGATCCGGGCGGCTCGGTCATCTGACCATAGATCAGGGCGGTCTTCTCAATAACCCCGGACTCCTTCATCTCCAGCCAGAGGTCATTTCCCTCGCGGGTCCGCTCGCCCACCCCCGCAAAGACCGAGAGGCCACCGTGCTCCATGGCGATGTTGCGGATCAGCTCCATAATGACGACGGTCTTACCGACCCCGGCGCCGCCGAAGAGGCCGGTCTTGCCGCCCTTGGTATACGGTTCCAGCAAATCGATGACCTTGATGCCGGTCTCCAGGATCTCGACCTTGGTCGCCTGTTCGTCGAAGGCCGGGGCAGGGCGATGGATCGGATAGTGGTTCTTCGCGTCTATCGGCCCCTGTTTATCCACCGGCTCCCCGATCACGTTCATGATCCGACCAAGGGCAGCCCGGCCCACGGGAATGGTGATCGGCGCGCCGGTGTCAACGACCTCCATCCCCCGGACAAGCCCGTCGGTGGAGGAGAGGGCGATGGCTCGGATCCGGCTCTCTCCCAAGTGTTGGGCCACCTCTACGATCAGCCGTTCACTGTAGGAAAAGATATCCTTGGTCTGCTGGGCCTTGACCTCGAGGGCGTTGTGAATGGCCGGCAGCTTGCCCGGGTCAAACTCGACATCGACGACAGGTCCGATGACCTGCACGATCTTCCCTGCGTTCATCGTCTCACTCCTGGTTGAAAATCAGTCTTCAGCGCTCAGCAAAGGCGGCTGCCTCTATCCCTTAGCCGCCCGCAACGCCTCGGCCCCACCGACAACCTCGAGCAGCTCCCTGGTGATTCGTTCCTGCCGCGCCTTGTTGAACTGCAACGTCAGCAGGTCGATCATCTCTGAGGCGTTCTTGCTCGCCGCATCCATAGCGGTCATCCGGGCGCCGTACTCACCAGCCAACGATTCCATGAGCGCCCTGTACACCTGCACCTCAACATGTTTGGGCAGCAGACCCTCCAGGATCACCTGCGGCGATGGTTCGTAAATAAAGTCGATGGCGGCCAGCTCCTCAGGGGCTTGCAACGGCTCGATCGGGAGTAATCGCTCCACCACAACCCGCTGCGTCGCGACCGACTTGAACTCATTATAGATCAGATGGATCTCGTCCGCCTCTTCAGCCACGTAGGCATTCGCCAGGTCGCGGCCCAACGCGGCCGCATGGTCATACGCCAACCGATCGAAAAAACCGATCTGTTCCGACCGGATCGCATAGGGGCGGCGCCGATAGAAATCGCGCGTCTTGCGCCCGACTACGACCAGCGTGACGGTCGTTTCGCCGGGTGTTGTGCGGAGCACCTCCAGCGACCGGCGCATGATATTGCTGTTAAACCCGCCACAGAGTCCCTTGTCGGCAGCGATGACCACTATGATCTTTTTGCCGGTTTCGCGTCGGCACAGCAGCGGATGATACTGGGGATCGGCCCTCAGGGCGAGGCTGGCCAGCACCTCCTGCATCTTAAAGGCATAGGGGCGGGCCTCCAGGATACGCTCCTGGGCGCGGCGCAGCTTGGCTGCCGCCACCAGCTTCATCGCCTTGGTGATCTGCTGCGTGCTTTTGACTGACGTAATGCGCCGCTTAATATCGCGTAATGTCGCCAATTCTAACCCCTACACCCTATCCCCATATACCCTAAACCCTGTTCTTATGCCGCCTTTCGGGCCGCCAGAAACTCCGCCTTGCACTCGGTAATCGCTTGATCCATCTGGGCGCGGAGGGCATCGCTAAGCTCGCGCTTTTCCTTGATCTCCTGAAAGATGCCCGGATACCGCCCCTCGACGGATTTGTGCAACATCCCTTCGAATTGTAACACCGCGTCAACCGGCAGCTCGTCCAGGTGGCCCGCCGTCCCCGCGTAGATAATCAGGATCTGCCGTTCGACCTCGAGGGGCACATACTGTCCCTGCTTCAGCACCTCGACCATTCGCGCGCCCCGATTGAGCTGGGCCTGGGTGGCCTTGTCCAATTCGCTCCCGAATTGGGCAAATGCGGCCATCTCCCGATACTGCGCCAGGTCCAGTCGAAGTTTACCGGCCACCTGCCGCATCGCCTTGATCTGGGCCGAGCCGCCGACCCGGGAGACCGACAGGCCGACGTTGATGGCTGGCCGGATGCCGGCGAAGAACAGATCGGTTTCCAGATAGATCTGACCATCGGTGATCGAGATCACGTTGGTCGGGATGTAGGCCGAGACGTCGCCAAGCTGGGTTTCGATGATCGGCAGTGCGGTCAGCGACCCCCCGCCCAGATCGTCATTCAGCTTAGCCCCCCGCTCCAGAAGGCGCGAGTGCAGGTAGAAGACATCGCCCGGATAGGCCTCGCGGCCCGGCGGCCGGCGCAGCAGCAGTGAGAGTTGGCGGTAGGCCTGGGCATGCTTGGACAGGTCGTCGTAGATGCAAAGGGAGTGACGCCCGGAGTCCCGGAAATACTCGCCTATCGCGCAGCCGGCATAGGGGGCGATATACTGGAGCGGCGCCAGTTCGGAGGCAGTGGCCGCAACAACCGTGGTGTAGGCCATAGCCCCGGCCTCTTCCAGCGTCTTCACCACCTGGGCGACGGTGGACCGCTTCTGACCGACAGCCACGTAGACACAGAAGACGTCTTTGCCCTTCTGGTTGATGATGGCGTCAATAGCGACGGCGGTCTTACCGGTCTGCCGGTCGCCGATGATCAACTCGCGCTGTCCCCGACCGATCGGGATCATGGCATCGATAGCCTTGATACCGGTCTGAAGCGCCTCCTTGACCGGTCGGCGGTCCACGACCCCGGGGGCCAACCGCTCAATGGGTCGAAGCTCTGTGGCGTCAATCGGTCCCTTGCCGTCGATCGGCAGGCCCAGAGCGTTCACCACCCTCCCCACCAGCGCCTCGCCCACCGGCACAGAGGCGATCCGGCCCGTCCGCTTGACCAGATCACCCTCCCTGATCGCTTCGGCCTCGCCCAGCAGGACCGCGCCGACGTTATCCTCCTCAAGGTTCAGCACCATGCCGAAGACGTCGTGCGGAAACTCCAGAAGCTCGCCGGCCATGGCCTTTTCCAGACCATAGATGCGAGCGATCCCGTCGCCCGCCTCGATGACGGTGCCGACCTCCGCGACATCAACAAGCGCCTCGTACCCGGCCAGTTGCTGCTTGATAATTTCGGTGATCTCTTCCGCTTTGATCTGCGCCATTCCGGTGCCCTTTCAGTATCAGCGATACTCGCTCTTCAGCAGGTGCTCGCGCACCTTTTTCAGTTGTGTCCGTACGGACCCATCGTAGATGGTGCTGCCGATCTGCGCAACAAACCCGCCCACGATGGAAGGGTCGACTCGAGTCTCCAGATAGATCTCTTTCCCCGTCGCCATTCGCAGGCGCTCCTGGAGCCCGTGAATGATCGGCTCGGACAGTGGGATCGCTGAAGTCACTGTGGCCTTCCCGCGACCCAGCCGCTCATCGGTCAGTTCCTCATAGGCGAGGGCCATCTCTCCGAGGTGCGGGAGTCGTCGTTTCTCCAGGATCAGATTCAGAAAGTTCGTGGTCAGCGGCTTCACCCCCACCCCTTCCGCGATCGTGTGCAGGATGCGCCGTTTATCGGTCAGCGGGACGGCGGGACTCGCAAAGAAAGTAGCCACCTCGCGGGTTCGTTTCATCGTCTCTACAACCGCGCGGAGGTCAGATCCGACCGTCTCCAGCAGTTGCTGCTCGGCCGCAACGTCTGCCAGCGCCTTGGCGTACCTTCTGGCGAGACCGCCGGCTCTCACCGGCCACTCCCAATCTCGGCCACCACCTGCTCCGCCAGACGGCGATGATCATCGGTCGTCAGGCTACGGGCGATGACGCGCTCCGCAACCCCAAGCGAGAGACCGACCACCTCCGCACGAAGCTCGGCCTTCGCCCTTTTGACCTCCTGCTCGATCTGCGCCTTGGCCTCGGTCACAAGACGGGTAGCCTCTTCGCGCGACACCTTGAGCAGTCGCTGTCGCTCCTCCTCGACCTCACGGATCGCCGACTCCCGCATAGCGGCAGCCTCCCGCCGGGTCGCGAGAATCTGTGCTTCGTACTCCTTCTGGGTCTGGGCGGCGGCCTCTCTGGCTGCCTTCGCCTCTTCCAGCGAACGCTTAATGCCATCGGCCCGCGTCGCCAGGAACTGGGTAAGCGGCGTGAACAGAAATTTGTACAACACAGCGATCAAAATGAGAAAGTTCACAACCTGAACGAGCAGCGTCATGTTCAGGTTGATGATCCCGGGCTGCTCCCCTCCGCCATGGGCCTCCTCGGCGGCCCAAACAGGGAAAGCCGCGAGAAACGCCAGGCCAAGGAAGCAGGCCGCAGTTGCGACAAGCCGCATGCGATCCTTCGTCATAACTGCTGATCCTCCATCCCAGTATTGCTGCTGTCCGAAAGCGACGAACGAACGACGAAATACCCACCCATCCCAAGCTGAACCGCCAGCAGGCCGAGCGCCATCCCGATCAGATTTACGGGCAGGTAAACGATCGCGAAGAAGACGATGACGGCGACCCCGAGGAGTCTCAGGATAGATCGGATCCACCAGTACTGTTGACCACGCGACCGAGGCGCCTGGCGCTCGGTGAGACGGACCACGGTTTGGACAATGAGCCGAAAGCTAAACAAGCTGACGAGAGCGCCGGCGGCGAGACCCAAGGCCCAATCCCACTTCCCGAACAGCCCAAAACCGACGAGCCCGGCCATAACGAGGCCGAGCGCGCCTACCAGCGTACCTCTGACGAACTGCTCCCGCTCGTTCATACCACCGGCAAAAAAGCGCTGCCGGATCCCTTGAAACGGACCTGGCAGCTCTGAAGATCGTGAAAACTCGCTCAAGCTTGCCCTACCGATTGAGATTTGTCAAGCCTTTTTTGCCCACCGCTTACTGCGTCTCCTGGTCCGCCGCAACAGTGGCGCCACCCACAAGGAGGTCGGGTTCTGCCGCATCATAGAACACGGCCGCCTGACCCGGCGCAGCAGCGGGCTGGGCCTGGTGCCATCGGACTCGTATCCGACTATCACCGAGGGGTAAGATTGTGGCCGGCATTGCGGCTTGGCGGGAGCGAACCTTTACCAGAACAGGACGCTCAGCGGTCAAGCGATCATACGCTACGAGGTTGAGCCTCTCGGCCACAAATTCGCGTCGCAGCAGCTCATCTCGTCTGCCTACAACGACCGCGTTGGTCTGCGGATCAAGCCGGATCACGTAAAAAGGGCCGCTGGCCAGCCTTAGACCGTTACGCTGACCTACGGTATAGAGCGCCACGCCCTCGTGCTGCCCGAGGATCCGACCGGTACGATCTGTAATCGGGCCCGGCCTCAGACGGTCTCCACACCGCTCCTGGAGGAAGGTCCGGTAATCGTGGCCGACAAAGCAGAGGTCCTGACTATCGGCCTTAGCGGCGATCCGAAGACCGTAGGCGGCAGCCCGTTCTCGAACCTGATCCTTAGTCATATGACCAACAGGAAAGCAGATTCCAGCAAGCTGCTCCTGGGTCAGACTGTACAGGAAGTAGCTTTGGTCCCGCTCCTCGTCGACCCCGCGGCGCAGCAGGTAGCGGCCGCGCATGTCCTCCCGCTCAACCCTCGCATAATGACCCGTCGCCAGGCGCTTAGCCCCCAGCCCCAGCGCCTGCTGCAGCAGCGAGCCGAACTTGATTAGCTCATTACAGCGCACGCAGGGGTTCGGAGTGAGGCCGCCAAGATAGGCCTCGGTAAACTCTCGGATGACCTCGCGCTGAAATTGCGACTCGTAATTCAGGATGTAATAGGGAATGCCGAGTTGTGCGGCGACGAGCCGCGCATCCTCAGCGTCTTTGACAGAACAGCAGCGATCGGCCCGCTCGGAGCCGTTTCCCGCTCCTTCAGGCAACAGTTTCAGGCTGATCCCAACAACCTCATACCCCTGCTCGATCAGCAAGGCGGCAGCCACGGCGCTGTCAACCCCGCCGCTCATCGCCACAACGACTCTCGATTTGCGACC
This sequence comes from Candidatus Methylomirabilis oxygeniifera, assembly GCA_000091165.1. Taxonomy (NCBI): domain Bacteria; phylum Methylomirabilota (SeqCode); class Methylomirabilia (SeqCode); order Methylomirabilales (SeqCode); family Methylomirabilaceae (SeqCode); genus Methylomirabilis (SeqCode); species Methylomirabilis oxygeniifera (SeqCode). Next base: position 2,553,351 of record FP565575.1, on the reverse strand, counting down.
CACGGATTGTACCCTTGCCCCTTATGCCCGCACCCTATCCCCTGCACTCTGTAGTGTTGCCCCGTGAATCTGCTCAACCAGTGGCGGCAAGAGCGTAAGGACGCGCTCGATTTCAGCCTCCGTCGTCCCGGCGCCTAAGGAAAACCGGATCCCGCCCCCGTCAATCTCCGGCCTTCGGCCCATCGCTCGCAGAACATGTGATATCTCGATCGAGCCGGCAGCGCAGGCGGCACCAGCGGACACCTCCACCCCCTCGAGATCCAGGGCGACCATCAAAGCGTCCGCCTGAATCCCCCGAAATGAGATATTGGTGGTGTTGGGCAACCGCTGATCCCGATCGCCATTCCGCCGCGCGCCAGGGATTCGACCGAGAATGCCGTCTTCGAGGCGATCCCGGAGCGCCCGCAGGCGTCGGTTCTCGGTCGGCATCGATTCGAGCGTGAGCCTCGTCGCGCAGGCCATGCCGACGGCTGCCGCAACATTTTCCGTCCCGGCCCTCACGCCATGTTCCTGTCCACCCCCGTGTATCTGGGGGAGGACCTCAACACCTGGGCGGACATACAGGGCCCCGATTCCCTTCGGTCCGTAGATCTTGTGCCCTGAAATCGTCAGCAGATCGACCCCCAGGGCTTCGACATCGATCGGCAGGCGGCCGAAAGCCTGGACAGCGTCTGTGTGAAAGATAATCCCGCGCTCCCGCGCGAGCTGTCCGATTTCAGCAACCGGACAGATAACCCCGGTCTCATTGTTGGCGTGCATAAGAGAGATCACTGTAGTATCGGCCCGGAGGCTCTGCTTGACCCCCTCCGGATCGATGAGGCCCTCGGTATCGACCGGCAGATAGGTGACATCGAATCCTTGCGTCTCCAGGGTGCGGCAGGCGCCGAGTACGGCGTGATGCTCGACCACCGAGGTTACGATGTGGCGTCCGCGCTCTCGGGCGGCCCATGCGGCGCCCTTGACGGCCAGATTGTCCGCCTCCGTGCCCCCGGATACAAAAACCACGCTCGCCTTCTCCCGCACCACGAGAGCCGATGCGAGGGCCTCACGCGCCTCCTCGAGGGCTCGCTTGGCTTCTCTGCCCCGGCTGTGACCCGAACTGGCATTACCAAAATGCGATTCGAGATAGGGCCGCATGGCCTCCACCGCTTCGAACCGCATCGGTGTCGTAGCGTTATAGTCAAGGTAGACGCCCATGGATTCTCCAAACACTCAGGATATGGGAGTTGGGATGTAGGGTGTAGGCAAGCGGGCCGCCGCCCGCCCCACGTATGATGGTGCCGCAGTTGCTAACCCGCGTCTGAGCAGATCGCTCCAAAAAGGCGGGCTCCCGCCACCAAAAGATAAAACGTCAGAAACGGCCACACCAGGAGACCCAGAATCGGGATGGCCCCGATCAGGCCTGCAACAATGAACGACCCAAGACAGAGTAGGTAGGCCTCTACGTACTCGGTCAGGACCTTGCGGATCCGCAACCAGACCACCGCCGGGTGCAGTACGGCCTCAAGCCGCTGTTCCTTCAGGTAATACGCAACACCCATCGGCAAAAAGAAACCGGCAGTGATTCCAGTGAGCGTTCCTAGCAGCATTAGGACGAGGCCAAGGTTCAGCGCTACACCCCCTCGTACCAACAGGCCAAAGCCGGAAATCACAAAGAGAAACGGAACGATCTCGTAAGCCAGGGCGAGCATAAACAGCAGCAACCCCTTCGCACACAAGGTCGACCATCGGCTCCACGGCGGCAGTGAGTCGGCCTGCGGGACTGCCAGGGCGCCCTGAAAGGTCGCCAGCGCAAACCCCAGCACGGGAAAGTTGACCGCCGGCGCCAGCAGAGATCCCGCAAGGGCGAATTCTCGTGTGAGCAGAAAGCCAACAGCCACAAAGAGGGCTTCGAGGATGAGTCCAACGCTGCCGCCAATCGCGATCTTTGACAGCCACCTGCGATCTTCCAAGGGGAAGGCCAGCGCCTGCGCCGCTCGGTTAAGCAAACCCGCCTCTGTAGTGTTTCACGTGCAACACCCACCATTCAATCGTGCCTGCATATCCGCTCGTAGATCCTGTCGAGGTCCCCCGTCGAGTAGAACTCCACCTCGATCGTTCCCCCTTTGCCCTTTCTACAAATTTGAACCTTAGTTCCGAGCGCCTGCCGAAGGGCGTCTTCGGCAGCCAGAATCGCCGGCTCGCTCGCTGTTTGACGTCGTTGAGGAGCGCTATCGGTCTGTTTCAGCCGTCGGACCAATACTTCGGTGGTGCGCACGGACAGACCCCGACGAATCGCCTCGTCGCGCACCTTGATCTGGTCGACTGTCCGGTCCAGCCCCAGTAGGGCGCGGGCATGCCCTTCAGATAGGACGCCCTCCACCAAGTCGGCCTGGATCGGCTTTGGCAGCTTGAGCAGCCGCAGCGCGTTCGCGACGGAGGAACGATCGCGACCGACCCGACGAGCCACCTCTTCCTGAGTCAACCCAAACTCGTCCTGCAGCCTCAAGTACGCCTCGGCTTGCTCGATCGGATTCAGGTCCTCCCGCTGCAGGTTCTCTATTAACGCCACTTCCAGCGCCTGGCTGCTGGAGAGCTCTTTGACCAAGGCTGGAACTGTGTCAAGCCCCGCCATTCGCGCAGCTCTGAGGCGTCGCTCCCCGGCTACCACCTCCAGCCGACCGCCCTCCCGGCGAAGCAGGATAGGCAACAGCACCCCATGCGCCTTGATGGAAGACGCCAACTCGTTAAGCTTGGAGTCGTTCATGGAACGGCGAGGCTGAGATGAGCCTAGCGCGATCTCTTCCACCCGAATCTGTAGCACCCCGGAGGGATCGCCCGCGGGGATCAGTGTCTCCAGCCCTCTCCCGAGGGCTCTACGTTGCGCCATCGATGATCTCCTTGGCTAAGCGAAGATAGCTCTCGGCTCCTGACGAGCGGCCGTCATACAGCAGAACCGGCTTCCCGAAGCTTGGCGCTTCACTCAGTCGCACATTTCTGGGGATCACCGTTCTGAGGACACCTCGCGGGAAGTGGCGCCGCACTTCCTGTTCTACCTGTTCGCAAATATTCAGCCTCATGTCGTACATGGTTAGGACGATTCCCTCGACCTGAAGGTCCGGGTTCAGCTTCCCCCGACAAAGGGTAATAGCCTCCATGATCCTGGCCAGGCCTTCCAGGGCATAGTACTCGCATTGAAGCGGGATCAGAACAGAGTGGGCTGCCGCCAGGGCATTGACGGTCAGCAGACCAAGGGAAGGCGGGCAGTCGATCAAGACGAAGGCGTAGGCATCTGTTCCTGTCCCCATCGCCTCCTTCAAGCGAGCCTCTCGATGCGGGCTGAGCGCCAACTCTACCTCCGCCCCGATAAGGCGATCTCCAGCCGGGACCAGGTCCAGTCCGGGGGCGACGGTCGGCCGCGCCACATCAGCGATCTTCGCCCCGCCCATGAGTAGATCATAAGCGGCCGGTGCGGCCTCGCGCTCTACTCCCAACGCACTGGTGGCATTGCCCTGGGGATCGAGATCGAGCAGGAGCGTCCGGTGCTCCGCCGCCGCGAGCGAAGCGGCCAGGTTCACCGCTGTCGTCGTTTTGCCGACTCCGCCCTTTTGGTTCGCAATGGCGATGATCCGCATCGCTGCCTTTCCTCGGAAGATAGCCGTCGGCAATCAGCGCTCAGCCGTCAGCCGTAGGTCGGGTTAGCGCGGCGTAACCCGACAACACCCAAAAAACCCCTGACTACCCTTTCGTAAAGGGGGATCAAGGGGGTTTTCGCCCGCCGCCGTGCGGCCGCATGGGGTGTTACTCAGAAAATAGCCTTCAGCGATCAGCCTTCAGCTTCAAAAACAACAGGCAACGCACCGGAAGAGCTGACGCTGATCGCTGAAGGCTGACAGCTTCTCAGATAGCATTTTCGTGTGCCGCGGCGCGGCAACGCTCATGGAATGTCCCTGCTAAACTTCTCCAGAAGGGTACCACAGTCGGCAACAGGAACAAAGTGGCGAATTGCGGGGAGTTTCACGTGAAACATTCTTTAACTGTCGGCCATCATCTCTTCTACGCTGTCAGTCCTCTCGATGACAAGCAGGTAGGTTGGTGGACTCCCCTCGTCTGGGGCAGGACCCTCCCGGATCTCCGCCCTCATCCCCAATGCGGCAAGCAATGGGCGCAGGGAGGGGAGTGAGTCGCGCGCTTCTTGCCCCGCCTGCACAATCAGGCGTCCACCAGGCGTCAGGAGTGGCTTAATCATGCGCGCCACGTCCGCGACCGGACCAACTGCACGCGCGAAGGCGACAGCATATCTACCCTGATGTTCGGCATCCCCGTACAGCGCCTCGACCCTGGCCTGGATACAGCGAACACCGGTAAGCTCCAGACGTCGTATGGTGGAGCGCAGAAAGGCGGCTCGCTTCCGCCTGGGCTCGAGCAACACTATCTCAATGTCGGGATAGCCCATTTTGAGGACCAGGCCGGGGAACCCCGCACCCGATCCGACGTCTATGGCTTTCACTGACGGTGCGGGCTCGAAGGCCGCCCTATGGGCAAGAGAGCGCAGGAACCCCTCTCGGATGATGGCCTCTTCCGATCTCAGGCCGGTCAGATTTATCTGCGAGGCCCACCGTCGCAACTCCGACAGGTAGATGTCGAACGCCTCGCGTTGCGCGGGCGTCAACTGAAGCCCGATACGGTCGAGCCCTCGAGTCAGAAGCTCGCTGCGGTCGGCAATAGTCTGTTGGGCCGCCCGCTCCGGCGTGGCAATCCGGTTAGGTCGCCTCCGGTCCACTGAGTGCGAGCTTTCCTCGCTTCTGCAGCCACTGCTGTTGACCCATCTGGAGGATATTGCTCACAAGCCAATACAACACCAACCCTGAAGGGAAGGTCCAAAACATGAAGGTAAACATGGTCGGCATCATCCACAACATCAGCTTCGCCTGCTGCGGATCACTTGAGCTGGGGGGGGACATCTTTTGTTGGAAGAACATACTTGCGCCCATCAATAGCGCCAATAGGTTAAAGGGGTAGTCCTTCAAGCCCCACACATCAAACGCGAAGAGGGCATCCGGCTGAGAAAGATCCTTAATCCAAAGAAATGGGGCTCGCCACATCTCCACTGAGCTCGAGAGCGCGTTGTAGAGTGCGACGAAGATTGGGAGCTGAATCAGCATTGGGAGGCACCCGCCCAGCGGGTTGACTCCGTGCTTTTTGTACAGCCCCATGACCTCTTGCTGCTTCTTCTGCGGATTGTTTTTATTGCGCTCCGAGATGGCGGCGATCTTCGGTTGCAACGCCTTCATCGCCTGCATCGACCGGAGGCTTTTTGCGGTAAGGGGATGAAGAACGATCTTCTGCAGCACGCTCACCAGGATGATGGCGACACCGTAGTTGCCGCTAATGCGATTCAGAAAACGCAGCAGGTGAAGCGCAGGACGGGCGAGCGCATCGAACCACCCAAGATCCACGATTTTACTGAGATCCGATCCGGCGGCATTGAGATGGTCCAGATCCTTCGGCCCACTATAGACAGCAACGCGCTGCGTCAACCCCCCCCCCGGCTCAAGGCTCTGAGTTGGGGTGACGAGAGCAATGACCGGCTGTTCCTCCGGCCCTTTGCGTATCGTCGCCGTACTCCCTTTGCCTTCAGGCAAGAGCGCTGCGGCGAAGTAGAGATTCTGAAGGGCCGTCCACGATACCTGCCCGCTATGGGTAACAGCACCCTTAAGACTTCCAAGGTCGTCCGTCACGCGGCGCCCATCTACCCAGCTTGTGGCTGACACGACCTGCGCACGCTCACCGTCGACGCCGCTGTAGAATCCTGGACCCCACGCGATTTCCGGCGCGATGGTTATCGGCTTTTTGCCGGTGTTTTTCCAGGAGAACTCAACCTCAACGCGATAGCTATTGCCTTTGAATGTCAGGCGCTTGGAGAGTTGAAGCGGCCCGCTTCCGCGCGAAGAAAAGGTAATCGACCCGGTCTCGGACGGCGAACGAAGGCTGACCTCCGCTTTATCGATGTCGAAGTCCAGCGGCGCCGGCTCCTCCGGATTGCCGCTGGAGACCAGAAGCGGACCCGGCAACTCCCCCTGCTGGAGCGCGACGAGGTCCACCCCCTGGCCGTCAGCGGCCCGGTACGACTTGAGCCGCCAACTCTTCAGCGCCCCACCCCGCGACGTCAAGACGGCCCTCACAACGTCCGTCTCCACGATTGCTTCTCGCTCCGGAGCTCTCGGAACGACTTCCCGCACCTGGGGGCGCTCCAACGGACCGGGAGCTTTGCTCGCTGGGGACGTCGGGGATTTTGTTGCAGTACCGACCGCCTCCTGTTTCGACGGCTCCGATGATTCTTTCGACTCTTTAGGACCCGGCAGGAGGAACTGTGCGCCGAAAAGAATTACGGTCGCAAGGGCGACCGCCAGCAGTGCTCGAACCTGTGACGACATGTCACTCCTATCGCGAAGGCTGCAAACTCAAAAACGGCAGCCGCCTATTTTACCGGGTCGTATCCGCCCTCGCACCACGGGTGACATCGGGCGAGACGGTACGCAGCGAGAAGCAGGCCTCGCGTCAGCCCATACCTGCCTATCGCCTCATCCGCATAATCCGCGCAAGTAGGGTAGAACCTACAGGCTGGGGGCAGCAGTGGCGACACCATCGCCTTGTACGCCACCAGAATCCCTCTAACGATGCGTGCTGGTGTCACCTGCCCTAACCGGTGGTTCGGAGGAGCTGGATGGTGAGAGTTTACACGCGTACTCAAAGAGATCTACGATCTGACCTCTCATATCGCGTCGGCTAAGAGCGCCAATGCCCTTTTGGGCGGTTATCAGAATTTCAATGCCCGCTGGAAGCCGGTGGCAATTGAGTCGAAACGTCTCACGCGCCAAGCGTTTTGCTCTATTCCGAACTGTTGCCGTGCCTGTGCGCGCCCCAAAAGCTAATTGGAGCTGTTGTTTTTTAGTTGACGCAAACCGCGCATACAGCGTAAAATATTTGTTGTTAAAAGCCCTTCTCGTTCGGGCTGTACCGCTCGATGCCGGTCGTTGCATTGCTGTGATCGATCTCTAGCGATTGAGAATACGTTAAACCGGCGGTACTCAGCAGAAGCGAAGAGCAAAATTACACGGTGAGCCTTTTGCGGCCTTTTGCCCTTCTTCGCTTGATGACGTTCCGGCCGTTAGGGGTGCTCATGCGAGCCAGAAAACCGTGCGTTCGTTTTCGCTTGCTCTTGTTGGGCTGATATGTCCGTTTCATGATGAATTCCTATTGAGCGGTAGACGATTGTTCCCCTGTTCACAATGAAAACAAAAGCCAATATAGCTTGCGACGACTCGGCTGTCAAGCCAAAATAGCGCATGGAGCCGACGAGGCTGGCCGGTATTGCCTTCCTTTTGCTCCGCTTGATACAAGTCGTAACTAACTATCTATATCTAAAGCTCTAGAAGTTTTCAACAGGTGTGGACAAGGTGTGTGTAAGTATGTAATCCCAGCAGGTCGATATTTTCTGTGGGGAGCCTGTTGATATCTGTCGACACCTTCAATCATTGTGCACGTTATACACAACCCTTCTCATTGGATCGATCCTATAAAACGCGTGCCGCTATGCGGGCCGGCGGAGTCATCCACATTTCCAGAGGCACCTATTACTACTTCGAATCTTTAAATTCTTATCCTGAATACCCAGAGAATCACTAACACTTCCAGAGGAGTGAGAAGTACATGCACATCAAGGTGTTACGGGACGACCTGCTTAATGGTGTCGGGCCGATTCAGGCTGTTGTAGAAACCAAACGGAGCCTTCCCATCCTCTCTCACCTCCTCCTGGAGACCTCTCCTTCGTACCTTTCGGTGTTTGGAACCGATCTGGATATTGGGGTGCGAAAACGAGTGCCAGGGCAAGTCGTGAAGGAGGGATCTATCGCGCTTTCAGCAAGAAAGCTCTATGAAATCGTTCGCGAACTCCCCGCGACATCCGTGGATCTCTCTGTCGATGGAGAGCTGACAGCGACCATCACATGTGGCAACTCAGAATTTAGAGTAAAAGGTTTGTCCCGGGACGATTTTCCATCCATGCGCGAACCGAAGCAGAGCGGCATTGTTATTGATCGTCGCCTGTTTCGCGACATGATACGACGGACATTGTTTGCTGTCTCATCCGATCAGACTCGCTATACTTTAAATGGAATCCTCTTTCGTGTCACGCCAAAGGATGTCAAGATGGTAGCCACTGACGGTCATCGGCTCGCAATGACCAATCATGAGTTGTCATCCGATAGCTGTCAGTTGACCGCCGCAATCGACGCCATTATCCCGCGGAAAGCCGCGGCAGAGACGCTCAAGTTGTTGCGAGAAGAACCCGGCCAAATCACCATCGAGATCTCAGATAATCACCTTCTTCTCCAGACCGACGACACCCTGATCGACGCGCGCCTCATTGAGGGACAGTTTCCTAACTATGAACAGGTCATTCCCGCCAATGCGACCAAGGAGGTCACGGTTAATCGCGAGGCGTTCCTGGCCGGGCTTCGTCGAACGTCCACCATTCTGGGTGAGCGCGCTCTCCCCACCACGATGAAATTCACCCCCGGGCGACTCCTGCTCAGTTGCGTGAACCTCGACCTTGGGGAGGCGCGAGAACGTCTCGATATTGAGTATCAACATGACGAGATGAGTGTGGGATTCAACGCGCGGTACATCCTGGACTTCCTAGGTGCGCTGACCACCGAACAGGCGACGATCCGACTACAGGACCCGCTCAGCCCGGCGCTATTTTCCGGCAAGGACGACAAGCAGTATACGTGTGTGATTATGCCGATGAGGCTGTAGTGTGTGACCAATGGCCCGAACTATTCCTCAGCAATCATGCACCACGAGCCACTAGTCACTATTTACGAATAGGACGAACCGCATGAACCAAGAATCGAAAGATCACCCTATCCCTGCGGTGAGCCGAGTCGAACAAGACTTCCCGTCACAGGGCGAGGTCTACGACGCCGCCCAGATTCGGATCCTTGAGGGGCTTGAGGCTGTACGGAAGCGTCCCGCGATGTATATCGGCAGTACTGGGTTTGACGGGCTTCATCACCTGGTATACGAAGTGGTCGATAACAGCGTGGATGAGGCGCTTGCCGGCTACTGCGACCAGGTGGATGTGACCATTCACTCCGACAATAGTGTCAGTGTTCTGGATAATGGCCGCGGCATTCCGGTCGATATTCACGAGCAGACCGGCCGACCGGCTGTAGAGGTGGTGATGACCACGCTTCATGCCGGCGGTAAGTTCGACAATTCCGCCTACAAGGTGTCGGGCGGCTTGCACGGCGTTGGCCTTTCTGTGGTTAATGCGCTCGCAGAGCAACTTGAGGTGGAGATCTGGCGCGACGGCAAGCGGTATCTCCAGCAGTATGAGCGAGGCAAACCAACAGGCGATCTCGAAGAGGTTGGGAAAGCGCGGAAGACCGGAACCCGCGTGACGTTCATTCCTGACTCCGAGATTTTCGAAGACCGCACGTTCAGCCTGGACACCCTCAGTAATCGACTGCGAGAGCTGGCATTTCTCAACAAGGGCCTGCGCATTCGCCTGACCGACGAACGGATCAATGAGGCGCGGGAGTTCTACTATACCGGGGGTATACGGTCGTTTGTCGAGTTGCTCAACGAGAATAAAGTTGTGCTTCACCCCAAACCGATCCACATCGAGGTTCAGCGCGATCCGACGGTTGTTGAAGTCGCCATCCAGTATAACGACGGTTACGGCGAGACAGTCTTCTCCTTTGCCAACAACATCAATACGCATGACGGCGGCACCCACCTGATCGGATTCCGATCGGCCCTGACCAGGACAATCAACAGCTACGCGGCATCGCACGACCTGCTCAAGAACCTGAAGGCAACGGTGACCGGCGACGACATCCGAGAGGGACTTACCGCCGTCATCAGCGTGAAACTTCCCAATCCCCAATTTGAGGGGCAGACGAAGGCCCGCCTGAACAACCCCGACATGAAGGGCTTGGTGGAAACCATTGTCAACGAAAAGCTGGCAGAATATCTGGAAGAGAACCCGGTGATCGGCCGGCGCATCGTTGAAAAGGCGACTGAGGCGGCTCGTGCGAGAGAAGCGGCCCGTAAGGCAAAGGAGTTGGCGCGCAGGAAGGGACCGCTCGACGGCGATGGTCTGCCGGGCAAGCTGGCCGACTGCTCAGAGAAAGACCCGGCCCTCTGTGAGCTGTACATCGTCGAAGGAGATTCGGCGGGTGGTTCAGCCAAACAGGGACGCGACCGGCGGTTTCAGGCGATCCTGCCGCTGAGGGGTAAGATCCTGAACACTGAACGGGCGCGGGCGGACAAGATGTTGTCTTCTGCGGAGATACGGGTTCTTATCTCGGCGCTTGGGGCCGGCATCGATCCTGAGTTCGACCTCGGGCGGCTGCGCTATCATCGAATCATTCTCATGACCGATGCCGACGTCGACGGAGAGCACATTCGGACACTGCTGCTGACCTTCTTCTTTCGACACCTTCGTGAAATCGTCGAAGGGGGCCATCTGTATATCGCGCAACCTCCGCTGTACAAGATCAAGCGAGGGAAGGCCGAGAGGTATCTGAAGAACGACCGGGCAATGGAAGAGTTCTTGCTGGAGACAGCCGGCGAGACGCTCCGGGTGGATGGCGGCGACCGGGAGACCACATGGACCGGGCAGCGGCTGGTAGGAATCCTTCGTAAGTTAATGGTGTGGCAAAGCTGTCTGCGTACGATGGAGCGGCGCGGCCGACATCCTGGTGTCGTGGCGGCGCTGGCGCAAGCCGGCGGCGTGCTCCATGGAACCCTGAAGGACGAAGATAAAACATACCGACTCCTGGCCAGATTGCTGGAGACGTTGCGATCACGGGCAGACCGACTGGGACCGGCCGAAGGGCGGGCGGAGTGGGACGAAGAGCAAGAGGCCTACCGCCTGATCCTCTCCTTTGGCAGTAACGGGAAGGGTCAGCGAGGCGTCACGACGATCGATCAAACACTTGTCGGATCACCGGAATATCGGGAATTGGAAGGCGCAGCCGCCGCACTGTCCGGACTTGGTGAGCCTCCCTTCAAGATAGCAGCGGATGGCGATATCACCCCTGCGGAGTCCTGGAGCGATCTGCTTGACAAAAGTATGACCTTGGCCAGAAAGGGGCTGACGATTCAGCGGTATAAGGGTCTCGGAGAGATGAACCCGGAGCAACTTTGGCAGACGACGATGAACCCGGAAAGCCGGACACTGCTTCGTGTCGCAGTTGAGGATGCGGTTGCCGCCGAGCAGATCTTCACCACCCTGATGGGCGACCAGGTGGAGCCGCGACGGCTCTTCATTGAGCGACATGCCCTGGAGGCCAGCAACCTGGACATCTAGCCCACAAAGAAACAGGGTATAGGGTGTAGGGTGAAGAGTTTAGGGGGGGACAGTGAACCCCCTGGAGCTGTAACAACCGACGATGAGCTGCTATTGCGTCGAGGCCCGGAGATCGGGCCGTTTTCGTTTGTGCAGAACGGGAGAAGCGAATGCCTGAAGAGCAGCAGCACATTGGGTTAAATCGGGTGGGCGAGGTTAGGCCGACGGACATCCACGAGGAGATGCGCCGGTCGTACATGGACTACGCGATGAGCGTCATCATCGGCCGAGCCCTGCCCGATGTGCGGGATGGACTTAAGCCCGTCCACCGCAGGGTGCTCTACGCCATGCAGGAGCTGGGACTGAGCGCAGGCCGTTCATACAAGAAGGCGGCGCGCATCGTCGGTGAGGTCCTGGGAAAGTACCATCCTCACGGCGATACGGCCGTTTACGACACCATCGTTCGTCTGGTCCAGGACTTTTCGATGCGATATCCCCTCATTGACGGCCAGGGCAACTTCGGCTCGGTGGACGGGGACGCGCCGGCGGCGATGCGGTATACCGAGGTACGACTGGCGAAGATTGCCCAGGAGATGCTTCGGGACATCGACAAGGAGACGGTGGACCTGGCGCCCAACTTCGACGAGACCCTTGAAGAGCCGACGCTACTGCCGGCCGCGCTGCCGAATCTACTGGTCAACGGCTCTTCGGGGATCGCCGTCGGGATGGCCACCAACATTCCGCCCCACAACCTTAGCGAGACGGTGGATGCCCTGCTGATCCTGCTTGAGGATCCGGACGCGACGCCGGACCGGCTGATGGCCGTGCTGCCGGGGCCGGACTTTCCGACGGGCGCCTATATCTATGGCAGGACGGGAATTCGGGATGCCTACCTGACGGGCCGGGGCCTGATCCGGATGCGCGCAAAGGCGTTTGTGGAAAAGAGCCGAGGCGCTCGCGAGGCCATCATTGTCTCGGAGCTGCCGTATCAGGTGAATAAGGCCAAGCTGATCGAGCGGATCGCCGAACTGGTTCGAGACCGGAAGATCGAAGGGATTGCAGATCTTCGGGATGAGTCGGACCGGGAAGGGATGCGCATCGTGATCGAGCTTAAAAAGGAGCAGCCGGCCCCCCCGATCCTCAACCAGCTCTTCAAGCACACGGCGATGCAATCGACCTTCGGCGCCATTATGCTTGCCCTCGTTGAAGGCCAGCCGAAGGTCCTGGCGCTGAAGGAAGCGCTCTCACACTTCATCGAACACCGAAAGACCATCGTGATCCGGCGGACTCGCTTTGATCTCAGGAAGGCTGAGGAGCGCGCCCATATCCTGGAGGGGTATCGGATCGCGCTGGACCACCTGGACGCGGTCATCGCCCTGATCCGGCGATCCCGCTCGGCGGACGACGCCCGCGCCGGGCTGATGGAGCAGTTCGGCATGAGCCAAATCCAGGCCCAGGCCATTTTGGAGTTGCGCCTGCAGCGTCTGACGCAACTTGAGCGGCAAAAGATCCAGGATGAGTACAGCGAGACCATTGCGGCCATCGAACGGTACCGCGCCATACTGGCCAGCGAAGCCCTGGTGTGTCAGATTATCAAAGAAGAGCTGCTGGCGATCAAGGAGACCTACGGCGACCTGCGCCGCACGGAGATCCTTGAAGAGACCACCGAGATCGAGCTGGAAGATATGCTGGCCGACGAGGAAATGGTCATTCCTATCACACACGGCGGGTATATCAAGCGGAGCAACCTCAACGCCTATCGGAGCCAGCGCCGCGGCGGTAAGGGGATGACGGGGATGGCGACCAAGGAGGAGGACTACGTGGAGCATCTTTTTGTCGCCACCACCCACAGCCACCTCCTCCTCTTTACCAATCAAGGGAAGGTGCACTGGCTGAAGGTGTATGGGTTGCCCCAGCTTGGGCACGCGGCAAAGGGCAAAGCCCTCGCCAACTTCCTGCAACTCGGAGTCGGGGAGCAGATCACGACCGTCATCCCGATTCGCCAGTTCGAGGTCGATCGCTACCTGCTGATGGCGACACGGCGCGGGATCGTCAAGAAGACCGAGCTGAATGCCTACGGCAACCCCCGCGCGGGCGGCATCATCGCCATCACGCTGGATGGGGGAGACGAATTGATCGCAGTCCGCCTCACCAAAGGGGACGACGAGATTCTGCTCGGCACCAGGCAGGGGATGGCGATCCGCTTTAAGGAAGACGAGGTTCGATCGGCCGGACGCGCGGCTCGCGGCGTCAAGGGGATCTCGCTGGAGGGGGGCGACGAGGTGGTTGGGGCCGAGGTGGTCGCCCAAGGCGCGGCAGTCCTCACGGTTACGGAGCGGGGGTACGGCAAGCGGACCGACCCCGAAGAGTATCGGTTGCAGAGTCGGGGCGGCAAGGGGATCATCAATATTCGGGCGACTGACCGAAACGGTCCCGCAGTCGGGGTCATGCTGGTGCAGTCCGGCGATCAGATCATGATGATTTCTCAGGAAGGAAGGATTACGCGGATGCGGGTGGACGAGATCAGCCTCATCGGCAGGGCTACGCAGGGGGTAAGGCTTCAGGGGCTTGAGCCAACCGATCGCGTGGCTGCAGTGACGCGGCTCGTTAGTGACGACGAGGGCGTTGAGGAGGCGGATGGGCCCCAGTCCCCGCCTGAACCGGGAGGAGAAGCCGGCCCGCTCGACGAGGCTTGAGCGATGTCGGGCGGCGTGGTATAGTGACGCCTCTGCCTGCGCAACACGCGTTGGCGACAACCGAGCCGCAGCGCAGCATCGCATAATGACCGTTCGCGCTGAGCCTGTCGAAGCATGAACGGAACGCTGTCACAAGATTCACCCTTCGACAAGCTCAGGGTGGACGGAATTGGCAAGTACCCGTGCTGGACCTGAGACTTATTCGTGACAATACCGATTTTGTGCGCGAGCGACTTGCAGCCAAGGGCTCTGCGCCCTCAACGCTGGACGAGTTTGTTCGGCTTGATACCGAGCGGCGAGCGACGCTTATCGAGGTAGAGCGGCTTCGGCAGAGACGCAATGAGCTGTCGAAGAAGGTAGCCGAACTTAAGCGACAAGGCCAGAGCGCAAGTGATGCCATCGCACAGGCGGCTGCCGACGCCGATCTTCTGGTCGGCTTAGAAAAGCAGCTCAAAGAGAAGGAAGACCTCTTGCAGGAGGCCGCGCTCTTTCTCCCAAACCTCCCGCATGCGTCCGTCCCGATCGGACAATCGGCTGCAGACAATGTTGAGATCAGACGATGGGGTAGCCCCCGTCAGTTTGACTTTGAGCCGAAATCGCACTGGGAGCTCGGGGAAGCGCTGGGGATCCTGGACTTCGAGCGAGCGGCCGCAATTGCGCAATCGCGCTTTGCCGTCCTGAAAGGGGTGGGGGCCAGGCTGGAGCGTGCGCTGATCGGCTTCATGCTTGATCTGCACGGGAAGGAGCACGGTTACACAGAGATTCTCCCGCCGCTCTTGGTGAACGCCGAGGCCATGCGCGGAACGGGCCAGCTCCCCAAGTTTGGCGAGGAGCTGTTCAAGACGAAGGATGAAGGACTCTACATGATCCCGACGGCAGAGGTTCCTGTGACCAATCTTCACCGTGAGGAGATCCTGCCGCCCGGAACACTGCCCCTCTCCTACGTCGCCTATACCCCCTGTTTTCGGCGGGAGGCCGGTTCGTACGGTAAAGACACTCGGGGCCTCATGCGGCAGCACCAGTTCAATAAAGTGGAGTTGGTGAAGCTTGCGGAGCCCGAGCGCTCCTATGAGGCGCTGGAGGAGATGACCCGGCACGCGGAGACGGTCCTGCAGCGGCTGGGCCTGCCGTACCGCACGGTGGCGCTCTGTACGACCGATTTAGGGTTTGCGGCTGCAAAAACCTATGACATCGAGCTCTGGATCCCGAGTCAAGGGACGTATCGAGAGGTCTCGTCAATCAGCAACTGCGAGGCGTTTCAGGCGAGGCGGGCCAACATTCGCTATCGACCCTCGGCGAAGGCGGCGCCACAGTTTGTCCATACGCTGAACGGGTCGGGCGTTGCGGTAGGGCGAACGTGGCTGGCGATCCTGGAGAACTTTCAGGAGGCCGACGGCAGCGTAAATATTCCGGAGGCGATCCGACCTTATATGGGGGGCCTGGAACGGATCAGTAAAGACGGGGTATAGGGTGGAGGGTTTAGGGTATAGTTTCGGGGCTGAGTATTTGCCTTTACTCTATACCCTAGCCCCTAAACCCTGTTCTTCGTGGAGGGGTGGCCGAGCGGTTGAAGGCGGCGGTCTTGAAAACCGTTAGGCGAAAGCCTCGTGGGTTCGAATCCTACCCCCTCCGCCAAGAAAGAAGCTATCAGCTCTCAGCCGTCAGCAGGCTGAAAGCTGACCGCTGATTGCTGAATGCTGTTTTTTGCGGAGAGGTGACCGAGTGGCCGAAGGTGCTCGCCTGCTAAGCGAGTCTGTGCCGAAAGGTGCAGCCCGGGTTCGAATCCCGGCCTCTCCGCCAATAAAAAGCAGGGTATAGGGTGAAGGGTATAGGGTAAAGGGTGAAGAGCCCCGATGGAGAGCGGCCCCCTTTTTACCCTACCCCCTACACCCTAAACCCTATTGTCTTGTGGAGAGGTGCGAGAGTGGTTGAATCGGGCGGTCTCGAAAACCGCTGAGCGGGTAACTGCTCCGGGGGTTCGAATCCCCCCCTCTCCGCCACTGAAAAGTTAGGGTATAGGGTAAAGGCTGAAGAGCCTCGAAGAGAGTCTGACCCCCTAAACCCTATACGCTATACCCTAAGACCCTATTCTTGCGGAGAGGTGCAGGAGCGGTTTAACTGGCACGCCTGGAAAGCGTGAGCAGGGGAAACTCTGCCCCGGGTTCGAATCCCGGCCTCTCCGCCAC
Source organism: Candidatus Methylomirabilis oxygeniifera (assembly GCA_000091165.1). Taxonomy (NCBI): domain Bacteria; phylum Methylomirabilota (SeqCode); class Methylomirabilia (SeqCode); order Methylomirabilales (SeqCode); family Methylomirabilaceae (SeqCode); genus Methylomirabilis (SeqCode); species Methylomirabilis oxygeniifera (SeqCode). The sequence continues at coordinate 2,537,128 of FP565575.1, read as the reverse complement.
TGAAGAAGCTATCAACGGTCAGCCGACAGCACAAACCGAAAGCTGATCGCTGAATGCTGTTTGCTGGAGGAAGATGGAAAGTGCGCTGATTACGGGTGGAGCCGGTTTTATTGGGTCGAATCTGGTCCTGGAGCTGGAGAGGCGATACCCGGACATTCGGATCACCATCATCGATGACTTTCGTTCTGGTGAGTACAGCAATCTCATTGGATTTCGAGGCGATCTGGTGGCCCAGGATCTTGCAGGGCTAGATCTTCTCGGCCGGTTTCAGCCGGGTGAATTTCAGGTGGTATTTCATCTGGCTTCAATCACCGATACAACCGTCACCGATGCGCAGCAGATGATTTGGAATAATGTGGAAGGCTTTCGGCGGGTGGCGGAGTTCGCCCGCGCCTCCGGGACGCCCCTAATCTATGCCTCTTCTGCCGCCGTCTACGGTGTCTGCCGCTCGGGCCGGATGCAGGAGGATCAGCCTATCCGCCCTGCCAACGTGTATGCCTTTTCGAAGACGCTCCTGGAAAATCTGGCCAAGCGTCTTGATGATGTTTCGGGAGGCTTCAGAATTGTCGGGCTCCGGTACTTTAATGTATATGGACCCGGCGAAACTCACAAAGGAGCTGCAGCCAGCATGATCTACCAGTTGGCGAAGCAGATTCAATCGGGCAAGCGGCCGCGGATCTTTAAGCGGGGGGAGCAGGCACGCGACTTTGTGTACGTGAAAGACGTTGTGGAGGCGACGCTGCTGGCCGCAGAGGCCAATCACAGCGGCGTCTACAATGTCGGTTCCGGGCGCCCCACCTCGTTCAATGAGGTCATTGCGTTGTTGAATAAGGCCCTCGGGACCGACTATGAGCCCGACTACTTTGATAACCCGTACCCATTCTATCAGCCGCACACCGAGGCCGACGTGAGCCTCGCGCGTGCGGAATTGGACTATGTTCCGAAGTATCCGATCGATCGAGGGATTGCAGAATACAGTAAGCAGTTGATAGAAACCGGCATGGGGCCGGATGCGTTGTCGTGAGCAGGAATAGACTTGGCCGTGCTAGATGGGGAGTTAGCGGTGCCCTGTACCCGCAATCCGCTCTAGCGGGATCGAATTCCCGCCCGAGGTTTAAAGTTGTCGAGCAATGGCCTGTGATCGGTGTGATGATGGTTGGGTCCCACGCAAGGAGAGTTTGTGAACCCCGCCAGATCCGGAAGGAAGCAACGGTAAACAGACAGGCTCCTGTGCCGCGGGGAAGCTCGGCCGGAGCCTCGATCACACGCACAGCCCGGCAGCCGCGATCGACGGCGGGTGCACGGCCAAGTACAGCAGGGTCTAGGGGGGAGGGTCTAGGGTATAGCAGGCCCTTCTCCCTAGACCCTATACCCTAGACCCTATACCCTATACCCTGGGTTTATATGTCATACCTCGTGCTTGCCAGACGATGGCGGCCCCAGAACTTCGATGAGGTCGTGGGCCAGCGGCCGGTCACCCAGACCTTGAAGAACGCCATCGCCAAAGACCGCGTGGCCCACGCCCTGCTCTTTGCAGGTCCGCGCGGGGTCGGGAAGACGACGACCGCCCGCATCCTGGCAAAGGCTCTCAATTGTGAGCGGGGCCGCACGTCCGAGCCATGCAGCGAGTGTGCGAGCTGCAATGCGATTGCGACGGGCCGCTCCGTCGACTGTCTGGAGATCGACGGTGCCTCCAATAGGGGGATCGACGAAGTCCGAGAGTTGCGAGAGATCGTACGGTATGCCCCGTCGCGCGACAAGTGTAAGGTCATCATCATCGATGAAGTCCATATGCTGACCGAACCGGCCTTCAATGCGTTACTGAAGACGCTCGAGGAGCCGCCACCCGGGGTCATCTTCATCCTGGCGACCACGCACGCACACAAAATCCCGCCGACCATTCTCTCGCGTTGCCAGCGCCACGACTTTCGACGTTTGGGACAGACAGAGATCCTCCCGCGACTTCAGCAGATCGCTTGCGAGGAAGGGGCTGCCGTGTCCGACGGCGCCATGAAGGCGATCGCTCGCGCCGCAGAGGGGAGCCTCAGGGACGCCCAAAGTCTTCTGGATCAGGCCATCGCCTATAGCGGCGACGCGGTCAGTGAGGAAGACGTCGCGGTCGTGCTGGGACTGGTAGAGGGAGAACTGCTGGCGCAGACCACGCAGGCGATTATTGAGCGCGACAGCAGCAGCGCCCTGGCAGTCGTTGAGTCGCTCAGCGCTCGAGGTGACGACCTTCAGCGGTTCTGTCAGGAACTGCTGGCCCACCTGCGCGATCTGATGGTTTCGAAAGCGAGCAAAGATCCCGCCCCATTACTGCAGTTGAGCCGCGTACCGCTGGACACGATTCGAGCGCAGGCGGCAGCCCTGACGCTTGCAGACCTCGAAACAGTCTTTCAGGTTCTGAGTCGGGCCGAGTTCGACATGCGACGGGCTTCGCATCCGCGGTTTGTCCTGGAGATGGCGCTGGTCGAGGCGACAGAAGCCCGGTCACTGCAAACGCTTGAGGCGCTTTTGACGCGCCTGGCCGCTTTGGAGGAGAAGTTGCCGGCCGGTCGCGTAGCCGACCCTAAGCCCTCGGCGCTCCCTCTGCTCGCTGCTGTCCCTGCCGTACGACCCGTGGCCACCCGCCAGCCGGTCGAAGCGCCGCCGTCCGCTCCATCCGATAGCGCTACGGGCCCACAGGAAGGCTGGAGTCGCATGACGCGGCTGTTGGAACAGAAAAAGCGGTCTCTTGCTGCCCTGCTCATCGCGGCGCAGGAGGTAACGCTTGAGCAAGACAGGCTCATTGTCATGCTGGGAAACGGGAACACCTTTACGCGATCAACGCTGGACGACCCTGAAAACCGGCGTCTTGTGGCTGGAGCTGCGGCCGAAGTCTTTGGGCGGTCCCTGGCGGTTGAGTATCGATTCCAGACCTCGAACACCGTACCGGCAGGGAGCGATTCAGCCGGGCTCTCCGCCGGCAGCTCGACTCGATCCACTACGGGCGGTGCGACGCAACGCACTACCGGCCAGGGCGAGCTGAATCAGTCTCAGCCGTCCGGCGAGGTGCGCAGCCGGCTGCGCGACCCCCAGCAGAGAGCCGTCACGGAGCAGCGGATGGCGCCGTCCGATCAGGAGGCGCTGCGGCGCCATCCCTTAGTACGCCGGGCCGTGGAGCTGTTTGACGGCCAAGTCGTTCGGGTCAGGGCGAAACAGCCCGAATAGGGCATGATGGGAGAATGCGATGAAGAACCTCGGCAACTTGATGAAGCAGGCGCAGCGGATGAAGGCCGAAGCCGATAGGATTCAGGCGGAGGCGGCGACAAAACGGGTGGAAGGGACAGCTGGCGGCGGGATGGTTACCGTGGTGTGTAACGGTCAGGGTGAAGTCGTCGCGGTGAAGATCGACCCAGAGGTCGCCGGCCCGGACGAACTAGAGATGCTGCAGGACCTCGTTGTGGCTGCGACGAATGAGGCGCTCCGAAAGGCGCGCGAGCTGTTGAGCCAGGAGATGGGTCGTCTGACCGGCGGGCTGGGGCTGCCCCCTGGACTGATGTAGCCACGCCATGTCCCGCTACGCGCCCACCCTGGTCCGGCTGATCGGTGAACTGGTTCGCCTTCCCGGTATCGGCCCCAAGACCGCCCAACGCCTGACATTTCACCTGCTCAAAGCCGGCAGGGAAGAGGCGATTGCGTTGGCCCAGGCCATTATCGAGCTGAAAGATCGGATCCGAAGCTGTGCCGTGTGCTACAACATCTCTGAAGGCGAGCAGTGTCCCATCTGTGTCGACCCGACTCGAGACGGATCGGTGTTGTGCGTGGTGGAAGAGGCAAACGACCTCTGGGCCATCGAGAAGACGGCAACCTTCAAGGGGCGATACCATGTGCTCGGGGGGTCGCTGTCGCCGTTGGAGGGACGCGGCCCCGATCAACTCACGGCCAAGGCCCTTCTGCAGCGTCTGGAGGGAGGGGAGGTCAAGGAGGTGATCCTGGCGACGAACCCGAACGTCGAGGGCGAGGCAACCGCGATGTACCTTTCTCGCCTGCTGAAGCCGTTAGCCGTTCGGGTGACGCGAATCGCGCGCGGCCTGCCGATGGGCAGCGACCTGGAGTACGCCGATGAGGTGACGCTGTCCAAGTCATTGGAGGGGCGTCGGGAAGTATGACGCAGTCGTAACAGGTCAAAAAGTCGTTGCTCACGCCGATCGAGTGCGCTAAATTACAACGAAGCTTTCAGCAACAATAAGGAAGACACCAGATGCGGCTGAGAATCCTACCTCCCCGCTGACCGCTGAAGGCTGTTTTTAGACTGCTATTGATCCCCGGTAGCTCAACGGTGGAGCGAGCGGCTGTTAACCGCTAGGTTGTAGGTTCGAGTCCTACCCGGGGAGCCATCTCCTTAGTTGGAAAGCCCCCTCACCCTGGCCCTCTCTCTCCCTAAAGAGGGCGAGAGGTGCCGACAAATAGCTCCTCTCCGCACCTGGAGGGTACCCGGAGGGGAGGATGAGGGTGATGGAGCCTCCGAAGGTCTTTGCGCGAGACTTTGCCCCCACGGGCGAGCCGGCAACCCACGCAGTATCGTCAGGAGACAAGATGCCTCAACATAGAGCGTTAGAGCAATGGGTGGATCAAGTGGCGCGAGTGACCCGACCGGATCGGATCTACTGGTGTGACGGGTCAGAGGAGGAGCGTCAGGTTCTGGTTGACGGGATGCTCCGGGACGGGACCTTGATCGGCCTGAACCATCAGCGCTATCCGGGGTGCTACCTGCATCGCAGCCATCCGTCGGATGTTGCACGGACCGAGCACCTGACTTTCATCTGTACGTCCCGAAAGGAGGACGCCGGTCCTACGAATAACTGGATGGAGCCTTCAGAGGCGCGCGCCGGGGTCGGGAAGCTCTTTGAAGGCAGCATGAAGGGCCGGACGATGTTTGTCGTCCCGTATCTGATGGGCCCGGCCGGTTCTCCCTACAGCAGGGTCGGGGTAGAGATTACCGACAGCCCCTATGTGGTTGTCAACATGCGGCTCATGACCCGCATGGGAAAGATCGCGCTTGAGCGACTGGGCGGGTCGGACAGCTTTGTTCGCGGTCTGCATTCACTCGGGGACCTGAGTCCGGACCGTCGCTTTATCCTCCACTTCCCCGAGGAGCGACTCATCTGGAGCATCGGCTCGGGGTATGGGGGTAACGCCCTGTTGGGAAAGAAATGCCACTCCCTTCGTATTGCCAGTTGGATCGGTCGAGAGGAGGGCTGGTTGGCCGAGCATACCCTGATCATCGGGGTGGAAGATCCATCGGGGCAGGTCACCTATATGGCGGCCGCCTTTCCGAGCGCTTGCGGCAAGACCAACTTGGCGATGCTTGTCGCCCCTCTACAGCTTTCGGGCTACAAGGTGTGGACCGTGGGCGATGACATCGCCTGGATGCACATCGGGCCAGACGGGCGGCTGCGGGCCATCAATCCGGAGGCCGGGTTCTTCGGTGTGGCGCCGGGCACCAGCGTCAAGACAAACCCCAACATCATGGCGGCGGTCGATCGCAATACGATCTTTACCAACGTCGCCGTGACCCCAGACGGAGAGCCGTGGTGGGAGGGAAAAGACCCGACGCCTCCCAATGGTCTCGTTGATTGGCGAGGCAATCCATGGACCTCAGGGGAAGGGGCGGCGGCCCATCCTAACTCGCGTTTCACGATGGCCGCCAGGCAGTGCCCATCGATCTCCCCCAGTTGGGAGGACCCGGAGGGCGTCCCTATTTCGGCGATTCTCTTTGGCGGACGCCGCGCTCGCGTCGCGCCACTCGTCTATCAGTCATACGGTTGGCAGCACGGCGTCTTCGTCGGGGCCGGTATGGCCTCCGAGACGACAGCCGCCCAGTCGGGCGCGGTCGGGGTCACCAGGCGCGACCCGATGGCGATGGTCCCATTCTGCGGCTATCACATGGCCGACTATTTCGCTCATTGGCTCGACATGGGGACGCGAATCGCTCACCCCCCCGCGATCTTTCATGTCAACTGGTTTCGAACCGACCAGAACGGTCGGTTCCTCTGGCCAGGATTTGGTGATAATATTCGCGTCCTGAAGTGGATCCTGGAGCGGGTTCGCGGTCAGGGCAAGGCCGTCGAGACCCCTATCGGGTTGATTCCTGCGCCTGATGCGTTGGACTTGGACGGGCTGAGACTGCCGGACGGAGCAGCGGACGAGCTGTTGAGGATCGACGCCGATGCCTGGGATGCGGAGCACGCGGAGCAAGGCCTGTTCTTCGACCGACTTGCCCCACGCCTGCCCGTTCAGATTCAGCAGGAGCACGACATGCTTCGCCAGCGGCTCAGCCGTATCAGCGTCCCCGTGAACGCCGCCGAGCCGCCACACGATGCTCCATAGCTACTCACTCTTCCGGCGGTTCCAGCTCGAATGTGCTCCTGAAATGCAGAGGAGAATGACCAGCACAAACCGACGAGCGTACCAATGAACCGACGGAGCCCAATCATTATCAGCCGACACCGCTGAACACCAGCGGACGGAGCAGGCCATGCGGGAAGGTGAGGACAGGTGTTGCGCGCTGGTGAATGAGATTAACGACGGGCTGTTTGCGGTGGACGTCCAGGGCGTTGTTACCTTTGCAAACCGAGCGTTGGCCCGGATCCACGGCATTGAAAGCCCGGAACAACTCATTGGCCGAAACTTCCTGGAATTTATCGCCCCCATCGACCTGAACCGTGTGAAGGAGTTGTTTGTCCGCGCGGTAGAAACCGGGGCCTCGGCCGAAACCATAGAGACTCAGATCGTACGCTCGGATGGAGCGAGTACGTTCGTCGAAGTAAAGCCGGTTCCCATCCTGGAGGATGGCCGGGTTGCAGGCCTCCAGGGGGTCTTGCGTGATGTCACCGAGCGTAAACGGTCGGAGCTGGCCCTGCGAGAGGCGTACGACCTTCTTGCGGCGGTGATGAACGCCTCACCCGCGGGTATTACCATCCTGGATCGTGATGGGAACGTCAGGCTGTGGAGCCGGGCCGCGGAACGGATCTTCGGCTGGCAGAAAGAAGAAGTCCTTGGGCGCCCCCTTCCCATCGTCCCTCCGAATAAATGCGAGGAGTACCGGAACCTTCTCGACCGCGCCCTGGCAGGGGAAACGCTCGCCGGCATCGATGTCGTTCGTCGGAAGAAAGACGGCTCCCCGATCGACATCAGCCTGTGGACGGCCCCGCTGTGTAATGCAGGGGGCGGCATCGACGGCGTTGTCGGTGTCCTGGTGGATACTACGGGGCGCAAGCAGGCCGAGGGGCGACTTCGCCTTCAGGCGGCGGCGCTGGAAGCGGCTGCGAACGGTATCATCATTACCGATCGCGGCGGCATGATCCTATGGGTCAACTCGGCCTTTGCGCGACTGACCGGTTATACCGCCGAGGAGGCCATCGGCCGGAATCCGCGCCTCCTCAAGTCGGGCCAACACGACCAGGCGTTCTACCACAACCTGTGGGAGACTATCCTTGCCGGAAGGGTGTGGCAGGGCGAAATGGTCAATCGCCGCAAGGACGGCAGTCTCTACACCGAGGATCAAACCGTTACGCCCGTCAGGGACGAACGCGGAGAGATTACCTATTTCATCGCCATCAAACAGGATATCACCGAGCGCAGACGCCTCGAAGACCGGTTTCGCCAGGCGCAGAAGCTGGAGGCCGTCGGCCTCCTGGCCGGGGGGATCGCGCACGACTTCAATAATCACCTAAGCGGGATTATCGGCTTTGCGGAACTGGCTCTGGGGGGAATACCCCCGGATAGCAAGGAATACCGTCACCTGAGTCGGGTACCGAAGATAGGGCGCCAAGCCGCGGATCTCGTGGGCCAGGTATTGAGCTTTGCGCGGAAGGCCCCGCTGCAACGGAAGCCGCTGGACCTGGACCCGCTGCTTCAAGAGACGATGAGTGTCTTGCGGCGAACGCTTCCCGAGACGATCGCGATCGAGTTGGAGCCCGCCCGCGAGCCCCTCGTTGTCAATGCCGATGGCGCCCAGGTGCAACAGATCCTGCTCAACCTTGCCACCAACGCCCGTGATGCTATGCCGTACGGGGGCACCTTGACCCTTCGGCTGACGCCCGTTACGCTGATTGAGGCGAGCCTGGGTGGGTATCCGGAGCGCCGACTGGGTGCCTTCGCCTGCCTGACCATAGCCGATACCGGGACCGGCATCCCGGCCGCCATCCGGGATCGCATTTTCGAGCCCTTCTTCACGACCAAGGAGGCTGGGCATGGAACCGGCTTGGGCTTAGCCTCGGTCTACGGGATCGCTCAGCAGCACGAGGGCTGGATCGAGGTGGAGACGGCCGAAGGCCAGGGGAGCGCCTTCCACGTCTTTCTCCCTCTGGTTCTCGCCGCGGTAACAGCCGCGCCATCGGCCGAGAAGGTGCTGCCGTGTGGGACCGAGACGCTTCTGTTGGTGGAGGACAATCCGATGGTCCTGGAGTTGGGAGAACTCCTTCTGAGCAACTTGGGGTACACCGTCCTCAGTGCTTCGAATGGCGCCGAGGCGCTGGAAATCTTCCGGGCCCACCCGGGCATTGCGCTGGTCCTTACCGACGCCGTCATGCCCCGGATGGGGGCGGCGGACCTGATCCCGGCCCTGCGCGCCCTCAACCACGACGTCAAGGTGCTGGTCGCCACCGGCTATGCTCCGGACGAGATCCGGCATAGCCTGGAAGGCTCTGGGGTTGTCGGTTATGTTCGGAAGCCATTTTCCCGGGCCGACCTGGCTGCGGCGGTCCGTACGGTCATCGACGGCCAAGCTCCTGCCGGACGCTCACCGGAGGACTCGGACGCGACTGTCTGAGGGAAGCCCGCCCTCTCGATCAGCAAACGGCCTTTTTCTTCCGACAGATACGATAGATTGAGATAAGAAATTGGAGTGGCTTGATGCTCGGAGGCAAACAGTGGAACAGCAGTTTGTTGCCATCACGCTTCACCGAATTGCCGGAAAGCTGGTCTGCGGCGCCGTTACCCTGACCAGGCAGCCGGATCGTTCCTGGTTGGGAAAGTGCGGCAAGTGCGGGGAGGAGTTCCGGGTGGAACCGGATGCCCGATTCGAAGGGCAGGTCCGCGCGATGAGGAACTGACCAATGCTAAATCTTGAACTGAAAGCACGCTGTGAGGATCTTGGAAAGCTTCGAGAGCGTTGTGAATCGCTTGGAGCGGAGGGTCAGGAGCCGGAGCGGCAGGTCGATACCTATTTCAACGTGAGCCATGGCCGCCTGAAGCTCCGAGAGTCGCTGGAGTCCGGCGCTGAGCTGATTTACTATATCCGAGATGATGTTGCCGGGGCACAGGAAAGTCACTACGAGCTCTATCGCGTCGAGGATGCGGAGGGCCTCAAGGCGATGCTGGCCAAGGCGCTCGGTATCAACATCGTGGTTGCGAAGCGACGCGAGACCTTTGTGCTCGACAATATCCGGATCCACCTTGATAAGACGCAGGGGCTGGGCAGCTTTGTTGAGCTTCACGGGACGATTGATGAACCGGGAGAGCTGCCGATAGTCGCCGATGAGGTGCAAGGCGTGCAGCGGGCGCTGGGGATCGATCCGCAATCGCTTGTTGGAGAGTCGTATGCGACCTTAGCCGGCAGCGCAGAGGCGGTATGACATGGAGCATCGTAGGCTTGGGCGCACTGGCATTCAGGTGTCGGGGATCGGTTTTGGGGCCTGGGGGATCGGTAAAGGGTGGTGGGGCGAAACCGACGATACGCTTTCGATCAGCGCGCTGATACGAGCGCTGGATCTGGGCGTCACCTTCATTGATACCGCGCACGCCTACGGCGATGGGCACAGCGAGCGGCTGATCGCCAGGGCCTTTCAGGAAGCCAAACATCGCGTCTTTGTTGCCACCAAGATTCCACCGAAGGGCCGCGAATGGCCCCCCAAGGAGGGAACGACAGCGCGGCAGGCCTTCCCCGCCGACTGGATTATCACCTGCACGGAACAGAGCCTGCGAAACCTTGACGCGGAGCATCTGGACCTTCAGCAGCTTCACATCTGGCGTGACGAGTGGCTCGCTGAGCCGGAGTGGCTGGAGGCCGTGCTTCGGCTGAAGCAGCAGGGCAAGATCCGATTCTTTGGGGTGTCGATCATCGACCATCAGCCGGGCAGCGCGCTGGAGCTGGTCAAGTCCGGCCTGGTCGATACCGTCCAGGTGATCTACAACATCTTCGACCAATCCCCGGAAGAGGCGCTGTTTCCCCTCTGCCGGGCGCACGACGTCGGCGTCATCGCCAGGGTCCCTTTCGATGAAGGGGGCCTGACCGGAGGTCTCGCGCCGAGCACAACCTTTCCCCCGAAGTCCGTGCAGGCGTTCTACTTTCACGGGGATCGGCTGCGCGAGACGTGCGAGCGGGTCGACCGGCTCCGCCCGCTGCTGGGAGGCGAGGTCAAGACAGTGGCGCAGCTCGCCCTCAAGTTCTGTTTGAGCCACCCGGCGGTCTCGACGGCGATCCCAGGGATGCGCCGCCCGGAGCATGTGGAGACCAACTGCTCGGCCTCCGACGGCCGGCCACTTGGACCCCAGACACTGGCCGCCCTGCGGGCTCACGCCTGGCCCAGAAACTTTTATCAGTAGGGTGAGCCAGCCCTTTCTCGTCTGTCGTCCGACGCGGCATCCACATCAGGCTGCGGGGCAGCGTCCGCTGTTCTAGCTCGCCATTCCGCCTGGAATGAACCCTCAGTAAAGTCAACCATATCATGCGCCATATATTCATATGGCGTAATCCCGAATCCCGTGTTAAGCTTACCCAGTGAAAAAGGTACAGTTTGAATGGGATCCCAACAAAGATGCTGAAAACCAGCTTGAGCATGGGGTACCGTTCTCCCTGGCTCAATACGCTTTCGCCGACCCTCATCGTGTGATCGCGGAAGACCTTGCTCACAGTAAGAACGAGAAGCGCTATTTCTGTTTCGGTAAGGTCGAGGGTGGCATTCTGACTGTCCGCGTTACCTATCGCGGAGGTGTGATTCGTATCTTCGGTGCCGGTTACTGGCGGAAAGGCAAGGCTATTTATGAGCACGAAAATCAAATACACCGATGAACCGTTCGAGGCCAAAGTCATCCGAGACTTCCTGCCCCCCCCTTCGGATCTCGCGTTCCGAGAACAAGGAGTGAAGGTTACGATTGCTCTCAGCAAGAAAAGTGTTGACTTCTTCAAATCCGAGGCAGCCAAACACCACACGCAGTACCAGCGCATGATTCGCCGACTTGTTGATGCCTATGTCGACTCTTACGCAAAGCCTCTAACGCCTCGTTTCACACGCACTCCCCGCAAGCGGGCAACTGGTTAGCTCGAGCGCTGAGAATGTTCAGCGGGCATAAGTTGAAGACATTCAGCGGACGCAGAAAGAACGTTCTGCGCAGAATAGCGCTCAGCTCTGCCCCCTCGTCGTGGCCGAGTTGTCGGGTTACGCTGCGCTAACCCGACCTACCGCTACCGCTGACTCGGCGTTGGGCTACATGACGGCCGATCCCCACGCCCAGAAAGCTCTTTACCGAACCGTCTAAACCCGGCGCCCGCGCAATCCGAGCAACCTGCGTCCCAAGCCCCGAAATCGCCCCTTCTAGAGATCGCAGCTTGAAGAACCTGCGGAGCTATCGTCAAATTAGGACAATACCAGGCATGCTGGTGAATTGAACCCGGAAGGTTCGTGTGCTATTCTCCCTCGCGTGCAGTGAAGTCTCTGTGTATTGGACTCAAGTACCCCAGGAGGATACGCAGACGTGGACGACACCTGGAAACATTATGTGATTGCGACCTATCGCCTTGCGGGCGGAGGCGATTGGACGAAGAAGGCGGAGACGATCGCGCTGGGCATGACGGTCGGGAGTTGGCCCGGCCTGTCTGTCGAGAGGCAGGCGGCTCTTCAGCGACACGCCGGCCGCGTGGTGTCGGTGGACGCGGGCCTGATTCGGATCGCCTACCCGCTTGCGAACCTCACACCTGACCTGCCGTCACTGTTAACTGCCACATTCGGCAAGCTCTCAATGGACGGGAAAATCCGCCTGCTGGACCTGACCCTGCCGCCGACGTTCGCCGCCGCCTTTCCCGGGCCGAAGCTGGGGGTGGAGGGAATCCGCGAGCGGCTGGGGGTTCACAACCGGCCGCTGCTCATGAGTATCTTCAAGTCGTGTGTGGGTCTTACGCTGGCTGAGCTGGCCGAAGGCTTTTTTCAGCAGGCGTTGGGCGGCGTCGACCTGATCAAGGACGATGAGATCTTCTTTAACGACACCGACGCCCCCTTCGAACAGCGTTTGGAGGCATGCCTGCAAGCGACTGAGCGGGCGCGGCGAGAAACGGGCCAGACGGTGCTGTATGCGATCAACCTGACTGGTCCGGTGCATCGGCTTCCTGAAAAGGCCCGACGAGCAGCGCGGCTTGGCGCGAATGCGCTGCTTATCAATGTCCTACCCTACGGATTTGACCTCCTGCAGCGGCTGGCCGAGGATCCGGAAATTACCGTACCGCTCATAGCCCACCCGGCGCTGGCTGGAGCGCTCTACCCTTCCGACGACTACGGCATCGCTGCGCCGCTTTTGCTGGGGACGCTGATGCGCCTGGCCGGGGCCGACCTGGTTCTGTTCCCCTCCCCTTATGGCGGGATGGCCTTGGACCGCTCCGAGGCCTTGGGCTTAGCCTCGCGACTCACAGACAAGAGCTACCTGCCCCACCGCCCAACCTTCCCGGTCCCGTCAGCGGGGATCCATCCTGGCCTGGTCCCGCACATGATGGACGACTTCGGCCTTGATGTCGTGATTAATGCGGGAGGCGGTATCCACGGTCATCCGGGCGGGGCGGCTGCGGGTGGGCGAGCTTTCCGTGCGGCGATCGCCGCCGGCGTGGGCGGCGTTCCTCTGGAACAGGCCGCCGCAGGAAGCCGCGATCTGCGGGCGGCCCTTGACCAGTGGGGTGGCGGAAAGGCCAGAATCCCCAAAGGGTTTCCGGTAGCATGAGTCGGCAGACGGTCATCTTCTGCGATTTCGACGGGACCGCTGCCGAGCAGGAGGTGATCGTATCCCTCTTTCGGGCGTTTGGTCCGACGGGATGGGAGTCGGTGCGTGACGCGATCATCGCCGGGACGGTAAGCGTGCGGGATGGGGTCGGTCGCCTCTTTGCCCAGATTCCTTCGTCTCGCGTCCCGGAGATGGTGGCGTACGCTCTGCGGATTGCCACGCTACGGTCAGGGTTTCATGAGTTTTTGGAGTACTGTCGGGTCCATGACTACCAATTCTTGCTGACCAGCGGAGGCGTTGACTTCTTCATCTACCCCATCCTGGAGGGAATCCTGCCGCGGGATCAGATCTACTGTAACGGGAGTGACTCCAGCGGTCCCACAGTACGCATCCTCTGGCCCCATGCGTGCGATGAGCAGTGTCGGGCCGACTGCGGGATGTGCAAGCCCAGCATCATGCGGCGCTTTCCATCAGAGCGGTATCGTAGGGTGGTGGTGGGGGACGGCGTCACGGACCTGCCAGCGGCCAGGCTGGCCGATCTGGTCATCGCCCGCGATCTGTTGGTCATCAAGTGCCGGGAGGCGGGAATTCCCTATGAACCGTTTGAGACCTTCTACGATGTTATGGCGGTCCTTGATCGGACAGGGGCAGAAGCGTACCGATAATGATGACGCACCAAGCCACCAAGCAGGCCATGACGGCCCTGGCTGAGATTACGGCTGGCTTCGCGCGTCGGGGATGGTTTCCCGCAACCAGCGGCAATCTCTCTGCTCGGGTCAGCGCCCCTGGCGAGCCGCTCTTGCTGGTCGTTTCCGCCAGCGGTCGAGATAAAGAGGCGATGACGGCAGCCGACTTCCTCCTCGTGGACGACTCATTGAGGCCTGTGGAGCCCGGGGCTTTATGCCCTTCGGCCGAAACGGTCGTTCATGCCCGCATCTATGAGGCCACGGGGTGCGGCTGCGTTCTGCACGTGCATACCATATGGAACAACCTGATCGCAGAACTGTGCGCGCCGCAGGGCGAGATTAGGCTTTCTGATCTGGAGATGCTCAAGGGGCTCGACATCTGGGGCGAGGCAGCAGAGATCCGAATTCCTGTTGTGGAGAATCTCTTTAAGCTATCTGCCCTGGCAGAGGCCGTGATGGAACGGATCACCGATCCGCGGGCGCCAGGGGCGCTCATCCGGCGCCATGGACTGTATGCCTGGGGTGCGAATCCCTTCGAAGCCAAGCGGCATGTCGAGGCCTTCGAGTTCATGTTTGAGTACCTGGTCCGGTGGCGTTCGATAGGAGCAGATCGTGGACCTGCAGGGAAAAATGATCGGGAGGGTCGTCCTTACGAGCCGACTGAGACAGGACAAGGAAGTATTGTGGGAGGCTGAATATGGCGACAATCAAGTTGCACCCTGATAACCGGCGCATCGAGGTACCGGCAGAGATGGCGGGGTTTCTCGAGAAGGAGGGCCTCGTCTACCGCAACTGGGATGTGTCGAAGTTGCGAGAAGAGTTACGGGGCAACTATGCCCTGACCGAGGCTGAAAAGGCAGAGATTCTGGCGACGTTTGAAGGCGACCTGCAGAAGCTCAAGGCTGAGGGGGGGTATGTGTCAGCCGACATCGTCGTTCTCTGGGACAAGACCCCCGACCTGGAGACGTTGCTCGACAAGTTCAACCGGGAACACCATCATAGCGAGGACGAGGTACGATTCGTGGTTGACGGCCACGGTATCTTCACGATCCGCGGACGGAGCGGCCAGTACTTTGATATGATGGTAGGTCCAGGCGATCTGATTACAGTGCCTGCGGGTACCCGTCACTGGTTCACCCTGGCCGAGGATAGGCGGATCAAGTGCATTCGCCTCTTCCAGGACCCTGCTGGTTGGGCCGCCATCTACGACGCCTCCGCTGGTCGTTCGTAACGATCAGGTATAAGGTAAGCCGGTCGCCGCGGATGCTGCCGAAAGTAGGACAAGTCGGGCTGGCCCGCGCACTCAAAAGTCGAACCACTTCAAATGAGGCATTGTGGGGAAAGTCCTGCTCATAGGCATTGGAGGGTTCCTGGGCTCGGTCGCCCGCTACCTGGTCAGTGGGTACGTTCAGGATCGGACGGGCGAACTCTTTCCCTTTGGCACACTGGCGGTCAACGTGATCGGCTGCTTCGTGATCGGAGGCCTGTCCGAGCTGGCAGAAGCGCGCGCCTTCCTGTCACCGGAAACGCGCGCCTTGATTGTGATCGGTGTGCTGGGCGGGTTTACGACCTTTTCGACCTTCGGCAACGAAACCGTCAACCTGCTTCGCGACGGCGAGTGGACGTTCGCCGCCATGAATCTGCTGACCCACGCGGTGTTGGCGATTGGGGCGGTCTGGGTCGGCAGGGCGACGGCGCACGCCATCTGGAGGTGAAGCAATGACACTCCCACAGGAAGGCCACCTGCTCCGGATCTTCGTCGGCGAAAGCGACCGCCATTCCGGGAAGCCGCTGTACGAGTGGGTCATCCTGAAGGCGCGTGAACAAGGGCTGGCCGGGGCGACGGTACTTCGGGGGCTGATGGGATACGGCGCCCATAGCCGACTCCATACGTTCAAGATCGAACGGCTCTCGCTCGATCTGCCGGTCGTCGTGGAGATTGTCGACAGCCGCGAGAAGCTCGAGGCATTTCTTGACCTGATCGACGACGACATCACCGAGGGTCTGGCCACCATCGAGAAGGTCCACGTTCGCTTGTACCGCAGCCGCAAGGCCGAGTAGCCCTCTTTGAGCCTGAAGCCACCCCCCCGCCACACCTGCTGACCGATTTTGCAAAGGTATGTGCAGTGTGCTAGTGTTTCATGTGGTTACGCCCCCTCGGGAGTGAAGTATGAGCGACGAGGCGAAGTGTGCCATCGAGGTGATCTGCCCATGCTGCCAGGCGAGGCTCACCGTAGACCGTGAGCTTGGCGCCGTCCTGCACCATGAGATGCCGACCAAGGAGACGCTCCCCACTGACCTGAAGGCCGCGGTTGAAGAACTGAAGGGCGAGGCGGGTCGGCGGGAGGCGCGCTTTAAGGAATCGATGGAAGCGGAGAAGGAAAAAGGGAAGCTCCTGGAGCGGAAGTTCAAAGAGTTGCTCAAGAAGGCGAAGGATGAACCTGCGACCAAGCCCACCCGCGACATCGACCTGGATTAACCCCCGCCCGTGGTGAGCCTGGCCGAACCGCCCGCCGTGATGCACAATCAAGACCTGCTCGGCCCGCTCCTCAAACGCGTCAGCCGCTCATTCTATCTGACCCTTCGAGCAGTTCCCGCCGATCTTCGGCGGCCGATCGGCCTTGCGTATCTGCTCGCACGAGCGGCAGACACGATTGCCGATACCGCGCTCATCGGCCGCGCCGACCGCCTGAAGCACCTTGAACTCTTTCGCGATGTGATCCGGGAAGGACGGCCCGAACGACTCTCGGCAATCACAAACGTGCTGGTGGAACGGCAGCGGGATGCGGCCGAGCGAGAGCTGCTCACCCGCCTTGAGGAGGGGTTAGCCATCCTCCTTTCCCTCACACCGTCCGATCAGACAATGGTCCGCGATGTGGTTCTGACCCTGACGGACGGGATGGTCATGGATCTCGCCGCCTTTCCCGGAGAGGATGGGGAGCGCCTCGTTTCTCTGGAGACGCGAGCCGATCTTGATCGGTACACCTACTATGTGGCCGGGTGCGTGGGGGAGTTTTGGACTGATATCCACCTGGCACATCGCCCCTCTCTCGCCGGATGGGATCGCGAGGTGATGAGGCGACGCGGGGTTCGGTTCGGGAAGGGGCTTCAGATGACCAACGTCCTGCGCGACCTTTCGAAGGACCTGCGCATCGGCCGTTGTTACCTCCCCAGGCAGGAGTTGAACGCCCTGGGTCTGCAACCTGCCGACCTGCTCAACCCGTCAGCCATCGCGAAGGTCAAGCCGTTGCTGTACTCCCTGCTGGCGCTTGCCCTCGAGCATTACCAGGAGGGCTGGGCCTATACCCTGGCGATTCCACGGCGTGAAGTCCGGATGCGCCTGGCCTGCGTCTTACCACTGTTTATCGGTCTCAAGACGCTGGCGCTGCTCGCACGATCGCCCAATCTGCTGGACCCGAGCGTGGTGATTAAGGTCTCGCGTGGGGCCGTCTACGGTATTATGGCGCGCTCCTTGGTGTTGATCGGTTCCGACGGGGCTTTGGACCGTTACTACCGGCGCCTATCGCAAGGCGTGCTGGTCTCCGACTAGGGGTGGAATGATGACAGAGCACAAGCACGTCAGGGCGCATGTCTTGATCTCTGGACGGGTCCAGGGTGTCTGTTTCCGTGCCTACACGGTCGATGAGGCGACCGCCGCCGGTCTTATCGGGTGGGTACGAAATACGCCGGATGGTCGAGTCGAGGCAGCGTTCGAGGGCGAGCAGCTTGCCGTGGAAGCGATGATTGCCTGGTGTCGGAACGGGCCGCCCGTCGCGCGGGTGAGCAATGTTGAGGTTGTCTGGGGGGAGCCCCAGGGCGAACAGGGCTTCGGGATCAGGTATTAAAGGTTTGGAGCCGCTGCCAGGGCCGTTCGAACCGTTGCAGCAGTTCCGGGTCCGCCAGGATGTCGGCGAACTCGGTCAGCCACCGGCGAATGTAAGCGACATCCAGCGCGCTATGTCGCCGTGCAATCACGCCCTCAATATCGCGGAGGTCCTGGGGGCGGCTTGCAACCGCCTTGTGGACAATAAGGTCCTCTGCCGAGCACAATCTGATGGCTTTGTCCGGCTCAAGCTCATAGCTCACCACGCGCCGCATGACCTCGTCTTCGTAGCCCGGCAGGGCCAGCGAGACGTCCACCGGGCAGTTGTTAGAAGTCCTGATGAGGACCATTCGGGATCGCCGAGCAAAGGCGATCGGGTCATCGATACGCGAAGGGAAGTGTTCGATGAGGGTACGCACAAATGTTTCGGGATCGTTCAGTGGAGCGGATACCGTGACATCCGCATCGACGGTCAGTCGTGGCTCACCCCAATACTGCACCGCGAGCCCCCCGATCAGTGCGTAGGGGAAACCAAGCTTGGTCAGAAACCTATGGACCTCCCATGCGGCTTCGAGGGGTGGGATCACTGTTTGCTCCTCGAAGCGGCCAGGCGCGCAAACGCCTCACGCACGGCGAGCTTCGTCTCGAGGCGCCATCGGTCCAGTGTTGCCCAGTCGCCCCCCCCGCGCTGCCCCCCCCGCTCCCACGCCTCATAGAGCGATTCATAGATCGCCCGAGCCTCTTGGGGTGTGAGCTGGGTAAGCCATCGCAGTCGCTCCTCCTCCAGCACCGGCGTGGCCCGGCCATAGGCCCGGATCATCTCGGCGATCTGCTGTCGGTTTGCAGCGGTCATACTGTTGTATACAGGCCGACGAACTCTTCATCGGTGAGCTGGTCAAGTTTAGAGAAATGAATATCGTTCGAGGCGCGGCCTGGATATTTATTGGTGAGCTTGATCTCGAAACACTCTTCAAGCTTCTCAGTCCTCACCATGGTGATGGCGTTCCACGCATCTCGCGAGCAGGCCTGCGAACATTTGTCGCACCCGATACATTCATCGAACCGGATCTGAACGGGCGGTACATTGTCATGGACGCCTCGGTCGTATCTGTGCAACTTCACCTGGTCGGGCGTCAGGTGCGAGATGCAATCCACCGGGCAGACCGATTGACACGGCGTTACCCACTCCCCCGGCTTGACATCGTGGCCACTGCACCCGGAGCAGTTGCCGGGATCGACCAACGCAATCCAGGCCGGCTTGGCCTTCTTCTGGCCGATCTTATCCGGGTATTGATCGGTATCGACCAGACCGTCGCCGTCCTTGTCCTCAGGGCTACGGTGAAGGTCCAGGGTCTTCTGCCGAAGCTTCTCAATGAGCTGCACCCGCTCTTCCGCGAGCGCCTGATAGGCCGCATGTTTCTCTTTCCATGTTGCGTAACGATCAAGTCGCAGTAGCCACCCATAGCCGTTCTGCTTCCAGAACTCCGCCCGCTTCAGTCGATTCGCCTCCAGTTGGGCTTCGAGCGCGACCTTCTCCTTCGCGCGCGTTTCAAGCGTCTTCAAATAACTGTCGGCGCGTCGCTTGTCCCGTTTGTGGGGCGGGATATACCCCGGCAGCGCATGTTCCCGTTTTGTCAGCATCTCAGGCACCATCGTGAAGTCCCCTTTGCCACTCAAGCTTCACAGGCTACCCGCTTACCCGGCTCAAGTCAAGCGCTCGCCGCACTCTAGACCTCGTGAAGCGTGAGGTCCTGCGCAGCCTGATAGATCGGGATGACGTCAGCGAGCGGAGGCCAGGGCAGGATACCGAGCGAGTCATGAACATAGTCGCGGGTGCGCATGCCGTTCAGGACGCAACTGACGCCCGGGGTGCTGGCCAGGGCCCAGAGCGCCTTGCGGGACAGGCTCTCGCCTCGTCGCGCCTCAGAGAGTAGCGGATCGATAGCCGCCGAGATCGCGTCATGAACGCGCCGGCTGGAACTCGCCGCCAGCCGGACCATCCTGTCGCCGACGATGGCATTGAGCGGCCGGTTGACCAGGGCACCGATTGCCGCGCCGGATGCGGCCTCCAGCGCTGTCTGCCGATTGTCCGGTCCGGTGTTCTGCGTGAGAAGCGCGCCCGCCTCGAACAGATTCATCGGGAGCTGAAGGATCCGGAAGTGGTGGGCCGGCCCACCAGCCTCTCGCGCGGCGGCCAGCATTCGGGTCAGCGACGTCGCCTCCGGATCAGCCGCAGGCGCCACGACGGTGTTTGAAGAGACGCCATACCATCGGATCGTACCGGCTGCCACTTGACTTTCGAAGAAGCGAAAGGCCTCTTGCAGCCGCCGGTAGAACTCGTTACGAGCAGACTCCAGGTCGCCGCGCCTGCGCGCCCTGGCGTCTGAGAGGAAGTACTCAGGATTGTGCAGCAGGCAGACATCGAGGGTCTCGATCTGCAGCCGGGTGAGCGACCGTTCAAGCTGATCGCGCAGAAACTCCGGATGTATGCAGTGCCAGCAGCCCTCCATATATTTGACCATCTCTGGAAACGGCCTGTCCTCCGCCTCTCGCTTCTGGGCCAGCTCCAGGTTCTGTCCCTGGACGTAGCCGATCTTCGAGACGACAATGACCTCCTCGCGCCTAAGCGTTCCGGTACGCGCGAGCTTACCCAGGACGGCGCCGACGCACCGCTCGCTGCCGCCATCTGTGTAGTTGGTGGAGGTGTCGATCAGGTTGCAGCCATGGCGCAGTGCCTGCTCGAGGGCTTCGGTGTGCTCGGGCGTCTCATCGTCGATCCGGTAGCCCCCGAAGCCCAGCTTGCTGGCGCTCAGGCCGGTTGCTCCGAGCGGCCCGTAGCCTGATGGGGTGAAGCGTTGTGCGTAGGCTGCGGTGCCGGCCTCCGTTGCGCTGCCCTGCAGGAAGCTCCCGACGGCTGACCGTCTGCCGCCTGCTCCACGCCGCGCGGCAGCGCCAAGGAGTTCGGCTACCTGCGCGGGATCAGTGATGGGAGCCTGACAGGTAAAGTTCCGGCAGAGATACAGCGCCGCGCGACCATCGACTAACCCCTTCCCCCTCAGCAGAGGGAGCTCGGGCGGATTGCCTTTGGTCGGATCGTGATGCGCAATGATCCGGTTCGGGATGAAGTGACGCCCAACCTCCCGGCGTAGCGCCTCACACCCCGCCTCTGCCGGGTTGCCGATCAGGCAGAGCTCCACCGGCCCCTCCAGGAGGAGGTCCACGACGGCGAGGCTCTTGGCGAAGGCGTGCGGATAGCGGGCGATCTGCTGCCCATACGCGCTGATCGCCTGCTCGGCCGCCCTTCGCCACTCCTCCCGGTTCAGGTGAAATGAGAGGCGAGTCAGCGCCGAGGCCGCGACGGCGTTACCGCTGGGGGTGGCGCCATCCGTTCCCTCTCGATAGCGCAGGATCAGCGTTTCGTGATCGCGCGAGGTGGTGTGGAAGGCGCCGCTCTCTTCATCGGCGAAATCGCCCGGCATACGCTCGGCTAGTCGGACGGCCTCACGGAGATAGCGGGTTTCGCCGCCCGCCTCGTACAGATCGATCAGCCCTTCGCAGAGGCAGGCATAATCCTCAAGGTAGGCGTTCAGATGCGCGACGCCGCTCCGGTAGGTCCGGAGCAGCCGACCGTCAGGTCGGAGGAGCGTAGAGAGCAAGAAGTCGGCCGCGCGAACGGCGGCGTCAAGGTGACGCCGTTCGCCGAGGACACGGTATCCCTCGGCCATCGCGCTGACCATCAGACCGTTCCAGGCGGTGAGAATCTTGTCATCCAGTCCGGGTGGCACCCGCTTTCGACGAGCCTCATAGACCTTGGGCTGCGTCCGATCGATAGAGGCGGCAAGCTCCTCGACACTGACCCCAAGCTTTGCTGCCACCTGCGCGGCCGTGCGGCGGATATTGGGGATCGACCTGCCCTCCCAGTTGCCGGTGGGCGTGATGTCGTAATAGGCGCAGAACCGGCGTGCCTCCTCCTGCCCCAGAATCGCCTCGATCTCGGCCGGCGTCCAGACATAAAACTTCCCCTCGACTCCTTCCGAGTCGGCATCGGTGGCCGAGTAAAACCCTCCCTCCAGCGCGGTCATCTCGCGTAGAATATAGTCGAGGAGTTCGGTCGCGATTTGCCGATAGGACGGGTCGCCGGCCACCTGGAAGGCCTCCAGATAGGTTCTGGCCAGCAGCGCATTGTCGTAGAGCATCTTCTCGAAGTGGGGGATCAACCAGCGCTCGTCGGTCGAGTACCTGGCAAAGCCGCCGCCGATCTGGTCGTAGATCCCGCCCCGTGCCATGGCGTCGAGCGTCGTCCGCACCATCTGCAGGGCGTGGGCATCCCCGGTGTGTTGGTGGTGGCGCAGCAGGAGCGACAATGCTGTTGCTGCGGGGAACTTGGGGGCGGCGCCGAACCCGCCAAAGGTCGGATCGAAGGTTGCCGCGAAGTGGGCAACGGCGGCAGCGATCTCAGCCCGTCCCACCGGCATAGGCAAGGAGGGGCGAGAACTCTCGCGCAAGCCTTCAGTAATTTTGTCCGATTGGGTGCGGAGGGCGTCGGGCTGCTCGCGCCAGACCTGCGCAACCCGATTTAGGATCGTCGGGAATCCCGGGCGGCCCAACCCATCCCTGGGTGGGAAGTAGGTCCCCGCGAAGAACGGCTGCAGGTCAGGGGTCAGAAACACGGTCATCGGCCACCCGCCCTGCCCATGATTCAGGGCCAGCGTGGCCGCCATGTAGATCGCATCGAGGTCGGGTCGCTCCTCCCTATCGACCTTGATGCACACGAAATACCGGTTCATCAGCTCGGCGATCTGCTCGCTCTCGAACGACTCATGCGCCATCACATGGCACCAGTGACAGGCGGAGTAGCCGATGCTGAGCAGGATCGGACGGTTCTCCTCCCTGGCCCGGCGGAGCGCCTCCTCTCCCCAGGGGTACCAGTCCACCGGGTTATGGGCATGCTGCAGGAGGTAGGGGCTGGTCTCGTGGATCAGCCTATTAGTGTGCCGCGGCAGCGCCTCTTGATCCATTTTATGGAATTCCGTATTCATTGCATTCCCTCTCATTTGACCTTAGCCGAGAGGAGAAGGGGTGTCAAGCAGTCGCGATGCGCGTGCGCACGCGTGGATTGATTGACAGCTTTCACCTGCGCGCTTACAATCGCCTCTATGCCAAAGGTCCGAGTCGGCCAGATCGAGCTGTTCTACGAGGAAGATGGCTGCGGCGAGCCGGTCGTCTGGATCCACGGGCTCGGCATTGACCATCGGATCTGGGGGCTGCAGATGCCGCTGTTCACCCGGCACTTCCGGTGCCTGGCGTTCGATAACCGCGACGCCGGTCAAAGCAATCGCTCGCCGAATTCCTATACGATTAAGACCATGGCCGATGATGCCGTTCGCCTGATGGACGCACTCGCCATTGATAAGGCCCACATCGTCGGCCTGTCCATGGGCGGGGCGGTTGCCCAGGAGTTGGCAATCGCCCATCCCGCCAGGGTCCAGCGACTGGTCCTCGTCTCGACCTACACCTCATCCGACCGACGCGGGGCCGACGTATTGAGCTCGTTCGCGCTGATGCGGGGTCGTTTCAGCCGCGAGGAGTATGCGCGGGCCACCAGTCCATGGGTATTCACGTACCAGGACTATCTCATCCCGGGATTCGTGGACTTGGCCATTGCCCGATTTCTGGAGGACCCGTACTTCGTCCCGGCCGACGTCTATATTCGCCAGGTTGAGGCCGCGCTTAGCCACTTCACTGAAGATCGCTTGAGCCGGATAACTGCGCCGACTCTGATCGTGGCCGGCGATGACGATCTCCTGACCCCGATGCGCTTTGCCAGGACTCTTTACGAGCAGATCCCTGGCGCCAAACTGGCTGTGATCCGTGACGGCGGACACGCAGTGATCCTCACCCACGCCGAGGAGTTTAACCGCCTTACCCTGTCGTTCCTTGAGGAACACTGGCAACAACAAGGCGTTTAGGCTGAAGGCTGAAGTATATCAATCATCACGCAAGGCGCGATTCGAGTCATTCAAGACCTTTTTCAGTCCATCTGCGCGGTTGACAGGCATATCCGATAAGGTGTTTCTTGGACGCACCACTTTGCAATGCCCTGGAGTCTTACGAAACCTACCTTGTCGAGCGTAACCACGCGATGGGTTGCCTGGCAGCCATTATGCGCCCGTTCGTCCTGTTCATAAATGACGAGATTCCCGTATCCGCCTACAACTATGCCGACGTCGTACCGTGGAGCGCAATGCCAGGGCGCGAGCGCATCGAGGAGGTCATGGTACACTACCGTGCGCGGGGCCATGGCCCGTACTTTAATTTTACGCTTGAGATGGCGCCTAAGGGGCTGGCCGAAGCATTGCAGGCGGCAGGTTGCGCGCTCGAGTCCAGCAAGCACGTGATGTTTCAACGCGAGGCGGTCGACCTGCCGATACCGGCAGACGTGCGCCTTGGCGAGACGGGGCCTGAGGATATGCGGGACGCAGAGCGCATTCTGGGCGTCAGCTTCGGCCCTGGCGACTCGGCGTGGCAGGAGCCAACATTGCGTGCCCGGCTGGTTGCGCGCATGCATGCGGCAGGCATGCGCCAAATCGGCCTCTGGGTCGCGGGACAACTTGCCGCCTCGGTACATCTTCATACAACCGTCGGCGTAGGACATATTACCGGAATGGCAACCGCTCCCGAGTTTCGCGGGCGCGGCCTCGCGGGGCTGCTTACAGCGCACGCAGCACGGATTGCCAGACAAGAAGGTGCCGCACTCGTCACGCTCGAGGTTGCCACAGCAGAGGCAGAGCGTGTCTACTTGCGCATCGGATTCAGCCGCGCGGCGCAACGGGTTGAATACGTCGCTAAAGCGTAACGCCGTCCGCACATTCCCCCCACCTGCTGCCGTATACTTCCAGCAAGTTCATTTTTTTCTTGACAGAGTCTCGACCGGTGGGTAATCTGTGTTCGTTTACCGATACTGACAATCGTTTTCATTATCTTCGACTATGCAGGATAAACTGTTCCAGTTTCAACAATACCTCCATCGAGCCGGGCTGAAGGCGACTCGCCAGCGCGAGTTGATCGCGCGGGCTTTCTTCGCCACCACGACCCACGTCAGCGCCGAAGGCCTCTACCGCCGGGTGGGGAGTCGGCACCAGCGGATCGGTCTCGTTACCGTCTATCGGACGCTGAAACTCCTGAAGGATGCCGGGCTTGCCCATGAGCGGCAATTCGGAGACGGACGCGCCCTGTTCGAACATGCCTCCAGCGAGCGCCACCACGATCACATCATCTGCACCGAGTGCGGCAAGATTACCGAGTTTGCGAGCGTTGAGATCGAGGCGCTCCAGGAACAGGTCGTTCGCAGGCTCGGGTTCCACATTCAGTACCACAAATTGGAGCTGTACGGCCTCTGCCGGGACTGCAGTGCCGGCGCCGGCAGAGGACCCGGAGTTCATGCGATAGGGGCCGGCTAAGGCCCACGAAGAGCCGTACTAGTGTCCGATATAATTGAAAATGAATGTCTTTGTCATGCTGTGCCCGCAGATCCGCAACCGAGAGGTGGAATGACCGCTGCCCCCACGCACCGCACACCCGGTTCTTGGATGGGTACAGTTCAGGATCTGTCTGGTGGAGGTTGTCACATGGGTTCGAAACTGCAGAAACTTACCGTCGAACAACGCTACCACGCGCAGCAAGTCACACTCGGCTCTCCGAGGACAAGATACGGCATCTTGGCCCGTCTGCTCTTCATGACGATGGACCTTGTGTACGGTCGCCGAAAGACACTCAGCAAATTCAAGGTGCTGGAACTTATCGCCCGCGTCCCGTATCAGTCCTGGGAGAACGTCGCCTACGTTGCCATTACTCACATGTATGCAGATCGTGAGTTTTCCCGCCGGGTCTTCGACCGGGTCAAGGAAGCTCGCGAGGCGCAAGACAACGAGATGTGGCACCTGCTTATCCTGGAGGAACTTACCCACGCCCGCGGAATCAAGGAAAGTTTTTTCCTCTATCGCGTCTTGCCTCAGGTGATCGCCTTTCTCTATTACCATACCTGCTGGTTTCTGTACGTCGTCAAGCCGTCGTGGGGGTATCTGTTGAACGCTCAATTTGAGGACCATGCGGAGCACGAATATATGGAATTCGTCGCGGAAAATCCCCAACTCGAACTTGAGCCTTTCAAAAGCCTCTTTGAGGAGGACTACGCCTCCTTTGAGAGCATGGCGGACATGTTTCGCCAAATCGGGCATGATGAGCGGATGCACAAGGAAGAGAGTCTGGAAGCCATCGCGATGGCCCGATTCCAGTGAGCGATTCTACGCGAGAAGGCCGCTTATATTTTCAAACGCTTTGTGAGGGAGTTGAGGTGTAATGATAACTTTCAGAAGGCTGATGTATGGGTACCTGCGAGTCCTGTCCTGTTGGGCGTTTGTGCTTGCCACCTTGTTATTTGTGTGTGTAGACGCGTCCGCATCAGCCTCCGAGTTGGTCATCTACTCCGGCCGCAAGGAGAGCGCCATCAAGCCGGTCGTAGATCTCTTTGAGCGCGAGACCGGCATCAAGGTAGCGTTGAAGGTCGGGAAGACATCCGGCCTTGCGAACGAGATCCTCCAGGAGCGGCAGCGGCCGAGAGCCGATATCCTTATCGCCACCGAGGCGGGCATCTGCGAGATTCTTGTGCGAGAAGGGCTCCTGGAGCCGTACGTCTCTCCCGGTGCTCGTGCGATACCGGCCGAGCACAAGAGTTCCCGCGGGCTGTGGACCGGCATCTCCGGCCGCGCCAGGGTCATCATTTACAATACGGATCTGGTCAAGGGCGGCGACATTCCGAACTCCGTATTGGACCTGACCGACGCGAAGTGGAAGGGGAAGATCGCCATAGCCGGGACGCGCGAGCGGACAACTCTTTCCTGGCTGAGCGCCCTGGTCCAGGTGATGAGCGAGGCGAAGGCCAAGACCTACATCGATAAGCTTATGGAGAACGGCCTGAAGGTGTTGCCGGACAACTCCGATGTCTGGCGTGGCGTAGGGAGCGGGGAGTTTGCTGTGGGATTGACCAACTCGCCCAACTATCATTTGGCGCTTGAGGCCAACCTGCCGGTTGGGGTCATTTATCCGGATCAGGGGCCGCGAGGGATGGGCGTTCTCGTCAATCCGAACGCTGTGGCCATCGTCAAGGGTTCAAAAAACCTTAACCAGGCCAAACGTTTTGTGGATTTCCTCCTCAGTAAGCCGGCACAGGAGCTCCTGGTGAAACACGCCTTCGAGATCCCGCTCCTGCCCGGAATAGATCCCGGCCTGGTCAGACCTCTCTCGGGATTCAAGACATTGCAGATTAAACAAGAGCGCCTGGCGGACCTGGAGGATCGGACGATCACCCTCTTCCCCGGTCTGTAAAAGCCGATCGAGCACCGAAAGGTACGGCAGAGCACGAAGCACATGGTAGGTAGCGACGCACAACGCGCAGAACTGGGGGGGCTAAGGACGCTATGGGGGTCCCGGGCAATGGGTCCCGGGCCTGCAGCCGTTGCCGGTACAGTACTGATCATCCTGCTGACGGCCTCCCCCCTCGCCGCTCTCTTGATCTCAGTCTTTGCCGGGGGGATAAAAGCCTTTTCGATTCTGGCCGACAGCTCCATCCTTTTGCTGATCGGACGAACCATGCTGCTTGCCGCTCTCGCCACGTTGTGGGCCATGATCCTCGGGCTACCGCCGGCCTGGATCCTCACCCGCACGGACCTTCCAGGGCGGCGTATCCTCCTGGCGGTGGCCGTACTGCCGCTGGCGATTCCCCCATATATTGGCGCCTTCACGTACATTACGCTGCTCGGCCCGGTCGGCTGGGCCAACACGGCGTATCAGGCCGTAGGCGGCAGCGGACCGATCGTCAATATCTACGGCCTGTGGGGCGGCGTCTTCGTGCTTGGCCTGTTCACCTATCCCTACATCTTGCTCATGGCTGGTAGCGCCTTGAAGGGCTCCGACCCGGCTCTTGAAGAGGCGGCCAGGGCTGTAGGTCTTGGGCCGATCGACGCCTTCCGGCGGGTGACGCTCCCCCTGCTGCGCCCCAGCCTTCTGGCCGGCGCCTTGCTGGTCTTCCTATACGCGCTTTCAGATTTTGGCGCCGTCTCATTGCTGCGAGTGAACACCTTTACGACCGAGATCTTTCATCAGCTCAATACCCGTTTCGACCAGCGAAACGCCGCCGTCCTTTCTACGATGCTGATCCTCATCACGGCCATAGTCTTAATGGCCCAACGGGGAAGTCTGGGCCGCCGCAGCTTTGTCCAGAGGCGAAGCGGTGTCAGGCCACCCACCATCTACCCGCTTGGGCGATGGAAGCTCCCGGCCCTCTGCTGCACCTACATCGTCCTTGGTGCCTCGGTATTTCTGCCGGTTACGCTGCTGTTCTACCAAACCGGCTCGCCGATGAGCCTCCTATATGCGCTCATTGCCGGCCACCGTTTTCTGTGGAACAGCCTCTGGACGGCGACCGTGGCGGCGACTGTTGCATCAGGGCTTGGGCTCTTTGTCGCCTACCTTGCCCTGCGCCGGCCGGGACCGGCCGGACTACTGCTTACGTCCGCCACCCAGCTCGGATATGCAATCCCCGGTACAGTCCTTGGGTTAAGTCTGATCCTCCTGTACAATGCCTACCTGCCCTGGGTCTACGGGACCGCCGCTATGGTGATTCTCGGCTACCTCTTGCGGTTTCTGCCGCAGGCGGTTCAGGGTAATACCGCCGCGCTGGTGCAGGTCGATTCGAGTCTGGAGGAGGCAGCCCGCAGCCTCGGCCGATCCGATTGGCAGGCACTTCGGGAGGTGACCTTCCCGCTTATTCGACCAGGGATTGCAGCGGGATGGATGCTCGTATTCATCTCGTCGATGAAGGAGTTGGCGGCCACGCTCCTCCTACGTCCGGCCGGTTTCGATACCTTGCCGGTCAGGATATGGATCGCCTCTATTGAGGTCGATTACGCCGGTGCCGCGGCAACCTCGCTGATTCTTATCGCCATCACCGCGGTTCCCCTCTTCCTGATCACCAGACGTGATGCCACCTTGTCACAGCTCGATTGAGCGGATGCGTGTGATGACTGACGAAGTAAATATGAGGGCAGGAGGCATGACGGTGGCAGGAACGAAGGTCATTCAGTTGGAACAGATCAGCCATTCCAAGAGGGTCAAGGCTGCACAGATCTCATCGCCGCGCCCTACGGTGATCCGGATCGAGCAGGTCAGTAAACGCTATGGAGGCGGATCGGTCATGGCGGTCGAGGAGGTCTCTTTTGCTGTCGAGAAAGGAGAGATTCTGGCTTTGCTCGGGCCGAGCGGTTGTGGAAAGACAACAACCCTCCGCCTGATCGCCGGGTTCGAGGCTCCAGATAGCGGCCGGATCGAGATCGGCGGCCGAATGGTCGCCCACGACACTGTCTTTCTGCCGCCGGAGCAGCGGGGTGTAGGAATGGTGTTCCAAAGCTATGCACTCTTCCCGCACCTCACGGTCCTCGAGAACGTTGCGTTCGGCCTGCGCCAGTGGAGTGGGGAACAGCAACGCGACCGGATTGCGGAGGCGCTCGACCTCGTTGGGCTCTCGAAGCTTGAGGGGCGATATCCCCACGAGCTTTCCGGTGGGCAACAGCAACGGGTTGCACTGGCCCGCGCGTTGGCCCCGAGCCCGCAGGTCGTGTTGTTGGATGAGCCGTTCAGCAACCTGGACGCCGACATGCGGGCGCAGATGCGGGAAGATGTCCGTTCGATTCTCCGCCAGGCTGGGACGACGGCGATCTTCGTGACGCATGATCAGGAGGAGGCGTTTGTCATCGCCGATCAGGTCGGGGTATTAAACCACGGTCACCTGGAGCAGCTTGACCATCCTGAGGCGATCTACCACACTCCGGCCAGCCGTTTTGTCGCCCGGTTCGTCGGCTCTGCCGATTTCATCCCCGGCCTCATCCAAGGTGAGAGAATCACTACGGAGTTGGGTATATTGCCGAATCAGCGAGGACTCTCGGGAGGACAGGCGGTGGAGGTGATGATCCGACCCGACGATATTGACCTGATCCCCGATCAGGCGGGTAAGGCGATCGTCCTGACCAGACAGTTCCGTGGCGCCGACAACCTCTACTGCGTGCGACTGCCGTCCGGTCAGAAGATCCATAGCAGTCAGGATTCAACGAGGATTATTGAGCCGGGGACTCTGGTCGTCGTCAAGGCCAACCCAACGCACGTGGTCTGTTTTGATATCAATGGAGTCGCACAGTGAATTGAGACGACTGATCGCTGAAGACTGAACGCTAAGAAAGAAAAGGCGACCCCACCGCTCCCTGCTTGCCGGCCGGCGCGGTGGAGCCGCCCACTGCCTCGGAGGGCCATTGCGTCAAGTGACCCGATGGGCCTTTTGCGCTTCTGGCCTTCCCGGCGTTGTTATTTTAACAACCTCTCCGGAGGAAGTCTAGTGTCGTTCCTTCTACGTAAAGACGTTCTCCAATGAACTGTTGTACAGCACGAAGAGATCATGAACACGCTGGCGGGAGTCGTGGCGCGCCGCAGCTTCACCGCCTCAACCGCTCATAAGATCAGGAGGAACATGATGCACGACTTACGACGATCTTTTGTTGTACGCCGATCAGACCGGAACCGGGAATGGAGTCTTCTTCTGCTGCTGGTCGTTCCCGTCCTCACGATGCTGATGGGGTGTACATCCGCCTTAGCTCAGCAGACCCGCACGTACTTTATCGGCGCCATCGATCTGGACTGGGACTACGCCCCGACCGGCATCAACCAGATCAGCGGTGCCGCGTTCGGCGAGACCGAAAATGTGTTCGTGCAAAGCGGCAAAGAGCGGATCGGTAAAGTGTACCAGAAAGCCGCCTACCGCGAGTTTACGGAT
The DNA here is from genome assembly GCA_000091165.1 of Candidatus Methylomirabilis oxygeniifera. Classification (NCBI taxonomy): domain Bacteria; phylum Methylomirabilota (SeqCode); class Methylomirabilia (SeqCode); order Methylomirabilales (SeqCode); family Methylomirabilaceae (SeqCode); genus Methylomirabilis (SeqCode); species Methylomirabilis oxygeniifera (SeqCode). Next base: position 2,506,773 of record FP565575.1, on the reverse strand, counting down.
GGCACCTTTACGACGCTCAAGCCTATCGATCCGAAATGGCAACATTTAGGCATCCTGGGTCCCGCTATCCGGGGAGAAGTCGGGGATGTCATTCAGGTTACGTTTAAGAACATGACCGGCTTCCCCGCCAGTATGCACCCGCACGGCGTGTTCTACAGGAAGGACTCGGAGGGTGCCCCATATAATGACGGCACGTCCGGTTCTGATGTGGCTGATGATGCCGTTCCCCCCGGCGGAACCCATACCTATACCTGGGAGGTTCGGGAGCGATCCGGTCCCGGTCCCATGGATGGCAGTACCGTCCTCTGGATGTATCACTCCCACCCCGACGAGCCGAAAGACACGAATACCGGCCTGGTCGGGCCGCTTATTGTCACGCGGAAAGGGGCCGCGAACCCGGATGGTTCTCCCAAGGACGTAGACCGGGAGTTCGTCACGCTCTTCACTGTTTTTGATGAAAACGTCAGCCATTATTTAGAGCAGAACGTTGAACGATTCACTAGCAAGCCGCGCCGGGTGCTAAAGAAGCGACTGGAGGATGAGGATTTTCGGGAAAGTAACCTCATGCATGCGGTCAACGGCTACGTCTATGGCAACCTGCCTGGATTGACCATGAAGCAGGGCGAACGCGTGCGCTGGTACCTGCTTAGCATCGGGACCGAGGTTGACCTGCATACGCCGCACTGGCACGGTCAGACTGCGCTGCTGATGGGAATGCGCATGGACATGGTGGAGCTGCTGGCTGGAAGCATGAAGACGATGGACATGGTGCCGGACAATCCTGGCACCTGGCTGTATCACTGCCACGTCAACGACCACATCACTGCGGGCATGATGGCGCTGTTTACGGTTACTGAATAGCGAGGAGGTTGTCACACGTGAGCCGACGCGATCTGACGATCCTTGATGAGTGTGGCCTCAGCCGCAGACGGTTCCTTGCGGCGATCGCGGGAGGCGCCGGGGGAATGCTCTTTGGGTTGCTCTCGCCCGGAACGGCACGGGGCAACTCGAAGATGCGCACGCTGACCCTCGGTCGTGTGCTTATGGGCACGGTCGTGGAGATCGAGGCGAATCACCCCGACCCTTCGATCGCCAGAAGCGCGATCGAGGCAGGCCTTCAGCGGATGGAGAACGTAGATCGCCTGATGACCGTCTTTCGATACGACAGTGAGATCGGCTTGGTGAACCGCGTGGCCGCCACACGCGCGGTCGCAGTCGGGCAGGAGACCTTCACTGTCCTGACAGAGGCTGAGCGTATAGGGCTGACAAGTGGCGGGGCCTTTGATGTCACCATCCACCCGTTGGTACAGCTTTGGCACGGCACGACGAAGGAAGGCCGGCTTCCGTCATCGCAGGCGATCGAGGCGACACTCGGCCTGGTGGGCCATGATGGGCTGTCGCTTGACCCTGACAATCGCAGCGTTCGGCTGCAGCGCGCCGGGATGGGTATCGATCTGGGAGGGATCGCGAAGGGGTATGCCGTCGATGTCGCCGCAGAGACATTGAGGCATGACGGCGTACACGGCGGGTTGATCGACGCGGGGGGCGACCTGCGAGTTGTCGGCCGCAACCGGGACGGCGATATCTGGAAGATCGGCCTGCGGCATCCCCTTGCTTCTTCGAGGCTGTTGCTCTCGGTGCTGGTTGAGGATGCGGCGGTGGCAACATCCGGCAATTACTTTCGCTACGTCACCGTTGACGGGCGGCAGTATGGACATCTGCTGCACCCGAGAGCCGGAACGCCGGCGGATACCGCACTGAGCGCCACCGTCATCGCCCGGAGCGCGATACGCGCCGACGCTCTGGCTACTGCTGCCATGGTCCACGGGACAGGCGCGATGGATTTTATCCAGCGCGTGCGCGGGGTCGAAGGAATCGTGGTCAACCCGCTCGCTCGCCATCCGGAGAAGGTCTCGGTGCAGATCACGCCGGGGCTTCGCGGTCGGGTGGAACTTCTGGATCGCTTTGCTGAACTTGAAGGGTAACCTGCTCGCATAGAAAGGAGATGTCGATGACACGTGCGCCGTCTTGCCTGAACGAGGATCTGCCGACCCACACATGTGACGACACAGTCAAAAGGAGGAGAGGATGAAGCGGTTGCGATGTCTCACGGCCGCATTGATGATCGGGATCGCCTGGCCCATCATGGCGGTCGCAGCGCCACCACCATTAGAAGTTCTGGAAAGGCAACTGAAGGAGCTGCAGACGCAAATCGAACAGCTTAAGCAGGACAAGCAGGAGCAGGACCGAAGGATGAGGGAAATCGAGATGGCCGAGAAGGAACGCGCGACCAAAGAGGTGAAGCGAGGAGAAGAACAGGAGCGAAAGACCAGCATTCTCGCCGAGGAACTCGAGGCAATTAAGAGGAGGTACTTGCTGCCCGAAACGGTGGAACTCAAGAGCCGTTACGGTCTGGGTCCTTCGGCATCGAAGGTCTATCAGCTTCCCAGGGGGCTGTCGATCGGCGGCTACGGCGAGGCCAGCGGTACTTTCTACATCGCCGACAACGACGTGCCGGAGAACGCCAAAAAGAAAGATACCGCCGACATGTACCGCTTCGTCACCTATATCGGGTATAAGTTCACCGACCGGATCATTATGAACTCGGAGATCGAATTTGAGCACGGCACGACTTCGTCAACCAAGTCCTCCAGCGGCGGCTCAGTCAGTGTGGAATTTGCCAACCTGGACTTCCTCCTGACCGATTGGGCGAACATCAGAGCGGGGCTGCTCCTGATGCCGATGGGATACCTCAACGAGATCCACGAGCCTCCCTACTATTTCGGAAACCTGCGTCCGGAGGTGGAGCGGCGGATCATCCCGTCCACCTGGCGGGAGCTGGGGGTAGGGCTTCACGGCACCATCCTCCCCGGTCTGACCTACCGGACCTATGTCACAAACAGTCTGAACGCCAAAGGCTTTACCAGCACCGACATCCGAGGAGCCCGGCAAAATGGGAACCGAGCCCTGATGGAAGACGTGGCCTGGACCGGTCGCCTCGATTACAGCCCTATCCCTGGCCTCCAGGTCGGGGGATCGTTCTTCTGGGGCGAGACCGGACAAGACCAACTGTTTGAGACGAGCGCAGATCCGACGGCTTCAAAAAAGAAAAAGGTCAATCCGAACCTCACGCTTTTCGAAGCTCATGCCGAGTATGAGTATCGAGGGCTACGGCTCCGTACGCTGTACGCTCAGGGGAACATCAGCGATGCCCGCACCTTGAGCATCGACTTGAAGCAACCCATCAGCAGCCGGATCATGGGCGGGTATGTGGAGGCCGGCTATGACATCCTGCCGCTCATCTTCCCCGAGACCGAGATGTATCTGGCTCCCTTTATTCGGTATGAGCGGATCGACACCCAGGCTGATGTCCCGTCCGGCTTCACCTCTGATGAGACAAAAGACATTCAGGTCATTAATGCCGGCTTCAACTTCAAGCCTGTCCCGAACGTGGTACTCAAGTTCGATTATCGCAACCTCTGGGCTGCGGAGGGAAAGGTTGCAGACGAGATCAATGTAGGTCTCGGTTTCAACTTTTAGTCGGCGTCAAAGAGGTTGATACAATGGGTATTCGCGGGGGCCACGAGGCGGCATGGTAGCCCGCCTTGCAGGCCCCCGTCACCCCTTACCTCAAGGACAAGGCGAATGCGTGTCGTGATCATCCTGATACTCATCGTGCTGGCCTTCACAGCGCCGGCCGACCTGACCGCCAAGGTATTTTACGCGAAGGATGAGGCTATCCGAGCGGCGTTTCCGGAAGCCGACGTCATCGAGAGCCAAGTATTTTTTCTGACAGACGACCAGAAAAAGCAGGTCGAGACCCTCGCGCGAACGCCGTTGGATTCCAAACTAGTGACGATATACATAGGAAAACGAGGCCAGAAGCTGCTCGGCTATGCGATGATCGACGCGCACACGGTACGGACCCTACCTGAGGCTGTCATGGTCGTATTCACTCCGGACGGACGGGTGTCCTCCACACTCATCCTGGCCTTTTATGAGCCTCTGGATTACCTTCCGAATGAGCGCTGGCTCAAGCAGTTCGATCAGGTAAGGCTCACCCCGGATCTCCGGGTGGGAGGCAAGATTGCGGGAATCACCGGGGCGACGTTGACCGCTCGGGCGATGACCACGTCGGTACGCAAGGTGCTGGCGCTTTATCAGGTGCTGATCGCAAAAGGAGAACGGTAATGCGTTTCGTCGTCACCGGAGAGTGGACCCAGAACCGGCTGCTTCGCGCCATCATTCTGTGGTTTCTCTTTTACAGCGCGGGCCTGTGGCTCACCAACGCATTGTTCTTCTTTAATCAGATGGGGCTTAATTACGAGTCCGTCGTCGCTCACTACGGGGGGTCCGAGGCGCAGTTCATGCCGCCTCGCAGTTATAAGGTCTTGCTCGAAATCAGTCATTTCCATCTCCTGGCGATGGGCGTCTTCATCCTGACGCTGAGCCACCTCGTGCTGTTCGTGCCCTTCAGGCCTCTGACCAAGATCTGGCTGATACACCTGACCTTCGTGTCCGCGATTTCCAACGAGGCCGCGGGCTGGTTGATCCGGTTTGCGCACCCCTCCTTCGCCTATCTCAAGATCGGCGCCTTCCTTCTCCTCCAGACCACCATGGCAGCGCTGATCGTCTCCGTTCTCGGTGCGCTGTACATGAAAGTTCCCAACGCCTATCGGGACGATCTTCGAAAGGTGGAATGAGAGATGAAAAAGATCCTGGCATTGTTTACGGTCACTGAGTGAAAAGGGACTGGCTCCTACGGGAAATTGCTTACCGAACTCGATCACACCCTGAACGATTAAGGTATTATGTCGCATCCAAACGTTGCTTGCTGGATTGAGGAGCAGATCGAAAACTGGATCGAGGCTACCGAGTCGCTGAATACGCCCACGGCGCGAGAAAAGAACGGTTGGCTGGAGAGAGGAAAGGAAAAAGCGGGTGAATCTGCCTTACCGAGGCTGACCGCTGAGCGCTGACGGCTGACTGCGATTGTCTGAGGAATTGAGGTTACAGGCCTGCTCAAGCGTGCAGGCCTCAGCCTCAAGCTGGAACGTTGTATGAGCGATGCCGAAGCGTTCCTTCAGCATGTGACTGATCCGATCGAGCAGCCGAGTTCCCTGACTGGTCTGGAGATCAGTTACCTGGAGGTGACAGCTCATAGCATAGACATGAGAGCTGAGGCTCCAGACATGCAGGTCGTGCACATTCTGGACCTCCGGGAAGCTGCGTACCGCCCGTAAGAGGCGATCCATCTGGACCCCACGCGGAACGCCCTCCATCAACACATTGACGGTCTCCGCCACGATGTCCCAGCAGCCAACCAGGACCAACAGTCCAATGACGACGCTCAGGAGTGAATCGATCGGACCCCAACCGGTAAGCAGGATGACGACTCCGGCCGCCACGACGCCAAGCGACACGAACCCATCGCTCAGCAGGTGCAGAAAAGCGCTGCGGATGTTGAGATCCCGGGTTCCGCGCCGAAGCGACAGGGCAACCCCAACATTGATCAGAAACCCGATCCCTGCCACCGCCATCATGATGGGCGCCTCCGGTACAACCTGGGACCCCAGCCGATTGATAGCCGCATAGAACAGCCACAGGGTGATACCGATCAGCGCAATCCCGTTGGCGAGGGCGGCGAGGATACTAGCCCGGTGATAGCCGAATGTCTTGCGTTCGTTGGCAGGGCGCTCCATCTGCCGAAGCGCGATCCATGAAATGGCTAGCCCGATGACGTCGCTGAAGTTATGCCACGCATCGCCTATGAGCGCGAGGCTGCCGGCAGTCAGGCCTGCTACCAATTCCGCCAAGGCAAATAGAAGGTTCAGGACGATCCCGATCTGCAAACGCCGACTCACGAAATCCCCATGATCGTGAGCGATACCCGGATTCATTCCGATCCCCATCTTACTGCCTTGCGGGAGGCGGCTCGCCGTTCTCAGGTATGGCAAGATTCTGGATGACCTGGCCCCGCGCCCCCTTCAGCGGAACCGGCCGACCATTCAGCATAAGGGCCACCCCTCCGACATTGCCGATGGTCACAACAAATCCATTATTTGCCGACCACGACGCCGTCTCGCCCGGACGTAACAGGGCCTGTTTCCGAGGTGCCCCGTCTGCTGCAACCCCAATCCAGGTTGTCTCCTTCGCCTCAGCCCGCAGCCTGTATCGGGAAGGGGTGACCTGAGGCTCCTGCGCCTGGAGAGTAACGGCTTGGCGGGCCGGGGTCGACTCTTGTGGCTGCTCTGGAGCGGAGGAGACAGCTTGAGGGTCTGGCGGAATGACAGTTACGGCCTCCGGAGTCGGTGTGAACGCCCCCTGAGGCGCCGGCGCCTCCGATTGCTGAACCGGCGACACTGTTGGCGACGGGCCGGAGAAAAGGGAGAGCCCGATAAAGATCAGGGGAATGACGGCCACCGCAGGCAGTAGATAGATCAGCAGACGACGAAGATCAGTCCGAGAGCCTATTGTTGACGTCGGATGTGGCGCCTCCCTCAGTCTGGCGGAATCCACCTGCTCCTTTAAATGTGCTAAGAGCTGCTTGGGATCAAGGCTGAGAAAGACGGCATATTCCGTCAGAAATCTGGTGAGGTACAATGAATCGGGAACCAGATGAAACTGCTCCTGCTCCAACAACCGGACGAAGGACAGGGGAACCTTACTGCCTGCCGCAGCCGCTTCGATCGTGAGACCCTTTGCCGTTCTGGCTTCCTGCAGGATCGGGCCGATCGTCCTCGCCGGTTCGTCTGTGTCGCCGCTCATGTCATCCTCTATTCGCGTGAAGGGAGAGATTTTCCGCAGAACAGTTGTACGCTAGCATACTGGAGCATGAGAGGCAAGCGGAGGGCGAGACTATTGGTGTCCATTGCCGCCGTTCAGTTCGGCAATTTGCGTCAGCGCCTCATGCCATGACTCGACCCGGCGCACGTTGCCGGGAAGCGGACTCTGATTCCATGGGCGATCGAACAACAGGACCGGGATAGCGGTCTCCGCGACCGTCAGGGCTACCGTCAACTCATCCTCAATGAAGAGACTGAGCGCTAATCCTGATGCGACATCCGCCTTGTGGCGCTCCACCGGGTCGCACGTCCTGTGCACAACCGCCTCAAAGTAAGACCGTACGCCGACGCGCGCCAGCCAGTCCATCGTAATTCGCTCATCTCGCGGGGTCCGACCGGTGATGATATACAGATCATGGCCGCCGTCAACCAATGTTTCCACCGCTTCTTTAGCGTGGGGGATAAGCGATCTGGATGAGAAAAAACCGCTCTCGATCAGTTCTGTGAAGAAGTCGTCGGCCTCTCGCCTAGAAATCTGGGGAAACCGGTCGGCGATCCGCCACGCGGCATCAGGCAGTTCAATATCAAGGTCAAAATGCCTATTAAACGCCTGCGTAAAATGCGGGAGCGAATCGGCCAGGACATCATCGAGGTCGATACCGATCTTCATCCCTGGTGCTCCCCGATCCACACGGTGGCAGGACAGATGGTCCTGAAGGCGCAGAAGCTGCAGACCCACTGACTGGGGGTCGCCTGAAAGAGACCTGCCCGAATCCCGGTTGCAGCCGCCCGAACCCGTTCGACCGCCTGATCGAGATCTTTTTCCTTTTTCACCGCCTGCCCGACGATGACGCCGCCGGGGGTCAGGAAATGCAACTCCACCCGATCCGGCAACCGGCCGATCGATTCCCGGTAGGCCAGCGCATACAGCGCAAGTTGCTGGCTCTCCCGGGCCTCTTTGTCTGCCGCTTTTTGGTCCCGGACCGACGACGACTTATAGTCGATAATTACGGTCTCACCCTCACGCTCATCTACCCGATCCATAATACCGGTGACGAGATCGTCACCGAGCTGGAACCGGAATCGTTTCTCGACCGACGTCGGCAGCGGTCCCTTCGCGGCACCGGCATGGAAGCGGGTCAGGGCATCCCGACCTTCCTGCATTCGCCGCTCCTCGTGTTCCCGGGAGATGAACCCTTCATTGACCCAGTGGGCTTCAAACGATTTGATCAGATCGTCAAGCGACATTGTTTGCCCGGTAAGCCGTTGGGTATTATACGCCTGAACGGCCCGATGCAGCGCGGCGCCGTAGATGATCGTATGCTCTCTGAGCACAGGCACCCGCAGGATATGGACATATTTGTATTTCAACGGGCAGGTCAGATAGTCATCGATCTGATAGTGCGAGAGGCTGAGCGGGGTGTCAGCCCGGATCGCAAGATCGATGGCGACCTGGGGCGGCGGCGCGTATCGACCTATGACCGCCTCTGCCGTCCCTCGCCAGGGCTGCTCTTCCTCCTCTCTCGGCAGGGCCAGCGCCTCCGCCAGGAACCGGCTACGCTTCCACTCCCGCTTTGTCCCGTAATCTTTCGCCCGCGTGAGGAACAGGTGCCGCTTGGCCCGGGTCATGCCAACGTAGAACAGACGTCGCTCCTCCTGCTGATGAAAGTCGCCGGACGGTAGCGTCTCCTTGATCAGCTCATCGGGAAGCGGGATTGCCTCCCGCCGATCGATCGAGGGAAACCGTTTCTCGACCAGGCCTACGAGAAACACCGCCTCGAACTCGAGGCCCTTGGCCTTGTGCAGCGTGAGCACGGCCACCCCTTCCTCTGCCGCCTCACCCTCCGCAACGGGCGGGTTCTCGCCCGCCTCGATCAGCATCGTCAGATACGGAACAAAGCCGGCCACGCGGTCCTGGGGCGCCACCTCGCCGAACCGCTGAACCAGGCCGAAGAATGCGGCGAGGTTGCTGATCCGTTGATGATCGCGCGAGGAGTTCGAATGCAGCAGTCGCTTGCCGTAGCCCGGCTGTTCCATCAAGAACTCGTACAGGATACGTCCCGTCACCTCCCGAGCCGCTTTGTCCAGATAGCGATGCAAATCACTCAGGAGGGCCGTGGCAGCAGCGATCCCTTCAGTCGAGACCCCGGACAGCTCGGGCACAGCGCCTGGTCGCCTCGTCAGATCGAGCAACACCTCATAGAGACTGCGATGCTTCCGGCGCGCATGGGCGTTGCAGAGGGTCAAATCGGCAGCCGGCAACCCGTAGATATCGGAGCCAGCCAGATGAAAGAGACTCAGGGAGTCGTATGGATCAGCCAGTAGGCGGAGGAACGAGATCACCAGACGTATCTCATCCCTGTCGTACAGACCCTTCGCCCCGCTGAAGCTCCAGGGGATTCCCTTCATGTTCAGTGCTCGGAGCAATGGGTCGGCATCGCTGTTTCGCCGGACCAGAATGGCGATGTCGCCAAGCGCGCACGCCTTGGCCTCGATCAGTTCCTCGATCTTTTCGACCACCCAGTCGGCCTCTTCCTGATAGGTCTGGAAGACTACGCTCTCAACGGCCGGGCCGTCACCATTGCAAGGCTTCAGGCGCTTGTCGACACCTTCCTGATACTCCAGTCGATCAGGGTTGTTGTGCTGGATCAGACGGTACGCGGCATCGAGGACGCTTGAGGTCGAGCGATAGTTCTCTGCAAGGACGATCGTCTCGGCGTCAGGAAACTCACGGCGGAAGCTGAGGATGTTGCTGATCGAGGCCCCTCGAAATTTGAAGATCGACTGGTCGTCATCCCCCACCACCGTCACATTCCGATGGGAGGCCGTGAGCAGCTTCACAATCTGAAACTGGGCGTAGTTGGTATCCTGGAACTCATCGACCAGGATATACCGGAACCGCTCCTGCAACCGTTGGAGCACCAGCGGGTGTTCCCGAAGTAAGTCCAGTGTCCGCACCATCAGATCACCGAAGTCCAGCTTCCCTTCTCGCGCCATCAGCTCCTGGTACTGCCGGTAGACCCTGGCGATCTCCATCTCCCGCGTCGCCTGCTCCGCCAGCGTCTTGTCGTCCGGAGCGGCCGTCGCTCGACCGACCAGCTCCTCCGCGTAACTCGCGTACTGCTCAGGGCCGACATCCTCGTCCTTGGCTCGACTGAACAGTTGAAGCAGCGCCTGCACATGCCGCAGCGGACTACCGAGCGGCCGGAAATAGTCTAATGGAAGCTCGAACAGATGCTCCTGAAAGAAGATGACCTGCTCCGGCACCGTCAGCAGGCGGAAGTCCGGACTCAGCCCCAGCACTAGGGCGTGCTCCCGAAGCACACGGTCTCCAAAGGCGTGGAAGGTGGAGATCCAGGTATCGGTGAAGCCGTACGGAACCAGCAGGTCGACACGCCGCTCCATCTCCGCCGCCGCCTTCTCGGTAAAGGTCAGCGCCAGCACCTGTTCCGGCCGGGCCCGCCTGCTGTTGATCAGGTGGGCGATTCGGTGAGCGATTACGGTGGTCTTCCCCGTCCCGGCGCCCGCAATGATGAGCAACGGGCCATCGCCGTGCGTGACCGCCGCCTGCTGGGCCGCGTTCAAGCCTTCCACACCCATCGCAGGATTTCTTTCTGAGATCACTTGAGGCTCTTCCACCATTCCTCGCCAATCCTTTGTAGTCGCTCAACCACGCCACGCTATAATAGCATGACGATTCCCTCCGGTATAAACGGCAATGCTATCACGTTGACTTGTACAGACAAAAGATGTACATATAAAACATGAAATATGAATGGGACTCCGAGAAGAACGAGTGGTTAAAGGAGGAAAGAGGGATCTCTTTCGAAAAGATACTCTTTCATCTGGCTCGTGGTGACGTCTGGAAACTTACCGATCACCCCGATCAAGAGAACTATCCCGGACAGCGAATATACTTTGTGGTTGTGGAAGACTACATTTATCTTGTTCCTCACGTTGTAGAAAAGGATGACATCTTCTTGAAGACCATTATTCCGAGTCGAAAGGCAACCCAAGCATACAAAAAGGAGCAGGAGGGTTAACAACACATGAAATACAGCAAAGAGGAAAAAACCATTGTCGATGCCTACGAGAAAGGGCAGATGAAGCTATCCGCTCCGTCCAAGAAGGAGCTTGAAGCTATAAAGGCGACCGCCAGAAAGACCTTGGTCAAGGACAGACGGATTACCATTCGCCTCTACGACCATGACTACAAGGGCATTCAAAAGAAAGCCATGGAATTAGGCATCCCCTATCAAACCCTCATTTCCGGCATCATCCATCGGTATGTTGAGGGAGAACTGACGTCAAAAATCGGATAGCCGACCGGGATAGGCTTCCGAAGCCGGCAACATTTGTCGGCCAGAATACGCTTGACCGGTTTGGCTAAGTGTGGGAGATTACACGCCAATTCGTCGTTTGGGAGTCGAGTCGATTCAGGAAATAGGCCGCCAGCCTTTGTCGGTTTCAGGGGCGGCTCACTTATAGTTAGGCGGATCGGAGTGACGATGGAGTACCCCCTTTCGCTCCAAGTCGAGTACTGGGCAATCCAGGAGGGTCCTGACCGCCTTCTCGAGCTGGACGGCATTCGGGAATTCCAGTCAGAGCTCGATGCCCACTACGTGGCGCGGGTCCGCAGCAGACCCGGCGACCTCGGAGGTGGTCTTTATGAGTTTGCAGTTCACGCGCTATCCAACATCTCTATTCATGACGTCCTGAAACTGGTCGCTGACGGCGTTGCATTTGATTTGCTCAAGTCCGGGGCTCGGTCGTTTGTCCTTCGTCCGTTTCTGGCCGCCTACAAGAAGCTGCGGTCTCAGAATCCGGAGCGCAACGTCGATATCAGCGAACTGCACCTCACGTTTGCCGATGCGGAGGTCGTCATTACCAAGATCTGCAGCGACTCCATCTATGAGTCGCTGGGCCAGATTTTCCAGACGCTCGGCCAGTGCTACCCACTCCTCCGCAACGGGCGGGGTGAGTACCCGTACTCCATCCAGGTACCGGTCTTTCAAGACCCGGAACAACGACTATGCCGCTTCCGTGTTCTGCTCGACGTCGATGAAACGATTCGGGGCGTTACCACGGCAGACTACCTGGGCTACTGGGGAGTTACGTATGACTACGAGCGCACGTTCCGGGTGTTTGACGTCCGGAGGCGATTGCTCATCGATAGTGACTTCCTTTCCAACGCGCGGTATTGGCAGGAGTGGGCACGTGAGCGCAAACGAGAGGAGTCCGCCTAATCAATAGTTAGGCATTCGGAGACACGGCATGGCCAAGCCGCCCTCATCACTGAGTAGGGTTGGTCTTCAACCCTACTCGGGTCCCCTCACGCCACACGACGCAGCAGCGGCAATACAGGCGGCTCGCCTCAACGCGCTGGACCTCCTGGCGAGCGCGAAGATGCTCCATGAGCAAGGACGCTTTCACCACTCCACTGCTCTATGCGTCCTGGCGCTAGAAGAGGCAGGCAAACCACACATCGTGATGTCGATCCTCATCGGCATCGCCGCACCGCGCCAGTCGTGTGACGCGCTGTGGCGTGCATATCGACGCCACAGCGCCAAGACGGAGCTCTTCAACTTCGCCATCGAGATGCGGGCAAGCGTTCTTCTTCTGAATCTCGATGCGGAAACGCGCGTAGCAGTCAAAGCGAACGGTCCATCTCCCGAAGACCTTGACGCTGCGAAGCAGTTGGGCTTGTACAGCGATTGCTTCGCGATCCCCGAGGGGGTGGCAGTGCACCTGCCCGGTAACCTAGACTGTCGCGACCGTAGCGAGACTCTGCTCAGGGAGGCGGCGGTCGTCATCAACTACCTCCGCGACTACCCACTCGAGGAGTTGGAGGTCTGGGCAAGACACGCTGCGGCCGCCCGGGAGAAAGGGGGCTCGTTTCGAGATGCGATGAACGGGCTGCACGCGGAACTGGTCGACAAGGGGTTCATCACGGCGGAACAGTGGGCCCCGATCTGGAAGGAGCTCGAGGACTCGGAACAGCGAAACATCGGACCGGAATCGCCGAATGCCTAACAAGCGCGTTAACCCGCGGGTTACGCGCAGCGTTGGGCAGCTCGCGCATACAAACCTCCGTCAGTAAATCGCACATGATAGACGACGAACAGCAAGGCTGGCAGCAGCACTTCCCGACGTATCACTTTGACCACCGGGATATCGCAATCGAGGAGTACAGGGCGGCTGCGAAGACCCTCGAAGCCGAGGAGCGTGTGTTCCTCAACGCCTCCAACATCTCGATAGTTGCCGCCGCTGGGCTTGGATCTCTCATAGTTGGCTCCCTTGGCCCGTTGACGGTCGCCTTTGAGCCTATCCTCGCCCCCGAGTTGACTCTAGCGGTCCTTCTCGCTCTCGCCGCTGGTTTCTCCATCGTCACGCTGCGGTATTTCGCCGACCGACAGAAGGCAGTCGTCTTCTCTGCGCGGAAGGTGATCGTCCTTCGCAGAATGCTCGGTCTCAGCTACGGGCGACTGCAGCTCGTGCTGCCAAATTGGAGGATTGAGGGAGCGGATGAGCCGTTTGCAGTACGCCTCTTCCCCGGATGGAACACCTACGTCGCGTATCCGCTGTTCATGATCGCCGGCTTCTCCGCGGCAGTGGTTCTCTTCGTATCGACTGAACTGTCGAAGCAGTTGCTCGCCCGGAACTGGATCTTTTACGCCCCTCCAACAGCATTAGTATTCCTCGGCGCTGCAGGCTGGGCGATCTTCCTTGCGATCGTCTATCGCAAGGCGCTGCTGGACACCCATGAGCGTTTGAGCCTTCTCTTCGCGCGTTCGCTCGCGCGGTGCGTCCGGCTCCAGCTCGTTGGGAATTTTGAGCAAGTGATCTACAGAGCGACGCTTGCGAGCTATGAGATCCAAAGGCTGAAGATCGATCTTACCAACCTCAAGAAGGTTCTCGTCTTTATCGAAGACCAGACGTTCTTTTCACACCGCGGTCTCAGCCTACGAGGTTCCGCAAGGGCACTCCTAGGCTTGGGCGGCGCGCGGCGGCGATCCGGAGGGTCGACGATCACTCAACAGCTAGCCCGTACGCTATTCATACAAGAGCATCAGAAGCTCGTACGACGGAAGGCGATAGAAATCCTGTTGGCACTTTGGCTCGATCGGGTGATCACGAAAGACCGTCAGCTGGAGCTATACCTTGGATCTGTGCGGTTCGAGCGGGGAGTCTACGGTGTTCCTCGGGCAATGCGTCTCTTTTTGGATGAGCTTGTTACCGAACCTTCCCTCGGTCAGTCCTTCTTCCTGATTGAGCGAGTGTCGAACGTCCAATCGCGACTGCTAGGAGACAAGGTTGCAGCAATGCTTCAAAGCGCGGTGGAGAAGCGTATCATCGGGAACGACGACTTGGCGGCAGCAGTTGATATCTATGCAAAATCGGTCTCGGCTGGCAAGATCGTCGACAAGGATGGCTCAAACCTCTCAAGGTTGCGCGCTAGATCGACGAGCTGCGCAACAAGCGCTTGCAGCTGATAACGAACAGCTCGGTCGATCGATTCGTGATGGTCTGGCGGCGGGCGATTCCGCATTAGCGTTTGTGGTCCGCCGTATTCGTTGCAGCTGAAGCCCCAATCCGTTCGGCAGCCTTCCCTCGGGAGCAATGCTTTCGTCAATGGCGGGGAGTGCGGTACTTATCAAGTACCAGCGACACCGATACTACGAGTTCGCGGCTAAGCGCGACGCGCTGAAGTAACCCCTCACCGTCAGGTCACATAGTCGTTCGTCTTCAGGAGTGCAGCGCAACGATTAGTCACGCCCTGACTCCTCAGCAGCTTCACGCAGCGCCTCCACGGAATCATTCCGGCTTCACTGGCCTCGCGTAGGCACGCCAGCGAGCGTGGTAGTCATGAGGGAGAAGGGGCCTTGACGGCCCACTTCAGACGTGTCACATATACTCGGCATCTAGTAACGGAGGCCGAGGTATTGTGACTACAAGAATCATCCTACCGGATCAGATTCAAGAGCTGATGCAGCGAGTTGGGATCGCGCGCTCCCGGGACATTGAGCGCGTTGGCGTCTCGAGAATACAACTACGCCGGTTGCTGGATAGGGGACTGCTCGAGCGGGTGGGGCGCGGTCTCTACCGGCTCCCGGGTGCCCCCGTAACGGAGCGACAGCATCTCGTAGAGGTCGCGCGCCGCGTGCCTGTGGGCGTCCTCTGCCTACTGTTGGCACTGCGCTTTCACGGGCTTACCACGCAGAACCCGTTCGAGATCTGGATGGCGATCGACCGCAAAGCGTGGAGGCCGCGACTGGAGCAGCCTCCCCTGCGGCTGTTCTACCTGTCAGGCCCCGCGTTGCTGGAAGGGGTGGAGGAGCACCGCATCTCCGGCGTGACGGTACGGGTGTTCAGCGCGGCCAAGACCGTCGCGGACTGTTTCAAGTTCCGCAACAAGATCGGCATCGACGTCGCCATCGAGGCGCTGCGCGACTACCGGAGGATGTACCCTAAACGCCTGGAGGCCGTCTGGCGCTTCGCTCCGGTGGACCGCGTGACACTGATCCGCCCCTATCTGGAGGCTGTGGGATGACTCCGGCGGGGCAACCGACGAACATCGCAGCCTCGGTCCGGACTCAGCCCCAGCACCAGGGCGTGCTCCCGAAGCACGCGGTCTCCAAAGGCGTGAAAGGTGGAGATCCAGGTATCGGTGAAGCCGTACGGAACCAGCAGGTCGACACGCCGCTCCATCTCCGCCGCCGCCTTCTCGGTAAAGGTCAGCGCCAGCACCTGCTCCGGCCGGACTCGCCTGCTGTTGATCGGGTGGGCGATCCGGTGCGCGCGATCACCGTGGTCTTCCCCGTCCCGGCGCCCGCAATGATCAGCAACGGGCCATCGCCGTGCGTGACCGCCGCCTGCTGGGCCACGTTCAAGCCATCCAGATCGGTCGTCCCTGTATCTGAAACCGTCATGGTGAGTGGCTGTACCATTTGCTGTTAACTCCCCAGGAAGAACATACAGGAAGAAGGACGTAACATCAATACATTGGGCATCACAATGTACCGGTACAATGCCCTCCACCCGACTCATTTTTTGTACAGCCCTTGACGTGACCTGGTTTGCGACCTACGGTAAATACAGAAGGAGGTGAATCGGTCATGTCGAGAAAAGTGTTGGTGGCTTTTATCGCTTTTCTAGCAGTGGTGTCCTTTGCCGGCACGGCGTCGGCGCTACATATGATCACCGGTGAGGTGATCGCGGTAAACCCCTCCTGGCAGGAACTGACAATAAATGTTTCGGGGTTTCCGGTGACCTTCACGGCCATCGACCGGGCTACAATGGCGCTGGCTAATCTTAAGCCGGGTGACATGGTGGAAGTCGCGACACACAGTTTCCTTAGTGATTTCTCACCTGTTAATTATCATGAGGCTGGCGACTGGAAGGCCTTCGCTGAGTCCATCACGAGGCTTCCGGCCGGCGGCTGAGCCGACGCGAAACAGCCAGGAAAAGGCGGCTTCACCTACGCGAGTCGCCTTTTCTTTTTTCTTGGCCACCCGTGAACTCTTTTGGCTAAAGCAGAAGGTGCGCTCGCAAGGAGCGCCGATTGCTTTCCTTTCTGCCTTTCCGCCATCCTTGGATTCCTCTAGATCATGCCACCACGCAACCGCGATTGAAATGAAGGAGGGATGGTGTTATCTTTGGGCAGCGTTGCCCAAGATACAGGAGATTACATAAATGCTTTCCAGTCTTGCTGCTGAGGTGATCGAGGCGATTGTCCGGGGTGAGCACGGCGATCCGTTCGCCGTACTGGGCCCGCATGAGGTACCCATCGCCGCAGAGCCATGCGTCGTCGTGCGCGCCTTCCTCCCGGATGTCCGGGAGGCAATGGTCGTCCATGCCGATGGCGAGATCAAGGACCGGCCCATGGAGTTGGTACACCCGGACGGTCTCTTCGAGGTCGTCGTTCCGACGCGGAACGGCCTCTTTCCCTATCGACTGCGTGTCGTAGATCGGCAGGGACAGGGATACGAGATTGAAGACCCGTACCGTTTTCCTCCGACCTTGAGTGACTATGACCTGTACCTGTTGGGCGAGGGCAGTCACCTCAGAAACTATGAAAAGTTGGGGGCTCATCTGATGACCCTCGGCGGCGTACCAGGGGTCCGCTTTGCGGTCTGGGCCCCCAACGCCAGAAGAGTCAGCGTCGTCGGAGACTTCAATCGCTGGGATGGCCGGTGCCATCCGATGCGAAACCATCCCGGCAACGGCATATGGGATCTCTTTATCCCTTCTCTCACGGAGAACGCCCTGTACAAATTCGAGATCAAGTCGCAATCCGGCGAGCCGCTCGCCCTCAAAGCCGATCCGTTCGCCTTCGCCTTCGAGCCGTCACCCCGAACCGCTTCGCGCGTGTTCAGCATCGATGCCTACCGGTGGGGGGATGCGTCGTGGATGGACGCGCGAGCGCATCAGAATTGGCTTGAGCGACCGGTCGCGATCTACGAGGTGCATCTGGGCTCCTGGATGCGGTCGCCTGAGGAAGGGCATAGCTGTCTGACGTACCGGGAGCTGGCTCACCGGCTTGCCGATTACGCGACGGAGATGGGGTACACGCACGTCGAACTACTTCCGATTACGGAGCACCCGTTTTACGGCTCGTGGGGGTACCAAACCATCGGCTACTTCTCGCCAACCTGCCGGTATGGAACGCCGACCGACTTCATGTACTTCGTAGATCACCTGCACCAGCGCGGGATCGGCGTAATCCTTGACTGGGTCCCCTCCCATTTCCCTCGTGACCCGCACGGGCTGGTCTACTTCGACGGGACCTGCCTCTATGAGCATGAAGATCCTCGTAAGGGCGAACATCGCGAGTGGGGTACGCTCATCTTCAATTACGGCCGAAAGGAAGTGGACAACTTCCTGCTGGGCAATGCGCTCTTCTGGCTTGAACGCTATCACCTGGACGGTCTGCGGGTAGACGCGGTGGCCTCGATGCTCTACCTGGACTACTCGCGTCAGCCCGGCGAGTGGGTTCCTAACATCTACGGGGGGCATGAGAATCTGGAGGCGGTCGCCTTCCTGAAGCGCTTCAACGAACTGGTCTACGAGCGCCATCCTGGCGTGATAACCATTGCTGAGGAATCGACCGCGTGGCCCCAGGTCTCGCGCCCAACCTACGTGGGCGGACTCGGCTTTGGGTTGAAGTGGAACATGGGATGGATGCATGACATGCTGGGCTACATGACGCTCGACCCGGTCCATCGAGGCTACCACCACAACAACCTGACCTTTGGTCTGCTCTATGCTTTCACTGAGAACTTCGTCCTGCCCCTTTCCCACGACGAGGTGGTACACGAGAAAGGCTCACTCCTCGGCAAGATGTCGGGTGATACCTGGCAGAAGTTCGCCAACCTGCGATCTTTCTATGTCTTTATGTATGGACATCCCGGCAAGAAGCTTCTGTTTATGGGAGGAGAGTTCGGTCAATGGCGCGAGTGGGATCACGACCAGAGCCTGGATTGGCACCTTCTGGCAGAAGGTCCTCACCATCAAGGGTTGCAGAGGCTCGTGCGGGACCTGAACCAGCTCTACCGATGCCAGTCGGCTCTACACGAGGTCGATTTTGATCCGCACGGATTCGAGTGGATCGACTGCCATGACTGGCAGGGGAGCATCGTCTCGTTCTTGCGGCGCGCCAGGAATCCGGATGACTTCATGATCGTGGTCTGTAACTTCACCCCCGTCCCGCGACACGACTATCGCATCGGCGTACCGACCGGGGGCTACTATGTGGAGATCCTGAACTCAGATGCTGCGATCTATGGTGGCAGCAATCTCGGGAATGGCGGCGGCGTCGAAGCAGAGCCGATCCCGGGTCACGGACGACCGTTCTCATTGCTTCTCACCATCCCTCCGCTAGGCGGCTTGATTCTCAAGCCCGCATCCACGTAGGGTTCCGCATGAGAACGAGGTGCAAGGTGCGACGTGCGAGGCAAATCCCCCCTTGCCCCCCTTTACCAAAGGGGAGTTGGGGGGATTTTTTACAGGTCGTCGGAATATGACAAAGAAACCAGTCGTGAGATCCTTCGACAGCGGTCAGGGCAAGCTCCGTTTCTTGCTTGTCCTACACAACCATCAGCCGCTGGGCAATTTTGATGAGGTAATCCAGACGCTGATGGATAGGGCCTACCGACCTCTCCTTGGGGCCATCTATAGTAGACCCACGCTTAAATTCAGCCTGCACCTGAGTGGGCCGCTTCTGCTATGGCTGGAGCGCCGAGCCCCGGATTACCTCGATCTCATCGGTGAACTGGTCCAGCGCGGTCGACTTGAACTCCTGTCTGGAGGGTTATATGAGCCGATCCTGGCGGCCATTCCACATGAGGATCGCATCGCCCAGATTACGCTGATGAGCGAGCGTATCCGGTCTCGTTTCGGTGTCCGCCCGCGCGGTCTGTGGCTGACCGAACGGATCTGGGACAGCGCGATCATCCCGTCCCTTGTGGGGGCAGGGGTCGATTATGTCCTGATGGATGACCGGGCGTTTCTCACGTCAGGATTTGAGGCCGATCGGCTGCACGACTATTATCTCACCGAAGCCGAGGGCGAGCCGCTGGCCATCTTCCCGATCGATAAGCGGCTCCGGTACCTGATCCCGTTTCGCCCGCCGGAGGAGATTGAGGCGCACCTGCGTTGGATCGCACAGATTGGCGGGCGGCTGGCCATCGCTGCCGACGATGGTGAAAAGTTCGGCGGCTGGCCCGGGACGGCAAAGTGGGTCTACGACGACGGATGGCTGAAGGGGTTCCTGGACCTGCTTGAAGGTGCAGACGACTGGCTCGTATCGCAGACGGTGAGCGAGGCGCTGGAGGACGTTCATCCCGCCGGACTCTGTTACCTCCCTACCTGCTCCTATGTCGAGATGGAAGAATGGGCGCTCGGACCGGACGGGGGGCGACGGTTTGAGGAGCTGAAGGGTCGTCTCGGCTCCGATGTCGATCGGTTCATGCCGCATCTGCACGGAGGGCATTGGAAGCATTTCCTGGTCCGATATCCCGAGGCGAACCGGGCCCACAAGAAGGGGCTGGCGCTGAGTCGACTGCTGCCTGGGGGGCATGGGGCCACGCAAGCCAGGCTTGAGCTCTTTGCGGCTCAGTGTAACGACAGCTACTGGCACGGGATATTCGGCGGCCTGTATCTGCCCCATTTGCGGCATGAGATTTGGCGACATTTGGCGCGCGCTGAGGCGTTCATCCGCCGTCGCCAGAAGCTCAAGGTTGAGTCGGCCGATCTTGATTGCGACGGGTCACCGGAGGTCTGGGTCTCGAACAGCCGTCTCTCGGCCCAAATTCAGCCGCATCGCGGCGGTCGGCTGGTGGAGTGGACAGACTTCGCCGGGGAGGTGAACCTCCTCAATACCCTCACGCGCCGTCCGGAGACCTATCACGATGCGATCAGGCGCGCGGCAGCGCAACCCGAAGGGCAGACACCCGAGGGGATCCCTGGGATTCACGACCTGCAGCGAGCGGCGTCAACCGATCTTGTGGAGGGGCTTTGCTGCGATCAATGGGAACGCGCAGCGTTCCTCGACCATTTTTTTGCGGAACCTGATCCCCTGGCTGCCTGGGTTTCAGGCCACCTGGATGAACGGGGGGATTTTGTCAATGGGGACTGGGACTGGCAGCACACGGCTACCGGCGTCGCGATCACTCGATTGGGGCGAGTTCGAACGAACCATGAGCCGAATCACCCGCTCTTCCTACGAAAGGAATACACCTTCGCAGATGATCGAGGCTTGACCGTATCCTACCGGATGACGAATCAGGGAAGTGATCACCTGCGCATCCGCTTTGGGGTAGAGTTGAACTTCTTCCTACTCGGTCTTGCCTTGGGCCGATCGTTTATCACGCTGGGCGACCGGCACATCTCGCTCGACTTCCCGATCTCTATAGCGGGAGTCGAAGAGTTCACCCTGTCCGCTCTGGAGTCAGGCTCTCAGCTTCGCATTGAACTCGATCATCCCGCCGCCCTGTACAGCCACCTGGTTGCAACGGTCTCGCAATCGGAGGATGGGTACGAACGAACAGTGCAAGGAGTGGCTGCCATGCCCACCTGGGATCTCGATCTCAATCCTGGTGAGGAGTGGAGGGGGCAGGTAAGGGTGACGGTGTCGGGATGAACACGCGGCCCTTTGAGGAGAGCTTCCAGTGGCTGCGGACCGGCGGGCTGCGGCTAGCAATTATCGTGGCAGGAAGCCTGGTACTGGTTCACCTCCTCAAGCTGGCTTCGGATCGTGTCGTCCGCGCCGTTGCGGATGGGGGCGCCGGACAGGTTAGTGAGCAGGAAAAGCGCGCCCTGACGCTGGCCGGTATCGTCAAGACCGTCGGGACGACGGTGGTTGTGATCATCGCCACGATGATGGGACTGCAGGAGATCGGACTGGACATCACCCCCATCATCGCCGGCGCAGGTGTGGTGGGGCTGGCCGTCGGTTTCGGCGCCCAGAGCCTGATCAAGGATGTGATCGCCGGCTTCTTTATCATCCTCGAGGGACAGTTTGCAGTGGGCGATGTCATCAAGACGGGTGAGATCAGCGGTGTGGTGGAGCGACTCAATCTGCGCGTGACGATCCTTCGGGATGTCAGCAGTGGCGCGGTGCACTTTATCCCGAATAGCGAACTCAAGGTTGTTTCAAACCTGACAAAGGAGTGGTCGCGAGTAGCTCTGGACATTGGCGTCGCCTACCACGAGGATATTGATCGGGTCGTCGAGGTGCTGCAGCAGATCGGACAGGGGCTGGCAAGGGATGAGAGGATGGGTCCGCTGATCCTGGAACCGCCGGAGGTTCTCGGTATCGAGTCCTTCGGCGAATCTCAGGTTACCATCAAGGTGCTGGTCAAAACGCTGCCTCAGCGACAATGGGAGGTGGCTCGGGAGTTAAGAAGGCGAATTAAAGCGACCTTTGAGAAGGAGGGGATCGAGATCCCCTTTCCTACACAAGTACACCTGACACGGATCGAGAGCCTGCCCCAAGAAGAGCAACCATGAGCTGATAGCGCATACTGGCAAGCTGTTTTGCTAAAGTATCTTGACCCCCGCTTCAGACCGGCAGTAAGATAAGGACACGGTTGCCCTGGCTGCTTCTACGAGGGAGGAGACTCGGATGCAGGACGAAACAGCGCCGACAGTCCTTGAGGCATATCGCAAGGCCATCGAGCAGGACCCGGAGAACATCGAGGCCCGGTATCAGCTTGCGCTGGAGTATCACCAGGTAAGACGGGTAAAGGAAGCGATCGCTGAGATGCAACGGGTCATCATGCTGGATCCCAGGCGTCTCGATGCCCACTTTCAGCTCAGCCTCTGGTATTACGGGCGATGCATGTTCCACGCCGCCGTTGACGCCGCCAAAAAGGTCTTAGCTCTGGACCCCACTCACCCTTGGGCCCACTATCGGATGGCGATGTCCTATTTCCATTTGGGCAAGCTGGATCTGGCGATACAGAGTTTCGGGAAGGTGCTGCACGCGGACCCCACGCATATCATGGTGCATTACCACTTGGGCATCATCTATGAGCGGAAACGGATGTGGCACGACGCGATTCGGGAATTCTCACAGGTGGTATCCGAGAATCCTGAGGCTGCTTCCTCTCACTTTCACCTGGGACTTGCCTACAAGCGGCTGGAAATGAGCGATCTGGCCATCGGAGAGTTCATGGCGGCCCTGAACCTCGACGGCGATGACAACGCATCCCTCGAACAGTTGCACACCCTCCAAGGATAATCTCAACCTTCGGCCAGACCGGCCCTACGCTGAGACAGATGCCCGCACATCACTGCGAATTCATTGCATTGGCCGAGCATCTGAACATCCCGCTTGTGACATCGGACGCCCAGATACTGGCGGAGTTTCCTGACACCGCTGTTTCACTGAACACGTTCATTTCAATGTGAGTTGTACCTGAGCAATGGGATCGTAGCGATCGATATAGTCCTTATATCGTGACGATCCACCGTCTTTATGGTGCAGTCCATCCCCCCATGCTGGCCCTTGACAATACTAACGCATATCGTTAGTATTTGCGTATGCCGATCCGGTCGTTCAAGTGCGCTGAGACGCAAGGCCTGTTTGGCGGCAAACGTATCAAGCGGTTTGCGCACATCGAATGCGTTGCCATGCGCAAGCTGGCAATACTGAACCGGGTCGGAAGACTCGATGACTTGCGCGTGCCGCCGGGCAACCGGCTCGAAGCCTTGAAAGGCGACCGCTTCGGGCAGTATAGCATCCGCATTAACGATCAGTTCCGTGTGTGCTTCGTGTGGACGACGGAAGGCCCGAAGGACGTTGAGATCGTAGACTATCACTGGGAGAGACATCATGCGTAAAGTCCCCTATCCCCACCCCGGAGAACTTCTGCTGGAAGAATTTCTAAAACCCATAGGCATCACGCAGTATCGACTGGCCAAGGAGATCGGCGTACCGCAACGACGCATCGGTGAGATCGTGACCGGCACGCGCGCCATTACCGTCGATACGGGTCTGCGTTTATCGCGGTTTTTCGGCATGTCCGAGGATTTCTGGATCGGCTTACAGATGGACTACGACGCAACCAAGGCCAAGGATTCCCTTGCCAAGACGCTGGCGAAGATCAAACCATGGACTCTGCGCGAGGTTCATTCGGGTACCCCGGCCTCACAAAGCACTGAAGCCGACGGCGAGGACAGCGCATCGCTTGAACAGTTGCAGACACTGCAAGGCTAATCCAGGCCTATCTCCAATTCAGACGTCCAAGCTTACGGGTCCGCTGGCTTCCCCTTAACACTCACTCACATCCGACCGTACCGTTGATGCCATGAGACTCCTGCTAGTCGAAGACGATCAAAAGGCTGCGCGTGTCCTAAAGAAGGGGCTGGCCGAGGAGGGCGTGGTCGTTGACATCGCCAATTCCGGCGACGAAGGTGAATATCTCGCTTCCGTGAACGACTACGATGTGATCGTCCTTGACTGGCTTCTGCCCGGAAAAGACGGGATTCAACTCTGCCGTGAACTGCGAGCCCGCGGTCTCTCCACGCCCATTCTGATGGTAACGGCAAAGGATGCCCTTCGAGACCGAATCAAGGGACTCGATACCGGAGCGGACGACTACATGGTGAAGCCGTTCGCCTTCGCCGAGTTACTTGCCAGAATTCGAGCGCTTATGAGACGTGGGACGGGTCCGCGGCCGACGATGCTTCGAGTGGCCGATCTCGTCATTGATCCGGCCAGCCATCGCGTCACTCGCGGCGGGGCCAGCATCAAGTTGACTACGAAGGAATATGCCATCATCGAGTTCCTGGCGCGCCGCGTCGGAGAGGTTGTCACCCGCACCACGTTGGGCGAGCACATCTGGGAAGACGAGTTCGACAACCTGACCAACCTTGTCGATGTGCATATCAGCAATCTGAGAAAGAAGATCGATGCCGGCTCAACGGTTTCGCTTATCCATACCGTGCGCGGCCGCGGATATCGGTTGAGTGAGGAGCAGGAGTAATGCGCTGGGGGCTCAGGGCGCGCCTGGTCTTCTGGCACGGGATCGGTCTGGCGGTCATCCTGGCAGGGACGTTCGCCGCTGCCGATTGGTTGCTGCGGCGAAGTCTCAGCGATCAGGTCGATGCGGCCCTGCTGGCGCTCGCCGAGACCGAGGCGGCATCGGCGTTAGACAGCACGACGATCCATCTCCACGAACATAGGGGCGCGTCTGGGGCACCGGAGTTCCGTACCCTCGACAAGCTGGTCCAGATTCTGGATCTGGATGGCCGCGTGATCATCCGGAGCGTCAGTCTTGGCGACACGACGCTTCCGATGTCGTCGATTCTGCTCTCCCGCATTCGCAACCGGGAAACCGTCCTGGACACGCTGCAGAACTTTGCCGGAGACCCGGTGCGTCTGGTCTCCATGCCGATCGAGGAGGGCGGTAAAGTTCGCTACGCGCTTCAAGTCGCGACTTCTCTCCGTCCGACAAGGATATTCCTTGCCACGACTCGCCTTCTGATCATCATCGTCTCATTCGTCCTCCTGGCGGTCGTGACGGTGACGGGGGCCATCCTCGCTAAGAATACATTGCGCCCGATTGAGGCAATGGTTGCGATGGCCCAGCGCGTCGGCGAGACGAATCTTCAGGAGCGACTTCCGTATCCCGGCACCAAGGACGAGATCGGCCATCTGGTCGATACACTCAATGGCATGCTCGATCGACTCGAGCGAAGCTTCGCCGTGCAGAGTCGCTTTACCGCCGATGCCGCCCACGAGCTTCGTTCGCCGCTATCGCGGCTGCGCGCGGAATTGGAGGTGGCCCTTCGACGGCCGAGAGATCTCTCGGAGTACCGGACGGTGCTCCTTTCCTGCCTCGAGGAGGTGGAGCGGCTGTCGCGCCTCACGGGCGACTTGCTGGTGTTGGCCCGACTCGATGCGGGTGAACGCCACGGTTGTAAGCGCGAGTCGGTCCTCATCACAACAGTCGTTGATCGGGCAGTCAAGCGGATTCAGCAAGAGGCACAGCGTAAGAACGTGGCTATTGCCATCGAGCCGTCGGCCCACCTCTCCGTCGCCGTGTACGACGGGAGCCTGGAGCAGGTGATAGCCAATCTGCTTGAGAACGCCATCAAGTTTTCTCCGTCGGGAAGCAACATCACGGTGCGCGCCCGCAGCGAAAACGATCACGTACTGCTCACCGTCTCGGATACCGGGCCCGGCATCCCATGTAATGAGTTGCCCCGAGTTTTCGAGCGCTTCTATCGTGGCGATACCGCGCGCTCTTCCGAGGTCCCAGGCGTTGGGTTGGGTCTGGCCATTTGCCGCGGCATCGTCGAGGCTCAGGGCGGATCGATCTCAGTCGACGGCACGTCCGGAGCCGGGACCACGGTGACCGTCCGTCTTGCCCGTGCGGTCTAATCGACCACCATTCCGATCCGAATTCTGAAGAAAAATTCACGTTCTGTTCAGGATTCCTTCATTTGGCCTGGCGTACCATCTGGTCCAAAGGAGGAAGTGCATCATGAAACAGTACAAGAACGTTAACGCAGTAGGTTTGGCTATCGGAGTCATGCTGGTCGCGTCGGCTGCCGGCGCCCAGGGAGTACCGGACATCATCTGGCAGCAGCAGCCGCTCAGTGCCGGAAGCTCGATCGGTATATCGAGGGACGGCACGACCCTCGTTGCATCGGGTAACGCCATCGTGGCCCTCGATCCGGATACGGGCGCGACACAGCTCAGCATTCCGGACAAGGCCGAGGCCATCGCCGTATCGCCAGCCGGCGATGTTATCGCCGCTGCCCAGGTGACCCAGGCCCCCGACACGGGCTGGTGGACCGCTTCGCTTATGCGCCTCTATGACACCGGCGACGGATCGGTCCGCGAGACGATGAACGAGCACAAATGGCAGGTCTGGGCGCTGGCGTTCTCACCCGACGCCAAAAAGCTCGCCTCCGGCGATATGATGGCGGAGATGAAGCTCTGGGACCTCGCCACCGATTCGGTTCTCTACTCCTTCCCTATTCAGAACAGCTCGGTGACGTTCTCACCGGACAGCATCTTCGTAGTCAGCAACGGCCAGAACTCATACGCCAGGATGTACAGCACCAGCACCTATAAACTCAAGAACTCGTTCTTTCCGTGGGCGGGTGATCGGGGCGTAGCGTTCACCCCTGACGGCTCCAAGCTTGTCACGTCGGGAACGATGCCGGCGCAGTACGCCGGTAACCCCTCATGGGGAGGCTCCGCCGTGACCATTAAAGTGTTCCGCATCTCCGACCGCACGCTGCTCACAAATATCATCATTTATGAGGGCGGACAGCAACTACGAGCTTTTGCGCTCTCGGCGGACGGCAACTATGCTGCCGTCTCACTCTATAGCGATCAGATCCGGATCTATCGCCTCTCCGACGGCGCCCTGGTCGCGCTGTACGATGCGGCGACGGCGGACGTGAACGGGCTGACGTTTACCCCGGATGGGATGGGGCTCGTCTATGTGCGCGCAGATGGCGTAGTCATCATGGCCCGCAACCCGATGGCGCCCGCGACTCCGTATGTCGTTGCTGAGGCGCCGCTCGTCCCGGCTCCGGTCACAACCCCGCCACCCCCGCCGGTTGCCACAGGTCCGCAGGCGCTGACCGAACTGATGGTCAGCCCCGAGGCGGTCGTCGGCGGGCAGAGTGCCGGCGGCAGCGTCAAACTCGCCGGTCCGGCGCCGGACGGCGGACAGGTGGTGACGCTGGCATCCACGAACTCGGCCGCCCGGGTGCCGGCAAGCGTGACGGTTCCGGCCGGTGCGACCAGCCAGACGTTTACCGTCACGACCTCATCGGTCTCGGCCCCTCAGGAAGGTCTGATCCGCGCCAACACCACCACCGGCGAACCCCGCGAAACCGGCTTCAAGGTCCTCCCCTCCGGCGGTTAACCCTCGCAGTGAAGGCGGAGGCGGGCCTGTGCCCCGCCTCCGCCTCACGACCTCCATCCCTCACTCACATTTTTCTTATCCTACCGATTTCTCAGCGTGATGCAGTCATAAGACACCGCACAAGAGCCGTTTTGCCCTGTCTGCCGGTTGGACTATAATAGCACCTGATATTTTTAGACGGGGTAGATTGCTCTTTAGCCACGGCTCGTAATACCGCGCAAGCCGGCGGTACGCTCCATGGGCGCGAGTACGTCCTTTTAGCCCCGTTGCGAGCACCCGAAGGGTGCGTGGCAATCTCACCGTTCTATCCTCATGAGCAGTGGGGCCGGAGCCAAAACATTTCGATCGCTTTGCCTACGGTTCGCAATGACGGGCGGAATCGGTTGATTGCGAAGTCCTCCGCTCTTCTTGGGGGTCATGGAGAACCTTGACAACACACTGGAAAGGCGGGAGAATTCCCGCATTCGCGAGAAATGTACGCAGCATCAATGCGCGTCGCGTGACGCGAGGCGAGAAGAAGCTCTATGAAGAAGGCTAAAGATCAAATGCGGTGAGAGTACAAACGCTCCGATTTTTCGAAGCTTGAGCGGGGAGAGTTTTAGGCTGAGGGAGCGAAGGGTACGTCCGTCGCGCTGCTTGAGCCGTCGATCGCGAAGGCGTTTCCCACATCGCGTGCGGTAAACGAGGCCTTGTTCGGCCTGTTGGAATTAACGGAGAAAACGTCACGCATAACACGCCGCTCAACACAGAAGCGCGCAAAGCTGGCGTGACATTGCCCGAGGACGTTGGGTTGGCGGCACGCGCCACTCGATACGGTGCTGAAAAGTGCTTTGGGACCCCGGCACTCGAAAAGCGCTCTGCGAGTAACTATTCCTAACTTGCGTGGGCCTAGATGAGAGACGATTTTACGGAAGACGTAAAGCGGGCTATCGCTAACCGCGTTGCGAATCGCTGCTCTAATCTTGAGTGCCGAGCAGTGACAAGTGGTCCCCAACTGGACTCCGCAAAGACTCTTAACGTCGGTGTGGCGGCGCACATCACGGCTGCGTCCGCTGGCGGACCACGATATGATTCATCATTGAGTTCCGAAGAGCGTAGCCACCCTAATAACGGGATCTGGCTGTGCCAAACCTGCGCGAAGCTGGTTGACAATGACTTTTTCCGCTACTCTGCCGACCTTCTCCGCGAATGGAAGTCCAAGGCCGAAGAGGCGGCCTTTTCGGAGATTGGCAAGACGGCCAACCGAATTTCTGATACTCAGGCAGAGCGATTTCCTGGACGGCTTCGGATTGAACTTCCGGAGCCAGTGAATCCCATTGGTTATTGGTCGTCTGGTGGGAGCTATGTCAGCGGATGGCGATTCAAGGTCCGATTAATCGCGGAAGGTCAGCCGCTGGACATCATCGAGCTTGGAGTTACGGAGGAGGGAGTGGGGACGTGGACCATAAATGAAATCTTTCGGGAGGCCGATGGAAGAAAAGCGCCTTTCCCGATTCCCGTTGAACGGTCAACAGAGTTTTGGATTGACGTTCGGTCACCCCAAGCCTTCGATGCCAAGCCCGCGTCAGTCGGGCCTATCACGCTGTGGTTTCGGGATCATACACAGCGTTCAGGCAATTCTCATAAGCATGTGATCCCGCAGCCGCCGATGAGGTAAAACTGGGACCGGACTCGAATTACGCTGCACACTGGCTCCACCTCATTGAAGGAGAGGATGCGCCCAACGAAGTCGGTAAGGATCGGCAATCGCACCTAAACAGCGTGGGCAAAGGAACGTATGTTCGCGGCCCTTTGAGGTTTTTATGCCCCAAGGGGCCGTTTTGTTTATGGCAGTCCCGGGCCTGTCGGCGCTAGAGGTCTGTCGTGGCGGACAGAGTGTGGACGGCTAGGCTGATCACCTGCGATCATGGCGGTAACGTAGCAGCCTGGATAACTGCGGGGGATAGTGAAATAGACTGCAAGGTCCGCGTTGTATTTCGTAAAGGGCGTAGTTTGCAGCGTTGCGGTAAGTCAGGGATCCCGCAACATCAGTTGCTTATAGACTTCAGAACGCCCTATCGTGGTATAATGCTGCCCCAGTGGCACCATACTTAATGATTCAATAAGGAACGCAATATTATGAACAATTCTGCTACAGAATGTTATCTTGGACCGCTATTAACCGATCCCTCGCGTATCCGTAGAGAAGCTGTTCGCAGGCGAAAGTTGTTCGACGAAAAATCTGTATCCGCCGACACTATTCCCGATCACGAGGCCAAGGGGTGGCAGGTTGACCGGAAGCTCAAGCGTCTCACTAAAGTCAGGCGCGAGAAGGAGATCGACGAAAGGCTGGAAAACAGATTATGGATGCTTCTGTGTAAACTGGGCTACCCCGAGATAAGTGATGGGCGGAACTTTTCGGTACTTATAGAGCGAAAAGGGGCGGAGCCCTTGCGTAAGCAGATTGATGTCTTCGGCAAAGATGATGAAACGATTATCGTTGCCGAATGCAAGGCATCGGAGAAGCTGACGCGGCGCAGTCTGCAGAAGGACATTGAGGAGTTTGCCAATCTCAAAGGATCCATATCGAACGCGGTGCGCAAGCACTATGGTTCAGATGTCAAGTTGAAGATCATCTGGCTACTTGTCACCGAAAACATTATCTGGTCAGCTCCAGACAAACAGCGGGCACTTGGTCAAAACATTCGCATCATAACGGAGCGAGAGCTCCGATACTACGTGCAGATTGCCGATCATCTCGGTAAAGCAGCCCGTTACCAGTTTCTTGCTGAATTCCTGAAGGACCAGCAAATCCCTGAACTCAGCGGGAAGGTTGTCCCGGCAATCAAGGGTAAGCTCGGAGGTAAACCCTTTTATTGCTTTATCACGACTCCGCGGCACCTGCTGAAAATATCTTTTGTCAACCATCGATCGCTCAATGACCCAGAAGGGGCGCCGACCTATCAACGCCTTGTAAGCCGCTCCAGGCTGCGTGACATCGGAGAGTTCATCAAAACTGGCGGCTACTTTCCAAATAACCTGATCATCAACTTCACGCGCGCTGTCCGTTTTGATAAAGTCACGCAGAATGAAGTCGCTAATGTCACCTTCGGAAATCTCTACTTACCAGATCGATACAGGTCAGCGTGGATCATCGACGGTCAGCACCGTCTATATGGGTTTTCTCCTATTCACGACAAATACCTTGATCAGAATGTAATTGTTGTAGCATTCGAAATGCTACCAAAGGCAGAGGAGGCCAACCTCTTCGTTACAATCAATCACGAGCAGAAATCCGTACCTAAACATTTGCTCGATGATCTCGAGGGTGAGCTCAAATGGGGTTCTTCGATCCCAAGCGAACGTATTGGCGCAATTAGCGCACGCCTCATCAACTGCTTGAACGCGGACCTTGGGGAACCGTTCTACAATCGGATTACTCAACAAGGGATGCCTTCAACAAACAAGACCTGCCTAACAATCCCCGCTTTGAAGGAGGCTTTGCGACGTTCCGGACTTCTTGGCCGAGCACTTCTAAACAATAGCAATTACGAACTGGGCGCTCTTTGCGGCTGCACTGACTCCGAGACATTAGATCGGGCACGTTCAGCGATCAACCAATATTTCGGATTTATTCGGAATGCAAACCTATCCGAGTGGGAAAACGGTCGGGATGGTTATCTTTGCACGAATGTCGCCGTCCAGGCATACATCATGCTCATGGGGGCGCTGGTCAAGTACTGGGAAGCGAATACGGCCGCTGATGCTCGCGAGATGACGGTCGAGGATGTGATGATAGGAATCGAAGAATACATGAAATCGATCGAGGACTTCCTCGAATCAAGCACACCATCTCAGATTAAGGCAGCCTTTCAAGTTCCTTTCGGCTCAGGTGGACCACCGGAGTATTACTACCGTCTCTGCAGAATGATCAAAACGAAATATTCCGACTTCCAGCCTGAGGGCTTGCAACAGTGGGAAGAGGAGCAGTCAGAAGAGCGAATTCAGGAGGCAGATAGCAAGCTCAAGGATACCGTATCCGAGATGCGGAAGTTCATCTTTGACGTTTTCCGGGCTATTCATGGCGAAGATAAGGGGGCCTACTGGGACAAGGGAGTACCAGATAAAGCGCTGAAGGCTGATGCATACAAGCGTTCGCTCGACTACGAAGTCGAAGAACGACTTCCACTGGAAACCTATCTGGAAGTCGTTGAGATGAAAAAGATCGTGGAAAATCGCCAGAACTGGCCTCTCTTCAAGACGGTATTCAACATTCCAGAACCTGGTGAGAAGGGACTTGCGAAGAACCTCAAGTGGATGAATCGGATTAACGAACTGCGGAGAATACCGGCACATCCTGCGAGAGAGCGGCACTACAAGGTCGAGGATTTTGAGTACATAGACTTCATTTACGATGAGCTGATGACGCGTCTGAAAGAAGCGCAAGAGAATCCCGTTCTTGAAGCCAACCCTGATGCGGAGGACGAAGATGCCTGAGCCGTTCCTTAAATGGCCAGGCGGCAAAAGATGGCTTGTCCAACAGCATGCCACCATGTTCCCCTCGTCCTATCGCCGCTATATTGAACCGTTCCTGGGCGGAGGGGCGGTGTTCTTTTATCTCTTACCTACCAGCGCCGTTCTGTCCGATACCAACCCTGATCTCATAAATGCATATGAGTGCCTACAACAGTATCCAGCATTGGTCGACAGACGGCTACACTTGCTCCAAAAACAACACAGCAAGGAGTTATATTATCGTATTCGCGCAACACTTCCAAAAAACGCGCTGGAGCGGGCAGTGCGTTTCATTTATCTAAATCGGACGTGCTTTAATGGGATCTACCGAGTCAATCGTAATGGCGACTTCAATGTCCCAATAGGTTCCAAGACTCTGGTCGAATATCCCGAAGGATACCTACAAACCCTCTCAGGCTGCTTGAGTAAGGCATCGCTGCAGGCCGCAGACTTTGAGGACACCATCAACAGGGCTGGCAAGGACGACTTCGTATTTGTTGACCCGCCCTACACCGTTATGCATAACAACAATAATTTCATAAAGTATAACGACAGGTTGTTCTTGTGGTCTGATCAGTTGCGGCTCGCCTCTGCGATCAAGAGAGCGGCGAGTCGAGGTGCGAAGATCATGCTCTCCAATGCCGATCACCACAGCGTCCGCGAATTATATCGTGAATTTGGTATTCATCATCGTATCAACCGATCTAGTATGCTTGCCGCAGAAGCCTCGCACCGATGCCAGACAACGGAACTGCTGATAACGACCTATCCATTTCCGAATGACGAACAACCACGTGGACCGCTACGATAACAACTGGAACACTGGGATCGGATTCGAACTACCCTTTGCGGCGGCCAACGCCGCGTAACTTCTCGCGGACTTCGCACTTTGCGATCTACAACGAGGTGAGGCGCATAGCTGATTCCGATAGGCCGCGCCATGGGGGCAACAACTTGGCCGGCGCCCACATATGGCAACAGGGATTCAGGGGGATCATTGCACATCATGCGGAATTCTCGACTGTTGGTTCGCGGAACCGCCGTGTACGTGATCCGTATGTACGGTGGTGTGAGAGGAGAGGGGTCGCGAGACCCCTTCCTATCTTGATTGGGACTACTAAGTGAAGCTGCCATCGTTCCCATCTCTTGTTGCAATACTCGCTTTATCGCTGCCCCTTATAGGGTGTGACAACGACCATGCTACCGAACTCGAGGCCCAGCTTGAAGACGTCCGCTCAAAACTTGGTGACGCTCAGTCAGAGGTGGAAACATTAAAAGGTGCGGTTGATGATCTGACGTCCGCAGTCGATGAATTCGACCATGCGGATTGGAGAATTGCCGTCTCCCATGTACGGGCCGCCGTCGATGATATTGAAAGTGCAGCCAACGACGTCGAGTCAACTATCGATGATGCAGCGAGCGCAGCAAACTGATGATCGAGTAGAGTAGCCATGCCTGATTATGATGATTTCATCGCCTCTCTAAACGCGTTCGGAGAACCAGGGGTAAGGTGCAAGCGTTCCCCAAGCTGTCTGGGCATCGAAGCGTAAACAGTGGGTCGAGGATTAGTTTTCCCAAACAGAGGTCGTCCAGGTGTTCTTGCCCATCGGTCTGTCCGCGGGGTAGTTCATTCTACCTGTAGCGACCACATGTCGCCGACCCCCTTGCTTTGCCGGAGGCGAGGGATTGTCCCCATGTCAGGAAGGAGCACCAATATTCTTGCAGTGTGTGAGGCGGAAATGATACTGATAACACAATAGAACCCTTCTGGCGTCAAGAGATACAAATGGAAGGCGAGCCTGGAGAAACCGCCAATGAACGACAATGCTAACGAACCGAAAGCAGCACAACAGACATCTAAAGAGACAGTTGATCAGGCATACTCTAAACTAATCGAAACTATCACCAACGATTTCATTCAAAGCGCAGAAGCGGGTAACCAAATTGATCCCCCCAAGGAGATAGCGAGACATTTCCTTTTAAGGCTCAAACGCTTTATAAGCACGTTGACGCGAGGCCAAACCGATCATCACGAGGAGATAGCGCGCAAAACCTACAGACGTTTGAGGCTCAGACACGTTCAACTCAAACGAGCTGAAGCAGAGGCGCTTGAGTATGGAGCGCACGAGTCGCTTAGTAATGAGAAGCAACCGCACCAATCAGAACCTATAACTTTAGCAGCCGGAACCCCCGCACCAGCCCGTAAGGATCAGGGACCACGTGTCCTGAATCCAGCACTGAGAGCATATCATCTAGCCGTCACAGACCTTTTCGTTGAAAAGGCGATTGCGTATCTGGAGGAGCACTCTGCCAGGCATCAAAGAAATGGTTACCGGGCGAGCCGATTAGCGATTTTCATTGTCGCGTTGGGCGCCGGTCTAGCGCTAGCTCATCTGCTCGGTTGGGAATCTCTCCCAGGCGCGAATCCAATACCAATAGTAGTCTACCATCACGGTAACATATTCGGTTTGGTGCCTGTGGAAGACAAGATCCCAATGGGAGAGGCTAACTACCATTGGGAGGGGTTTCTTCGATTCAGTAAGTCGTTTTCGGCATACGGCATGATCGTTCTGCTAGCAGTATTTCTCTGGCGATATGGCCGCGCAATGTTAGATCAATCCGAGCGCCTCATGGAGCGCCGGCATGCGCTGAGACAAGGGCGGCTGTTCGTACACCTCAACGACGGTCTATTAAACATCGAGGAGTTGGAAAAGGCATTCAATTGGAACCAGTCGCAGCCGAACGCCTTCGCTAACATACGGGACGATGCTCAGGCGCCTTGGACATCGGTTACCAAGGAACTCTCGCGAAGTGTTGCAGATTTGGTGCGAGCCGGAATTGAGGCGACACTGAAAAAAGGGGGGCGGAAGCATCGATAGTACGGCAGTAAAATACTCCTGCCTGAGACACATTGGGGGTCCGACATCAGCTTGCAGTGACGCCAATCAGCGTCGCTGCGATTCGCTGGCATAGTGCCGGAGGCCTTGAAGTTGGCGATTATTAGGACAAGAAAGGTCTGGCGAGACCGCAAGGATTCTAGGAAGATGCAAGTTCATTGGAGAACTTGAGTCTGAGGGACGGCTATGAAGATCCGAGCAGTGGCCGGCAATAACCGCAAGAAAGTGTTTGAGGTCACAACCTCGACTGGGACGTTGGTCTTCCCCTACGCCAAACTCGAACCCCAGCCTACGGTCCAGGATCCCCTTGAACGGGTTTTCGTAGATCCGGAACTGAACCAGGAAGGGTTTACCTATATTCTCATGTCTGGGCTGGAGGGGACGGTGCACCTCGAGCAGGTACTGGAATACAACCAGGACCCTGGCTACTTGCGGGACGCGCTCCTGTACAAGCTCACCATCGAGGCCCAACAGCGGGTTCAGGCCAGCCCCCTTTCGAAACGGGAGATCATCCGTCGGCTGGGGACATCTGCCGCGCAGTTGTACCGCCTCCTGGATCAAACCAACTATCGAAAGTCCATAGACCAACTGCTGTCCCTCCTTCATGTCCTAGACTGTGACGTCGATCTGGTCGTACGAGCGACCAGGGCGCGACCCGGCAGAGCCGCCTAAGCCCCATTATCTTTCCTCACCGGGCATTCATGCGCCCACATTCCCATCTGGCCTATCCGTGTTTTCCCTCAGAACGGTACAGGACACCGCATAAGAACCGTTTTGTCCCATTCGCGGCATAGACTATAATAGCGCTGACATTGCGGAAGAACGGCTTTTTTAGAGGAACACCTCATGCGGTATGGCCGCACCACGACATACGAAAACCCTCTACCCCCCAAGGTAGAGACGGAAGATTTGGCCGAGTTGTCTGGTTACGCTACGCTCACCCGACCTACGGCTGAGGGCTGACGGCTGAGAGCTGAACGCTGCTTATGAAAATCTATACGCGGAAGGGTGATAAGGGCGAGACCGGGCTGATCGGAGGGAAGAGAGCGTTCAAATCTGCCCTTCGAGTCGAGGCGTACGGCGAGGTGGACGAGCTGAGCGCTGTCCTGGGCTGGATCAGAGCCAAGTTGACGGACGAGACGATCAGGAAAGACCTGCTGCAGATCCAACGCGACCTGTTTGCGGTCGGTGCGCAGCTCGCCGACCCGACCGGCCATGTGGAACAGAAGGCCGAGAAGGCGGGCGTGCACGAGGGAAGGGTTCGAGAGCTGGAAGGGATCATCGATCGGTACGATACCGTGCTGAGCCCGTTACGCGCCTTTATCCTGCCTGGTGGCTCAGAGGGTGGCGCGCTGCTCCATCTGGCCAGGACTGTCTGCCGGCGGGCAGAGCGGCGGATGGTCGCATTGTCTCAGGGTGAGCCGCTCTCACCTGTCCTCATTGCTTATATCAATCGACTCTCCGACCTCCTCTTCACCTTGGCCAGGGCGGTCAATCGTGATGCAGGGATCGAAGAGATTCCGTGGTAGATAGGGAGGGGGCGGAGTGGCGATTTTGAAGGTCGCGCGTCTGGGGCATCCGGTTTTACGTCAGGTTGCGCCGCCCGTCAGACCGGAGACGATTCGAGAGGCCGAGATCCAGCGCCTCATCGATGATATGATCGAGACCATGCGGGAATACGAAGGCGTCGGGATCGCCGCACCACAGGTTCATGTCTCCAAGCAGATCGCCGTGATTGAGTCGAAGGGAAACACGCGCTATCCTGACGCCCCGGAGATTCCGCTCACGGTTCTAATTAATCTTGAGGTGACGCCGCTCGCTCCCGAGTTAGAGGACGACTGGGAGGGGTGCCTTAGTCTGATCGATTTCCGAGGCCAGACGCCACGATACCAACAGGTGCGGGCGAAGGCGCTCGATCGGGAGGGCCGGTCGTTTGAATTTGTTGCGACCGGGTTCCACGCGCGGGTACTTCAACATGAGCGTGACCACTTGTTGGGTAAGCTGTTTATCGACCGGATGAAAAGCCTTGAGACGCTGTCCTACCTTCCCGAGTACAGTCGTTACTGGAAGCGTTAAACGATGATATGCCGTCCCGAGGCGATCTGATGCACCAGCGGCAGGTCGGCAGGAGGAAACGGGTAGGCGCTGATCTCGACCGGGGTAATCCACCGATAGGCTTGGCACCCGAAGGGGCTGGGTTCACCGGCCAGGACGGTGCATCGGTAAAAACGGAGCCGGATATGGCGCCCAGCGTCGTGGTGCTCGGTGGAGAAGATCTGTTCGTGAACCGCAATAGTCAGCCCCAACTCTTCCATGACCTCTCTTTTCAAGCAGGTCTCGAAGCTTTCGTTGACTTGCCGCTTGCCGCCGGGAAACTCCCACAGCCCGCCCAAATGGACGTGGCCCGGGCGTTGGGTAATGAGGATCTTCCCGCCTTTGACGATGAGTCCGGCCGCTACCTCGACGGTCGGCGCGGCTTCGGGCATGGCGTGTGATCCTTATCTTGTGGATAGGAGCGGCAGAGCGGCCGCATGGGGCAGATTGGGCAGTTGGGCTTCCGGGCGGTGCAGATGAGCGCGCCGAAGTCCATCATGGCCTGGTTAAAGTCGTACGCTTTACCGTTGGGGATCAAGACAGTCGAGAGGTCCCAGAGATGTTTTACTGACTTCGAGCCGTTACTTTTTATCGGGCCAAGAAAGACCCGCTGCAGCAGCCTTTTCACGTTGGTATCGAGGATCGGGGCATCTTTGCGGAAGGCAAAGCTCATCACTGCGCCGGCAGTGTAGCGGCCAATCCCCTTGAATGCCTGGAGCTCCTCCAATGAGCTCGGGATCTTGCCGCCGTGTTGGTCAACAGCCTGTTGCGCGATGGCGTGCAAGCGGACCGGTCGAATATTGTAGCCGAGCGGCCGCCACGAGGCCTCGACGTCACTGACCGAAGCGCCGGCCAACTCTTGCAGCGTGGGATATTTTCGGATGAACTCCTGATACTTGGGGACGACCCGATCGACCTGGGTCTGCTGCAGCATCACCTCCGATACCAAAATTTTGTACGGGTCGGAGGTCTTCCGCCACGGCAGGTCGCGCCGATGACGCGCATACCAGCGCAGGAGTCGCTGTTGAAATTTTCGCCTGATGACAGGATCCGGGAAGTGATTGTTGACGAGGGGCATGGGCGGTAGTATAAAAAGTTGTACGGTCGATTTCAATAACATTCCGGTATAAACCATCAGCAAGCTGATGGCTGATCGCTGACCGCTTAAGAGAGAGTGAGGACTGGATGACGATACACCCGATAAAACCGGAGCGGTTTTTCCTGGAAAAGTTCGGATTGACGGAGCGGCACCTTGAGCAGGGATTGGGCGCCGCCCTTGGCAGCCAGATCGATGACGCAGACCTGTACTTTGAGTACCGAGTCAGTGAGTCCCTGGCGCTCGAAGAGGGGATCATCAAACAGGCGACGAAGCATATCAACCAGGGGGTCGGAGTCCGAGCCCTCGCTCACGAGAAGACCGGGTACGCATTTTCCGACGAGATCAGTGTGGAGAACCTGAAACTCGCCGGTTCGCGGGCTAAGGGGATCGCTGAGCGGGCAGACGCCGGTACGCCTCCTCCGGTGAAGGTTGGCAGTGCGCCGTCCCATGATCTGTACCCGATTCGCGTCCAGCCGGTAGAGATTCCGCTGGAGAAAAAGATCGATCTGCTCCACCGAATCGACGCCATCGTCAGGAAAGAAGACCCCCGGATCGTCCAGGTAATGGCATCATTTGCCTGCGAGTCCAAGATCGTCTTGATCGCGACCTCGGCCGGCGTCATGGTCGGCGACATCCAGCCGCTCTCACGCCTGAGCATCACCTGCATCGCCCAGGATGGCGAGAACAGGCAGGTAGGGAGCTGGGGTGGGGGGGGCAGGGCCGAGTTCGAGTTCTTCCTGGAGGGAGGCCGCTTCGAGCGTTATGCCAAGGAGGCCGCCCGACTGGCCATCATGAACCTCAGCGCAGCCGATGCCCCTGCCGGAATGATGGACGTCGTCCTCGGTTCCGGATGGCCTGGGATCTTGCTGCACGAGGCGATCGGTCACGGCCTTGAAGGCGACTTCAACCGGAAAAAGACCTCGGCCTTCAGCGATCGGATCGGGCAGCGGGTCGCCTCGGAACTTGTCACCGTGGTGGACGATGGCACAATCCCCGGACGCCGCGGCTCGCTGAATGTCGATGACGAGGGGACGCCGACCGGCCGTACCGTCCTGATCGAGCAGGGCATCCTGCGCGGCTATCTGCAGGACCGACTGAATGCGCGCCTGATGGGAATGGAGCCGACAGGCAACGGCCGACGCGAAAGTTACGCCCACCAACCGCTTCCACGCATGACTAATACCTTCATGCTGCCCGGCGACTCGACACCTGACGAGATCATCGGTTCCGTCAAGCACGGGCTGTACGCGGTGACCTTCGGCGGCGGCCAGGTGGATATCACCAGCGGTAAGTTTGTTTTTTCGGCCAGCGAGGCCTATCTCATCGAAGACGGAAAGATCACAAGGCCGGTCAAGGGCGCCACGCTGATCGGCCACGGTCCGGAAGTCCTGACCCGAGTGACCATGGTGGGTAATGATCTGAAGCTGGATGAGGGGATCGGGACGTGCGGGAAGGACGGTCAAAGTGTTCCCGTGGGCGTCGGGCTGCCGACCATAAAGATCGAGGGGCTGACCGTGGGCGGGACCCTCGGCATGCCGAAAGGGGGGAGCGCTCAATGATCAGCCGGCAGATCGTCGAAGAAGTGTTGCAGGAGGCGAAGCGAAAAGGGGCCACTGAGGCCGACCTGGTTCTGACCGAGAACGAGTTGGTTGCTACCCAGGTCAGGCTGGGAGAGACCGAAACGCTTCGGAGCGCTAAAGAGGTCCGGCTTGGGTTACGGCTTTTTTTCGACAAACGGTCGGCTACCAGCTCGACTTCAGACCTCTCCACGGAGTCGCTCGCGCGATTGGTGGAGGATACGGCCGTCCTGGCCAAGGCGATCGCCCGCGATGAGTGCTCCGGGCTGCCGCCGACGGAAGAATGCGCCAAGAACATCCCGGATCTCAACCTATATGATTCGGACGGCGAGACCCTCACTGTCAAAGACCAGCTTGATCGGGCCAAGGCGGCCGAGACTGCAGCCCTCTCCTCTGACAGCAGGATCACCAACTCCGAAGGGGCGGAGTTTGCGAGTAACCTGTATCGGATCATCTATGGCAGCAGCCAAGGTTTTCTGGGTGAGTATCGCGGCTCGACCTTCAGTCTCGCGGTGTCGCCCATCGCCTCGTCTGAGGACGGCATGCAACGCGATCACTGGTACTCACGCGCCCGACACCTGGGCGCCCTGGAGTCGCCTGAAGCGGTCGGGAAGCGCGCGGCCGAGCGCACCCTCAGGCGCCTAGGCGCACGCAAGATCAAGACTCAGGAGGTTCCGGTCGTTTTCGACCCTGAGACTGCCACAAACCTGTTGCGCATCATCTGTGGCGCGCTCTGCGGTCCCGCTCTCTATCGTGGAGCATCGTTTCTGGTTGGCAAGCTGGGTGAGCGGATCGCCGCTGAGACCGTCTCGGTATACGATGACGGCACGTTACCCGGCTATCTCGGCTCAAAGCCGTTCGATGGCGAAGGGCTGCCGACCCGACGGAATACCATCGTAGAGAATGGCGTCCTGCGCAGCTACCTTCTTGACAGCTATTCCGCCCGCAAGCTCGGGATGAAGCCGACCGGTAACGCGAGCCGAGGCGCCGGCGATTCGCCGACCGCCTGGCCCACGAACTTTTACC
Organism: Candidatus Methylomirabilis oxygeniifera; assembly: GCA_000091165.1. NCBI lineage: Bacteria > Methylomirabilota (SeqCode) > Methylomirabilia (SeqCode) > Methylomirabilales (SeqCode) > Methylomirabilaceae (SeqCode) > Methylomirabilis (SeqCode) > Methylomirabilis oxygeniifera (SeqCode). The sequence continues at coordinate 2,466,408 of FP565575.1, read as the reverse complement.
TCCAATCCGGGCCGCATGAGCCGACCGAGATCATTCGCTCGGTGGACGCCGGGCTTTACGTCACCGAACTGATCGGCTTCGGCGTGAACCTTGTGACCGGTGACTACTCGCAGGGTGCGGTGGGATTCTGGATCGAGAAGGGGGAATTAACCTATCCGGTGCACGAGATCACCATCGCCGGCAACCTCAAGGAGATGCTGTTGGGGATTGAAATGGTAGGCAACGATCTCAGCTTCCGCCAGAGCGTCGTCGCCCCCACCGTCAAGCTTCGCCGTATGACCGTCGCCGGACACTGATACCGAAGGTGGTGAGATAGCCCACAGCAAAAACGCTGCAGATTTCTGACGGGGTCCCTGAGGTCACGCGCCGGTGATCGTACCAGGACCCAACAGGGTCTCAACCTCTCGCTTGAGCTGCTCGTTCGTTGCGACGGTCAGGTCCGGCGAGGCGGCCCAATGAAGTCAAACACCTGTTCGCTATTGCACCGTAACCGACAGATAGTCATAGACCCCGTTCAGGTTCAGGCCGGCGCTGGTATCGATATTGAGGTGGCCATCCATGACATAGTCGCACCCCAAGTACAGCTCATAGGTGCCTGCCGGGGCGGTACCGGCATAGAGGGAATAGGTGCCGTCGGCTTGCCCACTACCTAGATACGGGGTGACCGTCGAAAGATCCGCCGGAAGCGAGACCCACCCTGAGGCGCCGAGGTATGACCAGGGTATGCCCATAGCCGGGGCGTTGACAACCAGAAAGATCTCCTTGTTGTTACACCCTTGGAGTGTATAGCTTACCGATACGGGATTGGTCAGCATGGGACCAGGACCGGAGCCGACAGCCGCCAGCTCAACCGACGGGCTGCTGGCCAGGATGATCTCAGGGTTACCGTCTGGGTTGCCGCCGGTCAGATTGCTGGTGGAGACGAAGGCGATTTTGGTGCCGTCGGTATTGAGAGATTGGCCAGAACTGACACCTGCAGTGGTGGTGGTGAGTTGGGCAAAGCCGAAGAAGGCGGTCCAGAGGAAAGTCTCCCAGTTACCGTCGGGGTTGCTACCGGTCAGGTTGCGGTTAGAACCAAAGGCGATTCGGGTACCGTCGGCGGAGATGAAGGGCTGCCAGTTATAGCCTTCAGTGGTGGCAGTAACCTGGGTAAAACCGGAGCTGGCGGTCCAGAGGAAGATTTCATAGTTACCGTCGAGATTACCGCCCGGAACCGGGTTACCGGTGGAGACAAAGGCGATTCGGGTACCGTCCGCGGAGATAGAGGGAGTGTCGCTTCCGCCCTCTGTGGTGTTGGTGATCTGGATGACTCCGGAGCCGAAGGTCCAGAGGAAGATCTCGGAATTGTGGTCCAGATTGCTGCCGGTCAGGTCGTGAGTAGAGTAAAAGGCGATTCGGGTGCCGTCGGCATTGATGGAGGGGTTGTAGTGAGTGCTAGCACCGTTGGTAGCCGTAACCTGAGTAAAACCGGACCCGGCAGTCCAAAGGAAGATTTCGGGGTTCCCGTCAAGATTACCGCCAGTAACCAGGTTGCGGTTAGAGCCAAAGGCGATCCGTGTGCCGTCAGCGGAGATGAAGGGGGTGAAGTTTTCGCCACCAGTGGTGTCAGTGATCTGGGTAAAGCCGGAGCCGGAAATCCAGAGGAAGATTTCATAGTTACCATCGGAGTTGCCGCCGGTCAGATTGCGATTGGAGCGAAAGGCGATCCGTGTGCCGTCAGCGGAGATAGAAAGGTAGGAGTAGGTACTGTCCCCAGTGGTGTCAGTGATCTGGGTAAAGCCGGAGCCGGAAATCCAGAGGAAGATTTCATAGTTACCATCGGAGTTGCCGCCGGTCAGATTGCGATTGGAGCGAAAGGCGATCCGTGTGCCGTCAGCGGAGATAGAGGGGCTGGCGCTACCGTCCCCGGTGGTGGTGGTGAGTTGGGAATATGTATACTGGGCCTCGGAGATCCCGGGATTCCACCAGGTGATCAACATCATGACCGCCAAGGTAACGTACCGCCACCACGCGCCTGCCTCTCTGTCACTGAACGTACATCGCCTCAATTCGGTTACACTCCGCATCGTTTCCTCCGTCCGAGTGTTAATGTTCGTCGACAAACAGCAACACCCCCGTCTATTCCTCGCAAATACGCTGCAAGTTTCTGACCGAAGCTCCTGGGTCACGCTCCGGTGATCGAACCAGGACCCAACAGGGCCTCCACCTCTTGCCTGAGCCGCTCGTTCGCGGCAACGGTCAGGTCCGGCGAGGCGGCAACGGTGACCTGGGCGCCCGGCGCAACGCTCAGGTGAAGTCTGACAGGAATAGATCCAGGAAATTTCAGCAGTACGCCTTTTAACTGCTCCAGCATTGGGTCGGACAGGCGCGCTTCCTCTACGGTGATCTCCACCACCGACTTGCCGTTGCGTCTGGCATTTGCAAGGGGACTCACCTCTGCCAAGAGCAACTTGACCACCTCTTCGCCTACGTCCACCTGTCCCTTTACCATGACGGCCGCACCCTTCACCAAGTGGAGCAGGTTCGCCTTATACAGCTCAGGAAATGCCACCGCCTCCACCGTCCCCGCCATGTCCTCGAACGTCACAAAGGCCATCCGATCCCCGCTCTTCGTGGTAATCTCCTTTACGGCGGACACGATGGCGCACAGCGTGACTGTCTCTTTGTCCTGACAGGCCGCGAGGCGATCGGTCGTGACGGCCCCAACCTTTGCGATGACATCCCGGTAATCGGCCAGCGGATGGCCGGTGACGTAGAAGCCCAACGTCTCCTTTTCGGCGGCCAGGCGTTGAGTCGGCGACCATTCCGGAATAGCCGGAAGGGCTTCAGCCTGTTGGCTGAGGCCGCCCGTAGCCTCCAAGACGTCCAGCAGTGAGCCTTGGCCGTGGCTACGCTCCCGCTGTGTGCCGGCGCCGGCCTCCATCGCCTTATCGGCAACAGCTATGAGTTGAGCCCTCGCCGCCCCGAGGGAGTCAAATGCCCCGCACTTGATCAGGCTTTCGATGACCCGTTTGTTTGTCAGCCGCAGATCCACCCGCTCGCAGAAGTCAAAGAGGGATCGGAAAGGACCCTTGTCCCGCCGTGTGGCCAGGATCGACTGAATGGCCGTCTCACCGACGTTCTTGATGGCCACCAGTCCGAACCGAATCTGCTCTCCCACCACAGTAAAGCGGCTTTCCGACTCATTGACGTCGGGCGGCAGAACCGTAATCCCCATCTGTTTGCACTCGTCGATATACTTGACGATCCCGTCGGTATCCGCCATCTCTGAGGTGAGGAGGGCCGCCATGAATTCTACCGGATAATGGGCCTTCAGGTAGGCGGTCTGATAGGCCAAGAGAGCGTAAGAGGTCGCGTGAGGTTTGTTGAAGGCATATCCCGCAAAGGGGGCCATCTTGTCGAAGATCTTTTCTGCGGTCCGCGCCTGAACCCCTTTAACCTTGGCCCCGTCGACAAACTTCTTCCGTTGTTGATCCATCATCTCGGGGTCTTTCTTGCCCATTGCCTTGCGCAGCACATCCGCCTCTCCCATCGAGAATCCGGCGAGATCAGAGGCGATTCGCATGACCTGTTCCTGGTAGACCATGATCCCATAGGTCTCTTTGAGGATCGTCTCCATCAACGGGTGGTCGTAGCGGATCTTGACCTTTCCGTTCTTACGGTTGATGAAATCATCGATCATCACCATCGGTCCTGGTCGGTAGAGCGCCACGAGGGCGATGACGTCCTCCAGCCGTTCCGGCTTCAGACGCCGCATCAGATCCCGCATTCCCGAGGATTCCAGTTGAAACACTCCGAAGGTCCGCGCCTCGCTAAGCAGGGAAAAGACCGCCGGGTCATCGAGGGGGATCTTCTCGATTGTGATCTTATCCCCGCGTCCGGAGGCGATCAGTTCCAGCGTGTTGGCGATGACCGTCAGCGTTCGCAGGCCCAGGAAATCGACCTTCAACAGGCCGATCTTCTCGATGGCCTTCATGGCGTACTGGGTGGTCGGCTTGCTGCCGGCCTTGGGATCTTTGTACAGCGGGACATGCTCGGTGAGCGGATCGCCGGAGATGACGACGCCCGCCGCGTGGGTTGAGGCGTGCCGTGTCAGCCCCTCCAGGCACTTGGCAACCTGCCACAACTCCCCGACCTCTGTCCGATTTTGTACCGCCTCGGTCAGCGGCGGGCTCTCGGCAATCGCCTCGTCCAGACTGATATTGATCCGGTTGGGCACCAGCTTGGCAATCTTGTCCACCTCGGCATAGGGCATCCCCAGGCCCCGCCCAACGTCCCGTATGACCGCCTTGGCCCCCATCGTCCCGAACGTAATGATCTGGGCGACATTGTCGGCGCCATATTTCCGGGTCACATACTCGATCACCTCGTCCCGCCGGTCGTCGCTGAAGTCGATGTCCATATCCGGCATACTAATCCGTTCGGGGTTCAGGAATCGCTCAAAGATCAGGCCGTACCGGAGCGGATCGATATTTGTAATGTTGAGGCAATAGGCGACCAGCGAGGCGGCCGCGGAGCCACGGCCGGGGCCGACCGAGATCCCTCGATCTTTGGCGAACTTGATGAAGTCCCAGACCACCAGGAAGTAACCGGAGAAACCGGTCTTCTGGATAACGTCCAGCTCGTACTTCAGGCGCGCTTCAACCTCGACATTCGCGTCCGGGTATCGGATCTTCAGTCCCTCCCAGGCCAGATGGGCCAGGTAGGACTCGAGGGTCTGGCCTTCGGGTACCTGATACCGGGGCAGGCGAAGCTGCCCGAACTGGAGCTGGAGGTTGCACCGCTCGGCCACAGTAATGGTGTTCCTGACCGCCTCCGGCAGCTCGGCAAAGATCTGCTTCATCTCCGCCGCCGATTTGAAGTAGAACTGATCGGTGGAAAAGCGCCAGCGATCCTTGTCCTGAATCGTCTTCCCGGTCTGGATGCAGAGCAGCACCTCATGGGCGCGCGCGTCTTCTTTGCTGGGATAGTGCAGGTCGTTGGTGGCGACAATCGGCAGGTCGAATGCTTTGGCGAGCCGCAGGACTCCGTCAGTGACTGTCTTCTGCTCCGCTATCCCGTGGTTCTGAACCTCCAAAAAGTAGTTCTCGCGCCCCAGCGCATCCATGTACCAACCGACAGTCTCCTTGGCCCGCGCCTCGTCCCCATCCAGCAGCGCTTTGGCCGCCTCGCTGTTCAGGCAGCCGGAGAGGGCAATGAGGCCTTGACAATGTTGGGCGAACAGCTCCCGGTCGATTCGCGGCTTATAGTAGAACCCCTCCAGATAGCCGGCCGACACCAGCTTCATCAAATTCCGATAGCCGACCTGGTCCTTGGCCAGCAGGGTGATGTGGCTGGCACCTTCGTAGCCGCTGTCCTGATTGGACTTCTCGAAACGGCTGCCGGGGGCAATATACACCTCACTGCCGATGATCGGCTTTATCCCTTCCTTCATCGCCAGGGTGTAAAAGTCGATCGCCCCGAAGAGGTTGCCGTGATCGGTCATGGCCAAGGCGGGCATCTTATACTCCTTCGCCTTGGCCACCAGCGTCTCCAGGGAGCAGGCCCCATCCAGGAGGCTATACTGAGTATGAACGTGCAGATGGACGAAATCGGAATGGTGCATTATGCCTCCGAAAATCAGGGCGTATGGTCTAGGGAGTAGTGTTCTTGCCTAAGCTCAGCTGCGTCGTTTCTGCGTCAGCCTGAAGAAGTGGAACGGCTATCCGCATCGCGGAGGATGTTTCCGATTTGCCCCCTTAACGCGGGCACTTTGTTCTTTACGGCATCCCACACAAGCTCGTAATCCACACCGAAGTACCCGTGAATCAGCCGGTCGCGCATGCCGGCCATTGCCCGCCATTCTACCTCCGGATGTTGCTCACGAAACGCATCGGGCACTTTCTTAGCAGCCTCACCAATGATCTCCAGACTGCGTACAAACGCCCGGCGTAAGGTCTCGTCGGCCAGTAATTGCTCCTTGCTGAGCGATACGCACTGCTCGACCAGATAGTCTGCCTCGATCAGGATGTGACGCAGGTACTCAAGCGGCTCGAATGACATCTCTGGCCTCGGAAAGGATGTAAGCACCAAGATAAGGACTCAGCGACTCGGTCGTCACGATCTCAACCCGACGTCCAAGCAGGCGCTCCAGGAGTTCCGAGAGATCGAGAAATCGGTCATATGTTTTGCGTTCTGGCTCGAACTCGACCAAAACATCGACATCGCTTTCGAGCGACGCCGTTTCTCGAACAAACGATCCAAAGAGCGCCAGTCGCCGAACTCCCAGCGCACGGATTGCGGCCTCGGCTGATTTCAGGCGTTCGAGGACTTCCTTCCGGTTTTGTACGATCTCGTGCATCGGTAACCCCGTACCCATGGTAGCGTTGCGAGGCGCTGGCCGACAGAAATCAAATCAGGGTACTTCCCAATATGCGTGTGATCCTCTTCGCTCCACTCGACCCATTTATGATGCTAATCGCTCTCTTTCATTGGTTCACCTTTTGACGAATCTCTTCATCCGGGATGCTCATACAGCACCCTTCCTTCCAGGAAGGCTGGGCGAGCCACGGTACCAGGAATATAGCGGTCACGCTCAAACTCCTCAGGGGTAAGGATCACCACGTCGCGCGCAAACTCTAACCCGGAAAGCGCCCGGTCCATGGCTACCATCAGTGACCGGCGGCTGCCCGTAAACTGGCAGACCACCAAGAGATCGACGTCACTCCGCTCATCCGCAGTCCCCCGCGCTTGTGAGCCAAAGAGAATGATCCGGTGGGGCTTAAATTGAGCGACCAGACGATCCGGGCTTGATTCAATACCTGCTCGCTAATCATCTTCTGCCCTGCCTCGGCGTTGCCTCTTATGACCTGTACCCTAAACCCTAGACCCTATTTTTATTCCCACTCGATGGTGCTGGGGGGCTTGGAGGAGATGTCGTAGACGACGCGGTTGACCCCCTTGACCTCACTTATGATCCGGCTACTGATCGCCTGGAGCAGGTCATGCGGCAACCGCGCCCAATCAGCCGTCATCCCGTCGAGGCTGGTGACGGCCCGGATGGCGACGACATGCTCATATGTCCGCTCATCGCCCATGACCCCCACCGTTTTGATCGGTAACAGGACGGCAAACGCTTGCCATAATTCGCGATTCAGCTTCGCTCGAGTGATCTCCGCCTCGACGATGGCATCGGCCTCTCTGAGCAGGTCCAGCCGCGCCTGCGTTATCTCGTCGATAATTCTGACAGCCAGGCCAGGCCCCGGGAACGGCTGGCGCCAGAGAATGGCATCCGGCAGCCCGAGCTCTCGTCCAAGCTCTCGCACCTCATCCTTGAACAGCTCTCGCAAAGGCTCCAGCAACTCAAAATCGAACTGCTCCGGCAGGCCTCCCACGTTGTGATGGGATTTGATGGTGACTGAAGGCCCCTTGACCGACACGCTCTCGATGACATCCGGGTAGAGGGTCCCTTGGGCGAGGAAGTCGAACCGCCCCAGCCGCCGGGACTCTTCCTCAAAGACGGCGATGAACTCCGCACCGATAATCTTCCGCTTCTCTTCCGGATCGATGATCCCTTTGAGCCGGGTCAGGAATCGTTCTCTCGCGTCAACCGAGACCAGGTGAACGCCCAAGTGCTCGCCCATGGCCTGTTCCACCTGGGCGGCTTCCCCCTTTCGGAGCAGACCGTTATCGACGAAGACGCAGGTGAGCTTCGGACCGATCGCCCGGTGAACCAACAGCGCGACAACCGAAGAGTCGACGCCCCCGCTCAGGGCGCAGAGCACCCTCTGATCCCCCACCCGACGCCGAATCCGATCGATGGCCATCTCGGCGAAGGAATGCATCTCCCAATCGTGGGCGCAGCCGCAGACCTTGAACAGAAAATTCCCGAGGATCGCCTTCCCGCTGTCAGTATGAGCAACTTCCGGGTGAAACTGGACCGCAAAGAGCGGCTGGGTTCGATGGCGAATCGCGGCAAACGGCGCGTTCGCCGTGTGGGCCAGGCGACGAAACGTGTCTGGCATCGCCTCAAGCTTGTCGCCGTGGCTCATCCAGACAGTGAGCCCATTGTTGAGGCCGGCAAAGAGATCGGAATCGTCGTCGATCGTCAGAGATGCCCGGCCATATTCTCGGTTGGCTGCCCGGGTCGAGACGGCACCATAGAAGTGTCCAAGCACCCCCATCCCGTAGCAGATCCCGAGGACCGGTACGCCCTGCTCGATGATCTCGCGCCGGCACAGGGGAGCGTCCGGCTGGTAGACACTGGCCGGACTACCGGAAAGAATGATCCCCTTTGGATTAAACGCCTTGATGTTGTCTAGCGGCAGGTCGAACGGATGGATCTCGCAGTAGACACCCAGTTCACGGACGCGTCGGGCGATCAACTGCGTGTACTGCGAACCGAAATCGAGGATGAGAATTTTATTCATACACTCATGCGTTGGTTACGTACTACGTTTCTTGTATTTCTTGCGTCTATTGCGTTTGTTGTGTTTGCGGGGAGTCTAACGACCCATTCGAGTGTGAGGTGGAGTAGCTACCAGAAGTATATAAACGCGTCAACGCAATGACGCGATAAACGCGCGTCAGTCCAGCCGGTAGTTCGGCGCTTCTTTTGTGATGATGACGTCATGCACGTGGCTCTCGCGGAGCCCGGCGGAGGTGATCCGAATAAAGCGGCCCTTCTGCCGAAGCTCCTCGATGGTGTAGCAGCCGCAATAGCCCATCCCGGATCGGAGCCCTCCAACCAGTTGATACATGCTGCCGGCCAGTGTCCCTTTATAGGGAACACGCCCCTCAATCCCCTCGGGAACAAGCTTGTATTCCTCCGTTTCCGCCTCCTGGCCGTACCGATCCCTGCCGCCACGCTGCATGGCACCCAACGAACCCATGCCGCGGTAGACCTTGTAGGTCCGTCCCTGAAAGATGATCGTCTCGCCGGGGCTTTCCTCGGTCCCAGCCAGCAGACTCCCAAGCATCACGACATGCGCCCCGGCCGCGATCGCCTTGGTCACATCGCCCGAAAACTTGATGCCGCCGTCGGCAATGATCGGAACGCCATGTTGATCGGCGACTTTCGCGCAGTCCGCGATCGCCGTAATCTGCGGGACCCCCGCTCCGGCGACCATCCGGGTTGTACAGATAGATCCAGGGCCGATCCCGACCTTCAGTCCGTCGGCCCCCGCCCTGATCAGCTCCTCGGCCCCTTCGGCTGTCGCAATGTTGCCGGCGATCACCTCGGTGTCAGGATGCCGCCGCTTGATCATAGCAACGGTCTCTACGACCCCACTGCTGTGGCCGTGGGCGGTATCTACCACCAGGACATCGACGCCGGCCTTAACCAACACATCTACCCGGTCCGGCGTCTCATCGCTCACGCCGACGGCTGCGCCCACGCGCAATCGCCCGAGCTCATCCTTGCAGGCGTTCGGGTACTTGATCGTCTTCTCAATATCCTTGATGGTAATAAGACCGCGGAGATTGAACGCATCATCCACCACCAGCAGCTTCTCGATCCGGTTCCGGTGCAGGATCTCCTTTGCCTCCTCCAGACTGGTACCGACCGGCGCCGTGATGAGCCGATCTTTGGTCATCACCTGGGCAATCTTCAGGTCAAGCTTGGTCTCGAAGCGGATATCCCGATTGGTCAGAATGCCGACCAATTTTCCGTTCTGCGTAACAGGAACGCCTGAAATCCGATAGTGTTGCATCAGTTCCAGGGCGTCGGATAGTTTCTGATCCGGTGAGATCGTGATCGGGTCTACGATCATTCCGCTCTCGGACTTCTTGACCTTGTCCACTTCAAGGGCCTGCCGATCCGGAGGGAGTGCCCGATGGATCATACCGATCCCCCCCTCCCGGGCCAGCGCAATGGCCATCCTGGCCTCGGTTACCGTATCCATCGCGGCGCTGACGACCGGAATGTTGATAGTCAGCCGTCTGGTCAGACGGGTTCGCACATCGACATCCCGTGGGAGGACCTCTGATTTAGCGGGGATCAGGAGTACGTCGTCAAACGTCAGTCCTTCCGGAATTGAGCGATCAACCATTTGTTCACCTCAAGAGATCAGCTATCAGCCATCAGGTATTAGCTGAATGCTGATGTTACATATGCATCGCAGCCCTGACCTCTGACAAGGTCTCTCCTGCCACCTTCTTGGCCCTGGCCCACCCGTCCTCCAGGACCTCCTGGACAATCTCCGGGCGAGCCGCCAGATCCTGACGCCGCTCGTAGATAGGACGTAGTGCGGGAAGCATATGCTGGAGCAAGACGCCCTTGCAGTCCAGACATCCGATCCCTGCCGTCCGACAGCCGGGATCGATGACGGTGTCCCGCTCCGCCTTTGGAGTGAAGATCTTGTGCAGGTCGAAGACCGGGCAGACATCAGGATTACCGGGATCACGCCGGCGCACCCGAGCCGGGTCCGTCACCATCGGCTTGATCTTTGCGGCCACCTGCTCGGGCGAATCGGACAGAAAGACGGCGTTCCCGTAACTCTTGCTCATCTTGCGGCCGTCGGTGCCGGGAACCTTCGCAAACTCTGTCAGAAGGGGCTGCGGCTCAACGAGCACCTCACCGTACAGCGCATTGAATCGGCGCGCGATCTCTCTGGCCAACTCCAGATGGGGCACCTGATCGATCCCGACCGGCACATGATTGGCCTTGTAAATGAGTATGTCCGAGGCCATGAGAACCGGGTACCCCAGAAACCCATGGGTACTGAGATCTTTCGTGGTGAGCTCTTGCTGTTGCTCCTTGTACGTCGGATTTCGCTCCAGCCAGGGGACCGGTGTAATCATCGACAGCAACAGGTACAGCTCCGCATGTTCGTGAAGCCGAGATTGTAGAAAAAGGGTTGCCTTCGAGGGATCGATCCCGGCTGCCAGCATATCCAGGGCCATCTCGCAGATATTGTCCCGAATGCTCTTTGTGTCTGCGTACTCAGTCGTCAGTGCATGCCAGTCGGCTACGAAAAAGAAGCATTCATACGCTTCCTGTAGTCGGCGCCAGTTGTCTAACGCCCCGAACAGATGGCCCAGGTGGAGCCGACCCGTCGGTCTCATCCCGCTCAAAACCCGATCCTTCGGCATCGACTGCCGTACTCCTCTCGGACCTACGCGCCGAGCAACAACCCGGCGACAAGCGCAATAGGCGGCCAGATCAATCGATCGACCACGCCGCTGAAGATCAGCACGATGAGAATTACAAAGCCGTACCGCTCCAGCCTGCCATATGAGGCCGCCTGCCGCGGGGGCAAAAGCCCGGCCATGACGCGACCGCCATCAAGCGGCAGCACCGGAATCAAGTTAAAGACAGCCAGCGCGACGTTGATTAATACACTCCAGCGCAACATGTGATAGACCGGAGTAAACCATGAAAGCAACCAGGCAGCAGATTCATCCATCCCCTCAGTCCCGTCGAATTGTCGAAGCAACCCGGCACACACGGAGGCGAGTATGAGGTTCGCGCCCGGCCCTGCTGCTGCCACCAAGACCATATCGCGCCTCGGATGTCGGAGGTTGTTGAAATTTACCGGAACCGGCTTGGCCCAACCCACCGGCGTGAAGATCAGGGCCAGAGTCCCGATGGGATCCAGGTGGCTGAGGGGGTTCCAGGTGAGGCGGCCTAACAACCTTGCCGTCGAATCGCCCCGTTTGTCGGCCACCCACCCGTGGGCATACTCGTGAAACGTCAAGGCTGCCAGGATGGCCGGCAGCCTCACGCTCAAATTCAGAATGAACTGTGTCAGATCAGACATGCCTTTGTGCTCGAAAAATGTCCATCGAGTCTGTTGCGTCTCGGGCCACCGAGGACCATGGCTATTACTATGAGTAACCGTAACAGAGGGACACACCCTTGTCAATCTTGAAGGCGCCCTCCGGCGAAGCGCTGAAGGACAAACGACGTCTCGTCCTCTCTGGTGTGGAGACGCCCATCCAGCTTAGCCGAGCGCAGCGCAGCCAAGGCCTGCCGGTAGATGGGGCCAGGCTTCAGCCCCAACTGGCGCAGGTCGTGACCTTTGAGCAGCGGAACGATTTGCCATGACGTCGTGAGGTAGTGGAACACCGCCTCCCGTGCCGGTCCCTTCGCAAGAATAGCCAGCAGGACGACCTTCGCCTCCGGTGACAAAGAATCGAGAAGCCTGGCGATCCGGCTTTGGCGAAGATCAACGGCGCGCGTCAGCGCCCGTGCGGTATTTCGACATGCCTTGTAATCAATCGCAAGCTTTTCGGCGACCCGGTGGGGCGGCGCGAGCCTTTTAAGAACCGCGATAAACGTCTTCGGATGAAGAAAATACAACATCCCAAGGAAAACCGTCTGACTTACATCGACTTTCCCCGCCAACGGTATCGGCAGAGCCTGATCGAGAACCTGCCGCACCCGATCGAGCAGACCAAAGGCGGTCCCAGGGAGGGCCAGTCCCGGATGAATAGCCGTCAATACGCCCAGATCCCTGAGCCGCCAGATAATGTGGGGTGCCGATGGTTCCTGCGCGATCAAGTAGAGCTCCCTGAAGATTCTCGAGCCGGCAAGATGCCCGACCGCCCCCTCCTTCACTGCGGCCTTCATCAGTCGCAGAGTACAGCGAGCAATAAGAAATCGGTATCGACCCTCAAATCGGGCTGTCCGGAAAAGCCGGGTAGGATCGTCGATGAAGCTCTGCTCGTGCAAGGCTCTGATCCGACCATGCTCCAGGTTCCGGAGTCCTCCCAACGGATCGATTAGCGGCCCGAACCGATGACGGTCGATGCGGGCAGCCATGGCATTAATGCTGAAATCGCGTCGAAACAGATCGGCAAGGAGGGGGGCGGGCTGAACCTCCGGCAGCGCGGCAGCGTGCGGGTATCGTTCCCGCCTGGCGGTGGCGAGATCGAGCTTTCCGCCTCCAGGAAGCCGCAGATGGGCGGTTCCGAACCTGGGGTGAGACGCGACCACCGCCTTGAGGGAGTGCGCCAGGCGTCCGGCTATGGCGATGGCATCGCCCTCAACCACCAAATCGATGTCGGCATTTTCTCGACCAAGGAGGAGATCCCGCACATAGCCGCCGACGGCATAGATCGGCGAAGGGGCGGCAGCTCTGCGTGCCGCCTCCAGTATGCTACGGCTAAGCGGGACAAGTTCCCGGAATCGAGGAAGTTGCAGCACTCTCATCCAAAATAGCTTTCGAGGGTTAAGCCCTCGACGGTACGATAAGGTGTGCATGTTCGCCCGGGCAATCACCCCCAACCAAGGAGGACCCAACCATAAAGGTCTGTAGCATGTTCAGCCAAATCCTGCAACTCTTTCCCAGGCTCGAGTGTGAACAATTGGTTCGAGCAACCAGGGCCGAGCGGCATGCCAAGGGCTTTAACAGTTGGGGCCAGTTCGTCGCCATGCTCTTCTGCCAGCTCGGCCGAGCGCACTCCTTACAAGAGATCTGCCAAGGACTGCAGACCTGCGAAGGCAAGCTCGTCCATCTGGGCATCTCGGCTCCGAAGCGCTCCTCCCTCTCCTATGCCAATGCACATCGTCCATGGGAAACTCTATCAGCAGCTCTTCTTCCGTCTCCTGGAGCGATGTCGCGAGACGGGGCCGTTCGGCACGAAGTTCCGGTTCAAGAACAGGCTCGTCAGTCTGGATTCCACGACACCCTGGGCCTCTCTGCCTGTGCGAGGCACGCAGATAGGCGAAAACAAAAACGGCAGCGGAAGATTGCTCCGCTGCCTCACGGGGTCCGCTCGATCCTTTCGTCCTCATGGGTCGAACGGGCTGGCATGACGTATTGCCACGGTCAACGAATCGGATCGTTATCTGCGCGGCAACTCGCTCTCCATAGGGGTCGGAGGCTGATCCTTCGGGCCGGGCGCTTCGATGCCTTGGCCGGGACCTGGGGGCAATCCCCGATGACGCTGCCGAAGGTCCTGGATGGCGCGGCGCATCTCACTCTCAAATCGATCTTCGAACAGGGCGAGCCGGGCCTGCTGTTCTACACTCAAGATCGACCGGAGCCCCCCCCTAATGACTTGCTCTCGCCCTCTGAAGTCGATTTCAGCGCGCTCTAACCGTTCGAGTCTCGCCTTGACCTCCTGGTCGCGTAAGGGCTGCTGCTTCAGAAGTTCGGTCAGCTCATCACGCAACATACGCTGTTGCCTGTGAAATTCACGTCGTGAAGCCTCCAACTGGGCCAGTCTTGGGAACAGCTTGGCGGCTTGATCTTCGTCCAAATTGAGTGCCTCAGTCATCTTCCATATCTTGATCGTTTCGATCAAGCGTCTCCCCTCCGGCATCCCAGGCGCCTTCGGAGCGGCAGGTACAAGCGGTTGTGCCATGACTTCTGAGACCGGACCGCACAACCAGAGTAGCCCCACGACGGCTACCGTCACAGGCCAAGACCGGACCGAGCATTGCTCCCGTAATTGTGTCATGACTCTGACATTCTCAGATGACTCAGGTGATTCAGCAGGACTTGGCGCTCCTCCTCGTTGAGCGAGGCGAGTGAGTCTGCCAGATCGGCCTCCGGGCGCAGAACCCAGGCTGTTTCGAGTCGATCCGCAATTTCATCCACCCCGCCGAGCCGCCGAATTGCCGCCATCAGGATCGAAGGCTCCTCGACGACCTCTCCGGCCACCACAAACGTTTCGCCGGATTGTTGGTTCCTGCGATCGGAACGAGGTATCACTGCCACAGTGTGCGCCGCGCCAGTCTGCCCGATGAGCTTTTCCGTCAAAACCGGTGCTGCCTGTCGATTCACCCTCACGGGCAACACGCCCGGTAACCGAACGACGATGAACATTGATACGGCCGCCACCGCCAGGCCGGCGATGAGGCGTGGCCGGAACGTCAACCACGATCTTACGCCGGTCAACCAGGCGGCGGGTGTCGGCTTGCGCCTGGAGGCCTCCTGCCCAATTCGCTGTTTCACCGAAGGCAGAAACTCTTCCCAAAAGCCTGGCGACGGCTCAGGAACCGGGTCGACCTGCACAAGCGTCAGGAGATCATGATACGCAGAAAACTCGGCCGCACACGCCGCGCAGTCATCAAGATGGATAAGGACCTCAGAGCGACGCGCCTTCGGCAGTTCCCCCTCGATCAACTCCAACAGATCGAACTTAACGTCTTCGCATCTCATGGCAGCAGCCTTCCCTCCTCACGCACCTTCGCGCCAGTGTGCCAGCTTACGCCGCAACGTCTGTACGGCATGAAAATAGTGCACCTTAGCGGTTGCCTCGGAGACCCCCAGAATTTCTGCGATCTCCCGGTGCGCGAGGTGATGATGAACCCGCAACGTCAGGCTTGCCCGCTGTTGCGGTGGAAGGGTCTCGATGGCGCGGGTAAGCGCGTCCGCTTGCTCCCTTTCCTCCAGCCGAGCAAGCGACCCCTTCGCCAAATCGGCCGGATCAGGATGCTGGTCGACCGTCGCGTAGAGGGCTCGCGAGCCCCGATTCAAATGGTTGAGGCACAGGTTGACGACGATCCGGTACAGCCAGGTAGAAAGGCTGGAACGGCGATCAAATCGACTTAAGTTCCGATATACCTGCAAGAAGGCCTCCTGCGAAACGTCCCGCGCGTCGTCGGCATTCCGGGTCATCCGGTAGGCCAGGTTGTACACCTCCCGTTGGCGCTTCCGGACTAGTTCGTCGAACGCCGTCCCATCGCCCTGCAAGAATCGATCGATCAGTTCGAAATCCGCCTCGCGCAAGGCCTTTGTCTCTCACCGAGAGTCATCCCCCGTCCGATCGGCCCAGCCCAGCAACGGTATTCTTGCAGGGCACATTACCTCAAATCTATTCCTTAGAACAGCCTGGCCGCTCGAACGTTTAATGCCCGGCTTTACTTCTTCCGACGCTGGTGCCTGGTCCGCTTCAGCAGTTTCTTATGCTTATGCTTGCTCATCTTTTGCCGCCGCTTCTTGACCACGCTTCCCACTCACATCCCCCCTTTCCGTTGTTCTCCTTGCTCAGTGAATCCGCTCTCCGAAGTTATGGAGGCGGCCTTTGTGTCCCGTTTGATCTGAAATTTCTCCAGACGATACTGCAGGGTCCGGTAACTCAACCCCAGGAGGCGCGCCGCCTTCGTGATCACCCAGTCGGACTTCTCCATAGCCTGCAGGATCAAGTCGCGCTCCAGCGCCTCAAAGTGAATCCCCTGCTCGGGAATCTCGATGGCGAACTTACTGCCGGGTATACTCGATGAGGCAGACAGGACCGGAAGGTCAAAGAACCGAACCTCGATAGGCAGATCATAATGCTGAATCTCAGGCCCTTCAGAGAGCAGGCTTGCCCGCTCGATCACCGCCTCCAGTTGTCGGACATTACCGGGCCAGTGATAGTTCATCAGGAGCCGCATGGCTCCGTTGCTGATCCCCCGGATCGGCTTTCCCGCGCTCCCACCGTGCTTTATGATGAAATAGTCGACGAGTTGAGGGATGTCGGTGCTTCGCTCGCGGAGAGGTGGGATTCCAATGGAGACCACGTTCAGTCGATAGAACAGGTCCTCCCGGAGAAGCCCGTCTTTGACCGCTTCGACAGGATCCCGATTGGTTGCGGCGATGACGCGAACGTCAACGTCGATCTCACTTTTTCCTCCCAGCCTTCTGAACGTCTCTCCCTGCAGGACACGTAGGAATTTCGGCTGGGTCGGCAGTTGCATCTCGACGACCTCATCCAGGAAAATCGTCCCGCCGTTCGCCAGCTCAAAGCAGCCGGCCCGTCGGTCTACGGCCCCCGTAAACGCGCCCCGTTCATGGCCGAAGATCTCACTTTCCAGCAGACTCTCAGGGATGGCCGCGCAGTTGACGGCAATAAACGGGCGATCTTTGCGTGGACTCTGTCGATGGATGGTTCTGGCGATCAGTTCTTTCCCGGTCCCGCTCTCTCCTATGAGGAGCACGGTCGTGTTGCTGTTTGAGACCTTTTGGATCTTCTCAAAGACCTCCTGCATCCGGAAATGGCTGCCCACGATCCCTTCGATGCGAAAACGCTCCTCTGCCTGCTGTCGCAACAACCGATTCTCCCGGCTCAACTGGATGCGCTCGAAGGCCCTTTTTACCGTCAGGAGCAGCTCCTCCCGCTCCAGCGGTTTGGTCAGATAATCGAAGGCCCCCTTTTTCAACGCCTGCTCGGCCGAATCCAGCGAGCCGTAGGCGGTCATCAGAACGACTAGGGTGGGGGGGTCGTCTCGGATCAGCCGCTCCACAAGGGAGAGGCCGTCGGTTCCCGGCATTCGAAGATCGGTCAGCACCAGGTCATACGATTTCTCCTGGCAGCGCCGTAAGGCCTCCGTCCCTCCCGGTGCCGTTTCAACCGAATAGCCTTCAGCCGATAGGATGGTCCGAAGGATCTCTCGCTGGGGACCCTCGTCGTCGACTACCAGGATCCGTCCCTCACGCATCAGACCTGCTCCTCCACCGGTAGCCGGATGCTCACCGTAGTGCCCCGGTTTGGAATACTCTCCAACGCAATCGTCCCTCCATGCTCTTCCACAATCTTCTTCGTCAGGGCCAATCCCAATCCGATCCCGACCTCCTTGGTCGTAAAGTACGGCTCGAACACCCTCGGCAGGTCTGCCGTGGCGATCCCATGCCCGGTATCCTGAAAACTGACCTCGATCCAGCGCCTGCTCGCGGCGAGTGGCGATGGACCCCCGGACGAATCGGTCTCGTTCACCAGCCTGGTTGCGATCGCCAGCTTCCCCCCCTGAGGCATAGCCTGGAGAGCATTCACCAGGACGTTGACGAAACAGGTCCTGATCTGCTCCCCATCTACCGACAGTATCGGCAATGCTTCCAGGGAGCCGCAATCGATTTCGATCCCCTGTTCTTCGGCCTTACCGCTGACCATCTTCACCACATCATGGAGCAGCGAGGTCAGATCGGATGGGCGCGGCTGAAGCTTGAGCGGCTTCCCGTAGGTCAGGAAATTGGTAATCATCGTATTCAGGCGGTGGATCTCGCTTTTCACCCACGAGACCAGATAGGTGAACTCCTCGCGCGAGCCGGGATCGGCGGGTGAAAACCGGCTTTGCAGATGATCGATGCTCAGGTTGATGAAGTTCAACGGATTGCGGATTTCGTGCGCAATGCCCGAGGCCAACTGGCCGATGCTGGAGAGGCGCTCAGCCTGGTGTAGGCGTTGCTCCAACTCCTTGTTTGCCCGCAGCTTTTGCACCATATCGTTGAAACTCGCGGTCAGCTCACCGATCTCATCGTGCCCCTCGACCGGTAAGGTATCCCGGAGATCACCCTGGGCCACTCGACGCGCCGCCTGGACCACCTGATCGATCGGTCTAGTGTATTTCCATGACAGAACGAGGGAGGCGGCCATCCCAAGGCCAAAGACCAGTACGGTGGCAATCAGACGCTTGATGAAGTTCAGTTGCGAGATCTGGGCGAAATCGTCCAACACCATGCTGATCAGGGCGTAACCCATCCGCTGATTCCCGACTACGATCGGTACAATCAGATTATAGTTCTTTTGCCCGTGCTCGGTTTTCAGGGTGTCTCCCAGCCTGGCCGTAATGAACAGATCCCGGTGGCTTGGGTCAATCATCGCGCCCACTCTCTTCGGGTTGCTGCTGGCGATGACCTCCTCCTCATTGCTGACGATAGAGATCTCATTCACGCCTTTTCGTTGCAGGCGGTTGACATAGTCCTGGAGACGCGCCTCATCGGTCCGCTCCTGGGAGGTGAGGCGCTCGACGCTGATCTGAATCGCGGTGGACAGATCCATCGTGTGTTTCTCCACCTGCTCGATCAGCGCCAGCTCTGCGTGCCAATACAACGCGAACAGCGAGGCGAACGTCAGCAGCAGGAGGGAGAACATCATCAGGAGCAGTTTCGCCCTCAGCCCAAGATTATCGAACAACCCTTTCACACTCGAACTCTCCCCGGACTCCAGACAGCGCAGCCGACCGCTGCAACGAAAATATTCATCTTATCGGAAACGCTGAATCTTGTAAAGCTGATAGGGGCTCACCGGGGAATGGACATTGGGATGCGTCATTGCGAGTGTAGCGAAGCAATCCCGCCGTTCTGCACCGAGATTGCCGCGAACCCTTGGGTGCTCGCAATATCCTATGCGCCTGCGGCACACCCATGAGCATGAAATCCCTCCCTTCCCCTCGCCCCCATTTCGGGGAGAGGGTGTGGGTGAGGGGGTGTTCTAACCAACGGCAGACAGATAAATGAGTTGCGCGATCAATCACTATGCTCGGGGTTCAGGGTAGTATCCTAACTTGAAGATCTCGTGAGTGCACCTACTTCCAAATCAGGATACTACCATCCGCCTGTTCCAGCTTGAAGGGGAGTATCGTTTGACGTATCATTATCCTCATCTTGTGGGCGAAAGGGTCTCCCGCCGTCCACTCCTTTTATATACGCTTCTCAGGTGGCCCACAGGGTTTTGCTTCATTCGGCTCTCTGGTTTT
This sequence comes from Candidatus Methylomirabilis oxygeniifera, assembly GCA_000091165.1. Classification (NCBI taxonomy): domain Bacteria; phylum Methylomirabilota (SeqCode); class Methylomirabilia (SeqCode); order Methylomirabilales (SeqCode); family Methylomirabilaceae (SeqCode); genus Methylomirabilis (SeqCode); species Methylomirabilis oxygeniifera (SeqCode). The sequence goes on along the minus strand of FP565575.1, from coordinate 2,447,024 downwards.
TCACTTGTGCGAAAGACCGGTTACACTGTGGACTTAACATTTTGACCATGAGGAGTCTTGCAGTGACAAGGAATAACTCGAGAGTTTCATTTCGGGACAGTGACCGGGAAAAGCTGGGCGCTCGCCCTTATGCCTGTGATTTTCACCTGCACGCTCACCCAGACTGGCAAGACCCGACCGGCAACAAGCCATTGGATCAGTTCATTGAAGAGGATTACTTGCCCCGAGTTTTCCAGTCGGGTCGACAGGTTATTGGCATACCACAGCACAACAGCATCTTTCACGGTGGCGCAAAGACCGTACGGGATGTTGCGCGCCGCATGTTGGCAGCAGGACGACAAGATGTCCCGGTTGTATTCCCCGGTTATGAGCTAACCTCATCCGACCAAATCCAAGTCATCCTTTTGGCAAACCCGGACGACAACGAGGTCAATGACCTGGACACCCGTGTCCACGAGAGTCTGGAACTTCAACAGGGGCGATGGCATGAAAGCAGATTGAACCTCTGTAGCCTGTTGGACCGAGCGCATGACCGCTTCCGCTCTCGACTCATTGCCCTTGTTGTTGCTACTGGCCACAAAGGCATCCTTGAAGACCGAGACACGGCAACCCGACTCCGCAACATTTTCCGTCAAGTTGTCGGACTAGCCGATGGCTTCATAATAAGCAAGCCATACACTGAGCTGGATGATTTTACTAAGCGTGTTCTCAACGGTGAGCTCGAAGACTACACCGACGCACCCGTTGCATGGTTGCAGACCTCAGACGCGCGCACCTTTGACGCTCTCCAGCCTGCGATGCTTTCTTATGTGAAACTCGGTAGTTTCACGATTGAAGGAGTTCGGCAGGCACTCCTCAACAACAAGACATTCCTTTCCCCAGCAATATTTCATGATCCAGACTGGACCATTCTCCGTATGCGGGTCCGAAAAACCGTTTTCTTTGACGATCTTCAACTGGACTTCAACCCACACATGACATGCCTCATAGGGGGACGAGGCACTGGCAAATCCTGCCTCCTCGAATACGTTTCCCACGCTTGCCAATACCAGCGCGCCGGTGAAACGTATGACCGCCCAAATAAAGGTATTTTATGGCTTCGGAAAGAGGACAAGACCGATGGCACACTCTTGCCCGAAACAGAAATCGACCTTTCCGTTAAAGGCGGTCAGAAGTTCTACCGCATCCGGCGAAAAGGAGAAGGTCCACCAGAAATCCTCGAATGCGCGGACGAACGCTGCGAAGGCGGGGTTCCGGTCTCGACGCGATCTCCGTCGGCTCTGTTGAATCTCAGATTTTTCGGTCAACGCGAACTTGCCAACATAGTCCGTGACGAGTCATTTTTCTCGCTCGACCCGGAACGGCGGGGCGGAGTCAACCTCTTTTCCTTTCTGAAGTCCGACCAGCTCTCACAGGTGGACGCGAAGGAGCGCCAAGCGCGTCAACTCGCGGACGAAATCGAAAAACTCTCTGTGGATATGGCATCATGGGCACTGGAACTCATCCAGAAGCCGCGTTTGGTAGCGGAGCGCGCACGCCTCAACGAGGAACTTCTTAAGATTAAGAGTCGCGCTGCACATCCGGCATTTCAGTCACATCAGCAGTTCACGCTTCTTGAAACGGCACGAAACGATCTGTTTGCTGCCCTGAGCGACATCCACGCCGAACAGACTAAGGCCGTCAAAGCGATAGAGGATAAGAAGAGGCGCGCATCAAAGACGTTGCCTGATACTCAAACGGGCGCGGAATCCTCTCTTTTGACCGTGCGCACCGCCGCTCTCAAGCAGGTGGATGACCTAATTGCTGCCCTCAGAGGCGTGGCAACTTCCTGGCTGAAAAATACCGATGCTCTGGCGCAGAGCACAGAGAACGCGCTGATAACCGAACGAATCGCCGAGCATTCCGTGGCATACGGCGAAGCCAAGAAAGAGATGGAGGCCAATAAGATCAACCTCACTCTTCTTGAGCCTCTTCAGGCCCGGCTGCAGGAAATTGACTCGCGCATCTCGCACTTTGACGAACTGGATACCCGGCTGAACCAAGCACGTACACAGCGACGCGAATTGGTCTCCCGTTTGCGGCAATGCCGATCCGAGGAGGGCGAGATCTACGTGAACTTAGCCGATGCCCTGACAACGAGCACAAAGCAGCGCGTGCGAATGAGGGTTGTCCATGCCGGTGACATCCGGCGGGCAATTTCGGACTTTCAGGGGTACGTCAAGGATGGCCGCAAGTTCAACAGCCGAGACGCAGAGCAGCTTGAGATAGCTATCCGAAAGGAAGTGCCCGCTCGTTCCTTGTCCTCGCATCCCGCGGAATTGTGGACCGAACTTGCGGACTACATGCTTGCTGTTTTTGAGCACGGCCAAGACAAGACCCTGGGACGAACCGTCCCCGACAAGGGACCGACGGCATGCTCGTGGGCCGGGCCGATCCTTGCCAAAGTGGTGGACTTGATGACGAGCTTTGATGACAAACAAATCGGCCGGCTGCTATGTCAGTACGTCCCGGACTCGGTGAACATGGAATTGCGGCGTAAAGTTGATACCGAAGACTACATCTCGATTCAGCAAGCATCCGTTGGGCAAAAGGCAACGGCACTTTTCCTGATTTTGCTCGCGCAGACCGATGGGTTGCTGGTGATTGACCAACCTGAAGACGACCTCGACAACGCATTCATCACAAATGACATTCTGCCGGCCATTCAAGAGCTGAAGCACCAGCAACAGATCATTTTTGCAACCCATAACGCCAATATGCTGGTCAACGCCGAAAGTGAAAAAATCGTCGTTCTGGACACTGAACCCAGAGAAAGCCCCGAAGATGGGCTTCCTCAAATCAGGGGACACATTGCCGGGGAAGGTGGCATCGATAATGAGAGCGTGCGCGAACGGGTAACCAAGATTCTTGAAGGCGGGAAGGATGCATTTCTTGCGCGGGAGCGCAAATACCGGTTTGCCCACAATGATTAAGCGAGGTCTTCATGGCGCAACTACAGTTTAAGGGCAAAACGTTCGTGCAGAATCATCATTTGCTAGTGAAGTATCACGAACTTGTCCCGGTCAAGGCCAAGAGCCTGACGGACAAGGTGACTCTGCATGACAACCTGATTATCTACGGCGATAACCTTAAGGCACTGAAGGCGCTCCTTCCGCTTTACGCCGGGAAGATCGACTGTATCTACATTGATCCCCCGTACAACACGGGCAATGAAAAGTGGGCCTATAATGACAGCGTTAATTCGCCCATGATGCAGGACTGGCTGGGCAAGGTCGTTGACCGAGAGGACCTGACCCGACATGACAAGTGGCTCTGCATGATGATGCCCCGGCTGAAGATTCTTAAAGACCTACTGAAGAGCGAAGGTGTCATTATGGTTTCGATTGACGACAACGAGGCGCACCATTTTCGTTGTCTCATGGACGAGGTTTTCGGCGAGGAGAATTTCATTGCCCAATTGGTCTGCGAGAAGGGCCGAAAAAACGATGCCAAACTGTTTTCCGTGGGCCATGAGTACATCCTGATTTATGCCCGGTCGATGGACACGCTTAAACAGCGCAAAACCATTTGGCGCGAAGACAAGCCGGGCGCGAAAGAGATTCAGGACGAATACCTTCGCCTTCGTGCGCTACATGGCAGCGACAGCAATGCTATTCAGGAAGGATTACGTGACTTCTACAAACAACTCCCCAAGAACCACCCATCGAAGAAGCATTCGCGGTACGGAAATGTCGATGATAATGGCGTGTGGCGTGATGACAATATGTCATGGCCGGGCGGCGGCGGTCCTTCTTACGATGTAATCCATCCCAAGACACGCAAACCTTGTGTGGTGCCGGAAGGTGGCTGGCGATATGCCACGATTGAGAAGATGAATGAGATGATTGCCGCTGGCGTTGTCGTCTTCCGCGAGGATCACACAGAACCACCCATTCGGAAAACGTATCTCGTGCGCTCTTTGTCTCCTGAGAGTAACGGAAATGGCGAAGAAGAGGACGCATCGGATATCGGCATCCAGGTTGCGGGGAGTTACTTTTACAGGAGCGCTTTGCAGGCAACAAACGTGCTTGTCAGCATTTTCGGCAAGAAAGTGTTCGAGAATCCCAAAGACCATGAGGTTCTTGCTCGTCTGATTCGATATGTCACTCAAGGAAACCAACGCGCCCTTGTTCTTGACTCCTTCGCTGGCACTGGCACTACCGGCCACGCCGTCCTTGCTTTGAATGAGTCCGACAAGGGCTCTCGCCGCTTCATTCTGGTTGAGTGCGAAGACTATGCGGATTCCATTACAGCGGAGCGTGTTCGGCGCGTAATCAAGGGTGTGCCGATATCGAAGGACGAGGCTCTGAGAAAGGGCCTCGGCGGTTCGTTCAGCTTCTTCAAGCTCGGCAAGGCCATCGAACTTGAAAGCATCCTCGATGGCAACGGCTTGCCGACCTACGAAGAACTTGCCCGTTACGTTTTCTACACGGCGACCGGCGAGGAATTCGACGAGAGGGCAATTAACGAAAAGAGGCGCTTCATCGGCGAGAGTCGGAATTACCAGGTTTTCCTTTTCTATGAGCCCGACGTTGCGAAGTTGAAAAATTTGGCATTGACGCTGGACATGGCGAAGAGTCTGCCGCCCCTAAAGAAGGACAAACGTCGGCTGGTCTTCGCACCGACCAAGTATCTGGACCAAGAACACCTTGACCAGTTTCGGATTGATTTTGCGCAGTTGCCCTATGAGATTTACGAACTCACGCGGTGACGGATGCGACTGAAGGAATACCAGCAAAGAGCGTTAGCCGGGATTAGGAGTTACCTTGAACTTCTGGCCGATCTGAAGAAGAAGGCCGAAGGCATAACTGATCCCGACATGGCCTTTGACTTTGCGGCGAAGGCATGGGAGAAGGCTAAACTTCCGCGCCGGTATCTGCCGCACAAAAATGGACTAGGCCAGGCATTACCGACATTCTGTCTTAAACTTCCGACCGGGGGTGGCAAAACGCTGCTGGCGGTCAAGACGATTGACCTCGTGAATACGATCTACCGGAAACGCCAGACGGGGCTTGTGCTCTGGATTGTCCCGACAACACAGATTTACCGCCAGACGATTCAGTGCCTGAAAGACCGGGATCACCCGTACCGCCAACATCTGGACCTGGCAAGCGGTGGGCACACGCTGATTCTCGAAAAGACGGACCACTTTGCCCCGCTGGATGTGCAGGAAAATCTTATCGTACTGATGCTCATGCTTCCATCGGCCAACCGGAAGACGAAAGAGACCTTGAAGGTCTTCAAGGACAGCGGCGGTTTTCAGGACTTTTTTCCGCCAGAGGATGACATCATCGCGCAAGAGGCCACGCTCACACGCTTCCCAAATCTGGACACCTACGAGAAGCAAAGCGGCTTTTGGGGTCGGCAAATCAAAACGTCATTGGGGAACACTCTCAGAACACTTTCGCCGGTTATTATACTCGACGAAGGGCACAAGGCTTACAGTGATGGGGCACAGGAGACCTTGCGCGGGTTTAATCCTTGCCTAGTTGCCGAACTTTCGGCGACGCCGGTTCAAAGCAATATCCTCGTGGACATCGCAGGCCGAGAATTGCACCATGAGGAAATGATCAAGTTGGATCTCCACGTCGTAAACAAGGCAAGCCCGGACTGGAAAGACACCCTGCTTGCCGGAGTGAACAAGCGGAACGTGCTGGAGGAAAAGGCCAAGGAATACGAGGCGAACACGGGCATATACATCCGCCCGATCTGCCTGATTCAAGTGGAGCGCACAGGGAAGAATCAAGAGGGCGGACGGTACATTCATTCGGAGCAAGTCCGGGAACATTTGACGAAGGTTATGGGCGTCCCGGCGGAACAGATCGCGGTCAAAACGAGCGAAAAGGATGAACTCAAGGAAGTTGACGATATAGGCGGGCTGCTCGGTCGGGACTGCAAAATCCGCTACATCATCACCAAGCAGGCCCTTCAAGAGGGTTGGGACTGCTCGTTCGCTTACGTGCTCGCGATTCTGACGAATCCATCCTCACAGAACGCCTTGACCCAGCTTGTCGGTCGTATTCTGAGACAACCCTACGCGCGAAAGACCCAAGTCCGGGATCTCGACGAAAGCTATGTGTTTTGCTTTCAGCAACGCGCCAATGCATTGTTGGAAAGCATTCGTGACGGCTTTGCCCAGGAAGGTTTGGGCGATTTGCGCGGACATATCGCCACAGAAGACGAATACGGCGGTATGCCCGGCGACGGCATGGACCAGCTTTTCGACATGCGCGAACGCTTCAAGATGGCTGCCGGTCGAGCGATTCTCCCAGTTTTCATGGTCAGGAACAGCCACGGCTGGAGGCCCGTCAACTACGACATGGATATTGCGGCTCGGATTCCGTGGGATGAAGTGACGTTGACGCCGGTCTTGCAATTGACGCTTTCCGAGTACGAGGAGAAAGACGTTGAAATCGGCGTCACGCTGACCGATGACAGGCATCGAGTGATTGAAGCCAGAGGCATTCACGATTTGAGGGAAGGCGGTATCCGCGTTGATCCGGTCTTTATGACGCGACAGATCGGTGACGTCGTGCCGAACCCCTGGCAAGCACACGAATTCGCCCAGCAGGTCTTGAACCATTTCCGTAAGATAGGCGGCAAGCTGGATACTGAGCGGCTTATTGCCAATAACTTTGTTTTCCTGATCGAAGAACTGCGGAAGCAACTTGAAGCCGAGAAAGACCGACTGGCCGAGCGGGTTTTCTGTTCGATGCTGGAAAAGGACGAGCTTCGTTTCCTGATCATCGGCAACAACCTCGATTGGTCTTTCCCGAAATCTATTGCTATCAAGCCAACTTCAAAGCGTCTGACAAGGGAGAAGGGTGGGCAGCTTGAGTTCAGTCTTTACGAGGCGGTACCGGAGGATGACTTCAACGAGACCGAGAAAGCGGTTGCCTGGTATCTAGAGAACCAGCATCGGCTTTTCTTCTGGTTCCGAAATCGCGCAAGGCATGACTACTCGATCCAGGGATGGCGGGAGCACCGGATTTATCCAGACTTTATTTTCACGGCAACCGACAGGACCACTCACACGGATTACGAGCGCGTTTACGTGGTTGAAACCAAGGGTCTGCACCTGAAGGACAACGCCAAGACCAATTACATCCGCAAGGTGTTCGACATTTGCACCCGGCAGGCGAAGTCCCGGAACTGGAACGAACTCGGGCTTGAGATGAAAGACAAGGTGCTCCGCTTCGAGGTTCTGGACGAGGACGAATGGGAAGCCAAGCTGAACGAGGTATTGCTGGAATAGACTCGCGTGAGGTCACTATGCAGAGCCTTGACGAATGGAAACATCAAACGCTAGCAGCCGCCCTCATGGCGCCCCGCGTATCGACCAGCATTGCCAGGCCGAGAATCCAGGTCCGGGCCGTTACTCTCCCCAACGAGTCGCGGAGGTGGTATCCACGCCAATCAACGGGACCCCCGCGATCCTCGCTATGTGTCAACGTCGTATATCGAGCGGCAGAACTTGACCATGCGGATGCAGATGCGGCGGTTCACAAGACTGACGAATGCGTTTTCAAAGTCCCTGCGAAATCTCAAGGATGCGTTAGCCTTGCATTTTGCCCACTACAATTTTGTGCGGATTCATGGGAGCCTGCGGGTGACGCCAGCGATGGCGGCAGGGGTGGCTAGTAGAATATGGGCTTTGGAGGAGTTGCTGTAAGGATTCCACTACAGAGGTAGAGAACCAGGAGATGTTGTGGCAACCTTATCTCGCTAGACCGCAACCAATGCGACGATAAAGCTACAACTTATCACGGCTTGGCGAGAGCATCGAAGGCGTCTTGCATCTCTGTGATGATCTTAGCGGCGGCATTCCGGGGATTCTCAGCTTGCGTAATGGGTCGTCCAACGACCAAGTAGTCGGCCCCTGCACTGATTGCTTCAGTTGGCGTTGTCGCCCTTTTGTGATCGTCGTGTGCACGCCCAACAGGCCGAATGCCGGGCGTCACAATTAAGAAATCCTTGCGTACGTTCTGACGAATGAGCGCAGCTTCCTTTCCAGAAGCAATGACGCCATCACAAAATTCACTCGCCTTCTTGGCTTTGTATAGAGCCAACGTCTCAACATCGGTATCAACGCCCATTTCCCGCAAGTCCGCATCTGCTAGGCTTGTGAGAACAGTTACCGTCAGAATCTTCAGATCGGATTCGCCTCGCACTGCCACGGCAGCCCGCACGGCATCAAAGCTGGTGTTCACTGTAATAAAACTGACGCCATGATCTCTAGCTACAAGCACGAGTCTCTTGATCGTTTCAGGAATGTCACCGAACTTCAGATCCAAGAAGACCCGTTTGCCTTTATTAACGAGCTCTGGAATAAGCGCCTGCCCTCCAGCCATATAGAGCGGCCAGCCGATCTTGAAGAATGACACGACACCGTCTAATTGCTCCACGAGCGCACGAGCATCGGACAGTTCAATTAACCCATGCGGCCTTCCTAGTGGAACATCGAGGGCGAGGATCAAACGCTCGTTGGCTTTGATATGCATGTTGACCTTGTTGGAACGGTAGACCTCTTTGTGTGCCGTATCGGATTCGGTGGATAATGGGGGAGACGCTAATTTGACACTCATCATTCACCCCTTTCCAAATTAGGCATCACGTATATTGAATCAATATAGTCACACACGTTGGGGATATTTATATATATGTTCTTGCTACCCTGTCAAGCAAAATCATGACATGACGAGAACTCATGACTTGTCAAGCAATTCCTATGCCGCCCGCAGGGGAGGCCCTTTCAAATTAGGACACTACCGGGGCTCCGGGGGAGTGTCCCCATGTACTTGCAGTCCTCGCCGAGAGATCGGCCCGGTAGCGTCGTCATTGCGAGCGACCAACGGGAGCGTGGCAATCCACCCGTTTTGCTCTGCGGGTCATGAAGAACGGTGAGATTGCTTCGCCTTCGGCTTGCAATGATGTGTGAAAAAGGGTTGTTAGCCGATGGTACTTCCTCCAGCAGGCTTAAATCCTCAGAGGGTTCATTCCCCGCGGCTTGCCGCGAGTGCGTCATACCCGGCGGACCCCGGATCGGAGTCCGGGGCAGGCGCCGGTATGCAGAGGGCTCGACTGGATTCCCCCGTATCCAGTACGGGGCAGGCGTGTCAAGCACCTGTCTGCGTGCAGAGACGCACAGGCAGGCGGAATGACGGGTCAGAACAGAACTTGAAAGGAGTGAAAGGTTCGGGACACACGAGCCTACAAATCGTTGCCCGCGTACGACAGGTTGAAGCTTTTATTGACGAGCGGAAAATCCGGCACGATGTTTTTCAGGATGGCGTAATGAAGCGCCGGCCAGTTGGCGAATGACGGATCTTTGATCTTCGCGCGCGTAAGCCGATTCTGCTCGCCGGCGACAAGCCAGTGCCAGATCGGCCCGCGCCACCCCTCAACCAGACCGAACCCGCTCGCGCCCGCCGGCAATGCCGGGAGCGGCGCCGAGACCTTACCCTCGGGGATCTCGCCCAATGCGCGCATGATCAGATGAGCGGCCTCGCGCGCCTCCTCTACCCGCACCATCAGTCGCGCCCAGACATCGCCTTCACTGTACACCGGCACATGCGGCGGCAGATCCGCATACGCGGCAAAGGGATGATCCCGTCTGGCATCCCGATCGATCCCGCTGGCGCGCGCCGCCGGCCCGACGACCTGCAGCTCGCGCGCGGTCTGATTCGACAGGTGCCCTGTCCCGTGCAGGCGGTCCAGCACCAGACCGTTATTCAGCGCGATCTCCACCACCTCGTCGAAGTCACTGACTGCGCGCCTCACCGTCTCCCGCGCATCGGCGATCTGCTCTGCCGTGAAGTCACACCTCACACCGCCCGCGATCAGCGTTCCGCGAAGCAGACGATGGCCGGCTAATCGGGCATTCAGACGCAGTATATCTTCACGAATCCTCATGGCATGCGTATTTGCGACCGCAAAGCCGGTATCCGTGCAGATCGCGCCGACATCCGCGATGTGATTGTAGAGCCGTTCCAATTCAAGCAGCGCCACACGCAGGTAGGCCGCGCGAGGCGGGATCTGTAGCGCCGTCAGCGATTCGAGCGCCTGGCAGAACGCGAGCGCGTGCGCCACGCTGCTGTCGCCGGAAATCCGTTCAGCCAGCTCCACCCCGCGGATGAGCGGGACTGTCTCAAAGAGCCGCTCGATCCCCTTGTGCACGAAATAGAGCCGGGACTCGAGATTCACGATGGTCTCGCCCTCGACACTGAACCGGAAATGGCCCGGCTCGATAATGCCTGCATGCACCGGGCCGACGGTGATCTCATGGATCCCCTCGCCCTCCACGCGGCGAAACGGGAAGGGCGTACCATCATCCGCAAATGCAGGGGGCGATGGGGCGTCCTTCAGCAGCGGGTGATAGGCTGCGGGCCAGAACTGATGCAACGGCAGACGACGCAGGTCGGGGTGACCGGTCGGTAGAAGGCCGAACAGATCATGCATCTCGCGCTCGAAGCGACTGGCCAGATACCAGCGCGTTGCAAGCGACGGAAATCGACGGTCGTTCTCCAGGACTGCCGCCGACGCGACGATGAACAGATCCACGCCTTCGAGTTCGAAGAGGTAGCGCAACGTAAAGGCCCCGCGCTCTGCGCGTGTATCCTCCGCCACGATCAGTTCAGGCTTCGCGCAAAACCTGTCACGCACATAATCGGCAAACGGAGGTAGCTCATCCCGTTCGATGTTGACTCGCACCTCCCGCGGAGGGTACACCCGAAGGTCGGTCAGCTTCAGCGCCGTCGCGCGAAGCTGCCGGGCGACACCGTTCAGATCAGGCATGGGACACCCCGAGCACCCTCAGCGCCTGTTCGAGGGCCTCAGCCACTGCGTGCGGGAACGTCAGCCCGAGTACAAGCAATAAGGAGAAATTGACTACCAGCGGCGCCAGCGACCACCTGAGCGGATCCCCGTGTTCCATATTGTCCGGGGGCGCTCCGTAGAGCATCTGGTTCACGCTGCCGAGCATGCCGGCGAATATGACGGCGAGCAGCGCCACCCCCAGAATGACGACCCACAGAGGTCCGCTCTCCACGCCCGCGCGAAAGATCAGAAACTCACTGATGAACAGCCCGAAGGGGGGCAGGCCCAGCAGCGCAAGCGTGCCCGCTGCAAATGCGCCGGCCGTCAACGGCGACGCCCGCAACAGTCCGCGCACCCGGCGAAGGTCGGTGGTCTGATATTTCAGCAGGATATTTCCCGACAGGATAAACAGCAACGACTTTGACAGCGCATGATTGATCACGTGCAGGAGCGCGCCCAGTACGCCCCAGTAGCCCCCAAATCCTAATCCCAAGCAGATCACGCCCACGTGTTCGACGCTTGAATAGGCCAGCATGCGCTTGTAATTGCGCGGTACAATAAGAAAGATTGCGGCCACTGTAAGTGAGAGCAGCCCGATGCCTAACAGCCAGGGGCCGGCGAAGTGTGCGCCGACCGCGATGTCTGTCACCACCTTGAAACGCATTACTGCGTAGAGTCCCACGTTGAGCAGGACGCCGGACATCAATGCGCTGATCGGGGCAGGCGCCTCACTGTGGGCATCCGGCAGCCACGTATGCATCGGCGCCAGGCCGGCCTTTGTCCCGTAGCCGATGAGGATGAAGGCGAAGGCGAGCCGGACGACCTGGGGATTCAGCGATGATGCGGCGGCTCGGAGAGAGGTCCAATTCACCGCAATCTCGCCGGCGCGCGAGGCGCCGGCGTAATACATCAGCGCCGTACCGATAAAGGCGAGCGCAATGCCCACCGAAGAGAGGATGAGGTATTTATAGGCTGCCTCCAACGACTTGGGCGTGTTATGCAGGTTCACCAGAAAGGCTGTCGCTAATGTCGTTCCTTCAATTGCCACCCACATGATACCGAGGTTATCGGTTGTGACTGCCAGGAGCATGGTAAAGATGAAGACGTGAAACAGCGCGAAGAAACTGCGTACGCGTGTCAGATGGGTGTCGTCATATTCCGCCCGGATATAGCCAATTCCGTACAGCGCGGCGATCGCCCCCACCAGGGTGATCACGACGACCATCAACGCCGAGAGCCCATCCGCGCGAAGCAGTCCCCCGACGGCAGTGGGCATCTCGCCCCCCCATACCCGCGCAGCAACCATGAGACCGGCGGCCAGTCCACTAAGCGCCGCGAGCGCGTGGATACACTCGAGCCACGCCCGTGGGCGTACCAGCATCAGGATGGCCGCAGCGGCCAGCGGCATCAGCACCAGCGCGATAAGCATTACCCCTTCAGCCTCCCCAATCGGTCCACCTCAGTCGAATCAAAATTCTCTTTGATGCGATAGATGAATACCTCCATGATCAGCACGGCCACCAGCACATCAAGGAATACGCCCATTTCCACGATGAACGGCACCCCATAGGTGGCCAGCAGCGCAAGCAGAAATATGCCGTTCTCCAGCATTAAGAAGCCGAGGATCTGCGTCAGTGCGCGTCGGCGATTCACCATTACAAAAAAGCCGATGAGTACGCCGGCAAAGGCGATCGGAATAGCCTCCGCGGTAGGGAGCGGATTTGACGCAGCGACAGGGGCCATCACGTAAAATGCGATCACCACCAGGCCTCCGCACACCACCAGCGTCGCGGGCGTGCCCAGATACGGCAAGGCGGCCCGTTGTAACCCGATCTTGGCCACCGCGCGATTGAGTACGCGCGGAATGACGACTACCTTTAAGAGCGCCAGCGCCAGCGCGACACTGGCCAATGCAACGCTTCTCGTGAATGCGGCGACGACCCCCGCGGTAATGGCCAGGATCAACGATTGCCCCGCGAATATCCGGACCTGTCCGGCGAGGTCCCGGCGCACGATCAGCAGAAACGCCGCGCCCAGCGTTGCGAACGAGAGTAACGTCACCAGCCTTGGAAAGAGTTCGGTCACCATTCACCCAACCTATTTGACGAATAAAAACGAGATGACGGCCAACAGGGCGAGCGCAAACGATCCGCTCAGCAGCGCCGGCAGGCGGAACAGCCGCAACTTGGCCACCGCCGTTTCGAGCACCGCGATCCCCACTGCGAGCACGCTCACCTTCGCGACCAACGCGACGAAGGCCACCGCCAGCGCCGGCGGCGTCACCGTCAGCGCAACGCCCCACGGAAAGAATAAGTTCGAGAGCAGCGCCAGGAAGATCAGCAGCTTCATCCCTGCCGCCCACTCGATCAGCATGAGGTGCCGCCCCGAGTACTCCAGCACCATCGCCTCATGAATCATCGTCAGCTCCAGGTGCGTCGCAGGATTGTCAACCGGCAATCGTCCAGTCTCTGCAATCGCCACGATGAAGAACGCCATAAATGCCAGCAGATGCCCGGGGGTCAGCAGCAACAGCGAATCGGCTGCGCCGCGCCTGATGATCTCATCGAGACCGGTATTGCCGGCCCGTAAGGCTATCGCGAAGATCGCAATCATTACGGTCGGCTCAGCCAGCGCGGCCACGGCCATCTCACGGCTCGATCCCATACCGCCGAACGCACTGCCGGCATCCAGACCCGCCAGGGCCAGAAAGAAGGTGCCCAGCAGGAACAGGTACATCAGCACGATGATGTTGCCGAGAAAGCCGAGCGGTGTCCGGGTTGTGAGCAGCGGGACAAGAAGCGCGGAGAGCAGCATCGTGGCCGCAAGCAGGTACGGAGTAAACCGAAAGATCCACGAGGTGGTCTCCGACACGACCGCCTCTTTTGCCAGAAGCTTGCGGAGATCGGCGTATGGCTGCAGCAGGCCGGCCCCTCGCCGACCCTGGAGTCTGGCTTTCACCCGCCGAACCAGCCCCACCAGGAGCGGTGCGCCAAGTCCGACGATGAGTAATTGGATCGTTTCGATCAGAATCTGTGTGAGCATCCGCCCTTAACCCGCCAGCGCCAGCAGGACCACCAGCGCCACAAAGATATACAATAAATACAGATGCACGTTCCCCGACTGGACAATACGCGCCCGCTGCGCGCCGCGCTGTACCAGCCTGGACATCGGGCCATACAGCGCCTCCTCGAATATGGAGCGCGTCTCATTGCGGTAGGCGATGGTTTCTACGAACATTCGGGATTCCGGATGGAACTGTATGTCCAGCTCCTTCACCGGACGGTACAACAGACCAAACACGCGCTTGAACGGATTGGCGAACGCCGTCGCGGTATATTCAAAGCGCGACGTCTGCAGTGCGCGCCCGCACCCCCATGTCTCGTACGCGCGCCGCGCCGCGGTCGCGCCGAGGACGCGCAAGACCATCGGAATCAGCGCGAGCAACAAGATTAATGCGACCGCAATCCACAGCGGCGATACGACGGCGAACGCATCATTCGCGACAATGACGTTCCAGTTGAAGTGCACATCCGCCTGCGCGCCTGTCAGATCGGCTACTGTCGTATTTAGGAGGCGCACAATGCCCACCGGCGCGACCCCGAGCGCCAGGCATGCGACCGCCGATATCCCCATCGCTCCGCGCATCATCCGCGGCGCCTCCCGCGCCTGCTCGGCCCGTTCACTGCGCGGGAGCGCCAGAAAGGTAATCCCGAAGGCCTTCACGAAGCAAGCCGCCGCGAGCCCACTGGTGAGCGCGAGCGCGGCGATCGACAGCGCGAAGAGCAGATTGGTTCCTGTTGCCGAGATCTGGAAGCTGAGGAGCAGCGACTGAAATATCAGCCATTCGCTGATAAAGCCGTTGAACGGCGGCAGCGCCGCAATCGCCACCGATCCGACAAGGAAATAGGCGGCAGTCTGCGGCATCCGCTTGATAAGGCCGCCCATCTCCTCTATATTGCGGGTTCCGGTCGCATGCACAACGGCGCCGGCGCCCATGAAGAGGAGGGGTTTAAATATGGCGTGATTCACGGTGTGGTACAGACTCGCAACCAGCGCCAGCGAGGCCAGGGTGTCGAGGTGGTAACTCTGGAACAGCATCCCAGCCCCCACCCCGAGCAGAATGATGCCGATATTCTCGACGCTGGAATACGCGAGCAGGCATTTGAGGTCGGACTCTACCAACGCATACAGGACGCCGAGTACCGCGCTCACCGCCGCGACGACCAGTATTGCACCGCCCCACCAGGATGCGCCGACCCCGAGCCAATCGAACCCGATCCGAATAAGCCCGTAGATACCAAGTTTGATCATCACCCCTGACATCATGGCAGAGACGTGACTGGGCGCTGCCGGATGGGCCTTAGGGAGCCAGATATGCAAGGGCACCACGCCTGCCTTTGCCCCAAAGCCGAGCGCCAGCAGGACGAAGACCGCATGGCGCATTGGGCCGCTTAATGTCGCTGATGCGGCGCGCCATTCACTCAGGTTCATCGTATCGGTCCCATGCGCCATAACGAGAAAGCCGATCAGCAGACACGCGAAGCCTGCATGCGTTGTCACCAGATAGAGCCAGCCCGCATCCTGCGTGTCCCTATGCTCAGCCTCTGTCATTACGAGGAAATACGACGCCAGCGACATCGCCTCCCACATGACCAGGAACGTCAGTACGTTGCGGGCCAACACGACGAGCACCATCCCGGCGAGGAAGGCGTTGAACCCGAGCCCCATCCCCGCCAGTGACGATTTTCCTTCATAGGCGCGGGTATAGGTGATGGCATAGACTGTAGATGGGATCGCTGCGACCGCGATTACCAGGACAAAGAACGCGCTAAGGCGATCCATGCCGAGAGAGAGTCCGCCAACAGGGAGGAGCGCTGGGACCATCACGTCCAGTGTACTGCCTGCCAGGCCTGCCGCGCCGAGCGCCAGGGCGCCCACGGCGCCGATAAGCGCGCACGCGTGCCCCGCTAATCGCGAGACGCGCGGGTGGCGCGCTGCCAGCACCGCCCCTGCCGCGCCGACGCCAAAGCCCCCGAGCGTCAGGAGCAGTAAATTCAGCGTCACCGCTTCACTGAGCGCCATTGTCACCGAGCCATCCTTGTGCTGAACATATTAACAGTCTCGCCATAATAGTTTTACATTATCAAACAAACCCTCCTCACCTCCCTTTGCCAAAGGGAGGGTTAACCCCTCTTTGAAAAAGAGGGGCGAGGGGAGATTTTCTCAATGGAAGTCGATTCAATAATGAGATTGTTAATACTTATTTACATGCGCCTTTCGAGCGCTGCCAGGATCCCGGCCAGGATCATCGACGGGGACGGCGGGCAGCCGCCGACGACCACATCGACCGGCACAATGGCTGACACCGGTCCTACTACTCCATAGCCGCCTGCAAAGATTCCGCAATCCCTGGCGCAGTCACCGACGGCGACGACGATCTTTGGGTCGGGGGTTGCGTCATAGGTCCGTTTGAGGGGGTCGGCCATATTGCGTGTGACCGGGCCCGTGACCAGCAGGCAATCCGCATGGCGCGGTGAGGCGACGAAATGCATTCCAAACCGCTCTAAGTCATAGTAGGGATTATTCAGCGCCCCGATCTCCAGCTCGCACCCGTTGCACGAGCCCGCATCCACTTCCCGGATGTGGAGCGAGCGGCCGAAGAGTCGTCTTGCGCGATCATCGACCTGCCGCGCGATGGCCTCGATCTGTCTGTCGTCATCTGTCGGTGCCAGCGGCTCAGCCACCACCGGTGTGGTCCAGATCTTTCTCAGCAGTGCCAACATCTCAGTCTGAGTTCTCCTATAACCTTACTGCGGCGATGTTTCTATCTCTCTCCGCGGCGCTTGGGCGTCTGCGTCTGTTCGAGTCGTATCTCTTCAAGCATCCCGCGAACGCCGATCAGATGGTTGTTAAAGATTTCTCTCGCCGCATCAAGCAGCTTAAAGATGGCCGGGTCGCTCACGGAGTAGTAGACGCTCGACCCCTCCTTACGGGCCACCACAATCCCCTTATTGCGAAGGACTGCAAGCTGCTGCGAGGCATTGGCTGGCTCGACGCCAAATTGCCGACTGATCTCATTCACCGTCAGCTCTCCGGTGCGCAACGCATCCAGGATCGAGATCCTCAGCGGATGCGCCAGCGCCTTGAAGAAATCGGCCTTGAAGTTACTCAGTTGTTGTCTCATCGTTTCCGGTATCCGGTACTGGTTGCGTGATATTGCATCTGCAAGTATTCGCATACGGTAAATCACCTTATCATCTCTGTCAAGTGGCCACGTCAATTTCCGCTACTGTCGTATAGCAGAAGTTCGCTCACAATTCTTGTCAAAAGAGTCACTTTTTCCGGACCGCTGGTATACAATGCCACTGAGTGAAGGAGACGCAATGGTCGAGTGGAGGCGAGAGCGAATCGAGAGAACCTATCGGCCCGGCGAAGGGCATGAGGCGAGGCACGGCATGCTTAGCTCAACGCTCCTGCGCCTGATACGGGAAGAACCGCTACGCGAGAGGGCGGTTCTGGATGTCGGATGCGGCAATGGGCGTTTGACCTTTGCGCTGGCGGAAGAGGCCGGTCGGATTATCGGGATCGACTGGTCGGAGCAGGCTATCGAACAGGCGAACCGGCATGCGCGCAGCCTCAGCCTGGACCATATCAGCTTTGTGTGCGGCGACGCGGAGCAGATCGACTACGGCGAGCTTGGTCCGATCGATCTGGTAGTCGCCCATCTGTGCATGTCCGACGAGATCATTCGACGAGCGGCCGCGGTCCTGGCGCCGGGCCGCTGCCTCGCCTTTTCGACCCTTCATCGAGACCAATGGAAGGAGAGCGGCAGGAGTTCCCGATTCGCCTATGGAGAACGGGATGCCGAAACGGCGCTCACAGCAGCGGGATTCGACCCCGTCTATCTTGAGGCCGAGCATGAGGTGCTGTTCTTTACCGCTGCGGCTGACGCCCTGGCCTACATGGAAGCCTTAGATCTCATTGGGAAATGGAAGACCGATAGCCGATGGAAGGGATTTCTCGCCTATCTGGAGCGCGGCGGGAGAGAGCTGACGATCAGGGCCCGTGTGACGGTGAAAGCGCGCAGGCGATAAGCGCCTGCGTCATCTCCGCTTGTACGTCCGGATCGGTCTCGCGAGCGCACGCTTCATCGAGCGCCGTACGCGCCTCCGTCGTGCCGATCCGTCCCAAGGCCCATGCAGCATGACCACGGATCAGCGGCTCCGGATCGGACAGGAGCTTCGCCAGGGCCGGGACCGACTCCTTGGAGCCCAGGTTGCCAAGCGCCACCGCCACGTTTCGCAGAACACCTCGCCGCTTTGACCGCTTGAGCGGGCTCCCCTTGAACCGCGACCGAAACTGTTCGTCGTCGAGCGCAAGGAGGGGGATCAGCTCCGGCGCATGCAAGCCCTCACGTGGCTGAAAAGTGGGCTCTGCCGAGACCCCGATATTGATATTATACGGGCAGACCTCCTGGCAGATATCACAGCCAAAGATGTGCTCGCCGATCAACGGCCGTATCTCGGCCGGGATGCTCCCTTTCAACTCGATCGTCAGGTACGAGATGCAGCGGCGGGCATCCAGCCGATACGGACCGACAAAGGCGTCAGTCGGACAGGCCTTCAGGCACAGATCGCACGAGCCGCACCGATTCCTAATCGGCTGGTCCTCCGGCAGTTCCAGACTCAGGAACAGCTCGCCCAGAAAGAAATATGAGCCGTGCTTCGGGGAGATGAGGAGTGTATTCTTCCCGATCCACCCGATTCCCGCCAGGCCGGCGAACCCCTTCTCCAACACCGGCCCGGCATCGACGTACACCTTACCCTGGACCTCCTCGCCGACGGTGTGTCGAATCCAGCCGAGCAGCGCGTCAAGTCGGCTCTCGATGGTCGTGTGATAATCCTCTCCCCATGCGTAGCGGGAGATCCAACCTCTGGGAACGTCCGAGGGGGGCGTCTCGCGCGGGAAGGGGGTGTAGTAGTTCATGGCGACAGCCACCACCGAACGCGCCCAGGGAAACCAGGCCTCCGGGTGGCGTCTAGCCTGCTCAGTGCGCGCCATATAGGCCATCTCGCCGCTGTATCCCTCTTGCAGCCAGTCGGCGAATGACTGTTCATGGGGAGGGTCGATGACCGGCGAGATTCCGACCAGCTCGAACCCCAGCCTGCGGGCTTCCGCTTTGATCGCCTGAGCTAACTGCTCAGGGGTCAGCGCAGCCATGTCGGCTTCATTCTGTGCAACACTCATGTACGCTTACCGCGACGTCTCCGCCTTCTCTTCGAATAGCGCCTGGAAGCGAACCGCGTCTTCAGCCATAAAGAGATTATTGAACAGACAGTAGGTGGGCAGATCGCCCTCACACGTGGCCTTCAGCCGCTCAAGGTCCTGATCGGTGTGGACGTATCGGTAGCCGGTGAGGCCGTGCAGCCGGTAGTAGCGGATTGCACCGTGAAGCGCCGGTTCCTTAAGCGGATCAACGACATGTACCAGATCCAATTCCAGACAGAGGCCACGGATCGTATCGGGTGCCCAGGCGTCGCGCGGCTCCCAGGCGGCTTGCCAGCCGGTACGGTCGATAGTGGTAAAGAACCGGCGCAGGTGTGCAATATGTTCGGACGTCGGTGTAAAACTCGGAGGGCACTGAAAGATGATGATTGAGGCGCCTACGGCTTCCGCAAACGCCCGCGTCCGGGTCCAGGCCTCTGCGACTTCCTCCGTTGGCCGGAACGCGCCGTAACGATCTTTCGATCCGGGCGGGATCGGCTTGGCGAGACGGCGATAGGTCGGGCTTGACGGCTCGTGCGTGATAAGCTGCCACGCCTTGACGGTAAATTCGAACCCGGGCGGCGCCCCGGCTCGCCATCGCGCTCCCGTGCTGACCCGCGGCAGCTTGTAAAAGGTCTGCTGGATCTCCATAACCGGGAAGGTCTTGTAGTACTCCTGTCGGCCCATGGCGAAACCGCAGGTCCCAACCTTGGCCTGCCATACGCCAGCCTTAGCGGTGTCGCCCCCATGTATGCGCTTCATGGCCGCATTGTACACCCATTACGAACGACTTTCTAATCGATAGTAAAGAGGGCCGGCGATCGGCGGACGGCCTTGCTTCATGCCCACAAATCGCCGGCGATTAACCTTTTCTTAAGCTCTTTTTAGGTCGATCTTTACCATAGTCCATGCGGCTCGTTGTACGCTCTTCTCACGCCCCCCGCTCGAACGCCGACCTATTAAACAATCAAGGAAGGCAAGAGAGCAGTGAAGTCCGCAGTATCGTTTCACGGTTCATTGGATCGGTACGTAAGAGACCCGCGGCGATGATGTCTCGGGGAAAGGAGCAGTAGTAATGGTAGTAGCAAGTGTCTCGTTCAAGCAGAGCATAACTCGTTGGTTGGGAATCGGCATTGCCTTACTCGGGACGTGGGTGTTAGCCCCCCAGGCGGTTGCGCAAGAAGCGCCCGCGATCGTGTGGCAACAGCAGGCGTTCACGGTGGGTAGCGCAATCGGTATCTCAAGAGACGGCTCGACGCTCGTGGCCTCGGGCAATGAGATCATGGTCCTCGATCCGGCGACGGGTGAAGTCCGGCTGAGCATTCCGAATAAGGCGGAGGCAATTGCCGTATCCCCAGCCGGTGACGTCATTGCGGCCGCGCAGGTGACCAAGGATCCCGACACGGGTTGGTGGACCGCCTCACGACTGGATCTGTACGAAACGTCCGACGGCTCGGTGCGCGAGACGATGAATGAGCACAAGTGGCAGATATGGGCGCTGGCCTTCTCGGCGGATGCCGCCAGACTCGTGTCCGGCGACATGATGGCGGAGTTGAAGCTGTGGGATCTGGCGAGCGATTCAGTCATCTACTCGTGGCCGCTCCAAAACGGCTCAGTCGCGTTTTCGCCGGACGGCAAGTACCTCGTCAGTAATGGACAAAACTCGTATGCTAGGATGTATGACACCGGCACGTTCACACTGAAGCGGGCATTCTTGCCGTGGTCGGGCGACCGCGGCGTAGCCTTTACGCCGGACGGCGCCAAGCTCGTGACCTCAGGATCCATTCCTGGCGGCGTCGACGGCGTACCTACCTCCGCGGCGATTATCAAGGTGTTCCGCGCATCCGATGGCGTACTCCTCAAAGCCATCAAGATCTACGATAACGGCGGCCAGCAGGTACGCGCCTTCGCGCTTTCTGTAGACGGCAAGTACGCCGCCATCTCGCTGTATAGTGATCAGATCCGTATCTACCGTTTATCCGACGGCGCGCTTATGAAGCAGTACACCGTAGGTACGGCCGATGTGAACGGCTTAGCCTTCACCCCGGACGGGATGGGCCTTGCCTACATCCGCGCCGACGGCATGGTGGTCATGACCGCTAATCCTGTCGCCCCAGCGACGCCGCTGGTTCCGCCGCAAGCGCCCCTCGTACCAGCGCCCACTCCGCCCACGCCGCCGACACCTGAACCGGGTCCCGCCGTACCGCAGGCGCTGACCGAGTTGCGAGTAAGTCCAGAGGCGGTTGTGGGAGGGCAGAGCGCTACCGGCACAGTGGTGCTTGCGGGACCGGCGCCGGACGGCGGGCAGCTCGTGAACCTCATGACAACGAACCTGGTTGTATCCGTCCCGGCGACTATCACGGTCCCTGGCGGCTCCACCGCGGCCGGCTTCACCATCACGACCCTGTCGGTCAGTGCGCCCGTCGAAGGACTGATCCGCGCCTCCACATCGGTCGGCGAATAGCGTGAGACCGGCTTCACGGTTCTCGACTAACCTCGGCCATCTGAGTATCGCATATGTTCCTACGCAGGGGGCCGGTACCTCAATGTGGCATTGGCCCGATCTCTTCCCCCTTTCTGAAAAGGAGACCGGTATGGGGATCGGAGCCCTCGCCTGCATGATTGCGCTCTCGAATGTACTCCCCGCATCAGGACAGGACGCGATGACCCTAGAGCGTACAGGCACCCTCATTTCTGGTGGTGTGGAATGCCAACTGTTTCAGGCGGAAAGTGGAGAACGTTATACGCTGATCGGCGATCTCAAGAGCTTCAAGGACGGAGACCGGGTCAGGCTGACAGGGGAAATCGTTCAGATGTCGCATTGTATGCAGGAGACCACGCTTCTGCTCAATACCATCACCGATGCGCCCAGTGATCGACATCGCTCGCTACCGCCTCAACGGTAGGGGTGGTTGTTGATCGTTCCGGGCCTCCGTCCATACGGCCCGGTTTAACCGTTTCTTAACGTTTACTTAAACGAACTTTGATGACGGCTCACGCCGTTCTTATCATACTCTTCTCGTCGCTGTTGCAGGAAAGGAGAGGAGGTGACGACACGGATGAATAATGCAAGCAACAGCAAAGACGCAAGAGGGACCAGAACGCAATGACGCGATGAGGTAAAAATGATATTTATTGTCGCTTTCCTGTGAAAAAAGGGTCTCGCCGTTGTAGTCTACTAGAGTCATGAGTCGTTCGAACTCGTTGAATTGTAAAGAGATCCTTGGTGTGCGTGTGCAGATGAGGTGTGTGGTAGCGAACTTGCATCCTTAATGCGCATCCCGACAATAGTGTTGGGCTATCCGGCCCCGTAAACCCATTACATTATAGGAGGAGTATGGCGATGCAAATGTCACACAAGAGCCTCTTAGTGACCATCCTTTCACTTGCTGTGTCGGTTTTCATGTTTGCGGATATCAGTCACGCGAAGAAAATCAACAAGGCCAAGCCGAGTTCCGAGGTCAAGGTCGGAGCACATCTGGGGCCATGGGACACCTCTCCGGAGCCGAATGCCGAGGGAGAAGCGAAGCATGAGAAGGAAACCAAAAGAGGGGTCGTCAAGAAGGATGAATTTGAGGGCGCGGTGAAGGTGCCGGTCGATCCGATGTCCGGTCTAGGGATTGTCGATCAGGCCACTGCAACGGATGCCGACATCCGAATGATCCTGAGCCACGCGGATGGTACCGAGTTTGCCGAGTGCCACCTTGAGTTCGACGGGTTCGACGATCATGATAGCTACAATTACGTCGACAGTCGCGATGATCACAACGATGATGACGATGATGACGATAATCACTACGGAGCTCAGGCTGAGTATAAGGTAGAGGTGGCGCTCAAGGTGCTCAGGAAGAAGGGAGTTGTGCTGGTAAAGCATGGTGTGTGCGACATCAACCTGGCGAACGCCGATGCGGCGGGCAATGCCGTCATCGATTTGGGCATCCCGGATGCGCAGGCAGGCGATGTGGCGACGGCGATCCTTGTCGATCCAAGCGAGGCAGACAAGAACCCGGCGGATCGCACGCTGGATACGGAGTTTCTAGAGGGAACCTTTGTGATCAAGTAAACGTTTGAACCTACCACCCAACAGGGGGCGCACACAAGGGAGCCGGAGCATCATCTCGGTTCCCTTGTGTGCTTTTCTAGTCGAAGTAGAACCAGACAGAAGGATCTGTTCCGCGGGATGACAAGGATCCCGCGCTCCCGTCCTTGATCGTTGACTTTCCGGAGCTCAAGGGGTATGAAGTTCATGCTGTACAGAGGCCTTATCGTCTACGCCTGAGGTAAGCGATGATTCACAATGCTCCCACGGTATTGCTGATCGAAGACGATGCCTCGATCGCCGAACCGTTAATCTTCGGATTGCGAAGAGAGGGATTTCATGTCCTGCATGCCGGTGATGGGCTCCAGGGCAAAGCGCTGGCTTTGACAGCGAAACCTGACGTGGTGCTGCTCGATATCATGTTGCCGAAGCTGAGCGGCTTGGAGGTGTGTGAGCTGATCCGTCGAGAATCCGTCGTCCCGATCGTGATGCTGACCGCTAAAGGGCAGGAGTTGGATCGGGTCAGGGGGTTACAGGGCGGGGCCGATGATTACATCGTTAAGCCGTTCAGTTTCCAGGAACTGGTTGCGCGCATCCAGGCGATCCTACGACGTCGCCAGCTGGATCGGGGCGATGCCCTCCCATCCGGGGACCGCGACCGCATAGCGATCACGTCGATCGTGATCGACCGCGTGGCGCGCGAGGTGTGGCGGAAGAAGAAAAAGCTCGAGTTGAGTTGGCGGGAGTTCGAGTTGTTATGGCTCCTGATGGAGCACGTCGGCAAGGCGCTCTCGCGTCATGAGATCCTGGATCGGATTTGGGGGGAAGATTGGGTTGGGGACCCGAAGACCCTCGATGTCTATATTCGATGGCTGCGGGAAAAGATTGAGAAGAATCCGTCGGCGCCAGAGTACATCCAGACTGTGAGGGGCTATGGGTACCGATTTACCGATCCTCAGACGCCTGAAAACGAGCGGTCGCGTCAATAGCTACCTCGTCCTGACGTACCTGCTGCTGGTGCTGTTCGGGGTCGGCGGACTGATTGTCGTTGTCGGCTACAGTCTCCAATGGGCGATCGTAGAGCAGGCGAAGCGGGAACTATCCCTGAGAGGGATGATGCTCGCCCAGGCTGCCCACGAGTTTCGCGAGCATCGGGTGCGCTTCACTGACAGCTCATTTCGTTCGTGGCTTCGTACCTCTGCCCATGATTTGAGCGCACGAATCGTCGTCATCGATCCCTCAACCGGGTCTGCCGTTAGTTCCGACGAGCGGCCGGCCGCTGACGCATTACCCAATCCTGCCGTACTGACAGATGCCCGAGAAGGGCGGATCGGCGTGGATATCCACTGGGATCAGCAGTTCCTCGAGAGGCGGCTGACGGCCATCGTTCCGTTTTTTGGCGGTGGCGTGCAGAAGGTCGTCTTGCAAGGTATTGTGCGCGTCTCCGTCTCGATGACGCCCGTACAGACTGAAATCCGAAGTACCTGGGTCAGGCTTCTCGGCGCCGGCGCGGCGATCCTGATGATTACGATCATGGTGAGTCTCCGTTTGGCTCGGTGGATTTCGACGCCACTCCAGGCACTGACACTGGCGACGGAGGCGGTGGCTTCCGGAGATCTCAATCAAACCGTTCCATCCGTCGGTCCGGAGGAGGTGCGGCGGTTGGCGCAGAGCTTCAACCGGATGGCCGAGCGAGTGAAGCAGCTTCTAGATCGCCAGCGCGCCTTTACCGCCAATGCGGCTCATGAGCTCCGCTCGCCGTTGACCGGTCTCCGGCTACGTCTCGAGGTTCTTCAGAGGCATGCGCAGCAGGAGCCGCACCTGATCCAGACCTACCTGCCACAGATGGACAAGGAGATCGCCTATCTCCAGCGGCTGGTTGAGCACCTCTTGACGCTGGCCGGCCTCGACGAAGGGCAGACGTTCCCTCGGATCCCCATCGATCTGGCTCCCCTCTGTTACGAGGTGGCGGAGGCCGCTGAGCTGTTGGCTCGGGAGGCAAGCTTGTTGATCAAAGTTGAGGTTCCATCCCACCTGCCTCCTGTTGCCGCGAATGCGGAGGCGATGCGAATGGTAGTCAGAAACCTCCTCGATAACGCGATTCGGAATACCCCTGCCGGTGGAGTAGTTACTTTTCAGGCACAGGGGGATGAGCGCACCGTGACGCTTGCTGTTGCGGATACCGGGCAGGGAATTGCGGCCGAACATCTACCCCGTATCTTTGACCGGTTCTACCGGGTCGAATCCGGAAAAACGCGATCCGGGAGGGGGGCGGGGCTGGGACTGACTCTGGTAAAATCGCTGGTCGAGACATTCGGCGGACAGATTTCGGTTGAGAGTCAGGTTGGACGCGGAACCCGCTTCACCATTGCGCTTCCCTTGATCGTTCCTGAACCACAGCACTCACAATCTGAATCCCATCCAGGATCGAGCGGCGGGTTACTGCAACTTCCTCTTACAGCAGGAGGTGAGCTCCTCGCCCATGATTGAGATCGGAGTAGCCGTCCTGGCTTCCACTATCGAATCTGCTCTTCGTCGAATGGGCCATCTTCGGAGGGAGAAGCCGACGGCTGCGGTCTGGGGCTCTTCGAGCTGATCCATGTTCGTGTGGCGCTAAGGGCCGATACAAAGAAGGCCGAACTGGAGACCAGATATTCGCTGGTGAGCCAGTGTACCACCCAGACCGTTCCGGGAGACGGACCACCCAATAGCCACTGTACGGCCTTGAAGAGAAGCAGTAGAAAGCCTGCCCAGGCGGTGATCGCTATGGGCAGCCAGTGCTGCGACTTGGGCGCCTGCCGGTAGATCCGAAACAACAGCGCGGCCAGCAAGAGTGAGATAACGGGGATGAGCCACAGGAGCGGCTCATGCAGCACGGGACGACCCCTGAGTGTCCGGCCGAGGGCAAGCTCCAGACCCGCAACCGAGACGACCCGATGGGCCCAGTATGGGCCGGTGACCGTCCAAGGTAAAAAGAAGAGTCCAAAGGGGATCACCCCAACCCACGGTAACTTGATCCAGCGCGGAGAAGCTGCCTCAGCCGTCGGCGATGTTGCGAATGTGCCGCCGCACTGCCAACATGCGCTGGCCTCGGATACCCTTCGCGCGCCACAGGCCGGGCAGAGGCCAGACGTATGAATTGTCATCGGCTGCTGTGCATCACGCATCGGAAGATCCACCCCCCTACAACTATACTGTGCAGGCCAAGGCGTTGCTGTCAAGGTGTTTCTATCCGATGTAGTGCCTACAACAGACTGGATGTTCGATCCCATTCCGCCATCAGTGCTTCCAGCTTTTGCTTAGCCTGAGCATGCGCGTCCAGGGTTTCGAAGAGTCGCTCCTTATTCTGGTATATCTTTGGATCGGCGAGCGCCTGAGCGAGATCCTCCAGGGTCTTCTCAGCCTCAGCCACCTCTGCCTCGATTTTGGACAGCGACGACAGGTGCAGGTGTGACGTCCGGTGCATCCGGTTGCGCGCCTCAGCCTCAGCCCGTTTTTGTTCCTTCGTCTTCCGTTCCCTCGAACTGTCCTCTTTTGTCCCTGGCCTCTGGGCCGACGTTGTAGCGGCTTTCGCGGAAGTGGGTTCGGCCTGGCCGCCGGCGACCTCAGCAGCCATCAATTGCTTCTTATGGAGGTAGTAATCGTAATCCCCGGCATACGGTACGGCTGCTCCGTCTCGCACATCGACGATCTTGTTGGCCACGGCTCGGATAAAATGTCGATCATGGGTGATGAAGCAGATCGTCCCGGAAAAGTCGCGGAGCGCCTCTTCCAGCACATCGCGGGATGGGATATCCAGATGGTTCGTCGGTTCGTCTAACAGCAGCAGATTGGCCGGACGGATCAACATCTTGGCCAGGGCCAACCGGCTCTTTTCCCCGCCGGAGAGGACGGCCACCTTTTTCTTGACGTCATCCCCGGAAAAGAGAAACCGCCCCAGGATTGCCCGGAGGAATGAGGACTCTTCCATGGGCGCGGCGGATGTAATCTCGTCAAGGACGGTGTTGGCGGGGCTCAACAGCTCCAACTGGTGCTGGGCATAATAGGCGGTTGTGACATTGTGGCCCAGCCTCCGTTCGCCCTTCTCGAACGGCAGGACGCCTGCCAGCAGCTTGAGGAGGGTAGATTTCCCCGCCCCGTTGGGACCTATCAGGGCCACACGTTCCCCCCGGCGAAGCTCCACATTCAGGGTGCGATAAATCGGATTGCCGTCATAAGATTTGTCGATATCGATCAGTCGGATAACTGTCTCGCCGCTCCGTAGAGGCTCCGGAAATGAGAACCGGACCCGTTTCTGTTGAGGGGTCAGTTGCGCCTGATCCATCTTTTCCAAGAGCTTGATCCGACTCTGGACCTGACGGGCCTTAGTGGCCTTGTACCGGAAACGGTCGATAAAGGCCTTGGTGTCCTCAATCTTCTTCTGCTGGTTTCGAACGGTGGCCTCTAAAATTTGCTGGGCTTCGGCCTTGGCGGCTACGAACTGGTCGTAATTTCCGGTGTAGGCTACCAGTTGTTGTTGTTCCACCTCTACCACCCGGTTGGCCAGACGGTTCATGAAATTTCGATCGTGGGAGATAAGCAGGATCGCGCCGGCATAGTCGGACAGAAACTGCTCCAGCCAGACGACCGACTCGAGATCCAGATGGTTGGTAGGTTCATCCAATAGCAGCGCGTCTGGAGATGAGAGCAGTAGCCTGGCCAACGATGCGCGCATCCGCTGGCCACCGGAGAACTGCTCCAGAGGTCGGGACAGGTGCTTCTCCTTGAAACCGAGCCCGAAAAGGATCTCCTTGGCCCTGGCCTCCAGGGCGTATCCGCCGAGCTGTTCGTACTTGGTCTGGAGCGCACCATAATGGGACAACAGGTCGTCTACCGCCTCCGGTGTGGCCGTGGCGATCTCCTCCTCCAGAAGACGAAGATGGCGTTCGATAGACGACGCCTCCGAGCCGCCGGTCAGCACCTCTTCAAGCAGGGACTTGCCCTGATGGGTCTCCAGCTCCTGGGTCAGGTAGCCGATGACGGCCTTGTTGTTGATCGCGATCATGCCGCTGTCGGGAGAGATATTCCCCGCGATCATTTCCAGGAGTGTCGTTTTCCCCGCTCCGTTGGGTCCCACCAGCGCGACCCGATCCTCAAGGCCGATCCGAAGGGAGACCTCCCTGAACAGCGTGCGGCCGCCGAAGCGTTTTGACACCTGTTGAATTGAGATCATAGATGATAGCAGTATAGGGGGGCTAACACAGTGATGTCAAACACGGGCTTTCTCAAGGGGATATTTTCGCTGACGTCCGATCTCCGCATAACACGCGGACGCCCACTGCAGCGTGGGAAAGCCGCCGGCTTTCCCACGCGTCCCACAGGTTCGGCGATTACTTAACGGGGGTGGGTTCTTTTTGCGTTGTCAAAACGAATGTCATGCGGGGACGAGTCACGATGTGATCGTATTGCCCGTCGTCGGCTCGCCTTCGCTTGGAAGCTGAGCCGCAAAGTATTGCGCTTTAGTAAGCAAGGTCTGCAACGATGGCTGACCGCCAAGCAGGGCGGAAGACAGCAGGCCAACGAAAGGTGATCGTGGCGGTCGACAAGAAGAGTGACAGAAGTGCTACACAATCGGCTGTTCGCCGTGGGCGTTACCAGGACAAAAGCGTCTAACGTATGGAAAAGAGTGGTGCCGGGGGAGGGGGTCGAACCCTCATGGACCGAAGTCCGCGGGATTTTGAGTCCCGTGCGTCTGCCAGTTTCACCACCCCGGCTCTGGACAACATCGAGAGGCGAGACCCTCTTCTACCATATCTCGGTACTGGTGTCGAGAGACTTGGAGGCCCTAGGACACCATGCACTCAGGTTTCAGGACGCCGATGCATGGCAGATTGCGGTAGCGCTGGTTGTAGTCGAGGCCATAGCCGACTACGAACCGCTCGGGGATTTCAAATCCGCGATAGGCAATAGGGAGGTCAATAATGCGACGCACCTTCCGGTCCAGGAACGTGCAGACTTGCAGGCTTGACGGCTGGCGGGCTCGAAAGATCTTCAGCAGATAACTCAGGGTGAGGCCGGTGTCTACGATATCTTCTATGACAAGGAGGTCTCGACCGCCGATACTTTCATCGAGGTCTTTTCTGATGCCGACGACGCCGGAGGCCTTGGTCGTGGGGCCATAACTCGAAATAGAAATAAAATCGATTGCGAGCGGAACGGATATGGCTCTTGCGAGATCGGCCAGGAAGAACAAGGCCCCCCTCAGCACACCTGCAACGACAAGCTCTTTGCCAAAATAATCTCGTGAAATGTCAGCTCCCAATTCCTTCACGCGATAAGCGATCGCCTCTTCTGTAATCAGTACTTCAGCAAGGTCCTCGATCATGTCATGGTGCATTTCGAACCCTCAAAACATTGCGGGCAAGCCGTTTCCCCCTTGACAAAACCTCGAACCAGCCATATATACTTAGTAGCTCCAAGAGGTCTGGCGGCCTGACAGTACCGGGGTAATTCAGAAGTTCCCGGGCCCTTGAGCAACGCATCAGGCTCGGCAAGCTGATGGAACAATCAAGGGAAACCAGGAAAGGCTGAAGGGTAGTATGCCTGGGAATGTAAAGGGGCCAAAAGGTCACTTGGAGCTTCCTCTTTCTGCAAGCCCATACTTGGTCAGTAAGTTGCGATAGTCCCTCCCGTAAAATACCTTGAGCGCCACCTCCGGATACAGCTCTCGGAACCGTCTGATCTTCCGA
Source organism: Candidatus Methylomirabilis oxygeniifera (assembly GCA_000091165.1). Lineage (NCBI taxonomy): Bacteria > Methylomirabilota (SeqCode) > Methylomirabilia (SeqCode) > Methylomirabilales (SeqCode) > Methylomirabilaceae (SeqCode) > Methylomirabilis (SeqCode) > Methylomirabilis oxygeniifera (SeqCode). Next base: position 2,417,138 of record FP565575.1, on the reverse strand, counting down.
TTCTTTTCTGTCACCAGGCGTTGCTTGAGCGTGGTCAGTTCGATAAAGAGATCGAAGTCGACCAGATAGAAGTCCGGCGAGAAGGCTTCGGTCGCATTGCCCGCGTCGTCCCAGGCGAGAGGAAATGTCTTCGGTTCATACTCCCATCGTATCCGGTAGAAATCCAGGACCTTCGCAAACTCCGCCTCGCTGGGATGAGCGAAGGGGTGTGGTTGGGCGGCCTCAAGCCAACGCTCGATTCCCCGCTCCTTCCCCATGAGATCTGTCAACTCTGCTGCGGCTTGGACGAGGCGCGTCGCTGTCCCCACACTCACGCGATCTGTATTCACAACCAGATCGTAGTGAACGGCGTCGTCGATATCTTCCCCGTAGTGATACCGGATGAAGCGCCGTCTGGCCTCGTCGCTTTCCTCAACCAGACGAACCGCGAAGTCCTCTTCTATGGTACGTCGGTCCATAAGGCGTCTGGCCCGCTCTTTTGCGCTGGCCACTACCCGCACATGCAATGCGCTCGGACACCCTCGGAAGATGCATTGACCCCCACGGCCCAGTACCACCAGATTCTTTTTTGAGGCGAGATCTGCGATCAGTGTAGGTAGGAGATCCATATAGACCCGATCCTGCTCGCGCTGCTGTTGCTTTCCCTCGAATTCTCCCTCGTCAAGCGTGTCGACGTCCGATTTCGAGACGTCTTGCGCGCTCAGCAACTCGACGATCAGGGCGTGATCTACAAGCGTGAACTGAAGCTCTTCGGCCAGCCGGACGGCGATCTCGTCGCCGCCGCTCCCGATCTGTCTGGAAACGGTAATGATGGCCATACTATCCGCTTCATCACTCTCTTCCCGGCGCCTGACTCACTCGGTTGGCCATTGGGTAATAGTCGCGCCGTTGTTGACCAAGATAGATCTGCCTGGGACGCGCGATCTTCTGTTCCGGGTCGAGGAGCATTTCCTCCCACTGGGCAACCCACCCGGCGGTCCTGGGGATGGCGAAGAGCACCGGGAACATATCCACCGGAAACTTCATCGCCTCGTAGATCAGGCCGGTATAAAAATCAATGTTCGGGTAGAGCTTTCGCGCGACGAAGTACTCGTCCTGAAGTGCGATTCTCTCCAGCTCGAGCGCGATCTCCAGCAGAGGATTTTTTCCCGTCACCTCAAAGACCTCTTCGGCCAACCGCTTGATGACCTTGGCCCTGGGATCGTAGTTCTTGTAGACCCGGTGCCCGAATCCCATCAACCGCAGCTCGCCGGCCTTAACCCGCTTAATGTGCGCGGCCACCTTGTCCTTCGATCCGATCTCTTTCAACATCCGGAGCACGGCTTCATTGGCCCCTCCGTGCAGGGGACCGTACAGGGCCGCTATGGCTGCAGCCACAGCCGAGTAGGGATCGACGTATGAGCTACCCACAGACCGCATAGCTAAAGCACTGCAGTTCTGTTCGTGATCGGCGTGCAGGACAAACAGAACATCTAAAGCTCTTTCCAGTACAGGATGCGGGTAGTATGTGGGCTCCGTAATCCGGAATAGCATGTTGAGGAAGTTGCCGGTAAAACTCAGGTTATTGTCCGGGTAGGCGTACGGCAGTCCGCGACTATGTCGATAGGCATACGCCGCCAGCGTCGGCATCTTGGCGATCAGACGAATGATCTGCCTTTGGCGGGACATTGGATCCATAATATCCTTGGCATCCGGATAGAAAGTCGAGAGGGCGCCGACCGTCCCCAGGAGGATCCCCATCGGGTGGGCGTCGTGGTGAAAACCGTCCATCAACTTCTTGATGTTCTCATGGACCATGGTATGACGTGTGATCTGGTTGACGAATCCATCCATCTGTTCGCCGCTGGGAAGCTCCCCGTAGATCAGGAGGTACGCGGTTTCCAGGTAGGTACTTTTCTCGGCCAACTGTTCGATGGGATAGCCCCTATGCATCAAGATCCCTTGCTCACCGTCAATAAACGTGATCTGGCTCTTGCACCACGCGGTGTTGCTGAACGACGGGTCGTAGCTCATCAACCCGAAATCGCCATCAGAGGTCTTGATCTGTCGGAGATCCATGGCCTTAATCGTTCCGTGCTCAATGGGGATGTCGTACTTCTTCTCAGTTCGATTGTCGATGACGGTCAAGCTGTCAGCCATGAAGCTCCTCCTCGCGCCTGGCGATCCCTCTCATATCTCTCTCTGCAGCCGTAGAGTCCATCCGGTGTCTCGTAAGGCAGGCAATTGACAACAACTAATACTAGCATACATCAGCATAGCAGAGTATAGGGTACCCCACAATCCAAGCTCGGACCTAGCGCTTCTGCTTGCGGTGATAGTTAGCGGCCTCTCGAAGGTGGAGCGGTGGTAGACTGCTAGGGGCAACGCCGATTCTCGTTCAGATGCAGCATCAGCAGGAACAGACCGCCCAGCCCATACATCAGGGCAAACTCAGGAGCCGCCGCAATTCCAAACCTGTTCTGTACCCCTGAGGGGACCAGATCGTAGGCATGGATCAGGCCGATCATCGACAGCCCTGCAGCGATGGCGGCCCAGACAACGGCCTTTAGAAATTCCCGCTCTATGACCGCCACCAGCATCGCTGAAAGGATCATGGAACTGAGCAGAAACCCCTGGCTCAGGGAGATGACACCGTAGATATGCAGGTCGCGGCCAAAGGCCGGCGCCACCTCGAACAGAGTCCGGCCTGCCTTCTGCACGCTCGTCTCGATCACGGTGAGCGCCCAAGCCGCCAGTGACGGGACGAGGCCGAAGGCTACGGCCAGGGCATGCCGTTTCGGTACCTCCTGGAAGGCTTGGGCCGTGATGATGATCCCGATCCACACCAGGATGCCAAGGGTCGCCTCGATCGGAATATACTGGAGGATCAGAGTCACCCCTCCGAGCAGGCACAGGGCCGCAATGACCGTCCCGTTCAGGATCGAGTAGCCCGCCCTGGCGCCCATCGCCTTCCAGCCCGGATGCCCGATATAGATCGTCGTCGGGAAGGCGCTGCCGAACAGGGCTGCGGTCACACTGCCGATACCGTTGATCAGGAGCGACGATCGCGTCGGGTATCGATCACCGGCCGCCTCTGCGCTCTCCAGGTTCTGGAGTGAGCCGATGACGTTGAACAGTCCCATCGGGACAATGACCGAGAGGAACCGCCATCCCATCGGCCCTTGCAGTACGGCAAGGAGCTCTCCCACTGCCGGAATAGGGGGGTAGAGGGCCAGACGATAGGGCTCTACTGAGGGCTGGAAATACGCGAAACCCGCCGCGCGCAAGATCCACGCCAGACCGGTGCCGACGAGGACAGCGGCCAGCCCTCCGGGTATTCCGAGCGGCAGGCGGACATGCGAGGCATATGAGATCAGGATCATCAGCATCGGGAGCAGCGCGATTGCGGGGACGGCAAAGATTTGGAAGGTGAAACCCATAGCGATGAAGGTGATCGCCACACCCGCAAGCGCCGACAGGAGCGCTGCCCGTGGCGTATGGCGTCTCATCCAGTCCCCAATAAAAGCTCCCGCCGTCTCCATGATACCGCTGAGCAGGCAGGCCAGCAACCCGGCCTGCCACGCCAAGGTAGGATTGCCGGTCTCCTGATAGACCGGTCCCATAATCAGGAACAGGAAAGCGAGGAGGCTTGGGGTATTGATGCCATAAGGCAGAGCGGTCACATCGGTCCGGCCGCTCTCACGCATCAGCCGCCTCGCCTGCCAGGCATAGAGGAGGTTGCCGATCAGAATTGAGACAGCAGCGCCAGGAAGGATCCGCCCGGTGATCAGCTCAGTGGGCAGTCCGCTCACCACCCGGCCCAGCACGGCGATCACCATGAGCTGCAGCAGGTTGTCGATGAACAGGCCGAAGAAGCCGTCGATATCGCCTCGGACGAACCAGCGGTATTTCATTGGAGGGGTATCTTACACGGACCGGCGCCGGATTCCAAGCGCCAAGTATCCTGCTGGAGGAACGTGACAATGGTCTTCCCGGTTCGGCAGGCGCAGCGGATCGGTTTCGTCTTAATGTATGGCGTCGGGAGCGATTCGAGGGGCAGGTTGGGTACGTGAGTGATCCCGACTCGATCGTCGCATGCGAACCGGTGCATGTCCTACAATCAACACCCGTGGCCCATTGTCAAGGATCCGATACTTCTCGTCCTCAGGAAGCGGCGCTAATACCCAATTATAGAGAGTCCTGGCATCTTCAAGGACCGGCTTGCGGGGGTATCCGTAGTACTTCTTCTGCATCGGCTCATCGTAGAGCCCGATGCAGCCGTGTGAGGCCGGATATCCGGGCATGTCGCGCCCGTGCATCCAGAATGCGATACCGTCCGTACTGGTGTGGAACCGAAGGGCGTAGTTCATGGGATATGGAATACCGGTCTTCTCGATGGTATAGCGGGACGAATGATGGCGGCGGTGGGCGGCAGTAATTGTAAACTCGCCTGCCGGGGTTTCGTTCTCCCGCTCGCCTGAGGCAATCGGCACCGAGAACGCCAAGCGACCATGCTCATAGGCGCCGAGAAACTGCTCCGCAAGATCTACGAGGATGAGCTTCGCCTCTGCTGCCGCTAGTGGGTACTCCTGGGGCATCGGTGTGAAGCCCGCCACGTCCTCAAGGCGCTTTGGGACCTTCAGAGAAACACCAGGAATGGCATGACGCCGATCGATCCGGTTGAATCTGGCCAGATCCACCCATTGGTTCCCAAACAGGGTTTCCAGCGTCTCGCGGGCGCGCAGCCGCCGGCATTCCCAATCTATCCTGGTATCACTGGGATACTGAATGGTACAGCGGGAAGGAGGAGGAGAAGTCGCACTCCAGAGATCACTGGGCGCGGATAACAGGAGGAAGCAGGCGACAATGAAGGTCCGCCAAAGAGGCCGGCTACTCACCAGTGCCTAAACTGCCCGGAATCCAGGTGGATGAACCCTCTGCGGGGATAGTAGCCGACTCCGCCGGACCGTAAATCCAGAGCCATTTTCCGAATAGCATTCAGGCCAACTCCCGGAATGCGGAGATCTATGGCCTTGCCGGACTGATGGAGGCTGTGTCTGGCAACACGCCGACTTCTTTGTCGCAGCAGTTTATTATACTCAGGCGACCTGAAACCCGATATGACATGAATCTCATTGCCCCCGCCTAACCGCTTATCCAGGGCGTTCACAAACTCGATCACGCCGACATCCATCTTGGCGACTTTATTGGTATAGTGGCATCGCAGAAGCTGATCGATGGCGCTCAGCGCATCCGCATCGTACTCACCGGACGGCTGCCGGTACGTGACATCCAGTCGTTCGTGGGTGTGGGTGTTATACAGTGCGATCCTCCCCTCCTGGCCCGAAGGGATGACCAGCTCCTGCGCCCACGCCGGCCTGCCGACGAGCGCAAGGGCGGAGACAAGAGAGGCCCTCAGGAAGGCTCTTCGTGTCCAGTGGTGATGGGCCGATCCCGACATCGTGACCTCCGCGGATTGCAAATCGAATAGCTGTTGCCCCGAAAGACGCGTTACACCTTAACAGACATAGCCCCAGAGGGTCAACAGGAAAAACGCTACGATGCCGTGACAGGTGCACCATTGGCGGCCGTTCATCTTAATCCCGGATACTTGGGGTAGCAGATCGAGCCAAACTCGATTACAATACCTGCACAGGAGCCGAATAGATGTCCAAGATACGCGTGATTATCGACACCGATCCGGGCATTGATGATGCGCTGGCGCTGATCCTCGCTCTCGCCTCGCCGGAGTTATCGGTTGAGGCGATCACGACCGTGGCCGGTAATGTCACGGTCGCGCAGGCGGTGCGGAACACCAGCCTGCTGCTTGAGGTGACGGATCCGCACCCACGACCCCCGGTAGCGAAGGGCGCGACACATCCCATGACGCGGCCGCTGCGTACTGCCGAGAGTTACCACGGCGAGGACGGTCTCGGAGACCTTTCTCGTTTCAGGACAGAGGCTGGGGTACTCCGATACCCCGAACCGCAACAACGTCTCGCATCCCAATCCGCCCCGGCATTGATTGCCGAACTCATTAGTGGCGCTCCCGGGGAGATCGTCGTGATCTGCATTGGGCCGTTGACCAACCTGGCGATGGCGATCCAGGCGGCCCCAACCGAGATGGCGAAGGTCAAAGAGATCGTCATTATGGGCGGGGCGATCCAAGGGCCGGGCAACGTTACACCCGGAGCGGAGTTTAATCTCTATACCGATCCCGAGGCCGCCAGGCTGGTGTTCACCTCCGGCTTGCCGATTACTCTCGTTCCCTTGGATGTCACACAGCGGGTCATGCTCAGGGCGGAGTTGATTGAGGCCGTCGTTCGACATGTCGGCAGTCGCGTGACCCGGTTCGTCCGCGATGTCACTGAGCGACTGTTCGGCATTGAACAAGAGCGGTCGGGGTGCGCTGCGATCCCGCTCCATGATCCGCTTGCCGTCGGTGTCGTGATCGATCCGTCACTTGTGGTGCGTCGGCCACTGCACGTCGAAGTGGAGACAGGCGACGGTTCAGCGCAAGGGATGACCATTGCCGACAGACGTCAGATCAGGGAGGAATGGAAACAGCCGCCGAATCTTCAGGTCTGTATGGAGGTAGATGCCGGACGGTTCATGGCCCTTTTCCTGGAGCGGATATGCCGGCCGCTCACCTGAGCGGACAGGTTGTCGTCATCGGGAGCGCCAACCTTGATGTGACCGTGACTGTCTCCACACTGCCGCGAGAGGGAGAGACGGTCCTCGGCGGCGCACTGCTTCTCTCGAACGGTGGGAAAGGCGCGAATCAGGCCATCGCAGCGCTTCGGGCGGGAGCTGATGTCCGGTTTCTCACGAAGCTCGGGCGCGATCCGTTCGGCGACCGGATTTGCCGCGACCTCACCGCAGCGGGACTGCCGGCCGACGGCCTGCTTCGACACGAGTCGGCGCCGACAGGCGTTGCCCTCATTGTTGTTGATCGACAGGGACGGAATCAGATCGCCGTGGCGCCAGGCAGCAATCGGTTGCTCCTGCCGGTAGACGTTGAGCAGCACGAGCCCTTCCTGGCCCAAGGAACCGTTATGCTTGTACAACTCGAAATCCCGATCGTGACCGTCGAGCGTGCGCTACGGTTCGCTAAGGCCCACGGGATGATGACCATCCTGAATCCGGCGCCTGCGCGCCCTTTGTCGGACGATCTGCTGTGCCATGTCGATCTGCTGACGCCGAACGAGACCGAGGCCGAAGCATTGACGGGGATCGCCGTCTCCGACCTGCCCAGCGCTGTAGCAGCAGCCAAGACGCTGCTTACGCGCGGCCCTCACGTCGTCATTGTGACGCGTGGCTCTCAGGGAACGTTGCTGTGCGCAGCCTCCGGCATGCGACATCTGCCGGCCTTTCCGGTCGAGGCTGTCGATACCACCGCCGCCGGTGACGCGTTCAACGGCGCGCTGGCTATGGCGATGGCCGGGGAGTCTCCGGCCGACGCGCTTCACGCCGGCCGATTCCGGTTGTTGGAGGACGCCGTGCGCATAGCGAATGCGGCCGGCGCCTTGACCACGACCAGGCGCGGTGCGCAAGAATCACTGCCCGCTAAGGCCGACATTGAGAGACTGCTGGCAGAACGACCTCTCTCATAAAGAATCCATGAGAGATCGGGCGGACGAGGACCGTCGCATACTGAAGCGAGTACGGATAGAAGTCAGAGAGGAGCTATGGCTGAGGGAAGGCGATGATGATCGAATCCAGCGAAAGGATTCGGTACTCCTCGTTGTTCCGGTAGAAATAGTGCCCTTCTACGCCTTCGGAGGCCTCCTCGAAGGCGACAATCGCTTCAAGCGGAGGCATCTCCCGAAAGGAATTGGACCCTTCATCAAAACCGTCGCCGGCCATCACGACCTGGCCGTATCTGATGGAGGCGCCACGCGGACAGTGAATCGTCAGGCTATCCGGCGGTTCCCGAAGCATCCTGACCACCAGATTGATGCCATAGACCTTAAACGGCGGGCATGAAACCGACCTGCTGTTCATGTGATACTATATAGCATAATGGGTATCCTGAGGAAAGCAGAAAATGGCGTACGATTTAACACCGCTCATCTTTGTTACAGAGTAAGCGAGTTGAGCAAGATTGAGGTGATATGGCACGCGAGATCTCGGCAGGGGTAATCCTGTTTCGGCGGACGCCGGAACCGCACTACCTGCTGCTCCATTACGAATCAGGCCACTGGGACTTTCCAAAGGGCCATATCGAACCTGGCGAAGACGCGCAACAAACGGCCATGCGCGAGTTGAAGGAGGAGACCGGAATCTCCGATCTCAGCTTTGTAGACGGCTACAAACAGTCGCTCCGATATTTTTTCCGTCAGAAAGGGATCGGAATCTTCAAGCTCGTCATCTACTTCCTCGCAGAAACAGATTGGTCCGAGGTCAGCCTCTCCGATGAACATATCGGCTTCGACTGGCTTCCATATGACCTCGCTATGAGCCGGTTAACCTTCAAGAATTCCCAGGATCTCCTGGCGCAGGCCCATGAACACTTACGAGCAGCTCGGCCTTCCGGCCAAGGCGATGAGTGACCCGCCGGCCAGGGGTGGGAACAGAGCGAGAAGATCGCCTTCTTGAAGTTGAGTGTCCGGGTCGGCGTGGATGCCGTTGACGAGGATCATCGTGGGGTACGGCTTTGGGATGCCGATCTGGTCGATCACCTGCCCGACCGTGACCCCGTCGGGACAGTCCATGATGACCGTGCGGCCCTGAGTCCCTCTCGGCAGGTACTGAGCCAGCGTCCCGAACAACGACACCTCGACCTTCACACTCTACCGGCCTTGTGGATGGCTCGCAATACCGTTCCCCAGCGGACGGTGTCCGGAGCCAGGTGGTCCGGCTGCAAGGTAAAGGTGGTCCGGCTTCGGATCATGTTGTGGAGAATCCCGGCATCCTCGAACCTGCCCACCAACATCGCGCCCACAAGCTGTTCCCCATCGAAGGCCAGCTTACGGTAGGCTCGCCTTCCGTCGTCGCGGACCTCCCGGATCTCATACCGGTCACCAGGCTGTAAATTCCACGCGCCTAATGACACGACCGGGGTCTGCAGGACCGAGGTCACATTCATCGCCATCGACCCCTCGTACGGCGTGGCGACCCCAGTCATGTTCAGCCCGGCAATCCTTCCTTGGTTCAGCGCTTCAGGCCAGATAGCGTTCACCACTCGCTCGCCGCTGAACATATCGACAGTCTCGGCGACATCGCCGGCCGCATAGATCCCGTCCAGGCTCGTTCGCTGATAGGCATCCACTACCAGCCCGCGGTTCATGCTCACACCGGTTCCGCTGAGAAAGTCGAGGTTAGGCGCGACACCGGCCGCCATGACCAGGAGCTGGCATGGAAACACCTCGCCACCTTCAACCTTTACGCCGGTGACGCAACCGTCCTTGCTCAACAATTCCGTAGCTCTGACACCGCACCTGACCGTCACCCCGGCTTCCCGAAGCGCCTCCTCCGCCATCGCGGCGGAGACCGGATCGGCCATGGCAGGCATGATGTGCGGCATCTGTTCGATGACGGTTGTATTCAGGCCGCGATGGGCGAAAGCATCGACGACCTGGATCCCGATCAGGCCCGCACCGATCACGACAGCCGCGTTCGCCCGGGGGATCGCCTCGTCGATCTGTTTCGCATCGACGTTGGTGATGCAGGTGTAGACGCCTTGGAGATTCGTCCCTGGGATCGGTGGCATAACGGCGTGAGAGCCGGATGCCACCAGCAGGTTGTCGTAGGCCAAGTTCTCGCCGTTGCTCAGCGCGACACGGCGAGCAGTGGGATCGACGGCGAGAGCGGCCACGCCCATCAGGTCCCGCACTCTCATCCGCTCGAAGTAGTCATCGTCCCGCATCCGCATCCCGTCGTAGCCGACCTCTCGGGAGATGAAGTGGGTAAGGCCAACCCGCGAGTAGAGCGGCATCGGCTCCTTCGAGACGACCGTAATCGGGCAGTCCTTGTCCACTCGCCGAATCGCTTCGACGGCTGCGAGGCCTGCCGCGCTGGCTCCGATGATGATCTGATGAAACTCACCCATAATTGAGATCCCTAAGCTTTATTTTACCAGCCTTCAACCGGCGCTAAGTCGCTGAACGGGGCACAAGTTCTACCGGATCGCCCGTGGCGACACTGCCCGCCTCGATGATCGACGCGTACAGCCCTAGAGACTGATCCGCTTTACGGACAATCGTTCGCAGCACCGATGGATCGCGCGGCAAATCGGCCTGGGCGTGCATCGGCATCGCACAACGGATCGCGGGCAGTTCCCCCTTGACGACGACATCGCCGATGCGCATCGTCCGGCCAACCCAGTCGTTCTCTATGGCTCCATTCGTCGGCTTGGTGTCCACCAGCACATTGGGCCTGAATCGCCTGACATCCCAATTGGCGGCCGGATTGAGCTGCGACATCAACTGTAGCGTTGACGTTGTCAGTACGTGAATCGGGAAAAGATCAAAATACGTGCCCGGCGGCGTGTAGAATTCCCACGCGACTGGAGGAACGCCGGACAAATCGGGCAACGGGTCCTCGGGTTCGAGCCCGAACACCGCCCGCAGTTCCTTTTCGGCCGGGCCGCGAAGGATGAGTCGTTGCAGCAGACGGCGAGCCGACCGATACGCCCACAGCCGGCCGAACAGGGCAGCGCCCGGCTCGCGCCTACGGTAATACGCCGTGTCTGCGCCCGGCTGCACCGGACGGAGGGTAACGTGCCGTCCGATCAGTTCCGACAAGCGCTGCGAGGCGGCCGGCGAATCGCTGGAGACGGTGGCGCCGTCGGGTAGCGTGATCTCCACGTGCGGAATGTGGTCGGCACGTGGTTCTTCGCGATATATCGCTCTGCACTGCATCAGGATGGGGTGGCGCTTGGCGTTATGAATCTCCCCGGTTGCCTCGCCTCGAATCGCCCAACCACGATCGCCCCATAATCCTTTCGTGCCCACATAACCGCGATCGAGCCGCTCGCCGATCATAGACTTCACCGGGTATCGCCAGATCTCGCGGACGCGCCCAACCTCGATGCTCGCCTCCTTGCTCACCCCCACGTCACAGAAGCGGCGGATATCATGCTATCTCGGTCCGGGCCGGTGAACAGGGGAATCCTCTGGCGCCATTGATGCGTAGCGTCACCTGGTCGAATGGGGTGAGTGCTGTTTTCAAGCCGTCGAGAAGCGCGATATTCCGGTCGTTGACCAGGACATCGACATCCTGCCGGAGCTTTTCCCCCTCAAATACGAACTTCTGGAACGCGGGGCTCATGACCCGCCTCAGCGCTTCCAGGAGTTCTTCCACCGTCCCGGCATCGGTCCCAAACGATGACTTTCCCGCAACTCTTCGGATCGCGCCAAGGAAGCGTACTTCAGCCATATAAAGATAGGGTATAGGGTTTAGGGTGTGGGGTAGAGGCCTAGATCCTTCAGTTTCTCTTGCGTCGGCACACCTTGCGGGTCCCAGCCTCGAAGGCGATAGTATTCCGGGAGCATCTCGCCGAGGCGGGCCACCTTCCCCTTGGCCGGTCCCGCTGGAATCGGCTCCTTCAGGATGCGATGAGGCAGGGTGTCGTCTTTGGCGCTGAGGCCGGCCCTGAGGTTAAAGAGCCGCTCCAGGTTCCAGATCCGCTCGCCGATCGTGAGAACTTCCTCCACCGTATAGCCGGCGTCCGTCGCCAGCTCCAACATGGCGTGCAGATCCGCTGGTCCCAGGGCAAAGGTAGTGAATACGCAGGTGCCGGTCGAATCGACAAAGGCGGTGGCGTCCTGGGACGATTTGGCAAGCGCCGCTTTCCCCTCGGTGGTGAAGGGATCCATCTTGTGCGGAACACCGAATACCTCAGCCGCGATGGTGTAGCCGCGCAGGTGACAAGCACCCCGGTTAGAGGTCGCATACCCCAGTCCGATCCCTTGAGCCCCTCGCCCGTCATACGCGGCGAACGCCTGCCGTTTGACCCCCATGAACAGTTCAGGGTGGCCGTACCGCTCGGCGAGCCGCGCGCCGCCTAGCGCCAGAATCGCGCCAAACCCATCTCCCCTGCCCAGCTTTTCCGTCATCTCCACCAGCGCATCCGCATCGCCGAACCGAAGTGGGCGGCCGATCTCACGCTCCGGGATGTAGCCCCGCTCGAACAGCTCCATAGCGGTAGCGATGGCCACCCCTGCCTCGATCGTATCCATCCCCAGCTCATTGCAGAGATAGCCGGCCTTGGTGACGGCAGCCAGATCGTCCACACCGGTCATGGCGCCAAGGCCCCAGACGGTCTCGTACTCCGGCCCCTCGCCCGACCCCTTGAACGTTCCGGCCTTGACCTCAGTGACCCGCGCGCAGGCGATGGTACACGCAAAGCAGCCCTTGTTCCGGATCAGGATCTGGTCATGGATGGTCTCGCCGCTGATTTTGTCGGCGCCGGCAAACTGACCGAACTGAAAGTTGTTGGTCGGCATGAAGCCGTGGGCGTTAATGACGTTCACAATCCCTGGCGTGCCGTACGTCGGCAGACCTTCTCCCGAACCATGGTCTGCCTTGAGCTTCGCCACGGCCAGGAGGCAGGCCTGCATGAACGCTTGGGGGTGCGCGACCTTCACCGACTGGGTACCCCGGAAGACGACGGCCTTCAGGTTTTTCGATCCCATCACCGCGCCTACCCCGGAGCGCCCTGCAGCCCGATGCTTGTCGTTAATCACGGCGGCGGTCAGGCTCAACGTCTCCCCCGCCGGCCCGATGCTGCAGATCTTAGCCTCGGCGCTGGTGGCCGCTCGAAGGGTGTCCTCGGTCTCGTGCGTGGACCGCCCCCAAACGTGGGCGGCGTCCCGAAGCTCTACCTGATCGTTGTTAACCCAGAGATACACCGGATGCGGCGCCTTCCCCTCCACAATCACCAGGTCGTACCCGGCGTACTTCATCTCGGCTCCGATGTACCCGCCGGAATTGGAGCAGGCGATCGCGCCGGTGAGCGGCGACTTGGTCACCACCATATATCTGCCGCCGGTCGGGGCGTTCGTGCCGGTGAGCGGGCCGGTGGCGAGGATCAGTTTATTAGCCGGCCCAAGCGGATCGAGCGTCGGGTCGATCTCATCGTACAGGATCTTCGTCGCCAGGCCGCGACCGCCGATGTACGCCCTGGCGAGATGGCGGTCCAGGGGCTCCTTCGCCACGCTGCCGCTGCTCAGGTTGACTCTGAGGATCGTCCCGGTCCAGCCCATCAGCCTGCCGCCTCCTGTAAGGCCTCCTTCAGCCGACGGGCGGTTGCCGCCTGCTTCGCCTTAGGTCCCTCGTCCTCATCGGTAAAGAGTAGCGCCTTCGGCGTACAGAACTTTACGCATTCCGGATCGCCGTCGATCGAGAGGCAGAGATCGCACTTCTCGGCCTTGCCGTGGTCGGCATACAGCTCTATCGCCCCAAACGGACAGGCCAGAACGCACATCTTGCAGCCGACGCATTTGTCGTCGACCACGTAGTACGCCATGTAATCATCGTTGCGAAGGATAGCGGTGGTGGGGCAGATCTTCGCGCACCAGGCTTCGGTGCACTGAGTGCAGGCAGTGGGGATGTAGACCGCCTCTTCAAGGAAGATACTGACCTTGATGCGAGATCGGCTGGGGTTAAACTCGCCGGTGTGCTTCACGGAGCAGGCCAACTCACAGGCCCGGCAGGCGGTACATCGTTCGGGGATGATGCTGAGAACCTTCGCCATTCCAACCTCCGTCTACGCTGAACGGGTTAAGACCTTCTTCATCTAACTCCACGTCATTATCTCTGTCAAGTGGATTCAAGAGAAGACACCATAACTTTCCCTTGACGGCGTTGAAGCAGGACGGCTACAGTTCTACACATGAAGTTCCAACGTAAATTGCTGCTTGGCTTCGCGCTTATGGTTGTGCCTGTCCTGCTGATCGGCGTACAGGCCGTGTGGAATAATCGGGAGGAACGAGCAGCCCTCAGAGCGCTTGGCGAAAGCATGGCGAGAACTCGGACATACGCCGAGCTCGAAACGGTTCTGTTCCGCCAGAGCCGCCAAGTCTGGGGGTTTCTCACCGGGATAGATCACGAGGCGCAGGCAGAGTTCTTCCGGCTGGAGCCGGAAATCCAGGAGCGCCTCCGCCAGTGGAAGCTGACGCTGACACCCGACGAACTGGACCTCGCCACAGACGTCGAGCAGATTCATACTCAGATGTTCGATGTCGGCAAGCAAATCATCTTCCTGTACCAGGGCGGACAGCGGAGCGCGGCGCTGGCCCTGGCCAACACGGAGATAAAAAGCCGACTCCTGCCCGCCCTCAGTGCGAAGAATAAGGAGATATACGGCGCTGCCCGTGCCCACAGCCTGCAACGGGCCTACGCCAGGCTTGAGGAGATCCTGCAAGCGGAGCAGCGCCTGTTATCGTTGATTATCCTACTGTCGTTAGCCCTCGGGGTCGCCGCCTCGATTCTGATCTCCAGGGGACTGGCGCGGCCGATCCATCAACTGAAGGCGGCCATGGAGGTCGTCGGGGCAGGCCACCTGGATCATGAGGTAGCGGTTCGCTCGAAAGACGAGATCGGCGAGTTAGCCCAGGCATTCGCCGGGATGACCGAGAACCTGAAACGTTCCCACAAGGCCATGGCCCACCTTAATGACGAGCTGGAAGCGAAGATTAAGAAACTGGAAGAGACCCAGGCACAACTTATCCAATCTGAAAAACTGGCATCCATCGGCGAGATGTCCGCCGCAGTTGCTCACGGCCTGCGCAATCCCCTGGCGAGCCTTCGAGCTGCAGCTCAGGTGACTCTGCACCACGTGGGCGATGAACGTGTGGCGCAGGAGCACCTGAAGATGGTCATTGCCGAGGTGGACCGACTGGACCGCCGCATCTCTCATCTGCTCGCCTTCTCCCGCCCCGGCCCTTTTCGTCCCCTGCCGGAACAACTCTCGAGGTTGATCGACGACCTGTTACCCGCCTTCGCCGCGCCGCTCAAGGATCGTGATATTCGACTTGAGATCGACCTGCAGAACAACCTGCCGGACGTCTATGTCGATCCGATTCAGGTGGAGCAAGCGCTTGGCGAAATATTCTCGAACGCCCTCGATGCCATGCCTGAGGGAGGGTCTGTTACGATCCGTGGGTACCGCCGACCCGACAACGGTCAGCCCGGATGCGTGGTCCTCCAGATCGCCGATACCGGAAATGGGATCGCCACACAGGTCCTCCCGTCGGTCTGTGATCCATTCTTCACGACGAGGGCGGAAGGAACCGGTCTTGGCCTCGCCATCGCAAAACGGTATGTGGTGCAGAACGGCGGATCACTGGACATCGCCAGCACACCGGGAGTCGGAACCACAGTGAGCATCACACTACCGACCTCATCGGGCAACCGGGACAGGACAACATGAACCCCTCGACTCTGTTAATTGTGGACGATGAGCGCACCCTGGCTCGCTCGATCAAGCTGTTCATGACCGAACAGGGGTACGAGGCGGAAGTGGCTGAGAACGCCGACAGGGCGCTGGAGCTGCTGGATCGCCTCCGTCCGGACCTGGTCTTTCTGGATGTCTGCCTGCCGGGCCAAAGCGGCATGGAGTTGCTGAGCAGAATCAAAGAGTTCGACCGCAATATTGCCGTCATCATCATGACCGCCTACGGCTCCATTGAGGGAGCGGTGGAGGCGGTCAAGCTGGGAGCGTTCGACTACATTAAGAAACCGGTCGACCTTGATGAACTGAAGATGCTGGCCGACCGGGCGTGTGAGAGCGCACGGTTGCGACAGGAGCTCTCCTATTACAGGGAGCGGGACGTCCGGGAGCGCCCCTACATGGGGATTATCGGGAAGTGCGCGGCCATGTGCGAGATCGTTGCTCGGATCCAGCAGATTGCCGCGTTGGAGGACTCCCCCCCCATTCTGATCACAGGGGAGACGGGGACCGGAAAAGGGTTGGTGGCGCGCACACTGCACCGCCACAGTCGGCGGGCGTCACGCGCCTTCATCGAGATCAACTGCACGGCGCTCCCAGCCACGCTGATGGAGGCGGAACTGTTCGGATACGAGCGCGGGGCGTTTACCGATGCGAAGGAATCGAAGATGGGTCTGTTCGAGGCGGCTGATGGAGGCTTCCTCTACCTGGACGAGGTGGGCGACACCGAACTCGCCCTTCAAGGCAAGCTGCTTCGCGCCGTCGAGGAACGGGTCATCCGTCGGGTCGGGGGGCTACGGGATCGGCGAGTGGATGTCACGATTGTAGCTGCCACCCATCGGGACCTCGAAACCGAGGTCAAGGCCGCTCGATTTAGAAAAGACCTCTACTATCGGCTTGCCGTCATCACCATCGATCTGCCGCCATTGCGCGAGCGCGACGAGGATATCTTGCTGCTCGCCACCCACTTTCTGGAGACGTTCAACGCCAAGTACGGTAAGGCGATTCGCACGATCGACAACCGGGCCGCCCGAACCCTCCTTGAGTATTCGTGGCCCGGCAACATTCGGGAGCTGAGCCACGTCATCGAGCGTGCCGTCCTGTGGAGCCACGGGGATCGGCTGTCGATCGATCAGCTCTCTCTGGCCCCTGTGCCGCCGAGCACGTCGCCGGACCTCCTGTCGACTGCCGGTCTTGTTCCTGGGGCGCTCCCGCGGGAGGGGATCGACCTGGAGGCGTGGGAACGGTCGTTGGTGGAGCTGGCGTTACGGGACAGCGGCGGCAATCAGACGAAGGCCGCCAGGCTGCTTCGCCTCAGTCGAGACACGCTTCGTTATCGGCTTAAGAAGTTCGGCCTATCCCGGCCCTGATTCATCCTCAGGCCTTCGATCACGGGAGGAGTGGTGTGGCAGACACACCGACGACGCAGAGGGGAAAAAAGACCATGGATACCGACGTCCTTGTGATGGGGGGGCTGACCATCCTGATGATTGCGTGGGCCTTGACGAAAGGGAAGGATCTGCCCCTGCAGGGTATTCAGGCCGGATTCGGGCTGCTCCGGGAGGTCTGGCTGCCGCTGTTGTTCGGTTTCTGTCTGGCCGGCCTCTTCGAGGTGCTCGTTCCCCGGGAGCTGCTGGTCAAATGGATGGGTAAGGAGTCCGGCGTGCAGGGCATCCTGCTCGGGTGGCTGGTGGGTCTGCTGATGCCCGGCGGGCCGTATATCGTCTTCCCTTTGGCCGCGTCGCTCTTCAGGGAAGGAATGGGGGTCGGGCCGCTACTCACCTTTATCACGGCGAAGGCGCTTCTGTCGCCGATTCGATTGTTCACGTGGGAGGTCCCGTTTCTGGGCTGGGCCTTTGTCATGGCCAGGACACTTCCCAGCCTGTTCCTGCCACCGATTGTCGGCATGATCGGCCAGCGTCTGTACGCCCTGTTTCTCCGATCGTAGGTTATCAGGACGCTGCCATGACACCCGAGAATCTCCCGCCTTTTGAAGAACCGGTCTGCGTACCGATCGAGGGACTGCTCGACCTTCACCCCTTTGCGCCGAAAGAGATCGTCTCGGTGGTCGAGGAGTATCTATGGCAGTGCCGTCAGGCTGGAATCCTGGACGTGCGGCTGATTCACGGGAAGGGAACCGGTACGCAGCGGGCAATCGTCAGGCGACTTCTGACGAACCATCCCGATGTCCTGTCCTGTGCCGATGCGCCGCTACAGGCCGGAGGTTGGGGGGCGACAGTGGTCCGTCTTAAGCCGCCCGGCAGTTAGCGTAGGTTCTCGCAGAAGTGCGCGAAGAGAATCCTGGCTCGCCGGTTGAGTGCGTCGATTCTGGATGGAAGCTGTTCAAGGATCGTATCGGGCCGGATATAGTCCTTGACCCCATCCAGCTCCTGCGCAAAGATCCTGACCCAGTCGGAGACCATCGACGACGTGACCTCGAGATGAAACAACAGGCCGTAGACGTTGCGATCGATCGAAAAGGCCTGACACTCGTAGAGTGCCGACCTGGCAAGGTTGACTGCCCCCGGCGGCGTATCAAAGTACTCGCCGTGCCACTCGAACACCTCAACCGACTCGTGGAATCCGCCAAATAGTCGATCGTGGCGCGCCGCCGTCGTGAGCTGGATCGGGTACCAGCCGATCTCCTTGCACGGCCCCTGGCGGATCGTCCCGCCGGCCGCCTTGGCAATGAGTTGTGAGCCGAGGCAAATGCCCAATGTGGGAAAATCGAGCTCCAGTGCCTCTTTCAGGAGTCGATCCTCCTCCCTCAACCACGGATAATCCGCTTCGTCGTTGACACTCATCGGCCCGCCCATGACCAGCAGTCCGGAAAATGGCGACAGATCCTTTGGCGGCCGATCGCCCTCGTACAGCCTCACCGTTTCCACGGGTCGCTGCTGCGTCTGGAGCAGGTCGAGAAAAATACCAGGCGTCTCGCACCCGATGTGCTGAAAGACCAGGAGTGGTTTCATTGCAGTGGTAGATGGTTAGGCCGAAACACCCCTAGGCCGCACCACGATCTGACAACAGATAGGCGACGACGTCTGCGGCAGTGTAGCTCGTCCGGTCGCCCAGGAAGTCACCGATGGTCGCAAGATCATCGCCGCTGGTCACGATCGGCGGCTCCACGGTCCCGTCGGCACTGATCTGCGGGTGACCGATGACGGAGAGCAGCGCGTTGCACAGGCACTGACGGCCGATCGTATCCTCCATCCTGCCGCCCTTTTTCACGTAGGCGGCCTCCGGCTCACTGGGGCACCGGTAGTCTATTTTCCCATCCGCCGTCATGAAGGCGACACGCAGGTACCCCAGATCGCAGACCCGCTCGCGCGATATGCCCATGGCGGGATTCTCGGCCCATTCCACAACCTTGATTGGAAAGCCGGTGGGCGATGCGCGGGGCTCCGTGCGAACGTCTACCTCGCCACGGGCCGCATGGGCGAGTACCGAGCGCTTGATCGGCTCGGCGATCCCTGATTCGTCGCAGAAGGCGAAGAGTGTCCCGACCTGAATTCCAGCGGCTCCCGCCTTGCGTGCCGCAACCAGGCACTCGGGGTGTCCGGTCCCGCCCGCCACCCAGAAAGGCAGTCCCAGCTCCCTGATCTTCTCGAGGTCTACCTCGTCGCGTTTGCTGTAGATCGGCTCACCGCGCTCGTTAAACCATGGCTCCCCGCGAGGTGGGGCGTTGTGGCCACCGGCGGTGGGGCCTTCGATCACGAATCCGTCCACCTGGCCGATCGCCTTGCGGGCAAGCATCGTCGCCAGGGAGTTACTTGCGACGATCGGGAAGAACTTCGGCCGCACGAGTGGCGGCGGCGACGTCTCCCAATGAGCGCTGGGGTCAAACTCGAGGTATTCGACGGCGTCGGAGGGGAGTCCCTCCACGTCGAATCGGAGCCTGGCCGTGTGGTGCCCGGCAAGCAGGTCGAGCGCTCCTGCAATCTCTCGCGGGATGCCGGCGCCCATCAGGACGTAGCCGACCCCGGCGAGCATCGCGCCGTAGAGCGTCGGCAGCGTGAGTAGCTGAATTTTGGTGAGCAGATTGATACCGACCGGCGCATCGTGTCCCTCTCTGGCAAGGAACACTTCGACGAATGCGGCCAGCATGGTGAGCTCGTGCCGAGCGGGAGCCACCACCTGGCGGTACAGGGGAAGCATCGTGTACGGCTCACCCGGCGCCCGGCCCTCGGGCCGATAGTAGCGGCGCATGGCCTCGTCTGCAGCGCGACGGATCGGAAACTGTTCCATCCCGCGCCGCATGTGACCGCCACAATCGCCATCCTGCAGGCGACGTACGAACACCGTATCGAGACCGGTGCCGGAGACGACCCCCAACTGGCCCGTTCGTGCCACGGCGTTGGCTAGCCGCCAGTTGGAGACAGCGGCACCCATACCGCCTTGAATGATCAGGGGGAGCGTTGAGCGCTGTTCGACGGAAGGGGAAGGAGGAGAGATGGCGCATCGACGAGCCGCTCGCACACCTTCACCACCGATTGCGATTAATGAGGATGAGGATTTCTTCATGCTGCCACGAGACCGGTTGCACAACCACGCGAGGGCTTAATGGGGACAGACACTATTTCTTGAGATCCTTTCTTGGCCTTCCTCTCTGCAAAACGCTTACTACTTGTCCCAGTTGTCTATTCAATTCCCCGATGAACCCATCCCCTCCCAATGGTCGTCCTGTCATCGTGTGCTTTCGAAGGACTTCCACATCTGGGGCATTATCATCCGATTCGATGTGCTCTCTCCATGACTCCTTGGAAACGCCTACCGATTCCTTTATCTCGATGACATCGACTATCTCATCTGTTCCACCGATGTGAGCGGCTGCACTGGACCGTTTCCATTGCCAGGGCCTGTTGACCATCTTGGTCCGTACCGGATTCCTCTCAACGTACCGTATTGCCGCCATAAGATAAGGCTCATCAAGTAGGCAGGAATAAAAGCGTCCCTGCCACAAGTGTCCGGACACCTTCCTCTCTTTATTGAAATATTGAGCATACCGCATATGGGTCACGCTGAACACTTTAGCCAACGATGTCTCTTTCAACGGTTGGACAATGAAATGAACATGGTTGTCCATTAAGCAATAGGCCCATACCGATAGGTGAAATTTGCGGCTGTATTCATTAACCCAGGATAAATATCGAGAACGATCTTCGTCGTTTCGAAAGACCGCTTGGCGATAATTCCCCCTTTGCGTAACATGATAAGGGTGGCCCGTTGCAACGATTCGAGCAATCCGCGCTATGTAAGATCATTACAGCGAATACTATAAATTGTCAAGATAACAGTGTCCGTCCCTCCTTGATTGTCGATCACGGCGGAGGGAGAACGTGCTAGGATGATCGGGGGGGGAAATAGGAGTCTAGGGGGGGGAGACATTATGAAAAACGAAAGTCACGCGAGAGCACGAGAGCCGGTGCGGGGCGCCCTCATTCATTACAATGAGATCGCCCTCAAGGGGAAAAACCGGGGCTTCTTCCTGAGGCAGCTTGAGGCCAATCTCCTGGCAGCCACGCGCGATCTCGGCTGCGGTCCGCTTGAGCGACTAGCCGGTCGGCTGTTCCTCACGACATCCGAGGAGGCCTCGTGGGAGGTCCTACGGCACCGACTGAGTCGTATCTTCGGAATTGCGAATTTCGCCCCCGCCTTGACCATGGCACCCAACTTGGAACTACTCGCACAACGGATCGAAGAAGAGGTCTCCGGCCGTTCATTCCGCAGCTTTCGCGTGGCAGCTCGTCGTGCCTTCAAAACCTTTCCACAGACCTCCCAGCAGATCAACGAGATGATCGGGGCCAGGGTACAGCGTATCTGCGGCGCTCGCGTCGATCTCACAGACCCGGACTTGACTATCACTATCGAAGTCCTTCCCAATGAGGCGTTTGTCTACTTCGAAAAGTTCCTGGGCCCTGGGGGCCTGCCGGTGGGGACCGGCGGGACTCTTGCGTGTCTGCTGTCAGGCGGGATCGATTCCCCGGTTGCGGCCTACCGAATGATGAAGCGGGGCTGCCGTATCGTCTTTATCCACTTCCATAGCCAGCCGTTTGCCGATCGAACCTCACAAGACAAAGCAATCGAGCTGGTACGTCTGCTCACCCGGTGTCAGTTTACCTCTCGTCTTTACCTGGTGCCCTTCGGCGAAATCCAGCAGGAAGTCGTCGCACACGTCACGGGACGCCTGAGGGTCCCTGTGTATCGACGGCTGATGCTGCGAATCGCCGAACAGATCGCCAGGAAGGAAGGCGCCCAAGCCCTGGTGACCGGCGAGAGTCTCGGCCAGGTGTCGTCACAAACCATTGAAAATATTTCCACCATCGAACAGGTATCGACCCTGCCGATCCTGCGGCCGTTGATCGGTATGGATAAGGACGAGATCACGCAGCAGGCGCAACAGATCGGCAGTTATGATGTCTCTATCATCCCCGATCAGGACTGCTGTTCGATGTTTCTGTCAAGGCAGGTGGCGACACACACGACTCACCACGAGGTCGAGCTCGCCGAGCGTCCCCTTGACCTGGACCGGCTCACGGCGCAAGCTCACGCTACTGCGCACTCCCTTGAGCTGACGTTTCCCGGTCCGTAGGGGCGCGTTGCAACGTGCCCCTACTTCTTCGGCTGGTACTTCGGGACAGCGATTGAACGGATATAGCCCACGATGTCTTGAATCTCCTTGTCGTTTACCATGCTACCGTAGCCGACCATCAGCGGGCTCAACTTCTCGGCTGCGCTGCCGTTCTTGATGACATTGATCAGTTGCGCGTCGGTTCTGGTATTCATATACTTGCCGTCAGCAAAGTTCCGCGGCTTGGGATTCAAAGACGCCGCTGCCGGCCCGTCCCCCTTACCGGCAGAACCGTGACACGGACCACAGAAGGTCCCAAACTTTTCCGGGGGCTTGGGTTCGGTATTGGCTGCCCCGGCCGCCCAAGCCCCTGTCGAGCTGACGACCATAGCTGTCAGCACCATCACGTGCACCGTCGCTCTTCTCACCATCGATTCCTCCCGCGAAGTCGTTCTCGCTCAGTCCATGTAATGAGTACCCGACATCTTTTTACATGTTCATGTTGCACCCCGGATTATCCTCTGTCAAGAGGAAGTTGACCCATTCTTGAGAAGCCCAAAATCTATTGACTTTTCACTTCATTCCGGCTAGGTTGAGCCCGGTATTCGGGTATTGCGTGACGGCGCAGAGAGAGGGATATGATGATATACGCCTATTTCAAGGGACAGGTCGTCCCGCTTGATCAAGCCAAGATCAGCATCCAGAACAATACCTTCCAGTACGGAACTGGAATCTTCGAGGGAATCCGAGCCTATTGGAATCGGGATGAGCCGCAACTTTACGTCTTCCGCATGGTGGAGCACTACGCCCGGATGCTCAGGAACTGCCGCGTCCTGAAGCTCAATATCGGTAAGGACGTGAAGGAGCTGTCGGAGATTACCCTCGACTTACTCAGGCGAAACCACCCCGAAACTGACACCTATATCCGGCCGATCGCCTATGTCGATTCAGACGGAATCGGCCCGAAGTTTATCGGCTATGCCAGCGGTTTTGCCATGTACACACTGCCGCTTGGCGACTACATTAACGTCTCAAGCGGGATCAAGGTGGGCTTCTCTTCATGGCGCCGGATCCACGATAATACCATCCCGGCCCGCTGCAAGATCACCGGTGGCTATGTGAATTCGGCCCTGGCCAAGACCGAGGCACTCGAACATGGCTATGATGAGGCGATCTTTCTTACCGAGGAGGGTTTTGTCTCGGAAGGCTCGGCGGAGAACATCTTTCTCATCAGGGATGGAAAGCTGATCACGCCTGCCCTGTCCGAAGATATCCTTGAGGGGATCACGCGTGACACAGTGATCGAGCTGGCCCGAGAGGAGCTGGGGATCGAAACAATCGAGCGGCCTATCGGCAGGACAGAGCTGTACGTCGCCGATGAGGCGTTCCTTTGCGGGACGGGCGCGCAAGTCTCGCCCATCATCGAAGTCGATAGACGGCTACTGGGTAACGGCAGGATAGGGTCGATTACCGAAAAGATCCAAGCGCTCTATTTCGATGTCGTGAAGGGCAAGCAGAAAAAGTACGCGCACTGGCTCACGTCGGTCTATTAAATACAAGGGGTTAAGGTGTAGGGTAGAGGGTTTAGGAAAAACTCGTCAATTGCTTGCGGAAGTATTCGATGGTCAACGCCAGCCCTTCAGCAATCTGCACCTTCGGCTCCCAGCCGAATTTCTCCTGTGCCAGACCGATATCCGGCTGACGAACTCTAGGATCATCCACCGGCAACGGACGGAGTTCAATGCCTGTGGTGGGCCCTGTCGAATCAGTGGATGGACCGCCGACCGCCTTCAGGACCATATGGGCGAGATCGAGCACCGTAAATTCCTTAGGATTCCCGATGTTCACCGGGTTGACCTCTCCCGACATCAACAGCCGGTACAACCCCTCAACCAGATCGGAAACGTAACAAAAGCTTCGGGTCTGTGATCCGTCGCCATAGACCGTTACGGGCTCCCCACGTAACGCCTGGTTGATGAAGTTGGATACAACCCGACCGTCGTTCGGCCGCATTCGGGGTCCATACGTATTGAAGATCCTGGCAATCCGAGTATCGAGCCCATGGTATCGGTGATAGGCCATGGTCATCGCCTCGGCGAACCGCTTCGCCTCATCATATACCCCACGTGGGCCGACCGGATTCACGTTGCCCCAGTACTCCTCCCGCTGCGGGTGAATGGTGGGGTCGCCGTAGACCTCTGAAGTCGACGCCAGCAGGAAGCGGGCGCCTTTGGCCTTGGCCAGCCCAAGGGCCTTGTGCGTCCCAAGGGAGCCGACCTTCAGCGTCTGGATCGGAAGGCGCTGGTAATCAATGGGACTGGCCGGAGAGGCGAAATGGAGCACATAATCCAGCGGGCCGTCGATATACAGGTACTCAGTCACATCCAGCTTAATGAACCGGAACGCATCATGCCCGATCAGGTGGGCCACATTATCTACCATACCGGTGATCAGGTTATCGAGGCAGATGACCTGGTGTCCTTCCTTGATCAATCGGTCGCACAGGTGAGAGCCAAGGAACCCGGCGCCGCCGGTAATCAGCGTACGTGGCATCACTTACCCTCCAAGCTATGGGCGTCGGGTTTCCGGCCGAGGACCTGCCAGACTCCGATTTCATATACATTCGGTCGACTCGAAACGTAAGACTCGGCGCTCGACCGCCGTACCATCCCGGCGACCGCGTATCCTTTCTGCAGCAGAAGTTCAGCCAGGTAAGAGCCGTCCTGACCCATGATGCCGGTAATGAACGCCCGCCACGCAGTCATGAGGCGTTCCGCGCAAGCCTTCTGACCTCCTGGGCCCGCCCCTTGGGGCAGACCAGTACGCCATCTTTGGTTGCTACCACAATAATCTCCGACAGCCCGACAACAGCTACCCGCGGCCCCGTCGACACAATAACCGACCGACCGGTGTCGAGGAGCTGCGCCTCGCCGACGATCACATTACCGCCATCGTCCACAGGCAGCACCCGAGCCAATGCATCCCAGGTCCCGAGATCGTCCCAGGCAAAATCGGCCCTGACCATCGCAACCCCTCTTTCCATTCGCTCCAATACGCCGTAGTCCACCGACTGCTTGTGAAACGCATTATATTCGCGGACCAGTACCTCCTGCACCTCCCACGCCTCGCGAACACGACACAGGCCTGCCCATACATCCGGCATATGCTGAGCCAGCAAGCTCTGGATAGTACTATTCCGCCACAGAAAAATCCCGCTATTCCAGTAGTGCCGCCCATCTGTCACCAGATGCTCGGCCGTCTGTCGATCCGGTTTCTCCAGAAATCGATTGACGTGAAAAGCGTTGGGAGGCTGGGCAAGCGGCCCACCGACCTCCAGATACCCGTAGCCGGTCTCCGGCCGGGTCGGGGGGATTCCAACTGTGACAACCCAGTCCTGGTGCGAGGCACACAGGTCGAGAGCTCGTCGCAGGACTGTCACCAACGCGTCACCGTCGGGGACATAATGGTCTGCCGGCATGACGATCATCATTGCGTCGGGATCAAGCCGCTCGATATGCAGTGAGGCCAGGCCGATGGCTGCTGCAGTGTCCCTGCCATGCGGCTCGAGCAGAAGATTCTTGGCGGGAAGCTCCGGGAGTTGCGCTCGAACGAGTTCAGCGTGCGTTCGGCTAACTGCGACGATAATCTGTGTCCAAGGTAGCAGGAGTCGCATCCGCCGGACCGTCACCTGCAGGAGCGACTCGTTCCCAACCAAACGGAGGAAGGCCTTCGGTTGTGCGTCGGTGCTGACCGGCCAGAAGCGCTCACCCCTCCCGCCGGCGAGTACCACGGCATACACGGACGAGGTGACGTAACGTTCGCCCCTATCCGTCACTCCGCCCGTAGTCGTCTTGAAGTCGGACAATATCATCTTCTCCGAGGTAGAGGCCGTTTTGAATCTCGATAATGATCAGCGGGTGCGGACCGGGGTTCTCGATCCGGTGGGCCGTTCCTGCCGGTACAAATGTCGATTCCTGAGTCTGAACCAACGTGGTCCGGTCCCCAATGATGATTCGGGCCGTACCGGCCACGACAATCCAATGCTCGCTTCGGTGGGTATGGCGCTGCAGACTCAACCGATGGCCCTGGTTGACCTCAATCCGCTTGACCTTATACCCTTCCCCCTCCCCAAGGACTGTCCAGCATCCCCAGGGCCGTATTCCGGTCAGCGCCGTGTGCCCGGAAATTGCGTCTATTGCATCTTTAGCGTCCATAGCGTCTTGGAGTGTCACGCACGAGCTTGGCGTGACCTGTGAACGAAACCGATTGTCAGGACGTATGGGTGGCCCGAGGTCCAGGACACATTATGGAGAGACGCGAGAGAGGTCCCCGTACGTCTTCTGGTAATACTCCTGATACTGCCCTGCCTTGATGCGCCTCCACCAGGTTGCGTGATCCTCGTACCAGCGGACCGTCTCCTCCAGCCCGGCCTCAAAGGCAATGCGAGGGCTCCAGCCCAGCGCCTGCTCAAGTTTCGACGCGTCGAGGGCGTATCGCCGATCATGTCCGAGCCGGTCCTTGACGTGCGCGATCAACGTATCGGGCTTGCCAAGCGTCCTCAGGATGAAGCGTGCGACATCAATGTTGGCCCGTTCGCAGCGACCGCCGATATTGTAGATCTCTCCGGAGACTCCGTTGTTCAGAATCAGCGCCAAGGCCTCACAATGGTCCCGTACGTGCAGCCAATCTCTGATGTGGAGGCCGTCGCCGTAGAGCGGAAGCGGTTCACCAACAAGGGCGTTGGTAATAAAGAGTGGAATCACCTTCTCCGGGAACTGGTGAGGGCCATAGTTGTTAGAACTCCGGGTGATGATGACCGGCAGCCCGTAGGTGCGACAGTAGGCCAGGGCCAGCAGGTCCCCCGCCGCCTTACTGGCTGCATAGGGACTGTTTGAGTGGAGGGGACTCTCCTCCGTAAAACGACCGAATGCTCCGAGAGACCCGTATACCTCATCCGTCGAGACCTGCATCATCCTTGGGACCCGATGCCGGCGGCACGCGTCCAACATCACCTGTGTCCCAAGCACATTGGTTTCCGTAAACGCTCTCGCATCCTGGATACTCCGATCAACGTGCGATTCAGCCGCAAAGTTGATCAGCGCATCGAATCCCTCTTTCAGCAGCTCATCCACCAGCAGAGCGTCGCAGATACTTCCCTTGACAAATCGGTACCGCGGATCGTGTTCAACGTCCGTCAGGTTTTCGAGGTTGCCGGCATAGGTCAGCTTGTCGAGGTTCACGACGTGGCACGCCGATTCTGTCGCCAGCAGATGGCGAATGAAATTCGACCCGATAAATCCAGCCCCGCCGGTCACGAGAATTCGCATGGCTACCCCAGCTTTACCGCCCAATCGTAGGGGATATCCGGACTATCATGGGGAATCCGAAACTCATCAGGCTCCTGATAATTGTAGAGCTCAGTCGGAAAATTTACGATCGCCGACATCCGGTCGCCCACAGGCTTATACCCATGGATCACCAGAGGTGGGATCTTCACCAACGTCGGATTCTGCTCCCCAATAAAGAACTCATTGATGAGGCCTTTTGTCGGTGAGTTATCACGGGGATCGAACAGGACCACCTTAGACATCCCAAGCACCCCTGCAAAGTGGTCGGTCTGCTTCTTGTGGTAGTGCCACCCTTTTACCACCCCTGGATAGGCCGCCGTGATATATGCTTGTCCGAACCGCTCGAACTCCTCCCAGTCACTGCGAAGCAGCTCTGTGAGGAAACCGCGCTCATCAGGAACCCGGCGCAACAGCCTGGTTTGCACGCCATCAATAAGCGTCATCGCACCTCGCACGTTGAACGTTGTTATACCAATCCCACCTGACTGCTGTCCCCAAGCATCAGGCGGTAGGCCTTCGGTTTCCCGTCGGATCGGAACACCTCGACATTCTTTCCGATGAGGCTATCCTCCAACCGCCCGCCGATATCGGTAATCCGGCACTGGTCGAGGATGATGCTGTGCTCGAGCTCGCTATTGCAGACAAGTGTATCGTGATAGATGGAAGTAAAGGGCCCAATATATGAGTTGACGATGCGGCAACGTTTGCCGATGATGACCGGCCCTCGAATCGTGCTGCCCGTCACGCGTGCCCCCTCCTCTACGACCACCTTGCCGATCAGGCGCGAGACCTCATCCACTTCTCCATCTACCCTGGAGATAATTGTCTCCAACATGATTCGGTTGGCCTCGAGCATGTCCTCGAGTTTCCCGGTATCTTTCCACCAGCCGCTGATGACATGAGGATGGACCTGATAGCCGTTGTCGATCAGATACTGAATGGCATCGGTGATTTCCAGCTCGCCTCGGTGCGAAGGTTGGATGGCGTTCACTGCCCCGAAGATGGTATGGTCGAACATGTAGACACCCACAAGCGCCAGGTCACTTCTAGGGCTCGCCGGCTTCTCCTCCAGAGAGATGACGCGACCATCTCGAAGCTCTGCCACGCCGAATCGTTGTGGATCACGAACCCTTGCCAGGAGAATCTGAGAGTTGGCCCCCAATCGTCTGAACTCTTCTACCAGTGAACCGATTCCGTCCTTGATCAGGTTGTCTCCGAGGTACATCACAAAGGGATGATTCGCCAGAAACGGCTCAGCGATCTTCACGGCATGGGCCAGCCCCAGGGGCGCTTCCTGCTCGATATACGAGACCTTGAGGCCCCACTGTGCGCCGTCCCTCACCGCTTCCTGAATCTCGCGCTTGGTATCGCCCACCACAATCCCCACCTCCAGAATCTTGGCTTCCGCCATGGCTTCGAGCGCATAGAAGAGGATCGGTTTATTGGCGATCGGTACGAGTTGCTTGGCGCTGGTATGGGTAATCGGACGTAGACGGGTGCCCTTGCCTCCGCTCAAGATCAATGCTTTCACGATATTTCCTCGACCGCGCTGATCGTCATCCTATTAGCAGGGCGTTACGCAACGCGTTCTTCTGTAAATGTTAAGTCTGAACTGGCGGGAAGATTCAATGTATTTGTAGGACGGGGAGAATTGTACGGAAGGGACCTCAGGTTGTCAAATCTGAAATAGAATGAGGAGGGGATGTTTGGCATCCCCTCCTCATGATAATAACCGCAACCCAATGGAGGAGCTACGGCGTCCACGGCGCTGAAGCCGGTCGTACCACAATACCCTGAGCGCCCGTATTCGTTCCAAGCTCCAAGTCAAGTGTCACTTGTGTGTTCAGGTTTCCTACTTCTGTGCCCGCTCCGAACGGTTCGCCTGCAGTATTGTCGCAGTCGTTTGCCGACAAGGCGCATCCCACGGTCATCGTATCTACCCATACGGGCTCCTTCAGATAAACATACTTCGCATTGGCACCGCTGTTGGCAACGGTATCTGCAGGACCGGCCAGCGGCGCGCCGGTGGTCAGCGTGAGCGGAATATCGCCAACGTGTACCCCGCTGCGGCAATCCGGACAAAGGATTCCAATGGGGAGATTCGAGATATACGTTCCACCGGTTGGCCCAGTACCGCACTTCAGAACGGACCCGCAGAGCCCTGCAACGCCAGGATCGAGAGCAACGACCGCAGCGACCGCCCCACCTTCGAGATAGACGTTCTCGGTCAAGAGCGCCGAACCTGGTCCCTGCATACCCAACCCAGCAGGATTGTTGATGACCCTGTCGTCATTCACATCGACCTTCTCCAGATCGTAGACACTAACATAATCCTCGAAGGTGTTGGTAACAAACGCGTAATAGCAGATCACGGCTGCAGAGGCATCCGTATCCTCCACGCCATCGTTATTGGTGTCACACCGATTCTTTTTACCGAAGCTGACACCGTGGGCGCCAAGACCGGCCGGTGCGGTGAAGACACCCCACGGACGACCGCTGGGATCCAGGCCGGTAATCACAACATTAAAGCTGGCCTTGTTGGCCGTCACCATGAAACGCCCGTGGGTCGTGGCGTCGACGGGGCTGACCGGGCTCTGAATCGGCAGATGGGACCACCGTTTCTGCTCGATGGTTTCTGCCGGCAGAAGCGCATGGGGTGACGCCACATCCGTTCCGGGGTCTGTCGCTCTGAGCGCAATGTTTCCGGCGACGTTCTTATGGACGCCATTTGCGTGTTCGGCAGACCAAGTCGTATCGCGGTCAAGCTCCTCGGCGCCCAAGGTGGGGGTGATATTGTAGACCGCAAGATCGGCGGTCCCGGCATTCGCCGCAAAGCCCTTTGTGCACCCTCCAGGCCCGAAACCGTTCTTGATGCCCGTCGCCAGGGGGATCGTTCCACCGGTAGCGGTGGTGGCAACGTTTCCGAAATCGATATCATACATGGATGCCGAGTTATTGAAGGTGTCGGCAACGATAAAGTGATACGTATCGTCGCACATCCACAGACCGTGAGGCCCTGGCGCGCCACGCAAGAGGCCGACATTCGGGTCGGTCCCCAGTTCAAGCAGGTCCACACTGATTTCGGCCATCGCCTTACCGCCCATATGGCTCACAAACCAGGTATCCCGATTTGCGACGCCTGGCACCGCCATCACGTGCGCGTTGGTGGCGCCAGACCGGAATTCCCTGACAACGGTCTTGGTTGTGGCATCCATCAACGTCAGTCTGTTGTCATGCCAGTTGGTTGAGACGACCACGTCCCGCGTCGCGGTATGACCCGGCCAGGAATTGTGTGGGTTATTGCCGACATTGGGGACGCGGGTGACATTCCAGGTAGCGGTATTGATGACCTGGTAAGCGCCATCAAAGTCGCGGACTGATTTCTTTTTGATTTTCGTCGTCTTTTCGCCCACTTCCTCCTGACTTTGGGCACTGACCCATATCTCATCGCCGATTCCTGGGACTGATGGAAGCCCAAGGGGCTGCTTGTGCGCCCGCGTTAAGCCGAGCACATCGTTCGGCCCTTTCGGGGTGCTACCGGCGGTGCAGACTTCAACCGTCATGTACGGGTGGATCTTACAAATGTACTTATTGCAGCCCGATGCGAGGCCGGCCGTCTGGTCGGCGTAGTAGAAACCCATACCTGCCTTTCGGTTCTGATTCAGATCCTTGGTCTTATTCTTGTAGTTCCCGGCGTAACCGATAAATCCGGAGTCTTTGCCGGACTCAAGACTGGTGAAACTGTGCCAGGTGCGACCGGTATTGATAACCTTCAGGTATTGGCCTGGCTCCAGCACGACTCTTCTCACGTCATTAAACGGATCCGCATCATTGTCGGCGCCACGATCCGTAAACCATGGATCGGCATCCAGCACATACAGGGCCACCTGTTTTCCGCTGGGTTTCACCGGTGTCGGTATGCTGCTCGAGTTATCCTGAATAAAGGTTGCCAAGGCGTCCAGCTCGGCATCCGTAATCTCCTGTACCCCAAATCCGGGCATTGCGGCATTCTCCGACCCTCTTCTGACCATCGCTTTGATGCTGTCTGCAGGGTGGCCCGCAATTTGGGGAGCCGTTCGCTGATCCCGCGAATTATTCTTGACCCACGAGACACCTCCGAGACCCTTTGCGCCATGACAGGTCGCGCAGGCTCGCGCAAAGATCGCGGCCGGGTCTTGCGATTGCACGGAACTGGCGTCGGCATCCGTACCGATCCACATCCCTATCGCCATGATGAGATAGATTGACAACCTCTGTATGCTCTTCATTATCTAGCGCTCCTTCTCTCGGCAGTCCTGATAATGATGCGATATGCGAATGCAGTTGAATATGGCATCAGTAGTCTATACCTTTCTTGAGCAGCCTGCTTGCAGGTGCCGGCGCGTCGGGGTTCAACGTGACCAGGCTGATTCGCATCATCTCGTTGTCTTCATGTTCGGTCATGTGACAGTGGTGGACAAAGCCGTTCTGATTGCCACCGCTCGAATCGAATGGGAAGTACCGATCCTGAGCCTTCGCGCTGATCGGCAGATCGGAAGGCGTATACCGTACGGCAACCCTGGTCACCTGACCGGGAAGGGTGATCACGGTGTCCTTCCAGGCGGACTCTTCAGGTCGAGGCGGTATGACTTTCCCTTGCAGGTACGGTTTGATGTCGGGGTTACCGCCGTACTTCTTACCGGAAGCGGATGACGGCCTATAGTCTAACGGTGGGCCGAAGCCTGGAATAAATGCGCCGCCAGGAAACGCCGTCGCATAGGCCGCCATGTAGGCGCCCTTATTGAAGTCCTGGCGATTGAGCACCTGAAACGCGACTCCATGCAGGTGTTGCGCGTGAGACACCTGGGTCAGGTTGACAAACTCCCACACTTCGATGTTGCCCTCTTGAACAATCTCAGAGTAGTTATTCGTAACACCGTTGAGCGTAATCGGCGTGAAGTCGCCATACGTCCTATCCGATTCGCCTGACCACTTGGTATTGTTCATCAGGATTTCCAGCCGCCCGCCCAGGTAGGTAGTTCCGGGCTCGCCGGTGACCGGGTTGGTCACGGTCTTGCTCGCGCCGTCCACGTCGTTAAAGACGAGCTGGCGAGTTACAGCCACGTTCTTCTTCTTTACGGCCAACTTCCCCTTGGTCGGTTTCACGAGACGTACGATCTGCGCCTCTTTGCCCCGTATCCGATTGCCGGAAGCCGGATCGAAGCTGGTATCCGCTGCGTCCGCAGCCGCAACGCGGAACTGCATCACGTGCCCAAGGGTCGTTGGTTTCGGCGCCGTGCCGTTCGGGTACGGTGCTTCGGCCGTATTACGGAGGATCAGATTTTGCTCATTCAGACCTTTAAAATCAATAATGACTTCGTATCGCTCGCCGGAAGTGATCAGGAGATTATCGACCCGAATCGGCGTGTCTACGTATCCGCCATCCGTGCCGATCACCCACATCGGTACACCCAGGTTCAGGTTGTAGATGCGCGAGTGAGACGCGTTAATGAAGAGGAAGCGGTATCGCTTCGGCTGGACCTCGAGGTACGGCCACGCCTTGCCGTTCACCACATTGACATCGCCAAAGAAATCGGGGGCCCAGTAAGGGTGCTCAGGGTTCGGGCTTGACAGGATACCGCCCGCATCGTCGGCCGGCCAGAAAAGCTGTCCGTTGGTGTCGAATATGCGGTCCTGGATAATGACCGGGACGATCTCGGCGGTGCCTGGCAGATTCGAAGGGAGGCATTTATTGGAAGCCGGGTCGCAAGCGGCAACACCGAGAACGGTGCTCCCCCAAACCCCAGTGGCATCTGTCGGGATGAGGGTATTGTCCTCAATGATGTAACCGGCGGCGATCCCCGCGTAGAGGTTCAGACGCAAGTTACCCAGGACGTGATCGTGGAAAATAAGTGGGGCAGTTTCCTGGGCGTTAGGATACTTGTAGGTAAAACCGTTGGGCGGGGCCGGGGCGGAGGTATAGTAGCCATGACCCTTGCGACCGTCGCTCGCGACCCAGGCATCCGGACCGCCGTCCAGTTCCGGTGGAATGATGCCTCCATGCAGGTGCACTGCCGCCGGGATGGGGCCGGCGTAGTTCTGGGCGCACTCCGAACCGGGGTCCGGAATGTGTCCGTCCTCGGCCAGGTGATAGCAGTGGGCCGTGGCATGAAGGTCGAGCGGATCGGCCCAGTGAATCGTCTGGTCAACAGAATACTTGTACGCCAGCACTCCAGTCGAGTCGGCATTCCCGAGGTCATTGACGAACTTCAGGGTAGAGGGTAAGTTGCGGACGGCCACGAGTACCGGGCCGATATAACTGTCCTGTGTATATTCCGGCGTGCCTGGGGCCGGACATGATGGACCTACGATATATCCCCATGAGCGCGTCTTCGCCGTCACGCCCGGTGTACCCGACGGCAACACGCTCGCGTCGAATTCGCAGATGTGGATCTCGGTCGACCCGACGATGGCATCGGCGCCGACATACACCTTGAGACCTACACCGGTAGGTCCGCTACTGACAACTGCCCCGAGATCGAGTCCCGGCAGCGGCTGCGCGAACTGTGGGATGCTGTCGGGATCCAATCGAACTTGCGGGCTCTGGGCCGCTGAACCCGGGGAAACGGCCGCAAGCGTTCCCAACAATGCGCCGATCAGCGCGAAACCTTTACTCTTACTTCTCCTCTTATTACTCTTGCCTCGTACCAGCAAGTTGCCTGTGACGCTCATCTCATTCATCCGTATTTGCCTCCACATTTACTAGACGTACCAGGGATCGACGGGAGCTCCGCCACGCGGAACACCACGACCACCAGGATAAGTAAAGAATCGGGTCACCTGTCGTATACACCCGGCACAGCAACGTCAGTCAGCCGACCGGGCTGCGCTGGCCCTACGACTTCACGGCACATAACTAAGAGTGATCCAAAGAAGCCGCGGCCTGATACTTCATGAGTCTGTAAGAATCACCTCCTTTTCAGTTCAGGAAATCGGCACTTGGCGTTGTCTGAAAAACACACGCTATTGTCATGTCATCAATAAGTGAGTCGTTTTTATTATCTACCTCTACTTACACGCATGCCATAACGACTACCAAGAACTGAATGCGACATGAGATGTATCTCGCCGCATACTATCCTACTTTACTGTGAGATCGCACATAGGTGTAGGCACACAATCGTGCACTATCCAACAAATGGCCACATCAGTCAATACGCATTTTGGCGTATACAATCTCACGCGATTCTAATGAAAGCGGTGCGGAGAGAACGGCAGGCCTCCAAGGATAAGACGTATTGAGTAAATGACCACTCGGCTGGCTGCAGGCGAATATAGAGATAGGAGGAAGCATGGGACGGACTACACTTGCCGGGTAACGGACGATCAATCGACTTGACGCGGATCAGCGACGAAGGCGTCGCTTGAGCCAGTCATACCCTTCTCGCCCACTCAGATAGAAGCCGACGCCGAACATCCCCCAGCTCAGAAGCGAAGCGAGGAGAGTGATGCCCAGTTTCATCGTACCGGAAAGTGGAAGGAGTGGAATCACAAGATAGGATGGGTAGACCAGAAAGCTTACGGCAATGAAGGCAACGCCTGCGATGAACCGAATACGCCGGTTAGCTCCGCCTGGTGGCACGAGTGAGCTCTGAATGACGTGAGAAGACCTGTGTGCCCCATGTGATGACATCCAACGACCCGAATTCAACGATGGGCCGGAGCGAATGTCTCGTCAGCTCTCGCTGACGCGGATCCTTAACTCCTGACCCACCAAAAGCGGAGTCTTGTGCCCCAGGTCGTTCCATCGGCGGAGTTCGTCCGGGGTAACATCGTGGACCCTGGCGATTTCCCATAGGGTATCGCCTCTTCTCACCCTGTACCGAACGGGAGTTATAGAGGCTGGAACATCCCCGCGTCCGGTGTCACGATTGCTTTTTGCGGTCTGAGCGACTACCTGCAATGTTTGTCCCGGTTGAAGCTTCGCCTGGCGTTTCAGGCCATTCCACTGTCGCAGATTGTCAGGCGTCACGCCGTAAATTCTGGCGACCTTCGAGAGCGTATCGCCGCGCTTGACGATATAGGCGGCGGAACGGGCCGAGGATACAGCCTTCTTCGCTGCCATCGGACGACCCCTGGAGCCGGCGCCTCGCACAGAGACCACGGCCCCCTTGCTCGCCGGTGCAGCCGGCGACAATCGAAGCAGCGCCCCCACCTTCAACCTGTCGCCAACCTTCAGGCCGTTGAAGCCGGCCAGCTCGGCAGGGACAGTCCGGTGCCGCGAGGCGATTAATTCCAACGTCTCCCCTTTTCTGACCCGATGCCATTTTACTGCTGTCCTGACCGGCTCACGGTACGAGTACCGTGGGAGCTGATCGAGGTTAGCCAAGAGGATCTCCTTGGCGCCAGGCGGGAGCAGAATCTCGTATTCGGAAGCGTGTATGGGAGTCACCCCGCGCATCAGGGCCGGATTCAAATCCCGGATCAGGTCTGACGACACGCCTACCGTCCGAGCCACAGAACGTAGCTCAATGGCCCCTGGCACTGTCACCCGCTCCACATTCCATGGCTCCTCAACCGGTGCGGCAAAGCCGTACCGATCGGGGTCTTGGGCAATGATGGTGACCGCCATGAAGGCGGGAACAAAGAGCTCAGTTTCCTTCGGAAGCCTTAACGACCAGAAATCGGTGGTTCCCTGCTGTTCGATGGCCCGCTGAATCCGATACTCCCCTGCGTTGTATGCGGCCAGAGCCAGCGGCCAGGATTGAAACATCTCATACAGGTCTTTCAGGTAGGCGGCTGCCGCGTGGGTCGCCTTTTCCGGATCCCGCCGCTCATCAAGCCAGTAGTTGACCCTCATCCCATACCGATTCCCGGTCGGTTTGATGAACTGCCAGATCCCGGATGCTTTTGCCTTGGAATAAGCGCGGTAGTTGAAACCACTTTCGACGTACGCCAGGTTGACGAGGTCCTGTGGGATGCCGTGATCTCGAAAGATCCGGCGCATCATCGGCAGAAAGCGACCTGATCGCTCAAAGGCCCGGCTCATCACTCCCGATTTTCGAGTTTGATAGTAGAGGATATACGCCTTCACCTGTTCATTCAGTTCGATCGGCACATCAAAGTCGCTCGGATCCAGTGCAGGGATCGACAGGATCTCGCTGCCCGGAGACGCCAGGACCGGCTCCTCTTCGGAAACAACGAGGTCGGGGGCCGCCTCGGTATCGGCTTCGTTCTCCTCTTCCTCTCGCTCGTCTGTCGGACTATCTGCTTCTTGACCTGAAAGGGCGCCGGAAAGCGCCGCATGGAGGAGCGCCGTTTCTTCGATAAGTCTGAGCCGCAGTTCATCCGAAGTCGCCGCCTTAGGAAGCTGTGACAGGATGCTCCTTGCGGTCTCCAGCTCTTTCTGAGCCCCGACTCGATCTCCCGCCGCCAATGCCTGCATTCCCTTAGAAGAATGCACTAACCCATTCCGAAGGGTTCTTTCGTTGTCGCCTGGCGTTCGAAGCGTTCCGTCGAGGACGTGACTCTGGGGTT
This sequence comes from Candidatus Methylomirabilis oxygeniifera, assembly GCA_000091165.1. Classification (NCBI taxonomy): domain Bacteria; phylum Methylomirabilota (SeqCode); class Methylomirabilia (SeqCode); order Methylomirabilales (SeqCode); family Methylomirabilaceae (SeqCode); genus Methylomirabilis (SeqCode); species Methylomirabilis oxygeniifera (SeqCode). Next base: position 2,380,330 of record FP565575.1, on the reverse strand, counting down.
GGATACTCACCCCATGGGGAGGCAATACCACGGCGGCTGTAAGCTGATTATCGGAGAGGCTGTGTCGCTGTGGGATCTCGGTGAGACTATTACTGCGAGCCTGGTACTCCGCAGAGAAGGCTGAAATGGAGGCGAAGGGCGAGACGCTCAACGAAATGGCGACCGCTACCCCTAGGAGTCTTCGGGAGAATCGAGGGTCCATCTTGACCTCCTGTCAGGGTTAATAGGCAAAAGCTGGCAAGAATCAAGAAGCTGTGGCGATCCGCGCTGTCTGAAGGGCCCCTATGGTAGCGGGCGGTTGCAGAGTCTTATACCCTGCTTCGATCGGTTTGTCAAGCAATTCATCTGAGGCAGCGATCAACTTTCAGCGGTCGGCTGTCAGTTCGTGTGGCACATTCCTTGTTTTGTCTGAGGCCGAACGCTGAACGCTCGTTTCTTACAGGATGTCACTGTGGTGGGAGACCGCCGACGAGTCCAACAGGCTTTACCGTAACGACTCATCCACCCAGGTAAGGTAGTCAGGGGATCCGGCAACAATGGGCAGCGCGATCACCTCCGGCACCGTGTAAGAGTGCAACTCCTTAACCAGCTCGATGATGGACGGGAGAAGATCGCTTCGGCTCTTGACCAACATGAGCATTTCGTCCTGCCGTTCAATCACTCCCTGCCACCAAAAGAGGGAGTGCACGCCAGCCGAGATGATGTTGACGCAGGCCGCCAGTCGCGACTCGATCAGCGCTTTTCCGATCGTCTCGGCCTCCTGTTTGGAGCTTGTCGTAATGAACACGACGATATGTGTAGAGTTTGGTTCCAATCCGCCCTCCTCTAATAAAGACCTTAGTGGAGCGCCCCTGAAGTCTTTTGGCTCTGCTAAACCGCGTATTTTACGGTAGATACAGTCAATTATAGCAACATTATCCTACACCGTGGGGTGGGTCAAGGGATTTCCCGAATGGACTCATCCGGGAAATGGGATTATAATCTAAATAAAATCTGTTAAATATACTTGACAGTTATAGACTAATGCTTTATCTTTCGATGTGAGAATACTGAAGATCGGGTTCATCCTTGGTTAACTTAACGAAGACATTTCTTATAAGGAGGACAAGAGGTGCCAAAAGTTCTCGGTATTGATCTTGGAACTACCAATTCAGTGATGGCTATCATGGAGGCCGGAGACCCTGTGGTCGTCCCCAATGCCGAGGGCGGTCGATTGACCCCATCGGTGGTAGCCTTCTCGAAGGAGGGGGAGCGACTAGTCGGTCAGGTCGCCAAGCGGCAGGCAACGACCAACCCTGAAAACACGATCTTTTCCATCAAGCGCTTCATGGGTCGACGCAATGAGGAGGTCAGCCAGGAGATTAAGCTGGTGCCGTACAAGGTAATTCGGGCCGGCAATGGCGATGCCTCAGTTGAGGTAAGAGGGAAATCTTATTCGCCGCCTGAGATTTCCGCCATGATCCTCCAGAAGATGAAGACGGATGCCGAGGCCTATCTCGGAGAGAAGATTACACAGGCGGTGATTACCGTCCCGGCCTATTTTAATGACTCGCAGCGTCAGGCTACTAAGGACGCCGGCAAAATCGCCGGACTGGAGGTGCTCCGGATCGTGAACGAGCCGACGGCGGCGTCGCTGGCCTACGGCTTGGACAAAAAGAAGGACGAGAAGATCGCCGTCTACGACCTGGGGGGAGGGACATTTGACGTATCCATTCTGGAGTTGGGTGAAGGGGTCTTTGAAGTCAAATCTACCAACGGCGATACCCACCTCGGAGGCGACGACTTCGACGAGCGGATCATCTCATGGCTGGTGGATGAGTTCAAGAAGGATCAGGGGATTGATCTGCGGAAGGACCGGATGGCGCTTCAGCGCCTGAAAGAGGCTGCGGAAAAGGCCAAATGTGAGCTCAGCACGGTGCTGGAGACCGAAATCAACCTGCCGTTTATTACGGCCGACGCCTCCGGACCGAAGCACCTGAGCATCAAGCTCACGAGGGCAAAGCTCGAACAATTGGTCGAGGACCTGATCCAACGGTCCATCGGGCCCTGCCGTCAGGCTTTAAAGGACGCCGGTCTCGATCCCAGCAGCATCGATGAGGTCGTGCTGGTGGGCGGGCAGACCAGGATGCCGAAGGTTCAAATGCTTGTGCGGGAGCTTTTTGGGAAGGAGCCGCATAAGGGGGTCAACCCGGATGAGGTGGTCGCGGTCGGCGCAGCCATCCAGGCCGGCGTGTTGGTGGGTGACGTCAAAGACGTCGTCCTCCTGGACGTGACACCTCTTTCGCTGGGGATTGAAACCTTGGGCGGGGTGATGACTCGACTGATCGAACGGAACACCACCATCCCGACCCGCAAGAGCGAACTCTTCACGACGGCGGCCGACAGTCAGACCAGCGTGGAGATCCATGTCCTCCAGGGGGAGCGGCAACTGGCCAGGGACAGCCGGACACTGGGCCGTTTCCACCTGGTAGGGATCCCACCGGCACCGCGCGGCATTCCGCAGATCGAGGTCGCCTTCGACATCGACGCCAATGGGATCCTCAATGTTGCCGCGAAGGACCTTGCCACCAGCAAGGAGCAGAAGATCACGATTACTGCCAGCTCCGGACTGACCAAAGACGAAATCGAGCGAATGGTCAAAGAGTCCGACCGATGCGCCGAAGAAGATAAGAAACGACGCGAGGAGATCGAGGTCCGGAACCAGCTCGACAGCCTGTGCTATCAGACCGAGAAGATGCTGAGCGAGAATCGTGAAAAACTGCCGATTGCCGAACTGGGCGCCCTGGAAACCGCCATTAACTCAGCCAAGGAAGCCCTGAAGGGCGAAGAGGTAGATAAGCAACGCGAGACGCTTGATCAGCTTACCAAGGCCTCCCACCGGCTTGCCGAGTTGCTCTATCAGCAGGCGCAGAGCAAGCAACAGGCCGCCCCTGGTGGACAGACTCAGAGTGAGCCGTCGCAGGGGGCGCCGGAAGGTGGGGTTGTCGATGCCGAGTTCGAGGACCTCGGCGGTAAAGGTGATAGGAAGTGAGAAGCAGTCGGCTTTCAGCGGTCAGCTATCGGCTTTTTCGTTAGACTCCTGCACGTTATCCGAGACTGACGGCTGATCGCTGACGGCTATTTCCGAAGAAAGGAGGTGACGCAGATGGCGATTGTTCGATGGGATCCCTTCCGCGATGTCACAACGCTTCAGGAGCGGATGAACCGCCTGTTCGATCAGGCGCTGTCCCGAACCCGTATGGATGATGAGGAGGGGTTGACTGCCTCCATGTGGTCACCCGCCGTGGATATCTTCGAGACCTCCGACAGCATCGTCATGAAGGCGGAGCTGCCAGGGGTAAGCCGGGACAACATCGATATTCAGGTACAGGACAACACCCTGATGCTGAAGGGCGAGCGGAAGTTCGAGCGCGAGGTCAAGGAGGAAAATTACCTTCGGATCGAGCGCTCATACGGGGCGTTTCAGCGTGCCTTCAACCTGCCCACCGTCGTCCAGCAGGACAAGATCAAGGCAGTGTTCAAGGACGGCGTGCTGGAAGTCACCATGCCAAAAGCGGAAGAAGCTAAGCCGAAGCAAGTGAAGATTGACGTAAAGTAATAGGGCCTAAAAGGTAGCTACAAGGTGGATAGACTGAAGGCTGAAGGTTGCTAGGGGTATGTCATACGTGATCATACACGTCTGGCATACATAGCCTTCAGCCTTCAGTCTAAACGCCTAAGTAGTTACAAGTGCAGGTATGAATAAGCGCGACTACTACGAGGTCCTTGGCGTTCGCAGGGGCACGTCGGACAAGGAGATCAAACAGGCCTACCGGCGACTGGCCAGGAAGTACCATCCTGATGTCAATCCCAACAACAAAGCGGCCGAGGCGAAGTTCAAAGAGATCGCCGAGGCGTATGAGGTCTTGAGTGACCCGGCCAAGCGTCGGCAGTATGACCAGTTCGGGCACCAGCCATTTGGCCCAGGGGCTGAGACGGGTCAGCAGCCTGGAGCCGGGCCGGGTGGGTTCGACTTCAGCCGGTTTGACCTTGGAGGCCCGGGTGGGATACAAGATCTCTTCACTGATCTCCTTGGCCGACATGGGCATGAGGCCCAGACCGGGCCATCAAAGGGCGAGGATCTCCATTACACCGTTGATCTGAAGTTTGAGGATGCGGTCCGGGGCCTTTCCACGGAGGTCGGTCTCCAGCGGCGCGTCCCTTGCTCCTCCTGCTCAGGTACGGGGGCCGGGACGGGGGGCCAGTTGCGCGCCTGTTCTGCCTGTGGAGGCAGTGGACGGGTGCGAGGGAAGCCGGGACTCTTTGGCGGACATCAGGCGTGCGCCAGATGCCGTGGGACCGGGAAGCTGCCCTCATCCCTGTGCAGCTCCTGTGATGGCGTAGGGACGGTGCTCAAGGCCGAACGAATCGCCGTGAAGATCCCGCCAGGCGTGGAAAATGGGTCGAACGTCAGGGTCCAGGGAAAAGGCCATCTGGGACAACTAGGGGGGGCATCCGGGGACTTATACATCGTCACCCGCGTCCGCCCTCACCCCTTTTTCGAACGGAAGGGGGATAATATCTACTGCGAGGTGCCGATTTCCGTGACTGAGGCTGCACTCGGGGCCAAGGTCGAGGTCCTCACGGTAGACGGGAAGGCCTCGATGCGAATCCCCCCGGAGACAAACAGTGGGCAGGTCTTTCGACTCCGCGCCATGGGGGTACCCCACTTGAAGGGGACGGGACGGGGCGATCAGTTCGTCACGATCAAGATTGTGCTGCCGCGAAACCTCGATGCGCGATCGCAAGAGCTGTTCCGGGAGCTGGGACGCCTGCATCCTGAGGATCCGAGGCGCACAATCTGGAAGTAACTATCTGCACCTGCTCGTTGGTACAGGAGAACTGAAAGGGGGACACAGGTGGGACAGCGGCGGCGTCGATATTCGATCAGCGTCGTAGCCGAGATGTTCGATATCCACCCACAGACTCTCCGGGTCTATGAGCGGGAAGGCCTCCTCCGGCCGGCCCGCTCCGAGGGCAATACGCGGGTCTATTCGCAAGAGGATGTGGAGCGGGTTGAGTTGATCCTGCGGCTGACTAAGGAACTCGGTGTCAATCTGGCTGGGGTTGAAGTTATCCTGAACATGCGAGACCGGATGGAACGGATGCAGCGCCAGATGAATGAACTGTTGCGGGCCATGGCCGAACAATTCGATGCCGAGATGAAACAGTGGGAGGGGCGCGAGGAGGAGGGGCTTGTGCCGGTCAAAAGACGCGGACTGCTCCGCAGGGTCCACCCCTGAACCGGTTGTCCTTGACACACCGGAAGGGCTGCACTACTGTATAGGAAGAACACGATAGCAGCGCGGAATGATCGTGTTTCCGCGTTGAATCGAGGAGGGTGAAGGAACATGAATAACACAGTGAAAACTACAGCCTTGTTGGGCCTGCTGACCGGCCTGCTGATCCTGATCGGAGGCTACTTCGGCGGGAGTCAGGGGATGAGCGTGGCCTTCGTCATGGCCTTCCTGATGAACTTCGGAAGCTATTGGTTCTCGGACCGGATTGTCCTGGCGATGTACAGAGCCCAGCCTGTCGGAGAGGCTGAAGCGCCCGGACTGTACAGAGTTGTCCAGGGGCTGGCGCTGAGAGCCCAAATGCCGATGCCCCGTATCTACATCATTCCTTCTGAGGCTCCGAACGCCTTTGCGACCGGACGGGACCCGGAACATGCAGCCGTCGCGGCCACCCACGGAATCCTGCGAATTCTTAATGAGGAGGAACTGGAGGGAGTGATGGCCCATGAGCTATCCCACGTGCGGAATCGCGATACGTTGATCAGTACCATCGCGGCGACGATCGCCGGCGTGATTGTGATGCTGGCCAGGATGGCGATGTGGATGCCGTACTTTAGCGGCGGTGGAAGCCGCGACAGCGAAGATCGTGGAGGCGGCGCGCTGGGATTTCTGTTCCTGGCTATTCTGGCTCCTATCGCAGCGACCCTCATCCAATTGGCGATCTCGCGGTCCCGTGAGTTCCATGCCGACGAATCGGCCGCCCGACTGACCCACAAGCCGTACGCCTTGGCCTCAGCCCTTCAGTCGCTTGAGGTGGGCGCCACCCGTCTGCCGATGGAGGCCAACCCAGCCACCTCGCACCTGTTTATCGTGAACCCACTTCGGGGGGACGTACTGTTCAAGCTCTTCTCCACCCACCCGCCCATTGAGGAACGCATTGCGCGCCTGCGAGCGCTTGTGGTCTGAGGCGGTTCAACTGTACGGTCGCACGTGAAACCCTTATATCTCAGCGGGCCTATGGCCCGCTTTTTTTCTCTCCTGATCGTGGTGTCGCTGGCCGCGTGCGCCTCAGGAGGCAGCGGCGAGTCGGGACTACGGCCCGGACCGCAGCGTCTGCCCACCTTGCGGACCCAGGGCGACCTGATCATCGCGACCCTTCCTGGGGCAACCGTCACTGTTGAGCCTCTGACGGAAAAAGGCCTCGACGCCTACTACGCCAGGCGATCAACACTACTGAACCCGCTAAAAATATTCCCGTGGAAAACCAAAGGCCTGCTCGCTTTTGTTCTCCGAATTCAAAATGTAGGCCGAGAACGCGTCAGTTTCGATCCGGGCCAAGCCGTGTTGGTGGATCAGCAGGACCATCGCACGCCGGCGCTCTCCTATGACGAGTTGTACCCCCTCTTTTCCGAGCAACGTGAGTCGGCATTGGCATTGCGAACATTAGAGGAGACGATGCTGACCAAGTTCCTGGTTGTGCCTCCGAAGATCGATCGGGAGGGCCTGCTTCTTTTCCCGCCGGCTGATCCGAAAGCCAAAGCCGTCATCCTTGAGGTTGGCTCGTTCTATGTCGGCTCGGCCGAGCAACTGCTGCTGTTCGAGTTCGAGGTCAGACGCGCGCCGTAACCCACCACTACAACGTTTACTCTAACAGGAGGAATACAATGTGAAGTACGATTCAGACATAACACGCCTAACCTTCGCTGGAAAATTCGGCGCGAGCCCTGCGTGGTCCCCGGACGGCAAAAAATAGCCTTTGCCGGGCGAGACCACACCCGCTTTGATGCTTTCATTATAAATGTCGACGGCACCGGCGAGAGACGTCTCACCGTTGATCGAGCAAATTATTACAAAGCACGTTGGTCACCCTACTGAGAATAATAAAGGAGAGCAAGATATGGTTCGCGTATTCATCGCATCTATTCTATTGAGTCTGGCAATTCCAACAATTGGCTACGCCAAAACAGAACAAAAACAAGGAGACAAAGTGTTGTACGCGATAATGGACACCACAAAAGGCAAGATCAAAATCAAACTATTCGAGAAAGAAGCCCCAAAGACGGTAGCCAATTTCACCGAGCTTGCTGAGGGAAAGAGAGAATGGACCGATCCTTACACTGGGAAAAAGGGAAAATCCCATTACTTTGATGGGCTTATTTTTCACCGTGTTATTCCCAAATTCATGATTCAGGGTGGCGACCCCACGGGTACAGGCCGCGGTGGTCCCGGCTATCGTTTTGACGACGAGTTTCACAGAGAACTCAACCATTCTAAACCTGGAATGCTCTCTATGGCTAACGCGGGCCCAGGCACCAACGGCAGTCAATTTTTTCTCACCGTTGCGCCCACTCCGTTTCTTGACGGCAAGCACTCAGTCTTCGGTGAAATCGTAGAAGGTCTTGATGTGGCCATCGCTATTAGCAACGTTCCCCGCGACGGCAATGATCGACCGCGCGAAGATGTGAAAATGATCAAAGTGACCATCGTTCGAGAATAGCGAAAGTCAAAGGAGCCGCTCCGGTAAAAATATTGACATACAGAGGCAAACGATGCGATTATGACGGGTAGCCTCAGATGTCCGCAGAGCCGTATGTCAAGCCGTAGATCATCTCATCGCTATTGATAAGGGGGTGTGAAGGGGATGGCGAGTGTGACGGTCAAGGAGAACGAGCCGTTCGAGGTTGCTCTCCGCCGTTTCAAGAAACTGTGCGAGAGGACTGGAGTCCTGACAGAGCTCCGTAAGCGTGAGCATTACGAGAAGCCCAGTGTCCGCCGCAAGAAAAAATCGATAGCCGCCAGGAAGAAGGCCTTGAAGCGCGTCGGCTTCGCTGTAGAGTAGAACAACGTGAGCGTTTCAAAGGCGCGATTGGCCGAAGACCTCAAGGCGGCCCTCAAGAGTGGGGATCGGTTGAGGACGTCGGTGCTTCGGCTGCTTCTTGCCCTCATCAAGAACAGGGAGATAGAAAAGCGGGGTGAGTTAGACAACTCTGAAATCATCCAGGCAGTGATTGTCTCGTGCAAGCTCCGAAAAGAGGCCGTCGAGCAGTATACAAAGGGGGGACGCGATGATCTGGCCGCAAAAGAGGAGGCCGAGCTGAAGATCCTTGAGTTGTACCTGCCTCCGCCGCTCTCTCCGGAAGAGCTTCGAACGAAAATAGAGGACGCGCTCGTCACGGCGCAGGCGAGCTCCCTCAAGGACATGGGTAAAGTCATGGCGCTCCTGATGCCGGAGATCTCAGGCCGGGCTGATGGGAAGGTGGCCAGTCAGATGGTGAAGGACGCATTATCACGGCGGTAATGACCGCGCTATTGTCTCATTATACGTGTACCCCCGTATTGGGGGGGGTGGGCCGTTCAGGGGACTCGAAACCGAGTCCCCTGTGCGTTTATAGCGTGTCCGCACCGTACCATGGTATTCGGAGGCCCTTGTATCAGATGAATCGGATCGACCAGCACACCCTCGAGGTCCTGGAATGGCCTGCCATCCAGGCGAGAGTGGCCGCCCGGGCCGGATCGCCGCTTGGAAGAGAGTTGGCGCACGCGATTCATCCCCTGCCCACGCTTGAGGACGCACAGAAGGTCCGGAACGAGATTGAGGAGTTCCGGGTGCTGCTGGCCAGGGAAGTCGCACTGCCGTTTGACCAACTGCATGACATCAGAGAGTCGGTTCAACGATCTCGACCAGAAGGGGCCGTACTCGCGGCAATCGATTTCGTCAGGATCGTCACATCACTGGAAACGGCGGCGGCGATCCGCCACACCATCGTCCGCTCCAGGGAGCGGTGTCCACGGCTTCATGCGATCGTCTCCCGGCTGGATGATCATACCGACCTGATAGGGGAGATTCACGCAACGATCGAAGCCGATGGAGAGGTGAAGGATACCGCCAGCCAACGACTCAACCAGCTTCGGATTGGTCTCCATCAGCTCCGCAACCTGATCCATGCGCGATTGCAGTCCCTGTTGATGACTCCTACCCTCCAGCCCTATATCACTGAATCGCTTGTGACACTTCGAAACGACCGGTACGTGATCCCCGTCAAACCGAACTATCGGACCGTTCTGAAAGGTGTGGTCCAGGACCGGTCCATCAGCGGTGTCACCATCTTCCTGGAGCCCCAGGAGGTTGTCGAGCTTAATAATCAGTTGCGGTTGTTGCAGCGGTCTGAAGAGGAGGAGATCAGAAGGGTGCTGGCCGCGCTGACCGCTACTCTCCGTGCAACAGCCGATGCGGTGCTCTCAACGATGCTTCTCGCGGCCGAGCTGGACGTCCGATGTGCCGCTGCCCGATTTGCCGATACGCTGCACTGCGCCCCCGTCGCCTTGAAGGAGGCTGGTCCGCTGCTGCTGCGGGAGGCCGGCCACCCGCTCTTACTGGAGCGGATCGACGCGGCCGGGATACACCGAACCATCCCGATCGACCTGCGTCTGGGCGATAGCTTTGACGCGCTGCTCATCACCGGACCGAATACCGGCGGCAAGACGGTCGCCTTGAAGACTGCCGGCCTGCTCTCCCTGATGGCGCAGGCCGGCCTACATCTGCCGGCCTCTCCGGACTCCGAGGTCCCCTTTTTCAGCGGCGTCCTGGCGGATATCGGAGATGAACAGAGTATCGAGCAAAGTCTGAGCACCTTTTCCTCCCATATCGGTCAGATTCGGCGCATCCTCGACGCGGCGCAACCCGGAACCCTGGTATTGCTCGATGAGCTTGGCGCCGGCACCGACCCGGTCGAAGGGGCATGCTTGGGAATCGCCATTCTTGACGCGCTGCTGGAGCGTGGCGCGCTGGTCGTGGCGACAACGCACCTGGACGCCATCAAGGCCTATGCCTATTCGCACCCTCGAATCGAAAACGGCTGCGTGGAGTTCGATCTTGACACCCTGAGACCGCTGTATAAATTATTAATTGGGCTTTCCGGTCGCAGCCATGGCTTGGCGATTGCCTCTCGGGTTGGGTTGCCTCTACGCGTCATTCAACAGGCTGAGCGGCTACTCGGCGAAGGGCGCGATCCGTTACGGCTGCTGCTGGATCGGTTGGAGGACGAGCAGGCGCGTCTCACCATAGAGCGTGAGGTGCTGGCCCGCGAGGTTGCCGAGACAGCCAGGGCGCGGGCGGAGGCCGAGACGCGACGAGACGCGGCGAGGGTTGAGGCCGAGCAGTTGTATCGCTTGGCCTGTCAGCAGACCGAGGGAGCTGTCGCTGACGCTCGAATCGAGGTCGAACGACTCCTTCGGGAGTTCAGGTTGGCGCAATCGCGTGGGCGGTCGGCACAGCAGGTGCGCCGGCGACTCATCGACGTGGAGCGGCAGACAAAGGCCAGGCTCAGCGATGTGACCGGTTCTGATCACGCGGCATGCAGCGTGGATGCGGCGTCGATACGCGATGGGCAGGAGGTTGTGATCAGGGGGCTTGGACAGCGCGGAACGGTGATCGGAAAGCCCTCATCTTCCGGGACCGTAGAAATCCGGCTTCCCATCGGGAAGATGAGAGTCCCTCTGGAAGCGGTGATAATCCAGGGCGATCCCCCTCAGGGTGAAACGAGCAGGCCGATCCGGCTGGCCAGGACAACGGATGACGTGAAGGGCGAACTGAACCTGATCGGATGCGATGCGGCTGAAGCGGCTCGGCGTCTTGACCAGTATGTCGGAGACGCGTTCATCGTCGGACTTCCCACCGTTCGAATCATTCATGGAAAGGGCTCAGGCATCCTCAGAAAAACGGTGACGGGGCTTCTTGTGGATCACCCGCTGGTCGAGAGCTTTCGCGTGGCCGACTATCTGGAGGGGGGGATCGGCGCCACCATTGTAGAGTTATATCCCCATGGCGTGTCCATGGGCGGAGCGGCATGAAAAGGATGAGCGGACAGTGATCGCGGAGGAGGCGGTCTCCCGGGTGCTGGCCGGCACCGATATCGTGCAGCTTATCGGCAGATACCTTCCGCTGAAGCCTGCCGGACGCTACTTCAAGGCCCTGTGTCCCTTCCATAATGAAAAGACACCTTCCTTCACTGTCAACCCGGAGCGTCAGATCTTTCACTGTTTTGGCTGCGGAGAGGGCGGGGATGCGATCGGTTTCCTGATGAAGCAGGAACACTTGAGCTTCCCGGAAGCGATCCGGTCGCTGGCCGACCGAGCCGGGATCAGCCTGCCGGCTCAATCTCGCACACATGCCGGGAGCGGGACAGGACAGAACGAGCACGCGCGTCATGGGCTACTCGAGATTCACAAGGTCGCGGCGGAATTCTTTCGCCACCAGCTTCAGCATCAGACGGTCGGGACAACGGCCCGCGCGTATCTGAGGAGCCGCGGGATTCCGGATACGGTAGTCGAGCAGTTCGGACTCGGGTACGCCACAGCGTCCTGGGACGGGCTTCTTCGCCATCTACTGCGCAGGGGCTTCTCCAAGCAGCAGGTGGAAGAGGCGGGGCTGGCGCTGCTGCGCAAGGATGGGAGCGGGGCTTACGATCGTTTCAGAAACCGATTGATGATCCCGATCTGTGATTCGTCGGGTCAAGTGATCGCCTTCGGTGGCCGCGTCATGGACGATTCGGCGCCGAAATATCTGAACTCCCCGGAGACCGCTATCTACAAGAAGGGAGCGCACCTCTTCGGCCTGCACCTGGCGGCCTCCGCCATTCGCGATCGAGGGTCGGCTGTTGTCGTGGAAGGGTATTTCGACCTGATCGCCCTGCACGCGTCCGGTGTCCAGCATACCGTGGCGGTTCTGGGCACGGCGCTGACAGCTCAACAGATCACCTTGCTCCACCGGCATACGACACGGGCGTTCCTGGTGTTCGATCCTGACCCGGCGGGAATCGCCGCCGCGAGGCGTTGTGTCGAGAGCCTACTCAACAGCGGGCTGGACTGGCGGGTGATCCTGCTTCCTGACGGAGAAGATCCTGATCGGTTTCTGCGGGAGCGCGGCCCATCAGCCTTCGCCGAGGCGCTCGCGCAGTCGAAGGATCTGATGGAGTTTCTGCTCGATCGAAAGGTTTCGGGGTTCGATCTGACCAGCCCTGAAGGCCAGGCTGAAGCGGTGAATGCCGTGCTGCCCCTTTTGGGTGCCGTCGGCAATGAGGTGACGAGGCAGCACTATGCGGACAAGTTGGCGCGTCGGGTGTCACTCTCCAATGACGCCATCGTCCGCGAACTCAACCGCCAGGTGAGAGGTCGCAAACGGGACACCATACCGCTGACGCTGCAACCCAGAGGGTTGCCCTCTATCGAGTGGAAGCTTCTCCACCTGGCGCTCCACCATCCCGGCGCGGCCGATCGTGTGCGAAAGAGGGTACGGCCGGAGGAGTTGGAAGATCGCTCGCTTCGCAGGATCTTTCAATATGCCGTCGTTGGCCAGGAGACGGGCCGTGGCGCAACACCCCTGGCCGCCATAGAACCGGAGGCACAGCGGATACTCACACAGTTGCTGGCAACAGATCTCGCGGAATACGACGGGGAGGAGGCAGTCGAGCGGGCCCTCTCTGATTGCCTTGCGCGCCTCACAGCCAGGCGCGAGCGTAAAAAGGGTGAAGAACTCCGGCGACAGATGGAAGCGGCCGAACGAGCGGGTGATCATGCGATGGTTGCGCACCTGCAGGCCGAGTTTCTCGCGCTCAATCGCAACCGGCCGCCTCTTGCGTCCACACAGTATCATGGAACTGCGAGATAGCCCACTGCATCATCACCGATGCCTGAACGCTGATCGCTGAAAGCTGATAGCTTGGTAGAAAAGGGAGACAGCATGGCAAATGCGCATAAGCCAAGACGACCGTCAAAGGCTACTCGATGGAGAACGCCTCGTCAGACGTCGCGTCCTCTTCAAGCGGCTCATAAGCGGGCGGCCTTGAGTACACAGGATAAGACAGAGGCGGCTCCGGCGACCTCAGCGGCAAAGGGCGCTCGCAGCAATGCAGGCTCGAAAAGCGCCAAGAAACCGACGACGGTCGTCTCGGCCGCTCTCAAAGAGGGGATCAAGCCGCTGGTGTCACTGGGACGGAAAAAGGGCTACCTGACCTATGATGAAGTGAACAGCTTTCTCCCGGAAGAGGTCACCTCCGGCGACCAGATCGACAAGATCCTCAACCTGTTCGATGAGATGGATATCGAGGTTGTCGATGAGGCGGAGCGAACCAAGACAACCAGATCACCCGCGCCCCAGCAGGAAGAAGAGGGCGCCGAGGTGGAGCCGGAGCTGATTCCATCGTCCGTCGGCAGGACCGACGATCCCGTTCGGATGTATCTGCGGGAGATGGGGAAAACCCCGCTGCTGACTCGTGAGGGCGAGATTCAGATTGCGAAACGGATCGAAGACGGCCACAAAGAGGTCGCTGAAGCCGTCTGTCAGGCAGGAGTCGCGGTTCGAGAGATTACCGAAATCGGAGAACGACTGTTGCACGAGAAAGCTCGTATTTATGAGCTGCTCTCGCTCAATGAGTTTGACGAGATCTCCGAGCAAAAAGAGCGCGAGTTACTGGCCGAACACACCCCGACCCTGGAAGCCCTCCGCGATGAGCAGGTGAAGATCGACAGCCTCCGACGCCGTTACCAGCGTGGGGTCGGCCGCCTGAGCGAGCGGTGGCAGCAGCGGATCTTGGATGAGTTGGCGCACCGCAAAGCAGCGCAGGCCACTCTGATTCGCAAGCTTCATGTGAACCAGCGGGTTATTGACCGGGTGGTGGCCAGGATTCGCAATCTTCTGGAACGGATTGAACAGGGCGAGCAAGAGCTTCGTGAGGTGGCGCGAGTCCACCACCTGTCTATGGAGGATATCAGGATCATTGCCGGCAACGGCCGGGGCAAGACGACCGCCATACGAGGCATTCTCCGCCGGACGGGGCTCGACCGGAAGGGACTGGATGAATGTGAGCACGCCGTCGCGGCGATCCAGCGGAAGATCCGAAGGGTCGAAGAAGAAGCTGATGCCTCCGGCAAGGAGTTGCGGTCCTTGCTTCATGCCATTACCACCGGCGAGCGAAAGGCGCACCTGGCGAAGAAGGAGATGGTGGAGGCCAACCTCCGTCTGGTGATCAGTATCGCAAAGAAATATACCAATCGCGGCCTCCAGTTCCTTGACCTGATTCAGGAGGGGAACATCGGCCTGATGCGGGCAGTCGACAAGTTTGAGTATCAGCGAGGATATAAGTTCAGCACGTATGCCACGTGGTGGGTTCGCCAGGCCATCACGCGAGCGATTGCCGATCAGGCCCGCACTATCCGGATCCCTGTTCACATGATCGAGACCATCAACAAGCTGACCCGCGCCTCCCGGTATCTGGTTCAGGAATTCGGCCGGGAGCCGACACCGGAGGAGATCGCCCAGAAGATCGATCTGCCGGTGGATAAGGTCAGGAAAGTCCTGAAGATCGCCCAGGAACCGATCTCCCTGGAAACACCTATTGGAGAGGAGGAAGGATCCCATCTCGGTGACTTCATCGAGGATAAAGGCGTCATCTCCCCAATCGAAGCCGTCATCGGTATGAACTTGAGCGGTCAGACCGAGCAGGTGCTCGAGACGCTGACGGAACGGGAGCAAAAGATCCTGAAGCTCCGTTTCGGGCTCGGGGACGGGCGAGATCATACCTTGGAGGAAGTCGGCCAGCAGTTTGATGTCACCCGCGAGCGGATCAGACAGATTGAGGCCAAGGCGCTGCGGAAGCTCCGGCATCCCACTCGGAGCAGGAAGCTCAAGAGCTTTGTGGAATCTTAGGCGGCACTCAGCGCTCAGCACTCAGCCGCTATCGAGCTGACGGCTGATCGCTCGTTTGGGCCCATAGCTCAGTTGGTTAGAGCCCCCGGCTCATAACCGGGTCGTCCCTGGTTCGAGTCCAGGTGGGCCCACCACGTAAGCAGCGATCCATTGGGTCTGTTGGGTTATTGAGTCGATCACGTCGACTCAATAGACTCGATCGACTTAGCACTCAGCGAAAAGCTGTTAGCTGATCATAGTGGAGGAAAGCGTGCTTCAGGACTTAGAGCAGCTCGTCCAACTACAGGGGCTCGATGCCGAAATCTTTGTACTCGAGGGAGCTATCGCCGCCATCCCCGACCAGATCCGAATGATGGAGCAGCAATTGGTCCGTGCCAAAGCAGCCCTGGAGGCGACTACCGCTGAGGTGGACACACTCCAAAAGCTTCGCCGCCAGAAGGAGCGCGATCTGGATGAATCCGGCAGAGAGCTGAAAAAGCGACAGGGACGTTTATTTGAGATCAAGACGAACCAGGAATACACCGCCACCCTGAAGGAGGTCGAGGGACTGAAGCAGAAGATTTCGTTGTTGGAGGAAGAGGTCCTTGTTACCCTCGATGCGATCGATGGCGCTGTAAAGATTCAGGTTCAGGAGGAGGAGAAGGTCCGGGTCACGCAGGCGGAGTTCCTGAAGAATAAACAGGAGCGGGAAGGCGAGTTGCATAAACTACAAAGTCGCCTGGCGATAGTACGGAAGACCCGGGAAGGCCGGTCGGGGGGCGTCGAGGCATCGCTGTTGCAGTTATACCTGCGACTCCTGAAGAGTCGGGATGGCCTGGCGGTAGCGAATGCAACGGGCCGTTCCTGCGAAGGATGCCACGTCACCCTCACGCCTCAGTTGTACTTAGAGATTCGCCGGAATGAGGCGATTCGCACCTGCGAAGGATGCGGTCGGATTCTCTATTGGAAGGAGTAGCGACGGTGCAGGGCGCGGAGGAGCTGGACACCGGCCAGGCCCCGCCAGGGCTGCACTTGGTCATTCACATCGACGGAGCCGCTCGCGGAAATCCGGGACCGGCCGGGATCGGCGTGATGCTGGAGGCAGAGGATGGGCTGTTGCGCCGGACCTTCTACCAATACATCGGCAAGGCGACCAACAACGTGGCTGAATATAAAGCGCTCCTTTTGTCGCTGAGGGAGGCCGAAAAGCTTCAGCCCGCTGTCGTCAAGATTCGATCCGACTCCGAACTATTGGTTAGACAGGTTCAGGGCAGGTATCGGGTCAAAAGCCCGCGTCTCGCCGAGTTGTACACGCAAGCGCTCAACCTCATGCATCAGCTATCGACGGCAAGCTGTCGGCTATCGGTTGAGCATATCGGTCGTGAGCTGAACCGTCAGGCGGACGCACTCGCGAACCGCGCGATCAATGAAGCCTTATCCGGAGTCTCTCGCGGCGAGGGATAATTGTGAGCGGACGGTAAATATGGCGTCAACAGTGGAGTGTGCCGGGTGAAGGCCGCCAGGTCCGCACACAGGAACATCCAAACTACCCCCGCCAGATGTGCGGACATCCTTGAGAGCAGCCTGCAAGGGCTGGGTTTCGGCCGGGTTGTCCGTCACCTTGCGCTCCTTCGGGCCTGGGATCGGGCTATAGCCGGTCGAATCAAGGAGCGGGCGAGCGTCGAGGATTTCAGGAACGGTTGCCTATACCTCTGCGTCGAGGATCCCATCTGGATGCATGAGCTCCACATGTTGCGCCACCAGTTGAAAACAATCCTGAACAAAGAGGTCGGCGAGCCGGCGGTGGACGAGATTGCGCTGAGAATCGGCCGACCCCGCCAGTATGCTACCCCACAACCCTCTTATCGCAGGAGGCAAAGGATCCCGGCAGTGTCACCTGCGGTTGAGGCAGGTATGGCCACCCTGCTGAGTCCTCTCAGAGACCTGCCCTGTTGTGATGCCGTTCAGCGACTCTTTCAACGGTGGGCATCAAGGTGACAATAACCGCTGCTGCTGCACGACTTGCGAAAATCGGAGTCTTCGAGTACAATCTTTGTTATTTCGCGTGTGCGGGAGTGGGAATTAGCTCAGACAGAACAGGTCTGATGAGGAGATCATTGTGAGCCATCAGCGAACGCTTCAGACGCTAGCCACCTGTAAAGGAACAGGGATTCATACCGGCCAGTCGGTCAAGATGGCTCTCCGTCCCGCTCCGGCGAACTCCGGCGTCGTATTTAAGCGCATCGATCTTCCCTTCGCCCCAACGATCGAGGCCAAGCCCGCCCACATTGTCGATGTCCATCATGCGACCACCATCGGCAAGGATGGTATGAAGGTGAGGACCATCGAACACCTGATGGCGGCGTTTGCGGGGACGGGGTTGGATAATGTCCTGGTAGAACTCGACGGCGAAGAGGTTCCCGCCATGGATGGCAGCGCTGCGCCGTTTGTCGAGTTGATCAGGAAAGCAGGCCTCAAACGACAGATGGTCGCCAGGACGTATCTCAAGATTAAAGAGCGTCTGGTTGTCGAAACCGAGCGATCGAGCATTCAGATCGTTCCTTCAAAGCGTCTTCAGGTTATCTATACGATGCGCTTCGACCACCCGCTCCTGGGAGAACAGTCGGCTGCCTTCAACATCACCAGGGAGATGTTCGCCAGAGAGATTGCGTCTTGCCGCACCTACGGGTTCCTGAAGGATATCGAAGAGCTTCGCCGTCGCAACCTGGGCCTGGGCGGGTCGTTTGACAATGCGATCGTGATCGGTGAGGGAGGTGTGCTCAACGGCGATCTCCGATTCAGAGACGAGCTGGTCCGCCATAAGGTCCTCGACCTGCTGGGCGATCTCTATCTCCTTGGCCGGCCTGTCGTCGGGACCATCATTGCTCACGGCGCCGGTCACCACCTGCATACCAGGCTCGTACGGGAGATCCAGCGCCATCTGGACCTGGAGTATCCGGCTTCCGTCTGTAGCGGCGTGATTGAGCGATGGGCACGACCGCTGCTTCAGCCGGAACGATCGCTTGAGGTCGTCCCTTCGTAATCGGATTCCCGCGTACGACCCTCCACACCACGCACCCCGGATCGGTGTCCGGGGCAGCCTTCCCACCTCACGCCCAGCATGATTCGGCAACGCCATGAGCAACCTCGACATCGCCAAGCTGTTTCACGAAATCGCCGACCTGCTGGAGATCCAGGACGAAAACATCTTCAAGATCCGGGCCTACCGCCGGGCGGCTATGAACCTGGAATCCTTAACCGAGGAGATCGAGGCAGTAGCAGCGCGAGGCGGCCTCGCCGAGATCGCGGGGATCGGCAAGGATCTGGCGGCCAAGATCCAACAGGCGATCGAGACCGGGCGCATCGAATATCTGGAAGAGCTGCGCACGGCGATCCCCCGTGGCGTGGTCGAGCTGATGGCGATTCCGGGCGTCGGACCCAAGACCACCAAGCTCCTCTTCCAGCAACTCCAGGTCGATTCGGTCGAGAGGCTGGAGACCCTCGCCCTCCAAGGGAAGCTGCTTGGCCTGCCTGGGATCAAGCAGAAGACGGTCGACAATATTCTCAAAGGGATCCAGGTCGTCAAGACGGGGCGGGAGCGGATGCCGTTGGGCCGGGCCCTACCGCTCGCCCTCGAGCTGGTTCGGATCCTTGAGACGCTCCCCGAGGTCACACAGATCAGCCTGGCCGGCAGCCTTCGGCGGATGCGCGAGACCGTTAAAGACCTTGACCTCCTGGCCACGTCAACAAAGCCGGCCACGGTCATGGCGGTTTTCACGTCCCTCCCGCAGGTCGCGGAGGTGCTGCTCCAGGGTGAGACCAAGGCAACCATCCGTCATCGGGATGGGATCCAGGTAGACCTCCGGGTCGTCGAGCCCGATTGCTTCGGCGCCGCACTGCAGTACTTCACCGGCTCCAAAGCCCACAACATCCGAGTGCGGGAGCTCGCGGTCCGTAAAGGGCTGAAGGTCAGCGAGTATGGCGTCTTCAAGGAGGCTACCGGCACGCGAATCGCCGGTGCCACCGAGGAGGAGGTCTACGAAACGATCGGCCTGCCGTACATCCCGCCCGAGCTTCGGGAAGACGCCGGCGAGGTCGAGGCGGCCCTCGAAGGGCGCCTGCCGGAGCTGTTGACGCTGGCCGACCTGCGCGGCGATTTACACGCCCACACCAACTGGACCGACGGCCATCATTCTCTGGAGACACTCATCGAGACGGCTCAGCGGAAGGGATACGAGTATATCATCGTCTCCGACCACTCCCGAGCGGCTACCGTCGCCGGCGGCCTCTCCGAGGAGAAGCTGCTCGAACAGATCGGCCGGATCCGCGCCCTCAGCAAGAAGTACACAACGATCCGAATCCTGGCGGGTAGCGAGTGCGACATCCTGGCCGACGGGAGCCTGGACTTCTCCGACCGTGTGTTGGCCCAGCTTGACATCGTGGTCTGCGCCGTCCACTCACGCTTCAAGCAGGATCGGGCCGGGATGACCGCCCGCATCGTCAGGGCGCTCAGCAATCCCTACGTCCACATCTTCGCCCATCCGACCGGGCGTCTGATCGGCGAGCGCGACCCCTACGACGTGGATATGGAGGCGGTCTTCGCGGCGGCCAAACAGTACGACAAGGCGCTGGAGATCAATGCTCAACCGTCGCGCCTTGACCTGAACGACCACCATGCGCGACGGGCCAAGGAGTTGGGGATCAAGCTTGCCATCAGTACCGATACCCACGTCCTCGATCAGCTCGACAATATGTCCCTCGGCGTAGCCGTCGCCCGCCGCGCCTGGGTTGAAAAATCCGACGTCATCAATGCCTGGCCCGTGAATACGCTGCTGACCTGGGCCCACAAACCCCGCCCCAACGTCGCCTAACCCTCTCGGGGTCATTGCGAGCGACCACTGGGAGCGCGGCAATCTCATCGTGTTCCCCAGGGGCCACGTACCCCAAATACTGGATGAAGGGAGGCTGGCGGAAAGCCGATTCGGAGAGTTACGATTGACATGATGCATAATATATGGATACTATAATGCATTACATATATGCATAAAGGAGGCTAGCCTATGAGAACCACCATGGATCTGCCAAAGGACCTGCTGGAGGAAGCCAAGAAGATATGCGGTACCAAGACGATGACCGGTACCGTAATCCTCTCGCTCCAGAAGTTGATTCAGTCCAAGAAGATCGAGCGGCTTCGATCATTGCGAGGAAGGCTCGACCTCGACGTTGACTTGAAGCGATTGAGGAAAGATCGAACCACTGCCCACTGACGGTGGCCGAAAGCGAAAGGTGAGGTTCTGGTGAGCGATGTCCTGGTCGATACCTCAGTCTGGCTGGAATTTTTCAGAGTGCGGGACTCCCCCTATGCGGCGGCGCTCGATCAGTTGTTAGAGGAAGAACGGGTGTGCACCAGCAACCTGATCAAAGCCGAAATCATCCCCGGAGCCCGGACGCCAAGACAATTCCGGGAGTTGAAGGACTATTTTGATGCGCTTCCGCTGGCAAAAGAACCGACCTCGCTGTGGGAAGAGATCATCGACGTACAGTTTCGACTTAAGCGCATGGGAATCAACGGGATCAGCATCCCAGACCTCATGATTGCCGTAGTAGCCAACGCCGCCGGCAAGGCCATCTTCACCAAAGATAACGATTTCCGGCTCATCCAGCGAGGCCTGCCGGTAACACTGCTGGAGCATCCCACATAGCCGACGCCCCCGCATCTCTTCGACACCATAGGGGGCAGCAGCAGGCAGCTCCACGCTAAACGGTCCTCACCTACACGGCGATGATGGAGGAGCAATGTCGCGCAACGACCAGGTGATCCGACAATGGCATCTCCTTCGGAGGCTGGAGTCTGCCCGTGGCGTGACCATCGAGGAACTCACCGAAAGCCTGCCGGACGACTACCGGCGTCACTCCCGCACCCTCCGCCGGGATCTGGAGGCGCTGGAGGCTTCCGGCTTCCCGCTCATCACCGAACGCGTCGACGGCCACACCCGCTGGCGACTCATGGATGGCTTCCGGCACGTCCCCACCCTGGCGTTTTCCCCAACCGAACTCATGGCACTGACGTTCAGCCGTGACCTGCTCAGACCCTTGGAAGGAACCGCGATCAAGGGCGCCCTCGACTCCGCCCTGAATAAGGCCACCGCCGCCCTGCCCCCTCAGGGGCAGACCTACGTCAGGCAGATGCAGGACTTCTTCTCAGTCGGGCTTGGCCCGCACAAGAACTATCGGCAACACCAGGACACGATCGATCGCGTTACGCAGGCGATCGCTCAGCTTCGTACACTCCAGATTCGATACTACTCCGCGTCCCGCAACGCCACGACGCGCAGAGAGGTCGATCCCTATCGCCTCTGGTATGTAGCCGGCGCCCTCTACCTGATTGCATACTGCCACTGGCGCGGTGAGGTGCGCCTGTTTGCCGTGGACCGCATCCGCTCCCTTACCGTCACCGATCACCCCTATCAAATGCCGCTCGGCTTCGATCTGGAGGCCCATGTGCAGGATGCCCTCGTGGTCATGCGGGGGCAACCGGTCACGGTCGAGCTCCTGTTCAGCAAATCCGCCGCCCCCTGGGTGAAGGATCGGGTGTGGCACCGGAGCCAGACCCTGACGCCCCTGAGGGGTGGGCGCTTAAGGATGACCCTCTCGGTAGCGGACACGCCTGAACTGGTCGGATGGATTCTGAGCTTCGGCGGCAAGGTCCGGGTACTCGAACCCGCCGCCCTTGCAGCGAGGGTGCAGGATGAGGCCCGGCGGATTCTCAGCGGGACGCTTGCGTGAAGTGACCCCGGATGTCACGGGGGGCGGTACAGTAAAAGCCAGTCAATGGGACACGAGAGCTCATTGGGGCATGCTATTCGAAGGGGTCGACAACCTCGAGGAAGTCGAATTTCCTGAAGTCCCGATCGGCCGTATACAGCCTGCCTACGCCGTGCTGTTGGAGAAGGGTCGCCAGATGAGCGTCGGGAACAAGGTTGCCGCGCACAGGAAAGTGGGCGGTCACGCCACGGTAGCCATCAAGGAAGTCCTCTCCCTCCGAGAGCGTACGCACGCGCGGTAGACTGAGAAGGGACTCGACGTTCCCTAGCGCGTCACTCGGCGAGAGCGGCCGAGCGAAGATTCGCGGATAGGTAGCGATGCGGAGATAGGCAATCAGCGTGGACCAGGCAATGCAGAACAGGTCGGGGTCGAAGGCGCGCTCCTCCATGAAGCGGATGGCTTCCGGATGCTTGGGACTGGATGTGTCCGAAGCATAGAGAAGGACGTTGACGTCTACCGAATAGCTCATTCGGTATCGCGGTCCAGGACGCCATACACAGCTTCTTTATCGGAGAGATCGACGAGCGCGTGCATGGGGCGGGAGGTCCACTGGAACTTGGGAGGTTGAGGCGTACGTGTCCGCCGCGCAAGAGCTTCCGCCAGGAGCTGCGACACGATCTTGCCCATGGACCGCCCCTCCCGCGCCTGCAGCTTCTTGAGCTCTCTTAAAAGTGGAGTATCGATGTCTATGGTCGTTCGCGCCATGATGTAATGATGTTAACATCGACCGCATCTGATGTCAAACAACATATTCCCCTTCGCCTCCCGGGTACCCCCCGGGTGCGGGAGAAGGTTGGGGTTGCGGGGGTAGGATGCAGATCCTAGGGGCGCCGCTTGCAGCGCTCGTTCTTAGGGCCGTTTGTGGGGCGCGACCGCACCGGTTCCATCTGCGCCGGACGTGATCCGCAGGGTCGTAGGAGTTGTAGGGGCGGACCCCTGTCCACCGCCGACAAAACGCATCGGCTTTCACGTCGATGATGCCGGGACGAGCTATCGGACGCGGCGGTTGCGCCGCACACCGTCGCGGCAATAGGGACTGAGCGGGTAGAGCTTCGGTCTGGAATAGGGAAGCGAAAAGCGATGTAGGTAACGACACCCCCGCAGTTCACAGCGGGCCGAAAGCGAGGAAACTTGGTCGAGAAAAAGAGCGTGGCTCATGCTGGGCTGATCGAGGAGCAGATCGTCCTCCTGCGTGGCGAGCGGTCATGCTGAGCACGGACTTGGCAGCCCTCTACGGTGTAGAGCCGCGCGTTCTCGTCCAGGCCGTCAAACGCAATCTCGATCGATTCCCGGACGATTTCATGTTTCAGTTGACTCGCGAGGAGCTAACCAACTTGAAATCACAAATTGTGATTTCAAGTTGGGGCGGTCTCCGGCGGGCGTCGCCCTACGCCTTCACCGAGCAAGGCGTGGCGATGCTATCGAGCGTCCTGCGAAGCGCTCGCGCCGTGCAGGTAAACATCGAGATCATGCGAGCCTTCGTGCGACTGCGCCGGATGGTTGCCTCCAACGCAGAACTGGCTCGGCGTCTACATGAACTCGAGAAGAAATATGACGTCCTACTTTTTTCGGCGATAGGCTACGCGGCATCCAGAGTGTATACAGGTACCGCAGCGACACGTCGGGGGGCTGGGTGCGAAGCGAGCGGCGCTTCGATGCGCTTAACTGTCTCCGCCGAGAATGTTTCCTCACCGCACTGGCGGCAAACCAGTGCTGGCACGCCCTCGATAGACACGAGAGCCTCGCTCGCTGTGGTTGCGAAGGTGACGTGGGCAGGTTCTTCAGGGCCGCCGCACACAGGACATTTGCTCGTGTGGTGAGTCATCAATACCTTTATGGGCCGTTCGTGGTGAGCCCTTCGACATCTCAGCCGTTCGTCCTGAGCTGGTCGAAGGAAACGGCTGGGATGCTCAGGACAGGCTTGTCGAACCATGAACGCAACTGGTCGACATGCCTGACCCTTCGACAGACTCAGGGTGAACGGTACATAGAAAGACGCGTGAGACGCACAACACTAGGCCATCGGATCAATCGGTTCGAGGAAGGGGAAGCGATGGAAGTCGGTGTCTCGGGTATAGATGCGTCGAATCCCATGCTCGCGCATCAGAATAGCAGTGTGAGCGTCGTGTATCACGTTCCCAGCGAGGTGCGGCAGTTCCCCGAATACCTCGGCCACGACCGTGGCATGCCTATCCGTGGGGAGGAGGAGGCTGAGACCGGGAGAAGCCAGCACAGCCTCAATAAATTCCCACGCGCGCGCCGCCGGCCAGGGCTGTCGGAACACTCGTGGATGCGTTGTCACCCGGAGGAATTCGTATAAAATACCCCAAGTCAGGTACCAGGCTGAGGTCTGGCCGCGCCAGTCCTGAAGGCGCGCATGACACCGGCGATGGAAAGGGGAATCCGCATCGGCGGCGTAGATGAGAACGTTCGTGTCCGAGACGAACACTAACGGCCTTCCATGGCCTGGTACAGAGCGTCGCGGTCCGCGACGTCCACGAGGTGGCCCCCGCTTCGAAACGTCGGCAGCGGAGGGAGGCCGCTCCGCCTCCGCTGGGCGCGGAGCATCAGGCGAAGCGCGGACTCCACAAGTTCGGACATCGTCCGCCCTTGCCGGGCCGCCTCGCGCTTGAGAAGGACCATAACGGAATCGTCGATATTCAGCGTGGTCTTCATATGGAAAACCATACAGCAGAGATGGCGATACGTCAAGAAGTAAACGGTGCGGGACAACGCATCGGCTTCGGGGTCGAGGAGGCGAGACCGGTCTATCGGAGGAGGCGGCGCCTGCGCTGCGCGCCATCGCGGTGATGGAAGACCAACTGAGCAGGGCTTCGGTCGAGGGCGGGGAGGCGAAAGTTAACGTTGGAAACAACACCCTGGAGGTTTACGAGCGAGGAAGAATTGAAATCCGACTCGCGGGATTCCATGGGGTTACGCGCGGAAAGGTGTCCGGTACCTGTTTCTGTCGCCCACACGCAATCCGGGGGATGGCAGCTCGTAGGGTCATCCCCTGTGGCCGCCAGATAGGCGGAAAGTGACCTCGGATGTCATAGAGACGTGGTAACGTATCGATTATATACTCACCCCGAGCGGAACAAAGGGACCCGCAGCCTGCATGACTCGGCAAGGGTATGAAATCTGAGGGGAGGTGTTGCCGATGACGGACTTCGATCAGTGGTTCCAGCGGGCGACAGGATGCCGACCGTTCCCCTATCAGCGCCGATTTGCGGAGGCAGCCGAGTTGCCGCAGCTCGTGAACGTGCCGACAGGGATGGGGAAGACGGCCATGGCGGTCTTAGGCTGGCTGTGGCGGCGGCGTTTTTGTGGCAAGGAAATCAGAAAGGTCACGCCCCGGCGGCTCGTGTACTGCTTGCCCATGCGGGTGCTTGCGGAGCAGACGGAAGGCCAGGCAAAGAAATGGCTTACCGAGCTGAAAAAGCACTACCCCAAGGAAATGGCACAGCCACTCAACATCCACATCCTTATGGGTGGCGAGGACGAAGGCGACTGGGACATCCACCCGGAGCGCGACCAGATCATCATCGGCACGCAAGACATGCTTCTGTCGCGGGCGCTCAACCGTGGATATGCCGCGACCCGATCCCGCTGGCCCATGCAGTTCGGCCTGCTTAACAAGGACTGCCTGTGGGTCTTCGACGAGATCCAGTTAATGGGTGCAGGATTGTCGACGACGGCCCAGCTTGAAGCGTTCCGCCGTCTCCTTCCCGACAAAGACCCAGACGCGGCCAAGAACAGCCACGGCTGTCGCAGCGTATGGATGTCTGCGACATTGCAGCATGATTGGCTTAAGACCGTGGACTTCGCGCCATTCCTCCACGAAGCGCCCGAACTCAAGTTTGACTTCAAAAAGCAGATCAAGGCCGACGGACTGGATGAGAAGGCTCGCAAGACTTTAGAGGATCGCTGGAAGGCGAAGAAGTCGCTGGCGAAGGCCGAAGCAGCGATAGGAGATGCGACCCGGCTGGCGCAAGAAGTGCGCAATGCCCACAAGCCCGGCACGCGGACCATCGCCATCGTCAATACAGTCAAACGGGCCTGTACGCTGTTCGAAGCCCTGAAGACGATCGCCAATGATTCCTCAAAGGAGGGAAGGAAGAGCAAGAAGACAAGAGACTTGGAGAAGGGTGCGAGCGTCCCCACCACTTCCGAGCCCGGAATAGTTTTGCTGCACTCGCGATTCAGGCCCGAGGACCGCAAGAAACAAGTGAATCGAGCGCTCGCGGAGATCAAGCCAGGTGAGCCGGGCACCATCGTTGTCAGCACGCAGGTCATTGAGGCTGGCGTGGACGTGAGCGCCACGACGCTGTTTACGGAGCTGGCTCCATGGGCGTCGCTTGTGCAGCGGTGTGGGCGCTGCAACCGAAAGGGGGAAGACAACGGCAATGCTGCGGTCCGCTGGATAGCCCTGCCACCGAAGGAGGCGGATGCCGAAAAGGTCGCCGCTCCCTATCAATTTAACGATCTCAAGGAAGCGGCTGAGCAGTTGAAGAGGCTGGTCGATGTCGGCCTGGGGTCACTCCCTAATGTCCCGATGCCCTTCAGTCACGACCATGTGATTCGTCGCAAAGACCTGATCGATCTCTTCGACACCACACCGGACCTGGCAGGCAATGACATCGATATAGACCGCTTTGTCCGCGAGGTGGAGGAGAGCGACGTGCGCGTCTTTTGGCGCGTATGGGACCAGCGCAAGGGACATGAACCGCCGCCAGATGACGCACCCGCACCGCGGCGGGAAGAACTGTGCCCCGCACCAATCGGGAGCGAGACAAATCCCGGCTTCCGCAGATTCGCCAAGGAGCACACAGGCCATGTCTGGCGCTGGAACTTCCTCGACAAGAAATGGGAGAGGGCCGACGCGAGTAGGAGCGCGCCTGGACAGCTCTTTCTCGTTCACGCCGATGCGGGCGGATACAGGGCGGATCGGGGGTGGGATCCGGACAGCAGGGACCCTGTTGAGCCGACACCGGGGGGAACCCAAGGCGAGCCTTCAGAAGCGACCGATGATGACCCGTTGTCGCGCATCGCCGTCTGGCAGACCATTGCTCAACACACGGATGAATTGTGCAAGGAAGTTGAAGAGATTAACAAGACGGTCTCAATCAATGGCTTGGAAGGCCAAGCACTGCTGCATGCTGCTCGCTGGCATGACCGGGGAAAGGCGCACGACGTATTCAGGGCGGCGCTACCTGATGGTGTCCCTGACGAAGCGCTGATCTGGGCCAAGGCGGCGGGAGCTTGGAAGCGGTACAGCCGCTGGCACTTCCGCCATGAGCTCGCTTCGGCCCTGTCGGTGCTCGACCCCAGAAATGACAACATTCCCAACGAGATTCGTGACCTTGTTGCGTATCTTGTCGCCGCGCACCACGGTAAGGTGCGCATCTCCCTCCGCTCACTGCCGAATGAGATGCGCCCTGATGGAGAGCGCCGTTTCGCTAGAGGCATCTGGGACGGAGATGGGCTTCCGGCAACTGATCTGGGCAGCGGCGTGACCGCTCCCGTTGTCAAGCTCTCGCTGGAGCCGATGGAGTTGGGCCTGTGCGAACAGGAACCTTTCAGAGGGCTGCCGTCTTGGGCAGAACGGATGCTCCATTTGCGAAACACACTCGGCCCGTTTCGGCTGGCGCACCTGGAAGCCATCCTCCGCGCGGCAGACATGCGGGCGAGCAAGAAGGCTGAGCAACAGGCGGCGGGGTCGAGCGAAGTCGGGAGGTAACCGAGGTGATTAAACACGATCTCAAGCTCCAAGGCTGTACACCTGAACCTTTAATGAACTACCTCAAGGCGCTGGGAATTCTACGCCTGGTCAGCGAGCAGAAGGACGAGGATGCCTGCGGTTGGTGGAAGAACGACGTGTTCTGGCTGCGGTCGCCTGTGCTGTTCAAAGAGGCTGCCACGGAGGAAGCCAAACGGGACGCGCTGGTGAAGTTCTTCTTGGAAGAATACAAGCCGACTCCGATTGTAGCGCCGTGGGCGGGCGGTTCAGGTTTTTTCAGAAAGGATAACAAGAAGGCGGTCGAGGCATTAGGAAAGAGCAAAACGCCTCGTATCCGCCTCTACGCGAAGGTGATCCAGAGCATCCAAGCGATCATCGAGGAGGAGAAAATCGGCGACAAGCCGAAAAAAGGCGATAAGACTCGCCTGATCCGCCGCTACCGGCGCGAACTACCCGACGATGTTATTGGCTGGATGGATGCTGCGATGGTGCTCTGGCAGGATGGGCAGGGGTTCGCCCCTCTGCTGGGCACGGGTGGCAACGACGGACGCTTCGACTTCAGCCAGAATTTTATGCTGCGGTTGGTGACGCTTGGGATTCACAACGCTGGGCCAGACAGCAGGGCTGCCCGATGGCTGGACAACGCCTTGTTTGGCGATCCCATCGCTGGACTTACAGCGGCTGCCGTCGGCCAGTTTGCACCCGGCCGTGCTGGCGGACCAAACGCGACGCAAGGTATGCAAGGCGACGCGACTGACAACCCGTGGGACTTCGTGCTGATGATCGAGGGGGCACTGCTCCTTGGCGGCGCCGCCGTCCGCCGGCTCGGAGTGGGGCTCGATTCCAAATCGGCGTTTCCGTTCACGGTACGATCTTCAATGGCTGGGTTTGCTTCGAGCAGCGACTCCGATGCGGCGACCGGGCGCGGCGAAATCTGGTTGCCGTTGTGGTCTCGTCCCGCCAGGTTGGCCGAACTGAGGGTGCTCTTCGGTGAAGGCCGGGCCGAAGTTACGGGCCGCCAAGCGCGCGATGGCGTGGACTTCGTCCGTGCGGTTGCCAGTCTTGGCGTGGATCGCGGCGTTCAGCAATTCATCCGGTTGTCGTTCCTGAAGCGCAGCGGCAAGGCATTTCTGGCCGCGCCGCTTGGCCGAGTGCTGGTTCGCCAGCAAGAGTCTGTTGATCTGCTCCGACAACTTGACCCATGGCTGGACCGCTTCCGCCGGGCGTGCGCGGACAACAATGCACCGCCAAGGTTCAAGGCAGCCTTGCGGAACATCGAGAAAGCGATCTTCGAGTTCTGCCGGTACGGCGGACCGACGTTTTTCCAAGCCATCGACGTGGCACTGGGCCGCGCCGAGCGTGAACTGGCTTTGTCCGCCGGTAAAGTTGGTAAACGCACCACCTCACCCATCGTCGGCTTGTCCGCGGATTGGATTGCCGCAGCCAACGATAACACGACGGAGTTTGAAATCGCGCTGGCGTTGGCCGGCATTTACGACGGCAACGGAAAAATCGGGTGGCTGCGCGCCAACCTCGAACCCGTCGTGGTGTGGCGCGGTGACAACGGAGGACTTGCCGCGAAGTGGGCCGAAAAAGACCGGGCAGTTGTGTGGAACTCAGCCAACCTTTCAGCCAACCTTGCCGCTGTGCTGCGCCGCCGACTGGTGGATGGCGAACGGAACGGCTGCCCCAATCTCCCGCTGGCGGCCCACAACTTCGCGTCGCTCAACACTGTCAGCCGGTTTCTGGCGGGTGAACTGGACGAACGGCGCATCGAAGACCTGCTGTGGGGCTTGATGCTGTTGCCGCAACCCCCAGGTATCTTGAGTCGCCCGGCTGACGATGCCAATGCGCCGTTGCCGCGCGCCTTTGCTCTGCTGAAGCTCTTGTTGCTGCCGCAGCCACTGACGGTGAACGGTCTGTCCGTAACGATCAAAACTGAGTCGTCCATCGCGGCACTGCTCACCGCCGGCCATGTCGGCGAGGTCTGCCGGATCGCCATGCGACGATTGCGCGCTTCCGGCCTCTCGCCCCTGCCGCATCCACGCAGCGGCGGCGTTGTGCGCGACGCCGATTGGCAGGAGTTGGAATATCTCGACAATTTCGGCCAGCGATTGGCCGCCGCGCTGTTGTTGCCGTTGAGTTGCAAATCCGTAGGCCGGTTGCGCGACCTCGTGCTTCGGGAAGCCGCTACTGAACTACACATCACATAACGAAAGGAGACACGTCATGCCTATTGACTATGCCGCACTGCAAAACAGCCCGCGCTTGCTGATGGAAGCGCAACTTCGGCCGTTGCAAGGCGACCGATTCCAACCCACCGGCTTTCCCGATCTCGGTGCCAGCCGTTACAGCCTGCCCGATGGCACAGAAATGTTGCTGGTGGAGTCGGCCCAATCGGTTGCCAACCGCATGGAACTGGCCTGTTGGGATGAGGTCAAAGACGACCTGATCCCCGAGTTAAAGGGGTTGCCTTACATTCTTGTCACCGATGGCAACGGTAATAAGTTCACCAACTCCGTGTTGGAAGCCCACCGCATCAACTCGCCATACATCTTGGAGGGCAAGGACAAAACAGTGTTTGAGCGACTTCGTCAAGACGCGGCGGGATTGGAAATCGGGCCGGTCAAGCTGCGCCAGTTGGCTGCGCTTGTGTTCAAGTACGACGCCAATGCGGTGCTTCATGGCGTGTTCATTGCCAAGAGCACTTTGGCTGGTGGGCGTCTGCGGTTGAGCCGGGCACTCAGCGGTTTCATCGAAGCATCCAAAGCCCGTACGGCTGAAAGCGGCGGCGTCAAGAACGACCGTGTTGATCCAAGCGGCGACACGAGCCAGGGCTTTGGCAACGTTCCGTTTCATCGCACTGAGTTCGTCGCCGAGAAGATCACGGCTTACTTCAACCTCGACTTGGCATTGCTGCGCGGCTACGGACTGGGCGAAGAGGCGACGCAACTGCTTATCGCTCTCGCGCTATTTAAGGTGCGCCGATTCCTGTCCACTGGTTTGCGGTTGCGCACCGCCTGTGATTTGAAAATGGATAGCGACTTGGTCGTGAGCCGACCAGTGGGATTCAGGTTGCCTCCCGAAGGAGAGTTGCTGGGCGAGTGTCAGCGCCTGATTGCCGTCTGTAAGCCCGAGTTCGCCGGGGTGACCACTGTAAATTGGAAGCCAGAGTCCAAGGGCGGAAAGAAGAAAGCGGAGGAATCTGAAGAGGAGGCTGAGGAATGATCGGGATCAACCTCAGCCTCCCCTCGGGTCGTTTTCATGCGACGCCGTGGGGACGGCACGTCAACGAGGGCGCGCCTGAATGGCCGCCGTCGCCGTGGAGATTCTTGCGGGGGCTGGTTGCCACGTGGAAACGCAAACTCGACGATGAACTCAGTCAAGCCGATGTCGAGTTGCTCTTGCGGGCGTTAATCACGCCGCCGCAGTTTGCGCTGCCGCCCGCCAATGCGGCGCACACGCGGCATTACATGCCGTGGTTCAAGAAGGGGCCGGATGACAAGACGCTGGTGTTCGACACCTTCGTGAGCCTCCCGCGCGACGCGCGCGTAGTCATGCTCTGGCCGGACGCAACGCTTCCGTCGCAGCAACGCGAACAACTGGAGGTGTTACTGGAGCATCTCAACTTCTTCGGGCGCGCGGAGTCCTGGTGCAGCACCCACCTTCTAGGTGATGGCGAGGCTGACGAAGCTGCGGCGGAAGTGAACTGTCGTCCGACCAACGACGCAGCAGTGCCATCGGAGTCCGAAATCGTGCGCGTGTTGTGCGCCGATCCTGACAACGCTTTCGGTGATGAACACACACCCAAGCACGAGCGCACTTCTGGTAGAGGCAAGGCGAAGACAACGGTGTCGACGCCGCTCTACGATCCTGACTGGCATCTGTGCATGGAAACATCAGCGTTGCATAAGGACAAATGGTCCGACCCGCCCGGCTCACGCTGGGTTGCCTATGCGCGGCGACGAGATTGCTTCAAGATCGAGCCAGCGCGCCGCGTTTCGCGCCCGGGCACAGCACCTAAGATGCAGGTGGCGCGGTTCGCATTGGATTCGACCGTGTTGCCGCTGGTCACCGAGACGCTACCTGTGGCGGAGTCAGCCCGGCGTATGTTGATGGGCATTTACGGACGGAAATTCCTCACTCCTGACGGCTGCCGCGGGCTTTCCGCGATCTTCTCTGGCAAGGCAGCCGACGCCCAACCGCTACAGGGCCACGGGCACGCCTACTACCTGCCCACAGACGAAGACGACGACGATGGAAGGCTTGACCATCTTACCATCATCGCTACCGACGGCTTCGGCGACCGCGAATTGAAGGCCCTCGACCAATTGCGTGAACTGAGAAGCCGTGAGCGGGAACAGTCCGGCCACCCGTTGCGTGTGCTGCTGCTTGGTTTGGGGCGGCTCGATGACTACCAGCCTTTGCCATTGTGCCCGTCACAGGTCTGGGTTTCCGCTACGCCGTTCATCGCTCCGCGCCACCTCAAGAAACGAGGAACAAAACGCGATCCGCAAGAACTCTGGAATTGCCCGCAAAAATTTCTCGCTGCCGTCGTGCGCGAGGAATTGGCCCGGCTCATTCACCGGCGGCCGGACCTGAACGATTTGCCGCTCGACGCTATTAAGATCGAGCCACTCGCGGATCAACACGGCGTGTTTCGGGTCGGCACACGCAAACTTCGTCTCATCCAGTTCAAACGCTTCCGCCAAAAGCCCGGTGACGACGGGGGAAACCTCGCTGCGG
Source organism: Candidatus Methylomirabilis oxygeniifera (assembly GCA_000091165.1). Classification (NCBI taxonomy): domain Bacteria; phylum Methylomirabilota (SeqCode); class Methylomirabilia (SeqCode); order Methylomirabilales (SeqCode); family Methylomirabilaceae (SeqCode); genus Methylomirabilis (SeqCode); species Methylomirabilis oxygeniifera (SeqCode). The sequence goes on along the minus strand of FP565575.1, from coordinate 2,348,061 downwards.
GCTCATTTTGGATTGATTTTGGTCGCAAAGTTCGTGGCCCCATTGCCCTCGGCCACTCCTGCCACTTCGGCCTCGGACTGTTCGTGCCGGAATCAGCGAGATGAAATGTGAACGATACACTGCCAGTGACGCCGTCGCTTCCACCCTCTGATGTTTTGCCAGGGCCGCTGCCGGCCCGGATGCTGAATGAATTCGCCTATTGTCCGCGGCTCTGCTACCTGGAGTGGGTGCAGGGGGAGTTTGCGGACAGCGCGGACACGGTGGAAGGTCGGTTGCGGCACCGGACCGTGGATCGGGGGCGGCAGCGGCAGAAGCCGACAAAAGAGGAAACCGGAGAGCCCGAAGCGATCCACGAACGGTCGGTGCATCTGACCTCGGACCGCCTGGGGCTGACGGCCAAGGTTGACCTGATCGAAGGGGAGGGAAACCAGGTCACGCCTGTCGATTACAAGCGGGGCAAGCGCCCCCACCTGCCACAGGGCGCGTATGAGCCCGAACGGGTGCAGGTGTGCGCACAGGGGCTGATCTTGAGAGACAACGGCTTTCTGTGCGACAACGGCGTGATTTACTTTGCCGGGTCGAAGGAGCGCGTGACGGTTGAGTTCGATGAGGTCCTGGTGGAGCGCACGCTGGAGCTGGCCGGCCAGATGACCGCAGTGGCCCGCGGAGGACTGATCCCGCCGCCACTGGACGATAGCCCGAAGTGCCCGCGGTGCTCGCTGGTCGGGATCTGCCTGCCCGATGAGGTACGCCTCCTGAAGGCCGCCGGCGATCATCCGGTTGAACCTCGCCTCTTGTTCCCCGCAAGGGACGACGCGCTCCCTCTGCACGTGCAGCATCAAGGGGCTCGGATCAAGAAGGACGGGAACGTGCTTCAGGTCTGGGATGAGGACGCCCTCCTCGCAGAAGCCCGACTGGAGGAGGTGTCGCATCTCGTCCTGTTTGGCGGTGTTCACGCGAGCACGCCGGTGATCCACGAGCTGTGCCAGCGAGGCATCCCCATCTCGTATCTGTCGCACGGCGGCTGGCTCTACGGTATCACGCAGGGGCTCTGGCACAAGAACGTGGAACTGCGACGACGTCAGTACGACGCGGCATCGGATCCGCAGCGCTGCCTTGCCCTCGCTCAGCGGTTCGTACGCGCGAAGATCGCCAACTGCCGGACGCTGCTTCGTCGCAATCATCCCGACCCACCCGAGCAGACCCTGCGGGATCTCAAGGAGGACATGGAGCACGCGGCTAGGGCAGATCGGATGGACTCTCTCCTCGGCATCGAGGGAACGGCGGCCCATCGCTACTTTTCCAATTTCGGCGCGATGCTGCGAGGCGGGGATGCGCCTATGCCCGGCTTTGACTTCCAGCAGCGCAACCGCCGTCCGCCTCGGGATCCTGTGAACGCGATGCTCTCGTTTGCCTACGCGCTGCTCACCAGGGAATGGACGACCACGTTACAGGCGGTAGGCTTCGATCCCTTCCTGGGATTCTACCACCAGCCGCGGTACGGGCGCCCGGCTCTGGCCCTGGACCTGATGGAGGAGTTCCGGTCCTTGATCGGGGATTCGGTCGTACTCATGGCCGTCAATAACGGCGAGGTGCGGCCGCAGGACTTTATCAGCATCGCGGGCTCTGTCTCCCTGACCCCGAGCGGTCGCACCAGGTTCATCGAGGCCTACGAGCGGCGCATGAGTCAGGAGATTTCTCATCCCATCTTCGGCTACCGGATCAGCTATCGGCGGGTGCTGGAGGTGCAGGCCCGGCTGCTCGGTCGCTACCTCGCTGGCGAGATCCCTGAGTACCCGAGCTTCACGACGCGATGAACGATGCGCCATCTGTTCATCGTCAGCTACGACATCTCCGACCGCGTGCGCTGGGCCAAGGTCTACAAAACCATGCGGGGCTTCGGTGAGCACCTACAGTTGTCGGTGTTCCAGTGTGATCTGACGCCGGCGCAGAAGGTGAGGATGGTAGCGGCGCTGAGCGCGATCATCAATCATGAGGAGGATCAGGTAGTCTTCATTGATCTGGGTCCCACTGAAGGAAGGGAGGTGAAGGAAATCCAGGCGATTGGTCGCCCGATGGAGGTAGTCGGGCGTGAGTCAATGGTGGTGTAAGCTTGCCGGTAGAGTTGCGAGCGGTTCTTTGACAACCGAATAGGCAGGAGCACTCGAAGGTGGCTAAGGTATTTGAAAATTCGGCCCTTTTCTGTGATGCGGCGACTATGAATGTGCTGTCGAGGAGGGCAGTGGAGCGGGGTGTGGCGGAACCTCTCGCAACCGCTGATGTAACCCCGCGATTTTTCGGTGCCGGATACTATGTCGGTTTCCACGGCCTCAGAGCCGTGGCCCCATTGAAGGGTATACGTGCATCGGGGAGAACACTGGGAAAGCATAGTTTCCACGGCCTCAGAGCCGTGGCCCCATTGAAGGCGTCTCTGTCATTAGATTATCTCCCGATAAGCTCGTTGTTTCCACGGCCTCAGAGCCGTGGCCCCATTGAAGGAGCGTTAATTCTGCGGTTGGCGTGTTGCTGAGCCGGTGTTTCCACGGCCTCAGAGCCGTGGCCCCATTGAAGGAAAAACCTCGCCGGAGTGTCCTCGATCAACTCTACAGGTTTCCACGGCCTCAGAGCCGTGGCCCCATTGAAGGTGGATATTCGGGTATACACGAGCAGCGCGCGACGGAGGTTTCCACGGCCTCAGAGCCGTGGCCCCATTGAAGGAGTCGTATTCAACATCGCAGACATATCAGATGCAGAGTTTCCACGGCCTCAGAGCCGTGGCCCCATTGAAGGTCGGCCTCAGCCTTTGCCTACCGCTATCTCAATATCCGTTTCCACGGCCTCAGAGCCGTGGCCCCATTGAAGGCTGAGGTACTTGCCCTCACATTTGGCAAGGCGCTCACGTTTCCACGGCCTCAGAGCCGTGGCCCCATTGAAGGACGACGCCGTTCACCAACACCTCGAGGTCAGTCTTCAGTTTCCACGGCCTCAGAGCCGTGGCCCCATTGAAGGTGAAGAATCTCGGCACGCTTCAACGGATCGAGCGAGGTTTCCACGGCCTCAGAGCCGTGGCCCCATTGAAGGTAGAGCCGGATTGGGCCGGGCTGGTCGAGAAGCATGAGGTTTCCACGGCCTCAGAGCCGTGGCCCCATTGAAGGTTATCGATATGGTACGTGCAGTAGGTGAGGCTAAGCGGTTTCCACGGCCTCAGAGCCGTGGCCCCATTGAAGGGCATGGAACCAGGCCGTGCTGTCCACCTCATACGTGGTTTCCACGGCCTCAGAGCCGTGGCCCCATTGAAGGGCTTTTGCCGCACCGATAAGTAGATTGAGTCGTTTCAGTTTCCACGGCCTCAGAGCCGTGGCCCCATTGAAGGTAGTCCTTTTGCGGCACGGATAGACCGCCCCAATCGGAGTTTCCACGGCCTCAGAGCCGTGGCCCCATTGAAGGATTGAGATCCGACAGCGAGGATGCCAGTATTTAGATGGTTTCCACGGCCTCAGAGCCGTGGCCCCATTGAAGGTGCTCCGAGTTGAATCAACCATGCGGACTCCATATGTGTTTCCACGGCCTCAGAGCCGTGGCCCCATTGAAGGCAATCGTCCCCGCGATGATCATGCGCTTCGACCCGGCGTTTCCACGGCCTCAGAGCCGTGGCCCCATTGAAGGGAACAAGGGGCGGCTGCGCGTGACGCCAAGCCCATGCGTTTCCACGGCCTCAGAGCCGTGGCCCCATTGAAGGCTGAGAAATCCCTCAAAGTCCTCGACCCACCCAAACGTTTCCACGGCCTCAGAGCCGTGGCCCCATTGAAGGATGAAAACGAGGCGATGCGGTGGGGCAACATCCTCGGTTTCCACGGCCTCAGAGCCGTGGCCCCATTGAAGGGCGCTCATGGCGGCGCATGGCGAGATTACGCCGATGCGTTTCCACGGCCTCAGAGCCGTGGCCCCATTGAAGGTCGTAAAAGAGGGCGACTGCGGGTGCTGTGATCGAGGTTTCCACGGCCTCAGAGCCGTGGCCCCATTGAAGCGAGGCCACCCGGCGCCCGCCATTGCCAAGCGAGGGAGCCGCCTCCCGCGCGGGGGCGTGGAGTAACACACGCAGGCCTCCCCGTGGCACACGATCGCCGGCATGGTGTCATCTCAAGAATAATCAGAGCCTCAGGGCCACCCGGGCATCATGAAACCCCCTGCACCCCCCTTTATCAAAGGGGGGGGACTCGAAGGGGGATGTCTCTGAAGCTGACGGCTGATTGCTGATCGCTATGGTCCAAGGACACCGTACGGTTAGGAAGCGACCCGTCGCCCCGCGCGGGGGCTGGATTGAAACCTTGAATGAACTGACCGGCTACGTCCGCCTTGGAGTCGCGTCGGCGTGACGCTAAGGGCGGGAGTGCGTTTTGAGGAACTCGGCGATCGTGGCTTTTGCGATCTTCCCTTGCGCGAGGTCCAGGACAGTCGCGGCCAATAATGCGTTGGAGACCTTCACCTCGACCCCATTCAATTCGAGAAAGACCATCGCCGCCGCGGTACCGACGCGCTTGTTGCCATCGATAAATGGGTGGTTTTGTACGAGATGGAATAGGTAGGCGGCGGCCATCTCGAAAAGATCAGCATGCAGGAACTGACCACCAAAACTTGCCTGAGGCATGGCAACGGCCGACTGTAACAGGCCCATGTCCCGGATGCCGGCGCTTCCGCCATACCGTTCGATCATCTCCCGATGAATCTCGGTAACCTCATCAAGACTGAGGAATACAGGCGCCATGCGCTAATCCGCCAGATGTTTGAGAGCCTTGCCGTAGCGCGTGTTGATCTTCTGCAGTGCGGCGCGAAATCGTTTTTCCCGCTCCGGGTCTCGCACCGGGGTGACGATCAGGCACTTGCCGTCGGTTGTCACTGAAAGGGGGGTATCGGCGTTGATCTCAAGCAGGTCCAATACTCCACGATCGATGACGAGGGCTAGGCTGTTGCCATGCTTGGTCAGGTGCTTCACCATCGCGATTCCTCCTCTCATGATATCTTAACGTACTCACAGTGTAGTACCATCCCTGTCCAGCGTCAAATCGCTTGGTCGACTTGATTTGGCGACATGGTGCAATAACTAGACTTCTACGTAGGTAGCCTTGTTATCAAGGGTCGTCCTGCGGGCAGGGGCGTGGATTGGAACGGTCAACGCCAATCCGGTCTGATCGCAGTAGCGGTGTGAGGCGATGACAAGCGACGAGTGAGGCGTGATGGTGCAGTTATCCGGTAAGCCAGCGGATCTTGATGAGGTGCTCGACGGCCCGGAACTCCTGATCGCTGGTGAGGATGGTCGCGTTAGCCCGCTGGGCCGTCGCCACACAGAAGGCGTCGGCATACGACACGGTGTACTCGCTTTTAATCTCGGCCGCTGCCCGTACCAGGGGGAGGTCCAGGGGTACCAGTTCCAGTGGCAACTGCTCCAGCCGGCGCAGAGCCTCCTCCGCCCTGGCCGCTCCGACTCGGCGCTTGACGACGTAGAAGAATTCTCCCCAGTTGATCCAGTTGAGGAACGCCCGCGAGTGGGCTTTCTCCTGCTCGTAGAGGGCCATTTGTACGCCCTGCCAGCCCGGTTCTTTGTGAAACAGCGCAACGAGCGCGAAGCTATCGAGTACGAGCTTTTCGCTCACGGTGTATTTCTTCCTGATGGTCGCGGCGGAGATCGGCCGTCAGCGAGAACTCCCCCTCGAGAGAGCCCGTAGCGGCGGCGATTGGATCAGGCGGAACCGGCGAGAGGATCAGCCGCCCCGCTTCCTCGGCCAACTGAATCTTCGCGCCCGGCTTCAAGCCGAACTTGCGGCGAAGCGCCTTGGGAATGAGAACCTGCCCCTTTTCAGAGAGATGGGTAATAGGCATCGTAATTCCTCCATTTTCATAAAATTCTAACATATACCCAATTCGTATGCAATGTCCTCGGACCCTCCACCAGGAAGTCGCCCCCGCGCGGGGGCGTGGATTGAAACCGGACGGTCGCTGCCCCTTTTAGTAGGGATGATGGGTTGGTCAGGGGACTTCCATAGATTTGACATCATGTGACTACACTGTTATATAATGAGATCACGATAAAGGGGGTGACGTTGTGGAAGGAGTGACGAAGTGCACGAGAGTCAGCATACGCGAACTCAAGAGCAGGCTGAGCCACTACCTGCGGCTGGTCAAGGCCGGAGAGTCGGTAGAGATCGCCGATCGGGGGACGCCGATAGGCCGGATCGTACCGACAATTCTGCCGATTGAAGACCGCATCGAAGCTCTGGCCCAGTCGGGCCTCGTGCTCTGGAATAAGCGCAAACTGACATCCTTGGCGCCCGTGGCCCGGGTCCGAGGAAAGCGCACCGTGGCCGATCTGCTGATTGAGGACCGCGAGTGATTGCCTATCTCGACGCTAGCGCGCTTGTCAAGCGGTACGTGGCAGAGGCGGATTCTGCCGAGGTTGGAGAACTCATTGATCAGGCCGCGGTGGTCGGCACGGCGATCATCAGCCGGGCGGAAGTGGCCGCAGCGATGGCCAAGGCCGTCCGCATGGCGCTGTTGACGCGCGAGGAAGGAGTTTCCGCGCTGCAGTTCTTCAGTGGTGAGTGGGAAAGCCTTATCCGCCTCCAGATGACCGAGGTTCTCGTGTCCCGTGCCGCATCTCTTGCTTGGGATTATAGCCTACGCGGCTACGATGCGACTCACTTGGCGTCGGCTTTGTTCTGGCGGGATATGCTGGGCGAGTCGGTTACGGTGGCGACCTACGACCGGCAACTCTGGAACGCCGCACAGGCAACTGGCCTGACTGTGTGGCCGAGGTCACTCCCATGAGTCTCTTTCGGCCGCAAATCCCCCCTGTGTCACCCCCGCGCGGGGGCGTAGATTGCAACGTGCTTGACGGCATTATCGGTACTATCTATCCCTAGGATCTGCGCCCGCTCGAAACGATTTCCGGCTTCGACCGCATTGCTGCAGACGCTGCAGGGGTGAGTTCACGTTACCCAATAACTCACCTTCTTAACTGAGGGGATCCGGCGGTTGTCACAAACCTATCACGAGGAGATAAAGGTCATGAAGGTGCAAGGGATCGTGCGCGCTGTCATGTTTGCGGCGGGACTTATGGTGATGTCCGCCCCGATCGTAGCGGCGGAAGAGGCCAGGTACGATTTGAAGTCCACGACAACCATGAGGGCTCTTCTCACGGATGCTATCGGCAAACGGGTGGTATTGCGGCTGGAGTCCAGCGAAGAAATAGAAGGGACGGTGTCTGTGGTTGGCGAACATCTGGTTCATCTTTCGAAACTTGCAAAAAGAGATTTCTTTGATGCCTTTGTCGGTATCGACCGGATCAGTGCGGTGATTATCAGGGCGCGGTGACGTCGGCACAAAACTTCTTGCCTTAGGTGGGGCTCTCTGATATAAGGCGGGGGCACCTTGCACTGCAGTGATGCGCGATAGGGGCGCCGCTTGCCGCGCGCCCGTTCCGGGTAGGGTACGCCCTGCCTCTACAAAGGTCTGTTAGCGTCCTCACGAGGTCTTTGTTGATGCCACGCTACCTCTTGCCTGTGTTGTTGGCGTTTTTCTTCCTTGCCTCGCCATGGTTCACGCCGGCAGTCCTGGCGCAGGATGCGGAATCCCGGGGCCTTCTCGGTAAAATCGATGAGCTCAAATCGGCTGTTCGGATCGAGGCGAATGAGATTGAGCGCCGTGAGCGCGACAAGGTTGCCATCGCGCGAGGCGACGTCCGAATCCTGATGGAGAACCGCATCCTCCATGCCGATGAGGTCGAGGTGGATGAGGTTCAGGAGATCATCCGGGCTAGGGGAAGGGTTCAACTCATCGACGGCGCAAGCCGTCTGGACGGCGATCGACTGGAATACCGCTATCGCACCAATACCGGTGTCATGTATCAGGCCAAAGGCGCGATCCCCCCTGCGACCGTCTTTCAGGGCGTCGAGGTCCATAAGGAAGGGGATCGCAGGTATCGGCTGGTCGATGGTACATTTACCACCTGCCGCATCTGTCAACCTGAGCCTGGCGGCGTCGATTGGGAGATCCACGCGGCAGAGGCGTTCCTCGAACAAGACGAATATCTTGAGGCAAAGTCGGCGTCCTTCTGGATTCGTGGTCTTCCGGCCCTGTACACCCCGTACATTCTCTACCCCGTCGGGCCGCGGCGTACCGGCTGGCTGATTCCTAACATCGGCGCCGGGGGTCGGTCAGGGCCCACGTACAAGCAGCCGTTCTTCTGGGCCATCGATGAGTCTCAGGATCTCACCTTAACCGGCGTGTACCGGGGCAAGCGGGGTCCTGAGGCGCAGGCCAGCTATCGGTATGTCCTGGGGCCGGAGGCGAGCGGCTTCATAGACGGCCGAATCATGAAGGATCGGGATAGCGAGAGACGAAGGGAGGTGCGGGCGACCATCACTGCCCGCCACGATCAGCAGTTCAACCCGGGACTCAGCCTGAAGAGCGATATCAACTACGTGAGCGATCGCGTATTTCGTCGTGCGTTTTCCGATTCTCCGCCTGAAGCGAGAACCGCAAGCTTCACCGACGCGCGAGTGTTTCTCACGCAGATGTGGCAGCAGTACGGCCTTGAACTTCGGTTCGATGATAGCCGCACCCTGAATCCTGAGACCAATGACAGCCGCCTCAGCCGCGTACCTGAATTGAACTTCTTTGCCTCTCCGCAACGGCTGTTTGGTTTGCCTCTCCTGGCGGAGGGGCAACTCTCCGGGACCTATCTCCAGCGGAAAGAGACGCCGGACAGCGGTCGAGTCGATCTGTTCCCGAAACTGCTGTTGCCGTGGCGGATGATGAATTGGGCGACCATGACGCCGTCGATCGGCTTCCGCGAGACCGCCTACAGCAAGCGCCCCGGCAGTGGAGGGGGCGGTACAAGTCGAGAGCTGTTTGAGGCTCGAAACGAGCTGACCGCCCGATTCTTTCGCAACTTCGATGTGGCAGGAGCGCGGGTCGATCGGCTGGTGCACCTGCTCGAGCCGCGCCTCAGTTACTGGTATATTACTGCCGGGAATCAACGGAGGAACCCGCAGTTTGATCATGTCGATTATATCAGTCCACAGAACCGAATGACCTACTCCCTGACGAACCGGCTACTGACGAAGCTTAAGGAGGCCGACGGCGCTACCCGTACCCATGAAATCCTCTCTCTGTCGTTGAGCCAGAGCGTCAATCTGAATCCCCAGACGCGACACTTCTCCGACCTCTTTCTGAATGCGCTGACACCGGAACGGATCGACCAGGCGGTCCATGAGGGAAAAGCCAAACCTTCGGACAATGGGTTCACGCGAGTACCGGAGCGTCGCTTCTCCAACCTGGTGGCCGACCTCCGCGCTTCTCCCTTACAGAACCTGGGCCTGTACGGGGTTGCCGCCATCAATACTGAAAGAAATCGCGTTGATGGGATTGAGGCCGGTGTCCGAGTTGCCTACCCTGAGTACGGACGGATAGAACTGGCCCACTCCTTCATCCGCGGCGGCGACACGGCGGGCGAAAAGTTCGACGACACTCCATTTCACGATCGGAAGACGTCGGGCATTATCGGCCGGCTGCTGCTCACGCCGATGAAGAATGTTGCGGTTAACTACTACGGTCGGTACGATCCCCGCCGGGATGCCAGCCTGGAGAACAATGTGGTCCTGACCTACGCTACCTGCTGTTGGATGGTAGGGATTCATTTCCTCAATCGTACCAAGCGATTTTCTAACGACAGGATTCAGGACCGCGAAAACAGTGTCGAGATCTTCTTTGATCTGTTGACCGGCGGGGCCCCGCCGCCACCGGAGCGAGGCGCCAAATACCTGCGGGGGCGCTGAAGGCAATTGACCGGGATAGGTGGGACGGGTAGAATGACCGGCATAGGAAGGGGATCGTGTTGCAAGAGCCGCCCTTTCGAGGAGGAGTGATGTACTACCCGGTATTTCGGCCACGACGCCTGCGTCAGAATGAGACCCTTCGCCGATTGGTGCGGGAAACTCACCTGCATCGTGAAGATCTGATCCAGCCGTTCTTCGTTGTCCACGGACATGGTGTGCGTCAGGAGATCGCCTCGATGCCGGGCTGTTTCCATCTGTCGGTGGATGAGCTGGCCAAGGAGGCGAAAGAGGCGGCGGCGATGGGTATCCCCGGGATCATCCTGTTCGGCATTCCGGCTGCAAAAGATGCCGTAGGGTCCGAGGCGTACGCTGAGGATGGGATCGTCCAGCAGGCAGTGCGGGCGATCAAGGATACCGTATCGGACCTGTTGGTGATGACGGACGTCTGTCTCTGTGAGTACACCAGTCACGGTCACTGTGGTGTCGTGGAGCGTGGTCAGGTGAAAAACGATCCTACCTTGGAACTGCTGGCCAGAACAGCGCTCTCTCATGCCGAGTCCGGCGCCGATATTGTCGCGCCCTCGGACATGATGGACGGCCGGGTATCGGCCATCCGTGAGACGCTGGATGAGGAGGGCTTCGAGGATACGCCGATTATGGCCTACTCGGCCAAGTATGCCAGCGCCTTCTATGGTCCGTTCCGCGATGCCGCTGCCTCAGCGCCCCAATTCGGCGATCGCCGCACCTACCAGATGGATCCGGCGAACAGCGATGAGGCGTTGCGGGAGGTGGGGCTCGACCTGGAGGAGGGGGCGGACATTGTGATGGTGAAGCCGGCTCTTCCGTACCTAGATATCCTCTGGCGGGTGAAGCAGGAGTTTGGGGGGCCGGTTGCAGCCTACCATGTAAGCGGCGAGTACGCCATGTTGAAGGCGGCCGGACGGCTCGGGTGGATCGATGAAGAGCGGGTGTTGATGGAGACGCTGACGTCGATCAAGCGGGCCGGCGCCGACCTGATCCTGACCTATGCCGCGAAGGAGGCCGCGCGCCTCTTGGAGACTAAAGCGTGATCACCCCGCCCATAGATCGCACGCAGACAGGCCTCCGTTCGAAGGCGCTCTTTGAAGAGGCCACACGCCTGCTGCCGGGAGGCGTGAATAGCCCCGTGCGGGCATTTAAGGCGGTAGGCGGGCAGCCGGTGGTGATCGAGCACGCCCGCGGCTGTTGCCTCTACGACGTCGACGGTCAAAGCTACATCGACTATGTCGGCTCCTGGGGACCGATGATTGTCGGTCATGCCCACCCTGCCGTTGTCAAGGCGATCCAGGAGGCTGCGGCTCAAGGCGTCAGCTACGGCGCGCCGACTCCCTGGGAGACGATACTCGCGAGAATGGTGGTCGAGGCGATCCCCTCGATCGAGCTGGTCCGGTTTGTGAACTCCGGGACCGAGGCGACCATGAGCGCCATTCGACTGGCCCGTGGCGTTACGAAGCGCGACCGGATCGTCAAGTTCGAGGGGTGCTACCACGGGCATGCCGACAGCCTTTTGGTGAAGGCGGGCTCCGGCGCCATGACCTTTGGCGTACCGGACAGCCTCGGCGTTCCGTCCGATCTCGCCCGCCTGACGATGACGCTCCCATACAATAACGTTGACGCCGTCCGATCGGCTTTCGAGGCGATGGGTCGTGAGATTGCCTGCGTCATCGTGGAGCCGGTGGTCGGCAACATGGGGGTGGTCCCGCCAAAGCCTGGATTTCTCGCGGCGTTGCGAGAGGTTACCGCTGCTCACGGCTCGCTGCTGATCTTCGACGAGGTGATGACCGGATTCCGGTTGGGCAAAGGCGGCGCCCAGGCCCTCTACGGCATTCGACCCGATCTGACCTGTCTCGGCAAGATCATCGGCGGCGGCCTGCCGGTCGGCGCGTACGGCGGTCCGCGCTCGATCATGGAGCAGGTTGCTCCGCTGGGTCCGGTCTATCAGGCCGGGACCCTCTCCGGCAACCCCCTTGCCATGAGAGCCGGCATCGAAACCCTTCGGCTCCTCGACGAACCCGGATTCTACGAACGACTCGAGGCGAAGGGCAAGCAACTGGAAGCCGGGCTGCAGGAGTTGGCGGCTGAGGCGGGTGTGCCGCTTCAGTGCCAACGGGTCGGCTCGATGTGCACCGCCTTCTTCGCCGAGCAGCCTGTCATCGATTACCAGACGGCCCGCGCCGCGAATACCGATCGCTTTGCCGCTTTCTTCTGGGCCATGCTGCAGCGGGGAATCTATCTTCCACCCTCCCAGTTTGAGGCGGCCTTTCTGTCTGATGCGCATACCGCCGATGACATTGACGCGACCCTTCTGGCTGCACGAGATGCTCTGGCTACGCTTCGCTATCGCTAACATTCAATCATTCACTCGAACGCATGGAGGGCTGTTAAGTTGCTGACCTTGATTCTATCCCGGCTTCGTTGGCAGTGGTTATTCGCAGTATCGATGTTGGTTGTCGTGGGAACTTCTCCCGCATTCGGCGCTGAGAGCCAAGAGCCGGCAAGCGCTCAGTCGAATTACGAAACCAAGTGTGTCAGATGCCACGGTGTGAGCGGCAAAGGCGATGGGATGCAGGCAAAGATGGTGTTTTGGATGAAGACGCCCAACTTGACCGATTCGGCCTATATGCAAACACGGTCCGATGACGCCCTTGTGCAGGTGATTAAAGCGGGTGGTAAGACAGGCATGCCTGCGTATGGGCTGAAGCTGACCGATCGCGAGATGAAGGAGCTGGTGACCTATATCAGAGGCTTTAGCAAGACGTCAGGGTCGCCGAAGCCCGCGAGCGCAACGCGGTAAACATCCGCTTTTCTCCTTGACAGGGCGGAGGGGGTTGTGCTAGTATGCTAAAAATTTCACGAGGTTGATTGTCAGATTCCGGTAGGCCCTGCAGCGAACAGTCGGCACACCATTCAGGATGCCCTGTGCGGGGCATTTTTTTTGTCGCCGTGTATAGATCACGGGCCCAGCGATCCCCGCACGAGGCCAGGCCGTAAGACCCGCCTCGTCCACGTCGGACGCACACATCGAATGTAGGTGGTGAGATGGCAGCGGATTATGCAATCGTAGGTATTTTTCTGATCGTCGGTCTGCTTTTCGTTGTGGTCAATGTCGACGTCGTCTCCCGGCTGCTGCGCCCCACCAACCCTGAGCCGGAAAAGTACACGACGTACGAATGCGGCGAAGACCCGGTCGGTGCCTCCTGGATCCGCGTTCACGTCCGGTACTACCTGTATGCGCTGGTCTACGTCATCTTCGCGGTGGAGACGATCTATCTGCTGCCCTGGGCGGTCGTCTTCCGGAAGCTGGGGATGTTTGCGTTTGTAGAGATGATGCTCTTTATTGCCATTTTGCTGGTGGGTTTCGCCTATGCCTGGCGCAAGGGCGCCTTGGAGTGGGTCTGATGACGCCGGATGAGGTTATCGAAACCATCAAGTCGCAGTTCGGCGATGCCGTCAAGGCCTCAGAGGTGAAGGGTGTCGAGGCTCGAATCGATATCCATCCGGAGAAGAATTACGAAATCCTGATGACGCTGAAAGGGATAGGGCTCGATTATCTGAACTGCCTGAGTGCTGTGGACAGGATTGCGAGTGGCGAACTTGAGGTGGTGTATCACCTCTCTTCCCTGTCGCTACCGACAAAGGCCCTGGTGAGGGCGCGGGTTCCGCGTGAGGATCCGATTATCCGGAGCGTGGCGTCGCTGTGGGGCACGGCAGACTGGCATGAACGGGAGGCGTTCGACATGATGGGGATCCGCTTTGATGGTCATCCGGACCTCCGGCGGATTCTGCTTTCTGAGGATTGGGTCGGGTATCCGTTGCGCAAAGACTATCAGGACGAACGGCTGGTCCCGTATGAGCCGGTGTAATGATCAGTTTTGTTGAGGCAGGCAGATGAATCCGCACGAGATGGAGATTGCTGAGCGTACCCAGGAAACGATGGAGGAGATGTACGTCAACATGGGGCCGCAGCACCCCAGCACCCATGGCGTGCTTCGCCTCCTGTTGAAGTTGGACGGCGAGGTGGTCACCGAGATCATCCCGTACATCGGCTACCTGCATCGCTGCCATGAAAAGATCGGTGAGAACCGCATCTATACACAGATCATTCCGTACACCGACCGGTTGGACTATCTGGCCTCGATGTATAACAACTGGGGCTTCGTATTGACGATGGAGCGGCACCTGGGGATTGCCGTACCGGAACGGGCCGAATATATGCGGGTCATCCTGGGCGAGCTGCAGCGAATCGCCAGCCACCTGATCTGGCTGGGGACCTTCGGACTCGACCTGGGTAACTTCACGATCTTCTTGTACTGCTTCCGGGAGCGTGAAAAGATCCTGGATCTGTTCGAATCGGTCTGCGGTCAACGACTGAACTACGCCTTCTACCGGATCGGCGGGATGCCATTGGACCTCCCGGATTCCTTCGTGGCCGACTGTAAGGCGTTCCTGGCATGGTTCAAGCCGCGCCTGCCGGAGTACGATGCCGTGATGACCGACAACATCATCTTCCAAAAACGGGTGCAAGGTCTCGGCATACTCGACCCTAAGACGGCCATCAACTATGCCATCAGCGGGCCGGTGCTCCGCGGCTCCGGGATCAAGTGGGACTTGCGTCGAGACGATCCATACTCTATCTACGATCGTTTTGAGTTTGATATCCCGGTAGGGACCTCCGGCGACGTCTGGGACCGCTATATGGTCAGACGGATCGAGATGGAAGAGAGCGTGAAGATCATCGAACAAGCTCTCCAGGGGCTACCGTCCGGCGAGATCATCGCGAAGATGCCGAAGAAGCTGAAGCCGCCGGTCGGAGACATCTACAGCAGGGTGGAGACGCCCAGGGGTGAGCTGGGGTTCTATATCGTATCCGACGGCTCTGAAAAGCCGTACCGGTATAAGGTTCGCTCTCCGACCTTTGTTAACCTAAGCGTGCTGCCCGTAATGGGTACCGGCTACCTCGTTGCGGATCTTGTGGCCATCCTGGGGAGTTTCGACATCGTGCTGGGCGAGGTGGACCGGTAAAGACAGTTACCGGTGTTTAGTGTTGAGTTCTGAGTAACGAAACTAAAAACGTAAAACTAACAACTTATTTTCTCTTACGGAAGATTGATGGAGCCTGTTTACGACATCTTAAGTGAGTGGGGTCTACCCCTTACGGTCGCCCAGTTGATCGTGATGCTGGCGGTGGCCACGGCTGTTCTCATCTTCACCGCCGTCTCCGTGATGTTTATGGTCTGGTGGGAGCGGAAAATCAGTGCCCACATCCAGGTCCGCTTTGGGCCGATGCGGGTCGGCGGCTGGCACGGCTGGGCCCAGAGTATCGCCGATGGACTCAAGCTCCTCCTCAAGGAGGATATCATCCCGGCTGGAGCCGACCGACTGGTATTTGCCCTGGCGCCGATGGTGGTCTTTGCGGCCTCGCTTGCCGCGTTTGTAATTATTCCGTTCGGTCCGGGCCTTATCGCGGGCGACCTGAACATCGGCGTCCTCTTCTATATTTCGATCTCCTCTCTGACGGTCGTGGGGATCATTATGGCCGGCTGGAGCTCCAATAATAAATATTCGGTTCTGGGCGCCATCCGCTCAGCGGCTCAGGCGGTCAGCTACGAAGTTCCTCTTGTGCTCTCGGTGATCGGGGTCATCATGACGGTCGGCTCGATGAGCATGACCCGGATTGTAGAGGCGCAGGAGGGGATGTGGTTTGTGGTTCCGCAACTGCTTGGCTTCCTGATCTATCTGACGGCGGCGATCGCCGAATGCAACCGGACGCCGTTTGACATCCCGGAGGCCGAGTCGGAGCTGGTGGCCGGTTTTCATGTTGAGTACAGCGGGATGCGGTTTGCCATATTCTTTCTGGCGGAGTACGCCAATATGTTCGTGGTCTCTGCCATCGCCACCACGCTGTTTCTCGGCGGGTGGCACGGGCCGCTGCTGCCGGGGTGGCTCTGGTTCCTGCTGAAGACCTATTTCATTTATTTTCGTCATGATGTGGCTGCGCTGGACGTTAGCCAGACTGCGGGTCGATCAACTCATGAATCTGGGATGGAAGTTCCTACTGCCGCTGGCCTTGCTGAATATGGGGATTACCGGATTGATCCTGGTGTTAAAAGATTCTTAGTACTGGGGAGTGGCGCTTGTGACTGTGACTCACGTTGTATTTTTCCTGATGGCGGCCTTCACGGTGGGAGCCTCTCTGCTGGTGGTCCTGGCCAAAAACATCGTGCATTGCGCCATCGCATTGGTCTTTGCCTTCTTCGGCGTTGCCGCGCTGTTTGTCCTGCTTGACGCCGAATTTCTGGCGGCCGCGCAGGTGCTGCTGTACGTGGGAGGGATTACCATCCTCCTGCTGTTCGCGATCATGTTGACCAGTCGGATCTCGGCCGGCGGGGTCAAGATTATGAACGAGCAGGTGGGGATCTCCGCGGTGGTGGTCCTCGCGATCGTCGGGCTCCTGGCCTATGCCAACCTGAAAGGCTTTCCCGCCATGGTGCCGCCCCTGACGATGGCGGATAACACCGCCTCGATCGGGAAGCTCCTGCTGACCACCTACGTCCTGCCGTTTGAGGTGGTATCGCTTCTTCTGCTGGCGGCCATGGTGGGCGCAATTATTCTGGCTCGACGCGAACGGGGGAAGGACTGACGGATGGTGCCGCTGTCGTACTATCTGATTCTTAGCGTGATATTGTTTGGCATCGGGATGTTTGGGGCCCTGACCCGTCGCAATGCCGTCGGCATACTGATGGCGTTGGAGCTGATGTTCAATGCGGTCAATCTGAATTTTGTGGCATTTTCCAGATATCTGCCCCAGGCGCTCATGCAGGGGCAGATCTTTGCTATCTTTGTCATTACTGTGGCGGCAGCCGAGGCCGCGGTGGGGCTGGCGATCGTCCTCGGGCTGTACCGAAACTTTCAGACCATCAACGTCGACGAAATCAATCTGATGAAATGGTAAGTATGATCCGTTTCAGACACTCAACACTCAACACTCAACACTCAACACTCGCATGAAGCTGGTTGCGCTTGTACCGTTGCTGCCGCTGATCGGCGTCCTGATCAATGGGCTGTTCGGCGCCTGGATCAAGGAGCGGGCCCATCTGATCGCGGTCCCGGCTGCGGGGCTGTCGTGCCTTGTGGCGTTTGTCGTGTTCTTTCAGACGCTGGGTGGCGCGACGCTCGACTGGGACGTCTATCCGTGGCTGAACGTCGGCGACCTCAAGGTACCGATCGGGTTCCTGGTCGACCCGCTTTCCACCGTCATGATGCTGGTGGTTACGTTCGTCGGGTTCCTCATCCATGTTTACTCGATCGGCTATATGCACGGTGATCGGGGCTATGCCCGCTTCTTTACTTACCTCAATCTGTTCATGTTCTCGATGCTGATGCTGGTGCTGGCCAACAACTACCTGCTGATGTTCCTGGGGTGGGAGGGTGTCGGGCTCTGCTCGTATCTGCTGATCGGCTTCTGGTATGAGAAAAAATCGGCAGGGGACGCCGGCAAGAAGGCGTTTGTCGTCAACCGAATCGGCGACGCCGGATTTATCCTCGGACTCTTCTTTATCTGGACCACCTTCGGGTCGCTGAAGTATACCGAAGTATTTGCGGCGATCGATCCCACGCTGGGCGCCGGGATCTACACGACCATCACGCTGCTGCTGTTCGTGGGCGCGACGGGCAAGTCGGCCCAGCTTCCGCTGTATGTCTGGCTTCCCGACGCCATGGAAGGGCCCACACCGGTCTCCGCATTGATCCATGCCGCCACAATGGTGACGGCGGGCGTCTATATGGTGGCCCGGTCGAACGCCCTGTTCAATCTGGCCCCGTTCAGCCTCGAAGTAGTGGCCTGGGTCGGTGCGCTGACGGCCGTCTTCGCGGCCACCATCGCACTGGTTCAGAACGACATCAAGCGGGTTGTGGCCTACTCTACGATCTCCCAGCTCGGCTACATGTTTCTGGGCGCCGGGGCCGGCGCCTACCCATCCGCGGTATTTCACCTCGGGACGCATGCCTTCTTCAAGGCGCTCCTGTTTCTTGGCTGCGGCTCGGTCATTCACTCATTGCATGGCGAGCAGGACATGAGAAAGATGGGCGGACTGCGGAAGGCGATGCCGATTACCACCTGGACCTTCCTGCTGGCCTCGCTGGCGAACGCCGGGATCTTCCCTCTGGCGGGTTTCTGGTCCAAGGATGAGATTCTATTCAATGCCTTTGTGCGTGGCCTCACGATCCCCTGGCTTTTAGGGCTGATCGGCGCCTTCCTGACGGCTTTCTATATGTTCAGGCTGTTCTTCCAGGTTTTCACCGGGCATTTTCGCGGTGACCACCATACCGCCCATCACCTGCACGAATCGCCGCCGAACATGGCGTATCCGTTGCTGGTGCTCGGCGTCCTTTCGGTAATTGCGGGCGCGGCGTTAGGGTTCCCTCCAGATCACGGGCTCTATCACAAATTCGTCGCGCCGATCTTTGAGGTCGCCCACGGATCAGAGGCGGCTGTCGGGCATGGTGTCGGCGAGGCCGCCGAGCATGCGATGGAAGGGGGTACCGAGCATGTGGTGGCGGCGGCCGCCGGGCATGCGGCGGGCGCATCCGAGCTTGTTATGGCCGCGGTCTCGCTGGCAGTTGCGCTGGCTGGGATCGGCCTCGCCTATCTGTTCTACGTCAAACGGCCGGATATACCCACGGCGCTGGCGGACAAGCTGCGCGGTTTCTACAATCTGTTACTGAACAAGTATTGGGTCGATGAGCTATACGAAGCGATCTTCATCCATTTTGGCAAGCGCTTCTGCGGCTTCCTCTGGGGTGTTGACGCCAAGGTGGTGGACGGCGCCGTCAACGGCAGTAGCTGGCTGACCATGCGGCTGAGTGCGATCTCGTCCTGGCACGATATGAAGATTGTTGATGGCCTGGTCAACGCTATCGCCGATCTGATTCAAGGTGGAAGCTTCACTCTGCGAAGGCTGCAGACAGGAGCAATTCAGAACTACATTCTGGCCATGGCGCTTGGCATCGTCGGCATGGTGGTGTTCTATCTGTTTTTATGAGCGATTGGCCGACGGCTATCAGCAGTCAACAGGAAATGGAACGTAGCGTTGTGGCTGAAGGCTGGGTGTTGGAGGCGATAGTCGGACCCGAGACAGGAGGTTTGCGGTTCATATGAATGCTCTTGAGTTTCCCATCTTATCTCTGATGACGTATCTGCCCCTCGTCGGGATGGTCGTGCTCGCGCTGCTCCCGAAGGAGTCGAAAAACGGCATCCGCTGGACCGCCCTGGCCTTCACAGTAGCCGACCTCCTGGTGTCCCTCTGGATCCCGGCCTACTTCGACTCGACGACTGCGGAGATGCAGTTTGTGGAGAAGGTCTCCTGGATTCCCTCGATTGGTGTAACCTACTTTTTCGGTCTCGACGGGATCACCCTGTGGCTGGTCATGTTGACCACGTCCCTTTCCGTTATTACGGTCGTCTGTTCATGGGAATCGGTGAGCATGAGGTTGAAGGAGTATTATGCCTTCATGCTGATGCTGGAGACCGGAATGCTCGGGGTCTTTTTCTCGATGGACTTCTTTCTCTTCTACATCTTTTGGGAAGTGATGCTGGTCCCGATGTATTTCCTGATCGGTATCTGGGGAAGCGATCGCCGCCTGTATTCGGCCATCAAGTTCTTTCTGTATACGCTGTTCGGCGGCGTCATCATGCTGCTGGGGATCCTTGCCGTCTACTTCTATCACGGCGCCGAGACGGGAACCTACACGTTTGATATTTTTGAGTTGATGAAGGTGTCGTATCCATCGACTCCTGTTGTAACGCTGCTGGGCATCCCGTTGTCGTTTCAGGATCTGGTCTGGCTGGCCTTCTTTTTGGGCTTCGCCATCAAGGTTCCGATGTTTCCCTTCCATACCTGGCTGCCTGACGCGCACACCGATGCCCCGACGGCCGGCAGCGTCATTCTGGCCGGTGTCCTTCTGAAGATGGGAACATACGGCTTCATCCGGTTCAACCTGCCGATGCTTCCGGAGGCCACCCAACACTTTGTTCCGATGATTATGACCCTGTCGATCATCGCGATTATTTACGGCGCGTTGGTCTGTATGGTCCAGACCGACATGAAGCGACTGATCGCCTACAGCTCCGTCAGCCACATGGGGTTTGTGATGTTGGGCATGTTCGCCCTGAATTTCCAGGGAGTTCAGGGCGCCATTATCCAGATGATCAACCACGGCCTTTCAACCGGCGCGCTCTTCCTGATCGTGGGTCTGATCTATGATCGCCGACATACGAGGCAGATCTCGGAGTTTGGGGGCTTATCCAAGCAGATGCCGGTCTACTCGACCCTCTTTGCGATCATCATGTTTTCTTCGATGGGGCTCCCCGGACTGAACGGCTTCATCGGAGAGTTTTTGATTCTGGTCGGCGCGTTCAAGGTCAATTATGTCTATGCTGCCTTTGCCGTGACCGGAATCGTACTCGGCGCGGCCTATATGCTGTGGCTCTTTCAGCGGACCATGTTCGGGGCGCTGGAGAACCCCAAGAATGCGAATCTTCCCGATCTGAGCGCCAGGGAGCTGACGACCCTTGTGCCGATCGTGATTATGTGTTTCTGGATCGGTCTCTACCCCTCTCCCTTTCTGAGTCGGACAGAGGCGTCGGTCAATTATGTTCTGGCGCGGGTGCATAAAACGGTCACGACTACCGAACCGTACCTGAGCGAGTCGACACCGCCCGCCGCAGGCCAGGTCGAAGTCGCCCCTGAGCCCGGTCACGAGGGGTCAGTCCTCCCCGTCAAGGGATCTGCGGCCAGCCACGTCGAAGGATCTCGATGACTCAAGTATTCAACATGGCCGATCTCTCCACAACCTCGCCGGAGGTGATCCTGAGCCTCGTGGCTATGGGGATCCTTGCGCTCGATTTTATCGCCCCTAAAGGCGGACGAGACTGGCTGGGATATCTGAGCATCGTTGGCGTCCTTGGCACCTTCATCGTCCTGATCCGCCAATGGGGGGTGACGCAGTCCGCCTTCAGCGGGCAATATATCAGCGATCCGTTCGCATTCTTCTTTAAGATCGTATTTCTGGTCTCTGCCGCGCTGATCCTGCTGATGTCGATCGGCTACCTGAAGAGCGAACGGATCGACAAGGGCGAGTTCTACCCTCTCATCCTCTTCGCCACGCTCGGCATGATGCTGATGGTTAGCGCCGTCGATCTCCTGATCCTGTATATCGGCCTGGAGATGATGTCGATTTCTATATATATTCTGGCCGGTTTTATGAAGCGGGAACGACGCAGCAGCGAAGCCGCCCTGAAGTATCTGCTGATGGGTGGATTTTCTTCTGCGATTATGCTGTACGGCATCGTCATGTTGTATGGCCTGACCGGTACTATCGGCCTGAGAGAGATCGCCTCAATGATCTCAGCGGACACCGCCTCGAATCCTGCGCTTATCCTGGGCATGGTGATGCTGGTCGCCGGATTCGGATTCAAGATCGCGGCGGTCCCGTTCCACATGTATATCCCTGATGTGTATGAGGGCGCTCCGACCCCTGTGGCGGCTCTTCTATCGGCCGCTTCAGAGGTTGCTGGTCTCGCCATTCTCATGCGGGTCTTTCTGGTGGCCATTCCGGGCCTGCAGGATCGCTGGACGCTTCTCTTTTATGTCTTGTCGTTGCTCACGATGACCATCGGCAATGTTGTGGCAATCGCGCAGAGCAATGTCAAGCGAATGCTCGCCTACAGCTCGATCGCGCACATCGGGTACCTGCTGATCGGGTTGGTGGCGGGACGGGAGCTGGGGATCTCAGCCGTGTTGCTGTATACCCTGATCTACGCCATGATGACACTGGGCGCCTTTGCCATGGTCATCCTGCTCTGCGTAGGAGAGGTGAAAGGGGAGCGCATTGACGACTTCACCGGCCTGGCGCAGCGCAGTCCGATGGCGGCCGCCGTCATGTTAATCTTCCTCCTTTCATTGGCGGGAGTTCCGCCGACCGCCGGCTTCGTTGGGAAGTTCTATCTGTTCGGCGCCGCTATCGAACGAGGGTATGTCTGGCTTGCGATCATTGCCGTCATCAATTCAGCCATTTCGCTCTTCTACTACATGAAGGTGGTGGTGGCGATGTATATGCGGGACCTGCCGCCACAGGGCCTGACCCTGAGCTCTTCTGCACCGTTGCGGCTGGCGCTGTTCGTAACCCTGGTCGCCACCATCGCTATCGGCATCTACCCCGGCCCGTTTCTGGAGTTAGCCAGGGCCTCGGTCGCCGGGCTCTGGTAGAATTCAGGAGGTCGGTGAACCTTGACAGTGTGGAGGGGGATGGCTAGAGTAGGGTCGAACACAGCAGGAGGGAAGGCCCCCTTCCCCCCTTTGATAAAGGCGGGTGAGCGGGGGTTTTATAGGCGGGAACATGAAGGACGATCAGACTCGACTGTGGCGGCAGCTCGCAGGACTGAGTTCACTGGGGATCACGTTCGCCGCTTCGATTGCGATCGGGGCCGCTATCGGGATTGCCTTGGATCGCTGGCTGGGGACGTCGCCGTGGCTCATGATTCTGTTTTTCATCTTCGGGGTTGCGGCCGGCTTTACCAATCTCATGAAGGATCTCAAGCATTGGGGGAGTTGATTTTCTTGCGGTCTGTATGTGATTTCCCGTACAACAATCGGGAGGCGTGATGGAGCATCACCCTACAGTCTTTCAGATTCCAAATTTTCTTGGGGCGATCGGGATTCCTGGGGCCTGGATACCGGAGCATATCGCGATGGCATGGCTGGTCATGGCGATTCTGATTATTGTGTCGTATCTGGCGACGCGGCAGCTCCAGGCGGTGCCGGGGCCGGTCCAGAACTTCATGGAGGTTGTGGTCGAGACGTTTACGGACCTGCTCACGCAGATGATCGGACACAACGGGAAACGGTACCTCCCTTTGATCGGGACGGCTGGTCTCTTCATCCTCGTCGGGAATCTTTTGGGCGCGTTTCCCGGTCTCAAGCCCCCGACGGCCAATCTCAACACGACGGCCGCTCTCGCCATCACCATATTCCTCTCCTATAACTATTTCGGTATACGGGAACAGGGGATCGCGGCCTATCTCCGTCATTTCTGCGGACCGATCCTGTGGTTGGCGCCCATCATGTTTCCCATTGAGCTGATCGGCCATCTCGCCCGGCCGATCTCTCTATCGATCCGGTTGTTCGGCAACATTTTTGGGGAAGAAAGCGTTATCGCCATCCTGCTGTCGCTGATCTGGTTAGGTATTCCGTATATCATCTATCTGGGTATCATGATGCCCCTGAGCCTCTTCACCAGTTTTGTCCAGGCCTTCATCTTTGTCATGCTTTCCATGGTCTATATTGCCGGAGCCGTTCACGTCGAACACGAGGAGCACCACTAACCCTATCTTCATTCTTCATTTTGAAAGGAGTTGTACCGATGAGTCGTACGCAAGGAGCGCTCGCGCTGCTGTTGGTCACGGTGATGTTGACATTTGGGTCCCAGATGGCATTTGCCGCTGAAGGGGCTGCGGCTGAGTCGTCCGGTACATCGGGTAGTTCGATGTTCTTTGTCGTCTCAGTCCTTACGGGTGGATTTGCCATGGCGATCGCCTCTGGTGCGGCAGCTATCGGCCAGAGCCGAGCCATCGTCAGCGCGCTGGAAGCGATGGGACGGCAGCCGGCCGCAGCGCCGAAGATCCAGGTGGCGATGATCATCGGCCTCGCGCTCATCGAGTCGCTGGCTATCTATGTCTTGCTCGTCGCTCTGATCATCTTCTTTGCGAACCCCTTCATTAAGTACGTGGTACCTGGTGCATAGCGGAGGGTAGGCGTGAGGGCGATAGCCGATCGCCAAGGAGAAGGACGCGGTGCTGATTTCGTATCTGCCGATCTTTATCCTGATCCTGTTGGCGGCCGGTTTTGCCCTCGTGACCCTCCTTCTATCACATGTACTCGGGCCGCGGCGGCCTACTCGATCCAAGCTTACCCCGTACGAGTGCGGGATTGATCCGGTCGGTTCCGCTCGAGAGCGGTTTTCGGTCAAGTTTTACCTGGTCGCGATGTTGTTTATCATCTTCGACATCGAGATCGTATTCCTGTACCCATGGGCGGTGATCCTGAACAGTCTCAAACTGTTCGGGTTAATAGAAATGATTCTCTTCCTCGGCATCCTCCTGATCGGACTCCTGTATGTCTGGAAGAAGGGGGGCCTGGAATGGGTCACGTAAAGGGGGCGGAGGAGAATCACACCGTTTCGAGGCTGCGAGAACGGTTTCCTGAAGCGACCTTCTCGACCAGGAGCTTTCGTAACGAAACGACCCTCCTTGTCAGGCTTGGCGACCTCATTCGCTTCTGTCGCTACCTGAAGGAGGATCCCGGCCTTCTCTACGATTTCCTTTCTGATCTCACCGCTGTCGATCGATTCGGAGACCACCCGCGTTTCGAGGTGGTCTACCATCTCTATTCCCTTCAGTACAAACAGCGGATCCGGCTCAAGGTGCACGTCGAGGAAGGTGAGGCGGTGCCCAGCGTCACGACCGTCTGGGGTGTCGCCGATTGGCATGAACGTGAAGTGTTCGATATGTTCGGCATTCGCTTTGAGGGGCACCCCGATCTCCGGAGGATCCTTATGCCGGAGGGGTGGGAGGGCTGTCCGCTCCGGAAGGACTACCCGGGGCAGGCCTCGCCGAAATGGTGGGAAGAGGGGGCGGCAGGTGACTGAGCGGCGCACCATGACCATCAACATGGGGCCCCAGCACCCCAGCACTCACGGCGTGCTGCGTCTGGTTCTGGAACTGGACGGAGAGATCATCGTTCGGTGTACGCCGCATATCGGCTACCTCCACACCGGGATGGAGAAGATTGCGGAAAGTAAGCGATACCAGCAGGTGATCCCGATTACGGACCGGATGGATTACCTGGCCCCACTCAGCAATAACCTGGCGTATGTGTTGGCCGTCGAGAAGTTGCTTGGCGTTGAGGCTTCGCCGCGAGCCCAGGTCATCCGCGTGATGCTGACGGAACTGACCAGGATTGCCAGCCACTTGGTCTGGCTTGCGACACATGCCATCGACATCGGGGCGATGAGCGTCTTCCTGTACGCCTTTCGGGAACGTGAGGCGATCTTAGACATGTATGAACAGGTATCCGGGGCCCGGATGATGTCCAGCTACTTTCGGGTCGGCGGCCTGTTCGCCGATCTCCCCGAGGGGTTCGAGAAGACGGTCCAGGCATTTGTCACCAGCTTTCCCGATCGGCTGGCTGAGTACGAAGACCTGCTGACTCAGAATCCGATCTGGCTCGAGCGGACCAGAGGGGTCGGTGTGATCAAGCCGGAAGACGCCGTGGACCTAGGCTTAAGCGGTCCCAGTCTGCGGGCCTGCGGGATTGCGTGGGACATTCGCAAGTCGAATCCCTATTCGGGCTATGAGCGATTTCACTTCGAGATGTCCAGAGGAACTCACGGCGATGTCTATGATCGATACCTCTGTCGTATTTTCGAGATGCAACAGAGCGTCGCCATCGTTCACCAGGCCCTGGAATGCCTTCCGGATGGGCCGGTCGTGATCGCCGACCCGAAGCTGATCCCGCCTCCCAAGCCGATGGTGAAACAGAGCATGGAGGCGCTTATTCACCACTTCCTGCTCTGGTCGTCGGGATTTACCGTACCGGCAGGTGAGGTCTATCAGAGCGTCGAGTCCCCGCGTGGCGAGTACGGCGTCTATCTGGTGAGCGACGGCAGCAACAAGCCGTACCGTGTCCATTTTCGCACACCCTCCTTCGTCAACCTGCAATCGTTGCCGCGGATGGCGGAGGGGCGACTGGTAGCCGATCTGGTGGCGATCATCGGCAGCATCGACATTGTGCTTGGAGAGGTCGATCGGTGAGACAAAAGACAGGGTGGAGGGTGTGGGGTGTGGGAACCGGACAAATGTTCCCGTATTGTACCCTACCCCCTAAAACCTACACCCCGTCTTTTGAGGTGATATGACCGAAGAAACGATTCAGCGCATCCTATCGCGATACCCTGAGCGCCGTTCCGCCCTGTTGCCGCTGATGCACTTATGCCAGGAGGAGGGGGGGTATCTGACAGCGGATGCCATGCGTGAGCTGGCCGCTCGTCTTGACCTGCCGCCGATCCAGGTGGCGGAGGTGGCCATGTTCTACGACATGTTTCGCCTGAAGCCTGGTGGGCAGCGAGAGATCTGGGTCTGCCACAATCTGAGCTGTGCGCTCTTAGGCGCCGAACAGGTGATTCGGCGCCTTGAAGAGGTGCTGGGGGTCAGCGCGGGAGAGACGACACCGGATGGTCTGTTTACCATCAAGCGGGTTGAGTGCCTTGCGGCTTGTGGACGTGCTCCGGCGATCCAAGTGGGATCGGATTACTACGGTCCGGTTTCGCACGGTGAAGTTGAGACGCTGGTTGCACGGCTGCGAAAGCAGGTGGCTGCCGGCAATCAGCAGTCAGCTCAGTCTATTGAGTCGACCCAACAGACTCAATGACCCAACAGACTCGGTAGAAGCTGATAGCTGAACTCCCATGAGCGAAAAGATCCTCACGAAGCGGTTTGAGATTCCGGGTTATCGAGGAACCCTCGACGAGTACGAGGCCACCGGGGGCTATCAGGCCATTGCGAAGGTGCTCAAAGAGCATACGCCCACCAGCCTGATCGAGTTGGTCAAGCGATCCGGGCTCAGGGGGCGCGGAGGCGCAGGCTTTCCTACCGGTGTCAAGTGGGGCTTTGTGCCTAAGGGTTCTGATCTACCCAAGTATCTCGTCTGTAATGCCGATGAGAGCGAGCCGGGGACGTTCAAGGATCGAGAACTGATTATGCGGGACCCGCACCAGCTCCTCGAAGGGATTCTGCTGGGCGGTTTCGCCATCGGGTGTCGGGCCGCCTATATCTACATTAGGGGCGAGCTTGTTGCGGGCGCCCGTATCCTGGAGCAGGCGGTCAGCGATGCGGCCGCCCGTGGTCTGGTTGGAAAGGATATTCTGGGGAGCCGCTTCAGTCTGGACCTCCACGTACACCGGGGCGCCGGCGCGTACATCTGCGGAGAGGAGACCGCCCTGCTGGAATCGTTGGAGGGCAAAAGGGGGTTGCCGCGGTTGAAACCCCCGTTTCCCGCCACGTCCGGGCTCTATCGCAAGCCCACCGTTGTGAACAATGTGGAAACGCTCTGCAACATCCCGCATATCGTGATGCGTGGGGCAGAGTGGTTCGCGGGCATCGGAACCCCGAAGAGTACAGGTACCAGGATTTTCGGGGTGAGCGGTCACGTTCGCCGACCAGGCATCTACGAGTGCCGGATCGATGTTCCGATGCGGGAGCTGATCTTCGAACATGCGGGCGGGATACGCGAGGGTCGACGCCTGAAGGCGGTGATTCCCGGTGGCTCCTCGGTGCCGGTGCTGACCGAGCGACACCTTGACGCCAGAATGGACTTTGAGTCGTTGGCGACGGCAGGTTCTATGGCCGGCTCCGGCGGCGTCATCGTGATGGATGACACTACCTGTATGGTACGGGTAGGTGAGATTGTTTCTCGATTCTATCATCACGAATCGTGTGGGCAGTGTACGCAGTGCCGGGAAGGGACGGCATGGCTGCACAAAACGCTGAGACGGATTGAAGAGGGTCGCGGGCGGCAGGCGGATCTTGATCTGCTCTTGGACATCTGTGACAACATGAAGGGCAAGACCATCTGTCCCTTAAGTGATGCCGCCGCCATGCCGATTGAAAGCTATTTGAAGTACTTTCGCGATGAATTCGAACAGCACATTGTGGAGCACGCCTGCCCGTTCGGAGCCCGGGCGGGAGTCTGAGCCAGGCCCCACTCACTCATCGTAGCCTGTCCCCGCAGACATAAAGTGGGGAGCGGGCGACAGACAGGGGAGCACAATGCCAGAGGGCGCCTTCTTTGTCATCATGGTGACGAAGATCGTCGTAGTCTTTGGGTTAATGTTGCTGAGTGTCACCTATCTGACCTGGGTGGAGCGGAAGGTTATCGGCGACATCCAGGTCCGGCTCGGACCGATGCGGGTCGGCCCACATGGGCTCTTGCAGCCGATCGCCGACGGGATCAAGCTCCTGTTCAAGGAGGAGATCATTCCCCATGCGGCAGACCGAACGCTCTACGTTCTGGCCCCCGTGGTTACACTGATCCCTGCCTTCATCTCCTTCGCAGTGATTCCCTTCGGAGACCAGGTCCGACTCTTCGGGCAGACCATCGACTTAGTGATCACCGACGTCAATATCGGGCTGCTGTATGTATTCGGTGTGGCCTCGCTCGGGATCTATGGGATCGTCCTGGGAGGGTGGGCCTCAAACAACAAGTACGCGCTGCTCGGGGGGCTGCGCTCCTCAGCCCAGATGATCAGTTACGAGCTCTCCCTGGGTCTGTCGGTGGTGGGCGTGGTGATGCTGTCCCAGTCACTCAGCCTGGTGGAGATTGTAGGCGCTCAAGCCAGGACGTGGTTTGTCATCCTTCAGCCGATCGGGTTCCTCATCTTTCTGATCTGTGCCGTCGCCGAGACCAACCGCGCCCCCTTTGATCTGCCGGAGGCCGAGACGGAACTGGTGGCCGGCTTCCACGTCGAGTACAGCTCGATGAAGTTCGCGATGTATTTCATGGCCGAGTACGCCAACATGATCACCGTGTCGGCCATGACGACAACGCTGTTTCTGGGCGGGTGGAGGGGGCCGTGGTTGCCGCCGGTCGTCTGGTTTCTCATCAAGCTCTATCTGCTGATTTTTCTCTTTATCTGGCTTCGGGGCACGCTGCCTCGCTTCAGATACGACCAACTGATGCGATTCGGGTGGAAGGTACTGCTGCCCGTCGCGCTGGCCAACATTATGATAACGGCCGTGTTTGTGGCGTTGAGGTAGGGATGGAATGGCTGGTGTTTGTGCCGCTGGCCGCAATGGCGCTTGTCACTGCAGCACTGGTCATCGTCCTGCGAAACCCGGTCTACTGCGCCCTCTCGCTGGTTGGGACGTTCCTCGCGCTGTCAGGAATCTATCTGCTGTTGCAGGCGCAATTCATCGCTGTTGTGCAGGTGATCGTCTACGCCGGGGCGATCATGGTCCTGTTCCTGTTTGTGGTGATGCTGCTCGATCTGGGGCATGAACTGCCCGCTTGGCTGCAGCGAGATCGGTCCAGGTTCCTGCTTGGTGTTGGTGCGGCCGCCCTCCTGCTGCTTGAGTTGGCGATCCCCATCGGCTCCAATGATTCTCGTGCACCCCAGGGTCCCTATACATCCGAGGTTGTAGGTGCCATCGGAAATGCTCAGCTCGTCGGCCGCCTCTTATTCACCGATTTTCTCATCCCATTTGAGATTACCTCCGTCATCCTCCTTATCGCCATTATCGGCGCTATGGTCTTGGCTAGGAGATAACTATTCATATCATACGCGAGATGCGAGGTTGATGGTATGGACGGCAGCGTGCTCTGCTTAATCTCGCCGTACGTCCCTGTACGGCTCGAATCGGCGATGGCAAGCTACGCTGTCCATGCTTCGCCTGCCATCGACGACGCTTCGCGCACTGCCGTCCATACCATCGAGGCGATATGAGCGCGACTGTTCCTCTGAGCGCGTACCTGATCTTGAGCGCCGCTCTCTTCGTCATCGGGGTCGCCGGGGTACTGATTCGGCGCAACGCGCTGGTGATCTTTATGTCGATCGAGCTGATGTTGAACGCGGTCAATCTTACCTTTGTGGCGTTCTCGAGGTTTCTCCACTCGATGGATGGGCAGATCATTGTGTTGTTTGTGATGGCGGTGGCGGCGGCCGAAGTGGCAGTAGGGCTGGCCATCATCATTGCGCTGTACAGAAACAAAGAGTCCCTGAATGTGGACGAGATTAATCTACTGAAAGGATAGTGGCCAGTGTTTAGTGTGAAGTGTTCAGCATACTACCCTACACCCTACACCCTACACCCTGAACTATGGTTTGGCTGATTCCGCTCATCCCGCTGGCGGGAAGTCTCGTCGTCGGTCTGATGGGCCGGCGTATGCCGCGAAGGCTGGTGGCGGTGGTCGCCTGCACCGCCGTATCGCTTTCGCTGCTTCTTTCTCTAGTGGCCTTTGTCCGCCTCCTTCAGATGCCGTCGGAAGGGCGCCTGCTTCGCTCCTCCCTCGGCTCCTGGATCGCCTCCGGTGATTTCTCGGTCTCGTTCGGGTTTCTGTTCGATCCCCTCTCTGCCATCATGGCGTTGGTGGTGTGTGGCGTGGGTCTACTCATTCACATCTACTCGATTGGCTATATGGAGGAAGACCGCGACTACCACCGTTTCTTCGCGCTGCTCAATCTCTTTCTGGCTGAGATGCTGGTCCTGGTCCTGGCCGATAACTACCTCATGCTCTTTGTGGGATGGGAGGGTGTAGGTCTCTGTTCGTACCTGTTGATCGGTTTCTGGTTCGAGCGACCGGCTGCGGCATCCGCCGGTACCAAGGCCTTCCTGGTGAACCGGATCGGCGACGGTGCCATGGTTGTGGGACTGATCTGGATGATCCTGCTGTTCGGCTCGCTGGACTTCCAGACCGTGTTGACGGAAGCGCCGACCGTACTGGCGTACGGCTCTGTGGCCGCATGTCTTCTCACCCTCCTCCTGTTCATCGGTGCAACCGGCAAGTCGGCCCAACTCCCGTTGTATGTCTGGTTGCCTGATGCGATGGAGGGACCCACTCCCGTCTCGGCGCTGATTCATGCGGCGACCATGGTGACGGCGGGCGTCTACTTGGTCGCGCGTTCCGCCCCCCTGTTCCAACTGGCGCCCGTCAGCCTGGAGATCGTCGCTTGGGTCGGCGGCCTCACGGCCCTCTATGCGGCGAGCATCGCCCTGGTACAGACCGATATCAAGCGGATTATCGCCTACTCGACCATCTCCCAGCTCGGCTATATGTTTTTAGGCTTGGGAGTCGGGGCGTACGCTGCGGGGATCTTTCACCTGATGACCCACGCCTTTTTTAAGGCCCTCCTCTTCCTGTCGGCCGGATCGGTGATTCATGCGTTGGCCGGTGAGCAGGATATACGGAAGATGGGCGGGCTGCGGCACTCCCTGCGTGTCACGGCAGGCAGCTTTCTTGTCGGTGCGCTGGCGAACGCCGGGATTGCCCCATTCGCCGGCTTCTGGAGCAAGGATGAGATCCTGTCCGCCGTCTACGCCTCGGGACACGGGCCGCTCTGGGTCATTGGAGCGTTGACCGCGGCCGGCACCGGGTTCTACATGTTTCGTCTCTACTTCCTTGCCTTTGCGGGACAGTCGAGGCTCGACTCCCACACCCTCAGCCACCTGCACGAGGCGCCGTGGAGCATGCGCCTGCCGCTTGTGTTGTTGGCGCTCGGATCGTCGACCGTCGGGTTTGTCGGTGTCCCGCCGGACTCAGGTGTACTGCACCGCTTCCTGGGTTCGGTCTTCCCCGTGTCGGCGCATGAGGCCTCAGCCGAGCCGGCCTCCGGGATCGTACTTGCGGTCGTGGCTCTTGTGATGGCAGTCGGTGGGATCGCTATAGCTTTTTGGTGCTACCTTCGGGATCCTGCCAGAGCTGAGGCGTGTGCCGCGCGGTATCCCGCGCTGTATCGTGCCCTCTTGCACAAATATTGGGTTGATGAACTGTACGATAAGACGGTGATCCGTCCGGCCGTCGTCTCCGCTCGCACCCTATCGGAGTCGTTCGATGCGCGTGTGATCGACGGGTCGGTCAACGGCGTTGCTGCGCTTGCAACCCGTGCCGGACACCTGCTGAGGCGACTTCAGACCGGCTATGTTCCAACCTATATCCTGTCGATCCTTGTGGGTGCGGTGGTCCTGTTGGGGTATCTGGCGTTTTCCGGATAGGGCACAGGGGATGATATGAGTCAGGCGGGCGGTCCGATCCTCTCAATACTTATTGCCCTGCCGCTGTGTGGCGCGCTTTTGCTCGCATGTGTCGATGGGATGCGAGAAGCGCTGATCAAGCGGCTCGCGGTGGCCATCTCCGGCCTCAACCTCCTACTCTCTCTCATCGTGTATGTACGCTTTGATCCGGCCGAGGCCGGCATGCAGTTTGTGGAGCGGGCGCCGTGGATCGATTCGATCGGAAGCAGCTATTTTCTCGGCGTGGATGGGATCAGTCTGCCGCTGCTGCTCCTCACGACCTTTCTCACGCCTATCGCGATCCTGGCCTCCTTCTCCGGGATTACGAATCGGGTGAAAGCATACATGATCTGCGTGCTGCTGCTTCAAACCGGCATGATCGGCGTATTCGTTGCCCTGGATCTCGTGCTCTTCTATGTGTTCTGGGAGGGGATGCTGATCCCGATGTATTTCCTGATCGGGGTCTGGGGCGGGCATCGGCGAGTCTATGCCACTGTAAAGTTCGTTCTGTATACAATGGCGGGAAGCGTCCTGATGCTGCTGGCGATGATCGCCTTGGCCTTCCTGCATCGGGAAAGCACGGGTCGGTTGTCGTTTGACCTCCTGGAGTTAATCGGCGGACCGATCCCGTACGGGACGCAACTGCTGCTCTTCGCCGCCTTTGCGCTCGCCTTTGCCATCAAGGTGCCGATGTTTCCGTTTCATACATGGTTACCGGACGCCCATGTGGAGGCGCCGACGGCGGGAAGCGTGCTGTTGGCCGGGGTTCTTTTGAAGATGGGAACATACGGATTCCTTCGATTCGCGCTTCCGCTCTTTCCGGAAGCGGCTATCGCGTTTACCCCATTGATTTCTGCGCTGGCCGTGATCGGCATCCTGTACGGCGCGCTGGTTGCCATGGTTCAGGATGATCTCAAGCGACTGGTGGCCTATAGTTCCGTGAGTCACCTGGGATTCGTGATGCTGGGCATCTTCGCCATGAATGTGCAGTCCGTGGAGGGCTCGATCCTCCAAATGGTCAACCATGGCCTCTCCACCGGCGCCCTCTTCCTGCTGGTTGGGATGATCTATGAGCGACGCCATACCAGAATGATAGAGGAGTTCGGCGGACTTTCGCGGGTGCTCCCTCGCTTTGCGCTCTGTTTCCTGGTTGTGACCATGTCTTCTATTGGCCTGCCGGGTCTGAACGGGTTTGTGGGGGAGTTCCTGATCCTGGCGGGGACATTCCGCGTCCACAAAGGATTTGCGGTACTCGCGACCCTTGGTATCATTCTGGCGGCGGTCTATATGCTCTGGATGTGGCAACGCGTGATGTGGGGGCAAAGCCGACGGGCCGAGAATCTCACACTCGATGATATCAGCGGTCGCGAGATGGCGATGCTGATTCCGATCATCCTGCTCATTGTATGGATCGGTCTGAATCCGAACCCTCTCCTTAGAAGGATGGATGCGTCGGTTGCGCAGCTCCTCTGCGAAGTGCGAAGCACAGAGTGCGAAAAGCAGGGTGGCGGGTGGAGGGTGGAGGGTGGCGGAGTTGGACAGGTCTCCCCGTATGTGATCCGATACCCTACCTCCGACTCCCTATACCCTGTTTTTGAGACGCGGAGCGCGAATTGATGGAGCTTGTGCTGCCTCAGATCGACTGGGCTCCCTTTGCGCCGCTCTTACCAGTCGCCCTTGGAGGTCTCACGACGTTGGTGGCAGAGCTCTTTCTCCCGCCAGGGCGGAAATACCTCGTCGCCATCCTGAGCCTGATCGCGCTCGCGGCGTCGATCCTGCTATCGATCAGTTCATGGGGACCTGTCCTCGACCCGGATCAGGGAATGGTTCGCTACGGCCTTCATGACGCGGTCGTATTAGACCGATTTTCACTCTTCTTTTATCTCATGCTCGGCCCGATTGGCATATTGACCGTCCTGCTGTCGATGGGCTATCTCGACACCGCAGCCGCCGACCAGGGAGAGTATTACAGCCTGGTGCTTTTCTCGGTATTGGGGATGATGCTCATGGCTGCAGGGGGGGACCTGATCGTGATTTTTCTGGGGCTTGAAACCTTCTCGCTCGCCCTGTACACGCTTGCCGGGTTCTGGAAGACAGAGCTTCGCTCGAACGAGTCGGCGCTGAAGTACCTCCTGCTCGGGGCCTTTGCCAGCGGCTTTTTCCTCTATGGCATTGCCCTGATTTATGGGGCGACCGGCACGACCGTTCTTCGACAGATTGCGGCCTTTCTGGTTGATGGGCATCCCCCCGCGCCCCTGTTCCTGATCGGGGGAGGGTTGCTGCTGGTTGGGTTCGGCTTCAAGATCGCCTCTGTCCCGTTCCATATGTGGGCCCCAGACGTATATGAGGGGGCGCCCACCTCGGTGACAGCGTTTATGATTGCCGGAACCAAGGCGGCGGCCTTTGCCGCCTTCCTGCGAGTATTTCTTCTGGCATTGCCTGCCCTTCACGTGCAGTGGTTGGTGGCGATCTGGGTTCTGGCGGTCCTCACCATGACCGTAGGTAATCTGGTGGCCCTGGTTCAAAGCAACATCAAGCGGATGCTCGCCTACAGCTCGATCGCGCATGCCGGGTATCTGTTGGTTGCGTTGGTCGCCGGTGGGTCATCCGGAGTTGCCGGCATCCTCTTCTACCTGGTTGCCTACGCCCTGATGAACCTTGGTGTCTTCGCGGTCATCATCGCGTTGCAAGGTCATGAGCGAGAGCGGCTGTTGCTGACCGACTACGCCGGTCTCGGATGGCAGCGTCCGGTCCTGGCCGCTTGCATGGCTGTCTTCATGTTCTCACTGGCCGGGATCCCTCCGACAGCCGGCTTCATGGGTAAACTGTATATCTTCAGCGCCGCCCTTGAAGGCGACTATCCGGTCCTGGCAGTGATCGGCGTCCTGAACAGCGTGGTCTCGGTCTACTTTTATCTCCGCGTTATCGTCATCATGTATATGAGCGAGGCAACCTCCCCGCCCCACGATCAGAGTCGAGGACAGATACCGCTTGTCCAGGCATCCGCAGCGGCCGTTCTGGCCGTGGCGGTGTCTGTGATGGGAACCCTTCACCTTGGCCTATTCCCGTCGAGGTTACTCGATCTGGCACGACAGTCGGTCTCAGCCATTACAGGATGAGAGGGTCTCTATCCATGAAAGCGATCAAGATTCCCGAGAAGACCGTCACCCGGCTTTCGATCTATCTGCGTTGCGTGGAAGAGTTGGAGAATGAAGGGACGATGAGCATCTCGTCCAAGCAACTGGCCGATCGTTTCGGCCTGAATTCCGCCCAAGTGCGAAAGGACCTGGCCTACTTCGGCCAGTTTGGCATCAGGGGTCTGGGGTACTACGTGACCCCCCTTCGGCATAGCCTGGAGGAGATTCTGGGCCTCAAGCGGGCGTGGGAGGTGGCCTTGGTCGGGTTGGGGAATCTGGGCTCTGCGTTGATTGCCTATCGGGGATTCCAGGAGAAAGGATTTAAGATCTCTGTCGTATTTGATCGGGACCCGGCCAAGATCGGTCGACGGATTGACGGGTTGCAGGTGATGGATACCGGGACGATCGCCTCGGTTGTCCGCAAGCGGAAGATTAAGATCGGGATCTTAGCCGTTCCTGCCCCAGGCGCCCAGGTTGTCCTCGACGCCCTCGTGAAGGGCGGGGTCATTGCGGTCTTGAATTTCGCCCCCGCTCAACTGACCGCCCCCGATTCGGTGAAGGTCCAGAACGTCGACCTGTCGGCCCTCCTCAAGACCTTGAGCTACCATATCGCCCGAGCGGAGCAGCCAAAATCTCGCACGCCTTGACCCTCTCACCTCTTACTTTCGACTATCCGAAACGCGCAGGCATCTGTGTTTATCTTGACAAGGCCTCCAGCATCGCGTAACAATCTAGTCAGAATTAAGGTCAACCTACAGGAGGACCAAATCTATGAAGACACTCCCGCTATCCGAGGTCAAAATGAAGTTGAGCCGACTCATCGACGAGGTTCACTCGCGGGACGAGCAGATCGTCATCACGCGGAACGGCAAGCCGGCCGCTGTGCTGATCAGCCCGGATGAGGCCGAGAGCTGGCAAGAGACCGTGGCGATCCGAACGGACACTGAGTTGATGGAGGAGATCCGAGGAGGTCTCCGCGGTCTTGCAAAGACCAAGCGGCTGTACGCTCTCGAGGAGTTGCTCACGCCCCGGCGTACGACCCGCGCATAAGATGGCCGCACCGTCTCGGAAACTCCGGGCTCCTGATACTGTCCGCGCCTTGCTCAGACACCTCCACCCGGAACTCAAGAAGAAGGTTAAGGCTGCTCTGGAGACGATACTGCTCGATCCGGAGCACGGCAAGGCGCTGAAAGCAGAGTTGCTGGGCCTGCGAAGTGTGCGAGTCGGGAGGCTTCGGGTCATCTACCGAATCACGCCTGCAGCGATCGACCTTGTGGCGATCGGACCCCGTCGGACCATCTATGAAGAGACGATCCGACTCCTCCGGCGAGAGACTGAAGAACAGATGAGAGGGCGCGCCGAGTGAACCGCGCGGAGATGCTAGCCAGGGACAGGAGGGTCGCGGGGCGACCATGATCCGAACCGGCCAGCCGGTCCTCCGCTTCCCTCAGAGCCCCGCGACTAGTACGCGCGGCTCCGCCTGGGGGCCGGTAGCGGCGTGGTCGGCGCTCCGCCATGTACCGTCACCTTCGCGCTGGCTTCAGGTCCGACCTCCTGGTGGCGCGTATTCGCCCCAACGATCCTGACGATGTGCGGCCCGTTCGGGAGGCCCGTGAGTTCCATCGAGGTCCCGAACGGTGGCCCCGGGTTGAGCCCGTCCAGGTAGAGATGGATATGGTTGACATCTCCCGCCGGCTTGAACTCCCACTGTATCAACATACGAGGACCTATGGTGTCCCCATCCTTCGGCGACACGAGCGTGACCGTGGCCTGCTGCGCCCAGCCGATAGAGAGCCCGGCGACGAACACCACCACGAGCCCCGTTATCATCGACGCCATCGACTTTCCCATGTGATATCTCCTTACCAGAATCACCTACGGCTTTCCTTTCTGGTTGAGCAGAGCATCAATAGATGTGTGAAACTCATCCTCTGTCATGGCCCCGACCGAGCGTCCATATAAGCTGCCGTCTTTATTAATCAGGAAGGTGGTCGGCGTGCCTTCGATTTTATACAGCCTGCCGATCTCGCCGGTGCTGTCGTGTCCAACGGGGTACGGCACCTTATACTCCTCAACAAACCTTCGCGCATCGGCTTCGTTATCTCGGAAGACGTTCACGCCCAGCATCACGAGGCCTTTGCCCTTGTACTGCTGGTAAATCTTTGCCAGAACGGGAGCCTCCCGTTGACAGTGGGGTCATTTGGAGTGGAAGAAGTTGATCAGAACCGGCTTACCGCGAAAGTCCTTCAGTGCGACAGACTTTCCATCCAGGAGCGGGAGCGTAAAGTCCGGAACAGGCGCAGCCTGGACTGCGCGGGCGATGAGTAGTGTACCGATTAGAAAGACAATGAACCGTATTCGTCGCAACAGAGTACTCATATCCGATACCTCCTCAGCAAGTGTTCAGTGTTCAGCGTGCTGACGGCTGATCGCTGACAGCTTTTCTTTAACCCAGGCCGTACTCTTTCCAGCGTCGGTCCACGAGGGTCTTGGTGTCGTGATCCATCACCTGTTCCTCCGGCCACTCGCGCGTGAATCCCTCTTCCTTCCACTTCCGCGTTCCGTCGATCCCCATCTTTGAGCCGTACTTCGGCAGCCGGCTGGCATGATCCAGGGTTTCGACCGGCCCCATGACAAACTCGATGTCACGCTCCGGGTCGATGTGGTTCAGGACCTTCCAGACCACTTCGGCCGGATCACGGACGTTCACATCCTTGTCCACGACGACGATCACCTTCGAGAACATCGCCTGGCCAAGGCCCCAGATCGCGTGCATGATCTTGCGCGCGTGGCCCGGGTAGGCTTTGTCGAGACTCACGATGACAAGGTTGTGGAAGACCCCGGCGAACGGCATGTGGAAGTCTACGATCTCAGGCAACTGTTTTCTCAGGAGGGGTCGGGACATCCGTTCCACGGCCGTCCCCATGTGGCAGTCCTCCATGGGTGGGCGGCCGACGATGGTGGTTTGATAGATCGGGTCCCGGCGATGGGTGATGGCCGTCAGGTGAAAGACGGGGTAATAGTCAGGGAGGGAATAAAAGCCGGTGTGGTCGCCAAACGGCCCTTCCAGGCGTAGTTCATTGGGCTCGACGTATCCTTCCAGGACGATCTCGGCATTGGCCGGAACCTCCAGGTCGACGGTCTCGCACTGGGTTAGCTCGACGGCCTGTTTCCGCAGGAAGCCGGCGATCAGCATCTCGTCAATCCCATCGGGCGCCGGTATGACGGCCGATAGCGTCGTGGCCGGATCCGGCCCAATGGCCACAGCGACCTCAGTACGGCGCCCCAATTGCCGGTTTTTCTCGTAATGCCTGGCCCCGCCGTGGTGGACGTGCCAGTGCATGCCCGCGGTCCGTTCGTCATAGATCTGCATCCGATACATACCGCAGTTACGCGTGCCGGTGTCCGGGTCTTTGGTGAAGACCAGGGGAAACGTGATGAACCGGCCGCCGTCCATCGGCCAGCACTTGATGGCCGGTAACAGGTCAAACGAGGGATCCTTCGTGATGCGCACCTCTTTGCACGGGCCATCCTTCACCCGTTTGGGCAGGTAACTCGCCATCTCCGTAAGCTTCGGCAACATCTTGAGCTTCTCGATCCACCCCTCCGGGCTCTTGATCTCGAGGATGCCGTCCAGTTCCTCGGCCAATTCGTCCAGCGACGCGCGCTGCAACGCCAGGCAGAGATGCGCCTCAGAGCCGAAGGCGTTGATCAGCAGCGGCATGGACGAATCTTTGACTCGCTCGAACAGCAGCGCCGGTCCGAGCCGCTTGCTGATTCGATCAGTGATCTCAGTGACCTCGAGAATCGGATCGACCTGGGTCGTGATCCGCCTCAGCAGTCCCTGCCGCTCCAGCGCCGCAATAAAGCCCCGCAGATCCTCGTATGCCATGTTAACTCCAGCTATCAGCAATCAGCATTCAGCTATCAGCTAGAATCCGGAAAGAATGAGGCCCCAAATACCTATAGAAAGACGGCTGATAGCTGCACTATTGATGTTGCCACTATAACGGAGGGAGGTAAGGTCGGCAAGCAAAAATGGGTTAACAGAAAAGGCAATCGACGCGGACCGATGGCACGCCTTACGCATTCCTTGCACCGCTTTCAACTTGACACTCACTATGAGCGGATTACAATCCGCTTGAGAAGATAGAGATATAAAGTTCTAGCTTGAATAAGGCATTAAGTGTCATAATTACGGTGTAAGCCACATCATTACAGATAAAAAAGCATTGTCCTGCTCCTAGCTATTTGGTAATGCGGAATTACGTTACCACCCACACACCGAAGAGGGACAAAACGATGCAGGTGCAGGTTGCTCCGTTGGATAGCTCCAAGACAATTGGACTCGCCCTCATGGATAAACCTGTGACAGTCTTTAGGGGCGTAGCCCTCTTCAGGGCCTTTGCCAAGCGGATCGGTTTCGCCGCCAAGCTCGCCGAGATCCTCCCGTTTTGTTCTCATCGGCATCCGCCGCTTCGTCCATCTCACACTCCTCCGCTTACTCCCGAGTGTTGCCAACCGCAATGCAGTTGCTGCGATAGAGGCTACCGCAGAAGATCAGCTGCAACATCCAGAGTAAAATAATGTGGATCGCAGTTCTTGTCTTGTTGATCATAATGATCATTATAATCATTGCGCCCATTCTGAAGCATCCAGAGATTAAAGGGCTGATTGGTGAAAGGAGAGTTCGGGAACAGCTAAGAAGGTTACCCGAAGAAAATTACAAAATTCTCAATGATCTTACCCTTAAAGGGAAGCAGGGAACGAGCCAGATAGACCATATGGTTATTTCTCCCTACGGAATCTTCGTGATAGAGACAAAAGACTACGGAGGGTGGATTCACGGCAAGGAAGACTCCGAATACTGGGTCCAAACTTTTTATAAATCCAAGTTCAAGTTCCGCAACCCCATTAAACAAAACTGGGCACACATCTATGCTATAAGAGAGAACCTATCGGAATACAAAGACCTTCCTTACTATCCAATCATTGTATTTGCTGGAAAAGGAAGGCTCAAAAATCTTGATGTAACAACAGATGTGATCTGCCTAGATGCTCTCTTTGAGACCATAATGAAGCATAGAGGTCAAAGAAAGTTAAACGACAACGAAATAGGCGAGATAGTTACTACCCTGACAGGAGCCTCTATAAAAGATAAACAGGCCAAAATGGACCATATAAGCCGCATCAAGTGGAATGTAAAAATTAGGAAAATGAAAGAGAGGGCCTTGATATGCCCCCATTGTGGGGCACAGTTGATAAGACGCATAGGCAAGTTTAGTAAGTTCTACGGTTGTAGCAACTTTCCACGATGTCAACACAAACAAGATTAGATGCGAATCCGCGAATCCGAGGCACAATACTTATTTCTTCACTTCAGTGACGCGCTGGAAAAAGGAAATTGTAGACTGGTCCCGATTTCGATCTCACTCGACGAGCGGATTGCGCACGGGGAGATCCGGAAACCGCCCGAAATGGCGATCAGCGGTCCACAGCTCGCGCACACCATGCAGGCGACAGAGGGCGGCAATGTGCGCATCGTGCACTTGTGGACCGGCGATCTGGCCTTTCTGGATGGCGTGACGCAGTTGGATCCAGTACCCGCTCATTTCGGTAAGGAGTGTGAGGCTCGGCGACTCTAGCCAGGCATCGACCTGATCGAGAGCGATAGCAAGGGGGGTTGCAGGAGCGTAGATCGTAGGATGGGTTACGATGGCTAGGAACTCATGAAGGCAAGGCCAGGGAATTGCCCAAGGCGCTCGACTCTCCGCCAGCTCGGCGATCCGCGCGTAGGCGGCTGTGTGCCATGGGGAATCTTCCCGATGGGCATAGACTAGAAGATTCGTGTCAACGGCGATCACCCGCCGTGCCCTTCATAGATCATCTCGCGGATGCGGTCCCATGAGGCCGTGGTTAGACCTGGCTGAAGTCCGCTACCCTTGAAAGTGGCTTTTCGAAGATGAAACCTGCCACCTTGTTCCCGCTCAGCGAGAATCCGGCGCAAGCCCTCTTCTACGAGGGCCCGTAATGTGGTGCCTTCGTTGGCAGCCAATTGTCTGGCGTCACGCAAAAGCGTATCAGTAACCTCTATGGTAGTCTTCATATGGGAATATGTATCATGAAGGCCGTATCTCTGTCAAGGCCAACGGCGTTGTTCATGCATTTCTTGCTTGACACTCTCTGGCGCTTTCCGATACAAGACAACGGTCACACGTGAATGCACAGCTTTCGGAGAATCGCGATGAAGCTCATGATCAGTGTGCGGGACGAGCAAGAGGCAGCAGCCGCGTTGGCCGGTGGAGCCGATATCATCGACGTGAAAAACCCGGCGGAAGGGTCGCTGGGCGCCGGGCGGCCGGAGACTATCTCGGCGATCGTGAGAACTGTCCGGGGCGCGACCCCTGTCAGCGCATCGATCGGCGACGTCCCGAACCTTCCGGGGACCGTAGCCCTTGCCGGTCTGGGCGCCGCCACCTGCGGGGTTCGATTCGTCAAGGTGGGACTGCTGGGGGCCAGGACAGGAGCGGAGGCGGCCAACCTGCTCGATGCCGTCAGTGGCGCGTTACGGATGGCGAACGGCACAGTGGGTCTGGTAGCCTGCGTGTACGCCGATGCCGCCCTCGTTGGTTCGGTCGATCCGCTTGAGCTGCCCGGTGCCGCCGCCCCCTTTGTTGAGGGCTGCCTCATCGATACCGCCATCAAAGACGGACGGACGCTCTTCCAGTGCCTTCCGGAGGAGACCATCACCCGCTTCATTCAGCAGTGCCACGATCGGGAGCTCTTCTGTGCCCTGGCGGGCTCCTTGCAGCAGGCGGATCTTTCCAAAGCCCTGGCGCTCGGCGCCGACATTGTCGGTGTACGAACCGCGGCCTGCGAGGGAGGACAGCGAAGCGGCTCCATTTCCACGACGTTGGTGGAACGCCTCAAAAACAGGGTACAGGGTGTAGAGTGAAGGGTGTAGGACGACCTATTTCTTCCGCCTCGCACTCCGCGTAATCACACACGTTCCCACCGTCTTCCTGCACTCCAGCCACTCCTTGACGCGAGCCGGACGTCTCCCGTTGATGATCCAGCAACAGTCGATCCCGTTCAGCCACCTGGCAAACTCGCGGTCCACGCCACTGTCACGCGAAAGGTGCGAGCGCGTGATGCGCGGCAGCAGGGGCGCCGACGGGTCAACCTTCGGGTCTCGCGCGAAGATCCCGTCCACAGACTTCAGTAGCAGCAGGCTGTTCGCCTTTGCACATCCGGCGATATAGGCAGCGATCGAATCCGAGGTGACGCGCCACGAAGGCGTAAAGGGATCGTGGCGAGCAAGGGATCGGGAGGGGAGGTAGACCGGAAGCCGGCCGCTGCGGATCACCTCCCTGACCTGATTCAGACTGGAGGCCGGCGCTGCACGTGAAGCGAGGTCGCAAAGCTCCAGGCCGTACTGATCCATCGCCAGGATAGCCATCCGGTGCGCGGCGCTTTCGGTAAGCCGTACTCGGCGATACTCTGCCCGCACCAGATCGGCAAACACCCCGCCGCCGGGAACGACCAACACATTGGCGGCGCCCCTCCACTCCTCGACAGAGTCGAGCAGCTTCCCGACGCCCCCCCACCGGCCGAGGCTCCCGCCCACCTTGATGACGACGTCGATCTTCATGATTCAGCACTCAGTAGTCAGCTTTCAATGCTCCGCCCGCGGCTTGCATATGAGGTGTCTCAAATCGGGTACTCCGTAAATTGCATATTAATTCTTTGTCGCATATAATGAAATTTGATAATTTATGTCAAGCTCTTCCTCCGCTCCGGGAGGACCAGGGACACGAAACCGACCGCTTCGCGGCGGCTGAGCCCCGTGTCGTTTTGACAACGTAAAAAGAACCCACCGTGATAAAGCAAAAGGGACCCACCCCCCTGAGTAGTCACCAAGCCTGGGGGAGGAGTGGGAAAGCCGCGGCTTTTCCAAGCTGCGGTGGACGGCGGCAGCAGCAGAAACCAATCAAAATGGCTGCGTAGCATTGAGCTGTTTTACAGTGTGGCAGCGCCCTAATCACATGTGGCAAGTGCTCTTAAGTAGCTGAATGTAAGAATCTTAGCAGCCATACACAGGTACCTCAAGATGCAGATCCTGCACAGATTGGACGAGTTTCTATTCGGGTTGTTTCCCAAAGCGCAGGAATCAGGGAACGACACTGAAGTCCTGAAGGACGAAATGACCAAGTTCTATACGTTCGGACCCTACAAACCCATTGTTACGCTTGAGGGCGGCTGGGTCAAAGTCGAAATCAACACGCCAGTCATACTATCCGAAGAATCTGACTTTAGAAAAGTCGTTGCATTAGCTGAAAAACGGAAATTTGCGGAAGTCAAGCCAATCCTGAGAAATCTCATCTCGAAGAATAGGACGAACTCTGAATATTATAGGATTAACGGTCAAATTCTCTCGGAAGAGGGAGACCAGGAAGGTGCCATCGATTCTCTTATTGACGCTTTAAGATGGGACCCGAAGAACGCATGGGCCTTACTGATGATGGGAAACATCTTTGCAAAATATAAGGACGACATCGCGACTGCGATGAAATACTACGACCAAGTTCTGAAAGTCGATTCGCGAAACAATATTGCAATGAACAACATAGGCGCGAATCTGATGCGGCAAGGAAAAACCGAGGCTGCAAAGAAGTATTTTCATGAGGCGCTCAAGATAAATGCCAACTATGCCAATACTTATTATGCGCTTGGATTGGTCGCCGAAGTCGAGAATGATCCGTTTAGCGCCTTTGACCATGCAATAACCACGTTGAAGAAGAGCGCGAATCCCAAGGATGCCCTGTTCCAGAACGCATTGCAACTCGCGCTCAGCTCAGCAAAGAAAGTTGTCGAAACGGGAAGTGGAGCCGAAATACTGTCTGACTATGTACATCAACTCGAATCCCAATGTGATACGAAGATCGAGTTGGTCGAAGATCCCTCAATTCCAACTGCCGCAAAGTTTGAACTCGCCGAAAACTACGGCAGATCACGCCATGTTGTACGATACAATCCGAATAAACTGGCCATAGTTCATTTACAGATGCATGAGCTTGTCCATTTATCCTACATTATTGAGGCTCGAAGAGCCGACGCAAACCTGTTGTTTGTGACGTCCCAAAAGCAGAAGGCGGAGTTCATAACAGGGATAGACTATTCCATCAGGAAGTTGCGCAAGAGGGGGTTGCCCGAAGAATCCATCTCAGGTTTCTGTACGACTCTTTTTGATGGAATCAATCTGCAGATCTTCAATACCCCCATAGACCTTTTCATAGAAGACTTCCTTTACCATGAATTCAAGGAACTGCGGCCATACCACAATTCATCTCCCTATCTGGTTTGCTGAAGGAAGGTTTGCATGCGGTCACAAACAAGGAAATCGTTGAACATGCGCCGCCAAATGTCTTGTGGAGTAGCAAGATCTACAATCTTGTTGGTGCCATGCAGTTCAAGGACCTCTATGGGGTTCCCACTGTTCAGGAGTTTCACGCAACGTCGTCAGAGCTATCGAAAGCGAAGGCTTTCTACGGTGACTTCCTGCAGCATAAGGATAGCCGCAAGCCCGGCCAGGAATACGAAATGGTTCTTGATTGGGCAGAACGCCTTGGTCTTGACAAATATTTTGAGTTGATCGATGAGAAGGAATACCGCGGCAAGAACACGGATATCGACACGCTGTTGGCTTCGGTAGAAGAAGGCCCTTATGGTGTTGAGTCAAAGGATATCGATAAGAAGAGGGATGAAGAAAGGTTCCAGAAATCTCAAGCGGAAATCGGGACCAACATGGCGGTGGTCATGTTCATGGTCGATGCTCTGAACTACTTTAGGTATATGCCAAAAGAGAGAATCAAAGAAATCGCATATGAGATCGCATTGTTGGGAACACAGGGGTTCAGCCCGGACCAAGAGGGCTACAAAATCAATGCCATTCCCGAAAAGATATTCTCGGGTCATCACATATTGGCCTTCTACTACGTGAGCTGGAAGTTGGCCATTCCCGAAATGCTCTCCCAACTGCACTTGCCCTATGACAGGGAATTCGAGTTGGCCATGAAGTTACAACAGAAGTAGAGCGCATCACTCCATT
This sequence comes from Candidatus Methylomirabilis oxygeniifera, assembly GCA_000091165.1. Lineage (NCBI taxonomy): Bacteria > Methylomirabilota (SeqCode) > Methylomirabilia (SeqCode) > Methylomirabilales (SeqCode) > Methylomirabilaceae (SeqCode) > Methylomirabilis (SeqCode) > Methylomirabilis oxygeniifera (SeqCode). The sequence continues at coordinate 2,303,106 of FP565575.1, read as the reverse complement.
CGTTCTTGCGGAATACCGATGATTGAATCCATAAAGGGTTCATTCCCCGCGGCTTGTCGTGAGTCCGTCATACCGGCGGACTCCGGATCAGAGTCCGGGGCAGGCGCCGGTATCCGGAGAGTCCGACCGGATTCCGTGTCAAGTACGGAACGACGAGCCAGAACAGAAGATGATACCCCGCAGCTTGCCGCGGGGTAGTTCATAAAAACTGCCTAACCAGCAAATCAACCCGACCGGAAATAAACCTGGTTTGATTTTTGCTAAGGCTGGTTGCCCCGGCGGGTTATTTTTATCGTTCTCCCTTCGCGTCGCTCAGGGAGAACGCGGGGCTAAGCCGGTGCCCCTTGCCTCCGCTTCGCTACGGCCAACCAGCGGATCGAGCAGACTACAGCTCCGCCGAGCACGCTCGACTCCGCTTCCGCCGCTCATCCGCGCGGCGTTGAGCCATGAAATCAGTAGGTGAGAAGAAGCCGATCATGGACGATTTCATCTTCAAGAGATTCACCCCCCCTCTGGAAGCGTCGCAGCATGCTTCTGCCGCAATCGAGGAATACCTCGCGCTCAAAGAGGCTATCAGGGATCCTGAGTTCGCAGTCAACCCGACCTGACTTCTTCTTCCCATCGATACTCAACGCTACCCTAACACCACGTTTCTTGCAGTCTGCGATGGTCTGCATCAAACGATCCAAGGAAAAGCCCTGTCCTTGGTATAGAATTGTCTGACTGCATACATAGGGCGGGTCGCAATACACGAGATCCTTCTCGTGGGCCAATGACATGGCCTCCTCAAAATCCATGTGCCGGAAGTTCGCTCCAGCTGTCCTCCTTCTCCAAATCTCGACGCGTTGGGCAAATGACTTGGGATTGATCGGATCATGGACGCCACAAGGCGTGGAAATGTACCCGTCACTCTTTCTGAACCGAACAACGCCACCGTAACAGCTCCGGCAAATGAAGAGGAGATCGGGACCATTTGGGTTGGCGTTGTATCTTGCCTTGATACCTTCATAACCCTCAGTTTTTCCTACCGTCGTAAATTCAACGTACCGGGTTCGGTACCAATCCGTCAGTTTCTCGGGGGATTCGTGAAGACATCGCCATATCTCCATGAGTGGGCCGAAGATGTCTGAACCAACGGCATTGGGGGGTTGGAGAGCCGCGAGCACTGCCCCGCTTCCAAGAAACGGCTCCCGGTAGGTGCGGATATCCTTGGGGAAGTAGGAAGCGATCTTATGGGCAAAGCGTTGCTTGTTTCCTATCCATTTGAGAAGTTGAGTCCTGAATGGCGGCACGTGCTGAAACTCCATGCCGTAAAAAAGATCAAGGGTATCCTCTTTAACCTTCATACCGTCACAATATCCTGATTTGGGATTATTGTCAAGCATCTTCTATACTCGGAGACATGAAATACAACAGATATGCCAATAACGAGGAGCACTTTCGGACTTTGCTCCGCCAGAAAAGAAAAGATCGCGGACTGACACAGGCCGACCTGGCGGCAACCCTTGGCAAGCCCCAGTCTTTCGTCAGCAAGTACGAGGCGGGTGAAAGACTCTTATCGTTCGTTGAAACCATTGACGTTTGCCGAGCCTTGGGAATAGATCCCGCGACTTTTCTTAAGGATTATCTACCACATCATGACGCCTGACAAGAGGTTTATCCAGCTTCCCAAGCACTTCTGGGCCCTTGTTCGTCTAATCGGCCAGGAGTGCGGATATGCAAGCAGGGGCCAGATTACCGTACCGACTGAGGAGGCGGTAGTGGCCGCTCTCCAGGCGCTCGGCCTGAAAACCGAGGCCCTGGCCAGGGCTCTTCCTGACGGAAATATCACATGGGATGTCCTGTTGGAGTACTTCACGTATCGCCGGGACTTGCTTCATCAGCACGTCGAGCCCAATCTCATGGATGCGGCCCAAGCGAAACAAGAATTCACTCGCTTGAAGCGTAGATTCAAACCCACCTGCCCTTTGCCGATGAACAAGCAGAAGGGCGCCATGAAAGCTCCCGCTTTTCTCACCGGCATGGTTAACATGCTGATTGAGGCGAATGCTGATGGCAAAGCCTGCGATCATGATCCTCGCGCGTTGACCACAGTCGCCGCGGGCGGCTTCCCTCTCCGAACATTCGCCCGCCGCATGGATGGTGCTTTCCCCTCCGTTATCAATCCGGTCGCGGTTTGGGAAGTTAAGGAATACTACTACACAACCACCTTTGGTAGCCGTGTCGCTGATGGTGTCTATGAAACATTGTTGGATGGGATGGAGATCGAAGAGCTCGCGGCGGCTGAAAATATTAACGTTCTTCACTACCTTATGATTGATGCTCGGTTCACATGGTGGGATTGTGGAAAATCGTACCTCTGCCGGATTGTCGATATGCTCCACATGGGCTATGTTGATGAAGTCCTCGTCGGCCGGGAAGTCATCACCAGAATACCTGTGCTGGTTAAGAACTGGATCAAGCAGCTAGCCTAGCATTCGCATGATTCGGACCGGCTACGCCGACCGCACATGCGTACCGTGTGTGCCAGGCATGACACAGAGCGAGCGAGGTGAAAGTCCCCGCGCCAGGTTCTCGCAGAGCCGAAGGCGAGGAGAAGGGCAAGGGCGTCACCGTGAGGTGGGGTCTGAAGGAAGTCCAATCCAAACGCGCGGGGCGATGAACAGGAACCGGATAGGAGGTGTGGGACCACCCGGGACGAGCGGGCACGTGACCGCGAAGTCCTCCATCTGCAACGGGGCGTGCTTTATAATCCGGCGTCTACGCATGGAACGCTCTGTGTCTTACCCCGGGAGGTCTGCAACGCGTCCCGCAATAACTGAGGGGGTCGAGAGGCTTCCTGACCGCGGTGCAGAAGTCAGCAGAGGGCAGAGTCGGTGAGAGGCAGGCGAGGCGAGTGAGGCACTCCTGAACCGAAAGGTGGAGAAACAGATAGGCCGAACCGCAACGTCTTGTGCCGAAGGCCCGAACGGTTGAAAGGGTCAGTAAGCCCTGTGTCCAGTGTGCATAAAGCTGGCGGAAACGTAGCTGCTCGAAAGAGCGATGTGTATGGTGGATAGAGGAGTCCGAACCCCCGGTCGGCAGTCTTGCCGAAGTAATCAACCGAACCGCCGTGGTACGTGATCCGTATGTACGGTAGTGTGGGGGGAGAGGGGTTGCGAGGCACCTCCCTATCCCGATTGTGCCCTTATGAAGGAAGCGAACGCATGTAACGCAGTGGAGGATCTCTATGTCGAACCTTAAGCAACTCGTCAACCTCGACGCGATGATTCTGCGCGCTGATTTCGCCACTCAGCCTGAGGCAGAACAGACGTACGACATGGTGCCGTCCGTTTCGTTGCGCGATTTTACTCCCGGTGCACTTGTCGGACCCAACTTACGGAAGCCGGACTTTCAGCGCGAAACAAACCACTGGACTCCCGCGCAAGTTCTTTCTCTCCTTGAGTGTTTTGTCAATGGCGACCTCATCCCATCGGTCATTCTCTGGAAATCACCGACCAACATATTCGTGATCGACGGTGGTCACCGCCTCAGTGTCTTGCGGGCTTGGGTTGAGGATGACTATGGAGACGGACCCATCTCGCTCATGTTCTTTGATAGGAATATTCCTGCCGTTCAGAAGAAGGTAGCTGACAAAACGCGAAAACTGGTTAACGACACCATTGGCAGTTTCAAGCACGTGCAGGCGACACTTGCGCAACCAGGTCTCGACAACGAAGACAAACGTAAATTTAATGCCGTCATATCACGAGCGCTCTCGATTCAGTGGGTTAATGGTAATGCTGACAAAGCCGAATCCGCCTTCTTCAAGATCAACACGGAAGGGACACCGCTAGACGACATTGAAGAACTACTGCTCAAGACGAGACACAAACCCATTTCCATCGCCGCACGTGCGATCATCCGCGCCGGAACCGGCCACAAATATTGGTCGGCGTTTTCCCCAGAGACTTCGGCCCTGATTGAAGACAAAGCACGTATCATCCATCAGCTAATATTTGAGCCGGACCTGAACACACCGGTCAAGACGCTCGATCTCCCACTGGGAGGGGCCAGAGGCGTACGCGTTGCGCTCAGGACTCTCTTAGATTTCGTGCTCATCGCCTGTCGCAATCAGCAGGGGCATCCGAAGACGGTTCCGGATCAGGCTGATGACGCGGACGGCAGTGGCACTACAGAAGCACTGAAGCAGATATGGGAACTTGCGAGCCGCATAACAGGAAACGATCACGGAAGTCTCGGTCTTCATCCTGCAGTCTATTTCTATGGACCTTCGGGACAACATCAAGCGCCGATGTTCATGGGGACGGCTCTGATGCTCAAGAAGAAGTTGCTGAACAACGACCCTACCTTCTTCCGGAAGCTCTCCGGGTGCCGCTCGCGACTGGAAAAAGCGTTGGTTGAGTACAAACCCACTATCGCGGCTATTCTGCAAGGATACGTTAGCAGGCACCGTGTCGAGAAGTACGCTGGCTTTCTTGAGGCGTTGATTAACCGGTTAGATAGCGAAGCACCGATCACAAACGAGGACATCGTTACACTAAGCGGTTTGGCGGGCAAAGTGTTTGTGGGCAGTGCACCCGTTGAGTCCCAGTCGTTCTCCGACGACGTGAAAAGCGAAACGTTCATTCGGAAAGCACTTGAGAATACGGTGAAGTGCTCGATATGCGGCGGTTACCTGGATCCAGCGAAATCTGTTTCGTATGATCACGTCAGCAGAAGGCGCGAGGGCGGCAACGGTGCAGTGGACAACTGCGACTTGACTCACCCGTACTGCAATCAGTCGATGAAGAACTAGTGTCGTGTCCCGCGAATAGCTTTACAAAGTCGTTCGATCTTCTGCAGGATCGACTCAGCCGTAGCAGTCCAGACGAACGGTTGTGAGGTCGGATTATAGTGAGCGACGAACGCGTTGATCTTCGTGATGAGGTCCTTCACGCTGCGAAAGGTGCCCCGACGGATCGCCTGCTGCGTGATAAGATTGAACCAGATCTCCACCTGATTGAGCCACGAGGCATAGGTGGGCGTGTAGTAAAGGGGTCAAATCTGTTGTTGACTAATTGTCGTTGCCCTGCGACGTGATTCCCGTATGTCACGGCCATTGCGGATCGAATTTCCGGGGGCGGTGTATCATGTGATGAACCGGGGCACCTCCCGCCGGAAGACCTTCCTGGGCAAAGCGGACGATGAGCAATGTCTCCGCACGCTCAGTGAGACGCATGAGCTGTGGGGTGTGGAGGTGTTCGCGTACTGTCTGATGGACAATCACTACCATGTGTGTCTGAGGACACCGGAGGGGAATCTCTCCCGCATCATGCATCATGTGGATGGCCTGTACACGCAGCGGTTCAACCGTGCTCACCGGAGCGACGGCTCGCTTTTTCGGGGCCGATATAAAGCGCTGCTAATTGATGCGGACGAGTACTTGACTGCGGTCGTGCGGTACATTCATGTGAACCCCGTGGAGGGAGGATTCGTGAGGGAGCCAGAAGCGTATCGTTGGAGTAGTCATCGTTTCTACATCCGGGGCAAGGCACTTCCCGAATGGCTCAGGACCGGAGAGATCTTGGAACGATTCAGCAGTGATCCAAGAGCGTTTCACCAATTTGTGCGATCCGGCAACGACGACGGGATTCGAGAGTTTTATGCTCGGAGTCGGAGGAGTCCGGTGTTGGGCGGGGAGCGATTTGTTGAGCGGATCCGCCAGCATGTCAGCCGACTGACGGCTGAGCATCCTCGGTATGAGCGGAGGGAGGTGCGGCCCGGGGTTGATGAAGTACTGAGGGAGGTGGCCCAAGTGTATCAGGTGGCTGTGGAGGATCTGGTGCGCGGGGGTCGAGGACAGGCAAGCGAGGCGAGAAAAGCAGCGATGTATCTGGTCAAGCGGTTGTGTGACTTGACGCTCGCAGAGACGGCGGAGCATTTTGGAGTTGGGAGTTACGGTGTAGTGGGATGGGCCTGCCACGCAGTTCGTTCAGCGATCAAGGTGGATGGGCCATTCAGAGAGCGGGTCGAACAGGTTCAGGCGCTTATCAATCAACAAAAGATTTGACCCCTTCTACTCCCTTCTCCCTCCGTGAGATCATCGGGATCGACGAGAAGGCAAGAACATAGCGCTCAGCGGCGTACGATCTTCCACGCTTGATGGACGCGGGGATCGCGCGCGAAGTCTTGTGGAATCGTCATCCGTGAGATGTTCTCGCTGCGCAGTCCCGGGAATGCCGCCGGGTTGAACGTGAAGCGTCGGAAATTGGTGGAGAAGAAGAGAATCCCGTCGGGGGTGAGCAGGTCGGCGCACTGTTCCACGAGGGGAATGTAGCCCTGCTGCAGGTCGAACACGGTGTCCATGCGCGTCGAGTTGGAAAACGTCGGGGGAGCCAAGAAGATGAGTCCATAGGGCGAGCGCGGCTCGGCAAGCCACTCGCTGCAGTCGGCGCGGACAAGGTGGTGTGTGTTCCCGGTGATGTTGTTGAGCGCAAAGTTTTGCTGTGCCCAGTCGAGGTAGGTGTTCGATAGATCGACGCTGGTGGTCGATGTGGCTCCGCCCTTGGCGGCATAGACGGTGGCGGTTGCGGTGTAGCAAAAGAGGTTGAGAAAATCGCGATCGCGCGCCGCCTCGCCGATCATCGCCCGCAGGCGCCGGTTGTCGAGGAAGAGGCCGGTGTCGAGGTAGTCGCTCAGGTTGATGAGGAAGCGATAGCCGCCTTCGCCGACCTCGCGCACCGCGCTCTCACTGCCCTGCTTCTCGTACTGCTCCCGGCCCCGTTGGCGACGGCGCACCTTCAAGAAGATGTCTTCGCGTGGCAGGCCGAGCGCTTCGGGCAACAGCGCCATGATGTCCTCGAGGCGCTCTTCGGTTTTCTTCTCGTCGACGGTCTTCGGAGCTTGATACTCCTGTACGTGCGCCGATTGTTCGTACAGATCGACGGCCACCGCGTACTCCGGGAGATCGGCGTCGTAGATGCGGTAGCAGGACACGCCTTCGCGCTTCGCCCACTTGCGCAAGTGGCGCCAGTTCTTCTGTAGGCGGTTGACGAACATCTGCGCTTCCGGGGCGGGTGGACGGGGCGGGCGAGGTTTTCGCCATGCCGGCCCGGGATCGTCGGTGGCACGAACCTTCTCCTTCGAGATCGGAAATTCGAGGAGACGGCACTCGATGGCGCCGTTCCACAAGATGTGCCGCTTGGCCGCGCGCAGGCCGACGCGCTTGGCCAGCTCCGGGTTGCCCGTGAAGACGTACCCGGTCCAGCCGGTGAATTCGCGGCGGAGAAGATTGCCGATGGTCTCGTACAGCAGCCCGAGGGAATCCTCCTCACCCATGCGCTCCCCATAGGGCGGGTTACTGACGAGGACTCCGAGCGGTCCTTCACCGCGTGGTGCGCGGCGGCGTTCGAGCGGCCGCGCCTCGGATAGCTCGCGCTTCTCGATATGCACTCGCCCTCGCAGGCCGGCCCGTTCGACGTTCTCGAGGGCCATTCGCACCGCGCGGCCGTCGACGTCGAAGCCGACGATTGGCGGGATGCTTTTCGCGTCGCGAATCTCGCTGGCCTCCGCCTCCGCCAACACTCGACGCCACATCCGGGCGTCGTGGCCAAGCCAATTGAGAAACCCAAAGTAGCTCCGCTTCAGTCCGGGCGCGATGTCCGCGGCGATGAGCGCCGCTTCGATGGGGAGCGTCCCCGAGCCGCACATGGGATCGAGTAGGGGTGTACCGAGCTTGCTGAGCGCCGGCCAATCGGCGAGCAAAAGGATTGCCGCCGCGAGAGTCTCCTTCAGCGGCGCCTCGGCGGCCTGAGCGCGATAGCCGCGTCGGTGCAGGCTCTCGCCCGACAGATCGAGGCTGATCGTTGCCTCGTCCTCGTGGAGGTAGACATTGACCCGAACATCCGGCTCGACCACCTTGACCGAGGGACGCGCATTTCGTTCGTCGCGAAATTGATCGACGATCGCGTCTTTGGTCTTGAGCGCGCCGAAGTGAGCGTGGGTGATCTTAGAGTGGGACGATCGAAAGTCGACGGCGATGGTCTGCGCCGGGGTGAGATGCTCCGACCAGCGAATGGTGCGGACGCCATCGTAGAGCGCGGTCTCGTCTGCGGCGGGGAAGGTGCATAGCGGCATCAAGATTCGATTGGCGGTGCGTGACCACAAGCAGGCGCGATAGGCCAGTTCGAGCTCCCCGCGAAATGAGGCACCGGCCCGCGTCTCCGAGGTGATCTCCGCTCCGAGAGCGCGCAGCTCATCGCACAGCAGGTGCTCCATCCCTTGCGCGGTGGTGGCGAAAAAATTCATGGTCATCTTGCCCTTCGACGAACGTCGCGTCAGCGAAATCTCATCTGCGCTCGGCCGGCGTCTTCTCACGTGTGGTCGGATCGAACGTTGTGCCTTGCTGGTAAGTAATCCGCAACGCCGTTGAGCCCTTATCCTCGTGAGAGCGCCTCTCCCAAGAGGTGGGCCGCCGCCGCGCACGGGCTTAGTGTGACAGATCCGCTCTCGGTGAGCGCTGACAGGTTACACGTCGAAAGGTTCAGCCGCCTTGCGCAGGTCTCCCCCAGGAAGGCGCCGATCCCCACCGGCACCACAGGAAGACAGAGGCCGTTCTCGATCCTGGAGAGCACCTGAAACATCCCCTCTGTGATCTGTTGGATCTGGTGTTCGGCGATATAGGCCGCCATCGCGTGAAGTTCACCGGCTGTGAGATGCCGACTGTCTTCGCAGGCTACCCTGGCCAGGCGGCGGAGCGCCCCCCCCTTCGTTTTCTCGCGGCCGTCAGGGGTCGCGCAGGTATAGTCCTCCGGCGCGAGCCTGCCTAATACCAGATGCACATCCGCCGAGATGGCGAAGTATTCGGCCGCGATCCGGCAGATCGTCCCGTGTATGGGGATCTGGGACACGATGGCAGCCACAGGCGTACGGAGGGCGCCCGTGTAGATCAGCTCCCCACGTGCCAACCGCTCGATGTCCCGTTTGCCCTGTGCGGCGATTTTCCCGCCTACGATCGGAATCAGATCGGTGGTGGTGCTGCCGATATCCACCATCAGGCAGTCCGGTTGCAGGCGTGCCAGTACCAACGCCTCGGCGATCCAATTTGTCGGCGCAAAGGTAAGTAGTTCCACCGCACTTCCGTCTAAGCGAATGAGCCTCCCCTCAAGATCGACGGCATACAGCGGGATTGCAGGGACCGCCTCTCTCACCGCGTCGATGATGGATGCCACCCCTTCGGCTCTGTCGTCGAACGCATCGCACAGCTCCCCGGTCATGGTTACTACCATCGCATCGGCCGGCCCAAGATCGCTGTAGATCTCCTGCAGGAGTGAGCGAAGACCGCCGCTGTTGTTCCATAGCTCAAAATAGCGGCGAACCGTACGCCCGCTCTCGGCGCGTCCGTCAGCAAAAAGAAGGTAGGTGGCCTTCACGTTTGCGCCGCCGACGTCCCATCCGATGACCCGGATCATTGCCGGCTCCCCAGGGTGCTCACTTCACAGGAACGTGTGGTAAACCGCGCCGACCCGACGATCTGGATTGCGGCAGGATCCGGAAGTGTGCCTGCTACGGCGTCAAGAATCAGGGCAGCCGGATTCTGCCGGAGGACCTTTCGGACACCGACATACGAGGTTGTGAGGCGGGGGTTGACCTCGATGACCACCGCGTCGTGGTCGGTCAGGACCAGATCGATCCCGACATACCCCTTCAGGCCTGGAATCGCCTGCACGACCTCCTCGGCCCGACGGAACGCCAGGGTGCGGAGCGGATGATCGAACGGGATACGACCTCCATGATACCTGAGCCTCTTCCGTCCTCTGATCTCCTGGAGGTTCAAGGTCAGAGGAACGGACCGACTCCCATCGGTGAGGAACGAGACGCTGGCGGCGACGCCGTCGATGTAGGTTTGTGCAAGGAGTATCGCATCGGATGCTTTTTGCCTGGCTGTCGCGATCGCTTGCTCCAATTCCGATTGTTGCCTGGCGACGAACACGCCGTGGCATCCCACCCCGTCAATCGGTTTGACTACCATGGGGTAGCCGATCCGGCGGCCTATCGATGCCGAATCATCAGCGGGTCGAAGGCGGAGCGTCCTGGGGGTGGGGATGCCGTGCGCCTTCAGTAATCGGTATGTCAGCGTCTTATCGCCGGCGGTCTTAACACCGGCAACGCTGGAACCTATTACTAACTTACCGCACTTCTCGACCATCGCCGTGATCGTTTTGAGTTGGCCGCCTGTCTCCGGAGCTATTAGAAACACGGCATCCGCCTCATCGATCATCTGTCGGAAGCATTGAGAGTAGCTGTTCCTGCTGTCAACAACCTGAAGGCCTGGACGAGTGTGGAGCTGTGGGAGGTATCTCCGGTCGACTTGCGCGAACAGCCTATGTTCCTGAAGGTCAAGCAGATCGGTGAGCAGCGCCTCAAGCATCATGCGCCCTTCTGCCAGCAGCGTCGGCGGGATCGAGCTTTCACCCAACCCGCCCGCCGTGATAGATTCATGTACGACGATTTTCATCGTGGAGGAACAGCGGCTATTGCCATGCAGGTCATACCTGTTATCGATATCATGGGAGGGGTTGCGGTCCACGCCCGCCGCGGAGAGCGGTCGGCGTACAGACCGATCCGGAGTGTACTGCTGCAAGGAGCCGATCCTGTCGCCCTGTTGCGGGCATACCGTGAAACCCTCGAGTGTGATGTGGTCTACATCGCCGATCTGGATGCCATCATGGGCCGCGGCGATAATCTGGCCACCATCAGCAAGATGGCGGCCTCTGAGTCACGGCTTGAACTGCTGGTCGATGCCGGCATCCACGACATCGTGCAGGCGAAACGGCTGCTGGATGCCGGTACGCAGAGGGTCATTATCGCCTCTGAGTCGCTGACGAGCCTCAACACGGCATCAGGCCTCCTTACCGCATTGGGAACCGAAAGGACGCTCTTCAGCCTCGACCTTACAACTCAAGACGTGACCTGGAGAGAACCCTCAACCGAGTCAAAGGACGCGAGCGCGACGGCCTGCCGACTGCTGTCGCTCGGATTTCGTGAGATGATTCTCCTGAGGATGGACAGGATCGGCGCGGGCGCCGGAGCAGATACGGAACTGCTCGGCGGGGTGGCGAGGGCCGCGCCCGGCATGCGAATCATCGTGGGCGGCGGAATCGCGTCAGTCGCGGAGCTTATCCTCCTCCAGCGCGCCGGTGCGTCCGGGGTGTTGCTCGCCACCGCGCTGCACAGCGGATCGATCACGCGGGAAGACCTGATTCGCACGAAGGCGGAAGCTTAGAAAGCCTCCTCGTAGGAGGCCTCCTGCCCGAACGATTCCTGCACGCCGACTCTGATTGTGACGACCCCTTCGCCCCCGTATCGGTTCTTGATCTCTGTCTTCAACTCGCCGCAGATATACCGGGCCAACAGCTCTGCGGTGGCGTTATGAATCGGAAGCAGCAGTACATCTTCCGCAGGGAAGCTATACTGCTTTGCGCCATAAATCACCTCGACCACCGAACTGCCCTCCCTGATTTTCAAATCCTCGTTTTCGGTCGGCAGCAGCATTCGGTGGTCCAGACGTTCGCAGATCTGTTTCAAAAGCGGCTTCACTGCGAGGAAATCCATGACGTAGTCGCTCGGCTGAAGCGACCCTTCGAGCTCTACCCAGGCTCTATAGTTATGACCGTGAAGAGACTCGCACTGACCATTACCGAAGAGCACAAAGTGAGCTGAGCTGAACTTGAGATTTTCGTGGTTTACCCTGATACGAAACGCTGCCATTGTACCTCCTCACATGGTAGTTGTGTATAACCAACTGGAAGCTATCGCACCGACGCGCCGGATGTCAAGCCGGATTTACTGTCTATTTCGAAACAACCGCTAGACAGAAAATAGGGCAAGTGATAGAATTTCGTTCACGTAAAATCGGAGACCGGTGGTGGTACGACTATCGCCGTGAAAATAAACGGGTGGTAGGGCCTTTCGCTGTGAAGTGACAGCGAGAGCATGGTTGACCAGCCCAAACCCGAGACATCATTCTGTTCTTCATGCGATCCACGTGAAAGGAGATGATGCAGATGGCCAAGACAACCCCGCTCCTGCTCGGAATCGGCGGGGATAGTGGGACCGGGAAGTCTACGTTCGTCGGCGGCATCTATAAGATTTTCGGTCCTGAAAAGATTACCAACATCAATCTTGACGATTACCACACGTTCGACCGTGTTCAACGCAAGATCTACGGACTGACAGCCCTTCATCCGGCGGCCAATAACATGGCCTTAATGGGGAAACACGCCTGGCAGCTCAAAAACGGCGAGAAGATCATCAAGCCGGTGTACGATCATTCGACCGGCTGTTTCGCGGAACCTGAAGAGATCGAGCCAAACCAGATCGTCATCATTGGCGGTCTATTCCCCTTTTTTACCCAGGAACTGAGGAATGTCTTCGACCTGAAGGTGTATCTGGACCCGGATGAGGAACTGAAACGGGCTTGGAAGATCCATCGAGATGCCGGAAGGCGAGGCTACAGTATTGAGCAGGTGATGAAGGAGATCGAGGCCAGGCAGGATGATATCAGACGGCATATCGAACCTCAGAAGGAATATGCTGATATCATCGTCCGGTTTTACCCGCCCAGCGGCACCTGGAGTCCGCAGGATGATGCCCAGTTGAACGTCCGTCTGTTCCTCAGTCGAACCCTGCCGAAAACCGGTCTGGATGAACTGCTGCAAGAGGCGATGGGCCGGAGGACCAGGCGGGCCGTCAGGCTGGTGGATGAGGACTATTATGGTCAGCCTTTCCATACTCTGGAGATCGACGGTTCCATCTCCCCACAAACGGCGGCAGGGCTGGAGCAAAGGATCTGGGCCCATCTCCTCGCTCCAATGAAATTGATTCAAGATCTGGCGCCGGATAAGCTCGGCAGTTTTGCCGCAGGCGAAGCCTCCGGCCACAGCGATGCCCTGGCCCTTGTGCAACTCATATCGATCTATTACCTGCTCCAAGCCAGAGAGGCGCGGCAGCAGGTCCCGCAAGAAGGGCTTGCAGAGATAGCCGAGGGATAACCGATGGTAAGGATCGCGATCAACGGCTTCGGACGAATCGGCCGGCTGGCATTTCGAGCGGCGTGGGAGCAGAAGGGTGCGCTCGATCTGGTGGCCATCAACGATCCGGCCGGCGCCCGCACGGACGCTTTGTTACTGGAATTCGACTCGAACTACGGGGCCTTTCCTGCAAAGGTCGAGAGCGATGAAGGCAGTATGCGGGTCGATGGAAAACGGATTACGGTCTTCCGCGAACGCGATTGGACCAAGCTCAACTGGTCGGATGTGGGCGCCGACATCGTACTGGAGTGCAGCGGCCGCGGGACCGCCCGCCCGGAGGCCGAAAAACATCTCGCGGCGGGGGCGAAACGGGTGCTGATCTCCGCCCCAGGGAAGAATGACGATCTGACGGTCGTGATGGGGGTTAATGAAGAACGATACGATCCGGGACAACACCAGATTATCTCAAATGGGTCGTGCACAACCAACTGCCTGGCGCCGGTCGCGAAGGTCCTTCTTGATGCGTTTGGCATCCAATGGGGGTTCATGAGCACGGTGCACAGCTATACCAATTCGCAGGCGATTCATGATCGCGGGGCGGAAGACGTGAGGGAATCGAGGGCTGCCGCCCTCAATATCATCCCGACCGACACCGGTGCTGCCAGAGCGCTCGTCAAGGTGATCCCGGAGCTGGCCGGTCGCTTCAACGGGATGGCCTACCGGGTACCGACGCCCACGGTATCCGTGATCGATCTTGTTGCGGAGCTTGGTTGTGACGTTACCCCTGAAACGGTGAATGCCGCGTTCCGAACCGCGACTACGGGACGGCTGCGCGGGATCCTGGAGGTGTGCGATCGGCCGCTGGTCTCAATGGACTTCAAGGGTAATCCGCATTCTTCCATCGTGGACGCCCTTATGACGCTGGTCCTGAAGGACCGGATTGTGAAGGTCGTGGCGTGGTATGACAATGAGTGGGGATATTCGTGTCGGATGGCCGATCTGGCTGCGTACGTGGCTGCTCAGGATCTCAAGCGTGATCAGCAACGGCTCTGGGGCGTCAAAAAAGACGCACGGCCGTCATAATAAGGGTGAGGGGTGAAGGTATAGGCAAAGACAGGGTATAGGGTAGAGGGTGAAGGTAAGAAACTGAGATATCGGTACACCCTACACCCTACCCCCTACACTCTAAAAATGGGGGGATCAGTGAAAAACGTTCAGGAAACGCTCGACCAGTTGTGCATCAATACCATTAGAACGCTGGCTATGGACGGGGTTCAGAAGGCGAACTCCGGGCATCCTGGGCTGCCGATGGGGGCCGCCGCCATGGCCTACACTCTTTGGACGCGCGCGCTCAGCCATAATCCGACCGATCCGTCATGGCCGAATCGCGATCGATTTATTCTGTCGCCTGGTCATGGTTGCATGCTGCTGTATTGTCTCCTTCATCTGACCGGCTACGACCTCTCCCTTGATGAATTGAAGCAGTTCCGCCAGTGGGGTAGCCGAACCCCAGGGCATTCGGAACATGGTATGACACCTGGCGTGGAGACGACGACCGGTCCACTTGGCCAGGGTTTCGGCAACGGCGTCGGGATGGCGATCGCCGAGCGATTTCTAGCACATCACTTCAACCGATCGGGTTACCCGATTGTTGACCACTACACCTATGCCATCGTGAGCGACGGCGACCTTATGGAAGGAATCACCTCTGAGGCGGCCTCGCTTGCCGGTCATCTTGGCTTGGGCAAGCTTATCTACCTGTACGACGACAACCGGATTACCATTGACGGCAGCACCGACATGGCCTTTACTGAAAATGTCGGACAACGCTTTGAGGCCTACGGGTGGCATGTCCAGCGCGTAGACGGCAACGACGTGAAGGGGATCGAGGCTGCGATCAGTGCGGCTCAGGCCGAATCTGATCGCCCATCGCTCATCATGGCCAGGACTCATATCGCCTATGGCAGCCCGAATAAGCAGGATACGTCGGAGGCCCACGGGTCGCCTCTGGGAGATGAGGAGATACGACTGACCAAGGAGGCGTTGGGCTGGCCGCTTGAGCCCACGTTCTATATCCCTGATGAGGCGCTGGCTCACTTTCGAGAGGCCCTGCAGCGAGGTCGTACCCGGGAAGCAGAGTGGCAAACCAAATTCGATGCCTACGCTGCCGCGTATCCCGAACTCGCAAACGAATGGAACAGGGTGATGAGTGGGCAGCTCCCCGAGGGTTGGGCCGAGAAGATCCCGATCTTCACCCCTGCCGGCGGAGGCCTCGCGACCCGTGAGGCCTCCGGCAAGGTGCTCAATGCGATTGCCTCATCCCTGCCGACCCTCATCGGCGGCTCAGCCGACTTGACCCCGTCGAACAATACCTACCTGAAGGGAGGCGGCGACTTTCAGAGGTCAAGCCCCGGGGGCCGGAACTTTCACTTTGGCGTTCGAGAGCACGCGATGGGTTCGATTCTCAACGGTATGGCACTGCACCAGGGGGTGATCCCGTATGGGGGTACCTTCCTCGTCTTTTCCGACTACGTGCGCCCCGCGATCCGGGTGGCGGCGCTGTCGCATATCCATGTGATCTATGTCTTTACCCATGACAGTATCGGTTTGGGCGAAGATGGCCCTACCCACCAGCCGATTGAGCATTTGTCGTCGCTCCGGGCCATACCCAACCTTACGGTCATCCGCCCTGCCGACGCAACAGAAACAGCGGTCGCCTGGCGCGCCGCCCTGGAACACCGTAGCGGACCGGTGGTGCTGGCGCTGACCAGGCAGAAGCTCCCGACTCTCGACCGGACGAAATTCCCGCCTGCCGAACTGCTTTTGAAGGGAGCCTATATCCTGGCCGATGCCGATCAGGGTCATCCGCGCGTCATTCTTATCGCGACCGGGTCGGAGGTGTCCCTGGCCCTGGAGGCGTGGGGACGACTGGTCGACCAAGGCATCCCGGCTCGCGTTGTCAGCATGCCGAGCTGGGAACTATTTGATCGGCAGCCGGAGGCGTATCGGGACGAGGTGCTTCCCCCGGCGGTAACCGCCCGTCTGGCCATTGAGACGGGCTCTCCTCACGGTTGGCACCGTTACGTCGGTCTGCGCGGAGGGGTGATCGGCATGACACGCTTTGGAGCCTCAGCCCCGTATCAGGTCCTCTTGCAGCAATTCGGCTTTACGACCGAGCATGTCGTATCCAGAGCCATGGAACTCCTGGCATAAAAAACAGGGTATAGGGTTTAGGGTAAAGGGTAAAGGCCAGAAGAAAAATAGATCTCAACCCTCTACCCTCCACCCTTCTTCAGGGGAGGGAAACCATACTATGACCGAGCTAATGGATCGGAACCTGGCTCTCGAGCTCAGCAGGGTCACAGAGGCTGCCGCTTTGGCGGCGGCTCGACTGATGGGCAGACGCGACCGTGACGCCGCTGATCAGGCCGCCGTTGACGCGATGCGCTATGCCTTGAGCTCGTTCGAGATCGACGGTACGGTGGTGATTGGTGAGGAGCAGAAAGGTCAGGCCTCCCTGCTGCAGGTGGGAGAGCGGGTCGGCACAGGCTCCGCTCCGGCTCTTGATGTCGCCGTAGATCCGGTTGACGGGGTCACGCTCCTCGCCAACGGCCGACCGGGCGCGATCTCTGTGGCTGCGCTTGCCGATCGGAATACGCTGTTTTCCACGCAGCTTGCCTACATGGATAAGATTGTTGTCGGGCCTCGGGCCGCCGGCGCCATCAACATCAACGCGCCCGTCAAAGAGAATCTGCAACGGATTGCTCAGGCTGAGGGCCGGGAGGTTGATGACCTGACGGTGGTCATACTTGACCGACCACGCCACGAGCGCCTCATTAAAGAGGTGAAAGAGGCTGGAGCCCGGATCAAACTGATCAGTGAGGGGGACGTTGCCCCAGGCGTGATGGCGGCAATGGAGGAAGACACGGGGATCGATGTGCTTATGGGAACCGGGGGTTCTCCGGAGGCGGTACTCATTGCCTGCGCGTTGAAGTGTCTTGGCGGTCAGATGCAATGCAGGTTCTGGCCGAGAGATGAACAAGAACGGCAGATCCTCGAGGCGGAGGGTCACGATTTGGATCGCATCTTAACTGCCGATGACCTCTGTAAGGGAAGCAATGTGTTCGTGGCTATCACGGGTATCACGGACGGCGAGTTGCTCCGAGGGGTTCGCTATACTGGAGGTTACGCGCGAACAACCTCCCTCATGATGCGCTCGGTCTCCGGAGGGATACGATGGATGGAGGCAAGGCACGATCTGAAACGCCTCAAAGAGATCGCCGGAACCCGCTACGAAGGTGTAAAGCATAAGCAGATACACCATTAGGAGAGGGTAGTTCCAGGCCCGCTCAGACGCACATAACAAAAAAGCGGACGCCTCAGCATCCTATCGCTGGGGCGTTTTTCTTTTCGTGGGGGATTACCATCCCGGAGAGACGTCCTCCTGCTCATCAATTGTCGACCCGATCCCGGCCTCAGAATTCGCTTGCCCGATGTAAATTCCTACCGTACATTTCGAATAAGAGGCGAGCACGTCATTGATTGAGGAAAAAGGAGCGAGGCCATGTCAACAGCCAAAGAGTATCCGGCCCTTCCGGACGAGGAAGTGGCCGAACGCCTGAAGCAAGAGCTGCCGGGGTGGTATCTGGAGGGGCGATGGATCAGGAGAAAATTCAACACCGACGGCTGGCCGACCACTCTGATGTTGGTCAACACGATTGCCTACCTGGCCGAGGCCGCTTGGCATCACCCGGACCTGGAGGTCACATGGGGCAAGGTCTGGGTGAAGCTGAGGACCCACGCCGCCGGTGGGATCACCGAAAAGGACTTTACCCTTGCCAGGCAGATCGAGCAGTCGGTGCTCTGGCGACCGGACGAGAGCTCTCCTCTTGACGGCACACCAAACAAATGGGTTCGCGGCGGCAGCAAAGAGTAACGCGTGGGGGAATCGCTCAGCAGCCAGCTCTCAGCTTTTCTGATGTCTAGCTGACTGCTGAGAGCTTGTTCTAGAAATAGTACGAGACCCCCAGCAGACCCATGACCGAATTGACGCCGACGTTCGGGCTTTTGCGGCCGGCATTCGAGATATGGTGTAAACCAACTTGTCCCAGAATAGCCAGGTTATCGGTCAGGAAGTAATTGATTCCAGGTCCGCCCAGAATGGTAAAGTTGAGCCGGCTGTTGAGGTCCCGTGGGACGTTCAGATCCGCGTCGAGGATACCGATGCCGACCTCGAAGAACGGCACCCACCGAGTGCCCGTTACGAAATTATAGCGGAAGAGGAGGCTTGCGCCCCCTCCAACCTCTGTTTCCGGGTTTGTTGTGATGAGGAGGGTCGGCTCAAAGATGACTTCCAGGCTCCCGCGAACCGGGAACGGGCCATGGACATCGGTGACCGTATAGCCGATCTGGAAGAAGACCGGGACAAATTGAACATCGGGGTGCCTACCCGCAAAAATCTTGACAGTGTCGGTACCGCCGGTCTTGACGCCCAAATGCCACGTTCCCGATTGGAATCCTTCTTCGGGGTGGAAGGTTGGTTTTTGCCCGCTTGCCGCTGCCGGTGGGCCCTCTGTGCCGGCGAAAGCGAGGGTGCGGACCGCAATGAGTTCAGTCTCTCGCCCCAGCGTCACTGCCTCTTGAGGGAGGATCTCAGCCCATGATATGGCAGGTGACAGGATTGCGAACATAGCCAGCCAGATATACGCCGGTATCCGCCTCAATCCGCTGATCATACAGGTCTCCTCTTGGGTGCGAGTGACGTGGACGTTATGCCTCATGTATCCTCACCACATCTTTATCCTTGTGCGTTCTTTTTGGTTGGGTCCTGGCACGGTCGATCTTCCGATAGATCAGTTTGATTTGATAGCTGATCGCCCGCGTACATGGCGATGGTTCTGTCTGCCTGCCCTTTGTACGTTCCCACCCGATACAGACCAGTAGCCCGGTCTTCTCCGTGCGCCGGTTGCTGATCATCCATTCCAGTGCTTCCAGGATCTCGAACCCGCCGTCTTGACAGTCGAGGTTTGAACAGGGAAGCAAGGGCTCGAATGCTCCGCCTGCCGCTTGCATTGAATGTGAGAAGGCGCCGCCTTCTGTCGGAGGTCCTTCTCCGGAGGGGCGGCACTCGTCCCACTCGACGGTCGCGGTTTCCACGGTCGGAAAGCGCCTGGCAGCATTGCGGGTTCTGGGCACGACCGTCAGCGAGCCCCAGCCCTGACTCGACGAGACTTCTGCCGGCTGGGCACTGTTAGAAACTCCTGATTGATCGGCATCCCTCTGCGACACATCGGGCAGTCCTTCGGGGTGTATGTGGGGAATTCCCGATCGACCAGCGTAAAAAAGGGGAATTTGAAATTCACTTTTCGCATTCGTCGCCAGAGCGTCCCGATCCCGCTCACCGTTCCGCCCAATGATTTGACGAGCTTAATGAGCCCCTTGACCGTCTCACCGGTGGTCATAATGTCTTCGACGATCAGCACCCTGGGGTTGCCGACAAAATACTGTCGGAATTCCCTCGGAAGCGTGACCTGACTGACGCCGGAGTCGTTGCGTTGCTTGTTGGCATAGATGAAGCGAGGTCGCAACGGATGGGCGCGCGCCACACAATGGCCCAGCAGCGAGGCACCGTAGCCGGTAGTCAGGATCAGATCGATCGGCTCTTCCGCGAAATGTTTTGCAATCACGTCTCCCAGCCCTTCCGTAAAGGCCGGCTCGGTGGTGGCCAACGCCTTCTCCACATACTCCTGGGTGTGGCGACCGGAGGGCAGGACGAAGTGATCGTTTGTCAGATACGCCCCGGTCCTGAGGATGATACCCCGGTTGATCCGCTCCAAGATCTCTGCGTTCATCAATACCCCTCACAATGAGCGTGCAGCGTATAGCGTATAGCGTGCAGCGAAGATCACAATACGCCGAACGCAACGAACCCAATAAACGCAACGAACGCGTTGAGGGCTAAAGGCTTACGAAGCCATAATCTTGCTGAAATTCGCAATCCCGCAAAACAGGTCTGCAACCTCCTTCAGAATGGCCAAAC
Source organism: Candidatus Methylomirabilis oxygeniifera (assembly GCA_000091165.1). Classification (NCBI taxonomy): domain Bacteria; phylum Methylomirabilota (SeqCode); class Methylomirabilia (SeqCode); order Methylomirabilales (SeqCode); family Methylomirabilaceae (SeqCode); genus Methylomirabilis (SeqCode); species Methylomirabilis oxygeniifera (SeqCode). The sequence continues at coordinate 2,283,054 of FP565575.1, read as the reverse complement.
GGTTGTCCTGCAGGTCCCGATCCTCCACCATCACCAGAACCTCTTCGAAGAACATATCCACAATAGGGCGGATCGCGGCGATGAGCTGCAGAGCGCGCACATAGTCGCCCGATTGCATAAGGGGTTCCGTTTCGGCCCGCAATGTGGCTGCTTCGCCATGAAGCGCCCGCTCGGCGCTGCTGACGAATCGCCGTGGATCGACCGGCTTCGAGAAGTCCTTGGGCAGGATCCTGATAACCCGCTTGAAGGCGGCCGCCAATTCTGTAAAATCGGCCTCTCGTCTGAAGGTGGCCAGGGCCTCGGCGCGTTTACCGGCATCTGAGACCCGTTCTGCATCGACGGAGAGGGCAGCCTCGACGAGATCGCCGGGTACACCCCGTTCCATCAGGATCGCCTGGAGTCTGGCCGCCAGAAACTCCATAACCTCTTGTGCGACACGCTCACGCGGGAGCGTCACGCGATCACTGAGGAGATCCAAGCTCTTGTATATCGGCTGTGAGAGTGGCAGATCGATACCTGCATTGAGAAGGATCTGTATGATCCCTTGCGCGTGTCGCCGGAGGGCGTACGGATCTTCCGATCCGGTCGGGATGAGTCCGATGCCGAAGCAGCCGCAGATGGTGTCGAGCCGATCGGCGATACCCACAAGGGCGCCAACCAGTGATTCCGGGAGCCTGTCGCCGGAAAAACGAGGGAGATAGTGTTCCTCAATCGCCTGGGCCACAACGGCAGGTTCCCCGGAGAGCTGCGCATATTCACGGCCCATGACCCCTTGCAGGCTCGGGAACTCCTTGACCATCGTGGTCACGAGGTCGGCCTTGCACAACTGAGCCGCCTGACAGGCATCATGCGCAAGGTGCGGGGCAACCTGCTCGGCCAGGTAGGCGGTCAGTTCCGTCAGCCGACCGACCTTTTCGAGCATGGTGCCAAGTCGCTCCTGAAAGGTAATCCCTCTCAGTTGAGGAACTCGCTCGTGAAGCTCGAGTCTGCGATCCTCCGTAAAAAAGAAGGCTGCATCCTTCAATCGTGCCCTGAGGACCCGTTCGTTGCCGGCACGAATCAGGCCCATATCCTTTGCCTTCATGTTGGAGATTGTCACGAAATAGGGGAGGAGCTTGCCGGCATCGTCCGTCACCGGGAAGTAGCGCTGGTGCTTCCGCATGGGCGTCATGATCACCTCACGCGGTAAGCTGAGATACTCCTGTTCGAAGCCACCGCACACCGCGGTAGGGTATTCCACCAGACTGGCCACCATCTCCACCAACTCATCGTCAAACACGGGCTTCCCGCCGACTTTGGCTGCGGCCTCCTTGGCCAACCGTGTCACCAGCTCGCGGCGACGGTGCTGGTTGACGATGACATACCGCTCCTCCAGCTTTTCGATATAATCCTGGAAGTTTCTAACACGGATCTGGCCTCGGCTCAGGAATCGATGGCCGCACGTCTTATTCCCGCTTATGACCCCGTCAATTTCAAAGGGAATCACCCGGCCACTGTACAGGGCAACGAGCCACCGGATCGGACGGACAAACCGAAACGCACCTTGTCCCCATCGCATCGACTTCGGGAAGGAGAGCGAGGTGATCAGACGGGGCAGGACAACCGGCAGGATCTCGTCCAGACGCGCGCCCTGCTCGACGATGGCAGCCACAACATACTCTCCCCGATCAAGTGTCTTCACGCGGAGCTGCTCCACCGGGACGCCCTGTCCCCTTGCGAAGCCAAGCGCAGCCTTGGTCGGACGGCCTTCCTGATCGAACGCGGCCGCTCTGGATGGCCCAACCACCTCGCGAACCAGATCGCCTTGATTCTGGTCCAGCCGCTCCACATGCAGGGTGAGGCGCCGAGGCGTACCGAATGTGCGCACGCCGGTAAAGGCGATGCGGTGCTCTTCGAACAGGCGACGCGCCTGTGTCGCCAGATCCTTCAACGCCGGCGTCAGGTAACCGGAAGGGATCTCCTCGATACCGATCTCAAACAACAGGTCTTGGGTCATCAAGAATTATCCTGCATCATGCGGTTAGGGCTGCCACGCCTTCATGAGTGGGAAGCCGACCTCCTCACGCTGCTTCAGATAGGCTTCCGCGCAGCGGCGAGCGAGGTTTCTGACGCGACCGATGAAACTGGTCCGCTCAGTGACACCTATGGCGCCTCTGGCGTCCAGGAGGTTAAACGTGTGAGAGGACTTGAGGCAGTAGTCGTATGCCGGCAGCACCAGTCCTTTCTCGATCAGGCGGAGTCCTTCCCGTTCATACTGGTCGAAAAGCTGAAACTGAAGCGCCACATCGGCTTCCTCAAAGTTGTGGATCGACCACTCCACCTCACTCTTATGATGGATATCGCCGTAGGTCACGCCCTTGACCCACGTCAGGTCGTAGACGCTGTCCACTCCCTGCAGGAACATGGCGATCCGCTCGATCCCATAGGTCAACTCTGCAGAGATCGGCTTCAGGTCGACGCCTCCAGCCTGCTGGAAGTAAGTGAACTGGGTAATCTCCAAGCCGTCCAGCCAGACCTCCCAACCGAGACCCCAGGCGCCAAGGGTCGGCGACTCCCAGTCGTCCTCTACGAAACGGATATCGTGCTTGAGCGGGTCGATCCCAAGGCTCCGAAGGCTGTCCAGGTAGATCTCCTGAATGTTGTCAGGAGATGGCTTCATGATGACCTGGTACTGGTAGTAGTGCTGGAGGCGATTCGGGTTTTCCCCATACCGTCCATCAGCGGGGCGCCGGGTCGACTCGACATAGGCGACATTCCACGGCTCAGGGCCGAGTACACGCAGAAAGGTCGCCGGATTCATCGTCCCCGCGCCCACTTCTACGTCGTACGGCTGCTGAATGACGCAACCCTGCTCCGCATAAAACCGCTGCAATGCGAGGATCAATTCCTGGAACGTCATCACCTGTCCTGCTGAGCTTTTCACGATCATCTCTGTGTGTCGAGAAAGCGAAAAAGTAATACCCGTAGCTTACAATATGGTGGATTCCTTGAATAGCCTGAGCGCCATACAGGCTAACAACTTAGCCTCCAGTCTGTCAAGGAAAAACCTTAGAAATCATGGAGTTTTCACCCTGGAGGTTGGGTTGCCTTTGAGAGAAAAGGGAACTGAGCTGCAAGGGAACGGGCCAGAGTCTCTTTTAGGAGAAACGTGGTAATCACGACCCACAATGTGGTAATAAACTGATGATTGTGAAAAGCCGTGTGGCGAAAAAGGCGATAACGTCGAATCAACGCGATAATCAATGTGATACTCATGCGGATTGGAGGACACAATGAGCCGCTATGTCGAGTTCGATTTGCCCGATGGGAGCACGGTCGTGATCGAGAGTGACGGGCCTGACGGTAGTGTCGTCAAGGCCGGTTTGGGCGAGGTGGCCGAACGTGCACGTGAGAGCTTTGAGCAGGCGGCCGAGAATGCGCGCAACGCCGCACTTGTCATCGTAGACAAGATACGTAGTTTGTACGAATCCCCTGATGAGATAGAGATCACCTTCGGGTTGAAGGCGTCGGGCGAATTGAACACACTGGTGGTCGCAAAAACAGGCATTGAGGCGAGTTACACAGTGAGGTTGACCTGGAGGCAGGAGAGTCCCGAGATAGCGCAGCCTTCGCTTTGACAGTGAGCGACGAGACGGTAGACAGCAGCGTGCGTGTGCGAGCTGCTAGGGCGCTAGGCGACTGGGGTAGTACCCGCCTCCTGCCCGACCTGGAGTGCATTGCCCAACAGGATGCTGATGAACATGTTCGGAGAGCGGCGCGGAAGGCGCTGGAGCAGATTCGGCAGCGAACGGCGGGCAAGTAAATGCCAGGGGCGAATGAGCCCCAGGCTCACCTCCACATTAGGGTTCTATCCCAGACGGCCTACGAGATGGGCCGGTACATCAATCTGGAGCAACGTGAAGAAGCGGGCTCCGGTGTTGGCCCGGGTCGGCGCTCACGTTCCACGAGAGGGCCGAGTCCAGACTCGGATCGTAGCGGTAGGTCTTCGTGGCCTTCCTCTGCTTGAACTGCGACTGCAACTGTGTCTTCTCCGACCTTCACCCTTTTGGTGGCATGTCCGCTCCTTCCTGCTGTTTCAGTCACTATGCGTAACCTAGGCAGGCGGTCTCCCAGTGTTGTGTTTGCCAAGCTTTCTTCTCCAGGAGGTGTCCGAATTCGACTTGGGGTCCCCCAGGCGTTGACATTTATGTATATCTCCAATATTATGGACACATAGATAGCACTTATAGTAGTACGTAGCTGGTAACGTATTATAAAATAAGGTATAGTTATGGACAAATATGAGGACATATGAGAAGACACATCCTTGGTTAACATTCTCAGTTGACTTCAGCCGCGCGCCAAGCGGTCTGTGGATCATGCTGGGAGAGTGCCAATCAAAGTGCGAGCATATTGCCGGCGTTCCTTTGCGTCCGGATACAGCAAATAAATTATATCAATTGTATTTGGCCAAGGGCGTTCTTGCGACCACGGCTATTGAAGGAAACACACTCTCTGAGGAGGAGGTTCTGCGGCATCTGCAAGGCAGGCTCAAGCTTCCACCTTCGCGCGAGTACCTTGCACAGGAGATAGATAACATTGTCACCGGCTGCAACCTTATCCTGTCAGATATTAAAGCAAGGAGAACTCCTACCCTTACGTCTGATATAGTCAAAAAGTTGAATCAGATCGTCTTGGACAAACTCAGGTTAGATGAAGAGGTGATGCCTGGCGAGATCCGAGGGCATGCGGTCGGCGTTGGGCGCTATCACGCCCCTCCGGCCCAGGACTGCGAATATCTACTGGATCGCCTCTGTGAGTGGCTCAATAGTAAGGCCTTCAATCCACGACCGGAGACGGTGATCGTCTATGCGATTCTCAAGGCTGTGCTGGCACACCTCTATCTGGCATGGATTCACCCATTCGGAGATGGAAATGGCCGAACCGCCCGGTTGGTTGAGTTTCAGATCTTGATCGCATCCGGCGTGCCGGCCCCCGCTGCCCATCTTCTGAGTAATCACTACAATCAGACTCGGACCGAGTATTACCGTCAACTCGATCACGCGAGCCGCTCCGGAGGCGACGTATTGCCATTTATACTCTACGCAACACAAGGCCTGTTAGATGGGCTTCGGTCTCAGCTACAAGATATCAGGGCTCAGCAGTTGGATGTGGCGTGGCGCAATTACGTCCATGAGACGTTCAGCGACAAGAAGAGCCCCAGCGACGCACGACGCCGGCACCTGGTTCTGGACCTTTCACAGGGTACCAGGCCGCTTCCTTTGTCGGAGCTTTCTCAGGTCAGCCCGCGTATCGCGGCCGCGTATGCTCGCAAGACAGCTAAGACGCTGTCCCGCGATGTGAAGGCCTTGATCCAGATGGGACTCCTTGCCCAAGAGCCAGACGGCTTTCGCGCGCGTAAGGACCTCATTTTGGCATTCCTGCCACCAAAAGCTGAGACCATGAATAACTAAGATTTGGGCTCGGCTCGGCGCCGCTTAGGTAGACTCGCGTAACATTGCGCTTAGAGCTTTACCTCTCGTTGTTTCCGTGCGAACTGCGATCGTGGCAGAGGACTCCCCGAACGTAGGTCTGCTCAACGATACGGTCATCCCCCCGAAAGATCATGCGGGAGATAAGCGTGTCCGGGGAGATGTCCATCGCTTTTTCTGTCGACAATGGGCTGAGTCTTTGTGGATTCACCACGATGAAGTCCGCCTCTTTGCCGCATGCAAGGCTGCCGATTTTGTCGTCCAGTCCTAACGCCTTTGCGCCTCCCAGTGTTGCCATATACAAGGCCGTGGTTGGGGAGATGTCTCCACCGCCGAAGTCAGGGAGAAAACGGCGGGCGGTGTGGACATAGATCGCTGAGCGCATGATTTCAAACGGAGAGAGGGTCGGCCCACCGCCCACGTCCGACCCTAAACCGATATGTAGCCCCATGTCCAGCAGTTCGCGCAACGGCATGAGTCCGCTCCTGAGGAAGAGGTTGGAGGTGGGGCAGTGAGACACGCAGGTTCCCGTTTCTGTTAGCAGGCACCGCTCATCGGAGCTGACATGGATGGCGTGGGCCAGCACAGTCTTAGGGCCCAAGAGGCCGGCTCTGAAATAGACATCAGTGTAGCTTCTGGCCTCCGGGAACAGTTCTCTGACCCATTGTAGCTCAGCCGGATTTTCGGCTAGATGGGTCTGAATGTACGCACCGTACTGGCTGGCCAGCTCACCCACACCCCTCATCAGTGCCCTGCTGCATGTCGGAGCAAACCTCGGCGTAAAGGCATAGAGCAACCTCCCATTGGCTGCGCCGTGCCACTTTCGGCATACCTCCTCGCTCGCGTGAAGCGATTCTACCGTGTTTTCCAGAAGAAAATCCGGAGCGTTCCGGTCCATCATGACCTTCCCGATGATCGCCCTGATCCCTGTTTTTTCTGCCCATTCAAAGGCGACGTGGGTACTCTCCTTCTGGACCGAGCAATAGACGGCAGCGGTCGTCACACCATAAGAGAGGAGCGTGCGGAAGAAAAGGGGGCACAGGGTATCGGCGGCCTCAGGAGTGAACTCCCTTTCTGCCGGCAAGATGTCTCGATTGAGCCACTCGAGCAGTTCTTGGCCGTACAACGCCACTGCCCTGTATTGCGGAAGGTGGGTGTGGGTGTCGATAAAGCCAGGTAGAATCAGGCGATCGGAGCAGTCAATCAGGGTGGCGCTCGGATACCGATCTGTTACCGCAGGATAGTCCCCGACTTCGAGAATGATGCCGCCTTCATCTGTGACCATTCCTCCGTCCGCATGAAGCGTATACCGATCTTCTGCCGCCGGATTCAAGATATGCCCGCGGAATAGTCTCACGTGCTGCATGTGAACACCTTTTGAATCTACTGAGGGTTCATTCCCCGCAGCTTGCCGCGAGTTCGTCATACCGGCGAAAGCCGGTATCTAGAGAGCCCGACTGGATTCCGTATCAAGCACGGAATGACGGGCCAGAATGGACCGGCATGGGCCGCCGTGGCAACGCATGCGGGGCCCATCCCCATACATGCCTTCTTGCTCACGTGTCTGAGTAAGACCATACCGGAGACAGAGAGGGCGGGAGCATTCGTGGTGGGTGGAAAGACCCGCGGGCGATTCTCGCGACGGCCCCGCACATTCGGTTCTGAAATCAGGGCCGCCGTCGAGCACCCATTCACTGCTTGAATAGCCGGGTTATTTCCCGTGCCGGAGAAAAATCCGGCAAGTCTTCGCTGTTCTCTTAGGCCTCTTTTTTCTGCTTACCGTTCCTGAAGAAGATGAGGCCACCGACAAGGACCGACAGGCCGAACACTATACCGATTACCTGGAGCCCCACGGTGGACACGAACGAAGATCCCGCTGCCTGCGTTAGGCCGACCGTAAAGGGCATAGTAAACGTCGGATCAACGGCATGCATCTCCACATCTGTCGGGTCGCTACCGCCGCCGTGGCTGTGCCTGACCAAGTCCAACTCTCCCGGGTCGGCGGCAGTATGGGGCTTATGGGCAATCCCTGGCCCGACCTCTTCCAACTTCATAATGGCCTTATAATGACCGGCTGTGGGAATATCGGCCGTGAGTCTAATCGACCCATCACGGTACACTGTCGGCGGCAGAGAGACGATAGCATGGGAATGCGCGCTATCGCCGTCTTCATGACCTTTGCTACGGTCTTCGTCGGCCGACACAATCTGAACGGAAATGGGCAGATCTCGCATCTCCTCATTGAGCAGGTCAAAGGTTATCGCCATCTTGCCCGTTTTCGGTAGTCCTTCACAATACGACTGGAATTCCCGCTTGAGCTTTTCGGATCCTACTTCCTGCAGCATGCCGATCGCTGATTCGCCGTATTGTTGCTGGTAGGCCGAGAAGTGAACCGTGTAGTGCCCCTTCTTTTGGACGCACGCGTCCATCTTGTCCATGCCGCCCATCCCCTCACCGCCGTGGGCGCCGGCCTGGGACGTCCAGGCGATAAATAGAAATATTGCGCAGCATAATGATATTAGGTATTTCATTATTCAGTTCCTCCTTCGATTGTTACCGGGACAGCCATTCAAATCACACAATCAAAAACATTATATACCAAACTATCTTCTATGTCCTACTTTCTCCTCTAGAAAAGTCCTGCATACGATCTGAATGCTCCCGAAATCTACCGTGCGGGACCTCGCTTTCCGCTCATTGGGTGTCGGACAGATCCTTCGTGCGTTTTGTTTCGCGTTGTTGGAGTTGCTGCTCGAGCTCAGCAATTCGCTGTGCCTGTTCCCGCATTCGCATGCGCAGCCGGAATGTACCGGGGAGACTCAAGAAGATGGCCATGATCGCCCCGAGGGCAGTTGAAATCAGGATCACGACCACCAGCGAACTCTGAAACTGCCACCCGATAAATGTAACAACCGCCTCACCGGAGTTCTGAATGGAAAAGATAGCGACGATCATTGCGAGTATCAGGAAGCCTATCAGGGACAACTGATTCATATCATGTCTCCTGTTCAATGCGTGGCCGGCACGTCTTCAACCTTGATTCGGGCGATACGGCGGCCTTCCATATCAACGATCGTCAGTTTCTTGCCCTGATAGGTGATGATGTCGCCACCCTTCGGTATACGCTGAAGCTGGGTCAGCATAAAGCCCGCCAGGGTCTCGTAAGTCGGCGATTCAGGAAAGGGCAACCCGTACTCATCGTGCAGGTCCTTGATGTTCAGCGAGGCGTCGATGATGAGCGAGCCGTCTCGCAGATGTTCGACGGGTTTCTCTGTAGCCTCGTACTCATCGTGGATCTCTCCGACGATTTCTTCGAGGAGATCCTCCATGGCGACCAGCCCGTCCACGCCCCCATGTTCATCCACCACGATCGCCATCGAAAGCCGCCGCCGTTGGAGCTCCTTCAGGAGTTGGCTGACCTGCATTGTTTCCGGGACGAAGTAGGCGGGGTGCGTGATGGTCTTGAGGGAGATCTCGCGGTCCTCCAGTTGTAGCCGCAGCAGGTCCTTGTAGTGCAGGATGCCGCAGATGTCGTCCAGACTCTTGTGGTAGATGGGGTATCGGGAGTAACCCGTCTCCACCACGAACTTGAGTACCTCTGCCAGCGGGGTGTCCAGCTCAATCGCCTCAATCTGGGGGCGAGGAATCATGACCTCCTTGACCGAGGTCTCCGTGAATTCGAAGACGCTATGAATCAGCTCCTGCTCGGTCTGGTCGAAAATTCCCTGCTCCTTCCCTTCCTGGACCATCAACTTGATCTCCTCCTCGCTGACAAACCCTGTCGTTCCATGAGGAGCGGCGCGGAAGAGCGAAAGGATCAGGCGGCTTGACGCAGTCAACGGACGACCGAACAACGAGAACCACCGGCCAAGGGCCTCGTGAAGTCCGGCGATCGCGAGGGCAACCCGTTCCGCATAGCGGAGGCCAAGCGATTTGGGAACCAGCTCTCCAAAGACGATCGTGAGATAGGTGATAACCATGACCACTATCCCAAGGGCAACCAGCTCGCCCCCCGCTCCCAGTCCGCCGCCGGGAAGGCGATCCAGCAACGGGCGGATCACTCTCACTGCCAGCGCCCCGCCGAGCGCGGAGGCCAGCGTGCTGACGAGATTGATCCCGATCTGGATGGTGGTAAAAAATCGGTCGGGGTCATCCTTGAGCCGCTGAACCGTCGATGCCCGGCTATCTCCGGCTTCCACAAGTTCCTGCACCCGGCTTCGGCGGAGCGACACAATGGCCATCTCCGAGCCGGCGAAGAAGCCGTTGAGCAGAATGAGCATGAAGATGAAGATTGTCTCCAGCAAGAGCGTTCCGCTGTCTAAGCCTTCCATGATACTCCTTTTAGCTCTCAACCATCAGCTTGTCGCTAAAAACTGAACACTGACTACTGCCTTTACGGCCAGAGACCGGGATCGGCCGCCAGTCGCTCTTCGAATGGACGAAGGCGCTGCCGAAGTCTCCCGGTTGCAAATCCGAATTGTTCGCCAAGGCGAAGAACAGCCAAGATCAGGTCGCACTGCTCCCTGGACTCGGTCTGCAGTGTCTGCTCAATCAGCGGCGGCAGATCGTGCGTGAGGAGGTCATACATCAGGACGACAGATTCCGGTTGGTCCATGGTGTAGCCAAGCCGGTCAGCGAGGTCGACAACATCCTGTACCTCCCGGAGTCGATCTGAGTCAGGACATTCGCGTAGCCGCGTCAACCGCATCCCGAATGCCCTGGTCAGGAGATCCTGCAAGTGCGCCGGTTGTGGAAGATCGAGTCGCTTCGCGTCATCAGCCAGCAGCAGTAGACAGCGGTATAGGTCTGTCCCGCCTTCCAACAGCCACTGCCGCATGGATTCCTCCAGAGTGCGGCTTACGATAAACGCAGTCGGGGCTTTCAGCGCCTCCGGGGGAGCGACCCCCCCGTCCAAGAACGCGCGGAGCAATCCCTGAGTTCGCGCTGCCAGCTCATCGTAGCGTTTGCGGAGTACGTCCCACCCCGCGTAGAACGCTATTAAGACCTCCTGCCGCTCTTCCTGGGAAAGCATCTTGAATGAAATCGGTACGGTCTGGGTGTCGTCCGGCAGTGACAGGCTTTCGCCCTGACCCTCACATGCCTCTCGCCGTCGCCGGAGATCCTCCTCGCCCTTCCACGGAAACAGATAGCCGGCTATGCCGTCGGCATCCAACCATTTGAGGACAAATCCGAACGCCTTGCGCTCGAGGGTGAGGGATGAGCAGACCTCGACGCCGCCGACGAGCATCGTCCCATTGATGAACGGGAAGCGCTCAAGGCTCAACCGATGGAGGTCAAAGCTGTACACGCGATAGGGCTCGGGCAGGTTCGCCGCCAGCGACCGCATGGCGTATAGGACTGCGGGACGAGCGAGGTCGACCCGTGTCGTGCGAACCCTGACTTCCCAGATACGCCGGCCGTCGCGTTCAGAGGGAAGATTGCTCTTTACCGCCTGAAGTCTGGCCAGAAATCGCGTTTCCAGATTCGCCGTTACGAAGGCAGAAGCGAGATCAAGAGCCCGCGCCGCATGTTTAAGATTCTGCACAGCCTCGATGTCGGAGATATCGCTGAAGAACCAGCCGTCGCTGGACTGCATCAGAAGGGTGTGTCGCTGCATCTCCAGTAGTTGTAGTGCCGCCGCTTTATCCTGCGTCGAGAGCGATCGGCGAGCGTGCTTACCGAAGAATGCCTCAACGGCGGGGTTGCTCCGATCAAGGAGTACGGCGATGTAATCGTTCCTCGCGGCCGAGACATCGGTAAACAATCGACCCGCCTGTTCTGCAAAGAGGCGGTGCAGATCGTTGCGAAGACCGTCAATGGCCTCTCGGAAGGGCGCCCGCCAGCTCTGGCGCCAACCCGGCTGGCCGCCGGTGCTGCATCCGCAGTCTTCCTTCCACCGCCCCAAGCCGTGGGCGCAGCTCCAGGCGCTTTCATCTCGAATCACAACCTCATGTGTGGGGGGCGCGCTCGCGAGGTAGGCCCCGAAGTTAGTGATCGCGAACTCCTTCGACGCGGTCTCTTTCGCCAGCAACACGGCCAGCGCGCGCTCTCCGAACCTGGTATGATGACCGTACGACTCACCGTCGGTGCAGAGGATATGCAGGCGTGATGGCGAGCTGCGGACGACATCGGCAAGTCGGCCGGCGAGGCGATCGGGTCCCTGTAACAGGCCATCAAAGGCGATAGCGCGGGACAGGCCTGCATCATAGAAAAACAGGTCGATCGTGCCCCCATGCGGCAGGCGACACCTGTATGGGCGCGACGGATCAATCCAATCCGAGCCCAGTTCATGCCACCGCTCTCCTTCTAACGGGCGCACCCGTGTAGCCTGCCACGGCGCCAGGACAGCATAACGGATCCCGTGCGCACTGAGCAGCGAAAGGGTAGCCAAGTCCACCCCGGTCTCCGGAAGCCACATCCCCTCCGGCTTGCGGTCGAAGCGAGACTCAAACTCGGCGACTCCCCACCTGATCAGCGTGACGCGGTCTGTTGGGTGGGCGAGCGGCAGGATGGCGTGGACGTACGGGTGGGCCATAGCATTGCCGTGGCCGCCGCATCGGATCATGCTGTCGCGATCGCCCTCGATCATGCGGCGAACAGTCTCGGGGGCGTTGCGTTCGAGCCAGCGGAAGAGTGTCGGTCCGATATCAAAGCTGATGCCCGCATAGTTGTTGATCAGCCTGACGATCCGGCCCTCGTGGTCCAGGAGCCTGGCCCATCCATTCGGGGTATAGCACTCCGCCGTAATCCGCTGATTCCAGTCGTGGGCGGGGGCGGCGGAGGACTGCTGCTCCACCTCATCGGTCCAGGGATTCTCGCGCGGTGGCTGGTAGAAGTGGCCGTGGACGATCACCGATACCGGAGAGGGCGTACTCATTGAGGCTCAACCGGGGCGCCGGACCGCCGAGTGGACCGGATCAGGCTTCGCAGGATCCGGCTGCGATTGGCCCCACGCAGGAGCGACGACAGATCCTCATACAGCGTAGGGTCGTCGATGAGGGCGCCAAGCGTCCCCTCCCCTTGAGCCAGGCGGCCGGAGACCGACTTGAGATTCTTGGAGGTCTGATCGAGATCGGCCATGATCGATTCGGCTCGTGGATCTGCAAACAGGACGTGCGCCAACCCCTTTTGATTCTGAAACTGCTTCATTAAATGTGCCAACTGTTGAAGGGCGACGGTCGTGTCAGACAACTCCTTCAGGATGTTGCCCGAGCGCTTCTCATAGACCAGCGCGTGGAGCAGTCCGGTCCCCTGTTCGATCTCGCTCATAATCCGGTTGAAGGAGGCGATGCCCTTGGCCAGATCCTGCCGCGCTTCTGCCCCGCCGCCGCCCACGAGCTGGTTCAAGGCGTCTGAGATCTTCACCACATTGTTCACGATCTGATCGCCTTTCTGAAGCAGTTTGGCATAGTCGGGCGGATCGACGCTCGCAATCGTCGCCCCTGGGGGCAGGGTCGGCTTATCAGGACTGCCCACCGTTAACTCGAGCACCTTGTCTCCGACCAGCCCAACGGTCTCAATGCTCGCAATCGAATCCTCCCGTATTCGGTCCTGAAGCCTGGCGTCCAGACTCATGGTGACCCGGATCTTCTTGCTGGCAAGGTCCTTACTGAAGGTAATGTCATCGACGGAACCGACGGAGGTACCGGCGAGACGGACCGGCGCGCCAACATTGAGTCCCTCGATGTTGCTGAAAAAGGCGTGCAGAGTGTAGTGGCGTTCGAAGATCCGGCTCCGGCTTCCGATAGTCAGAACGAACACGATGAAAAGAGTCAGGAGTCCCAGAACAAAGATTCCCACACGCAACCGCATCCACTGCTCACGTTCCGCCATTCAGTTGCCTCTTAGTCAGCGTTCAGCGCTCAGCGTAATCGTTCTTGCTGATAGCTGAGCGCTGATGGCTGCGTCTTCACGCCATTGTCCCGTTGACAAACTGCCGGACCAGCGGTAGATCGGCGTGTTGGATCTCCTCAGGCGTTCCGACGATGACAATCTTGCCCTTGTCCAGCAGGCCGATCCGATTGGAAATCTTGAATGCGCTCCGCATGTCGTGAGTGACCACCACCGACGTCACCTCGAGCTTTCTGTCCATGTCGACGATCAACTCATTGATCTTCTCAGTGTTGGTAGGATCCAGGCCGGTCGTCGGCTCGTCGTATAATATGATCCTTGGCGTGAGTGCGATCGCTCTGGCTAAGGCGACCCGCTTTCTCATCCCGCCCGACAGGTCGGCCGGCTCCTTGTCCTCGGCGCCCTCGAGTCCTACAAGATGGAGCGTCTCTGCAATCCGCTCCCGGATCTCCCGCTCCGACATAGCTGTATGTTCCCGCAGAGGGTACGCGATATTCTCCGCCACCGAGAGGGAATCGAAGAGCGCCGAGCTCTGAAAGACCATCCCGATCTTCTTTCGAATTCTGATGAGCTGGTCCTCCGCCAGCGGTACAATGTCCTCCCCCTCAATGAGAACCTGGCCTGCCTCCGGCTTGAGCAGGCCGACGATCAGTTTTAAGGTGACGCTTTTCCCGATCCCACTTCCGCCGATGATGGTGACCGTCTCGCCCGGCTCGATCGTAAAATCCATCCCGGCCAGGATCGGTAAGTGGTTGAACGACTTGTAGACCTGGCGGAACTCAATGGCCGGAGCGCTCATCTCACCAGCCCTCCAGCCACCAGAAGAACTTTGTCAGAAAGAAATCCGAGATAATGACAGCGATGGCCGAGGTGACAACCGTTGCGGTTGTGGCTTTGCCCAGGCCTTCTGTGCCGCCCACTGTAGCAAGCCCCTTGTAGCAGCCGACGATGGCGATAATGAAGCCGAAGACGACTGTCTTGCCCAGACCGCTCACAATATCAGCCAGCGTCAGGTTGCGAGTTACCGTATTGTAGTAGAAGTGATAATCAACCTGAAACTCGTACTTGGAGATGACCATGCCGCCCAGAATGCCCAGGATGTCCGCCATGACCGTCAGTAGCGGCAGGACCAGCATTGTGCTCAGCACTCTGGGTACCACCAGCTTTTTGACCGGGTTTGCCCCCATAGCCCGCATCGCATCGATCTGCTCCGTGACCTTCATCGATCCCAGCTCGGCGGTGATCCCTGAGCCGACCCGCCCCCCCACCAGCAGGGCTGTGAGAACCGGTCCCAATTCGCGGACCATCGAGAGTGAGACGATAATCCCCACATACGCCTTCGCTCCGAATCGGCTCAGACCGTATGCGGTTTGCAATGCCAGGACGAGGCCGGTGAAAGCCGCAGCCACGCCGGCGATCGAGATAGACTTCACCCCGATATGATCGACTTGCCGGATGAGCTCACGGGGGTTGAACGGAGGCGTGCAGGCGCAGCAGACAGTATCATACGTAAGCTGCGAGAGCCCGCCCAACAATTCGAGCAATCGAATCGACTGGCCCCCAACTGCTACAGCTACGTTACGCACCGGATGTCCTTCTCGTCGTTCCGTACACTCGGAACGTTAGTTACTTCACCTGGGATTCAGAGCCTTTCTCGGTCAAGACCCAACCCTTGACAAACCGCTCAAACTCCGGCAGCCGGTCTTGAAAGACCTCCGGAGAGGCTACATACACCAGGTCATAGGCACACTCGCCGTCCGTGGCAACGTAACTGCTGACCATCACATCGGTCTCTTTGAGTCGCCCTGTGAGCACCGTGTGAACCGCCTCCGTACCGTTCAGCGAGATGGCGTTCTGGGCCACTATCCGTTTTGGGCTGATCCCAAAGAACAGGCGTCTGGCCAGCATTCGCAGGGTCATCGGGTGCCCCTCTTCACAACTGACAAACAGCGCGGCCACCTGGCCGCCCGGATCAGCTTGGAAGGCCAGCTCGGTCCCTTCGACCTGGAGCTGCCGCCAGTCATCGCTCAGCAGGGGAATCCTGAACCCTCGATCCTCGTCGACCAGGAAGCCATTTGCGACGTGACGAGAAGCGCAGGCTGTGAGTGTGAATACGATAAGAACCAGGGCGCCCTTAAGGCGCCAGGCGTATGGGAAGATGCGCCCCCTCTTGACGTATACATTCTCAGGTGAGGCATAACCGCGGATAATCATAAACTCACTGAAAGCATACTAGAAAGACGTGCGAAGCGTCAAGTTGAGCGTTGTGAGGGGCAGGAGTTCCTGCATGCTGCGATCATGACGGGTGGGTTATGATGCAAAAGGTTGAGGGGGGCTGCGCAAACAATGAGAACAGAGGACATCCAGGAATAGGCCGAGGCGCTCAGGGGTGAGAGGACCCTCCGGCTGACGGGAGAGCTGGTTCCGCAGAAACACGTGTCGAATCCGGGTATCGGTATCGGCGAGGACGCGACGCGTCCTCGCCGATACCGATACCCAGTTACTCTTGCGGTTGTAACTCCACTCGCCGATTCTTCGTGCGGCCTTCAGCCTCATCGTTTGAGGCAATCGGCTGTTCTTCCCCGAATCCCACAGCGGTGAGCTTGGCTGCATTCACGCCATGGGAGGCCAGATAGTTCCTTACTGACTCGGCGCGCCGCTGTGATAGTTTCTTATTGTAATCCGCCGTGCCAACGCTGTCCGTATGGCCGGCAATTGTGACCTTCAGGTCCGGGTGCTTACTAAGAATCTCCGCAACTCCGTCCAAAATCGTAAGAGATTCCGTGGTCAACTCGGCAGAATTGAAAGCAAAGTTGACACCTTTCAGGATGATGGCTTTTCGCTCCGGGCACCCGAGCCGATTCACTTTTACACCCGAAGGAGTGCCGGGGCACTGGTCTTTGTAGTCCGGCACACCATCTCCATCACTGTCCGGCGGACACCCGGTCGCATCCACCTTCACGCCTGCCGGTGTATTCGGGCATCTATCAGCGCTGTCCGGCACGCCATCCCTATCAGCGTCAGGAGTAGCGGTCTGGGGAGTCAGCGCTGCGCAGAGAAGCGCACCCGCCACTGCTCCGGCGCCCGCCCCTATCCCAGCTTCCCTTCCCCCCGCTGCGCCCGCCCCAATTGCGGCACCGGCGGCACCACCAGCCACTGAGCAAATGAGCGCGTTATACCAGGGTCGCTGGGCGGCGCAGCCCGTTACGAACAATGCCGCAACCACCATTGTAGCCAGGGATTTCTTCATGCGCGTCTCCTTTACGGATTGTACGGTTGGTGATAGCTGCAGTTGTGTCATTCGTATGCGTGGTCAGGATACACCATGCGGGAGACCCTCTTGTATCTTGAGGCAGGGTCTTTTGTCAACAAAAAAGACCTACTCTGACACTGGGTGCGGAACTGCTGTTGGTCCAGCCTCCGGCGCTTGACTTTATGTTGAAAGATGCTGTATAAACGAACCGACTAAAGGTCATCCAAAGGGCGTATACATCGAAGGAGCTGAGGATTTTTCGCGAGAGCGAAATCCGGTCGTGGAGTTGTCGGTTACCAGCACCCATTCTTGTCCACCTTGGCGAGAAAGGAATGCGCCTAGGTATGATGCCCACTACCCTCAGTGCCGGTTGTGTTATGGCGGTCGGCGCAGGTATGACCCGCCCACAGGTCCCTCCAATATCTTGCCGTAAGGCTCCACCGTCTTCTTACCGTTCGAGTGTGTTCGGAATGGGCGTAACTAATGCGAATTCGTAAAGCCATTGTACCCGCCGCCGGTCTGGGGACGCGGTTCCTCCCTGCAACGAAGGCGCAGCCGAAAGAGATGCTGCCGATCGTCGATAAGCCGACGATCCAATATGTGGTGGAGGAAGCTGCGGCGTCCGGGATCGAGGATATTATCATTGTAACCGGGCGGGGGAAGGATGCGATTGAGAACCATTTTGACCGATCGCTCGAGCTGCAAATTGCGCTTGGGCGGCAGGGCAAGGCGGAGCAGTTGCGGGAGATCGAGCAGATCTCCGAGTTGGCGTCGTTTTGCTACATCCGCCAGGAAGAGCCGCTCGGATTAGGGCACGCGATTCTGACCGCAAAGGCGCTTGTGGGGAATGAGCCTTTTGCGGTCCTGCTTGGCGACGATATCATCGATGCCGAGGTCCCCTGCTTGGCGCAGATGATTGCAGCGTTTGAACGATATCGGTCCTCGATTATTGCTGTGCAGCAGGTCAGCAGGGAGGAAACCGGCAGTTACGGGATCATCGATCCCAGGCCGGCAGCGGATTCGATCTACCAGATCCTGGATCTGGTAGAGAAGCCGACTCCCGAGGCGGCTCCGTCCAACCTAGCCATCATCGGGCGTTACATCCTGACGCCGGAAATCTTTGAGGCGCTTGAGCGGACTCCTCCGGACGAAGGCGGAGAGATTCAGCTTACGAATGGTCTGCGAGTGCTGTTGAGCACACAAACGATGTATGGGCTCGCGTTCCGCGGGCGCCGGTATGATGCCGGGAGCAAGCTGGGTTTTGTGAAGGCGACCGTACAGTTTGCGCTGAAGCGTCCGGATCTGGCGCCGGGATTGCGGGAGTACCTAAAAACACTCAGCCTGGATGAGGTGGGCGCGCCGGTAGAGCGGGACCGACACCCGTCCTGAGCCCTGTCGAGGCTGCTGAAAGATCTAAAGAGGAGAACTGAAAGCCGTGGCGGATGAAAAGCCTGTCCTGAGTTCAATCGAAGCAACGGTGGAAAGTACGGAGCAACAGTCGGCTCCCGACGCCGAGAGCCCAGAGACCAAGACCGAGGCGCAGACTCGAAAGGTGCCTGAGACGATCCCGCTCCTGCCGGTGCGAGACGTAGTGATCTATCCCTTCATGATCTTGCCGCTCTTTATAGGTCGGGAGAAATCGGTTCGAGCAGTCGACGAATCGCTGTCGAGGGACCGCCTCATCTTGCTGGTGGCGCAACGGGATGCCGAGAAAGAGGATCCCGGCGCCGATGAGATTCATGCGGTCGGAACCGTGGCGATGATCATGCGGATGCTTAAGATGCCGGACGGGCGGGTTAAGGTACTGGTGCAGGGTCTTTCCCGCGCGAAGGTCGTGGGGATTGAGCGACGGGAGCCGTATTTCGAGGCGAGGATCACTGAAGTCCCCGAGACGGATCTGGTCACGTCAGGCGTTGAGGCGGAGGCGATGATTCGTTCGGTCAAGGAACTGGTCGGCAAAGGGGTCGCCCTCGGCAAGCAGATCTCGTCGGATGTGGTGGTGATTATCAATAATCTCGAACACCCGGGCCGTTTGGCCGACCTTGTAGCCAGTCACCTGGATCTGAAAATGGAGCAGGCCCAGGAGGTACTGGAGCTGTTCGATCCGACCCAGCGCCTGAAGCGGGTCAGCGAGTTGCTCAGCAAGGAGCTTGAGGTGCTCGAGGTGCAGCATCGAATTCAGAGCCAGGCTCGGGAGGAGATGGATAAGACGCATCGGGAGTATTACCTCCGGGAGCAGTTGAAAGCCATCCAGAAAGAGCTGGGCGAGACCGACGACCGCAACCAGGAACTGCAGGAATTGGAGCAGAAGATCCGGAAGGCCAAGATGCCTGAAGCGGTCGAGTCCGAAGCGAAGGGGCAGTTGGGGCGGCTCAGCCGGATGCACCCCGATGCGGCGGAGGCCTCCGTCATCCGAACCTATCTTGACTGGTTGATCGAACTGCCCTGGAGTCGACCGACCAAGGACAAACTGTCGATTAAGCAGGCATCGAAGATCCTCAATGAGGACCACTACGACCTGGAAAAGGTCAAGGAGCGAATCCTCGAATATCTCGCCGTCCGCAAGCTGAAGAAAAAGATGAAGGGACCGATCCTCTGCTTTGTCGGCCCGCCGGGGGTGGGCAAGACCTCCCTCGGCCGTTCCATCGCCCGCGCCCTGGGGCGTAAGTTTATTCGAATCTCGTTGGGCGGCGTTCGCGATGAGGCGGAGATCCGGGGTCACCGGCGAACGTATATTGGGGCGCTGCCCGGTCGCGTCATTCAAGGGATCAAACAGGCCGGGTCGAACAATCCCGTCTTTATGATCGACGAGGTCGATAAGGTCGGGACCGATTTTCGGGGCGATCCCTCCTCGGCCCTGCTGGAGGTGCTGGATCCGGAGCAGAACTACAGCTTCAGTGATCACTACCTCGGCGTCCCCTTTGATCTCTCCAACGTCATGTTTATCTGTACGGCCAACCTCGCCGATCCGATCATCTCGGCGTTGCGTGATCGGCTGGAGATCATCGATATCTCCGGGTACACCGAGGAGGAGAAGCTCCATATCGCCAAGCGCTATCTGGTTCCGAGGCAGTACCGGGAACACGGGATCGACGAGAAGCGCCTGCTGATTACCGACGAGGCGATCCTGAAGATGATCAATGAATATACCCGCGAGGCCGGGCTCCGAAACCTGGAACGTGAGGTTGCCACCGTGTGCCGGAAGGTGGCCCGGCTTGTGGCGGAAGGCCAAAAAGGGCAGACCAAGGTGACTGCGGCGGTCCTGCAACGGTTCCTGGGCGCGCCGAAGTTTCTGGCCGATCCGGAACAGGATGCGGACGAGATCGGCGTTGCGACGGGTCTCGCATGGACACAGACAGGTGGAGACATCATCTACATCGAGTGCAGTATCCTGCGCGGGAAGGGCAGCCTCTCTCTTACGGGACATCTGGGTGAGGTGATGAAGGAATCGGCTCAGGCCGCGCTGAGCTATGCGCGGTCGCGGTCCGCCGATCTGGGGATCAAGGATGATGTATTCACCAAATATGACATCCATGTCCACGTTCCGGCCGGCGCGATCCCCAAGGATGGTCCATCGGCCGGCATCACGATGGCCGTCGCGCTGCTGTCCGCCCTGACCAAGGTCCCCGTGAGACGGGACGTGGCGATGACCGGCGAGGTGACCCTTCGCGGCAAGGTCTTGCCGATCGGTGGGATCAAAGAAAAGGCGTTGGCGGCGAGAAGAATGGGAATCCACACAGTGGTGGTTCCGGCGCGCAACGACAAGGACATCAAAGAGCTTCCTGCCAATGTCAAACGGGGTATGGAGTTTGTGTTTGTGGACCATATGGATCAGGTACTCGAAATCGCTTTGACCAAGCGTACACGGGCCAAACGGCGCCTGGCGGTGGCTCTCAGCGCCAAATCCCCCCTTCCCCCCTTTCGCAAAGGGGGGGTTGGGGGGATTTCGCGTCCAAGGCCCCTGAACCGCAGGCCCTCTGCGCAGGAGACGCAGTCTGGTGTCTGATACCCGAATAGTGCGAATCGTTCCCCTGGGAGGCCTGGGGGAGATTGGATTGAACATGACGGTCGTCGAGACGGAGGACGACCTGCTGGTGATCGATGCCGGGTTGATGTTTCCGGACGAGGAGATGTTCGGGATCGACCATGTGATCCCCGATATGAGCTATCTGCTTGCGCGTCGGGCGCAGATACGGGCGGTGCTGCTTACGCACGGCCACGAGGATCATACCGGCGCGCTCCCGTATCTGTTGAATGAGATCAAGGTTCCGGTGTATGGCACGCGCCTCTCACTGGGGTTGGCGGCAGAAAAACTGAAGGAAGCGAATCTCCTGCCCTATGTCGATCTGAAGGCTGTTCGTCCCCGCGATTGCCTGCAGTTCGGTTGCTTCAATGTTGAGTTCCTTCAGATCTGCCACAGTATCCCCGACGGCCTGGCGCTGGCGATCGGGACTCCCCGCGGCATGATTGTGCATACCGGCGATTTCAAGTTCGACCAGAGCCCGGTGGATGTCCAACTGACCGATTACCGGCGGCTTGCCGAGCTTGGGGATGGCGGCGTGCTGGCTTTGCTCTCGGATAGCACGAATGCGGGTCGGGATGGATTTACACCATCGGAGCAGGTGGTAGGGCGGGCACTCGATGCGATCTTTCGGGACGCTCAGGGACGTGTGATCGTCGCCTGTTTTGCCTCGAACATCCATCGTATCCAACAGATCTTCGATGCGGCAGCCGCCATGGGCAAGCGTGTGGCGGTGTGCGGGAAAAGTATGGTGGCCAATACGCGGATCGCTGCGGAGCTGGGGCGTCTCCGTATTCCCGATGACACACTTGTCAGTCTGGATGATCTGGAGCGGCTGCCGGTCGGCCGGCGGGTGATCGTGACGACCGGGAGCCAAGGCGAACCGCTCTCTGCTATCGCCAGAATGGCTGTCGCGGAGCACAAACAGGTCCAGGTATCGCCGGGCGACACCGTCATCTTTTCGGCGCGTGCCATTCCCGGCAACGAGAGGTCGATCGCTCGAACGATTAACGGCCTGTATCGACAGGGCGCCCGCGTCATTACCGAGGAGGTGGCGGAGGTCCACGTCTCGGGACATGCCAGCCGGGAAGAGTTGAAGTTGATGTTGAATCTGATTCGTCCTACCTTCTTTGTGCCGATTCATGGAGAGTACCGTCACCTGCGCCTGCACGCTCAGCTTGCGCGGGAGGTCGGGGTACCGGAAGCCCGGACCCTTGTGATCGAGGACGGCGACATTCTGGAGTTCGACGGCGACGGCGCCCGAATTGCAGGCAAGGCGCCCGTCGGTCGGATCTTCGTCGATGGCAAGGGGATCGGCGATGTCGGAGACGCCGTCCTTCGCGACCGGCAGCGGTTGGCGCAGGAGGGGGTCGTGATCGTCGTCCTTGCCGTCGATCGTCATTGCCGCAAGCTGGTAACGGAACCCCGGATCGCCTATAGCGGGTTTGTCCATGCACAGGATTCGAAGGCACTCACGGATAGTATGAAAACCCTGGTGTGCTCCGTATTGGAAAGCGCCCCTGAGGAGGATCTGGCCGATTTGCGCCTCATAGAGCAACGGATCAAGACGGCGATCAGGAAACAGTTGCAGAAAGAGATCGAACGGCGGCCCATGATCCTGTCGGTGATCATGGAGGTCTAATGAAGGAGGCGGGTGATGGCGACTGAAGGCGTACCGGAGTCGATGTCGACCCATGAGGAGCCGCGCAGAGGAGATCGATCGCCGGAGACCCAGATCCTCACACATCCCAAGACGCACGAGGTGTTGGGGATCCTCGGGATCGCTGCAGCCCTCTTTCTGCTGGTAAGTCTCCTGTCCTACAATTCCCTCGATCCCTCGTTCTTTAACTCCGGGGGCGGTCCCGGGCATCAGGTGCATAATTATGGGGGGCGATGGGGGGCGGAGCTTGCCGGCGATCTTCTGGAGTTGTTGGGAGTCGGCGCGCTGGCCTTACCATTGTTTCTTGTCCTGTTCAGTCGGCGATTTCTCAGCGCGAAGACGACCCCTAGTGTTGTCTGGAAGCTGGTCGGGTGCATGCTGCTCCTGGCCAGTCTTGGGCTGCTGGCCCAACTGCTCGTCGGGACGGGGCTGCCTGGAGACCGAACCTGGGAACGCCCCGGTGGTTTTGTCGGCGAGGAGCTGCATCGGATCTTCAGGCCGCTGGTGGGCCGCGTAGGGCTGCCGTTGCTGGGGCTGACAACCTTCGTGCTCGGTGTGGTGTGTCTGAGCAGTCGACCGCTTTCGAGCCTCTCCGTTGGGTGTCGGAATGTGGTCGAGCGGGTGGCGGCCCGCGTGAAGGAGCGGCGAGCGGCGAAGGCACAACTGCCGGGACGAATCCGGCCGCCCTATACCCCTCCCACTGAGGAAGAGTCTCGGGCTGAGACCCGACCGACTGCCACGGTTGTGGTCGAGCCTGTTGAGGTAGGAACAGTTCACGAACCGCCCCTGCGCCAACTTGGACCATCGACAACTCATGACCTTGCTCCCCAGGGGTCCTTTCCTTTTGCGGTTCCGAAAGAGGGGTTTCAGACCCCGCCGCTGTCGTTGCTCGATCTGCCGACCTCATCGGAGGGCGGGCTCTCCGATGAGGAGCGGGAGGCCAACGCAGCGATCCTTGAGCGCAAGCTGCTGGATTTCGGGGTCGAAGGGAGGGTCACGCAGGCCCAGCCTGGGCCTGTCATCACCCGATACGAGATCGAGCCCGGGCCGGGGATCAAGATCAATCGGATTGTCGCATTGGCCGATGATCTGGCATTAGCCCTGCGGGCGCTCAGCGTGCGCGTTGTGGCGCCGATTCCAGGGAAAGCGGTAGTCGGTGTAGAGATCCCAAACCGCCGTCGCGCCGTCGTGCACCTGCGCGAGGTGCTGGCATCCAGGGTGTTCGAGGGATCTGCCGCGCACCTTCCTCTCGCTTTGGGGAAGGATATTGCCGGCGAGCCCTATGTGGTTGATCTGGGACAGATGCCGCACCTGCTTATCGCCGGGGCGACAGGGTCGGGTAAGAGTGTATGCCTGAATGCGCTGATTGTCAGCCTGTTGTATAAGGCCACAGCAGAAAATATACGTTTACTGCTGATCGATCCGAAGCGGGTGGAGCTGTCCATCTATGATGGGATTCCGCATCTGGCTGAACGCGTCGTATGTGATCCGAAGGAGGCGGCGAAGCGGCTTCAGCGTCTCGTCGTCCACATGGAAGGGCGGTACAAACTGTTTGCCAGGCTCGGCGCCAGGAATATTGTCAGTTACAACCGGCTGATTCGGATCGCCAGACGCGAAGGAGGCGGCGAGGTGTTTCAACCGCTTCCCTACCTGGTGGTAGTCATCGACGAACTGGCCGACCTGATGCTGACCGCCGCCGCCGACGTCGAGCGCTCTATCGCCAGACTGGCGCAGATGGCCCGGGCGGTGGGCATCCATTTGATCGTAGCCACGCAGCGTCCTTCGGTCGACGTGATTACCGGGATCATCAAGGCCAATTTCCCCGCCAGGCTCGCCTTTCAAGTTTCCTCGAAGGTGGATTCCCGAACGATCCTCGACATGAACGGCGCCGAACAACTGTTGGGTGACGGCGATATGCTGTTTATCCCGCCTTCGAGCTCAAAGCCGCATCGGATCCACGGATCGTTTGTGTCGGATATCGAGATCAAGCGCGTCGTCGATTTCCTGAAAGCGCAGGGGAAGGCCGAGGAGTTTCCGTGGTCGCTGCTACCGGCAGAAGAGGAGCTGGAATCATCCGGGAATGAAGACGACGAGCTGTACCGGCAAGCGGTTGACCTGGTCGTTACTACCCGTCAGGCCTCGATCTCGATGATTCAGCGGCGACTCAGGATCGGCTTTAACCGGGCGGCGCGCATGATCGAGCAGATGGAGCACGAGCGGATTGTCAGTCGCGTCGAAGGGGGTGGGCCGCGTGAGGTCCTCATTGAACCGCGCAATGCGAATCCTTAAATCGGTCCTGGTCATGGTGGGCGCGGTTGTGTTGAGTGGTTCACCCGTTTGTGCCCTTGACCCTCCACCCTCCACCCTCCACCCCACCCCTGCTCCCGTATCCGCGCTCACAGCAGATGAGGTGGCCGATAAGGTCCAGGCAACCTACCAGGGATTTTCCGACCTCCAGGGGAGCTTCTTTCAGCGCGCTACGAACAAGCTCAGCGGAATGACCCAGGAGGCCTCCGGCCGGCTTTTCCTCAAATGGCCCGGGAGGATGCGCTGGGAGTATGAAAAGCCGGAATCGAGACTGTTCCTCATCGACGGCAAGACCCTCTGGAGCTACAGCCCATCCGAGCGACAGGCGATCGCGCAAGATGTAAGCGGTGCACTCACGACAACCCCCATCGGGATCCTGTTCGGAATGAGCAACCTCCGGCGCGATTTTCAGGTCCGGCCTATCGTTCACGCGGGGATCCGGGATAGTTCGGAGTCGATCCTGGAGTTGACCCCCAAGGGGAAGGGGTTGGCCTTCAAACGGGTGATCCTGGGGGTGGATCGGGCAAGCTTTCTCATCCGGCGACTGACGGTGTTTGACCTGTACGGCAACACGACCACAGTCGAGCTGTCAAAACAGACCGTCAACAGTAATCTCAAGGACGAACTGTTTCAGTTCTCGCCACCGCCGGGGACGGAGGTCGTGACCCCCATAAAGCCTACTGTTCCATAAGCCAAAAGGAGATCGCACGTGGCTAATGAGGTATCTTTCGATATCAGTTCGACGGTTGATCTGCAGGAAGTAGACAATGCCGTGCAGCAGGTGATGAAAGAGATCCAGCAGCGGTTCGATTTCAAGGGGAGCGCCAGTCGCGTCACGCGGGATGAGCAGGGCCTCTTGCTGTACGCCGACGATGCCTATAAGCTTAAGGCGGTGGTGGAGCTGCTGGAATCGAAACTGGTGCGGCGAAAGGTGTCTCTCAAGGCGCTTACCTATGAAGTCCCTGAGCCGGCGGCGAAAGGGGCCGTTCGACAGCGAGCGACCCTTCAGCAGGGTATCCCCGCCGATAAGGCGAAAGAGATTACTAAAGCGATCAAGACGCTTGGCCTGAAGGTGGCTACACAGATTCAGGACGACCAGGTACGGGTGTCAGCCAAGAGTAAAGATGACCTGCAGGCGGTCATTCAGGCGCTTCGATCGCGCGATTTCGGCATCGACCTGCAGTTCGGTAACTATCGGTAATGTGAATATCTGAGGCCGAATTTTCCCCTTGTCCGGCGTACGCGATGGTGTGATATTCATCACATGAAAAGGCGTCGCCGGTCTTGACTGACAGCATGTCGGAACATTGTGAAGATCAGAGCCAATCGATCGTGATTATTGCGGACGGTGTCCATTCAACCCGGCGACTCCGTGAACTGCTTACGAGGCGAGGATTCTCAGTCCTGCAGGCCTCATCCGAACAGGAGGCGCTGGATATCCTTGCAGCCGGCGATACCGACCTGGTGATGTTGGATGCGGAGCCATACGTTGCGCTGCAGCAGCGGGCTGATCGCCTGGCGGCGGTTAATCGGTTAACCCGGGTGATCGGCGCCTCATTCGATCTGGACGAGGTCTATCAAACGTTTGCTGCAGAGGTGGGACGCCTCATTCATTACGATCGGATGACCCTCGCACTGCGGAATGATAGAGGCTCGGGATTGAGAGTGCTCCGGCTGGCGCCTGACCAGCCTGCTACCGGGTGGCCTGAAGGCGTCGCCGGCATGGGGGAAGGGACCGGCATCGGATGGGTCATGTCCGAGCGCCGTCCCCATATCGAGTATGACCTGGCGGAATCGAGGCAATTTATAGAGGATGAGGCGCTGTTCAAGGCGGGGATTCGGTCCTGTATTCGCCTCCCCCTCATTGTGAAAGGACAGGTGATCGGCGGTCTCTGCATGGACAGCATAAGGCCTGACCGTTATGGGGAGTCGGAGATTGATCTGCTCCTGCCTCTGAGTGAGCAATTGGCCATCGCCATCGAAACCGGTCGCCTGTTCCAGGAGGTTCATCGGCTGGCAATCACCGATGAGTTGACGGGTCTCTTCAACCATCGCCACTTCTATAGCCAACTCGATCAGGATCTGAGGCGAAACCGGCGTTACGGTCACCCGCTGTCGCTGATCATGCTGGATATCGACCTCTTCAAGCAGTATAACGATTTCCACGGTCACCTGGCCGGCGATGAGGCGCTTCGCCTGACGGCTGCTCGGTTAAAAAAGAGTACGAGAGGCGCCGACATTGTTGCGCGATACGGAGGAGACGAGTTCGGCATCATCCTTCCGGAGACCGATCCACGGCAGGCCTTGGTGCAGGCGGAACGGGTCCGCTCTGTGATGGCGCGTGACCATTTTGGCGGACAGGGGACGCCTGGCAGGAACACACTTACCGTGAGTCTCGGCGTGGCATGCCTCGGACCGGACATGTACAAGGTTGAAGACCTGGTGCGGGCGGCGGATCAGGCGCTCTATTGTGCGAAGGCTGCCGGCGGCAACCAGATTGCGGTGTCCGAGTCGTGCGGTTTGCCGTGTCATTCGGAGGGCTCAGGAAAAGGATGCTGACATCTCCAGGATCCGGAGGTCAGGCGGCGGGCGAGCGAGCCGTTGGAGCGGACCATGCTGTGGAGCACGAGGCGCGGGCTGAGGTCCTCACGATTGGAACAGAGTTACTGCTGGGTCACACCATCGATACCAATTCCGCCTACATCGGTGAAGCACTTGCGGCAGCGGGGATCGAAGTCTGTTGGAAGAGTACGGTCGGCGATCACGAGGCTCGAATTAGAGAGACGCTTCGTGTGGCGCTTACGCGATCTGAGATCGTCATCACGACGGGCGGTCTTGGTCCCACGGAGGACGATCTGACCTGTCGCGCCATCGCCGCCGAGCTGGATCGTCCGTTGATTCTCGATCAGGCGGTCTTAGAGTCGATCCGTCGCCGATTCACGGAGCGGGCCCTCGTCATGTCCGAAAATAACGGGCGACAGGCCCTCATCCCGGAAGGCGCCGTCGTATTGCCGAACGCCCACGGGACCGCCCCCGGTCTCGCTATTCGTCTGGGTGATGGGAGGGTCGTGATGGCAACGCCAGGGGTCCCCTCGGAGATGCGGTCGATGCTTGACGCGCAGGTGATCCCGTATCTGCGCAAGACGTTCGGCGTGAAGTCAAAGATTCGCTCGCGCACCCTGAAAGCATGCGGCATCACGGAATCGGCGCTCGATGAGACCATCAGCGACCTGATCCGCCTCTCACGCAATCCCACGATTGCGATCCTGGCCTATCCGGGAGAGATCCACATCCGGTTGACCGTGAAGAGCGAGTCGGAGACGGAAGGTGATCGACTGCTCGACGATCTTGAGACCAGGATTCGCACCCGACTGGCCGAATTTCTCTTCGGGCGGGATGAGGAGCGACTTGAGGAGGTCGTGGGACGGCTCTTGCTCGATGCCAAGGCGACCGTTGCCGTTGCCGAGTCGTGCACCGGCGGGTTGGTATGCCACCGATTGACCAATCTTCCGGGAAGCTCCGCCTATTTTATTCGCGGCGAGGTGGTCTACAGCAACGAGGCGAAGGAGCGCCTGCTCGGGGTGCCGCGTGAACTGATGGCAGAGCATGGCGCCGTCAGTCGGCCCGTCGCTCTGGCAATGGCTGTCGGGATGCGACAGGCCGCCGGAACGGATCTGGCGCTGGGCATTACCGGCATTGCCGGGCCGGGTGGCGGTACCGCCACGAAACCGGTAGGTCTGACCTACATCGCGCTGGCTTCAGGCGACGGCGTGACCTGCCGCGAGTACCGGTTCCTGGCGGATCGGGATACCAATAAGCTGCTTGCCTCCCAGAAGGCCCTCGACATCCTCCGCCGACACCTCCTGTCGCTTCGATATGTCGGACAGACCTGACTCCCAGCCCGTCTCAACGATCCGCGCCTTTGTCGCCGCGAATCTGACTCCTGACCTCAAAGCAGCCCTGGCCATGGCGCAGGACCGGCTCAAGGCCACCAGAGCCGACGTCGGATGGGTACGGTCGGAGAATCTCCACCTGACGCTTAAATTCCTGGGGCAGGTCGAGGCGGATCGCATCGGCGCCATCGGGGAGGCAATCGCTGCTGCGGCTGCCGGGTCTGGTCCGGTTCGTCTGGTCTTTCAGGGTCTTGGCGCCTTCCCCCGGCCCCGCGAGGCCCGGGTCGTCTGGATCGGCCTTTCCCGTGGGTCTGAGGCGCTGGCAGCGCTTCAGGCGAGGATTGAGGCAGCGCTCGAGTCGCTCGGATTTTCGCGGGAGGCGCGGCCGTTCACCGCGCATCTGACGCTGGGTCGAGTGCGGGGTCCTGCGCGCCGGGAGCAGTTGGCTCGTGCCGTCACCGAGGCGCCTGCCGAGGCGCTGGGCGAGATGGTGCTCGACCGGATCGAGCTGATGCAGAGCAACCTGAGCGCTGGAGGCGCCCGTTACTCCATCCTGCAAAGCTTTCCGCTCGTCTGAGATTCCTTACCGCAGCGGCAGTCCGCGCAAAAGTGCTTTCCCAGCTCTGCCTGAATGGCGTATAATGGGTTGCTTTAGCCATTCTTCATGAGATCTCAACCAATGACGGGCATATGGGGGGGGAGATGCGGCGATGCCGGCACAGCCGATGACAGTTCAGATCATCGATCAGATCAGGCCGATGATCTTCGATCTTGCCACCCGCTACCGAAAGAGTCTTCGCGGCTGTCGCTACGCGGATATTCGCGTGCAGGTTGATGAAGGACAAGCGGCTGCGGCGGAGAACGGCGGGAGTAAACACAGCACCAGGGACTATGCCTTTGCGATCGGCATTCGCGCCTTGTCCGGTAACGGGATGATCGCGCCGGGCTATTTCGGACAATCGCTCGGCACGGCCGACCTGGGGCGCCTGGACCGGGTGGTCAAGGAGGGACTCCGCCATGCGCATCATCGTGCCTTGGCTAACGCCGAGCGAAAGGCAGCGACCCGGACGGAGTTCGGCCCCATAGCCGACGCGTTAGGCAGCACGACTCTTGCCCCTATCGACATCCATCAGGATACCGTTCCTGCGCTGTTCGAGATCGACCCGCGCTCCGTCCCGTTAGACGAACTCGTTGCGCTGACGACTGAGATCTCCAAGAGCACCCTCGCGCTCGACCCTCATGTCAAGTACACGTTCATCTCGGCCTTTACCCTGTTGACCCGGGAGTTGTTCTGCAGTTCCGAAGGGGCCGACATCGATCAGACCTTTGCTCTGACCCAGGGGACCTGCTTTATCGTAGCCCACGGCAAATCGGGTACGCAGGAGCTCTACGATTACATGGGCCACCAGCGCGGCTGGGAGGTCTTGACCCAGGGAGCGCACGAGGAGACCATTCGATTTCCGGAGTTCCGAACCTTCTGTGCCAATCTCACGAAAGACGCAGTGAACCTGTGCAATGCCAGGCCGCTTAAAGCCACCGATCACGAGGTGGTCGTCGTGACCGACCCACACTACAACACCCTGACGGCGCACGAGATTGTCGGCCACCCGACCGAGCTGGACCGCGCGTTGAAATTGGAGACCTCCTACGCAGGCCGAAGCTGGCTGTTTCAGAACCTTCACGAGCATCAACTCGGCCAACCGATCGCCTCGCCTCTCGTCTCGGCGTTCTCCGATCCATCCCTTCCCGGGTATGGCCACTATACGTACGACCACGAGGGGACGCCGGCCACGCGTGTGACGCACATCGACCGCGGCATCTTCACCGGCTTTATGAACAGTCGGCAGACCGCTGCCGTTCTGGGTATTCCCCCAAATGGGTCGTATAAGGCAACCGATGCCTCGTTGGTCCCCTTGATCAGGATGTCGAATACGGTATTCGGTCCCGGCGAACGTGACCCCGGAGAGATTATCCGGGAGATTCCCCACGGCTACTACCTTGTGGGACACCGGACCCCCTCGATCGCCGAATCGCGTGAGAACTTCCGGATCACCGCCATGAAGGTCTATGAGATTAAACAGGGGCAGATCGGAGAGCTGTTCTGTAATGGCGGGATCATGGCCGATACGAAGGACTACCTGATGAAGGTCGATGCCGTGGGGGACGACTTCCGCCTCTACCCGATTCCCAATTGCGGCAAGGGCCAGCCGATGCAGACCAAGCGGCTTGGCAATGGCGGCCCCACTATGAGGAGTCGAGCGCGTCTGACGGGGGCGTGATAGGGTATGGGGTCTAAAGATAGGGTGTAGGGTATAGGGTGAAGGAGGCTTCGATGATCTCGACTGCTGAACTCGCGAAGGCTGTGGAACAGGCCTTGGCCTATCTCAAGTCGGCTGAGCAGGTGACTGAGGCCGAGGTGTTTGCAGCGAGCAACGGCAACCTCCTGGCCAGGCTGAACTATACCTCGCACATTCCATGCAATGGGGTCGAAGAGCCGAAGTCGAGCGAGTCGTACGGTCTTGGAATTACAGTCGTTTTCAAGACAGAGAACGGTATCATGCTGGGGTTCGGTAGCGAACCGAGCGATCTGAGTCTTGAGGGGGTCAAAAGGGCCCTTGAGAAGGCCAGGCGCGGCGCTGTTGCCGATCCTGAATTCTCGTCGCTGCCGAGACCCACGGGTGAGCGGAGAAGGCTCCGTCGCTACCATGATCCGAAACTCATGAAGATCCGGGATGAGGAGTTGGTGGAGGTCGGCTGGCGGGTGTTGCGAGGGAGCCTGAAGACGTTTCTCAACTCTCCCAGACTACAGGAGCTGGCGGGCGACGAGACGCGGATCAGGGAGTTGGGCCTCATCGTCGGCGGCGACGTGACCATCCAGCAGGAGCGAATTGCTATCGCCTCAACGGCCATGCCGGAGGTCCAGACCGACGAATCAACGCTGATCATGGCCTTCATTACCGCTATGGTGGAGGCCAAAGCTTCCAAGGGCAGCGGCTGTTCTGCCGGTACCCGCCTGGATCAGTTTACTGACGACGCCGGTGTAGAGGCCGCACAGAACGCCCTTGCGGCGATTGGCGGGGAGCGGATCAAGGGTGGGGAGTATACGGTCATCTTTGGACGTCAACCAGTAGCCGACCTCCTGAATAATCTGATCCTGCCCTCCCTCAGCCTCGGCAACTTTTACAGCGACAGCTCCGCGTTCATGGGACGACTCGGCAAGCGCGT
Source organism: Candidatus Methylomirabilis oxygeniifera (assembly GCA_000091165.1). Lineage (NCBI taxonomy): Bacteria > Methylomirabilota (SeqCode) > Methylomirabilia (SeqCode) > Methylomirabilales (SeqCode) > Methylomirabilaceae (SeqCode) > Methylomirabilis (SeqCode) > Methylomirabilis oxygeniifera (SeqCode). The sequence continues at coordinate 2,251,373 of FP565575.1, read as the reverse complement.
TGCGTCGAAGCAGTTGACGCTGTACGATCACGGTGCGCAGCGCGGGCTGATGGGCAGCAAGGGGATCACCTGCGAAGGACTACCAACCGGGAAAACACGGCTGATCCAGCGGGGTAAGCTGGTCGGGCTGTTAGCGAACTATTACGAGCATCAGCGGATCGTCAAAGATCCCAGGAGTACCGAGAAACTGGGGGCAGACCCGAATCAGTACGGCAGCGCCATCGTGCCGCGAAACGGTTTTCGGTTCTGGGCAGGGGGCGGCCGGCAGTTCGGTGTCCAGCCCGGTATTGCCTCCACCAACGCTGTCGTACAGGGTGGGGACCAGAGCCTCGAGGAGTTGATCGCCACCGTCAAAGACGGTCTGCTGATCGGTCGGATCTGGTATACGTATCCCATCAATGGGCTGCGGGAGGGTGACTTCACCTGCACCGTCGTCGGCGACTCGTACATTATCAAGGACGGGCGGATCGCAGCGCCGCTGAAACCGAACACGGTGCGAATCAACGACAATATCCACTCGATCCTCTCTCACATTGTCGCGGTCGGCAAGGAGGTCAAGGGGACCTTGGTCTGGGCGGCAGACGAGGTTATCTATACGCCTGAGATCGTCGTACGCAATGTGAAGCTCGATGAGATTGCCGCCTTCATGGAGCAACTGTAAGCGGTGTACGCGTGAATATCCTGCAACTACAGTACCCCCGATGACAAGCAGCCTGCAACGGCTGAAGCCTGCACTGCGATCCCTGCTCATCCTTACCGGGCTTGTCGGAATCGTCTGGCTATGCGGGAAGATCGGGTGGCCCGCGATTCGGGCGAATATCGCGGTGATCGGGAAATGGTTCTTTCTGTTGGTTGTCCTGTACCTCTTTGCGCAGATGGCCTTCATGGCCGGATGGTGGGTCGTGATCGGCTCGAGGGCCAGACGGATCGGATATTGGCGGATGTTCGGCGTCTATCTTGTTGGAGATTCTATCAACTATTTTGTGCCGCCTGCCAACCTGGCCGGAGAACCTGTTAAGGCCCATCTGCTCAGCAGGTCGGTCGGATTCAGCCGGTCGGTGACCTCGATCATGGTCCACAAGCATGCGGAAATCGTGGCGCAGGTCTTATTCCTCAGCCTGGGTCTGAGTATTGCTGTGGCCCAGTTCGCGCTTCCTACGGGACTGTGGGTTGCCGCGCTTGCACTGCCGGCGGGGATGGGGGCCGTCGTTGTGGCCGCCTTCTGGGCACTGAAGAGGCGAGCCTTCGGGGCATTGATCCGCGGGTTGGTAAAAATCGGGATCAAGCCGGAGCAGATCAAGCCCGAATGGCATGCTACTGCGTCGTTGGATCGGTGGCTTGCACTCTTCTATAAGACCCGTATGCCGGTATTCTACTGGGCGACGTTTTTCTGTTTGCTGGGCTGGTGTGGAGGTCTGCTCGAGACGTACGTCGTACTGCAGTTACTGTCGGCAGAGCCGAGCCTTGGGACGGCAGTGGCGGTAGAAAGTCTGGCAATGACGCTGAATACGATCATCTTCTTTATCCCGGGGCGGGTCGGAAGCGCTGAAACAGTGCGAGTCGCGGTCTTCTCAGTCTTGGGGTTGCCCGCTGCGCAGGGCGCCGTCTATAGTATTATTCGCCGGGGAAGAGAGGTGACATGGGCTATTCCCGGCCTGCTCATCCTGCTTGCAATAAAGCTGGGAATCGGGAGAGCGCCGGGGGAGGTTGCGGGATGATGGCCGTCCACAGCTCGACGAAGGCGGTCCTGCTCGACTTCGGAGGCACCCTTGATGCCGATGGAATCCCCTGGAAAGACAGATTCTATCCGCTCTACCTCGCGGAATATGTGAGGGTAGGCCGGGATCGATACGATCGGGCGTTCTATGCTGCCGATGATGCACTGGTGGCGCGGAGGCTTTCAGGCTGCTCGTTTCAGGAGAGCGTCTTGCTCCTGGCCACCGGCGTGCTGGACGCATTGAATATTGCTGATCCGGAATTGGCGTCGCGTCTGTGCGACCGGTTTATGCAGGACTCGTTGGATAAGATTCGCGCCAATCTTGAGACACTGCGCGAGCTGTCGGCGCGATTTCGGCTCGGCATCGTCTCGAACTTCTACGGAAATCTTGAACAGGTCTGCATCGAGACAGGAGTCGCCTCATTGATGAGCGTCATGGTCGACTCGGCCTGCGTCGGGTTCACCAAACCGGACCCAAGAATCTTCCAGGTTGCGCTGACGGCGTTGCAACTGGACCCGCAAGAGGCGATATTCGTCGGAGACTCGTTGCCTCGAGATATGAAGGGGGCGAAGGGTCTGGGGATGCCCCATATCTGGCTGGTCTCAGACCACTCCGGCCCTCTTGCGCCCTGCTGCCCCGATGACCTTGCGATCAAGTCCTTCGCGGATCTTCGAGAGATACTCCTGTGAACGCGCCCACAACCATAACGGGGGGCATTATTGCGGCAGGGGAAGGGTCCCGGTTGAAACGGGACGGTTTGAGGATGCCGAAGTCGATGGTACCCATTGCCGATATCCCGCTGATTGAGCGGGTGGTAAGCAATTTTGTGAAGACCGGTATTACGCAGCTACGGATCATCTTCAACGAGGACGATCGGGAGTGCGCGACATTTGTCCGGGAGCGTTTCCCGAGCCTTGATATTCAGTGCATCGTAAAAACGACACGCTCGTCGTATGAAAGCTTCTGGGAGGTTGGCAGGCGATCCGGTCCGGGCCGTGTTCTTATGTCCACTGTGGACTGGATCTGTCCGGAGCCGGCGTTTCACCGATTTGTCGATCAAGCGATATCATGCCGTCAAGCTTCTGTCGTCCTTGCCGTTACACCGTTCGTAGCCGACGAGAAGCCCCTCTGGGTGAACCTCGATCCTTCCGGGCGCGTGACGGCCATCGGTGGCGCCTCGGGTGATGTGGTGACCGCCGGACTCTATCTGGTATCCGGCGCCATTTTTTCGCAGGCTCCCCACCCTTCTACGCTGGGCCGGCTTCGTGACTTTTTGACGTGGCTGGTCACCGAGGGGGAGCCGGTCTATGGGGTAGTGATAGATCGGGTCATCGATGTCGATCGGGCCGAGGACCTTCAATTGGCTGAAGCCCTTCTACGTAAAGAAGGGTGTAGGGTATAGGGGTTCGGGTAGAAGGATGGTCCTAAAATCCTTGCTTTTCCCGCCACCCGCCACGCTACACCCTAAACCCTGCTTTGTGCGCGGAGGCAGTGCTTGATGATACCACACCTTTTGGGGATATTTCGAGAACGGCAACACTCGCCGGGTCGGGAGTTCGACGATACGGAGATCCTGCGGCTCGTCGCTAAGCATATCGAGGCGGCCGGCTACCAGGTCAGCCTCAAGGGGCCGGACGAACTCGGCGAGGCCGGCGACCCAGGGGCCGTACTCATGGCAGACCCTTTGCCGTCGCTCGTGTTCCTGATGTGCGAGCGGCTGGAGGCCCTTCGCGTACTTGGGCCGCTGGAGATGAGAGGTATCCCGCACGTCAATCCTTTGGAGGCTGTCCTGAACACCTATCGAGATCGGATGATCACCCTGCTGACCGCATCAGGAACTCCGATCCCGGAGAGTCAGGTCATTTCGTGCAACCCATCCGAGCGGGATCCGTCGCCGATCGAGCGTTGGCCGGACCTCTTCCCGATCTGGGTTAAGCGGGCCGACGTGCACAATACCCAAACGGGGGATGTTGAATTGATACGATCTTCAGAGGAGTTGCAGGACAGGCTAGTCGCGCTCAACACCAGGGGGATTGCTCGTGCCGTTCTGCAGCGACACGTTCCTGGAGATCTGATCAAGTTTTACGGGGTAGGCGGACCAGACTGTGAGAATCGGCAGGAGCGATGGTTTCGCTGGTTCTACCATCGAGACCAGGAGCTCAACAGGTACCCATTTTCTGAAGAGGCCTTGCAGGCCATTACCCAGCGTGCGGCACTAGCCCTTAGTCTGGAGGTGTATGGAGGCGATGCCATCGTCACGCCTCGCGGGGAGATATTCCTCATCGACATCAATGCCTGGCCGTCGTTTGCGTTGTTTCGCGAGGAGGCTGCTTCCCGGATCGCCACATGGCTGCTGCATCGCGTAAGGAGGGGAGCGCTCCAATGAAGCGACACATTCCTGGAAAACGGTCGAAGGCGATTGTTGCCCGCGAGCAACGCCATATGGCGCCGGGCCTACAGTCGATAGCGCTGTATTCCGGGTTGGCGATGGCGAGAGGGGAAGGGTGTACCCTGACCGATGAGGACGGCAACCGATACCTCGATTTCATGGCCGGAATCGGTGTGGGGAGTATCGGGTATACGCACCCGCACTATGTCGAGGCCATGAAGGCCCAGATCGAACGGCTGACGTTCGGCAGCTTCACCACCGAAAACCGGGCCCGGTTTCTCACGCTGCTGGCATCGATCACACCGGGACGGCTGAAGCGGATCCAGATGTTTTCCGGTGGGGCGGAGGCGGTCGAGGCTGCCTTCCGACTGGCCAAGTCGGCCACGAAGAAGTTCGAGTTCGTCGGGTTTTGGGGCGCGTTTCATGGTAAGACAGGCGGGGTCCTGGGGCTGCTGGGGGATGATTTTAAGAAGCAGTTGGGACCGTTCGTACCCGGCCTCTACAGCGCCCCATACGCCAACTGCTATCGCTGTCCCTTGAAGCTTCGCTATCCCGATTGCGGTCTTGCCTGTGCGGACTTCTTGCGCGAGGTGATCCGCTATCAGACCCAGGGTGAGATCGCTGCGATCATCGTGGAGCCGATTCAGGGGACTGCCGGAAACGTCATTCCGCCCCCAGGATTCTTGAGCGCGGTGCAGACGATTGCCAAGGAGTGCGGTGCCCTATTGATTGCCGATGAGATGCTGACGGGCTTCGGCCGCACCGGTTCGATGTGGGGGTGCGATCACGAGCCGATGGTGCCGGACGTGATGACAGTGGGAAAGGGAATGGGCGGCGGGTTCCCGGTCAGCGGGGTGATCTCGACACAGGAACTGATGGCGAACAAACCCTTCAGCAATCCGAGCGGAAGTTCCTCAAGCTATGGAGGCAATCCGCTTGCCGCAACAGCCGGACTCGCTGCCCTCGAGGTCATCTTGAAGGAACGGCTTGTCGCGAATGCCAAGCGTGTCGGCGCGGTCATGCTGAAGCAACTGGAAGCAATGAAGGAGAAATACCCGTTTATCGGCGATGTGCGTGGTCGAGGGCTCTTACTTGGCATAGAACTGGTCAAGGACAGGCAGACCAAGGAGCCGCTTCCGAAATCTCTCACCCAGAAGCTGTTTCAGAGCTGCCTCAAACGGGGGCTGCTGGCCATGTGCTATTCCTACAACATCCGGATCAACCCGCCTCTCATCATCACTGAACAGCAGGCATTGGAAGGTCTGGCTATCCTCGATCAGGCCTTTGCCGAGCTCAATAAGACAGGGTATAGGGGATGAAGAGAGGGTTTAGGGTAGAGGGTAGAGGAGTGAGAAGAATCGCCGGTTTTTCTCTACACCCTAGACCCTGTTTTTAAGCATGTTGAACGGCGCTATTATCGGTCTGGGCAATGTGGCGGTGAACGGGCATCTGCCTGGATGGGAAGGATGCGACCGGGCCCGGATTATTGCCGCCGCTGACGCCGTTGAATCCAGGCTCGCTCAGGAGCAATCGCGTCTTCCAGGGGCCAGGCTCTACACCGACGTGTCGGCGATGTTGGCTGCCGAGGCCATCGATTTCGTCGATATCTGTACACCCCCTGGAACGCACGCATCCCTGATACGGCTGGCTTTAAGCCGAGGGTTGCATGTGCTGTGCGAAAAGCCGCTCGTGCTCACCCCGGACGAGCTGCGGCTGGTGCGAGATGCCCGGGCGGAAAGCGGCCGTATTCTCTATACGGTCCACAACTGGCGGTATGCTCCGATTGTCATGCAGGCGACGACACTGATCCGGCAAGGACAGATCGGGACTGTGCAGTATGTAAGCTGGCACGTTTACAGACGCGAACCGTCGATCGCGGTGCAGTCGCTCCCAAGTCCCGTCGAAAGCGCCACACCCGATCCTTCGACGATGCTTGGGACGGGCAACTGGCGGCTGGATCCGGCTATCGCCGGCGGCGGCATCCTGCTCGATCACGGCTACCACGCGCTGTATATCGTGTTGGATTGGCTTGGGGAGGAGCCTCGGACGATCACTGCGACGCTGGAAAAGCGCCGGCATCCGGAATGGCCGGTTGAGGATACGGCGAGCGTTCAACTGAGGTCGTCTGCAGCCGAAGCTAATATTCTTTTGACGTGGGCCTCGTCTTCACGGAGTAATTGCGCTGTTATCGAAGGAACCTGTGGGACTATCCGGATAGAGGACGGCACTCTGGTGCTGAAACGCGAAGGGGGCGAGCAGCGTTGGACATTTGAGCAGCCGCTCTCGCAGGGTTCCCATCACCCGGAGTGGTTTCGCCAGGTGAGGGACGATTTTCTGCGGGAGATGTCGGTTGCTGAACGAGGCGGGGAGAATCTGACCATGGCGTCGCGCTGCGTGCAGCTTCTGCACCTCGCCAAGGAATCGCACAGCCAGGGGAGTAAGGTGTTAGCCGTCAGCGATCAGCGAAGAGCTGATGGCTGATCGCTGAACGCTTTCTTTCGGATGGGCAAGCAGGCAGCCACAGTCATAATCGTGATCTCAAAGGGCTCGGGTGAGGTTGGCCCGGATACGGTGGTATTGGGCCTGCCGTTGCTTCGACGGATTGTTCTGGTAGCCTCTCGTGCCGGCTGTCAGGATATCCTGGTTGTGGATAATGGATCATTCGAGTGTGGGAAGCTGCTGGAGGGAACGAAGGCGGTGCTACTGCCTCCAGCCAGGTTGACCGGTCATCAACCCCTTGGTCGTATCCTGGTGCTGACTGCTCGCCTCCTTCCCCAGCCCTCGCTGCTGACGCATCTAATCGAGATGCCGTTACATGCTGAGGCGATATGTGCCCCCACCAGCGGGATCGCTGCCGTTGAGACGGCGGACCCGAAGACCCTTCTGTCAGTGATCGAGCGTGCGAACGACGACCTGTCCCTGTTCTCCGAACTGGAGCGGACCTACCAAAGAGTGGGCATCCTCATGGATGACGGACGCTGGGTCAGGGTCTCGAGTCGAGCGGATCTCCCTTATGCCGAGCGGTGGCTCCTGCAGGGCTTGGTGAAAGATACGGAAGGCTTTATGTCGAGGCATGTCGAACGGAAGATCTCACTGGCGGTCACGCGGCGCATCGTGGGCACTGGTATCACCCCGAACCAGATGACCGCCGTGAGCGTGGCAATCGGTGTCGTGGGGGCGCTGTTCTTCTTCTCATCTGCGCCTGCGTATCAACTGGTCGGCGCGCTGCTGTTCCTCCTGCATTCGATTCTGGACGGTTGTGACGGAGAGATTGCCAGACTCAAATATCTGGAATCCCGTTTTGGCGGTCTCCTGGATTTCTGGGGGGATAATGTCGTTCACTCGGCGGTATTTGTGTGCATCGGTCTGGGATGGTGGATGGCTGACGGGGCGCGGTTACCCCTGCTGCTGGCCTGTTCGGCAACGGCGGGAGGCCTTCTGTCGGCTGGATTCGTCTATCGACAGACCATGCGGCACAAAACCGCCGAAGGGCCGCTTTTTACGTCCACCACCACCTCCGAAGCCCCATCCCGCGTCTCTATGCTTGCCGATGCCCTTGCGAGGCGGGATTTCATCTACCTCGTGGTGATTGTCTCAGCGTTTGGAAAGGCACATTGGTTTCTGATGCTTTCGGCGATCGGAGCGCCGATCTTTTTCATAGTCGTATTGTGGAACTCATATAGGGAAGGGGTACAGGCATGAGCCAAAGGAGTTCATTCTATCCAGAATTAAAGCGAGAGATTGCGTCTCCTCAGGGCAAGTTGGGTGTACTGATCCCAGGGTTGGGGGCGGTGGCCACTACGCTCATTGCAGGAGTCCACTTGATCAACAAGGGGCTGTCTCAACCGTATGGCTCCCTCACGCAGATGCAGCGAATGCGCCTGGGCAAGCGGACCAGTCCTCGCTATGCGCCTATTAAGGAGGTCGTTCCCCTCGCCGACCTGGACAATCTGGTCTTCGGCGGCTGGGATATTTTTCCCGAGGACGCCTATCAGACCGCGTGCCATGCCGGGGTTCTACCCAAAGAGTTGCTGGACCAGGTCAAAGACCAACTGGAAGCGGTGAGACCATGGCCGGCAGTCTTTGACCAAGCCTATGTGCGAAGGCTCTCGGGGACGAACCTGAAGTCAGGTCTCAGCAAGAAGCACCTAGCAGATATGCTGATCGAAGATATCGAGGCATTTCGCCGAAGTGAGGGGACGCAGCGGGTCGTCATGATCTGGTGCGGATCGACAGAGGTCTTCATGCAGCCGGCTCCGGTACACGAGACTATTGAAGCCTTTGAGGCCGGCCTGAAGGCAAACGCTCCGGAAATTTCCTCAAGCATGATCTATGCCTATGCCGCCATCTCAGCCGGTGTCCCCTTTGCGAACGGCTCACCCAGTTTGACGGTAGATATCCCGGCGCTGGTCGAATTCGCTCATCAGCGCCACGTTCCGATCGCCGGAAAGGATTTCAAGACTGGCCAGACCTTTCTGAAAACCGTGGTCGCGCCCGGGTTGAAGGCCAAGATGCTGGGGTTGAGCGGCTGGTTTTCTACCAACATCCTGGGAAACCGGGACGGTGAGGTGTTGGACGATCAGGGATCGTTCAGAACCAAAGAGGTCAGTAAGGGCTCGGTGCTGGAGGCAATTGTGCAGCCGGAGCTCTATCCGGAACTGTATGGACAGGTCTTCCACAAGGTCCGCATTGAGTATTATCCGCCTCGCGGTGATGCTAAGGAGGGGTGGGATAACATCGATATCTTCGGTTGGCTCGGCCAGCCGATGCAGATCAAGATCAACTTCCTCTGTCGGGATTCCATCCTGGCGGCGCCGGTGGTTCTCGATCTGGCTCTGTTTCTGGACCTGGCGCAACGGGCCGGATTATCGGGTATTCAGGAGTGGCTGTCGTTCTACTTTAAGTCTCCGATGGCCCGAGCCGATCTGAAGCCGGAGCATGACCTGTTCATCCAGCACCTGAAGCTGACCAACACCTTGCGCATCCTGGTCGGGGAAGAAGTGCTTGACCACTCCGGACTTGATTACTACGAATCGGGAGATGCCTATCGAACGGGCATGGGCGGAGCTTGAGCCTGTCCTGAGTTTCATCGAAGGGGCAGCACGGCTACATCGACTTCTTCTTTGCCGTCGATCCCAACCCCTCCGACTCTCGCTTGAGCCGCATCTTCTTGACGAGGGCTTCGTATGACTGATCCCGGATGACCTTATCGAACTGGACGCGGTAATTGCCCACGATGCTGACCTCGTCGATCACGACATCGTACGGAACCCAGGCGTTGCCTCGACGAAGGAGGGTAAAGTCAACAAAGGTGGGCTCGTTCCGTTTCGAGAGGAACTTGGTCTTGACGATGGCGTCTTGCGTATCGATCTGTTCCGAGAGGTAGGTCACCTGCTGGTCGCCAAGATGATCGACCACCAATGTAGTGTAAGATTCTACAAACAGATCCCCGAACAGCTCGACGAAATCCTTCCGTTCCTGACCTGATCGCTTCGTCCAGTGGTTGGCCAGCGAGCGGCGCGCCATCTCCTGCAGGTCGAACCAGCGCAGGATCCGCTCCTTCACCATCGACTTCCTTGCCGCTTCTTTTTCCTTCTCTTGTAAGGAGGGGTCCTGTACGATAGCGGTAAGGTGATCCAGTTCGGTCTTCACCTGATCGGTGGTTCCGCTCGCGAAGGCGAACCCCGCAAAGACCGACAATCCCAGGGTCAGCATTCCACTCAGCAGTCCTGTTCGCACGGATACCCTCATCGCGCTTGACATGTTACTTCTCCTTTGAGTTGAATATCGTGTCCTGTTCTATATTCTGAGCGCTCGGTTCAAGTTGTCCGGGAGCACCTTCAGCCAGGAGCCCGGAGCCTGAAATCGCCTCTTTTGATGGGTGTCTGGCAACAACAGTGAGGAGGGCCGGCAGCACCACCACCGAGACCAGCAGGACGGCCCCCACCCCCAGCGTCACCAAAAGACCGATGCTGTATGCGCCGCGGTGGTGAGCCATAAGGAGGCTGCCGAAGCCGATCATGGTTGTCAGCGATGAGAGCACTACGCCCTTCCCGATGCTCTTTGGCAGTATGGCGGCTTCTCCCTCTTCTCGGAAGCGGTGGATGATCAACAGGCCGTTCTCCACCCCGGGCGCCACAATCAGCGGAATGATGATCAGGTTGGCCAGATTGAACTTCAAATGAAAGAGTTCCATCAGGCCGGCGATCCAGATGGCTCCGATCAACAGCGGAACCTTCGCCAGCAGGAAGTAGCGTAGATCTCGTAGATTCAGCAAGAACAGCGCTGCCACTCCGATCAAGGCATAGATCGCCACCTGCTGATACCCGCGCTTCATCGCCGAGATCACCTCGAACCCCTTGACCGGGTCGCCGACGGCGTCTGGATCCACTGATCGTAACTCGCGGACAAACGTAATCTGCGAGGCAAACTCCCACGGGTCGCCTTTGGGGTAGACCCGAATCAGGTACGACCCGTCCCGCCCCACAAACTGCTTTTTCAGATCGTTCGGCACATCATCGAGCTCGACCGGACCGGAGGCGACCGCCCTGCCGAGGAGCGACATCTTATCAGAGAAATCGTCGAACAGTTTATCCTGGAAGACGGCAAGCCTACGACGAACCTCTGCGTAGCCACGTTGCTGGATCCGCCGCTCAAACCGATCGACCAGGCGTCGTACTTGCGTCATCTGCTCCAGGGGCGGTTTGTCCTTCCCGGTCCACTTCTCCGCATCCTCGGCCGTCAACATCTTGGCCTTGATCCGCTGTAGCGTATTCAGCAGCTCATCGAGATCAACCGGTCCCGGCTGGGGCAGTGTCGAGAGGTCCGCCTTGGCCAGGAGCGGTCTGAGATCGTGAGCCAATCGGAGCTTGCGCTCTTGGTCCTCCGGGATGAGCATTGCGATACTCTCCACCTTGCTCACTGAGGCGAGGGCTTCGAGGGCTTTCGTCTTGGTTCTTACCTCCTCGAGGTTCTCAGCCAGGATCACCCCATAGATGGTCGAACGCTCAGACTGCCGGATAATCTTCAGCTCCCAGTCTACCGATTCGGTGCCTTCCGCCTGAAGATGGAGGACGTTGCCGTCGAATTCGATGCGACTCATCGCATACAAGGCTGCCAGCGTCCCGATCGCCGACAGGAGCAGGACGGTGCGGGGCCGGCGATACCAGAATTCCATAAAATCCGGGGGCTTCGGCAAGTATGGCAGCGGCCAGCGGATGTCGCCGACCTTCCCTCTCATGACATGCCCTTTGACGGTCGCTGCGGCGTTCTCCGCCGAACCATCCGTGGCAGGTCGCCTATCCCATAACAACAGCAGTGGGGGCAACACGACAAAGGTCGAAACCAGCGTCAGCAGCAGGCCGAACCCGGTGATCAGACCCAGCTCCTGCAACACACTGACTCCTGTGAGTAGAAGGGCAAAGAGAGCGACGGAGGTCGTGATGGCCGCGTGCAGAATCCCGGGACCGGCGCCTTCGAAGGCCTGTTCCAGCGACTCCTGAATGGTATGGCCTGCGCCCCGTTCCTCTTCGTACCTGGCCACGAGATGGATCCCATAGTCCATCCCGATGCCGATCAGCATCGGCGCCAACACCATCGACATCATGTTCAGATGACCGACCGTTACGGCGGCAAACCCGAAAGCCCAACAGACCCCCATGACGAGCGCTATCATACCCATGAGCGGCCTGAGCACGCCGCGAAAGACTGCCGCTACCAACAGGGTGACACCGCCGAGAGAGATGAAGGTCATCAGCCCGGAATCCCGTTGTGCGGCGGTCACCTCATCGTATTCGAGGGCGGGACCTCCTGTGACCCCGGCTTTGACCCCGGGATAGCGGGATTGCAGCGACCGGATTTCCCCACGGATCGATTGAATCGGCCGCTCAAACTTGTGCAGGCTTGTCGGATCCGCCCTCACGGTGGCCAGGATGAAGAGGAGCTGTTTGTTGTCGGACCACAGGTAACCTTCCCGGTCGCCGTTCTCGTCGGCCTCGACCATGAACTGCTTCCACGGCGAGGTGTAGCTCCTGGGACCGCTCGCCCACGCCTCGAGCTGCGTCAGCAGCGCGATAAGCGGCTGAAGCTCTACAGGGCGCTTGACCTCGCCCTCTTCTTCTTCGCCCAGGAAGCCGGTAAACAGCCGACCGACCAACGCCGAACTGATCTCGCGATGGATCAGTTGAAAGAGGCGATTGATGCCTGGCTTGGCCGACAGCTCCTCGAGGAGCGAGGCATGTTCCTCAAGCTTATCCCGCAGGTCGTTGAGCTGCTGCGGGGTCAGGTACATCAGAAAATGATCTTCCAGGGACGTAAGATCAAAGCGATAGATAGCCTCCTCGATATCCGCCGAAGCCTCCAGTCGTCCTGCAAGGACAGCGGCGTAGCGCTTGGCCTGTTCCTGATCCGCGGCCTCTACGACGATCACGACCTGGTCCGGGTCGCCGAACGCCTGATTGTAGCGTTCCTGAACCTGGCCGACCCTACCGCTAAGAGAGGACATCGCCTGATGCGTAGAGGTAAAGCGCAACCGCGCAATCGCCACCCAGACCGAGAGCAGCGTAAGCAGCACCGCGACAACTAGTGTAGTTCTGGGGTAGGCGAGTACCGTGTGAGATAACAGTTTTCGAAGACTCATCCGGCGGGCCTCACACGGGGTGTGACCGCGCATGTCCGGCGAACTCCATGGGCCGGCCTCCGGTATCCAAACCGCTTCAAGTGTCTCATGACGTCCGTTTGGCCATCTCCTCTTCGCGCAAGGTGCGACGGAGCACTTTCCCTACGAGCGTCTTCGGTAGCTCCTGTCTGAACTCGACCAGGGTAGGCACCTTGTGCTTTGCCATCCGCTGCTTGCAAAAGTCGATGATCTCCTGCTCGGTGGCGCGCTCCCCCTCCTTCAGCACGATATAGACCTTGACCGTCTCTCCACGGTATGGGTCAGGCAGACCCACTGCAACGGCCTCTTTAATCCTCGGATGCTCATACAGCGGTTCTTCAACCTCCCGGGGATAGACGTTGAAGCCGCCCGCGATGATCATCTCTTTCTTGCGGTCTACGATGGTGAAATAACCCTGCTCATCCATATAGCCGATGTCGCCTGTGTACAACCATCCATCTCGGAGCACCATGGCGGTCTCGCCAGGCTGATTCCAATACCCGGCCATCACCTGGGGACCTTTGACTACCACCTCGCCGATTTCCCGTAGCGGCAGCGTCCGTTCCCCGGTCTCCAGATCCACGATCCTGGCGTCGGTGTCCGGGAGCGGTATGCCGATCGTCCCCGCCTTCCTGGCACCAAAAAGCGGATTGGCGTGCGTAACCGGGGAGGTCTCAGTCAGACCGTACCCCTCCACAAGGCGCGCACCGGTTAACGCTTCAAACCTGTTGGCCACCTCGAGAGGTAGTGGCGCTGCTCCACTCAAGCAGGCCTTGATCGAATGGAGATTGTATCTACCGACCTCCGGGTAATTATTGATGGCGACATACATCGTCGGGACGCCGGGGAAGAAGGTGGGTCGGTATTTCGCGATCGTATCCAGGACTTCCTGCGTCTTGAATTGCGGCAAGAGTACCATTGTGTGGCCCAGCGATATGCAGAGATTCATGACGACCGTCATCCCATAGACATGGAAGAACGGGATCGCCCCAAGGAAGACCTCGGCTTCGCTGCGCTCTCCTTCGACCGAGTCCCCGGCAGGCCCTTCGGCAGGGCTCGAGGCAGGTTTTACCAGCCACGCGCCTGTTTGTATGGTGTTGGCCACCAGATTCCTGTGTGTGAGCATCGCCCCCTTAGCCAGGCCTGTCGTACCCCCGGTGTACTGCAGCAGCGCCGGGTCATCCGAGCCGACCGTAGTAGCGGGGGGCTTCGCGGGGGCGGAGGCCAGCGCCTCCGAAAACCACTCCGTTCCCGGCCTTTGCTCCACTACGGGTCGGTGCCCCTGCGGCTTTTCCTTGAAGAGGGTGAACAGTAACCGGAGCATGGGCGGAAAATACTCCTTGATATTCGTTACGATGATCCGCTTGAGGCCGGTTTTTGGGGCGACCTCTCTCACGAGCGGGTAGAGTTTCGACAACACCACGATGGTCTCCGCGCCGGAATCATTCAGTTGATACTCCAGCTCTCGTGTAGAGTAGAGCGGGCTGGTCGAGACCGCGAGCCCTCCGGCCCGCAACGTGCCGTAATAGGCGATGACCATCTGGGGACAATTCGGGAGAAAGAGTGAGACCCTGTCACCCTTTGCCAGTCCGCGCTCTGTGAGGGCGGCTGCAAATCGTGTGGCGGCCTCGTCCAGGGCGCGATAGGTCAGTTTCGTTCCATAGAAGATGATGGCGGTTCGGTCCGGATACTTCCGGGCGGAGATCGACAGGAAACGATGGAGCGGGATATCCGGGTACTCGATGCGCGTTGGAACCCACGGATCATAGTAGGCGAACCAAGGGCGATCAAGGCCTTGATTCGTGGCAGCATCTGTGCTCGCCATTCCGCACTCCTTTAACGTCCAGTGGCCTCTTTTCCTGCTGATGGCATGACTGCGTCTGGGATACGAAGTCTATGAGTCGTATTAAGGCCTTATTGGAAAATATTGAGGATCCTCAGAAGCGACCAGTAGGTTCCGGAATCATACCGCCCCCTCAACAGATGTAGATGTTGACGGACTCAGGATTGGTATGCGGTAGAACTGAAGTATATCGTATAGCTGCGCGGCTTCGCAACGGGAAATACGGTACCGCAAGCGTCAGAATCAGGCATGTGAAGCTCGTCCCTGACGTCCGCTCGTCACGATCAGGCGACAAACACGAGGATTGTGGCTACGATGACAGCGGCGATTGCTGCGATCAAGAGGATAAAGGGCCAAGCGGTCCGGTTCGGATCGTTGGGTGTGGAACCAAAAGCCATAACTATCCGTTAATCGGGGGCATGAAGGCTGGTCTCAGGAGACTACTGACTTCCAGCGTGTGAGAGTTGGGCGGGACGCACTGCGTTCTGCCAGGGCATGACGTAAAAGGTCCGGTCTGTCGGTGATGATCCCGTCGACTCCCAGATCGATAAAGTCGCGCATCCGGGCAGGCTCGTTGACCACCCACACCACAAGCTGAAGCCCGGCGGCACGGCAGGCATCAACCTCTGTTTTCGTGATAAGACTGCACTCCATGGCCATGGCATCGGTCTTACACGCTTCCGCAATCACCGGCATCGACACCGGTCGTCCTACGAGAAGCGCGGCGGTCCGAAGGGACGGCTCCAATTCCTTCAGCCTTAGTAATGCGTGGTGGTCGAACGAGGCGACCGCCACCTGCGAGATGACCTGATGCTCACGCAGGACCGATACCACCCGCTCCTCGATGCCGGGAAAGAAGGCCGAACCGGCCTTGACCTCAAGCGCGAGCGGGACCTTTCCGGCAAAACGATCCAGGACCTCCACAAGGGTCGGGATCTGTTGACCGGCAAAGCGCTCGCTGAACCAGCGACCGGCATCAAGCTGCTTAAGCTCATGCAGGCTGCGCGTATGGACCGGTCCCTGGCCATCGGTGGTCCGATCCAGCGTGTCATCGTGAATGATGACCAGTTCGCCATCGTGACTGACGTGCAGGTCCAGCTCGATAGCGTCGGCCCCCAACTCGACCGCCTTCTCAAAGGCCGCCATCGTATTCTCCGGCGCCACCGCCGAGGCCCCTCGATGTGCGACGTTCAGCGTCATGATCCTCCTCCTGATCTCACGTTTTACGGTATGGCGCTAGATGACCAGGACCAGCTTGCCGAACAGCGTCCGGTCCTCCATCGCACATTGCGCCGCAGCGGCCTCCTTGAGCGGGAAGAGCCGATCCACGACCGGTTTGAGCGTCCCGCGCGCCATCTCCCGTACGATCTGCAAGAGATCGGCCTTGGGGCCCATAAAGCCACCCATGATCGACGCCTGTCGCATGAAGAGGTATCGGATATCGGTCTGGGCCAGGTGGCCGGCTGTGGCGCCGCACGTTACCAGGCGGCCACCGGTGGCCAAGGCCGGAATCAGCTTCTCGAATACAGCGCCCCCTACATGCTCGAAGATCACATCCACCCCTCGCTTGGCCGTGAGACGCCGCGCCTCGATAACCAGATCCTGGTCGGCATAGTTGATTCCGTCGTCGGCGCCAAGCCCCTTCGCCTTGCCAAGCTTGTCGTCGCTCCCGGCGGCGGCGATGACGCGGGCGCCGAACAGCTTGGCGATCTGGATGGCGGCGGTTCCAACCCCGCTGCCTGCCCCCATCACCAGCACCTCATCGCCCCGCTTGACATGCGCGAGATTCACCAGCATGTTCCAGGCGGTCAGAAAGGTGAGCGGGAACGCCGCCGCTGCCTCGAAGTCCATCTCCTCCGGTATCGGCAGGATGTTGACCTCGGGGACCTTCACGTACTCCGCGTATCCGCCGTCGATCCGGTAGCCGCCGACGATTTCGTAAGAGCGGCAGAGGTTGTCGCGGCCAGACAGGCAGCAGGCGCACTGGCCACAGCTTATCCCCGGTGAGACAACGACCCGTTGACCGAGCGTGATGCGGGTCGCGACACTTCCAACCGCCGCTACCTCACCGGCGACATCGGAACCGGAAATATGGGGGAGGGGAATCTGCATCCCCAGCATCCCTTTTCGGCACCAGAGATCCAGGTGATTCAAGGCACAGGCCTTGACCTTCACCAGCACTTCATGGGGGGCGATGATGGGGTCGGGGGCATCTTCGTACCGAAGAACCTCTGGCCCGCCGTGCTCATGAAATCGCACCGCCTTCATGACTCACCTCCCTGCTCGAAGAGAGCGGCCCTTGTCAGCCCTGTCGTGAACAACCCGACACTCGACACTCTCAACACTCGGAACTGAAGCGTTCTAGTCGATCCGATAGTGGCAGCCGCGGCTGTTGCGACATTCCATGGCGGCCAGCAGGATGACCAACGCGGTTTGAATGCCGTTGCGAAGGCCGACCATGGCGTCAGTCACCTCGGCCTTTTCATAGAATCTCAAGATCTCCAGGTGCAACTCCCGCAGGATCTCATGGGCGCGGTTCAGCCGCTTTGCGCTGCGAACGAGACCTACGTAATTCCACATGGTCTGCTGGATGCTGAGCCAGTCCTGCGCGATCAGCGCCGGATCAACCGATTCACGTTCATACCGCCAGGGCGCAATCTGAGGAAAATAATACTCGTCGCCATGAGTGATGAACGCTGCGGCCTGAGCGCCTGCCCGGGTTCCCCACACCAGACATTCCAGCAAGGACGTACTGGCCAGACGATTGGCGCCATGCAACCCCGAACAGGCGACCTCACCCACGGCGCGCAGACGATGCAGACTTGATTGTCCCCACTCATCAACGGCAATACCGCCGCAACTGTAGTGCGCGGCCGGGACGACGGGGATGGGTTCTTTGGTCATGTCAATTCCGTACTTCAAGCAGTGCGCATAAATCCCCGGAAATCGCTCGCAGACCTGATCGGCCGGTTTGTGGGAGATGTCGAGATAGGCGTACGGCTCGCCCGATTCCAGCATCATCTGGTGAATGCCGCGCGCGACAACGTCCCGCGGTGCCAGCGATCCATCGGGGTGATAATCGGTCATAAATTCCCGGCCCTTTCCATCCACCAGACGGGCGCCTTCGCCTCGCATCGCTTCGGAGATGAGAAACCGGCCGCTGGGATGGAAGAGCGTGGTGGGATGGAACTGCACGTATTGCATATTGATGCAACGGGCGCCGGCCCGGTAGGCCATCGCAATGCCATCGCCACGAGCGCCGGCAGGATTGGTGGTATGCAGAAAGACACGACCAAGCCCACCGGTCGCCAGAATCGTCTCTTTCGCGAGGATGGGAAAGATCTCGCCGCTCGCCTGATCCAACGCGTACGCCCCAATGCACGTCTGAGGCTTATAAACATCAAGCGGTTCGACCGAATGGTGTGAGATTGTGAGCAGATCGACCGCGGTGGTTCCACAGAGCAGTTTGACCCTCGGATACGACGCGATCCGTTCGATGAACGCGCGCTGGATTGCCGATCCGGTCTGATCCTTATGGTGCAGGATACGCGGGAGCGAATGCGCGGCCTCGGCGGTCAGATCCCATCGGGCTGAATCCTCAGAGGATTCATCGAACGGGACCCCAAGCTCATCGATGAGAATCTCTTTCACCAGCCGTGGGCCTTCGCGACTGACCAGCGCTGCCGCCTCAGGCGAACTGAGACCTGCACCGGCGGTGACGATATCAGCCACCAGCTTTTGAGGCGAGTCGTTCGCTCCCTGATAGATAATGCCGCCTTGGGCCCAGAAGGTGCTGCTCTCCTCCGGGTGAGGCGACCGTGTGAGCAGCGTCACCTCCACGTCCTGTTTGGCGGCCGCCAGTGCTGCGGCATATCCTGCGAGACCGCTACCGATGATCAGGATGTCTGTCTTCATGCAGGGTAAATCTTGAAACTCATGTCGGGGGCCGGGGCGGCATGGGTCAAGGCTCCGATGGAAATCCAATCGACGCCGGCCTCCGCGAAGGTCCGCACATTGTCGAGGGTCATTCCACCTGACGCTTCGACGGTGATCTTGCGACCGCGCTCGTGAGTGCGTACACAGGCTACCGCCTGTCGGACCATCTCGGGATGCATGTTATCGAGGAGGACGGCGTCAAGATCATACCGGAGGGCCTCCTGCAACTCCTCGAGTGTGGTGACCTCCACCTCAAACCGGTGCGAGCGACTCTCATGTTGTCGAGCTGCTTCAATGGCTGCGCTGATCCCGCCGGCCAGCCTGATATGGTTATCCTTGACCAAGATCGCGTCATCAAGTCCAAAGCGGTGATTGATGCCGCCGCCGACGGTCACTGCGTACTTTTCAAACACCCGCAGCCCCGGCGTTGTTTTGCGTGTGTCCAGAATCTTTGCTTGTGTCCCGCGGACGGCCTCAACAAACCGTTGCGTCAGTGTCGCGATCCCGCAAAGCCGCTGGAGCAGGTTTGTCGCGACGCGCTCGCCGGTCAGCAGCGCCCTGGCCTGACCACGGACAGACGCCGCTCGATCGCCCTCACGCAGCTCATCACCATCATGACGGCGATGTTCAACCACGACACCTTCATCCAACAGGGTGAGGACATCGATGACCAACTCGATCCCAGCCAACACCAGAGGCGCCTTGGCCATAAAATGCCCGATCGCCTTTTGATCGGACGGCACAATCGCAAGGGTCGTGACGTCGCCCCGACCGATGTCTTCCTCAAGGAATCTCTTGAGGGCCTCCAGGCGGCTGATTCGAACGAGGGATAGGGGCATGGGGGTAAGGGAGAGACAGTCCTAGCTCATCTCCAGCATACGCTGGATCGGACGTAACGCAAGAAGCCGCAGCTCTTCATCAAGCGTAATTTCCGGCGCCCGGTGTTTCATGCACAGGTACAGTTTCTCCAGAGTGTTAAGCCGCATGTGGGGGCACTGGTTGCAGGCGCAATCTCCGTCCGGTGGGGCCGGGATAAACGTCTTGTCCCGGCAGGCCTTCTCCATCTGATGAATGATGCCGGGCTCGGTCGCAATAATGAATTCGGTATCCGTACTTTGCTTGACATAACCCAGCAGTCCGCTTGTTGAGCCGATGTAGTCGGCATGCTGAAGCACGCCGGCTTCGCACTCAGGATGCGCAAGCACCTTGGCGTGAGGATAGTACAGCATCAACTGCACAAGCTTCTTTTCAGAGAACGTCTCGTGTACGGTACAGGTGCCGGGCCACAGCGTCAGATCACGGCCGGTCTTTTTGATAAGGTAGCGACCCAGGTTCTGATCGGGCGCAAAAAGGATTGGCTGCTCTTTCGGGATCTGGTTGATGAGCTTTTCGGCGTTGCTCGAGGTGCAGATGATATCGCTCATCGCCTTGACCTCGGCACTGCAATTAATGTAGCTGATCACGATGTGATCCGGATATTTTTCTTTGAAGCGTCTGAAGAGAGGCGCCGGGCACCCTTCTGCCAGCGAACAACCGGCCGCCAAATCGGGGAGCAGCACCTGCTTCGAGGGATTCAGGATCTTCGCCGTCTCCGCCATAAAGTGAACGCCGGCAAAAACAATCACCTCAGCGCTCGTTTTTGCGGCCTGTTGGGCTAGTTGCAGACTGTCGCCGACGAAATCGGCCACATCCTGAATTTCAGACTCCTGGTAGTAGTGTGCTAACACCACCGCATGCAACGCTTTTTTCAGCTGCTTGATCTCTTCTTCGAGATCAAGCAGGGCGCTCACCTCAATATCTTCAACAAGACCGCCGACGTTCATCTCTCAACTCCTATGTGTCTCCCCCGCAAGCCATCTGCCGTGGTTCGACCGGCTCACCACGAACGGGAACACGTCCTTCTTTTCAATGCCCATACCGTTTGCCCTGGGCCCGTCGAAGGGTGAACGGAAGTCTGTAGGACCGGGTCCCTATGGTGCGGTGTTTTGCGTGACAATCAAGTATAGCACAGGTGGAGCAGAATGCAGAGAGTGAGTGTTGAGTCGTTTTAGGTGTGGGAGCCGATTAACTCCCGGTGTTCGAATCGAGAACTTGTCTTCGTTGGGAGTTGCAGGGTTCGAGCCGTTACGTGACGTACGGCAAACCCGCACTGCTTACAGCGCTTATAGATGAAGCTCCAGGCTTCTTCGTGCTGTTCCACGCCGATCTGCTCCATTTTAGAGCAACAGCATGGGCCCGACGAAAGGGGCGAGACAATCCGCTTTGGATAATGATTAGCCGGCCTTTTTTGGTCAGTATACTCGATAATTGTAGCCATATTTTCCCCTCATAGGCGATGTTCTATATACTCGAATCATACAAGGGCTGTTGTTACATTGCAGCGGCCGAACAACTGCTCCGACTTGTCAAGTTATGCGCTCACTTGCTACTTATGACTCGGCGGTCGGCGCATTCGTTTAATCGGAAATGACAGCCTGCGCTCACCGCACACCTGAACATGATTGTCCCTAATTAAATCAATCAGTTAGTGCATATGAACTTTAGACAAACTGAGTCACGGGAGTCAAGAAAGAATGAGGAAGCTCTGAGTCGGTTGGAATACGATGGGGGGAGTCACGAGGGCCATTTTCTTGGAAGATATCTGCGCTCACTCAGGTCAGTAGAGCAAGAACCCGACCGTCGGGCCGATCTATGGAGGGGGGTAATAATAGATGAATAGCTGAGAAGGTGGGGTACGAGAGGAGAGCCCTCCGGGGGGTAGCGGATGGGCTCTCCTCTTTATAGCCCCTTGGACACGACGTGAGTTCTAGAAACGGTCGCCAAGCAAACGACCCTACCATAGAGAGTAAGCAACAAGCGTGCCACATCATCCCTCGATGGCTCAACCGTTCGCGTGGCACAATGTAAGAGGCAAACATATTGATTTATTTGCATAAAGACCATTTTGACGGAAGGATAAAATCTGACCGGCTCAAGCGATACGTCAGAGGATAGTACCTAATAGAATACAACATAGGATCGAAAGCGATACACGGAATGCGATCTCATCGCTGCATCAAAGGCGGTTCTTCTCGGTGGGATTTGCATCCGATTTGATCTCCAGTAGCCGGATCAGCTTAGCGAGATAGGTGCGCTGAAGTCCGAGAAGCTCCGCCGCCTTGGTCTGATTGCCCTGCGAACGCTTGAGCGCATCATGAATCACCCACCGCTTGAACTCCGTGACGGCCTCGTGGAACTCTTTTGCTCTGAACGACTCACGGCGTAGCCCCGTGGTGACCTGGAGCGGCAGATCCTCCTGGCCGATCTGATCCCCTATACTCAAGACCATAGCTCGCTCAACAACGTTCTCCAGCTCGCGCACGTTTCCCGGCCAATGATAGGCCATCAAGTCATCCATCGTACCGAGGGCAAGTCGCTTCAAAGGTTTTTTCAGCTCGCCTGCGTACTTTCTCAGGAAGTAGTCGACCAGTGCAGGAATATCCTCTTTTCGCTCCCTTAACGGTGGCAGCTTGATACTGACGACGTTTAGTCGATAGTAGAGGTCTTCCCGGAAGCGGCCCTCTTGTACAGCCCGTTCGAGGTCGCTGTTGGTGGCGGCAATCACGCGGATGTCCGCCTTGATCGCACGGGTTCCCCCAACTCGCTCAAACTCGTGGTGTTGCAACACTCGGAGGAGTTTTGTCTGAATACCGGCCGGGACCTCCCCGATTTCGTCGAGAAAGACCGTACCGTGCTCCGCAATCTCGAACCTGCCTCTTTTGAGCTGATGCGCGCCAGTGAAGGCCCCTCGTTCATGACCAAACAGCTCGCTTTCCAGTAACTGCTCCGGAATGGCCACGCAATTCACCACAGTGAATGGATAGTGTGCCCGAGAACTCCACTGGTGAATGCTTCTGGCCAAGACCTCTTTTCCGGTCCCGCTCTCTCCCAGGAGCAGGATGGTTGAATTGCTGTCGGCGGCGCGACGGGCGAGCTGCAGCAACTGTTTCATGATTGGGTTGTCCGCTATAACCTGGACCAGGCGATCCGCCATTTCCGTCTGCAAGCAGCGACTTTGCGCCCGCAACGACTCGCGCTCGAATGCCTTTCCCAGGACGATCTCCAGATGTTGTGAATCAACAGGTTTGGTGATAAAGTCGTATGCACCCTCCTTCATTGCCTCGACAGCGGCTTCGACGGTTGCGTGCGCGGTCACAACAATCACGGTCGGTTCCAGTCCTTCGCGCTTCAACGACCTGAGAACGTCAATGCCTGACATCTTCGGCATCTGCAGGTCCAGCAGGACAACCCCGGGTGTCTCCCGACGGATCTGTTCGAGCGCCTCAGAGCCGCTGGATGCAATAAGCGCCTGAACGTTCATAATCCGCAGCCGGCCCTGAAGGATCTTCCTGGCCGATGGATCATCGTCAACGATCAGCACTTTCGTTCGATACGTGTCCATCTCTCCTCCGACATACCGCTCTTCTCATGCTCGACAGCATCGGTGTCCTGTCGATCCCTATCTCTTCCCCCCCAATAGAGGCGCTTACGGACCCAAGAAGCGTTGGATCATCTCCAGGAGATCTCGCGGCCTGAAAGGCTTTGCGATATAGGCGCTGCAACCCGCCTCAAAGGCTGTGCGCTCATCGCCACTCAGGGCAAATGAGGTGATGGCGATGATCGGGATCTGGGCGAGTGAGGGATCGGCCCTGATTCTCCGAGTAACTTCAAGGCCGGAAAGCTTCGGCAACTGAATATCCATCAAGATGAGGTCAGGTCGCCGGCGTGCCAGCGCGTCGAGCGCGGCCTCCCCATTATGAGCCTCCATGATCTCATAGTTGTGTTTGGAGAGAAGGTCCCTGATAATCTTCCGATTGTATTGGTTATCCTCAACATGCAAGATCAGATTCCCGCTCACAGGCTCCCCTCCCACTGAGTCCGGAGCGGAATGCGGACGTAGAAAGTTGATCCCCTTCCAACCTGACTGTCCGCCCAGATAGACCCTCTATGCATCTCAACCAGTCGCTTCGCGATGCTGAGACCAAGACCGCTTCCGCCGTATTCTCTGGTGATGGAGCTGTCAACTTGGCGAAATTCACCGAAAATACTTTTTAGCTCTTCGGCAGGAATACCGATTCCCGTATCCGCGACCGAAATTTCTATGAAATCTGGTGATGTCGGTGTTTCGGGTTTCGGGTTTCGGGTTTCGGGTTGAGAACTGGAAACTTGAAACTCAGAACTCGAAACGGACTTTGCCGTGACGTTTACGGAACCGCCCCCTGGGGTGAATTTAATGGCATTGCCGACGAGGTTCATCAGGACCTGGGTCATGCGCTTGCTGTCGCCCAACGCGGGCGGCAGATCCGCCTCAACTCGGGCGACCAGCTCCAGTCGCTTTTCCGTCGCCAGCGATCGCGTTGCTGAGATCACAGAGTCGATCAACGATTGAAGAGAGTATTCACCCAGATTCAATCGCATTTGTCCAGCTTCAATTTTCGAGAGATCCAATACATCGTTGATGAGCCTGAGTAAATGTCGGCCGTTAATGCGGATGTCTTCCATCGATTCGCGCAACTCATTCGGGACCTGACCGTAGATCCCATCAATAATCAGGTCGGTAAACCCCAGAATCGCGTTTAAGGGCGTTCGCAACTCATGACTCATATTGGCCAGGAACTCTGATTTGTGACGACTCGCCCGCGAGAGGTCTCGGTTGGTCTCTTCCAGTTGAGAGGTCCGTTCGCGAATCCGATCCTCCAGACTCCGGTTCAGGTCCCGAAGCTCTCTGGCCACTCTCGCCCGTTCATCCAAGGTATACGTTAATGCCTTAGCCATCTTGTTGTAGGTTGTTGCCAACGTCCCGAGCTCATCCAGAGAATCGACTGAGATTTCCTGATCAATCTGCCCCTCGGCCATCCGCGCGGTAGACTCCGTCAACCGAGTAATCGGCTGGGTGATCCTTCGGGAGAGGGCATACGCGGCGAGCGCGCCGCCGGCCAGAAAGACGACGGATAGAATGGCCCAGAGCTTGATCAGGTAGGCTGAATGGGCATCGATGTTCCGCATCGACAGGCCGACCCTTGCAATCCCGATAACACGGCTCCGGTCCTCACTGAGACCTGGAGTCGATCGAGGCATCCCGAAGTATTGTTCTTCAACCAGGCGGACTTCGGCAGAGACGATCGGTGCGTAAAACTCCAGAAACGACTCCGCCCCGGTCTCCTTAACGGTTCTGCTGGCAGGTTGATGGTCGGTCAACATTTGTGCGCGGATCTCGTGATTCAACGTTTCGGTGGTCGGTCCAAGGCCGGGTTGGGTCAGGGCCTTGCCCCCGCCGATGAGACGCTTCCCGGCATCGTTGTAAATGAAGACGTAGGCGACATCCTCTTCACCGGTAATCCCTCGTAACGCGGCATTCAGAAGCCGCTCGTCCTCACTGAAGACGCCGAGCTCACCGCTGGCGGCCAGATTGCTGGCGAGAGCCTTGCCGCGTTTCACAAACTCGCTATGCAGTAACCTGTTATGTTGATACAGCGACATCCCACCGAAGAGGACACAGAGGGCCAGAATCATCGGAATGATCGACAGCAGCACCTTTGTCCGGAATCTGGTTATCTGTCCGATTCTCATCCGTTCATCCTTGCGACTCAGCCTGGCCCCTCTCGAGCTATCGAATCACCACGTCGGCCCGGTCGAGAATCTCCTTGGGGATATGCACCCCGAGCTTGCCGGCACTCTTCAGATTCACCGTCAACCGCGTCTTTCTCGCTGTCGTGAACGGGATCTCTTCAATGCTCTTGCCGGAAAGGATCCCGTTCGCCAACTCAGCGGCCTGGCTCCCGATATCCCATCCGCTTTCAAAAGAGAGGCCGAGGAGGGCGCCCATTCTGGCCTGATTCTCTGAGAGGCCAAGAACGGGGATCTTGTGTCTGAAGGAGAAGAGCAGCATGTACTGAACCGATTCAGGCGCCAGAACGGTCAGATCCGGCACAATCCAAAGGGCGTCGATCTCGTCCTGCATGGCATCCAGGGCGGCAAACGAGTCCTTTGGTGAGGCAACGGCCTTAGTGACGAGCCTGATACCCTGATCTTTGGCGAGCCGCTCAGCCTGCTTCACCAACCACCCGGTCTTCGAGGGATCATAAATGACGCCGATTCTCCTGACCTGGGGTGAGATTTTTTTCAGCAAGGCAAGTTGTTGCTCGATCGGAACATTCATGCTGGCGCCGGTGATATTGCGAGTCTCTTGCCCGATCACTGTGGTCGGGTTCAACACCATGGCAAAGACGACCGGGATGTCTTGTATCTCCTCAGCTACAATCTGTAAGGCCCAGATCCCCACCGCAAGGATGAGGTCAGGCTTCGAGCCGGATTTGAGTCGCGCCAGAAACTTTTTGCCCTTCTGGAGGTCCCCCTCCATATCGTACTCGATGACGGTCGATCCCTGCGAACCGCTCTTGAACCCCTCCAACGCCTCATTGTAGACATCGACATCGGCGCTCTTCAGCGCGATGATCTTTGCCGCCTCTGCCGATGTCGAGGCGCAGACCATTGCTCCAACGACAACGCAAGCCGCAACGATGAAGGGAGTAAGACGACTTGTCAGGAGTGACATTCAGGCGATCCCAAGACTCTTAAGACCTTAGAAAAGATACTCGACCCCTACTGTGGGAATCACATCGGCTCGAAGGCCGCTGTTTTTATCCAGCGGAATCTGGATGTTCGTCCGGACGATCCAGGCGCTCAGAGGATTCCATT
The DNA here is from genome assembly GCA_000091165.1 of Candidatus Methylomirabilis oxygeniifera. NCBI lineage: Bacteria > Methylomirabilota (SeqCode) > Methylomirabilia (SeqCode) > Methylomirabilales (SeqCode) > Methylomirabilaceae (SeqCode) > Methylomirabilis (SeqCode) > Methylomirabilis oxygeniifera (SeqCode). Next base: position 2,225,094 of record FP565575.1, on the reverse strand, counting down.
TTACGCCGAGCGACAGATCGTGAATATGCTCCCCGGTTTCGTTCCCGGCCGGCTTGAAGCGACCGATGACGTCGGCGTCAAATGACAGCTTTGACAGAAGACGGGCGTCAAAACCGAGGGCATATCTGATACTGTTCTGCTCAAGCTCTTTGGTATTAATCTCGTAGCCGACGTTCACGTGAGGCGTGAACCATCGCCCATAGGTTTTGGAGGCGATGAAGAGACCGCCCAGGTCAGTCCCACCGGTTCCCAGAAGTCGTCCCTCATCCCCCGTTGGAAGCTTTACTTCGAACAGAAATGCCAAGTCCGGAGTAAGGCCGCCCGCGTTGCGCACGAAGTTGTATTTCGTTCGAAGGATGATATCCCCAACGCCGGTCTCCTCACCACCTCCGCGGGCGGCGCAAGAGTCTGAGTCGATGGGCAGGCGGCAGTTGGAGTGAGGCCCAAACCGATGGATCGGGAGGTCGCCGATTCTCGTCCCGCCGGGATTGCCGAACTGATCGAAGACGGCAGCCGACGCTCTGGCTTTGAGTCGAACATGGATGATGGGGACAACGAGCCCGACGTCCCATACGGGGGTAACACCGTATGTCGCGATGAAGGCAATAATATCTTCGTTCAGATCGACCTTGAATCTGGCGCGAATAATATCGCTCTCAAAGCTGAACGGGCCGCTGGTATCCCGGATTCCGTTTCCATTGATATCGCCACGCCGGAACACCAGATCCAGGTTGTTAAGGTCTTTGCCTTGCAGCTTAGTAAAGTTCAGTCGAGTGTAGGCGAGGGTGACATCGAGCTTGCGCGCGCCAAGGGTGGTGGCGCGCTCCGTCAGTAGAGGGCCGAGGCTCTCGGTCGTTCGGACCGGAATCCCGCGCTCCAGATCGAAGGTAAAACCGGTCACCGAAGAGCCGAATGAGGGGAGCCCTATTGCGGAGGTCAACTGGGTATTGAGTTGGTCAAGCCCCTGAAGTGACGATGCCTGAAAGCGCGACTCCTGGGTGAAGAAAGGGAGAGGGCTCGGCTCGAGGAGAATCCCCTGGCTTCCGTAAAGATTCCTGATGGTATTCTTGAGATCCGAAGCCTCAACAGAAGGGGCGACGCCTCCAATCCAGAGGATCAGCAAGACAACTGCGATGACTCGGTGACGTGAGATCATCCGCTCGCTCCTCGGATACGCACAACGGATCGCCGCCTTGTCTTTGTGTGGCGCCGAGAGGGGCGCGCAGGCGGACCTGGAAAGACGTTCAGTAGAAACCGTGCAGTTGATACCATTCCTGTCAGACGCCTCTTTGTCCCTCAGACGGAGAATCCGTCAAGGCTACTTTCGCAGATGTTCCTGCATATGTCACCTTCGTAGCCGTAAACGTGACGGCAGGGAGGACAAGCAACTTCTTCGGGTCCGTGTGCTCGTAACTTTCTTCGACCATTTTCAGATCGAGGATCGCGTTTGCGCCCATCTGGAGCGCCTGTTTAATAAGGCTGTGCATCGCCTCTCGTTCAGCCAGCTTTCGCTCGTCGTCATTTGAAGCAGGTATACGCGAGATCCCTGTGGCTGGCCCCAGGACTTGTTCTGTTGCCCTGCCGGGAATAGCGTTCTCGGTGACGATAATCACCCGATTCTGGAAGTACTGAATCTCCTTATCCAGAGCGATTCTTCTCCACTTGAGTCTGTACGTGTAGAGAAAGGGCCACGCCAAACCAAACAAGGCTATCACCACAAAAATGATAGCGGTCACTGCAGCCATGTTAACCTCCCAGGGTTCCTCCTCCCACACCCAGGCCTACGACGGTCCGGCCGTTAAAAAGGGAGTGGCGTCCTGTATGCAAGTACTGTTTGACAGGCAGACGACGATCGCGTACGCGTCATGGTAGTCTCTCTGCTGCTTCGATCTCATGCGTTCATCGGGCACCTGCTGTGTAATGATAGCCTCATACTCCCATCAGCGAATGTCCGGATGTGCTGCCGCTGCGCCGATGGGCGGCAGCCGTGAGCGGCTTATACGCCTTGTACAGCGACAACGTGCCGAACAGTGTCGCAAACCGGGCCGTCTCTGAGACCTTCTCGAACCCGGCGTCTCGAAAGAGCGCAGGCAGGCGCCCCTTCACGTTATCCGCGGTCCTGGCGAAACTGTCGCCGAGGCGTACAGAGAAAGCCAGCATGCGCATCAGCAGGTTATGGGGTTGTCCCCAGTCGGCGACATGCAACTCGCCTCCCGGACGCAAAACGCGAAAGACCTCCTGCAGCGTCCGGGCCTTCTCGGATCGTGTCAGATGGTGCAGCATTAGGCTCGAGAGCACTCGATCGAATGCGCCGTCGGCAAAAGGAATATCAAAGCAGAACGCCTGGATCAGCGCGATCTGCTCGACATCTCTACGAGCCTTTGACCGTGCAATGTCCAGCACGTTCATATCACCATCCAGGCCAATAGCCAACAAAGATTTTGACCTGCGCCTCGCCAACAGGAGCAGTGTCCCCGTCCCGCATCCCACATCCAGGATCCGACCGGCCTGATCGATGCCTGCTTCATCCAGGAGGCGACTTTTGAAGCCCATCTCGCGCGTCGTCACGCGAACGAGAGGATCGTAGAGCGGGGTGAGGATATCCCAGCCCAACGCCGGAACATATCCCGCCTTCTTGCGAACCATCTGCACCCCCACGCTCGATCACTGCCGGACTCAGCCACGTACCGGGATGTCGCCGATACTGACAACACGATGAAACGGTAGATATCGACTTTACGTGCGAGTCGCCTGCACTATCGATGCGGAATGTGGGGGCTGTCAAGTGCTTTCTCAATATTGGTCGCAGGTTGACATCTGACCATGTCACGGGTTCCTGCTACAACTACGTAGGGTCACCTCTGGGATTGCGGATTTAGTTGTAAGGTGGTAAGATTTTGTGTATCATAAAAAGCGTGTTTTACCCAAGCACGGCAAGTGTATAAGAGGTGAAGGACCTTTGGAGGAAGCAGGTTCCGATGACAAATAGGATCAAGAGCATTACAGGCAAAATGTCGTCCCAGGATACTGAGCAGTTGAAGGCTGCCCTTGCGGAGGTGTCGACGCTTTCCGACCTTTCTTCCGAAGAGAAGCGGGAGTTGGCGGCGGCGCTTTCCACCACCTTCTATCGCGACCACGCCGGCGATGAGGAGCTGGCTCAACTCATCGATCAGAGTGAGTCGGTCCTGGCCTCCCTGGGTCCGGAGGTCGCCGAATGGATGATCGAGCAACTCGTTGAGGCTGATGCGGAATCGGCGGAGCATTTCGCCGGCGCCTTGGCGCAGATCGGCGCGCCTGTCGTGGACCTGCTTCGTTCGTGGTTCGATAGGAGCCGAAGCGACGACTACGCCAGGATCAACCTCCTGTTGGCAGCGGGGCGTTTCACTGATCCGGCTATTGCCAGGATCCTGCCGGAGGCTTTGAGGTGTACGGAATCTACCAACAAACAGGTGAAGTCCGCGGCCTTTTACTGCGTGGGGAGGATCTTCAAACGTATTCCCTCTGAGGCGGTTGGCGACGCGGATCGATCGACGCTGTTTGACACGCTGTTTGCCGGTCTCTCAGATCCGTCCCCCCTTGTCCGCAGGCACGCGGTGCGCGCTATAGGCAAAGGGGTTCGCAACTCCTATTTCGCGCCGGAGCAGGTAGAGAAAAGTCACAACGCCTTCCGGGCCATTCTCGGGATGGATCACTTCGATTGGGATGATGCCTTTATTGTCCGCAGCGAAGCCGAATATCAGTTGCATTACTGCCGGCACGGCCTGGCTGAAAAGGAGACCACGCCCAGGGGCAAATATCACCAGGATTTTTCGATCCTCGAAAAGCGGGAACTGTGCCCCAACACCTACTACTTTAAGGTGAACGCGCCGCTTCTGGCTAGGAAGATACAAGCCGGACAGTTCATCATCATGCGTCCCAATTACGACAGCGAGCGCATTCCGCTCTCCATCGCCGGATGGGACAGAGAGAAGGGATACATCGAGATCGTCATCATGGCTGCGGGCAGGACGTCCACTGAGGCTACGCAGAAGAACGTGGGCGACAGCTTTCATGACGTCGTCGGGCCGCTGGGTCAACGTTCCCACGTCGCCAAATACGAGGGCGCCTGTGTGGTGCTCGGAGGCGGTTACGGCACCGGCGCCGTCATCCCCACGGCGCGGGATTTGAGGGCGCTTGGCAATAAGGTCTACGGCGTGGTGGGCGCCCGCACGAAGGACCTGTTAATCCTGGTTGACGAGCTCAAGGCGGTGTGCGATGAGGTGTTCGTCACCACCAATGACGGCTCGGTCGGGATTCAAGGTTTTGTCACCCATGCGCTGGAACAGATTATGGCGCAAGAGAAGGTGTCCATGGCATTGGCGGTCGGTCCCGTGCCGATGATGATGGCCGTTGCGAAGATGACAGAGGGAAAAGGGGTCGAGACGTGGGTGTCGTTGAATGCCATCATGGTGGACGGCACCGGCATGTGCGGCGCCTGCCGGGTGAGCGTAGGCGGCAAAACCCGGTTCGCCTGCTACCATGGACCCGATTTCAACGCCCACCAGGTGAACTTCGATGAGTTGATAAAGCGCCAGAGGATGTTTGTCGAGCAAGAAAAGATCGCCTTCGAGGCGATGCAGCGATAAGGGAGAGGCGTCGAGATGGCAGAAGTACGCAAGGGACTCAGTGCAAAGGAGCGGATGCAGAAGCCACGCAACCACATGCCGCTACATGAGGCAGGGTTGCGCATTCTTAGCTGGGAGGAGGTGCCCATCGGCTACTCGATGGAGCAGGCCCAGGACGAGGCAATACGGTGCATTCAGTGTAAGAAGCCTGAATGCGTACCCGCGTGTCCTGTAGGCATCAACATCCCCGCCTTCATTAAGCTTGTTGAGGAGGGGGACGTCGCCGGTGCGGCCAAGAAGATTCGTGAAACCAACTTTCTTCCCGCCGCCTGCGGCCGTGTCTGTCCCCAGGATAAGCAATGCGAGGCGGTCTGCGTGGTGGGCAAGAAGAACGATCCGGTTGGTATCGGCAATCTGGAGCGGTTTGTGGCGGACTACGAGCGTGAGCACAAGCTGGACCGCATTCCGGAGATGCCGCCTTCGACCGGCAAGCGAGTCGCCGTCATCGGATCCGGGCCGGCAGGGATGACCGCCGCTTATGAGCTTCGCTCTCGCGGCCATGAGGTCACGGTCTTCGAGGCGTTCCACCGTGGCGGGGGGGTCATGGTTTACGGTATCCCAAGATTCCGGTTGCCGCTGGAGGTCATCGACGAAGATCTGAAACTGCTTGAAGATATGGGGGTCGAGTTCGTCTACAATATGGTGATCGGCAAGATCCTGACCATCGATGATCTCCTGGAACAGGAAGGATTTGATGCGGTGTTCATCGGCACCGGCGCCGGCCTGCCAAAGATGCTGGGCGTCCCCGGCGAAAATCTGAATGGCGTCTATTCCGCCAACGAATATCTCACCAGAATCTATCTCATGAACGCCAATCAGTTCCCGCACTTTCCCACGCCCCTCTACCAGGGCAAAAAGATGGCGGTCATCGGCGCTGGCAATACTGCCATGGACGTACTCCGTACCGGTAAGAGGCTTGGTGCGGATGTCACCTGTTACTACCGCCGCTCCCACGATGAGGCCCCGGCCAGGACGGAGGAGCTGGAGCATGCCGAGCAGGAGTTCATCGAGTTCAAGTGGCTCTCCAACCCCGTGGAGTTCATCGGCGACGAGCGCCACTTCGTCAAAGCCATCAGGTGCGAGGTGATGAAGCTGTCCGATCCGGATGAATCCGGCAGACGAAAACCAATACCCACCGGCGAGTATTTCGTCGATGAGGTGGACACGGTGGTCTTCTCATTGGGGTGCGACGTGAACCCGATCATCCCCAGCATGACGCCTGAGCTTCGTACCAACAAGTGGGGCGTCGTCATGGTCGATACTACCACCTACCACACCAGCAAGAAGGGGGTATTTGCGGGCGGCGACGTCGTGACCGGCGGTTCGACGGTGATTCTGGCTATGGGACAGGCGAAGGAAGCCGCCCGGCACGTCCATGAATACCTTATGGGCCAGTTCAACTACGAGCTGAACGTCCCCACGGATCCCAATGCCCCAGGCGTGCAGTGGGAAGGGCGCTTTAGTAAAGCGAAGCGATAGGCTCCGCTTCTAATCAACAGACACCCCTCGGCGTGGGCCGACTCGCGGGATAGGCGTTTACATGGTGCGCGATGAGTGCCTGTCAGTGCTCATCCCAGGCGCGTTGGGTCGCTTCTTGTATCATTTCACACGTATAGTCCATTCCAGGATTACCCGCTCTGTTGTCGTTTCAGGCTAGGCCCCTTCTGTGGCAATTCTGAATGGTGGAGAGTGTATGGCGTTGAACACTCGGGCCCGCCTGCTGATCTCGTGTCCTGACCGGCCAGGTATTGTGGCGGCAGTCTCGCAGTGCCTGTTTGAACAGGGCGCCAATATTGTGCACTCGGACCAGCATACCACCGACCCGGAGGGGGGCGTCTTCTTCGTGCGGATCGAGTTCGACCTTCCGGAACTGGACAGTCGTGGCACTGAACTGGAGCGAGTTTTCGAGCCGATCGCCCGCCGGTTCCGGATGGATTGGAGGCTGACGAACGCGGCCCGCGTCAAGCCCATAGCCATCTTTGTATCGAAGGAGGACCACTGCCTGCTGGAGCTACTGTGGCGATGGAGGGCTGAGGACATGGCCGCGGAGATCGCCATGGTCGTGAGCAATCATGCTAACCTGCGCGGACTTGTCGAGGCCTACGGTATTCCTTTTTACCATATCGCGGTCACGCAGGAGCGACAAGAGCAGGCTGAGGCCTCACAGCTTCAACTGGTCGAAGGTAAGGTTGACCTGATCGTCATGGCGCGGTATATGCGTGTCCTTTCGTCGGCTTTTATCCGCCGGTTTCCCAACCGGATTATCAACATTCACCACAGCTTCTTGCCGGCCTTTGTCGGGGCAGACCCTTATGCGCAGGCGCACTCGAGAGGGGTTAAATTGATCGGCGCTACGGCGCATTACGCGACCGATGCGTTGGATGCCGGGCCGATCATCGAGCAGGATGTCGAGCGGGTGGATCACCGTCACACTGTGGAGGATCTGAAGCGGATCGGCCGCCACGTAGAGCGGGTGGTGCTGGCGCGAGCCGTCACCTGGCACCTGGAGGATAAGGTGCTGGTGCATGGCAACAAGACCGTGGTGTTTGCCTGATCCGAAGGTAACTGGCGTACGAGAGGTGGGTGAAGCCCCGCTGAGGTGCGTCCGTGTTGACCGACGGGTCAGGCACCGTCGTCACGAATGTTTGGCTGAGGAGCGAGTGCCCTCTTTACCACTCCAGCGACCGTATCCTTGGTGATTCCGCGCTTCTTGCAATAATTGGATTCGAGCCAATCGAAAAGCTTCTTCGTGCCTTTGCTCGAATTGCATGAGAAACAGCATCTGGCGATGTTTTCGCGATTGATTATTCTCGCGTCGTTAACAATATGTTCCCATGTCGCGATCGACTTTCTCGTCCTATTGGATGTCCCCAAAAAGTCGATACGACAGTAGACGCAGCTCCTGTCTCGGTCCTTTACCTCTTTTTCTAGCCAATCAGGAATGTTCCAATTGTTCACTCCACGCTATCTCGCTTTCGCTTGCTCAACGTGCGTCTAACCATCATGTAAGCTGATCGGTCCATCTCGACCAGTCGTTCTTGAAGCTGGCCTAAACTCTATAACCATCTCGAGCGCTTAACAAGCAATTTGCCCGAATGCGGACGATGGCACACGCTGCACTTATGTTAGCCTCTCCAATTTTCCGATTGCTGACCGCCCAAGCCCACTCCGAGTCTATCGACTGGGCTGTGGACTTCCCTGCACCTCGGTTCAAAACGTGGGCGTAAATCATTGTAGTGCTGACATCGCGATGGCCGAGCAGCTCATGGACCGCCCAGTCACCTGACTCCATGTCGGATCATCCCAAATCAGCCTATTCAAACGCCCTCAAACCGTCGCGAGTTTCTGCTTGAGGATTTCGCTCGCGAGTTCCTTTGCCGGCTTCTGGAGCTTCTTGGCCCTGTCGCGCAACACCAAGAAGCTCTCCTCATCCACTTCTATCTCGAAGTGTCGCCTCTTGAGGTCCACTTCGAGACCGACAGGCTCCAGGAATTCCTCATAGTCGGTGATGCTGTGGGTGTTCCAGAACTCGGCAGCCTCCTCCTCCGACCTAAACTCCTCCGGCAGGGGGTCTACGCGCTTATTTGTGTCCGCCATAATAGTTTCTCTCCGCGCGGTCCATGTCACGCGCCGAGATCGGCAGCGCCATGCCGCGCTTCTTGTTAATGAAGAAGACGATCAAATATCTCCCACTACTGATCTGAGCCAGAGCCGCGTACAGGTCCTCCCCATGGACGCGTCCTTTAACCATCTTCCTGACCACGGGGCTGGAAAGAAGTGCCTCTTCCACCTCTGCAACTGACACACCATGCTTCCCCGCGATCTTCTCAACCACACGTTCTTTCCAGATGATTTCAGTAATCCGCAATAGATACCCTCCAGAAATCTCCCCTTAGCATACGCTTTGCATACGATGCTAACAAGGTCTGCAGAGTCCGACTATCATATAAGCTGATCAGTCAATCTCGACCAGCCGTTCTTGAAGCTGGCCCAAACTCTATAACCTTCTTCGGCACTTAACAAGAAATTTGTATGAATGCGGACGACCGCCTGCACCGTGATCAGATGGCTGGACAAATCGATGAGAGTTTGACCCGGAAGGGTGCAACCACAGGACTAGCCATTAGAGAGCAGAAGATGCTATTGTAGTAGTGACGTCTTCGATAGGAGTGTATGAATGTCCGAACCTCTTCTAAAAGCCATCGGCAGGGAACTGTCGGTTCGCTCGACTACAGCGGCGAAAACAGGGGAAGGCGTGCTTGATGAGAGCACGTTCAACGCGATAGAAGTTGGTCGACTCTTTGACGCCGTCAATTACGCCGGTACCATCGCCGGGCAAGCCACGCTCTACCGCTCGTTAGCCCATCCCTTGAGTTCGATCGAGACCATCACGGCCAAACAGGACGCGCTCAAAGAACTGGACTCGAACGCCGATCTGAGAGCGCGAATCGAAGCGCTGGTACAGCAGGCCGCAAAACACGAGGAGGAATTTTACCGCCTGTTGTTTGGAACCTTTGTCGGCACCCTCGGGGATCCCCGGGGAAAGATGGAGACAGGGGGGTATGGGCATAAAACGTATCGGCAAGGAACGGAGCTCATGCTCGGTCTCGTGAAGGGCGCTCACGGCCTGCCGACACCAGAAAGCCCCTATCTTCGCGCGCGCCTCGATACGCTGAAGGCGTTCGGTTCCACACGATCGCATACCTTAATGAAAGGCCCTGCCTACCTGACGGAGAGGGCCATCAAAACGAAGGCTGAAAAGTGGCTGTTGACCCCAGCCATCAAATTCAGACCAACTCTCTTCAAGCCGCGATTGATCGTTGCGCTCGTGATTGCGATGGGTCTCTTCCTGCATTACGCTCCCACTCTTGGGATAGCCCGCGCGGCGATGCCGGCCGTGATGGTGTTCTTGCTCCCTTCATTCATGCTGTACGGACCTCTCATTGGAGGGTTTGATCGAGACAACATTATCTATCCATTGCGAGACGGCTATAGAGACTCACGAGATGTTCATCAGGCGTTAGAGGCATTGGGACAGATCGATGAATTGCTGTCCTTCCACTGCTACGCCAAGGCCTTCGGCGGCCCGACCGTACTGCCTTCGCTGATTGATTCGGATCGGCATGCTATGGTTCTGGAGCGAGTTAGAAACCCTATCCTGGGGAAGGGAAATGCCGAGTACGTACCCAACGATATCAACCTGAACGGGGTGAAATTAACGTTTGTGACCGGCCCCAACGGGGGTGGAAAAACCGCTTTTTGCAAGACCATTGCCCAGGCACAACTGCTGGCGCAGATCGGTTGTTATGTGCCTGCCGAACGGGCGCAACTCTCAGTGGCTGATCGGATCTTCTATCAGGTTCCGGAAAGTAACTCGCTGGTCGATCGCGAGGGGAGGTTCGGAACGGAGTTACAGCGCACGAAGGCCATCTTTTTCGCATCGTCGCCCAGAAGCCTGGTCATTCTGGATGAACTGGCGGAAGGAACTACCTATCAGGAAAAGTTGGAAATCTCCCATACGATCCTCGGTGGATTTTACCAAGTCGGTAACAATACGTTGCTTGTCACCCATAATTACGAGCTGGCGGAGCAGTTTCGAACACGAGATGTCGGCCTCTATCGTCAGGCAGAGTTTGTCCATGGTTCTCCTACCCATCGACTGATCGATGGGATCTCACGGATCAGTCATGCCCATAAGGTCGCTCAACGAATCGGCTTTGCGAAAGAAGATATTGAGAAGCACCTGGTTGAGCGAGGCTATGGAGGTGAAGGCGGGCCCTCGCCCGAAGAGGACGCCAAGGGTCAGACATGAGCCGGGGGGTGGCATGTTGTCGAGGAGCAGCTACTCAGGCCTGGTTCTTACCCTTAACAGCCTTCAGCCTTTCTACCTGAGTAGTTACGTTGAGGATTTGATTTGACAGATCTGCCGATTATCGCTAGATTAAGACGTTAGGAGATCTCCGTGCGGTCCCTCGTTGCGCCCACCCATCTGGAAAGTGGCAACCCTCATGCCAATGTCACCGAGGTCATGACGAGATGCTGAACAGTATGACTGGGTTCGGGCAAGGGGAGTGTATCACCTCCTTGAGGCGATACGTCTGCGAACTGCAGTCGGTGAATCATCGGTATCTGGAGACTCGCACCCGGCTCCCGAAGCGGCTTGGTGCTTTGGAGTTGCCGGTTCTGAAGAGCCTGCAAGGACGCTTTGCGCGAGGACGGTTTGACGTGACGGTGCTCGAGGAGTTGACGGGTGAGCAGTCCTGCACGCTCCGCGTGAATCGTCCATTGGCGCGCGCGTATCTCGATGCGGTCAAGACGCTCCAGTCGGAACTCGGCCTTGCGGGAGAGGTCACGTTGGAGCTGTTGCTGTCACGATCGGACCTGTTTGATCTGGAGGGAGAGAAATCGGGAGAGGCGGATGCCGACTGGCCGGCGGTTTCGGCTGCGCTTGAGGGGGCGATGAGCGCCCTCGCCAAGATGCGACGAGAGGAAGGCAGAGCACTCGAGGTCGCTCTGCTCGGCCATCTGGACCTGGTCGAGGCGACCTTAGCGACGATCGTTGCCCGCGCGCCGGAAGTCGTGCAGAGCTACAAGAGTCGTCTGGAGCTTCGGCTCCAGCGCCTGCTGGATGGGAAACCGCTCGATCCCGGGCGGCTCGAGCAGGAGGTGGCAATCCTGGCTGAGCGTTCGGATATAGCGGAAGAGACGACGAGGGTCGCAAGCCATCTTCAACAGTTCCGGGACCTCATCCGACAACAGGGTCCGCACGGCCGGCGGATGGAGTTTCTCTTGCAAGAGATGCTACGTGAGGTCAACACCATCGGCGCCAAGGCGAGCGATGCCAGGACCTCGCACGACGTCATCACATTAAAAAGCGTTCTGGAACAGCTCCGGGAGCAGGTCCAGAACGTTGAGTAAGAAGGGACGAACATGATGACCGCAAAGCTGCTGAATGTAGGGTTCGGAAATATGGTGGCGGTTGCCAGGGTCATTGCCATCGTCGATCCCGGTTCGGCCCCAATGAAGCGCCTGAAAGATGAGGCCAAGCAGGCCGGCAAGCTGGTTGATGCAACCAACGGCAGGCGTACCCGGTCCATCATCGTGACCGATAGCGACCACGTCGTGCTGTCGGCCATTCAAACCGAGACGATAGCTCAGCGGTTCGAAGCCGATGCGCTGTCCGATCGGCCGGGTAGGGGCTCGCGAACAGAATGAATCGGCAGCGGTTGATGGTGGTCGTATCGGCCCCCTCCGGGGCCGGAAAGACCTCGTTGTGTAAGGAGGCCGCACAGCGGCTGCCCCGTCTGGTTCACTCGGTCTCTTTTACGACCCGCGCGCCGCGGCCGGACGAGCAGGACGGACGAGACTATCACTTTGTGAACGAACCCGCCTTCCGAAAGATGATCGAGACGGGCGAATTCGCGGAGTGGGCCCACGTACACGGCCACCTCTATGGAACCAGTCGCTCGTTGTTGGAGAAGCAGTTCGCGGAAGGTCTTGATGTGATCCTTGATATCGACACGCAGGGGGCAGCCAGGCTGAGACAGGACTACCAGGCGGGGGTGTTTGTGTTTGTCGTCCCTCCTGCCTTGGATCTCCTGGAAACTCGGCTCCGACAGCGGCGGACCGACTCGGAGGAGGCGATCCGAAGGCGCCTTGCCATGGCCAGAGAGGAACTGTATCACTACCGGGATTACCAGTATATTGTCGTGAACGATATTTTTGAAAAGGCCGTCAAGCAGCTTTGCTGCATTATCACCGCCGAACGATCCCGAAGAGATCGAGTAGATCTCTCCTTTCTGGATATGGGAATCGACTGAGGTGGGGAGGATTGAAGTATGCCGCTTTTCCCGTTGGAACAACTCCTGACGCATGTAGACAGCAAATATCGCCTGGTAATTATCGCTGCCAAGCGCGCGAAGCAGGTGATGCGCGGCGCCGAGCACCTGATTGCTGCGAAGAGCAATAAGGCGACGTATATTGCCCTGGAGGAAATAGGCGCCGGAAAGCTGGCGTATGAGATGAAAGCCGCAGAGGGTGCGGCGGCAGTGGAATTGGTAGGCCCGGAGGCGGGGGCTACCTGGTTCCGGAGTCTCTCCGTCGGAGACACCCTTGGCGAGGAGGAACTCACCGAAAGGGAAGAAGAGGAAAAGGAGGGGATCGAGCCGGAGGAAAACCCGGTGGAGTTACTCGCTGAGTCGGGTGAGGAGATCGAGAAACTGGAGGTGACCGACCTTGAGACCCTGGAAGAGCCTGTGGAAGTAGAAGCAGAGGACGAAGCCTGACGGTGACGGGTATTGTGCTGGCGGGCGGTAAGTCCTCGCGGATGGGTGCCAATAAGGCGTTTATCGAATTCGGGAGCAAGCGGCTGATCGAGACGACGGTGGACTGTCTGAAGGCGCTCTTCCCGGAGGTTCTGATTATTGCAAATGACCCGCCGCTGTACGCGTATCTTGGTGTCAAGGTTGTCTCAGACCTGATCCCTGACTCCGGTTCGCTCGGGGGGATCTATACGGGGCTGAGCGTTGCGAGTTACCCTGCCTGTTTCTTCGTTGCCTGCGACATGCCTTTTCTCAACGCCGAACTGATCAAGTTTCTGGTCCGCGAGGCCGAAGGTTGGGATGCAGTCGTGCCGCGCGTGAAAGGCGAGCTACAACCGCTGCATGCCGTATACGCCAAGTCGTGCCTTCCGCTCATGAAAGAGTCCATCGACGCGTCAGTGCTGAAGATTGCCCGGTTCTTCCCGAAGGCCAAGGTGAAAATCATCGAGGAGCCGGCCCTCAGGGCGCTGGACCCGTATCTGTTCGGGTTCATCAACGTCAATACCCCGCTGGAGTTGGAGCAAGCCGAGGCGGTCAGGCGACAGCGATGCAGCCCTCAGCGGTCAGTTGATAGCTGATACCTGAAAAGCGTACCGTGATTCTGACCGCTCGTCTGCTGCTGCCGATTTCCAGCCCGCCCATTATGGACGGCGGACTCTTAATCCGCGATGGGACGATCTGCGCGGTGGATAAGGCGTCTGCACTCATCAGGGATTTTCCGACAGAACCTCACGACGACCTGGGACGCGCAGCCCTCCTTCCCGGCCTAGTAAATGCGCATACCCACCTGGAATTAACGGGGCTGTACGGCCGCCTTCCCTTCGGCAAATCGTTTACCGAATGGGCGATCTCCCTGCTCGATCTTCGCCCCGGGTTGGACGACGAATTTTTCGCCGCGTCGGCTCGCCTGGGCGCAACGACCCTGCTCCGAGGCGGCGTCACCTGTGTTGCCGACATCACGACGTCCGGCAGCAGTGTCGCCTCTCTTAAGGCGGCTGGGCTGAGGGGCATTATCTTTCAGGAAATCCTGGGACTCGACCCCGAGCAGGCGACAGAACGGTTGGACACAGCCGAGAAGGCCCTTCAGTCACTTCAACTCCAAGCGACCGACAGCTTGCTGTCGGTCGGTCTGTCGCCTCACGCACCGTACAGTCTGTCCGAGTCGCTCCTGCTGCGCTGTGCCGAACTGCTGCGGCGCCGGCGCCTGCCGGCGACCATTCACGTGGCCGAATCGCCGGAGGAGGTGGCATATATCGGGTTAGGGCTCGGGCCGATTGCCACCACGTTGTTGCCTGCCGTGGGTCGGCATTCGCCATCCCATCGGGTCTGCGGCGAAAGCCCGATCGCACTTCTCGACCGAGCCGGCCTGCTGTCGGATCGACTGACGGCTGTACACGGGGTTCATATCGGGATCTCCGATCTTCAGTTACTGAAACAGCGAGGGGTCGCGTTGGCCGTCTGTCCTCGGAGCAATCATTACTTGAAGGTGGGGACAGCGCCGTTGCCCCGCTGTCTGGCGGCATCACTGCGGGTCGGTTTGGGGACCGATTCGTTGGCCAGCAATCAGACGCTGAGCCTCTGGGACGAGATGCAGTTTGCGCACCGGCTCTATGGCGAGGCGGTCACGGCGCAACAGCTTGTGACAATGGCCACGCTCGGCGGCGCCGCTGCGCTTGGGATGGCCGGTACCATCGGGTCGTTTGCGCCGGGTAAGCGGGCGGACCTCACTGCCCTGGCCATCGATCGCGTCGACGATGTCGATCCGTATGAATCACTCCTTGATCAGGCCTCGGATGACTCAGTTGTCTTGAGTATGGTGGAAGGCAAGATCCTGTATCAACGCGAGGGGACCGCGCGGTGGAACTGTCATTAGGTAGGGTCGCATATATTAATTGCGAGCCGGTGTATTACGGGATCGAGCAGGGCGCGATTCCGGCGGCATGCCGGATTATTGACGGGACCCCTGCCGAACTGAACGGTATGCTTCGGACGGGAGATCTCGATCTATCGGTGATCTCCGCCATCGAGTATGCGCGCCATTCGGACAGATATCTGATCCTCCCTGACTTGGCGATCGGCTCGGATGGCCCGGCCGAAAGTGTCCTGTTCCTGAGCCGGGTGAAGCCATCCGACCTGAACGGACGGTCGGTCCACCTGAGCAGGGATTCCCTGACATCGGTGTTCCTGGTGAAGCTCCTGCTGGCAAAGGCGTTCGGGGTGAGACCGCGGTTTCTACCCGCCGAGGCGGCGACGATCGATTCGCTCCCGGAGGATGTCGCCGGGGTTTTGTTGATCGGTGATCCGGCGCTCCGGGCAAGGGGCCGACTCCCCTTCACCCTTGATTTGGGCCAGGGATGGAAGGAATTGACGGGTTTACCGTTTGTCTTTGGCGTCTGGGCGGTCCGCCGGGATGTGTATCACGATCATCGGGAGGAGACCCATCGGCTTCATCGCGCCCTACTCGACTCCAAGCGCTACAGCCTGGCCAAGCTTGATGAGATCTGCAAGGCGGTCAGTGAACGAGTTGGGCTCGACCGGGACGCCTGCGCGATCTACCTGAAGGAGCGTCTTTCCTTCGATCTGACTCCACGGCATATCGAGGGGCTCAATCTATTTTTTACGCTGTTGGAGGCGGAGGGAGAACTGCCGTCGACGCCCCCATTGGAGTTTATCGATGTCGTGTAACGTTACGCGCCAAGCCAAACCAACCGAACTTTACGTATGAGGCCGGCGGTTTCGGTTCAGGTTAATGGGTGCCGCTCTTCTTCGATTCCTTGCTCTCAGTTTTTGTGCTGCCGCTATCGGCTGAGGCTGCCTTTTTATCAGCCTCCATGGCCTTTTTTCGCTCGGGATTGGCATAATCGGTCACGTACCATCCCGACCCCTTAAAGAGTAGGCCTGGGGCGGAGAGCAGCTTGTGGACCTTACCCTCGCACAATACGCACTTTTTAATCGGCTTGTCCGACATCTTCTGGATGGCCTCGAACCTGTGATGACAGACTTCGCACTCGTATTCGTAAATCGGCACTACTGCCACCTCCTTTTCGACCGGCTTTACCGGAAGACGACCATAACAGTACGCCACGCCTCCGCTGCCGTACACTCATCGGCTCCAGCCGGTCCGGATCGACCGTAGGACGTAGAATAAGCCACGGATTCTGCAATGTCAAGGTGATGAGCCGATCGATTCCGATCTGGAGAGGCCGGCGGCAGTCCGCCGCCAGGCAGGCGAGAAGGATTTTGCTTGACAGTAGCGTGGCTGAACAGGTATGAGAATTGCGGGATATGACGATACTGCGCTCCGATCATTCCATGTCACGCTCTGCACCTTGCCGTTTTATTCCCTCGCGCGTACGGGCGAGGTTCTGTGCTGAGCCGTACGCGCGACCCCATCACCTTAATCAGGCGAGGCGAGTTCCGACTCAAGCCGACCAGGTTCAATCGCTTCCTGTCGGACACCGCGACTAGTTCCGTGTTGCCCACATTGCTCGATCAACGTTCGTTTGCGAAGAAAATCGTGATTATTGCCGCGGTTCTCATAACCGTGGTTGGTCTGATCTCGGCCTATACTCTGCTCAATGAGCGGCTCGACCTGGACGGGTACTGGGAATGGATTGAGCCCACCTTTAACGAACAGGAGTTAGCCCGATATGTGAAACAGGCCGGACCGTGGGCGCCCCTCGTGTTTATCGGACTTCAGGCTCTCCAGATCGTTGTTGCACCGATCCCTGGTGAGGTGACGGGCATCCTCGGCGGCTATCTCTTCGGGACGCTTCCGGGTCTCATCTATTCGACCATCGGTCTGACTATCGGCTCGTGCCTCGCCTTCAGTCTGGGTCGTTGGCTTGGACACCATTTCGCTCGCCGGTTCGTCACGCCAGAGACCTACGAGATGTTTTTCTTTCTCACGCGGACCCAGGGCAAGTTGATCACCTTCCTCCTCTTTCTCATCCCCGGCTTCCCAAAGGACTTCCTGTGCTACATCCTCGGCGCCAGTCCTCTTTCGTTTGGCACCTTCTTTCTGCTCACCGCCGTAGGACGTATTCCCGGCACATGGTTCCTCTCCATGCAGGGACGGCAGGTCCGGACCGCTCACTACGGCAGCTTCTTGACCCTTATTTTCTTCCTGGTTGCGGTGTGCTTGTTGCTGTACCTGTATCGTGAGCCGCTCTTCAGATGGATTAAACTTGATCATTATCGGCGGCAGAGGCGAAAGCGAGACATCTCGAGGGACCTGGAGGTCGGATGAGGTTTTGGAGAGTAGGTCCTGGAGGTCAGGTAGCACTCAGGCGATGAGTACAACGCTGCGGTTGATCACCGCGATCCTTTTGCCTTTGCAGTGGATAGGCATCCGGCTCTTCGACGTCCATCTGCCGCCCCAGTGGGAGGCGGTTGGCGCCGGATTGGCTATCTTTGGAGCGGCGTTCCTGCTGTCCTGGGCGGCCGAGGTTGCGCAGGTTGATATCCCGCAGGCGCTTGCGCTGGCCTTTCTCGCTCTGGTCGCCGTACTCCCTGAATACGCGGTAGACATCTACTTTGCCTGGTCTGCCGGCAAGGATCCGGCCTACATCGCCTACGCCACCGCCAACATGACCGGCGCAAACCGTTTGCTGATCGGCATCGGGTGGGCCTCCGTTGTCGCGACCTTCTGGCTCAAGACCCGACATCGACAGGTCGTCCTCGACCGTACGCGCACCATCGAACTCCTTCACCTCGCGCTTGCCACTATTTATAGCTTTATGATTCCACTGAAAGGAACCCTCTCGTGGCTCGACTCAACCGTTTTGTTGGCGATTTTTGTGTCGTACATGATTTCGGCCTCGAAGGCGCAGATCGTCGAGCCGGAACTGGATGGAGGGGTCGGGGAACTATTGATGCGGATGCGTCAGACGCCACGTCGGTTGGCCACCATCGCGTTATTCATCTATGCCGGGCTCGGCATCTTTCTCGCAGCCGAGCCCTTCGCTGAGGGGCTGCTGGCGACCGGCCGGGCATTCGCCATTGAGGAGTTTCTGCTGGTACAGTGGCTGGCGCCGCTGGCTTCCGAGTCTCCCGAATTTATTGTGGCGATCGTCTTTGCATTGCGTGGGAACCCCGGGGCCAGTATGGGCACCCTTGTGTCTTCCAAGGTCAACCAGTGGACCCTCCTGATCGGCATGCTCCCGCTTGCCTACAACCTCTCTGCCGGCCATCTTGGGCCGATGCACCTGGATGCCAGACAGACAGAGGAGATATTTCTGACGGCGGCCCAATCGCTCTTTGCGATCGCCGTGCTGGCCAATCTTTCATTTTCTCTGGCGGAAGCCGGGTTCGTATTTGTTCTCTTTGCCACCCAACTATTCTTCACGGATCCTGTCTCCCGTCACCTCTATGCTATTGCGTACCTCGTGCTTACGGCGACGTGGCTCATCGTCAGCCGCTCAAGTCGACAGGGCCTTACTGCCATGGTGGTGGAGCGATGGACCGGAGAGAACATGGCTCCTTCCCATCAGAAATAAGAGGAGACAGTCCGGCAACAACAGGTGACGCTGGAAGGAAGGGCGGAACAACTTTCAATCCGATGAAACCTATTGGCAGCCTACAGGGGCATGTTTAGCCTTGAACCAAGGCGGTGCTGCGCCGAACGCGCAGATCATCCGTCGTGTCATCGGCGCTGTTTGAGAAGCGTCAAGTAGAAAGGAGTTCAATGAACGAAGAGAAGAGGCTCGCCCTCTTCATCGATTTCGAGAATATTGCGATCGGGATCAAGGAGGCCAAGCACAAGCAGTTCGAGATCGGCCTTGTACTTGAGCGCCTTGTGGAGAAGGGAAAGATTATGGTGAAGCGTGCCTACGCCGACTGGGGACGTTACGCCGAGCATAAACGGGCCCTTCACGAAGCGGCGATCGAGTTAATCGACATCCCGCAGAAGCGAATCAGCGGCAAGAACAGTGCCGACATCCGGCTCGCGGTAGATGCGATGGATATGGCCTACTCCAAGGAGCATCTTGATACCTTTGTCATTGTGTCCGGCGACAGTGATTTTTCACCGCTGGTCTCCAAGTTGCGAGAAAATAACAAGGAGGTCATCGGCCTCGGCGTCAAGAATTCGGTTTCTGAGCTGTTGGTGGACAACTGCGACGAATTCATCTACTACGAAGATCTGATCCGCCATCCCAAGAAAGCACCCGTCCTTTCCGGTCTACCCGAGAAGAAGGTGGAGGTATTTGAACTCCTTGGAGACTCCATCCAGGCTCTCCTGCGGGAGAACAAGGAGGTGCTCTGGGGTTCAATGGTGAAACAGACGATGATCCGCAAGCGGCCCTCTTTTAACGAAGGGTATTACGGGTATAGTACCTTTTCCAAACTACTGGAGGACGCCGCCAAACACAATATTATCGAGCTGAAGCGGGATCCTAAGAGCGGGACGTACATCATCACCAGTTTCGCGGAGGCCACATAAGAGGCTGGAGACCGAGGGCTAAAGGCTTTTAGCGGTGTTCAGTCCTTCCGTATCTTTGCGTTGAGTAGGGGCAGAATGGCCTACAAGACACTGATATACACGGTACAGGGTTCGGTAGCTACGATCACCCTGAACCGACCTGAGTGCTACAACGCGTTGAACGGGCAGATGGTGGAGGAGCTGCTGGAGGCGGTCCTCACCAGTCGCGAGGACCGAACGGTTCGCGTCGTCGTGCTGATGGGCGCTGGCCAGGCCTTTTGCGCCGGCGGAGATGTCGGAGAGCTTATCGAGCACGCCGATACCCTCACCCTGCACGTCAAGCGGCTGTTAGTGTCTCTCCACGGCGTGATCTCATGCATCTGTCGGATGCCGAAACCGGTCATTGCCGGAGTGGGTGGGGTGGCCGCCGGCGCCGGGATGGGCTTGGCCATGGCCTGTGATCTGGCTGTGGCGACTCAGTCGGCCCGATTTACCATGGCCTATACGAGGCTCGGACTCCCCCCTGATGCCGGCTCAAGTTATTTTCTTCCCCGATTGGTAGGGTTGCGACGGGCGATGGAGTTAACCTTCACCAACCGGATCCTGACGGCAGGCGAGGCGGCAGCATGGGGACTGGTCAACCGGGTCGTACCGGACGCCGAGTTCGTGACCACTGTACGCGCCATGGCCGACGAGCTGGCCTCCGGCTCGAGGCTCGCCCTCGGTCGGGCCAAGCGGCTTCTGTTCATGAGCGACCATGCAAGCCTGGAGACCCAGATGGAGAACGAAGCTCAGCTCATCGCCCTCAGCAGCCAGAGCGCAGATGTCCGCGAAGGGTTAACGGCCTTTGCCGAGAAGCGTCCGCCGATATTCAGTGGGCAGAAGCGCGGCGGGATCTGAGGAGGTCGCAGGCCCTTGCCCTCGTTGACAAGTTGTCATACGTGGGGTAAGGTCACAATAAAGCAGCGCTCAGCACTCAGCGTTCAGCGAGACCCGGAAAGACAAGCAACCTTCTCTTTACTGAACGCTGATCGCTAATAGCATTCGCTGGTCAGGAAGAGCTTCATCGTGGAACTCATCGTCAACGGGAAGACGCGTACAGTGGCAGATGACGCGACGATCACCAGGCTGCTGGAGGAGTTACAGATCAATCCGCTCAGGGTGGCTGTTCAGCTCAATGAGCGGATTATCAAACGTGAGCTGCATGAGAGCACTCTGCTGCAGGCGGGGGACACGTTGGAGATCATTACTTTCATGGCCGGCGGGTCCTCATGAGGAGCGGGGCGGCGTTGGAGAATAGTGTGAGAGAGAGGGAGGATATTCTAAAAATTGGCGACAGAGAGTTTCGGTCGCGACTCATCGTCGGGACGGGTAAATTTCCGGACCATCGGACGATGCAACAGGCGCACGAGGCCTCCGGCGCCGAGATGGTGACGGTAGCGGTCAGAAGGGTGAACCTGGATCGAACCCGGGAGTCGCTCCTGGACTACATCGACACCGAAAAGTATGCGCTCCTACCCAACACCGCCGGCTGCTACAGTGCGGAAGAGGCGATCAAGACCGCGATGCTGGCCCGAGAGGTCGGTCTCTCGGACATGGTCAAGCTGGAGGTGATCGGCGATCAGCGGACCCTCTTCCCGGACAATGAGGAACTGCTGAAGGCGACCAAGGTATTAGTCAGGGAGGGTTTTGTGGTCTTGCCTTATACCAACGACGATCCGATCATGGCGAAGAAGCTGGAGGATGCCGGCGCAGCCGTCGTGATGCCGCTCGCCGCCCCCATCGGTTCCGGTCTTGGGATACGAAACCCGCACAACATCAGGATCATTCTCGAGGCGGCTCGGGTCCCGATTATTGTCGATGCGGGGGTGGGCACGGCGTCGGATGCCTCTATCGCTATGGAGCTGGGATGCGATGGCGTACTGATGAATACGGCGATTGCCGGCGCCAAGGATCCGATCGGGATGGCGACAGCGATGCGACACGCGATCATCGCCGGGCGATTGTCGTACCTGGCCGGACGAATCCCGAAGAAGCTCTACGCCAGCGCATCGAGCCCGCTGGAAGGTATGATCGAGTAACGTCAGTTTCAAGTGTCGAGTGTCGAGTCAGGTATGCGACCCGTAGACTCTCAGACGGCATTTTCGATCCACCCTCCACCCTCCACCCTCCACCCTCCTTCTTCGTGGGGTCTGTATGTCGTCACCGATCGCTCTCTGACGAACGGTCGACCCCTGGAAGTGGTCATTGAAGCCGCGCTTGCCGGTGGGGCGAAAGCCATCCAGCTTCGTGAGAAGGATCTCTCGACGCGGGATCTCTATCAACTGGTGGAGCGACTCCTGCCTATTGTGCGCGGGCGAGGCGCCAGCCTCCTCATCAATGATCGAGTCGATCTGACGTTGGCCCTGCCGATCGACGGTGTCCATCTTTCCAGAACAAGCCTCCCGCCTGCCGAGGCGCGAGCCCTGTTGGGGCCAGCGCGCCTGGTCGGCGTCTCCTGCCACTCACTCGAAGAGGTGATTGAGGCCGAGAGAGGCGGAGCGGATTTTATCGTATTCGGTCCCCTGTTCCCGACGCCGTCCAAGGCAGCGTACGGGCCGCCCGTCGGCCTCATGCGGCTCAGTGAGGTGAGACGGCAGGTTCGACTTCCAATCCTCGGCATTGGAGGGGTCACTGTCGTCAATGTGGCTTCCGTGGTGGCGGCCGGCGCCGACGGGGCGGCCATGATCTCCGCTGTCATGACGGCGGACGATCCGGCCGATGCTGTGTCTAGCCTGCTCCAGGTCGTCCGCTCTGCAGCCGGGGGCTAGGTCCTATCCATGTGGATTGTCATTGATGGCTATAATCTGATCCGTCGTTCCCCTCGATTTGCCCTCCTTGATCGCCGGGATATGGAAGAGGGTCGGGAAGCGCTCCTGGCAACATTGTCCGCTTACCGACGCATCAAGGACCACCGAATTACTGTCGTGTTCGATGGCTGGGAACGAGGCGGGATGAGCGAACAGGTAAAATCCGCCGCCGGACTACAGGTGGTGTTTACACGTCGCGGAGAGCAGGCCGATCAGGCTATCCTGCGATTTGTTGAGAGGGCGCCATCCGGGGCGGTCGTCGTCACCTCAGATCGAGCGCTGGCAGATGGCGTCGCACGGACCGGCGCTGTGACCCTCTCTGCCGAAGAGTTTCACGAGCGCCTGGATCGTACGCTGCGAAATGGGGGTGAGGGAGAGTTTCAAAAAGACGATGATGAGCCGGAACCAGAATATCCAGGACCTCGGAGCCGAAAAGGCCCTACTCGACGCCCATCGAAGCAGGCCAAGCGTCGGATCACCACTCTCAAACGCTTGTGAGCGTTCCAGGGGTTCCGGCTGAAGACCGAAGGCTGAAGCATAGACATATCAATCGTTACGCGAAGCACGAATCGAGCCGTTCAAGACCTTCTCGGTGCCTACCCCCAAAAGTCCTCAGCCTATTAACCTCAGCAGTTCCGAATCATTCACAAAAACGAAGAGGAGAGGCTCTTCCTCTCCTCTTCGTCGCATTCTGTCACGCCTGACGGAATGATCGACAGATCAAATCGTCGGCAGATCCGACTTACCTGACGGCGTCTTTCAAGGCTTTTCCCGCTCTGAATCGCGGGGTCTTCGCTGCCTTGATCTTGATGATATCACCCGTTTGAGGATTGCGCCCATTCCGGGCCGCTCGTCTGGCGACAGAGAACGTCCCGAAGCCTACCAGGGTGACCTTTTTCCCCTTCTTGAGTGAGTCCCGTATCCCTGCTGTGACGCTGGCCAGGGCCGATTCCGCCGCCTTTTTTGTGATGCATGCATCCTTGGCAACCTTGTCCACGAGTTCCGCCTTGGTCATGCCCCCTCCTTTCGCAGTACATTATAATAAGTCGATCACCATCCGCTCCTGACGGCCCGCTTTGGAAGCTCTTACCAGACTCTCCTATGATCTGTCAAGGGAAAAAAGGCCTCAGCAATTTTACATAGTGCAGGACAATCAAGGTGCGTAGCCTCCAAACGACCCTGCTCTACCTCAGAACTCTTGTATGGGGTAGAGGCACTCGTCCTTCATTGATCATACCTGGTGTGTGAGTCCGGGAATCTGGAATTCTACTTGTCGCATCCTGTCAGGCTACGCTATAGTCGGCTTAATGGCACAGACGCAGGAAAAAAGAATCCTCTGCTCCAATCGGCGGGCGAGGTATGAGTACCAGATCGAAGAGGTCATCGAGGCCGGGATAGCTCTCACCGGGACCGAGGTAAAATCACTGCGGGAGGGCGGGGCCGACCTGAAAGACAGCTACGCCGCGATCGAGGACGAGGAGGCATATCTGTTTAACTGTCACATCAGTCCGTATGCCGCCGGCAACCGGTTCAATCCGGATCCGAATCGGACGCGAAAACTCCTGTTGCACCGTGAGGAGATCATGAGACTCATGGGGAAGGTTCAGACAAAGGGCCTCACCGTGATCCCCTTGAGTGTCTATGTGGCTGGGCGGAAGATCAAGGTAGAGCTGGCCTTGGCCCGAGGGAAGAAGCTGTACGACAAGCGGGAAACCCTGAAGCAGCGCGCGATGACGAAAGAGATGGCCCAGCTCGCTCGCGGCTGCGCCGACCGGGGGTAACCGTTGACTTTTCCAGTCGATCGGCTTAAGCTATAAGCAGCTGTCTGCCTTTACGCCCAATCATGTACGGTACCGTCTTTCGTATGGGGGCGCTCCGGTTTCGACGGGGGCAAGGGCGTCAGGGCTGCGTGCCGAGGACCCATCACCTCGTGAAAAGGTGGGAACACAAGCAACTGCCAATCACGAACTGGCACTGGCCGCCTAAGGGTAGCCACGTCCACCCCGCTTCGCCTGTCGGGCGGGATCTGGGCGCCGACTAGACGGGCTGGCTGGCCTCTCTCGCTTTGGGGAGGCGGGCAAGATCACATGAGCTAGCCGCTCCGGGACCCCGCCTGTGGGGGCCTGAAGGGGCGAAAATTCATACGCAGGCTACGCACGTAGATGCTCTTTCCGACATGTTCTCGGACGCGGGTTCGACTCCCGCCGCCTCCACCAATGCAATACAATTGAACCGCCCTCCGGACTCTCCAGTTCGGAGGGCGGTTCAGTAAGCGCTAGGGCATCGATGGCGCTTCACTCCAACTTCTTTTCGATCCACTCATAAACGGAAGGTCAATCGAAGATCTTGGTCCACGGTGAGTAGCGTTTCGGCTTGACACTTGGTCTTGATAGGCTATACTGATGGCCGGTTGCTTCCCCGAGGTATCGGGTGGTCGTAGCCGGGCGAATAGCTCAGCGGGAGAGCACCTGCCTTACAAGCAGGGGGTCGGAGGTTCGACACCTTCTTCGCCCACCAGTAGTGTCAGTTAGGCTGAAATTACTGGGGGTGGTTGTTGGCTTTTACTGAAAACTTTATCAATCACTCCTCACTATTCACTAATTACTGCCTTTGCGGGGTCGTAGTTCAGTCGGTTAGAACGCCGGCCTGTCACGCCGGAGGTCGCGGGTTCGAGTCCCGTCGGCCCCGCCACCGCTTGTCATTACATGCTCCACAGAGGGCAGAATCGCCCGGATGAAAATTCTTTTTGTCGCGTCTGAGGCGGCGCCTTTTGCCCACACCGGAGGATTGGGTGACGTAGCGGGCGCCTTGCCAAAGGCACTCAGTCGATTTGGGCATGATGTCCGGCTGATCATGCCGCTCTACCGCGCTGTAGACGCCAGGCGACACCGGCTTCGTATCGTCGCAAGCGGACTGAGCGTTTCAGCATCCTCCGGCCCGCAAGCGGTGGACGTGCTGGAGGGAAACCTCTCCAGCGAGGTGCCGGTCTACTTTGTTCGCCACGACCCCTCGTTTGATCGCGACGGCCTCTATCAGACCGTATCCGCAGAGGATTACCCCGACAATGCGGAGCGCTTCGCGCTATTCTGCCGGGCGGCTCTGGAGGTATGCCGACGGGTCGATTTCCAGCCGGAGGTTCTGCACGCCAACGACTGGCAGACGGCGCTGCTGCCTATCTATCTGAAGACCACCCTCCGCAGTGACCACTTTTTTCAGCGGACCGCGACCGTCTTCACCATCCACAACCTGGGCTACCAGGGTCTCTTCCCTCCTGAGGCGCTGTCCGGATTGATGCTGCCTCGAGAGCTGTTTACGCCGGCTGGACTTGAGTTTTACGGCAAGATCAATCTACTGAAAGGCGGACTGCTCTTCGCTGACCTACTTACCACCGTAAGCCGTCGCTACAGCCAGGAGATCCAGACTGTCGATCAGGGGTTCGGTCTGGACGGCGTTCTCAGGCAACGGCATGGCGATCTGTTCGGTGTATTAAATGGGATCGATCCCGAAGAGTGGAGCCCGGCCGGCGATCCTCACATCGCCGCTCACTATACAGTCGATGATCTTTCAGGGAAGGCGCAGTGTAAGGCGGATCTGCAGCGTCGGCTCAAGCTCCCGGTCAGGGAGACTGTACCTCTGCTGGCTGTGATCTCCCGGCTGGCCTGGCAGAAGGGACTGGACTTGCTGCACGACATCCTGGATACGCTGATGACGCTGAACGTGCAGCTCGTGTTGCTGGGGAGCGGAGAGAAGCAACTCGAAACAGCCTTTCGCGAGGCGGCGGCTAAGCACCCGTCCACATTAGCTGTCAGAATCGGCTTCGACCTGCCGCTATCACATCAGATCGAAGCGGGAGCCGATCTCTTCCTGATGCCCTCGCGGTACGAGCCGTGCGGCCTGAATCAGATGTACAGCCTGGCCTACGGAACCATTCCGGTCGTCCGCGCGACGGGGGGACTGGATGATACCGTTGTCCGGTTTGATCCAGAGACGGGGCAGGGGAACGGATTCAAGTTCGAGGACGCTACTGCGCCCGCTTTTCTCCAAGCCATCCGGCAGGCTTTGGCGTTGTATCGCAAGAAAGCCCCGTGGCCTCGACTGATTACGAATGCCATGACGGCGGATTTCACCTGGGATCGCTCTGCCGGAGAATACGAGCAGTTCTATCGTCGCGCCGTCGAGAAGATGAGAAGACAGGTTTAGGCGGCGCCAACGCCCTCGGCGGGGTCGACGCCTCCCTCAGAGACGGCTTCTCCGGACAGCGCACCTTCCGACTGCAAGATTGTGCTTTCATCGTTCCGTATTCCCGCGTAAAATAGCGACTCGTTGTGTGGTTGCTTAACATTGGGTTATCGCACCTGGAGGAAAGGGGAGAACGGTATGCGCACGTGGAAGAGATTGGGGATTGGACTGCTGATGACAACGATGTTGATCGGTGGAGGTATGGCTTCAGCTCAACAGGGACCGGCAAAAGAGGCCGATCCATTCCAGAGCCTCGGTCTTTCGACCGATCAACGGAACAAGCTTGATGCGGCGCAAGGTGAATTGACGAAGACATTTGGAAAGCTTCGAGACAAGGTAGTAGATTCCGATACGAAATTAAGGAAGTTACTCGTAGATAAGAAGGCATCCGACAAGGAGATTGACCAGGCGGCCAATCAACTCCTAGCAACCCAGGGGGAGGTGCTGCTGGCACAGGTGAGGTTTCGTAAGGCATTACGGCAGATCCTGGAGCAAGGACAACTCACGAAGCTGAGTCAAGGGAATGGTAAGTAGCATGTGACCGCTGGAGATCCCCTCTATATTCTGTTCGTGGTGAGTGAGTCGAACTATGAGCGGAACTTGCTATAACACTGCACCCTTCGACAGGCTCAGGATAAACGGCGAATGTAACGAAGCGTTAAAGGTGCTACGCTAGGGTGAACCTGTATTCTCCTCTGTTCTGGTGGATGGGAAGGTGCGTTGTACCGTCTCCTTGCGGTAGGGTTCATGAAGATATTGCCTTGCCACGTCCTTGGCGATGCTGTTGGTCTTGATGGCCAACGCCATACGATAGCTCCGCTCCGCCTCCGTTCGCTTCCCTGACAGATCATGGATCATGCCGGTCCTGGTCCAGGCCCACGCCGTCACCCAGGCGTACCGATCAGTCGGCTGCTCGACCGCCTGTCTGAAGAAGTTCAAGGCTGTGGGGTAGTCACCTCGATCCATGGCGATCTTCCCCATGAGTTGCAGGTACCGTGGGAGCATCTCGTGCGTAAAATGGTACCGGCCCGGATCGAGATTGGCGCGGATGCGACGGCCGACCTCCAGCGCCTCAGGAAATCGTCCCAGTTCGGAATAGACCAGCGCCGTCTGGAAGTAAAGCTCCGGGTTGCCGGGGAATCGGTGGAGCAATTCTTCAGCCAGCGGCAGGGCCTTCTCAAACTCTTTCTCGGAGCCGGCGTAGATCTGCAGGAGCGCGAGCTTCGCGAGCATCCGAGCCGCAACGCCACGCTCACTCGCGAGCGTCAGCTCCCGTAAAGCTCGCTCGCGATCGCCGGGGGTGAGCGCCAGGTGCAGGAAAGGTCGATAGAACCAGGCGATCCGGGAGAGTGCGTAGTTGTACAACCCCAAGGCGTAGTAGGCATCGTACCTGACAGGTCGGCGTACGAGGGAGGCATCGAGATACGATTTCGTCCGCTTGATCGCCTCGTAGGTCGAGAAATAGTTGCCCAGGACGCCGTCGATCATTGCCTTGGAGCCCCAGGCCATCCCGAGGAAGAGCAGGAGGTCAGGCTCTTCTGGAGCCTGTGTGAGGCGCCCCTCGGCCTTGGCGGTGAGCGTTCGCATCTCGGCCAAGAAGGCATCCATCTCCTGGCGAGTCGGCTCTCGTTCCTGTAGACGCGCGAGCATCACGAAGGCCTGATAGAACGGCGCCAGCAGCCCGGTCTGATCGACGTCGTCAGGGCGGGCGAATGTCCGCTCGGCCAGGTCGTAGTCGAGGTTGATGAGGTGATCGGTCCCGGCCACGACCAACTCCAGGGTCCTCGTATCGGTCCAGAGGTCGGCTTGGCTCAGATCGGGCGGCACGAGCACCAGCAATCCAAGGGCAAGGCCATAGAACGCTCGCCTGCCTGCGCTGAGGCTTCGGTAGGTAGGCCGCCTTGTGGTTTCCGCACACGCCCAATGCTCCATTTTGCACGCCTCCACGTCTTGTTCAGCCCAACCCTTACCCTACCAGACCCTACCTTGTCAATGCCCTGGCTTCATGGTATCGTGACGCCATGCAACTGAGGACCTGATGTGTTTATCGGTGTAGAGAGAAGCGAGGGCATGCACAAACCACCAGAACTGATTGTAGCCCTGGATGTGGGAGACCTGGCGTCAGCCGCCGCGCTCGTGGAGCAACTGTACCCTACAGTGACGCTCTTCAAGGTGGGCCTTCAGCTCTTTACGGCTGAGGGTCCTCGGGCGGTAGATGTGGTGAGGCAGCGGGGCGGAGACGTCTTTCTGGATCTGAAACTGCACGATATCCCGAATACCGTAGCGGGAGCGGTCCGCGAGGCCGCGAGGCTCGGGGCGGTGATGTGTACGCTCCACGCCTCCGGCGGACGGTCGATGCTCCAGGCGGCGGCGCAGGCGGTCGCTGGAAGCGGCTCAGCCATGCGGCTGCTGGCGGTGACGGTACTCACCAGCCTGGACTCACACGGTCTTGGAGAGATCGTCGGCGGCACGCCCGATCTTGCGGCGCAGGTCGTTCGTTTGGCGTCGCTCGCGCGGGAGGCCGGACTGGATGGTGCTGTAGCGTCACCTCACGAAATCGGCGTGCTGCGGGCCGCGTTGGGACCGTCGATGCAGCTTGTCATCCCAGGCATCCGCCCGGCATGGGCTGCAGCCGAGGACCAGCGTCGGGTCATGACCCCACAAGAGGCGGCTGTTGCGGGCGCGGACTACCTGGTGATCGGTCGGCCGATTACGGCAGCGGCCGACCCGGTGCAAGCGACCTGCCGGATCCTGGATGACCTCAAGGCGGTGGCGTACGATGACAGCAGATCTCTTTGATCGATTGCCCACCCCGTCCCAAAAGGTTCCAGCGCCGCTTGCGGAACGAATGCGCCCAAGGACGCTCCAGGAGTTTGTCGGGCAGGAGCACCTGCTTGGAGAAGGGAAGCTCCTCCGGAGGGCCATGGAGGCGGGAGAACTGCCGTCGCTGATTCTGTGGGGCCCACCAGGCTCAGGCAAGACGACCCTCGCCTTCCTGTTGGCGGAGCGGTGCAAAGCAACCTTTCAGCCGTTCTCGGCCGTCACCTCCGGGATCAAGGAGATTAAAGAGGTGATCGTTCGCGCCCAGCAGGAGCGCGGCTATGGCAGACGGACGCTCCTGTTCATCGACGAGATTCATCGCTTCAACAAAGCCCAGCAGGATGCCTTTTTGCCCCATGTGGAGGGAGGAACGATCGTGCTGATCGGAGCCACCACCGAGAATCCCTCGTTCGAGGTGATCGCCCCCCTCTTGTCCCGGGCGAAGGTCGTGACGCTTCGCCCGCTGGCGGAGGATGCGTTGATGCTCATCCTTCGGCGCGCGCTCGACGATCAGGAGCGCGGGCTCGGTCGCCTTCAGATCGAGGCCGATGACGAGGCGCTACGCATCATCGCTGGGCTGGGTTCGGGGGATGCCCGCGTATCACTGAACACCTTGGAGCTGGCGGCGCAGATGGTCAAGGAGCAGCCTGACGGGAGCAGGCGGTTGACCGCGCAGGTAGCCCAGGAGGCATCAGGCAGGCGGACGCTGCTATACGACAAGACCGGAGAAGAGCATTACAACCTGATCTCGGCTCTGCACAAGAGCCTGCGGGGAAGCGACCCTGACGCTGCCCTCTATTGGCTTGCCAGAATGCTGGCATCTGGCGAAGATCCGATGTATATCGCCAGGCGTGTGGTCCGGTTTGCGTCGGAGGATATCGGCAACGCCGATCCACAGGCGCTGCAGACGGCGCTGGCGGCCAAGGACGCGTACCATTTCCTCGGTTCACCTGAAGGTGATCTGGCGCTGGCCCAGGCCGTGGTGTACCTTGCCACCGCGCCCAAATCAAATGCCATCTACCGGGCCTTTGGTAGAGCGCAGCGGGACGTGGAAGAGGCGCCGCTTGAAGGGGTGCCGCTACACTTGCGGAATGCCCCAACGACCTTGATGAAAGAGCTGGAATACGGCGACGGCTACCAGTACCCGCATGATCTGCCGGGGGCCTTTGCCGATCAGGACTATCTGCCGGAGCGGTTGAAAGGTCGGATTTACTACCACCCCACTGATCGTGGGCTCGAAGCCGAGATCGGCCGAAGACTTGCCGAGTGGCGCCGCCGGAAGGTGGGGACGCCGTCGTGAGCGATGGGAGCGTCTATGGCTAACATTCAGGCTGTTGGAGTCATCGGTGCCGGCATCATGGGGTCCGGTATTGCGCAGGTTGTCGCGCAGGCAGGCTACGCCGTTCTCGTCAGGGAGGCGGAGCAACGCGTATTGGATAAAGCGAGACAGGCGATCGACGACAGGCTGGGGCGGGCGGTTGAAAAGGGACGGTTGACCGTCGAGGACAAGGCGGCGCTCCTTGGGCGGATCAGGTGGACCCTCGCCCTGGAAGACCTGAAAGCGAGCGACCTGATCATCGAGGCGATCAGTGAGGATTTACCACTGAAGCAGGATCTCTTCCGGACTCTTGACCGCCTCTGCCCGCCGAGCACCATCTTTGTCAGCAATACCTCCTCCATCAGCATTGTGGCGCTGGCCTCTGTGACCGGGCGAGCCGACCGGTTTGCGGGCCTGCATTTTTTCAATCCCGTGCCGCTGATGAAGCTGGTAGAGGTAGTCCGAAGCATTCGCACCAGCGCGGAGACCTTTCGGACCGTCTCCGACTTTGCCGTGTCGCTGGGAAAGGAGCCGGTTGCGGCAAAAGATCACTGCGGTTTCATCGTGAACCGCCTGCTGGTGCCGTACCTGTTGGATGGTATCCGAGCGTTAGAGGCGGGTGTCGCGTCTGCGGCGGATATCGACAAGGCGATGCGACTCGGCTGCAACCATCCGATGGGTCCCTTGGAGTTGGCTGATTTCGTCGGCCTTGACACGACCTATGCCATCGCGAACATCATGTTCGAGGAGTATCGGGACGCGCGGTATGCGCCACCCCCACTCCTGAAGACAATGGTGATCGCCGGCTATCATGGGCGGAAGTCGGGACGGGGTTTCTACGACTACTCAAGCCCGACGCCGCAAGCGACGGACCTGGGCCTCTGATGCTGTTTCAACGGTGCAGTGTGGACTGCAACTGTACTCCTTGACAAACGAGCTTCGCGGTGCTACAAAGATCGGGCCGTTCCATAAACGGCTCATCCACATTCTGGTTTTGGGCAGGTAGCTCAGTCGGTAGAGCACAGGACTGAAAATCCTGGTGTCGACGGTTCGATTCCGCCCCTGCCCACCATATTCACCCCTACACTGATCTCTTTGACTCAGGCTCCCTGAAATGCTGCTGAGTCTAGTGATTTCGATAACGTAAAAGGGACCCACCTCAAGCGGAAATAATCCAGCAAAAAGGGACCTCTACCCTGATGCGCTCGTTATTTCTCGCGTGTGCTTGTGCGGCGGGTGTCGTCGATCGCCTCTCGGCGCCATGGTAGTTCAAGGACACGTAGGAGCAGGCACCAGGAGCGCAAAGGCGAGGAATGAGGCCACGCATGGGGCTGTTCGGCGCAGGCCACGCATGGCGGGATTCGCAGTTGCGCGGTGTGGAGGTTACACTGCGATGAAGCTGAGGCGTCCAAGCTATGAAGGTTATGCGGATGGTGTGGTGTGATACAGCCGGATTCCCTGCATGTGCTCAAAGTGTTTATCGAGAGAGAATACCAGGAGTTGATGCGCCAACGCTAAAGCGCCGAGAGCCGCGTCTGTCAGGGGCACGGTGACTCCCTCGCGTCTTAGGGTGTAGGCGAGTTGTCCGGCGGCCCTCCAAATCTCCGTAGTGATCTCAAGCGTGGGCAGTCCACCGAACACCTCAGTGATCGTCTGTCCCTCCCCTTCACTCCTCACCCCCTGGAGGAGTTCAGCCAGGACGAGGCCCGTTGTAACCGCTCGTTCTTCCAGTACCAGCCGTTCGACGAACGAGGCGTTGGGGGTCGAGCCCTTGAAATACTCGATCCACAGGGAGGTGTCGATGATCACGCTATCGGCGCTCATGCGCTTGGGCCTCCTGTAGTTCCATCGCCTCAAGCTCCTGGGTGACATCGTCAAGAACGATTTGACCTTTGAGGGCGAGGAGTCGCTCCCGTTTCTTTCGTTTCACAAACTCTTCCATCGCCATGACGATGGCCTTTGTCTTGGACTGTGTCCCGGTCATCTTTTGCACTTCTACAAGCAGATTGTCGGGGATGTTTAAGGTCGCACGCATTACTTTCACCTCCTTGATATGCTGGAAGTATATGCAGTGAATATCTGATTGTCAAGTACAATTGGGATGCGTGAAAGGTCTAAAGAGAGGTCTATGGACTGAACGGCGTAGAGGGGCTGTGTGGATTCAGTGTAGTGCGGGCCTTGACGAGTCTTTACTTGCGGATACGTCGAACCTCTTTCAGGCACTTTGCGGGTGCCTACCTTGGTCCAACGGCTTCAAGTCGTTGCCCGCTACCTTAGCGAATGGGCAGACGCACTCAGGAACATTGCAGCATTGCGTGATCAGCTCTCCGGCCGGCCCAGCCTACACCGGCCCAGACTCACATTTCTTCGTAGGCTTTGAGGAACTCGTCTCTGGCGATACTGGCTTGAATGCAGATGGTGCGGAGCGTCGAGCCTCTGAGGTCGGAGTGATTCGGTATGATGAGGAACGTCTGCGTCTCATCCGGGTTTTGGCGCACCATCGCGAGGTGTGCCCCCTCTCGGACTATCCGGAAGCCCAGCCGCTCCAAGGGCTTGATGGCCTTTGCTTTCGGGACATCTATCGGAAACGTGAGCATCAGACCGTGACCGTGGCTTCCGCAATAAAGGCGTCCAGGATGGGGGACTCAGCTTTCAGCGCCTCCGGTCCAAAGGTCTCGATGTGGAAGCGGATGGCAGATTGTACATCTGCCAGGGCATCCTCGTAGGTCTCGCCTTCGCCGATTACCACCCCTTTGAGTCCCATGGGATAGGCGACATAACCTTCCGGGTGTTTCTCCACGATCACTTTGAAGTACCGCATCATTGTTTCCTATCTTCGTCTAAGAGGGGTGCCATTCCAGATTCATGTCGAGTCATCATACTCCTTCGTACTCCCAGGCGCAAGCTGACCTGCCTGATTCACGTCAGGGAGGTAAATTGGTCCCGGTATTTCGCGGCGCGGGTGGGGTGATTCAAGAGCTATGAGAATTGTTTGACAATGTCCGGAAGATACGATACGTTTTCGTCGCCTTGGGGTAGCAGGTAGTGACAAGGCGTGCGTCGTACTCAACGACATGAGGAGGAACAATGACACCATTTGTGCAATTTGGGATCCAATGGAAGCGCGGTCTGGCCGTGAGTAAGAGGTGGGTGATGCATCGCCGGGTCGTCGGCTCTCTGCTCTTACTGCTCACGCCACTCCTCGTCCCGGAGGCCTGGGGGGCGACTCGCTACGTTTCCAAGTCGGGTACGGATAATCCCACCTGCACGCAGGCGGCGCCGTGCCGCTCCATCCAACATGCGGTGGACATCGCCATTGCGGGTGATACGGTCAGCATCGGCGATGGTAAATTCGCCGAATCCTCAGGCGTAATCATCAACAAGGACCTGACCGTGAACGGGACCGGGATCTTTTCCACTCGCGTGCACGGCGCATGGCCGGGCTTCAGTATCTTTCACGTCATGTCTTGGGCTACGGTCAAGATTACCGATCTGGATGTGATGTTCGGAAACGCAATGTACGGCGGCGGGATCTTGAACAGTGGTAATCTGACCCTGAAGAGGGTTCGGGTTTGGAAGAACAGCGCCAAGGTCGGCGGAGGCATTTATAACGGAAGCGGTGCCGCGCTCTTTATTGATAAGAGTGAAATCGCGCACAACCTTGCGTCCGACCAAATGGGCGGGGGCGGGCTCCACAATCAGGGAGACGCCGAGTTGAACGACGTCCGCGTTGTGAAGAACCACGCCACTGTGGGGGGTGGCGGTGTTAGAAACTATAGCAACGGCAGTCTGATCGCTACGGGCTCAGAAATCTCCCATAGCGACGGTATTGGTATTATCAATGATGGGAGCATGTCCCTGATCAACACAACCGTCAGCAGAAACAACCAACTGGGGATCTACACCGATGATTGGGCTCATACCGAATTGATCCATGTCACTGTTGCCGAAAACGGGAATGGGCCTACTCTTGCCCCCGACTACGCTCGCGGGGGTATTCAAGGGAGCACGGACAGCAATATCGTCCTTGTAAACACAATCGTTGCGAACAATGCCCCGGTGCAGTGTATCTTTCCCCCCCTCCCCTTCTCTCCTAGCAGTACGAACAGTTTGAGCAACGACATGACCTGTCAGTTGTCACCCGGTAGCATAGCCCCCGTCGACCCAAAGCTCGGTCCACTCAAGTGGAATGGCGGATACACGCTCACCCACGCGCTCAAGCCGGGTAGTCCCGCCATCGATGCCGGGTGGCCTGCGGAGTGTGAACTCGAGGACCAGCGTGGTGTCAGCCGGCTGATTGATGGTAATGGCGATGGCGCGCCGAACTGTGACATCGGTGCCTTCGAGTATAAGCCAAAAGTGCTGGAGCAGCCTCACTAGCAGTAGGGACGTTGGATTGTAAGGTAAGTGCGTTAAAGTCGGAAGGGGCGGAGAAGATGCAGAAGCATCCGGATGACGTAGCAAGCTACCGTGGCGTCGGTGTAGATGTCGAGCAGGAAGAGCAGGTGCTGTCCCGTGTGATCGAGACGGTGAGCGACACGTTTGCCTTCGTACGAGGGATCGGAAAGCCGGTCCTGCCGATCGGATTTTTTGCCAACGTCATCGACCTCGGTCATGGGATGGGTCTGGCCCTCTCGACCGACGGCGTGGGCACAAAGCTCATGGTCGCGGAAAAGATGCAGAAGTACGATACCGTCGGAATCGACTGCGTGGCCATGAATGTGAACGATGTGCTCTGCGTGGGCGCGCGCCCGATGTCGTTTCTGGATTATATCGCGGTGCAGCAAGCCAACCCGGACCTCATCGATCAACTGATGCAGGGGCTGAAGGAGGGGGCGCGCCGCGCAGGGGTCGCCATCTGCGGTGGGGAGATTGCCCAGGTCAGGGAGATGCTCGCGTCTGAGCGTGAGGGGTGGGGCTGCGATCTGGTCGGGATGTGTGTCGGACATGTCCCGCTCGACAAGGTGATCGTTGGCAGGTCCGTGACTCCCGGTGATGTCATCATAGGAATCCGAAGCAGCGGGATCCATAGTAATGGTCTGACCTTGGCCCGGCGGGTCCTGTTCGCGCAGAACAGGTATACCGTGGACACCAAGTTCGAAGAGCTTGAGCAAACACTTGGGGAAGAGTTGCTGGAGCCGACCATCATCTATGTGCCGGAAGTAGTTGAAGCGCTTGAGCGACCGCTGGCCATTAAAGGGCTCGCCCATATTACGAGCGATGGGTTGCTGAACCTTCTGCGACTGGACACCGTATCTCATCCGGTGGGGTATGAGGTCGATCAGCTCCCGCCGGTCCCTCCGATCTTCTCCCTGATCCAGCAATCCGGGCAGATCCCCGATCATGAGATGTTTCAGGTCTTCAATATGGGGATCGGGTTCTGTGTCGTCATTGCTGAGGAAGACGCGGAGTCCTTTGTGGAGATCGTGAAGCATCACGGCCGGGACGCCATGCAGATCGGCCGTGTGGTCAGCGATTCGGAGCGAAAGGTCGTTATTCGACCGCGCGGTCTGGTCGGCCAGGGCAATCAATTTGTGAAGGTATAGTCAACGATGTGAGGAGCGGTCTTCATTGTGCTCGCAAACTGAGTCGGCCGAGACCCAGCGCGGCTGTGAGCTTTCCGAATTGAAAGCTCAAACGGGTCGTGATAGCATAAAGTTATCCTCAACAACGAAGGGGATGACTCAATGGGACGGGGATCTGGATCGACAGCTCCGACCGTGGCTCTCATCGCGGCTATCTGCCTGTTGTGGGTCTATCCGTTTTGTCTTTTCCACCAGGCCGGCACTATTGCGTACCACCGCGTTACCTCGCCTGACTTCGACCATAGCTCATCCCCTCCCGCCATCTGCGATGCGCACCTCTTTCATGCCGTAGTAACCGGCCAAGAGACGGGCGCTGACGCAAAGATCGGTCTCAGCCTCCACAGTTTTCCTCCGTCAACAATGCTCGGCAAGCAGCTCCGGGTCGTCAGACACCATGAGCTGAGTGGCGCCTTGCTGCCCGGTTTCCGACCCGCCTCGCTTTCCTCCTCCAACAGGCTGCATATACTGTACGCGGTCTATCAGATTTAAAGTTGACGCCCCCTGATCTCTCTTAGGCATCTCCTCGGCCGCGTAGATAGTTTTCTACCCGTCGATTACCCGGCGAGGGGATCGGCCTCTTTCAGTTTCCTTCATCTCATTGTCAGTGAGTAGTCTATGGTGCAAGTAAGGCAACTTATGAGCGTGACAGTGCTGGCGATTGCCGTCGCGGCAGGCGGCTGCGGCAAGCCGGAGACTGCGCCCGCGCCGCGCCAGACGGGTCAAGCCGCCCATCCTCCCGGTCCGGAAGAACATCGGCATGACCAGGCGCCACACGACGGCGAGCGCAGGGAGACGGCCGGCCCGGATGAGGCGTCAATCGGTGTCCGATTGACGCCGGAAGAGCGCGAGAACATCGGCCTCAGGACCGAGGTTGCACAGCTTCGTCCGGTTGAGGATGTCCGCAAGCTGAACGGGATTGTCAAGCCGCATCCCGATCGGGTGGCGCAGGTGACCAGCCGCGTGCCGGGCATCGTGCTCAGCGTTCATGCGTCGCTTGGCGCCTGGGTCAGGCGGGGAGATGATCTGTTGGACATCAAGGGCGTCGAGCTGGAACGGTTGGAGCTGGGCCTGATTCAGGCGGAGAATAAGCTGGCGCTGACGAAGGTTGATCTGGAGCGTGTTCGGTTGCTCGTTGAACGGGAGATTGTTGCCCGAAAAGAGCTGCTAAAACTCGAGAATCAGCATCGGGAGAACCTGAATGAGATCGAGAGTCTGACGCGCCAACTGAACTTTCTTGGCCTGCCCAAGGAGGCGATCGCACGGATTCGCGAGAAACAGACAGTTGCCACGCTGCATCTGCCGGCTCCCATCGGCGGGACGATCGTCGAGCGCAACGTCGTGATTGGTCAGGCGATTGAACCCAACGTTGTGTTGATGAGGATTATCGATACCTCCATCATGCTTGTCGAGGGGGAGGCATTCGAGGACATCCTGCCGGTGCTTCAGCTTGGACAAAAGGTCCGGGTCGTGATCGCTGCGTATCCGGATGAGATCTTTGAGGGGAAGATCAGCTTTATCAGTCCGACGGTCAACCCGACAAAGCGGACCATTTCGGTATGGGCAGAGGTCATCAATCGTCGGGGGTTGTTGAAACAGGATCTCTTCGCTCAGGTCTACGTCATTGTGGGCGAGCAGCGCAGGAGCCTGACGATTCCGGTTGAGGCCGTTATCAGTGCTGAGGGGTCGGAGTTCACTTTTGTCGAACGGGGCGGCGCGTATATTCGCGCAGACCTCGGGCTGGGAACCCGCGATGACCGCTTCGCTGAAGTGACGCGAGGTCTCACGGCAGGCGACCGCGTTGTCACCGATGGCAGCCGCCAGCTCTACGCGAAGTGGCTTGCGGAAAAGGGTGGGGGACCGGCGCTGGGTGGCCACACGCATTGATGTGCGGAGTTCAAGGCATAGACGCTTATGTGCTGTGCGTGGAAGGAGGGTCGTCCGCAGTCAGTCGTCAGCTCTTGCTGAGCGCTGATAGCTGAGTGCTGACAGCTTATTCACAATGTTTGCCTGGATCATCGAACGGTCGCTGACAAATCGCGTCCTCGTAGTGGTTGCCTTCGTGGTTCTGTTGATTGTCGGCCTATTCACGCTACGTCGGATCACCCTCGATGTCTTTCCCGAGTTCGCCCCGCCCCAGGTCGTCATTCAAACTGAGGCCCCCAGCCTGCCGCCCCAGGACGTTGAATTTCTCATCACCTTCCCGATTGAGTCCGCGATTAATGGGACTCCGGGGGTGGAGGTGATCCGGTCGAAATCGACCGCCGGGTTATCCAGCGTTGTTGTTGTCTTCAAGTGGGGAACGAATATCTATACGGCCCGTCAACTCGTAAGCGAACGCCTCCGGATGGTCGAGGACCGGCTTCCAGCGGGAACCAAGAATCCCATGATGCTCCCGATCACCTCAGCGGTGGGCTGGCTGGTCAAATATGCGCTCACAAGCGACAGCGTTTCCCTGATGGACCTTCGGACGATCTCAGACTGGGAGATCCGCAATCGGCTGCTGGCGATCCCTGGTGTGGCCTCAGTCGTCTCCATTGGCGGCGAGGTGAAACAGTATCAGGCGCTGCTGTCTTCGGACAAGCTGTTTCAATACGACGTGACTGTTCAGGAGGTCCTCAATACCATCAAGAGGGCGAATGTGAGCGTTCCAGGAGGCTTTCTGGTGACCCCCGGTCAGGAGTACGTAATCACCGGGGCCGGTCGCATCTCGTCGCTTCAAGAGCTTCAGCAGACGAAGGTGGCGGAGCGAGGCGGGACGCCGATTCGATTGGATCAGGTGGCGACGGTCCGCTTCGGTCCGGAGTTCAAGCGGGGAGACGCTACGTGGGAGGGTAAGCCCGCTGTGATCGGAACGGTCTCGAAGCTCTTTGGGGTCGATACCGTGACGGTCACATACCAGGTGGAACAGGCGCTGGAAGAGATCCGCAAGACGCTCCCGCCGGGGGTCGAACTGAATACGCAGGTCTTCCGCCAGGCGAGCTTCATCGAGTCCTCCATTGCCAACCTGCGTCAGGCGATCCTGGAAGGGGTGGTGGTCGTCAGTATCGTCGTTATCTTCATCCTCTTTAATGTTCGGGCGTCTCTCATCACCTTGACGGCGCTGCCGACCTCATTGATCTCCGGGGTGCTGTTGCTCAAGGCGTTCGGAATCGGCATCAACGCCATGACCCTTGGGGGGCTGGCGATCGCCATCGGCGAGGTCGTGGACGACGCGATCGTGGACGTCGAAAATATCATCCGCCGGCTTCGGCTCAATCAGGAGAAGGCCCGCCCCGACCCTCCCCTGAAAGTGATTTATGAGGCGTCAGTCGAGATTCGGCACGCCGTGGTCCATGCCACCTGGATTGTGCTGATCGTCTTCATGCCGATCTTCCTGCTTGGCGGGGTGGAGGGGCGAATCTTTACCCCGCTCGGCCTTGCGTACACCTTCGCGATCCTCGCCTCGCTCCTGGTTGCGGTGACGTTGGTACCGGCCTTGGCCGCCATGCTCCTGATCCGTCGTGGGGAAGCCCAACCGGAGCAGGAGAGTCTGACGGTCCGAGCCATAAAGCGAGCCTATGAAACGCTCCTGCGCCGGGCGCTGCGTCATCCCGGGCCGGTGATGGTCGTCTGCATGCTCCTGATCGCGGCCAGTCTGGCCGTGATCCCGTTCCTCGGCCGCTCCTTCCTCCCCGAGTTCCGTGAAGGCAACTTCATCCTGCAGGTGACGATGCTGCCCGGGACCTCGCTCCAGGAATCGATGCGTGTGGGGGGGCGAATTGTCGGGATCTTGAAGCAGCATCCCGAGGTCATCTCCGTCTCCCAACGGGCGGGTCGGGCGGAACTGGACGAGGAGGCGCTCCCGCCGAATGTGAGTGAATTCGACATCGCGATTCGATACAGTGCGCGCGATCCGGAGATGCTTCTTCAGGCTATCCGCGAGCATCTGGAACGGGTTCCCGGTGTGGCCACTGTACTTGGTCAGTTCATCTCTCATCGACTGGACGAGGTCCTCTCGGGCATCCGGGCTCAGATCGCCATCAAGCTCTACGGACCGGATCTGACCGTTCTTCGAGCGAAGGGGCGGCAGGTCGAGCAGATCATGAGGGATATTAAGGGGGTGACGGATCTGTTGCTCGAACCCCTTATCAATGTTCCAGGTGTGCGGATCACGGTCGATCGGGAGGAGGCCTCCCGTCTCGGCCTGGACGTGGGCGACATTCTGGAAACAACCGAAGTGGCCTTCGGCGGGAGATCGATCTCTCGGGTTGTAGAAGGGCAGCGGGCCTTTGACCTGTTTGTCTGGTTTGACGAGACATCCCGCAAGGACCGCGCCTCGATGCGAAATCTCCTGATCGATGCGCCCGAGGGGCGAAAGATCCCGCTCCGGCTGGTGGCTGACCTTCAGATCGTAAACAGCCCCTTTATGATCAATCGGGAGCGGTTGCAACGGCGGATCGTTGTTCAGGCGAACGTGGCGGATCGGGACCTGATCGGCGTCATCCGTGAGGTCCAAGGCAGGATCGCCAGAGAGATTCAGCTTCCTGCCGGCTACTTCATCGAGTATGGCGGGCAGTTTGAAAGTGAGCGGGAGGCGACGAGGGTCCTGATGGTGTATGGCGGGCTTGCGGTGATCGGGATTTTCCTTATGTTGTACAAAGCCTTCAACTCGACCCGTGCCGCTCTCCTCGTCATGGCGAATCTCCCCTTGGCCCTGATCGGTGGTGTGGCGGCCATCCTGCTCACGGGGATGGTCACGAGCGTTCCCTCGCTGATCGGGTTCATCAGTGTCTTTGGAATCGCGGCCAGAAATGGGATCATCCTGGTTAGCCACTACCGGCAGCTTCGGGCTGAAGGCGTTTCGAAGGAGGAAGCCATTATCCAGGGGTCAAAGGACCGGTTGGCTCCGGTCCTGATGACGGCCGCTGCCGCGGCCCTGGGTTTGCTTCCCCTGCTGTTCGGCGAGGCCACCGGGAAAGAGCTGGAACGGCCGCTGGCCCAGGTCATCCTGGGAGGTCTCTTCACCTCAACACTCCTGAACATGATCGTCGTGCCGACCCTGTTCATGCGGTTCGGCTGGGAGCGGGAAGAGGTCTTCCGGCAACAGATGGCCATGGAAGGGAGGTTGACGTGAAGTTCATTCCTGCGCCTTTCGTCGCCCTCAGCTTGCTCCTGCTGACCACCACAGCGTGGGGACACGCCTTCCCCGATCACTCGGAACCACGGGTAGGGGGAGCGCTTCAGACGCCGCCTCCGCGCGTGAGGCTGTGGTTCGACGGAGTGATTGAGCCTGTCTTCAGTGCAATCACGGTGGTCGATACTCGCGATCAGCGGGTCGACAACGGGGACGGGCAGGTGAACCCTGCCGATCACACTGTTCTAGAGACAAGTCTTTCATCTTTACCGCCAGGACAATACCGGATCGTGTGGAGCGTTGTCGCCCACGACGGCCACCGCACCGAAGGCGATCTTCCGTTCACGATCGGTCCGGGCTCGCCAGATCGGCCCAAGGCCGGTAGCGCGCCCGCGACGCTTCTGCAGCTTGTTGTTCGCTGGCTCAACCTGGTCGGCCTCTCGATGCTGATCGGCACACTGGCCTTTCGCTTGCTCCTCGTTCGGTCGGTTGTGCTCCCGCATCAGGTGTGTGAGACGGTTGAGCGACCACTTCGGCAACTGGAGCTGAGCTTGATTGTGCTTGTGGCGCTGACAACTATCGGCGAACTGATCCTGAGAACACAGATGATGAGCGGTGGGCGCCGTACCGAGATACATACCGCCATCCCGGTTGTGCTGCTGCAGACCCACTTTGGCGTCGTCTGGCTCGTTCGACTCGGCTTTATTGGGATCCTGGGACTTGTCCGGGGGTCCGGTCGGACGACCGCATCACAGAGCCAGCGGGCCATTATGCTCTCCCTTTCCACGGCCACACTCATTGCTCTGACAACAAGCCTGTCGGGTCATGCCGCCGACTGGGGAGACCTGACGATGCCTGTCCTGATCGATTGGATCCATCTGGTTGCGGTCTCCATCTGGATCGGCGGCCTCTTCACATTCGGATTCCTCTTGCAGCGCGTGGCCGTCCCTCCCGGCACGGAGGAAGTGGCGCGCACGCTTGCAGCGATCGGCCGCCCTTTTTCAAGAATGGCGGCCTACTGCGTGTTCACGCTGCTCGTGGCGGGGCTCTTCAATGCCTGGTTGCAGGTGAGGTCGTTGCAGCCCTTCGTCACGACCTCCTATGGATTGACCCTCCTCGCCAAGGTCGTCCTGGTGGGACTCGTATTGGCGTTGGCTGCCGTGAACCGGTATTACTTCCTGCCGCTCTTGCGAGATCCGGTCGGTGCGCGTCATCGACCGCTGGTGAAAACGATCGGTCACCTTGGCGGAGTCCGACTGGTAGGGGCCGGGCACGACCAGGCAGCACGGATTCGCGGTCGCCTGCGCCAGTTCATGCGGCTGGAGTGGATCCTTGTCGTCGCTGCCCTGGCGCTTGCGGCGCTTCTGACCCATCTCCCCCCGGCTCGCCACCTCCTGGCCCATCAGCATCTTGAGCAGCACGCCCTTCGTTAGCGCAACCGATCGAAGGGCGTGGTCGCCTTTGACGCGA
This sequence comes from Candidatus Methylomirabilis oxygeniifera, assembly GCA_000091165.1. Classification (NCBI taxonomy): domain Bacteria; phylum Methylomirabilota (SeqCode); class Methylomirabilia (SeqCode); order Methylomirabilales (SeqCode); family Methylomirabilaceae (SeqCode); genus Methylomirabilis (SeqCode); species Methylomirabilis oxygeniifera (SeqCode). The sequence goes on along the minus strand of FP565575.1, from coordinate 2,182,294 downwards.
GGCAACAGAGTGTGATAAATTGAGCGTGCCTGACCAATCGGCCGGCAAGGTCCGGCCGCCAGGAGACAGTCGTCAGCTATCTGTGGATTGTACGGGAGGGATGTGATGGGAGCCAGAGGTGGGGTTGCTCGGCAGCTCCTTGCGCTTATCGTCATCAGTGGAGGGGTAGTGCTGTGGGGGTGCTCAGGGATCCATCTCAGGTCGGAATCCTATGATTGGGTCACCGGGGAGCGGACTGCGCCCGCTTCGGTGATGGCAGCCAAAGCTGCCGTGGCTGAGGCTCAAGCTGCCGGTGCGGCGAATCTTAGCGCAGCTCGATACTCGATGGCTAAAGCGAGGGAGTATATTCTCCTTGCTGAAGATGAGTTATTGGATCGCGACTTGGCGGCGGCGGAGACAGCGGCTAAGATTGCCAGGCAAGCCGCAGAAGAAGCTAAGGCGATTGCGCAGCGCAGACAATAAGCTGATGGCCGACAGCCATAAGCCGACAGTTGGCTCAAAGGGGAGAGCGTAAAGATGAGTGGGAGTCCGAAGATGGGCCGGGTAATCCATTTCGTACTACTCAGTGTATCGATGGCCCTGATCATTGCAGGGTGCGCAACCACCGCGTCGTATCGCCCCGAGATAGAGGGCATGAAGGTCGCCCTCGCTGAGGCGAAGGCCTCGGGCGCAGAGAAGCGCGCGCCTGAGGAATACGCCGGCGCAGAAGCGTGTCTGGATTGGATGACTCACGAGGCTACAGAGTTCAATCCGTTCGCGGACCCGGACGCCCGCATAAACGGTAAGTGCCGGACCGCCTTTACTGCGCTGAGAGAAAAAATGGCCGGTGCGCCGGTGGCAAGGATCCCCGCCGGGGCGAGCGCAGCAGCAGAGAAGGCGTCACCCCTGAAAGACATTTTCTTCGATTTCGACAGATCGTCGATTCGGACGGAGATGGCAAAGGGCCTCGCGGAGAATGTTCGATGGTTGAAGGCCAATCCGACGGCCTCGATCATCATCGAGGGCCACTGCGATGAGCGCGGAACCGTAGAGTACAACCAGGCGCTCGGCCAGCGACGCGCAATGTCGGTCAAGAGTTATCTCGTAGAGGCCGGGATCAGCGCCAGGAAGATGAAGGTCGTCAGCTATGGGAAGGAGCGGCCCTTCGCCACAGGCCACGATGAGTCGGCCTGGAAATGGAATCGGAGGGCCCATCTCGTTTTGCAATAGGGGAGAGAGGGAAGGCGATCGTCTCTCCGAATTGACCGCTGGTTGGTGCGCCAAGAGTCGAATTGCCCTCGGACATCGTTCAAAGGGTTACCGCGGAAGTCGTGACGCCACGTTGCTGCGTTGGTCCATTCCTCAGGCCCGGTCCCTCTTCCGGGATACTGCTTTGTCTTACGTCGTTCAATCGGGTTATCGTCGGTCCAGTCCAGGCTGCGGATGTATGAGCGGATGATTTATACGACGTATGATGAGATGCAGGCGGACCTTCTCCGTCTGCATCTGCAACGGTATGGTGTGCCGTGCTGGATTCGTTCTATGCGAGTCGGCGGATTTCAGGGGATTACCTTCGGTCCGCTTGGGGAGATTCGGCTGATGACCTCCGCCCCGTATGCTGAAAAAGGGAGACGGCTGATCGAGCAGGCCGTTCTGTGCGGATTGCTCTCCGTTGTTCCAGGAGAGATCGGGACGCCGGAATGACGGTCGATGTCGGAAAGCTCAGAACCTTGCATGAGCTGGTTGCGATCGTCAGGCGGCGTCGGGCGCTGGGAGAGCGGACAGTTTTTACCAACGGCTGTTTTGATTTGCTTCACCGGGGACATACCCGCCTGTTGCAGCAAGCAAGGGCGTTGGGCGACCTATTGATTGTTGGTCTGAACAGTGACGCATCCGTTCGACTTCTGAAGGGCCCGTCCAGACCCGTGCTCTTGCAGGATGAACGGGCAGAGTTGCTGTCGGCTCTGGCCTCGGTCGACTACGTGGTAATCTTTGAGGAGGCGGATCCGAGCTGCGTCATCGCAGCGCTTGAGCCCGATGTGTTGGTCAAGGGCGCCGACTGGGCGATGGAAGACGTCGTGGGGCGGGAGACGGTAGAGAGGTGTGGCGGGCTGGTCGTTACGATCCCGTTGGTGGAGGGCTGTTCTACAAGTCGTATCGTACGTCGTATCATGGAAATGACACGGCTGTAGGGGCACGTTGCAACGTGCCCCTACTGAGTGCTGACCGTATGGTAATACGATCGATGGAGTTGGCGGAAGATCTCCGAATCCCGGAGATCGGCGAGATCGTGGACCGACTTGACAGCGGAGCGGACGCGCTATATCTCACCGGCCTTTTCGGAGCCTCGAAAGCGTTGATCCTTTCCCAGATCGCTCGCCGGTCGGGTCGCCCTCTCGTGGTCGTAACCTCCTCGTCTGCTGAGGCCGAGCTGCTGGCGAAGGATCTGCAAGTCTTCTTCCGCGACTCGGTAGGTGTCATGGCCGAACGCGATGAGGATCCAGAGACCGGGTATCAGCGGATTACCTGTCTGACGGGTCTGGCGACCAAGAACTGTGACCTTGCAGTTGTCTGTCTTCAAGCGGCCCTCGAACGCCTTGCGCCTCCCTCGGCTATCCTGGGAGCCGCCTTTACGCTGTACGTCGGACGACTGATCGCGCGGGATGAACTGGTTGGCGTTCTCGAGACAGGTGGTTACCGTCGAGTGCATCAGACGACAGACCGCGGCGAATACAGCCTGCGCGGGAACCTCCTCGACCTGTTCCCCCTCACACCCAGCCTGAACGGTTCGACCGGGCTCACCACAGGCCGTGTCGAACCGCCGGATTGTCCTGTTCGCGCTGAGTTCTTCGGTGACGAGATACTTGAACTCCGTGCATTCGATCCGGCTACCCAGCGGTCCATCGGCTCCGTTGAGCAGGTGACCGTCCTGCCGGTTGTAGAGGCGCCATTGACCGGTGAGGTATGTCGGCGGGCCCTCGAGGTGCTCCGCGCGATGAAGAAGACCCGGGACAGCTCGGTTCCGTCCGAGATCATCACGGCGCTTGAGGATCGGCGACAGGTCCTGGGCCTCGATACGTATCTTCCATACTTCTATCCGGAACCGGCCGATCTCCTGCAGTACGTAGCTCCGGATGCCTTGTGGGTCTTGATAGATCCGACCGGCCTCCGGGCTGCGGCGCGCGACGTCGCGCCGTCCACCTCACTGGTCGACTGGAGCGACGTTGAACAGAGGCTCTCTCTGCGGCCGCGGATCTACATGGAGGAGTTCTTACCGACGAACAGCCTTGCGGAAGAGGCGACTCTCGGGTTTCAGGTACGCACCATTCCGGCCTACCGTGGACGAATGACCGAATTGATACGCGACCTCCAAGAGTGGCGTCGGCAGGGTCGGAAAATCCACCTGGTCTGCAGGAGTGAGGCCCAGGGTGGGCGCCTGGCTGAGGTACTGAGGGAGCACGATGTCGCGGCGTCTGTCGGGCTCGGCGTGGCGTCGCCGGGTGAGATTGCCGTTCTTTCTCACGAGCTCAGCAGCGGCTTTCATCTGGATGAGGCATTGCTGACCTATATCACCGAAGCCGAGATCTTTGGGGCTCGGCACATCCCACCTCGACGCTTGCGACCAAAGGAGATCTCCCCTCTTGCCTCGTACCAGGAGTTGACCTATGGCGATTTTGTGGTTCACGAGGATCACGGGATCGGTGTGTACAAAGGGCTGCGGCAGCTTACTGTGGGCGGGACGGAGGGTGACTACCTGCTCATCCTCTATGCCGAGCACGCCAAGCTGTATGTGCCTACCGGTAAACTCCACCTGATCCATCGGTATGCGGGTGCTGACAGCAATCCACCGACCCTCGACCGGTTGGGGAGCGCCTCGTGGGCCAAGGCCAAGGAGCGGGTCAAGGCGTCCGTTCGCGAGATGGCCCAGGAGTTGCTCGCGCTGTATGCGTCCAGACAGGTCATCAAAGGGCATGCCCTCCCCCCCGATACGCCGTGGCAACGGGAATTCGAGGCTGGATTTCCATATGAGGAAACCCCGGACCAACTCCAGGCGATCGCCGACGTCAAGGCCGACATGGAGCGAGACCGGCCGATGGACCGTCTGATCTGCGGCGACGTCGGATACGGTAAGACCGAGGTGGCGATGCGGGCCGCCTTTAAGACGATCATAGGGGGAAAGCAGGTCGCGGTGCTGGTGCCGACTACGGTCCTTGCCCTGCAGCATTTTCAGACGTTTTCCGAGCGGTTCGGCGGCTTTCCGGCTAAGGTTGAGATGCTCTCACGCTTCCGCAGCCGCAAGGAGCAGAGCGAGGTGCTGCGTGGCGTCGGTGAGGGGGTTGTCGATATCGTGATCGGCACCCACCGCCTGCTCCAGAAGGATGTCCGGTTTCGAGACCTGGGGCTGTTAGTGGTGGATGAGGAGCACCGCTTTGGCGTCGCGGCTAAGGAGCGCATGAAGCAACTGCGGCGACAGGTCGATGTCCTGACGCTTACCGCCACACCGATTCCGCGGACCCTTCATATGTCGATGTTGGGAGTCCGGGACATCAGCACCATCGAGACCGCGCCGGATAACCGTCTCTCGATCAAAACGACCGTCGCCAGGTTCGACCCGGCGCTCATCAAAGAGGCGATAGAGCACGAGCTGGACAGAGGGGGGCAGGTCTTCTTCGTCCATAATCGCGTGGAGAGCATCCAGGGCGTGGCGCGTCTGATCAAGCAGTTGGTTCCTGAGGCGAGACTGGCGGTGGCGCACGGCGAATTACCGGAAGAACGCCTGGAACGGATCATGTGCGACTTCTACGACGGCACATTCAATGTCCTGTTGTGTACCACGATTATCGAATCCGGCCTGGATGTCAGCGCCGCCAACACGATCATTATCGATCGAGCCGATGCCTTGGGCCTCGCGCAGCTCTATCAGCTTCGCGGACGGGTCGGTCGGGACAAGCATCGAGCCTACGCCTACCTCCTGGTACCGAAGGATGCTGCGCTGTCTGAGACGGCAAAGAAGCGACTCCAGGTCATTGCAGAACTGACCGAGCTTGGCTCCGGATTCAAGGTGGCGGCGAGAGATCTGGAGATCAGGGGCACGGGTAACCTCCTGGGACCGGAGCAGCACGGCCAGATCGCCGCCGTAGGGATTGATCTGTACTGCCGATTGATCGAGTCAACGGTCAAAGAGTTGAAGGGTCAGGCGGTGGCGGAACCCGTCGAGCCTGTCATCAGGCTGGAGGCGGAAGGGTATCTGCCGGAGATCTATATAGAGGATTCCAACGTACGGCTCCAGCTCTACAAGCGATTGGCCGCGTTCTCTGGGTTGTCGGAGGTCTCCGCCCTTCGAGAGGAGCTGGTCGATCGCTTTGGTGAGCCTCCTCCAGAGACGGAACGGCTGCTGACCGCGATGGCGCTTAGAATCCTGGCCCGGACGCTCCACATTCGCGAGGCTGTTGTCGTGGGCAAGACGATCCGTATCGTGTTCGATGAGTCGCCGCCGCTTGCTCCGGACAAGGTCGCGACTCTGCTTCGTGAAGAGGGCGGCCGATTACGCTATATTCCGAAATCCTCCCATCCCTCCTCTACAAAAGGGGGGCCCGTGGGAGGTTACCGTACAGGGTACGATGAACTGGAATACAAGGTAGAGGGAGGCGACAAGATCGCTATTGCTCAGACGCTATTGTCGCGTCTTCAGGCGTGTCGATGAAACGAGCAAGGCAGCAGGCGGCAGGCGGCAGGCGGCAGAGCAGGGTCGGTCTATCCTTCCACGCTCCACGCTCCACGCTCCACGCTTCCCTTATGACTGTTATCCTTCTGCTCAGTGTTTTCGCCGCTTCAGGCGCCGATGCGGTGATCCTCGATCGCATCGTTGCCGTTGTCAACGATGATGTGATTACCCTGACCGACGTGCAAGAGGAGGGGATTCAGGCTATCCGAAGGATCGTACGGGAAACGCTGGGAGCGGAGCGAGAGCGGCTGCTTCGCAGTACGGAACGCCAGATTCTGGACGAGCTGATTCTCAGGAGGTTACAGCTTCAGGAGGCGACAAAGGAGAAGATCGAGACGGCCCCTGCGGAGATACAGTCCGCCATCGAGGAATTAAAGAAGCGTAATGGGTTAGCCAGCGACGAGGAACTCAGGGCTGCGCTGTCCAGAGAACAACTCAGCGAGGAGCAGTTTCGGAAGGGGATTGCCGACCAGGTGATGCTGACGAAGCTGGTGGCGAGGCGGGTACGAGCCAAGGTCGTCGTTCTCGATGAGGAGGTCCAGCAATATTACGAGCAACGGCAGGACCAATTCAGGGAGATCCCGCAATTCAAGATTCGCCATCTCCTCGTGGCTACGCCCCCTCAGGCGACGCCCGGCGAGCTGTCGCGAGCCAAGAAGCGGATCGAGGAAGCGCAGACGCTTCTTAAGAAGGGAACACAGTTCGCGACGGTCGCCAAGCAATATGCGGAAGGGCCGCTCGCGTCGTCCAGCGGCGAGGTCTGGACGATGAAGCACGGAGAACTCGCACCGGAGTTGGAGCAGGCTGCTCTCGCCCTCCCGATCGGACAGCCCAGCGGCATCATCACGACTCCGGCCGGCTTCCACCTTATTGTCGTCGAGGAGCGGGTTCCCGGTCAGACCCTGTCATTCGATCAGGTGAAGGAGCGCCTCCGCGCTCTGCTGTTTGAGCAAAAGACCGAGACGAAATTCAAGGAGTGGATTGAGAGTCTCAGGACCAAAGCCAACGTTGAAATGAAGTTATAGCAGTCAGAGCCATCAGCGTTCAGCCTTCAGCTTCAAGCTGACTGCTGATCGCCGAAAGCTAGTCCCCCTGTTTGGCTGCCTTCTTGAGCCGCCGCTTGAGCAGGAGGCGCTTTGCCGTACTCAGGCGGTCGATAAATAGGATACCATCCAAGTGGTCGATCTCGTGCTGCAGGATACGCGCCAGCAGGTCGGCCCCCTCCAGAATGATCTCCTTCTCGTTCCGATCGTAGGCTTTTACGACCACCTGCTTGAATCGCGAGACCGGCTCATTCAGGTCCGGGATACAGAGACATCCCTCTTCATCTACGATCTGTCCTTCACCGGCGACCAGCACGGGATTGATAAGGGCCATAGGCCGATGCGACGTACGATCGTCGGATGGGTCCAGGACGATGACCCGCTTGAGTGCTCCCACTTGGGGAGCGGCAAGCCCCATGCCCGGAGCCGCATACATCGTTTCCACCATGTCGTCGATGAAGCGCTGAAGCTCGCCGTTAATCGACGTCACCGACACAGACTTCTTACGGATGACGGGAGATGGGTAGAGTAGAATCGACAGTTTCGCCATTCGCGTTCCTTTATGTCAGGTCTGCCTGTGTGGGGCACGCAGACAGGCCAAGAGCGAGATCGGCGTCGGCGTTCAGCGAGAGTAAGGCTCGCTCGCCGCGCAGAAGACGAGGGTAACCGGCGGCAGCAATCATGGCGGCGTTATCGGTACACAGAGACGGCGTGGGGTAGTAGACCTGTACGCCTTCCCCTGGTGCCCGCTCCACAAACTCCGAGCGGAGCCTGCCGTTGCAGGCCACCCCTCCGGCCAGCACGAGACGGCGAGAGGCGGACGCCTTCGCCGCCGCCAGACTCACGCGAACCAGCACATTCACCACAGCCTCCTGGAATCCAGCGCAGATGTCCGCCACCACACGAGGGTCTAGGGTCGAGGGGCTAGGGGATAGGGGGGGTTCCCCTGAACCTTGAACCTTGAACGTTGCACTCTTCACGTAATTCACCACTGCGGTCTTCAGGCCGCTGAAACTGAAATCGTATGAGCCTCGCGGAGGAATCGACCTGGGAAACCGTACAGCGTTCGGATCGCCCTTCTGGGCCCACTTCTCGATCAGCGGCCCGCCCGGATAACCGAGACCGAGAAACTTTGCTACCTTGTCGAATGCCTCTCCTGCGGCATCGTCTCTGGTTCGGCCCAGCAAGCGATACTCGCCAGGGGCTGTGGCCAGGTACAGGTGGGTATGACCACCCGATGCCACGAGTCCGGTGAAGGGGAAGGAAAGCCCTTCGTGATCCAACAGGGCGGCATAGAGATGTCCCTCTAGGTGGTTTACGCCGACTAGGGGGATTCCACAGGCAAAGGCGAGCGCCTTTCCGAAGCAGAGGCCAACCAGCAGCGAGCCGATCAGTCCTGGCCCTGACGTTGCCGCAATGCCATCAAGGTTGTCGAGGCCGACCCCCGCCCTCGTCAACGCCTCCCGGACCACCGGCCAGATAACCTCTGTATGACGACGTGAGGCCAATTCGGGGACGACCCCGCCGTAAGGGGCGTGGAGGAGATCCTGAGAGGCGACGACGGAAGAACGGATGCGTCGACCATCCTCCAGGATAGCGGCCGCCGTCTCATCGCACGAGGTTTCAATTCCCAGAGTCAGATGTGCCATTGTGAAGAGCAGCTATCAGCTCTCAGCAAACAGCTTGGAGCTGACCGCTGAATGCTGATGGCTGACTGCTGCCTTATCCAGCGTTCCCCTTCATGAATCCCTTCTCGATGATCTGGCTGGCCTTGAGAATCTCCATTGCTCGCTTCAACTGGACGTCGGTGCTGGGATCAGGCCCCTCTCGCTTGCCGATCTGGAGCGTGACGTCTCCCTCCTCTTCGGAGATCTTCTTCTCCTGTCGTCTCTCAGGACGCTCTTTCCCCGACTCACTCTCCTTTTCAGCGGGGTCAACCTGTGCCTTCGCCATGGTGGGCCGTGGCGCCTCCACAATGATATCAGGCACAAGTCCTGTGCCGTGGATTGATCGCCCTTTTGGCGTGAAGTACTTTGCCGTAGTCAAACGCAGGCCGGAACCATCGCTTAGCGGAACCACTGTCTGCACCGACCCCTTCCCGAAGGTCTTGGTTCCAAGGACTACGGCCCTCTTCCAGTCCTGAAGCGCGCCCGCGACGATCTCGGAGGCGCTGGCGGATCCTCCGTTCACCAAGACCACCATAGGAACCTTGGGGATCTGAGCCCCGTGTTCCGCCGAGAAGCGGAGATCTTGATTCTTGATCCGACCCTCGGTGTAGACGATGAGTTGCCCTTGGTCCAGGAACAGTTCGGACACCTGAACAGCCTGGTTTAAGAGGCCGCCCGGGTTGTTGCGAAGATCCAGCACCATCGCGGACATCCCGTTCTGTCCCAACTGTTCGATCGCCTTCTGGAGGTCCTTTCCGGTTCGTTCCTGGAACGCGCTGATCCGGACGTAGGCGACCCCATCGCCCAACTCTTTGACTTTGACGCTCTTGACCTCGATGATCTCCCGAACCAACGTCAGCTCGAACGGCCCAGGGGACTCCTCGCGGAGGATAGTCACAACCACGTTTGTCCCCTTTGGACCTCGGAGCTTTTTTACCGCCTCCATGAGGGTCATGTCTTTCGTCGGACTTCCGTCGATCTTGACGATCCGGTCGCCAGGGTGAATCCCGGCCCGATCGGCGGGGGTCCCTTCAATCGGCGCCACCACCGTCAGCATCCTGTCCTTGACCGTGATCTCGATTCCCAGCCCTCCGAACGAGCCCTGAGTCTCAACCTGCATCTCTTTGAAGATATCGGGCGGCATGAAGGCGCTGTGAGGATCCAGCGACTCCAGCATTCCCTTAATGCCGCTGTAGATCAGGTCGCGAGGCTTCGTCTCCTCGACGTAATTCGCCTGAATCAGCGACAGGACCTCGGCGAAGACCTTCAGCCGTTCGTAGCTGTCCTCGACAGCCGTGACCTCATGGTGGCCGCCGCCACCGATGACCAACAACGCCATCGTCAATATGATGACGACACCCTTCCGCCCCTTTCGAAACAGATCTCCGAATCTCATCGATTCCTCCTAAGAGAAAGGGTATAGGGCCTAGGGTTTAGGGTCTAGGGGGTCCCCTTTGATTAAACCCTCAACCCTCTCGTTTCACATCAGTTAGAGACAAGCCAGGCTGCGGGATCCTGAGCCCCGCCCTGATACCGTACTTCGAAATAGAGCTGGGATCCGGTCACAGACCCCGTGGCGCCCACCAACCCGATGGTCTGTCCCTTCGTCACGTGATCGCCCAGTCTGACAAGGATCTCGGCGGCATGCGCATAGACGGTGTAGTACCCGTCCCCGTGGTCAAGGACGATCAAGCGGCCATACCCTTTGAACCAATCAGCGTACAGTACAACGCCGTCGGAGACTGACGCGATCTTTTGTCCCTCTGGGGCATGAATCTCGATGCCGTGGTTAAATGTGACCGTCCTATACCGTACGTGCTCCTGCCGACCGAACGTAGACGTCATGACGCCGGCCGTGGGCCACGGCAAGCGGCCCTTGAGCGATGAAAACGATCCATCCGATTCGTCGGTCTGGCCATGAGCCCGCGACGGTGCGGGGCGAGACCCTCTTGCGATCTGGAGTCGCCTCTGTTGCTGCAGGCGACTGATAAGACCCTGGAGCTCGCGGGCCGCCAGCTCCAGATCCCGGATGGCTGTCAAGTGGCCCTTCTTGTGCTCCTGAACCTTGGCCAACAACACGCGTCTGGTATTCTGCTCCTCCAGAATCTCTTCGCGCTTTGCTGTGATGGCTTTCTGGCTCGTGGTCAGTTCAGCCCTTGACTGTTCCAACGTGGCCTGTTGAGCCCCCAGCGTGTCGAGAGTGGTCGTGTAGGCCGCCACCATCCGCTGGTCCTGATTAGCAATTGCCCCGAGGTACCGTATGCGGCGCTCGGCGCCCGATAGATCCTCCGAGGATAGGAGGGCCTGGACATAGCCGTGTCGTCCCTGTTTGTAAATGGCGCGCATGCGCCTCCGGAACAGGTCCTGTATCTGGTTAAGGCGAGTCCGGGTGAGTGTGATATCGTGCTGAGTGGTCAGCAGCCGTTCAGCACTTACCTTCAGCCTGGTCTGCAATTCCTTCAGTTCCCGTCCCTTTTGCTGCAGCTCATGATCGATCCGGTCCAGCTCGTCAAAAAGCGTTCGCTCCTTCTGCGCCACCTGTTGCGCCTGCTTGCGTTCCCGGTTCAGATCTCTTTTTACTTGGCTGAGCTCTTGACGCTTTTCGCGGAGGCGCGATGAGGCCCCTGTCTTTGTTTCGGCTGCCACGCCGGATGACGAGCCGAGCAGGAGGAACGCTATGAGGGCCACCACCGTCCTGAGGCGAAGAGAAGAACGGGACATCATCCTCCTTCCAGTGACTGCCGACTACATCTTCAGGAAACGGTTGACAGCGAGCGAACTGCCAAGAGCGCCGATTGCTGCGCCGCCACCGACCAAACCTGCCATCATCGACGATTCCAGGAATCCTTGGCCTGCTCCTATCGAGAAGAGTGGGGCGACCACATTGAAGGTCGGCGCGACGAAGCGGTAGGCCGCGAATAGGACGCCCAGTGCGAGCGCGGCGCCAAGGCCGCCCTGGAGCATCCCTTCTACCAGGAAGGGGGCGCGGATATACGCTTTGGTAGCGCCAACAAGGCGCATAATCTCAACCTCCTGTGCGCGCGCATAGACTGCGAGTCGAATGGTATTGGAGACAATCATTGCCGACCCGAGCGTGAGCACCGAACCGATAATGGCGCCCAACAGCCTGATGAGTTGTCCGGCCCGAGTCATACGTTCGACCCATTCCTGCCCGTATTGGATGTCCTCTACCCCCTCGAGGCGGCTCAGGAATGCGCTGAGCCCCTTGAGGGCCTCCGAGCTCTGATACTCTTCGCGAATCTTGAGTTGAAACGACGCGGGAAGCGGATTATCCCCGAGCCCTTCGAGGAGACTCTCCTGTCCTTTGAGTTCCCGACGAAAGTTAGTGAGCGCCTCTTCCTTGCTTGTATGCGTAAAGGCCTTGACGGCCGCCTCGTTCTCGATCCGTCGCTTCAGCATGTCCAACTGCAAAGGGGTAATCTGGTCGTCCAGAAAGACAGACACCTGGAACTGTTCCTGCCACTCAGCAATAAGCGCGTTGAAGTGTTGAATCACCAGGATAAAAATGCCGATAATGACAAACGACACCGCGATGCTGGCGATCGATGCCAAGCCGCCCCACCCGGCGCGAACCAAGTTGATCAGAGCATGAGTCAACAGATATTTCAGTTTCTCAACCATTCACACATCACCCTATTTACCGCCATTCTCCGACGATCTTTCCTTGCTTGAGAAACACTGTGCGGCAGCCCGCCTCCTCTGCCAGCTTAAGGTTGTGAGTAGCCACTAGGACGGTCGTTCCCTGTGCGTTTACCTCAAAGAGGAGTCGCAGGACGTCTGTGGCCAGCTCAGCATCCAGATTCCCGGTCGGTTCGTCGGCCAGGAGAATGAGAGGATCGTTCATCAACGCTCTTGCCATGGCCACCCGCTGCTGCTCGCCGCTTGACAGCTTATACGGCGCCATCTGCGCCTTGTGAGACAGCCCGACCAGCGTCAGCAGTTGCGCGACCTTGTACCGGGTTTGTGGCATCGTCAGGCCGACTACTCTCGCAACCAAAGCTAAGTTCTCCTCGATAGTCCGGTCGCGAAGGAGCTTGAAATCCTGAAAGACGATCCCCAGAGTCCGTCTCAGTTGTGGGACCATTCTCGGTTTCATGCGGACGATGTTGCGGCCGTTGACCAGGATCTGACCGGAGGTAGGGACCTCGTCACAGAAGATTAAGCGGAGTAGTGTACTTTTTCCGGCGCCATTGGGGCCGGCCAGGAAGACCATCTCCCCTTTGTGAATATGAAGATCGACATCAACCAAGGCCTCCAGATCTTTTCCAAACGTTTTATACACATGGAACATCTGGATCATGGCGAAATAGCCCCGGGCGACCTCCTTGCATCTTCTGCTCCGCCGGCCTGAGGCAGACCCACAGGTGCGGAGTTCTTCTCGCCTTTTCTCGCGCTCTCACGTTAACTCCTTTTCAGAATCAATGCAATCAAAAATCGTCCCGATGACGGTAGCGTGAGCAGTGAACTGACGCGGCAGGCCGGTGCGGGACCGACTACTTCTTCGCCAGGTCTTGAAGGATCTTCAGATTTCGGCAATCAGCTGTGATAAAATTGCCGTCCTTCGGGGTTTCGATGATCATCGGGATACCCCGCAGGCGAGGATCGGTGACCAGGCAGCGGAATGCGTCAAGCCCGATCGCCCCCTTGCCGATGTGCTCGTGGCGGTCCACGCGACAGCCCAACTCCTTCTTACAGTCGTTGAGGTGAATGACCTTGAGGGAGGAGATACCCACGGTCTGATCGAACAGCTTCAGAACGTTCGCATACCCATCCGGTGTCCGGATATCGTAACCGGCCGCAAACAGGTGACACGTATCCAGGCAGACGCCGGTTCGCTCTGAAAGATCGATCTGATTCAAAAGAAGGGCGATCTGCTCGAAGCGATGTCCTAACGTGGTTCCCTGACCGGCCGTGGTCTCAAGAACCACCTGTACCCGATAGCCCTTCGTCCGCTTCAGCAGTTCCCGAATGTTGTTCGCCACCTGTTGTAATCCCGCCGCCTCGCCGGCCCCCATGTGGGCACCTGGATGGATTACGAGGGAGGGGATACCCAGCGCCTCTGCCCGTTCGAGCTCCTCCAGGCAGGCCGCCATCGACTTCTGATGTAATGCGGGGTCCGTGGATGCCAGATTGATCAGGTACGCGCCGTGGGCTACGGTCTGAGCGATGGCGGCAGCCCGAAGATTGGCATGGAATCGGTCGATCTCGTCGGCGGGCAACGATCTGGCCCGCCACTGGTTGCTGCTTTTGGTGAAAAGCTGGATTGTGTGACAGCCGACCTGTTGGCCCCTCAGCGGCGCCAGATCGACCCCTCCTGCAATCGACATATGGGCGCCGAGGAGCAAGTCTTTGAGCTTGGAGTGTTGTGACTGCTGTGTTCTCATTGAGGTGGCGATGGTGTGAAAGACAGGCTTAATGGAGGTGGTACCGTTCGGCCAGGAGTCTCCGGAAGCGGGGCTGATAGATCAGATCGAAGGCCAGCTCCTTCCCGGGAAAGAGGCGTAGTGCCAATTCCCTCGTGGCGATGACCATCCTGGAGGCCTCATCGAGCGATAGTGTCGTCTGGCTGATTGTGCTCATCGTGAGGCTGACCACGAGCCGAAGTTGCCGTATCTTCCTGTCCTCTTCCTTGAGCTCCTCAGGGGTCGGCATGGCCTCTCCTTTCCTATCCTCTACAGAGATGATAGCAGAGCGGGCGCGCGGTTCCAAGGGTCGTCCGAGAGGGCAGATGAGACAACATGTCCATCAGATGTCATCGCTCAGTCTTGGGTGGGGTCCTGGAGTGTGCGAGGACTGTCTGAGCGCTCCTTGCAACATCGCTGTTCCCAGAAGGGAAGCCCTGGACCGGAGGGGAACGGCAACGATCACCATCCGCGAGTCCCGCAGCACACGGAAGGAGTCCATCCGAGACTGCGGGGATACCATCAGTTTCAGTTTCGGCTTGACCGGTGTGTCAGGGGCGGCTTACCATGCGGCTACTTGCCAAGGAGATATGTTGGCGCAGAAGGAGGACGGAACTATGAGGATTCGGATAGAGCGCAACCCTTCCCAGGATCGCCTTGCAGCGCTCAGGGTCACAACCTGGCCGACTTGGAGTAAGGAGGTCTCGATCTTCCCCTGGAACTACGACCGCACAGAGACCTGCTATTTCCTGGAGGGGGAGGTCATCGTCACGCCTGACGAGGGGGAGCCGGTGCAGATCGGTAAGGGCGATCTCGTCGTATTTCCCGTCGGGATAGCCTGCACCTGGGATATTCGCTGCCCCGTGAAAAAGCATTACCGGTTCGACTGAAGCGAACAGCAGTCAGCTTTCGGCGATCAGCCTTCGTTTCCTTATCCTGATTCTGCTGACTGCTGATGGCTGAGCGCTCACTGGAGGTTCACATGGCGCGGATCCTGGCTATCGGCGGTGTGACGCTTGACCTTATTTTCACCGTCGCGCACTACCCTGATGAGGATGCCGAGCTTCGCGCCAAGGGGCTCCGCATCTGCCCGGGCGGCAATGCCGCCAATACCCTGGTTGTCCTCAGTCAACTGGGTCACGCGTGCGCCTTTGGCGGCGTGTTGGCGGATGACTCCGAGGCCACTCCTATCATTGACCACTTGGTCCGCCATCGCATCGACCTCACTGCTTGCCGCTATGTTCGCGGCCGACCGCCGACCTCATGCGTTCTGTTGAGTCTCGAAGGCGGCACGCGCACCATCGTGCACCATCGGGAGCTGCCTGAGTACGGTGATGACGACTTCCGGCGAATTGATCTGACGCCGTTCGACTGGGTCCACTTTGAGGGCCGCGATGCATCAGAGGCCACCCGCATGGTACGCCGTGTCCGCGAGAGTTGTCCAGGCCTGCCATGTTCGGTGGAGGTGGAGAAGCCGCGTCCCGGGATCGAAGCGATCTTCGCAGACGCGACGGTGCTGATCTTCTCACGCGCCTATGCCGGCCACCTGGGATTCGACGTGCCCCGCCCTTTCCTGTCCACGATACGGGAGCAGGCGCCGCAGGCGGACCTGATCGTCACATGGGGTAAAGAGGGGGCCTACGGTCTCGACCGTCAAGGCGAGATCCAACACAGCCCGGCTTATCCCCCGATCGAAATCAAAGACACCCTGGGCGCAGGTGATACCTTCAACGCCGGGCTGATCGATGCCTATCTGAAGGGTCGTGGGTTGGCCGAGGCCCTGTCGCACGCCTGCCGCCTGGCCGGCACAAAGTGCGGCCAGATCGGCCTCGAGGGGTTGCAGTGGCCTCGCACTCTATAAAGAGATCATCATGCACCTGCAGCACGTCCATGGACATGAAAATCCGCAACGCAGGCGTTGAATTCACCGCTCCGTCATTGCGAGCGACCAACGGAAGCGCGGCAATCTCACCGTTCTTTCCGGAAGCCACGCATTCCAACGACTGTGAGTTTGCTTCAGTCGCTATGCTCCTACTCAGAAACTGGCTAAGTTTCTGCCACCTACGGGTCAGCGAACGCTGGATGGGATACTCGCAATGACTCGCAAGAGGGACTTTCTTGGTGTTAACAACTTCCTGTCTCTGATATCGAAATGAAAGGTATTATTGACAATGCCTTACGATATATATATAGTAAGACATACAATATATTGTGGAGGAGTTCAGCAATGGAAGTCGCACATGTAACAAGCAAGGGGCAACTTGTTGTCCCGTCTCGGCTGCGCCGTAAGTATGGTATCAAGCCTGGTACAAAGATCTGCTTCATCGAGCGCGAGAGCGAAATCGTGTTTCAGCCTGTTACACCAGAACATATTCGGAGCGTCTGTGGCATGCTCAAAAGCGAGACGTCCGTAACTGAAGAGCTGCTGAAGGAGCGGGCTATGGACAAGAGGCGCGAGGAAGCCGACGTTGAAAAGGTCCGTACTTGATAGCTACGCGGTGCTTGCTTTCCTATTCAAGGAGAGAGGTTACGAGAAGATCCTCGATCTTCTGGAAAAGGCCGCCCAGACCGACCAGGTTCTTTTCATTGCGGCGCCGAACTGGGCGGAGGTCAGATACATGGTGGAGCGAAAAGTCGGGGCAGGGCGATGGAGCGAGGTCCAACACAAACTGCTCGGCCTCCCGCTCGAAGTTGTTCCGGCGGACCAACCACTCGCTGAATTGGCCGGAGAGATCAAGGCAATAAGAAAAATGTCGCTGGCCGATTGCTTTGCTGCTGCCCTGGCAAGACAAAAGAAAGCCGATCTCTACACCGGTGATCCCGAGTTCAAGTCGGTCGAGAAGGACATCAAGGTTTTGTGGCTCTGAACCTCCCAGAGGCATCGTGTCATGAACAGAAATGCTGCTATCCGGGCTGTCATCCAAGAGATTGTCAGACGGCTTGTCGCAGAGTACGCTCCACAGAAGATTATCCTCTTCGGATCTTACGCCTATGGGCAATAACCCGTCTCGTGTTTTGATCGCCTGGAGCAGCGGGAAGGACTCGGCGTGGGCGCTCCAGGTCCTGCGGGAGGCGGGTGAGGTAGAGGTGGTGGGGCTGCTCACGACCTTCAACGAGGCGTTCGACCGGGTGGCCATGCACGCCGTGCGGCGAGGGCTGGTCGAGGCGCAGGCACGGGCCGCGGATCTCCCGCTTGTCGATGTGCCACTGCCCTGGCCCTGCTCGAATGCGGCCTATGAGGAGGCGATGGGCCGTGCCCTGGCCGATGCCCGCACACAGCTCAAGATTACACATGTCGCCTTCGGCGATCTCTTCCTTGAGGACGTTCGGCAGTATCGCGAGAGTCGGATGCGGGGAACCGGGCTTGCGCCCCTGTTTCCACTCTGGGGCCGACCGACGCGAACCCTTGCCCGCGAGATGGTGAGCGCTGGTCTCGGGGCTCGGATCACGTGCGTCGATCTGAAGAGGCTCTCCCCCTCGTATGCAGGACGCTCGTTCGATGGCGCCCTGCTGGATGAATTGCCCGGTGAGGTCGATCCCTGTGGCGAGCGGGGGGAGTTTCACACCTTCGCCTGCGCAGGGCCGATGTTCGCCCGTCCGATCCCGGTCAGCCTCGGAGAGGTGGTCA
The DNA here is from genome assembly GCA_000091165.1 of Candidatus Methylomirabilis oxygeniifera. Lineage (NCBI taxonomy): Bacteria > Methylomirabilota (SeqCode) > Methylomirabilia (SeqCode) > Methylomirabilales (SeqCode) > Methylomirabilaceae (SeqCode) > Methylomirabilis (SeqCode) > Methylomirabilis oxygeniifera (SeqCode). The sequence continues at coordinate 2,164,829 of FP565575.1, read as the reverse complement.
CCCGTGACGGCTTCGTCTTTGCGGACCTGGTACCGGGAACCGACGGCGACGGGGCGAACGGCTTGACAAGTATTATCTGAATGTATATCATTCATGATATGAATGATATACATTCAGAGCTTGAATTTCAATATAGACCGCGCTGGATCGCTCCCGTCGTGCAATCTGGCGTCACCGATCACCCTGTGGTCGTCCTGTCGGGTGCCAGGCAGGTCGGTAAGAGCACTTTCCTACAGCACGAAACACCCTTCTCCCACTGGCGCTATATCAGTCTCGATGACCTCGATGTGTTACGTCAAGCCAGGATGGACCCCTCCGCCCTTTGGGCTGGGGTAGAGCAGGTGGTCCTGGATGAGGTGCAGAAGGCGCCGGCTATGCTCTCTGCTGTAAAGCAGGCTGTCGACCGACGTCACAGGAGGGTACGCTTCGTCCTTTCCGGTTCGGCCAATCTCCTTCTCATGCGTCAAGTCAGTGAAAGTCTGGCCGGCCGTGCCCTGTATTTGTCCCTGCTCCCTATGGCTCTCGGAGAGATGCGTGGAGGACCGGCGTCGAACCTCCTCCTCAATCTACTGAAGGGCAAGATGCCGGGCGAGAGGCGGACCGAACGATTGCCTGAGGAGTTGCCGACGCTCATGCTGCGCGGATGCATGCCTCCGCTATTGACCCTTTCCCAACCTCAGACATGGATCCGCTGGTGGGAAGGCTATGTGACGACGTATCTGGAGCGGGACTTACGCCAGGTATCGCAGATCGAAGCGTTACCGGATTTCCGGCGGCTTATGCAAGCCCTTGCCCTGCGCAGCGGTCAGGTTCTTAATCAGACTGAAGTTGCTCGGGATATCGGGATGAGCCAGCCTACCGTGCACCGCTATATCAACCTGCTTGAGACCACCGGCCTGCTGGAGCGGCTGCCTGCATTTGCCCGCAATCGTACGAAGCGGATCATGAAGTCTCCGAAGATCTATTGGGTTGACCCAGGGCTGGCGGCGTACCTTTCGGGTCATCACGAGGCTGAAGCCCTGTACGCCTCCCGAGAGGCGGGAGCCATCTTCGAGACGTTGATCCTGCTGCATCTGCGGGCGCTCATGCAATTGCTGGTGCCCAGGCCGCACCTGTACTATTGGCGGACGGTGACCGGAAAAGAGATCGACTTTGTCATTGAACAGGGGCGAAAGTTGGTAGCGGTGGAGGTCAAGCTTGGCGCTGTCCCGCGCTACACCGATGCAGCAGGGCTACGACTGTTTTTGGATGAATATCCGGAAACAGTAGCGGGTGTCTTGATTCATTCTGGTGATGACGTACACTATCTGGACGAGAAGATCATTGCCGTGCCATGGCATCTGCTCGCCGGCGGGCGGACGCAAGAGATCCCGACGTGACAGTGATGGCGTTGGATCTGTTCCTCCGAGTAACGATCACGCGTGTCGAGGCTGTAACCATCATTGTAGCGGCTGAAGAATACCAGGGTTGACGCGCGCGATAGCTGTGAGTTAAAAGGTAAGACATGGAACTGAGCCGGTATCTGTTTAAGCGATTTAAGGAAGCCGGGGTACGGCATGTGTTTGGCCTACCGGGTGATTTTTTCCTGCCCTTCTTCCGGGCTCTGGAGGAGGAGCCCGGGATCGAGCCGGTGATCCTCACCCATGAGCCGGCCGTGGGGTATGCGGCGGACGCCTATGCGCGGGTCCAGGGGCTGGGCGTGGCGGCAGTGACCTGGGGCGCCGGCGCCCTCAATATGGTGAACGCGACTGCGCAGGCCTACGCCGAGCGATCGCCCGTGCTCGTCCTGTCCGGCGCGCCGGAGATCGCCCATCGCGATCCCGATGCCCTCCTACATCACCGGGTCAAAAACTTCGAGAGCCAACTCCGCGTCTACCGCGAGGTCACCGGCGTCGCTACGGCCCTCGATGACCCGGCCCATGCCATTGCTGAGGTGGACCGTGTGATCGACAGTATCCTCCGCACGAAGCGTCCCGGCTACATCGAGATCCCGCGGGACATGATTCGGGCGGACGTGCCCGTACCTGCCAGACGTGAGCCGGAAGTCCGACCACGAGATGAGCGCGCCGCCAATGAGGCACTGGCCGAGGTACTGGCTCGCATCCGGGTGGCCGAATTGCCGGCCATCTATGCGGGCGCCGAGATCCGCCGCTTTCGGCTCCACAACAAGCTGGTGGCGCTCGCGGAAAAGTACGAGCTGCCGGTGGCCACGTCCCTGGACGGCAAGGCAGTCTTCCCGGAACGGCATCCCCTCTTCGCAGGCAACTATCTCGGCGAAATCGGGTCGCCCCGGGCCCGCAAGGTGCTGGAGACGGCCGACTGTGTCCTGATGCTCGGTGCCCTCATGACCGACGTCAACACCGGCATGTATACGGCCCGGTTTGATCGGCGCAAGGTCATCTCGGCCGTCCATGAGGGTGTCACGGTCAGCTACCACCGGTTCCCGGATGTGAGCCTGGAGGAACTGATGGATGCGCTCCTTGCCCTGCCGGAGGCGCCGAAGCGTGTGGAGCCGCTTCCGCCGCCGATGCCGCCTCAACCGTCCACGGCCGGGACGCTGACGCCGGATGCTATTATTGCCGTACTCAATCGGGTGGCGGCCGACCGGCCGGTCCTGTACGCCGCTGATGTCGGCGATGCGCTCTTCGCGAGCGTAGAGTTGGAGACGGATATGTTCCTGGGGCCAGGCTATTACTCCAGCATGGGCTTTGCGGTGCCGGCGGCCATCGGCGCAGGCTTAGCCGAACCGAGCCGGCGGCCTGTGGCCCTGGTGGGCGATGGCGCCTTCCTTATGACCGGCTTAGACCTGGTGACATGCGTACGGCTGAACCTGCACGCCATTGTCATCCTCTTTAACAATCACAGCCATGGCATGCTGGCCGCGATGGATGGACCCGCTCGATCGTACGACCTGCCGACCCCCGACTATGTGCGGCTGGCCGAAAGCCTTGGGGCTCGCGCCGTTCGCGTTCGCACAGCCGAGGAGCTTGAGCGGGCCTTAGTGGAGGCGCTGGATGTCGCAGCCACAATCCTGATCGATGCGATGATCCCGCCAGGGACCTACTCGGCCGCGATGCAGCGCCTGGGTGCCATCGTTCGTCGCCTACGGGGCAGATAAGCTCAGAGATGAATGCGAGCAGGATAGCGATGAGAACCGTCTCAATGTAAAGGAGAAGCGATGCTGGTAAAACGGTATATGCAGACCAAGCTGGTGACGGTCGGTCCAGATGAACGGGCCAATGCGTCGCTGTACATGATGAAGAAAAAGGGGATTCGACATCTACTGGTGACCGATAACAGCAAGCTACTGGGGATTGTCACCGATCGGGACTTTCGACTTGCGCGCCCCTCTCCTGCTACAAGCCTGTCCATCTACGAGGTGCACTACCTGCTTGAAAAATTGAAGGTAAAGGAGATCATGACCAAGAAGGTGGTCACGGTTACGCCGGAAACGCCTATCGCGGATGCTGCCCGGCTGCTCCTGAACAGGAGGATCGGGGCGCTCCCGGTTGTTAAGGAGTCGAAGCTGGTCGGCATCATCACGGAAACCGATATTATCCGGGCCCTGATCGATCTGGAGGAGGCTTCGTAAAGGTCATTGGGGCGAGCGTTATATCTGGCAGTAATTGTTTAGACTGACCAGCCTCAAACGACAAAGTTGCGCCGCGCCGCGCAGTGGCGTCGGTTCGGACGACGGGTGAGCCGGCACGTGTAGTGGCTACCGATTCATATTCCCCGCGCCATCGGCCTGTCGGACGAGATGCTCAGATCGATCTCCACGCAATCGGATTCGCAGGCCCCCGACACAACGGGCTCGGAAGACCGCGCCGAACGATGGAGTACCGCGCGCGTCGGCGTGATCCGAAGCGATTCGCCGGTCACGGCGGCCTGCCCGTCAATGATCAGCGAGTAGTCCGCTTCGGATTGCGGCGGCCAGACCAGGCCGACGGCCGGCCGCGCCAGCGCGTTCTCGCGGCTGCGGCGACCGATCCCGTTCACGACCAGGTCTCCGCCTTGCAGCACCGCGGCTACCGCAACCGCATGCGGCGCGCCCGTGGCGCTGGTCGTCATCAGGTACGCGAAGCGGTAACGCGTGATGACGTGTGCCAAGCTCGGCAATTCGACTGCAATACTCATGACCACACCCTCCTGTTCAGTACTGTATCTCTCAAGTGACCCGTCGTGCCGGACAGAATCGCAACCTGCGCTTGCGGCTGTCCGATCAACCGTTAGGTTCAGCCCATTGCTTACGCGTGACGCGAATGGCGTGCCACGTATTTCCGAAGTACGCTGTCCATGAGCGACTGCCACCCTTCTCCGGTGGATTTGAAGTAGGCGACAACCTCGGGGCTGTAGCGCACGGACACGAGCAGCTTCTTGTGCGCAGATTTCGGCCGACCACGCAGGGCTTTCAGCGGCACCATGGCCTGCAACTGCTTTGACGTAAGGGGTTGTGCGTCGGGGTCGCGTTTGGCTGCCGCAGTAATGATTGTGTCCTCTTCCGCAGTAGGCATGCGGACACTGGGCCGCTTAGACATTCTCGACATAGTGTTTCACCTCACGACGATTGGCGCGGCGAAGGCTGCGGCATCCCAATCGAGCTCACCTGCTATGGACAGTGACACGCCATGCATGATTTGGGTTGCCGCGTCCTTGGCCAGGTTGGGGCGAGCAGTCTATCTGCCAGTAATTGCGTGGACCGACTGGCCTCGAACAACCGAGCTGATAAGTGCGTGGACGCCGTTCTGCGCATCCGTGTCCAGCCCGATGTTTGGCACGCCCACCTTCAAGTGGTCAGTCTTCCCCGATAGCTTCCAGATCGGCAAGATCCTTCTTGCGGCCCAACGCTCTCTTATTCGCTATGAGGTCCTCCCGGCCGATATAGTGTACCGGCAAGTCTCCAAATTGACCTTGGACCCTACCCGAGCGGGCCTGTTCCCATGATACCCCGGTGATCGAGGTAATGATATCGACCCTGACCGGCGGAAATCCGAGCTGCACGACTCTGCCCTCTTGTTCAAAATCCGCCTCTGTCAGGCCGACAGATCCAAACCCAAATGCATGGAGGGCTCGCATGATGTTTTTGGCATTGATAGGCTCGGGCTTCGCGAAGACGTCAAGGTCGCCCGTGTAGCGGGGGGCGCCATGAAATCCCAGCGCGTAGGCTCCCACGATGATGTACTCAACGTCGTTCTTGTTGAGTAACTCGAGCAGATCTCTGAAGTCTTGCTGAACTTCCATGGTATTGCCCTCTCAGGAATTCAATGGCGGCGACGCGCTCTCGGGGTGTCTTGCTGAGCCAATAAGCCAGGTCTTCCTTAATGGATGAATCCTTTTCCACACCGAATCTCTTGACCGTCTTTTCGATCATCTCGATCCCTCATAACTCCTGTAGGCGACGTCCTTCTATTGCGTGCCGAACGGAGCGTTTAGCCGTCTGGCGCGCTTGCGCCCGCCTTCGCACTTGACCTCGCCTTGCGACTTTTCACGGTAGGGCGATGCAAGCGTGACAGGTCAGCTACAATGCCTTGTTCGGTGCGCCCATGAAGCCAGACTTCTGATTCTGCCAAATCTATTTCGTCGTTCCAGATGACCCCGTAACCGTGCTCTTCAGCTCTTGCGAGATAAAACAGCGCATCGTCCTGCAATGCTTTGAATGGTTCTTCCTTCAGGAGTGGACGGCAATCGTAAAGACGGATACCACCATTGACGAACGTTACCCGAAGTTTCTTGCCAGGAAGCACCTGAACGCTTTGAATCTTTGGGTAGCTCTTCATGCCCTCTTACTCCAACCCGGGAAGCTGTCGATATTTCTGTGTCTTCCACATATCCATCAGGTCCCGATTGTACTTCTTCGCCCAAACCTTCACCATCTTTACGGCACGGGCGGGCATGTCTCCTTCAATCATTTCGAGTGTCTGGACGTTGAAGACACCGTTGAATGCCCCATAGATGGCGTGGAAATGGGGGACGCCGTGTTCTTACTTGATGAGGATGCCGTAGAACCGAGCGATAATCGGCATGTCGATTCTCCTTCGCCGTTTCCTTCTGTCACCGAACTATAAGTGAGCCGCATTTGAAACCGACAAAGGCCGGCGGCCTATCTCCCAAATCGACTCCACTTCTGAACAACGAATATGTTTGTAATCTCCCATATTTAGCCCAACCGATCAAGACGATTCTGGCGCGACAAACGCTGCCACCTTCGGCGGCCTTTCTCAGCCGCCCTATAGTCGATCCCCGGGCGGCGTTGGGGACGCATGGGCAGATAACGCGGCTCCTACCGCCGAGGCGGCGCGCCTGCTGCTCAATCGACGGATCGGCGCGCTGCCGGTATTAAAGGATGAGAAGGTCGTCGGCATCATCACCGAGACGGACATGATCCGGGCCTTGATCGATCTGGAGGAGGCTTCGTAAGTGCGGTCAACGTGAGGGGTAGGAACGGCGCGTGGAACCAGTAGTTGGGCGTTACTTGGTCGGCACCTCGCTGCGGGTTACAAGAACAGAAGGGCGAAGCAACCGTTCGCCTCGCATGACATGCAGCACATAGACGCGTGAGCCTTCTTCCCGGTAGAAGATCCGGCATGGTGGTTCGACGATCTGTCGGTAGCGCCACCCCTTGAGCTCCTGTGGCTTAGAACCGCTCTTGGGATGATCAGCAAGCTGACCCACGTGCCGAAATACATTCCGGACTAACGTCTTCGCCGCGTCCGGATTGTCCAATGCGATGTAGTCGGCGATGGCATCCAGGTCGCTCAGCGCGGGCTCGGTCCAAATTACTTCAGCCATCGATTCATGCGCTTTTTGGCCTGCGCATGAGTGAGCGTACGCCCCTCCTCAATAGCTTTCTCCCCACGCGCGATTCCCTCGAGCAGGCTCATCCGATGCTGCAAGGTCTCGTAGGTTTCAACGTCTACAAGGTAGGCGCTTGGTACGCCGTGCTGCGTAATGAGGATAGGCTCCTTGTTCCGATCCAGCTCGGAGAGAAGCTCTGTGGCCTGGCGCTTCAGTGTTGTGACGAGTTCGGTCCGCATAAAAGTAATACTATAGTAGCACTATGGTCCTTGCAAGCCCAATGTGATTCCGGAGTGTTTAGCTTCCGGCGCGTCTGCTCCTCAATCGGCGGATCGGGGCGCTGCCGGTGGTAAAGGGCGGGAAGGTCGTCGGCATTATCACCGAGACGGACATGATCCGGGCCTTGATCGATCTGGAGGAGACCTAGGACATGTAATAGGTGCGTTGGGTGCACTGCAGTGACGTATTTTTCTGGTGTTATGCGGCGACCAAGGGCTTGATCCGCTTAACCTCCAGACCGATCTCCTCGGCGGCATCCCATAAATCGATCGCACGCTGCGCGTTCAGCCAGAACTCAGGAGAGTTGCCAAACAGACGCGAAAGTCTGAGCGCCATCTCCGGACTTACCGACCGGCGCTCACGAAGTAATTCATTTACAGTCTGGCGTGAAACGCCAAGCGCGTGAGCGAGACCCGAAACTGTGAGCCTATAGTCGGGAAGGAAATCCTCCCGAAGCATCTCGCCCGGGTGGATAGGCCGCACCTCCTTATTCCTTGTGTTCGCAATGCCCATTGCTCACCTCACTTCAGTGATAATCCGTCACTTCGACGTCGTAAGCGTCACCGGCAACAAACCGGAAGCATATACGCCATTGGTCGTTGATGGCAATCGCGTACTGTCCTTTTCGGTCTCCCTCGAGCTGGTGGAGTCGATTACCCGGAGGCACCAGAAGGTCATCCAGACGCGTCGCCAAGTCGATGTACTCCAGCTTTCTCCGCGCTCGACGCAGTATATCCGACGGCAATCGCTTGGACCGGCCGGTCTCGAACAATGCCTGTGTGTGTCTGTCTGCGAAGCCCTTGATCACATATCAAACGTAATCCATCACGTGACAGTTGTCAAGCTCCCTGTAGCGACAGCGTTGAGCCGCGCCGCGCAGTGGCGTCGGTTCGGACGGCGGGTGAGCCGGCAGATTCAGTGGCGACCGATTCATATGCTCCGCATCATCGGCCTGTCGGACGAGAGGCTGAGATCGATCTCCACACAATCGGATTCGCAGGCCCCCGATACATTGGGCGCGGAAGACCGCGTCGAACGATGGAGTACCGCACGTGTTGGCGTGATCCGCAGCGAGTCGTCGGTCACGGCGGCCTGCCCGTCGATGATCAGCGAGTAGTCCGCTTCGGATTGCGGCGGCCAGACCAGGCTGACGGCCGGCCGCGCCAGCGCGTTCTCGCGGCTACGGCGACCGATCCCGTTCACGACCAGGTCTCCGCCTTGCAGCACTGCGGCTACCGCAACCGCATGCGGCGCGCCCTTGGCGCTGGTCGTCATCAGGTACGCGAAGCGGTAACGCGTGATGACGTGTGCCAAGCTCGGCAATTCGACCGCACTACTCATGACCAAACCCTCCTGTTCAGTGCCGTACTTTTCAAGTGACCCGTCGTACCGGACAGACCCGGCATCGGTCATTCACGGTTCTATCATGGTCCCAGTCGCTCACAGGCAAGAGGGTCATCAAGTGTGTCAAGCGACACGCCCTCCATTTCGGCCTGCGCCATCAACTATGCACGACGCGAGCGCGGGACGCACCGGACGACACGGCCGCTCCCCGCATGGCATCCAACGAGGCTGTAGAAAACCCCGGAATCCATCTTTTTGTGGCATGCTACCCGGGATAAATCAAGCACTTAGGAAAACTGATTTTGCATCCATGTGACTTTTTCTACAGCCTCAACGTTTGCGCTAACCGGCGTGTAAAAGCAGAGCGAAGCGGCGCTTTTGCACGTCCGAGTTGATGGTGTTGTTAGGGAGTGATTTTGTATTTGGCTTTAAGTTCATTAATAACATCTTGAATCACGAACACTTCAAGGTGCCTTCCTTCTGGGACTCCTTCGGAATACAGAACTCCGATTTCTACTCCCGGTTTAAAGACCGGCATGGTATTGCTCGTTGTTCTGCTTGTGCCGTAGAAGGATGCCGAATTACCGTACCCATAGACGTTGCCAGATGTGGTTGTGGTACTTCCCATATCCACCATCTGGGTTCCTGATTTATCCAATGTCCCTTCGATAACGAAATGAGTGAAGCCGAGCTTAGATCCAATTTCTGCGGCGCGAAGTTTTGCAAAATCATTTGCCCGTTGAGAGTCTGTGAACCCATTACCTTTAAAGCCAATGATATAGGCGTTTTCTACAACTTTCTGGTGATAGAAACCGCCGGTATCACCCATCGGTTGATAAGCGGTTGCGCAGCCTCCAAGCACGGCTACCAAGATCATTGCGACTAACAGTTTCATGACTCTCTCTTTTTCATTTCTTACCCCTAACGCCCGGCGTCAGCCGCCCGCGGCGCGCAACTATCGCACAGGGCACGATGCCCGCAACGAAGGCGCACCGACGGTCGGCTGCACGCCGTAATTATACGGCTTTCCGACCCTTTGCACCGCTTGCAGCTCTGACCTCCTGAGCAACCTTCTCGACTTGAGTGTGGGAGAAGTCTACCTTCTTCTCACGAACGTGTCGGAAGAAAGCTACGAGGTCCAAATCATCGACGTGGCCGCCCTGGCCAGCCCACGGGTCGCTTCCACTTCGAACGTACATCTCGTGAATGGCTTCCCTGATAAGGGCATCGCTGCCGAGTTGGTCAAGGCCGAGCGTAGCCATCGCGTGTGGCCCCCGGTCATAGTTGCGACGGGACATACCTACGTATTCGTCAGCAACCTTTCCTGCCAGCTCGTGGAGTCGCCTTTCTCGTTCGAGATCGCGGTCGTGCTCAAACCTGGCGTGTTCCTGCCGCCTACCATGCCTGACGCCAGAAAAATAGGTGCCGATGGCGACGAGGATTCCGGCTATCCCGATAATCTCGCTTGGTCCCACGCTACGTACCCGAACTTCTGTCCACATAACTATTATGCATGCTGATCAGTCTACCTCGACCAGTCGTTCTTGAAGCTGCCCAAAACTCTATAACCTTTTCGGACACTTAACAAGAAATTTGTATGAAGGCGAACGACGGCAAACGCTGCACATGTGTCAGCCTATTCCACTCCAGTCGAACCGCTCTCCGGATGCAATCCGAGTCGGTCCGCCGGGCGACGTTGGGGACGCATGGGGCGATAACGCGGCTCCCACTGTCTGGCGTCCAGCAGGTGCTCCCATTCCTGGAGCGAGGTTCGCGGGGCGAGCCCCTGGCGCTGGGCTTCGAGTCCGACGGCCAGCGCGATGCGACGCGAGAGGGCGCGGATCTCTGCAAGCGGCGGCAGGAGGGGCGCGTCGAGCCCCGTCTGTGGGGGCACGCTGTCGCTCAGGACCTGGGCGGCCGCCAGGAACATCTCGTCCGTGACCCGCCGGGACCCCGAAGCGATCACACCCAGGCCCAATCCGGGGAAGACGTAGGCGTTGTTACACTGGCTGATCGGGATGGTGCGCCCCTGGTACGCGACATCCGGGAAGGGGCTGCCGGTTGCCACCAGCGCCCTCCCCTCGGACCAGGCCACGAGGTCTGCCGGCGAAGCTTCACACTGGGCCGTCGGGTTGGAGAGCGGCATGAGGATGGGGCGCTCAACCTGCCGGGCCAGGGTCCGGATCACGTCTTCGGTGAAGAGGCCGGGCTGGCCGGTCACGCCGATCAGCGCTGTCGGTCGCACGCGACGCACCACCTCGGCCAGGGGAATCTCTCCGGCCGGCCCGCGCTCCCAGCCGGCGAGCCGCTCCAGCGGCTGGCGGTACCGCTGCTGAGCCGGGTTGAGATCGCGCATCCCTGTGTGCAGCAGACCGTGGCGCCCCACCAGCCAGAGCCGCGATCGGGCCTCATCCTCGGATAACCCTTCATGGACCAGCGCTGCCACCAGCAGATCGCTGATGCCTGTTCCGGCCGAGCCGGGACCCAAGATGACGATGCGCTGGCTGACCAGAGGACAGCCGGTGGCCCGCCCCCCTGCCAGCAGGGCTGCGAGGGTCACCGCCGCGGTTCCCTGGATGTCGTCGTTGAAACTGCAAAGCCGGTCGCGGTAGCGGTCTCGTAGCGTGCGGGCATGATCCTTTCCAAAGTCTTCCCACTGCAGCAGCACGCCGGGCAGGTGCCGCTGCACAGCCTGCACGAACTCGTCCACGAAGGCGTCGTAGTCCGGCCCGCGCACGCGTTCATGCTGCCAGCCGATGTACTGCGGGTCCGCCAGCCTCTCCGGGTTGTTCGTCCCCACATCGAGCACGATGGGCAGCGTCCGGCCTGGGTTCACCCCGCCGCACACGGTGTACAGGGCCAACTTCCCGACCGAAATGCCGATTCCGCCCACGCCCTGATCGCCGAGCCCGAGGATGCGCTCGCCATCAGTCACGACGATGACGTCAACCTGGCGATACGGCCGGTTTTCCAGAATGGTGTCGATCTCGTGCCGTTGTGGGTAGGAGATGAACAGTCCGCGAGACCGGTGGTAAATATGGCTGTAGCGCTGGCAGACTTCTCCCACCTCCGGGGTGTAGATGATCGGCAGCATTTCGGTAAGGTGGTCGTGCAGCAGGCGGTAAAAAAGCGTTTCGTTCCGGTCCTGCAGGGCGCGGAGGAAGAGAAAACGCTCCAGCGCCGTCGTCTTCTTCAGGTACTCCTCATACCTCCGCGTCGCCTGCCCCTCCAAGGTGCTGACGTGGGACGGCAGCAGGCCGACCAAGCCGAAGTCGCACCGCTCCTGTTCGGAAAAGGCCGTTCCCTTGTTGAACAGGGAGCAGTCCAGCAACAGCCGACCCCGGAGGGGGACCTCCAGGACCGTCTCGCCCGTACGATCATCGACGACTTCCGTGGCATCGATCATTATCACGCCCGCTCACAAGTAGATGCACTCTATAACGAGGCGATCCGAGGTGTCAATGAATCCTCGGATGCGATCAGAAAAACGGCTCTTTGTCCACAGGCGATAAACCGGGAAGAGCTGCAGCTTGTAGGAGGCCTGGCGGAGCGCTATATTGTCATTGAAGGTTGAGTTGCCTAGCGATTGCTCCATGAAGGGATTGCCATGCCGGCCATAATGACTCTGGCAGAGGTGTTGACGCAACTCACCAAGGAGGGGGAGTTATACGAGAAGCTCCCCAATCAGCGGGTGCGGTGCTATGCGTGCGGCCACCGGTGCCTGATTCCGGAAGGACGCCAGGGGGTCTGCCGGGTCCGGTTCAACAAGGGGGGTGTCCTGAAGGTTCCGACTGGTTACGTCGGGGCGCTGCAGGTCGATCCGATCGAGAAGAAGCCATTCTTCCACGCCCTTCCGGGATCGCTTGTCTTAAGCTTCGGGATGCTGGGATGCGACTTCCACTGCGGGTACTGCTTGAACTGGATCACGTCGCAGGCGTTGCGCGATCCCGCCGCAGTGAGTCCACCAGAGCTGGTGACGGCCGACGAACTCATGAACATGGCGAAGCGGTATGGTGCGCCGATGGTCGCCAGCACCTACAATGAGCCGTTGATCACCAGCGAGTGGGCGGTTGAGATCTTCCGCGTAGCCAAAGCGCGCGGCTTCAAGACCGCCTATATCAGCAACGGGAACGGCACGCCGGAGGTACTCGATTATCTGAAGCCCTGGGTGGACCTGTATAAGGTGGACCTGAAGGGGTTTAACAACGCCAATTACCGGAAGCTGGGCGGGGTGCTCCAGAACGTCCTGGATACGATCACGCTGCTGGTCGAGAAGCGGTTCTGGGTTGAAATCGTGACGCTCGTTGTGCCGGGATTTAACGATTCCGACAAAGAGCTGACCCGGATCGCCGAGTTCCTGGCGTCCGTTTCTGCCGATCTGCCGTGGCATGTGACGGCCTTCCACCAGGACTACAAGATGCTGGACCATGCCAATACGGGTGCCGCCACCCTGTTCCGGGCAGCCGAGATCGGTAAGCAGTCCGGGCTGCATTACGTCTATGTCGGTAATCTGCCGGGCCGTGTCGGCCATTACGAGAACACCTACTGCCCCTCCTGCCGCACCCTGCTGATCGAGCGCCGCGGCTATACGATTTTCAAGAACGTCCTCGAAACAGGCGCCTGCCCAACCTGCCATACCCCCATCCCCGGCGTCTGGAATTAATCCAAAAACTGTCAAAAACTGTTGAGCGCCTTGCTGCGACAGGATACCCATGATACATTTACACGTATCGTAGGAGGTGAGACTAATGGGCAAGGTGCCGGATATCATTCCGATTACTGACCTGCGTCAGGACGCAGCGGGCGTACTCAAGCGCGTCAAGGGCAGGAAAGAGCCGGTCATCATCACTCAACGCGGTCGGGCTGCAGCCGTGATGATGAGCACAGACGCCTACGAAAAGGCGGAGCACGATCGGCAGCTTCTTCGCCTTCTCGCACAAGGGGACAAGGAGATCGCTGCCGGGAAGGGGTACGACCTGGAGACCGTGATGGCGGAGGCCGATCGATTATTAGCAGAAGAGTGATCGGTGAAAATTCTCTTCACCCCGTCCGCGCGGACTCAATTTCTTTCCGCTCTCGCCTATATCCGCCGCGACAAACCCGAGGCCGCATTGCGGTTCCGCCGACGCGCGGAGACAGTCTTAACTCGACTGATCCAATTCCCGGAATCAGGCCGGGTGATTCAGGAGTTTCCAGAGCTTCCTCAACGTGAAGTCGTGGTGGCGCCGTATCGTTTTTTCTATCGTGCTAAGGGAAAGGTGGTTTGGATTGTCGGCGTATGGCATGGAGCGCAACGTCCGAGCGCTCCTGAGGATATCGAAAGCGTCTAACAGATTATCGAAATTCGAGAGTTCTTGTGGACTTGAAGGGAAGCATGGCGAACTAGGCTACACGCGCCGCCACCGCCTTACAACTGCATCACCGCAATACCCCTCCTTGATTGCCGAAACCCGACAAGCCCTTTGCAAGGGGCGTGGACTGACGTACAATCATGTCATTGACCGATCTGATCCCTTTACATCTACATACGGAGGCGTAAGATTTTCGAGAAGTTCGGACGCATACGGCCGTACCTGTACCGGCAGCGGCGCTATTTGTTCATCGGCCTCGCGGCGCTGATCGTGACCGACGTGGGCGGGCTAGCCATCCCGTGGCTGACCAAGGATGCCCTGGACACCTATCTCGCCGGTTCGGAACGGACGGTGACGCTCTGGAAGTATCCGGCGCTGATTGTGCTGGCTGCCGGCGTACAGGTCATCTTCCGCTACTTCTGGCGGACTCACCTGTTCGGGTTCTCGCGGCACATCGAGTGGGATTTCAGAAACGCGATCGTCGCTCACCTGCAGCGCCTGCCGCTCAGTTACTTCACCCACACCAAAACCGGCGACCTGATGTCGCGGCTGACTAACGACATGGTCTCCTTCCGCGAGATGTTGGGAATGGGGGTCATGGCCGTCATTGATGCCGCCTTCACGATCGCGACCAGCCTGCTGCTGATGGTGGTCATCGATCCGTGGCTGACGCTGTGGAGCCTTTTGCCCCTGCCCAGCATCACCATCCTCGTGCTCCTCATCGGCAACCGCATCTTCGACCGGTATCGGGACGTCCAGCGGCATCTCAGCACCCTCAGCACATTTGTCCAGGAAAACCTGGCCGGTGTCCGCGTCGTCCAGGCCTATGTGCAGGAGGAGAATCAGCAGCGGCATTTCGATGACTTGAGCCGGGAATATCGGGCCCTTAATCTCGATCTGGTCAAACGCTGGGGGTATGTGACACCGGTGATGACCGTCCTGTCTGGCCTGGCTGCCACGATCGTCTTATGGCTCGGGGGGCGAAAGGTTGCCATGGGAACGATGTCGCTCGGAGAACTAGTCGGTTTCTACGGCTATCTTGGCATGCTGACCTGGCCTATGCTGGCGATCGGATATGTGATCAATCTCTACCAGCGGGGCTCGGCCGCGCTGGCCCGCCTTCTGGAGATCCTGGATACGCCGGTGGCTGCCGGGTATCAGGTGCCTGGGACCGTCCAGGTCTCAGAGGTGCGCGGCGAGATCGAGTTGCGCAATCTCTTCTTCCGCTATACCCCTGATGCGCCGCTCACCCTGCAAGGTATTACCCTCACAATCCCGGCCGGCACCTGGTGTGGGGTAGTCGGCGAGACCGGCGCCGGCAAGACCACGCTGGTGAGTCTTCTGCCTCGCCTGTACGAGCCGCCGCCCGGAACCATCTTTATCGACGGTATCGAGCTGTGTGAGCTGCCCTTACAGACCCTGAAGCAAGCCATCGGCTTTGTCTCTCAGGACATCTTTCTGTTCTCCGAGACGATCCGGGATAACATCCTGTTCGGTAATGGAGGCGCGACATCGGAGGATCTGGAGACGGCCGCCGATCTCGCCCAACTGACATCCAGCATCCAGGAATTTACGCATCAGTTTGATACCCTGCTCGGTGAACGGGGGGTCAGGCTATCCGGCGGCCAGAAACAACGGACCGCCTTGGCCCGCGCCATCATTAAGAATCCGCCCATCCTGATTCTGGACGATGCCTTCTCCAGCGTGGACATCGAGACCGAGGAGCGGATCCTTGAGCAGTTAAAAGGATTCATGCGCGGGCGGACCGCCATCCTGATTTCCCATCGGATCTCGACGGTCATGGAGGCCGATCAGATCGTGTACCTGAAGGACGGTCGAATTGTGGAGCGGGGTAGTCACGAAGAGTTGCTGGCTTTACGGGGTTACTACTATCGCCTGTATCGTCGACAGTTGCTGACCCGGGAACTCGATGCCCTGAGCGATAATGGAGGGGCGAGGTCGTGAAGGAAGCGCAGGGTCATCAGGATGAGGAACTGCTGGGTAAGGCCTACGATGGCCGACTGATACGGCAATTACTCAGGTACGTCGCGCCATATCGGTTGTGGGTAGTGGCCTCTCTCCTGCTCCTGTTCCTGACCACAGGGATGCAACTGCTCGGGCCGTATATTACCAAGGTTGCTATCGATACCTACATCGCGGCGCGCGACCTGCACGGTCTGAACGTTGCGGTCCTGGCCTACCTGATTACCGTACTGGTCGGATTCGTATCCCAGTACGCTCAGAGCTATACCATGCAGTCTACCGGCCAACGGGCCATGCATGACCTCAGGACGCAGGTCTTTACTCACCTGCAACGACAGGGCCTCGCCTTCTTTGATAAGAATCCGGTCGGCCGACTGATGACCAGGGTCATCAACGATATAGAGACTCTGAACGAGCTATTCGGATCGGGAGTCATTGCGCTGTTGGGCGACCTGCTGACGCTGGTGGGGGTGGCGGTGGCCATGTTGGCGTTGGATTGGCGCCTGGCGTTGATCTCATTTATTACCTTCCCGTTCATGCTGCGCGCAACAACCGCCTATCGCAAACGAGCGCGCGACACCTATCGCGACAGCCGACGAATTCTGGCCCGGATGAATGCCTACCTCCAGGAGAGCATCTCCGGGATGGCTACGGTCCAGACCTTCGGTCAGGAAGCGCGTCACTTCAATCGATTTAAAGAGATCAATACCCAGCATCGGGACGCGCTGCTCAAGAGTATCCAGTACAACGCCGTCTTCTTTCCATCCATTGAGCTGTTCAGCGCCATCTCTGTCGGCTTGGTGCTCTGGGCGGGCGGCGCCATGATCCTCGACGAGCGGGTCCTCCCCGGTGTCGTTGTCGCCTTTGTCCAGTACGTACATCGTCTCTTCACGCCTATCCGGGACCTGGCGGAAAAGTACAACATCCTGCAGGCCGCGATGGCGTCCAGCGAACGGGTATTCAAACTGCTGGATGTACATGAGTCGCTGGTAGAACCTGCTGTCCCCACCCATCCCGTTCGCCTGCGGGGCGAGATCGAGTTCAAAGACGTCTGGCTTTCCTACACAGCCGGCGAACCGGTCCTCAGAGAGATCTCGTTTCGGGTGGCCCCCGGTGAAAAAGTGGCCTTAGTCGGCGCCACCGGCGCCGGAAAGACCTCGATCATCTCGGCGCTCTGCCGCTTTTACGATGTGGAACGCGGCAGCATCAGGATTGATGGGATTGACGTGCGGGAATGGGATAAGCGAACGTTACGGCAACAGCTAGGTCTGGTGCTACAAGACGTCTTTTTGTTTTCCGGAGATATCGCCCGCAATATCAGCCTTGGCGATCCCGCCGTCTCTGAGGAACGGATTGCCGAAGCGGCGCGGCGCGTTCACGCCCACGACTTTATCGAACGGTTGCCGGAGGGCTTCCGCGCCGTAGTAGAGGAGCGCGGCTCGACGCTGTCTCAAGGCGAACGTCAGCTCCTCTCTTTTGCCAGGGCCCTGGCTTTTGACCGACCGATCCTGATCCTGGACGAAGCCACCAGTTCGGTAGACACCGCCACGGAGTTGCTGATCCAGGATGCCTTAAAAACGCTGCTGCTGGGGCGGACCGCCCTGATCATTGCCCACCGTCTCTCGACCATCCAATTTGTGGATCGGATTATTGTTCTGCACAAAGGACGGATTCGGGAAGAGGGGACTCACCAGGAACTGTTGGCTCACGGCGGGATCTACAGCCGACTCTATGAGTTGCAGTACCAACCGCTGGCTTAACCCAGCCCTCTCTCGCCTACACCCTCTCTTACGGCCTCTTCTCCGACACCAGGATGACCTCGTGTATCTCGAAGCCGTTGGGACCGGGGCACATCTCCTTAGGCGCCATGCTGGCGTGGACCTGCTTGAACTCTTCACTCTGAGTCCAGGCCTCAAACGTCTCTTGACTCTCCCAATGGGTCATGAGGATATAGTAATCACCCTGGATAGGCCGCAGGATCTCGTTTCGGATAAATCCCGGCATGCGTTCTACGACGCTCAAGCGGTGGTCGAACCGCTTCTCAAACTCCCGTTCATACCCTTTTGTGACAGGTACCCTGTTTGCTACGACAATCATCGTTTCCTCCACTGCAGGACGGTTCACGTTGTGTCAATCACACGGACTCCATCATAACTTTCTGCATCCATGTTGTCAACGCATGGCCCCCAAACTATATTTATTGCTTGACCTGCCAAACACTTTCTGCTTGACTGACAATCGACCTACAATGACTGATCGGGCTCAGGATAGGTGCGGTGCGTAGCCCTGCGCATGTAATAGCGATGTAGGAGGTATCAGATGTCGACGGAAGACAACAAGCGTGTGGTGCGTCGCCTTTACGCCGAAGGGTTCAAATTCTCGGCGATGGATGAGTTTTTTTCCCCGGATCTTGTCTACCACGATCCACCGCCGATTCCCGGTCTTAAGCCCGGACTTGAAGCGATCAAGCAGACGTTCAGGACGTTTGCGTCCGCGGCACCGGAGGGCAACCCTATTATCCACGATCTGATTGCCGAGGGAGACCTGGTGGTGGTCCGAATGACCGCAGCCGGACTGCATACAGGCGAACTGTTCGGTATCCCGCCGACCGGGAAGCGATTGGAGATGACCGGTATTGTGATCTACCGGTTCCAGGACGGGAAGATCGTAGAGCGATGGGCGCAGCATGACTTCCTGGGGCTCATGCACCAGCTAGGAGTGCTGGCTGCGAGCGGATATGGGTCCTCATCCTATTCTGACCAGCTTAAGCCGAGCGCGGCCGCGCAGAGGAGTGTATGACAAGACTATCGCAGAGTCCGGAGCTACAGGGGTGGGCCCTGATCCTGGGAGCCTCCAGCGGCTTTGGCGGGGCCGCCTCGCTTGCCCTGGCTGAAGCAGGAATGCATATCTTCGGCGTACACCTGGACCGTAAGGCAACCATGCCGAATGTCGAGCGAATCGTGACCGGGATCAAGCAGACGGGGCGGGAAGCGATTTTCTTCAATGTCAACGCCTCCGATCCGGAGAAGCGGCGCGAGGTCCTGGATCAGGCAGAGAAGATACTGGCCGATCGGGGGGAGCCCTCGTCGGTGAAGGTGGTGCTGCACTCCCTCGCCTTCGGGACCCTGAAGCCGTTTCTCGCCCCTTCGCCCAAGGACGCCATCACCCAAGCCCAGATGGATATGACGCTGGATGTCATGGCTCATAGTCTCATCTATTGGGTTCAGGATCTGGTGATGCGACAGTTGATGGTTCGCGGTGGGCGGGTGTACGCGATGACCAGCTCCGGCGGAACGCGAGTCTGGTCAGGCTATGGGGCCGTATCGGCGGCCAAGGCATCCCTGGAGTCTCACATTCGGCAACTTGCGATGGAACTGGCCCCCCTGGGGATCACGGCGAACGCGATACGCGCAGGAGTGACCGATACCCCGGCGCTCCGGAAGATTCCCGGCAACCATGAGATCATACAGACCGCGCAAAAGATTAATCCTTCCGGCCGCCTGACTACGCCGGAGGACATTGCCGCAGCCCTCGTTGTCTTGAGCCGTCCGGAGACCTACTGGATGACGGGTAACGTAATCGGGATAGACGGAGGCGAGGATGTCGTAGGGTTCTGTATCTCTCCTTTCGCGGCGGCAGGCCTGGAAGGGCCGCCACCCGCTTGATGGCGGATGCGTATGCCTCGACCCGCGCAAAGGGGGGGTGTCAATACGACTCGTCTCGGCGTCGATCAGAAGGGACGTGAGATCGCGCTCCAGTGTTTGCGAGATCAAACTGTCTCGCTGTCTCGCGCGAGGTTGTCATCCACACAGAATCCGGAACAATCCGCCTTGCTAATCGGCGCCTGCTGAGGATCGGGCGGTAATATCCCACAGCAGCTTGTGCTTTGCGAGAGTCGGCCTCGTAGAGGGTATCTTCTGACCTCCCGTGACGATTGCCTTCATACGTTCCTACTTCCTTTCCAGAGACGTTTCAGGCAGTGACGATCCCCAACTCACATTCCGGATGCCCCCCTCCATAGGCGTGCAAATAGCGGCAATCAAGGTGAGTCTCAGTTAGGTCGCTAAGCTCTTCTAGCTCATACAGATTGCCCGGGAAGATCATCGTATTGACCATGCGGGACCGTACGTCTATCTCGATACAGTTGCTGCAGAACCGTTTCGACACGCTGGAGGATTCGACAGATTTATTGAGCCATCTATCTATCGGGGGGAATTCCCGAACTGTTAAGGGAATGTGATCTGCCTAAAAAGAGATCGGACATTCTCTGCCTTTGCGAGCGATCAGTGGGATCCTGTTTGCGCGCGGACACGCACAGGCAGGTACGGTGATGGTAATCTCATCCTTGTTGTCCTGAAGGACTGCGGATGTGCTGTGGTATTGTCTCGCAATGACGCGGGCCTGGGAGTTTCTTGCTGATGATAAACAGATAGACGGGTTGCGCTGTCTACCTTTGTTGTTGGGCGGTGTTAAGTCCTTGACACGTTCTTCCGGGCCGGTCTATCATTTCAGCAGCTCATTTGGCTAATAATCTCCAGGATTAGCGTGGCTGATTGAGCAGCGGAAGATCGCACGTCTTCACAAGAGGGATCGCACAATGAGCAGTCGGCAAGCCGGCGAAGTACGTGAACCGATCGGCGAAATCCTGATCCGTGAGGGTTCCGTCACTCGAGAGCAGCTCCAGCGTGGGCTGAGTCACCAGCGGGAAATCGGCAAGCGGTTGGGCGAGACTCTCGTAGAGCTTGGATATGCCTCCGATGAGGACGTGGCAAAGGCCCTCGCCAAGCAGTATTCGCTTCCCTACCTTTCTCTTGCCTCTCTCTCGATTACACCTGTGCCGATCCGAGATCGGGTGTCGCCGAAGTACCTGCGTGAGCACAAGGTCTTCCCGATTGAGATGAAGGATGGGACGCTGACCGTTGCCATGAGCGATCTGACCGATCCGTATACGCTGGATGATCTTCGACTGAGTACCGGGCTCGCTATCACCGTCTGTATCGCTAACGAGCGGGAGATCATTGAGGCGATCGACCAGTATTATGGTGATGGTCAGACAACGATCGAGAAGATCGTCAAGGGGTACAGCGAGGAGGAGGGTGGAGGATCCGGCGAGGATCGCGAGGATGTTGATCACCTTCGCGATCTGGCCTCCGAGGCCCCAGTCATCCAGCTTGTCAATCTGCTCATCACCCGGGCGGTAGAGGCCCGCGCCAGCGACATACATATTGAGCCGTTCGAGGATACATTTCGAATCCGCTACCGGGTCGATGGAGTACTGCTGGACCAGGAGTCTCCTCCCAAGCGGCTGCAACGGGCCGTGATCTCTCGTGTCAAGATCATGGCCAAGATGAACATTGCCGAGCGACGGCTTCCACAGGACGGACGAATCAGGCTCCAGATCCTAGGCAAGGACCTGGATCTCCGAGTTTCCACGGTTCCCACACTACACGGTGAGAGCGTGGTGATGCGAATCCTGGATCGTAGCAGTCTTCTCCTGAGCCTAGGAGACATGGGCATGCCCGAAGATATTCGCCTACAATTCCAGCGGCTTATCAGAAAGCCGCATGGCATGATCCTGGTGACTGGTCCGACAGGAAGCGGCAAAACGACGACCCTCTATACGGCGTTGAGCGAGATCAACTCGGCCGACAAGAAGATTATTACGATTGAGGACCCGGTGGAGTACCAGCTCCAGGGAGTCAACCAGATCCATGTCAAGGCCAAGATCGGTCTGACCTTCGCCAGCGGCCTACGCTCCATCGTTCGTCAGGATCCAGACATTATCATGGTTGGGGAGATCCGCGATGCAGAGACCGCGGACATCGCCATCCACTCCGCGCTGACCGGGCATCTGGTGTTCAGCACGCTGCACACGAACGATGCACCCGGCGCCATCACGCGGCTCCTGGATATGGGCATCGAAAACTACCTGGTATCCAGCGTCCTCGTGGCGGTCCTGGCTCAACGTCTGGTTCGCGTCATCTGCCCCGAGTGCCGGGAGCCGTACCGGTTGGATGCGGCTGCGGTTCGGAAAATGGGGATCAAAACCGCAGTCGATGGAGCGCTGCAGGTGTTTCGTGGTAAAGGATGCGCCGCCTGCAATTTTACCGGATACCATGGGCGCAGCGGCATCTACGAGTTTTTGGCAATCAATGAAGAGATTCAACGACTGATTCTGGAGAAGGCCGACTCGAATACGATTCGGCAGAAGGCGATAGCTTTTGGGATGAATACCCTGTGGGAAGATGGTTGGATGAAAGTTGAGCAGGGAGTGACTACAGTAGAGGACCTGCTGCGGGTCACGAAAGAGGAGGCGTAAGTAGGGTCACTTCGTGATGCGAGATCGTATGCTCTCTTCATCAACACAGCGGATAGGAGGGGCTCTATCTGCTTTATTTTTCGAACCATTTGCGCAACTTGTAGAGCCCGATTTGTGTTGACAGCGCATCGCTAGTTGCTATAGTCGTAAACCTACCGCGCTATTCGGTGTCAATAAAGACAGCATCTGCGTATGGGGACATTTCAATATACCGCCACTGATCGTACCGCCAAGATCGTCCATGGTAGCATGGAGGCTGCCGATGAGCGGGCGGTCGTGGCTTGGCTCAGAGCTAACGGTTACTATCCGATCAAGATCGGACAGCCCGGTAGCACAATGGAGGTCAGACCGAGTGCTGCTCGGCTCCCGACTACGTTTGCCAGGGGACCATCTGCCCAGGATGTTCTGGCCTTCACGCAACAGCTCGCGACATTGCTCGAGGCCGGGATGGAGTTGGATCGGAGTCTGGCGATTCTGTTGGACCTGACCGACAACCAACGGTTTCGATCGATTCTTCGCAGCATTCTGACTGATATCCAGGCGGGTAATTCATTCGCCGACGGTCTGGCCAAACACCCACGACTTTTCTCCAGGCTGTACATCAATATGGTCAAGGCTGGGGAGGCAAGTGGTGTGTTGGAGGTGATCCTCTCACGGCTGGCCGGGTTTATGGAGCGCTCAAAGGCGGTACGGGACGAAGTAACATCGGCCCTCATCTATCCGATTCTATTGCTCTTCGTTGGTGGCGGTGCTGTGGTGGTCATGATGAACTTCGTGATCCCACGGTTTGCTCAGATCTTCTCAGACACGAAGCAGCTTATGCCGCTGCCGACGAGGATACTTTTGGCGATCAGCGCGTTCACGACCGGTTACTGGTGGGTATTTGTGGGGCTGATTGGCCTTGTTGGAATCGGGTTTCGAGTCTATTTACAGACTGACCAGGGGAAGGTGCAGTGGGATCAGTTGAAATTGTCGCTCCCTCTGTTGGGTCGCCTGATTCAGGAGATCGAGGTCTCTCGTTTTGCCAGGACATTCGGGACGCTTCTCCAAAGCGGGGTCCCGGTACTCGCGGCTGTTTCTATCGTCAAGGAGACGATCGCGAATCGAGTCATTGTTGCCGCCATGTCCAGGTTACAGGAGGGGGTAAAACGGGGCGAAGGGATCAGCGGCCCACTGCGGGCTACCGCCGCCTTTCCGTCCTTTTCCATCCATATGGCGAAGGTAGGGGAAGAGACGGGAAAACTCGAGGAGATGCTGATCAAGGTCGCCGATACCTATGACGAGCGTGTGCGGCGGACAGTCAAGCGCCTGACTTCACTGCTTGAGCCGATCCTGATCCTCTTTCTTGGGCTTGTCGTCGGGTTCATTGTGCTGTCGATGCTGCTTGCCATCTTCAGTATCAATGAACTCCCGCTCTAAGCACGGTGTGTGAGGTACGAAAGCGACGTAGAGATGGAGTGCGGATCCAAATAAAAGGAGTTGAGTGTGGACATTCGACGGGTTAAAGATATCCGGATATGGCAGGAAGCGGGAGGCCGGACCTTGCGCCGTAATCAGGCTGGGTTCACCCTTATCGAGTTGCTGGTTGTTATCATCATTATCGGCTTGTTGGCGGCCTTAGTGGGCCCGAAGCTTTTTGGCAGGGTGGGAAAGGGTAAGCAAGCGGCTGCACAAGCTCAGATTGAACTGTTCGGCGCCGCCCTGGACAATTTTCGACTGGACGTTGGTCGGTACCCGACTAGCGACGAAGGGCTGAGGGCACTTCTCGTGAATCCAGGCGGGGTCGAGAACTGGGATGGTCCCTATCTGAAAAAACAAGAGCTTCCCGTTGATCCGTGGACTCACGCCTATGCCTATAAGGCGCCAGGAGAGCATGGAGATTACGATATTGTCTCGTATGGCGGTGATGGCGTAGCGGGTGGTGACGGAGAGAATCAGGATGTTGTGAGTTGGAAGAGTGTCAAACAAGCGGGAAGCCAGGCTGAACAATAGAACAGTACAATGCACGAGGGGATTCACGCTCCTCGAGCTTACCGTCGTCCTATTCATCCTTATGCTGGCAACCGTGCTCGTTGCGCCGGCCTTCAGCCGATCATTCGGACAGACTCAGCTCAAGGCTGCGACGAGGGATATTATGACCCTCTGTCGGTTTGCCAGAACGCAGGCGATCGCCAATCAGGATATATTGGAGGTGGTGCTCGACCGACAGACCAATCGCTATTGGCTCAGAGGTCCGGACTGGATTGTCGGGCGTCTCAGCAGTATAGACCGGGTGGAGACGGTGGAAGACCCCGAACAGCCTTGGCAGGCTCAGATTCGACAGGCTCGGGTTCGCTCCCTCCCGCCAGGCGTAAGCCTGAAGTCCGTTGTCCTCGCCACTGGTCCCCTTTTACCTGATGAGCGTGGCGTCATCGCCTTCTTCCCGCAGGGGAGTTCGACGGGTGGATCGATCGACCTTTCCGATGAGAAAGGGCGAAGCTATCGAATTATTGTGGATCCATCGGTTGGGCTCGTTCGCATCAGTTCCGCAGAGAATGCGTGAGAATCGTTCCAGGTGCAACATCCTCCGACTCCCCATTTACAAATGGGGGGAACGGGGAGATTTGAGGTTCGGGGCGCGTTGTACCTTGGATCCCGCACTTCGGACTCCCTACCGCTCTTGTCGCACCTCGCACGGTTTTACGTTACTGGAAGTTATCGTCGCTTTGGCTATTCTTGGCGTCGGGTTTGCTCTGGCCGTGGAACTGTTAGTCGCTGGGGTTCGCTCTGCGAAGGCGTCCGAAGAGTACACTCAAGCAGTCCTGCTGGCTCGACAGAAAATAGCCGAGGTTGCCGCAGCGCGGAATCTTGCGAGCACCGGCGAGGCAGGAGAGTTCGGTGGGGGATTCCGTTGGGCGTCGGAGATCCAGCCGCTCGAACAACCGGAGGAACTTCCCGGTCGGCTCTTCAGCGTCAAGGTGCGCGTGACTTGGCCTGGCCGCCGTGGAGAGAAGGCTGTGAATCTACAGACCTTGAGAATGATAGTAGATGAAAAGAAGTTGGGACAGACGCGTGTCGTCCAATAAGAACGTGTTAAGTGTTAAGTGCCAAGTGTTAAGTGAAGACCATTTCGAGTTACGAACTCAACACTCAACACTCAACACTCAACACTCGGAGCCGTCCGGCGAAGCCGGGTTTACGCTGCTTGAGCTTCTGATCTCCCTGACGATCGTCGCCCTGATCTTCGTTGCTGTACTGGGGGCTATCCAGATTGGTGTTAAATCGTGGGAAGGTGGGGAGGCGCGAGCGGAAGAGAGCCAGCGTAATCGTACTCTTGTCGATACCCTGGCGCGAGACCTGACGATGATCTACCCGTTGCGCGTGAAAGAGCAGGATAAGGATGTCATGGTCTTTCATGGTAAATCCGACTCTCTTGAATTCGCCACCCTTCCGCAGATCTATGGGGCTGAGCCATTCAGCCACATGGTCAGAATCGTGAGCTATACTGTGGAGTCTGATCGGGGACTGGTGGCGACGACAAGCTACCCCCTGGCTGGTTCGACATCGGCTGTACTTGATGGTCAGGCTAAACTGCTTGACGAGCGGATATCGGAGGTACGTTTCCGGTACCTTGTGCCGGAGGGTAGGTCGGAGGAAAACCTCCCCCCCGCATGGCACGATTCGTGGGACCCTTCAAGGGACGATATGCTTGTTCCCCCATCTCGAATCGTTCCATCTCCCTCTAGTCTGCGCGCCTTGAAGGGTTCTAATCGCTTACCGTTGGCTGTTGAGCTCACTCTCACGATTCGGCAGACGAGATCGCGGGAGATTCGGGAGTTGATCCTTCCGCCGCTGGTCCTTCCGATACAGGTGGGACGAACGTTATGAAGAAGCGTCAAGCGTCAAGCGTCAAGCGTCAAGTTTTCGGTCCCACACCCCACACCCCACACCCCACACCCTCTTTTTTTGGTGAGTGCGGATTGGCGCTTGTGGTCGTGCTCTGGATTCTGGCATTTCTAGGTGTCGTATTTACGACCTTTACCTTTTCGATGCGTACAGAGCTGGCTGCGGCGGGCAACTTCAAACAGAAAGCGGAGGCGTACTATTTGGCAGAGGCCGGCATTTACCGGGCGGCTGCGGAGATCATCAACGCCGATCGAGATCTCCCGCCCGACTCGAAGAGCTACGATGCTCTAAATGAGCGCTGGCATACCAATCCGGCTGCCTATGAGAACGTGGCATTAGGCGGCGGACATTACTGGGTAGCGGTCAGGGATGAGGAGAGCAAGATTCCCCTGGATGGGCAGATAACTCCCCAATACGATGCGATGCTTCGTCGATTGTTTTCCAACTCAGGTGTCAGGGATGAGAAGCTTCTGTCCACTATCGTTGATTCAATTCAGGACTGGCGAGATACCGATAACCTTCATCGTATGAGCGGCGCCGAGGACGACTACTACCTATCCCTCCCCAGCTCGTACCGAGCGAAGAACGGAGGCTTCGAAACTATCGATGAACTACTCCTGATCAGAGGATTAACCCAGGAAATCCTGTACGGCAATATTGCCAGCCAACCACGACGGACGGAGCTTGAAGCCCGGCTACCGTGGGAACGGGATCTCAAGCCGGGCGAATACCTTGGAGTGGCGCAGCACCTGTCGCTCCATAGCACCGGTCAGGTGAATATCAATACGGCAAGTCCGGACGTGTTGATGGCGCTTGGGCTGACGGCCGTAGAGACGAAGTGTGTCCTCAGCCGGCGGACAGGGGAGCCATTTCGTGGAGATGCGGTGGGACAACTCACTGTTCTCTTTACTTCTGCCGGCTGCGCAGGTTTGTCGGGGCGCGATAGCCAGAGCCAAGTCCGCGCCAGTCTTGGTCCACTTGTCAAAGCTACCTCATCGAATTTTTCGGTCGAATCGGTTGCGCGGATGACGGGATCGAGGCTCACGGTTCGTATAGCTGCCATCCTGCGAAATGAGGGGACGTCCGGCCGACCGAAACTCTCCGTGCGTCTGTGGAGCCTTGATCCGAGGCAGGGGGGTGTATGAAGCTCGATGAGCTGATCCCGAGACCGAAAGTCGGCTTGGGTATCGACATTCGGGGTGGGCTACTGTGTCACGCCTTATTGAGTAAGGCGTTTGGGCGAATTCAGCTCCTCGATTGGGGTATCGAGACGTTACCGGCTGAAGAGAAGGACAGGCTGGGAGTGCTTAAAGAGAGGCTGGCCGGCCTCGTGACTCGGTTACCCAAGCGTCCCACCTCCATAACGCTCGGCCTGCCGCGGCGTCTCGTTACTATGCGCTCGGTCAGCATGCCGGCGGTGGGTAAAGAGGAAATGAAGGGGATCGTGGACTATGAGATTGAACGACATGTTCCGTTCCCCCTTGAGGAGGCGCAGTACGACTTTCAGGTACTGACACACGATGCCGAACAGGCTACTGTCCTGTTGGCCGCAACGAGAAAAGAGGAGATCGGTCGACACGTCGCTCTACTGCAGGAGGCGGGGATCACGCCAACCGCTCTTGGCGTCTCGACGTTCGCGTCACTCAACGCCCTCCTCTATAACCAGGAGCGAGGCGCGGAATCCCTGAGGGCCGTCATTGATCTTCGGAACGGCGAGGTGGAGTTGGGTCTGGCCAACAAGGGGATCCTGCGATATACTAAATACTTTGCTATTGGTCAGGCTGCGCCGCTTGATCGGCTTGTCTCGGAGCTTTCCGCACTGGTCGGCCAGCTTGAAGTGGATGGCGGAGAGCGTGCAGGACGAATTTCTCTCTCTGGGACGGGTGCAGGCAAGGGAGACCTGCTGCATCACCTGGCTGAACAGACCGGTCTTGAGGTAGAGTTCCTCCACCCCTTCCGACGGATTAAGGCCAACAACGTAGATCCGCAGACAGTCCATTCCCTTGGGGCGGCCGTCGGACTTGGACTGCACGGACTTGTCCCGCTCCCGATCGATATCGATCTGCTCCCCAAAGAGTTGGCTCCCCCTCGCCGAGACCCGAACCGCGCTATGACCTTCCGGCTCTTGGCCCTTATTATCGCCCTGGGGTTAGTGTTTCTGGTGAATGGTGCGATTCGAGAGCGCCGAGATCTCGCCGATCTTACCGCCAGACTTCATCGCGTACAGACTGAGGCGGCCAAGGTGGAACAGCTCAAGGGTGAGGTCGGTACGCTTGCAAACCAGATCGCTACCTTGCAGACTATTGATCAGGATGAGACCAGAAAGCTGGACGTGTTGCGCGAACTGGTTCAAATCTTGCCGAAAGGAGTGGTGCTGACACTCTTCTCAGTCGAGAAACGGGAAGCCCGGATCGGCGGCACAATCCCCGGTTCCGCCTCGGATTTGATCTCGATTCTGGAGCAGTCTCCCCTCTTCGAAAACGCCCAATTTACCTCGCCGGTGGCCCAGCGAGGCGCCGAGGGGCAAGAGTTTCAACTGAAGGCGCTCCTTGAGACCAGATCTGTACCGAGCTCTGAGCGCAATCGAGGAGCCGGAGCGAAGGAGAAGCGGCCGTGACCTTCTCTTCTCGAGAGCGTCGGTTTCTCGTGGGTGGTGGAGCCGCCTTAGTTGCTTTCCTTATCATTAGTTACGCTATCATCCCAGCCATCTCAAACCAGGTGGCGGTTCGAAACGACTATCAGGAAAAGCTTCAGGCTTTTGAACGCTTCCAACTGGTAGTGGATGGGAAGAGACGATACGAGAAGAAATTCGCCGAGACGGAAGGGTTGTACAAGCAACTGCAACAACGACTGTTGCCAGGAGAGAAGTTGACGCTAGCAGCGGCCGATCTTCAGACCATGTTGCACAAAATGGCCGGAGAGAGCGGAGTGACCATCGTTAGCGAGAGTATCCATGCGCCAAGCAAGGCGGAGGGATTTACGCGGGTCGCTGTGGAACTTTCTCTGAACGCCGACTTGAAGAAACTCCGTGATTTCCTGTACAAGATCGAGAGTGCTTCAAAGCTGCTTACCGTTCCCAAGCTCCAGGTCAACGCCTCTTTTCCAAGGATTGGCGCCGAGTTGCAGGTAACCGTTGTAGTTAGCGGCTATACCCTTGGACTGGAGGAAAAAAGCGCCGGTGCGTAACCCCCTTAGACTACTGAACCTCCTTTTAGGTCTCATTGCGGTGCTGATCACGGCGGCTCTCGCGAAGACGTGGGTTGCTCCTGATGTCCCGATTCAAAGCCCGGTTGCCAAACGGTCGTTGCAAGAGGCAGAAGCTGTCGCCTATAACTCGACCGCTCGCCCACCGTTGGCGCAGTTCGATATTCTTTTAGAGAGGAACCCATTCAAACAGCCTCCGCCTATGCCGGTACAACCGTCCAGCGCTCCGCCGCCGCCGCCGCCTCTCCCGACACTAGTCGGCACCATTCTGGTCGACCACGAGCGTCGAGCCATCCTGAGCGATAAAGGAAAAGCGAATATCTATACAACAGGTCAAGAGGTGGCAGGTGGGATCGTTACCGAAATTAAGGAGGATCGAGTTATCTTCAAGCGCGGCGAGACGGTACGTGAGATTACCCTAAAGGCGGCCATTGAGTCTGCTGCCGCGACTCCCGCCAATGTGCCAGCGCCTGTCGCCGTTCAGTCCGGGGCTCCCGACAGCGGAGAGATTGAGAGACGCAGGCAGGAGCGGCTGGAGATGCGTCAGCGAAGAGCGGCGGAGCGAGCAACGAAGGGGGAGCAGTAATGGAGATGGTAGTGGAGACTCAGGGCTGAACTGCCAAATATGAGGAAGGAGAGAGTATTGGTTACCCGAAGAGCTCTTCTTATAGTTTTAACGGTCGCGGTATTCCTTCCCGCTTGTACCGCCCTGCAGACGTTTGGACGTTCCGGGGCTGAAGCGGAACTGGCGCCTTTGAAGGCTGAGACCATAGCGCCAACGCCTCCACCTGCTGCTCCGGTCGTCGCCGCACTGCCTGCGCGTTCGGAAAAGGTTGAGTCGAAGCTGGAAGCGGAAGAGGCCGAAGGCGGCGGAGAAGACGCCGAAGAGAGCGAAGAGGCCGAAGGCGGCGGAGAAGACGCCGAAGAGAGCGAAGAGGCCGAAGGCGGCGCTCCCTCCAAGGAAATAGGGATTCAACCTGTTCCCGTACCATCGGCCGGAATGATGGAAGGCGCGCCTGTCCCTTCGGCGGGATTAGGAGCGCGCCCTGGTGTGGCTGGGAGAGGAGTGCCGCCACAGCCTGAAGCGCCGCAGTACGTCTCATTGAACTTCGACAACGCCGATTTAGAGTTGGTCCTCCGATCCATCGCCGACATTACTCGGATCAATTTTATTATCGGTCCCGGCGTTAAGGCGAATGTGACGATGCGGACGACAACTCGAGTGCCGTCCAGCGAAGTTCTGTCTATCATGGAGTCTGTACTGGAAGTCAATAACCTGGCGGCGGTGAAGGAGGGTTCCTACTACAAGATTGTTCCGATCGCCGTCGCCCAGCAGGAACCGCAGGATGTGCAGGTAGGGAAAGAGCGCATTGAGGAACGTGAGCGGTATTCCACCCAAGTCGTCCAGCTCGACTATCTGTCCGCCGACGAGACCTCAAAGATTGTCCAGTCGTTGATAGGTAAAGGCGCCAGGATGATCGTCCACAAGGAGACCAACTCCCTGATCATCGCCGGCTTCAACTCTACGCTCAAACGGATACTCGAAACGATCAAGGCGCTCGATGTCCCGACCAAACGCGATAATATCCAGCGGATCTTTGTCTACTTTGTCGAGAACGCGAAGGCTGCCGACCTGGCAAATACTCTGAATACGCTGTACGGTCGCCGAGATCTCGTGCGGGGCGCAGCGCCTGGCACTCGACCGGGCCAGACTCCCGCAAGACCCGGCGTGAGCGGACCGTCGACAACCACTGCTCCACCCCCGCCGGCCCCGGGTCCGCCGCCCGCCGCCCCCGTGCCGCCGACCGGTGCCGAGGCAGCGCCTGGAGAAGTCGTAGGCGAGGTGACCATCGTTACAGACGAGGCAACCAATGCGTTGATCATCAAGACCTCGCCGCGCAACTACGAAATCGTCGAGGCCACGATCAAGCAGCTCGATATCGTCCCGAAACAGGTCTTGATCGAGCTGATGCTGGCGCAGATCACGTTGAGCGATGCTTTCGATTTCAGTCTTGAGCAGGTGTTGAGGTCTGGGACAATCATGCTGTCGAGTGTCCACGGCGGTCCCGCGGCCGCAGCGATTGCTGCCTTCAAGAACCCGAGTGGAGTAGCGCCGCCCTCCGGATTTACATTTACGACCTTCGTGGACAAGGAACAGTTCCGCCTGGTGTTGAACAACCTGGCATCTGTGACCAAGGTGGAGGTGTTAGCCAACCCCCACCTGTTGACCGCCAATAACAAGGAGGCCAACATTCAAATCGGCCAGGAGGTGCCGATTCCGACCGGAACACAGAGTGTAGGGACCAGCGATGTCGCCAATGTTTTCAGCACATTTCAGCGCAAGGACATTGGGATTATCCTGAAGATCAAACCACACGTCAATGAGAAACGATTGGTCACCCTGGACATTGAGACAGAAAATACGAGTGTTGCTGGCGAGGTTCCGGATGCTCTTCAGGGCGGTGCCTCTTTCAACAAGACGACTACTAAGACGGCCCTCGTTGTTCAGGACAGTCAGTCACTGGTGATCGGTGGGATCATCCGAACCGACAAGTCGAAAGGCTATAGCGGCATCCCGTTTCTCAGCACGATCCCGCTGCTTGGCTATCTCTTCCGGAACACATCCGAGGATCTGATTCGGACTGAGCTGGTTATCCTGATCACGCCGCACGTCATTGCCTCGCCGGAGGAGGGTCAGGCACTCACGAAGCGGTTCAGGGAGCGTGTTGAAACGCTGGAGCGGCTGATGCAATCGTCGCCGACCTCCCCATCAGGACTTGCGCCGAAGCTGGATGATAAGGGGAAAGATGGTCTTGGATGGTAGGTCAGGGATCTTAGATCGAAGATTGTGTTGACCAAATACCGTACTTAGGCGGAAGGAGGCTATCATGATCCGAGCAGCCAGCGTGCTATTGCTGGCAGTGATGTTGAGCGTTGCAGTTCCGGCTTTCGCGCAGCAAGCGCCAGTGCCGACAGCAGTTACGCCAACTCGTCAAGCATTTCAGACGCTCATACCGGGCATGACCCGGGAGCAGGTATCAAAGCTCGTTGCTTCGCAGGGACCGATGGACCTCAAGCAGGAGGTCTGGGGTCGGTGGGCCCCGGGCGCAAAGCCGGGCCATGTGGAGATCCTGCGGGTCCATTTCTACGAAAACCGAATATACTGGGTGGAGTACGATGTCTTTACCGAGACCTGGGCCCGCGAGGAGAAGGGTAGTTGCAGCGGCTGGATGAAAGGACCAATGCGGCGCCTGAAGGAGAGTTTCGATATAGATATAAGATAAAAAACCCCGAAGCGCTTCCCCGCGACAGCATTGCGGGGCCTGGTTGGACAAGACCAAGGCTTCAGGGCTCGGTGACTGCTGGGATTCCGCAGGCGAAATCCATAGGCAGTCGATCCGGTGAGGAGGACACGCCTACGTTACAATCACCTCACATGTCCAGATGGTTAACGGTAAGCCCACTGGATCACCTCCTTTCTTGTGTACTTTTACCGTATCGAAGGTTTTGGAGTAACGCAAGAAAAAAATGTAAAGGTGGAGGTGACGGTCGGGCGATCAGGCAGTTATATCTGGCTGCGATGCACCACCAGACCTCGCGTATTGATGACGGAAGGCAGACCTTTGGCGCCTGCGGCCTCGGCCATGGCGATGAGTGTCGTCCTGGCTTGAGGCCGGATAATGAGAGCGAGGCAGCCTCCGCCGCCCGCACCGCAGACCCTGGCCCCGAAGGCACCTGCCCGCTTCATGGAATGAATCAGTCTGTCGATGGTGGGGCTGCTCATGGTAGGGAGCGCCCGTCGCCTGGTCTCCCAATCACGGTTCAGGAGACGAGCAATACCGGCCAGGTCCTCTTGGAGGAAGGCATTCCGCATCGCGAGGGCGTTGTCTTGTAAGGCATCGAAGAAGGCGAAAGTCTTCCGATCTCCTTCTATGTGGCGCTTAAACAGGTCCCAGTTGTTGGCGCCTGAGAAGCGAGGCTTGCCGAGGTAGAGCAGCAGGAGATGCCGCTCAAGCTGCGCCAGAAACGGCTTCTTTGCGATGGCGGTGCGGCGAATACCGGTGAGTCCGAATTCGATGCTGCTGGCGCCGCCATAGGCGGCGGCGTAGTAATCCTGATAGCCAGTGGGGACACGAATGGCCTGGGTCTCGATCGCCTTTGCGTGCTCAATCAGCGTGTTACGGTTGAGCGGCCGGCCTGCGGCCGCCGACAGGGCCGCTGCCGTTGCGACCGCCAGCGCCGAAGAGCCGCCGGTCCCCGCGCCGGCCGGCGCCTGGCAGTCGGTTCGGATTTCCAGACCGGTATCGGGTGCGAGTGACCGGACCAGCCTGGCCAGCATCTCCAGAAACGGCTGGCGCGTCCAGGCGATCTTGTCGCGCGATGACCAGGTCAGTTGCCGCCGTTGATCGGCTGCCGTCAGTCTGATTGCGCGTCCCGGCCGCCTCGTCATAGTCACCTGGGCGACAAGATCGATCGCGACATTCACGGTGATCGCCGGTTGGTGGAAGAGGTGAAGCGGTGGGATATCGAGCGTCCCACCGGCAAAGTCGATGCGTGTAGGCGCCGTAGCGACGATCAGTTCGGTCATGAAAGCGACACCTCATTCAGGCTCCGGCATTGCCGGTGCGGCAAGCGGGAGGGGATGGTTGGATACCTGGCGGCCTCGCGGAAGCGTTCCCGAAGCGATGGATCAGCTTTCTCTATTGCGGATGGGTCTACGCGACAGATCAGATAAGTCTGCAGACGAGGGGTCGACGTCTTCATGGCATCAAGGTCGGTCGGGTTATTGTCGATCGCACGAAGTTCCAAATACGCCGGAGCGAGCGTAGCGAGCATCCCTGCCTTCCCTTTTTCGTGGGGTGTATAGATGATTTGTGTGAAGTAGGGGATCAGCCCGGCGGCTTGCACCTTATAGGTTTGCCAAGCCGGGTCGCCAAAGGAGAGTAAGATCAGATCGAACGCTCGATAACGCGCCGCATTCAGAAACTCGACAACATCCGGGAACAGGTACGGACGCAGGTTGGAAAAGGTACGTTCGAGGGTCGCGTGCATTGCAGAGGCCACGGAGGCGGATGCGATAGCGCCCAGCCTGCCGAGTTCCTCCACATGCTTTGCCAGCGAATACCCGGATGGCCAGATCGTCGCATAGCTCTTCTCCCAGGCGTCATCGGAGACGCCGAATTGACCGAAGGCGGCCTTCAGATCGACCCAGAAGAAGCGATCGGTATCAAAGAGCGTATGATCGAAATCCAACAGGATTCCTCGCTGCGAGCCGGATTCGGTTCCGACCATCTCCGCTGTGTCGTTATCCCGTCTGTTCACCCAAGTCTCTACCCGGATAGCGCCTTGCCACGTCAAACATGCGCTGAAACATCGCCTCGGTCAGCCGGCCGATCTGGGTATTCTGTTGGCTGGGGTGTTACGAAGCGACCAACACGAGATCATTCCTGAAGACTGTCACCTGCCCATGTCAGACTTCGCCATCAGTTTCGCTTTCGCTTCCGTACTCTACTACGCAGACCTGGTTGCGGCAAGCGATTCCGGTTGTCACGTAGCATTTACGCATGCCGCTTCAGGTATGACATAATCCGGCGTATCCATCCACCGTAAGGAACTGGAAAGATGTTGAAGCCGGCTACCAAGAACGTCCGGCGTTTCGTCGTCCACGAGCACAGAGCGACGCACCTGCATTACGATTTCCGGCTTGAGATGGGGGGAGTCCTCAGATCGTGGGCGGTTCCCAGGGGTCCCTCCATGAATCCTGCCGACAAGCGGCTGGCCATGATGGTTGCCGACCATCCGGTGGACTATATCGACTTTGAAGGGATCATTCCGGAAGGCCGCTACGGCGCCGGACCGGTAGTGGTCTGGGACGAGGGCACATACGAGACGATCGAGTCGACCTCACCGGAGGTTCAGCTCGAAGAAGGGAAATTCGCCTTCATTCTCAAGGGGCGAAAGCTGAAGGGGGCCTTTACGCTGGCCCGGTTCGCCAGGGGCGAGACCGGACAGGAATGGCTGCTGATGAAGAAGAGGGATCAGTTTACCGATCCGGCCTGGACGTTGAGGAGCGAGCTGACGCCGACTCGCCTCAGGGCGCTCACGGTGAAGATACCGCCGCGCGAAACCTCGTAGTTGCAGGAGGATGGCGCGAGAGCGATCGTCACCTTGCCCTCAGCGCTCATCTTTCGGTTCCTTGATAACCTTGAGGGTATCGGTGTACTCGCCGTGCTTCCAGAACTCTGACGGTTGATACGGCACGCCGACCTTCTGTTCGATTTTGGCCATCCGCCGCATCTTCTCGGCCTCGCTCTTGATGGCGGCCAGGTACTTGTCGGCCTCGAAGGCGCCGAAGGTATACGTGGCGGCGCCGCCTGAGCCGTGCGCCGCCCCTTTAAACGTATTAGTGGTGGCAAAGGCGACCATTTCATAAAAGAGCCGCTCGATGGCCGGAACGTTATAGTTCATGCCGCCAAAGGCCGCCGCATGCCCGCCCTTCCATCCTGGGGCCAGGAACTGCGGCATCGGTTCCATGATCCCCTCTTTGTACAGATCCTCGAGAATCCGTTTTGCCTCCCGCACCTTCTTGAAGCTGACGCTGACGGCTTCATCCATGTAATCAAGCTGTGCTCGAGCAAATCTGGAGGAGTGGCAATCGCCGCATACTCCGATCCACCGGTCCCGCTTGGCCTGATGTTCCGGCGCCCCGCGGTTGACCTCCTGTGTCCCCATGCCTGCATAGACAGTGTTACGCACCGTGTTGTGGTCGCCTCCGGGCATATGGCAGTAGGCGCAGGTGGGGAACCGGTAGTTACCGCGTTGGAGCGGCGTGGTCCAATCCGTGTCCTGTGTCTCAGCCTGCCAGATGTTGCCGTGCTTGGAGTTCTCCCAGACCTCGTAGTCCCGATGATCGACCCCGCTGTGACAGCTCATGCACGCGCTGGGTTTGCGGGCTTCAGCCGCCGAGAATTTATGGCGCGTGTGGCAGCTATCGCACCCGACGCTCCCGATCCGATGGCACTGGGCGCATCCGACGACCTCGGCCTGCGGCTTATGCATCTGCCATGCATTGCGATATACGTCAGGGTCCATGGCGCGCGCATGAGCCGGGTGGCCGGCTTTCAACTCCTCCTTATATTGGGAGACCTGGGTCTTGTGGCACCCTTCGCAGGTCTCCGGTTTCGGCATGGAGAGCTTCTGGTGGTCGTTGCCATGACAGGCCGTACAGTAGACCTTGGCCGGCGCGTGTCTGCTGATTTTCCAATCGTTGACGATCGTCGGCGTAACCCCGGCATGGCAGGCAACACATGCCTCCCCGTTGAAGACCCCCTGAATGGGATTGTTGGAGGTAAAGAGATTCGGATCGAGCCATTGATAGACCGAGGGTGCTTGCCACTGATCCCGATAGGCGCCGGCCCCATGCGACAAATACGGGCGGTCCGCCGCTACGGCTGAACCCCACGGTAGTGCGGCCGCGAGCAAGGCAGCGACTGCGAGAACCAGTCGCCATTTCCACCTTCGATTGCTATGCCTCATGACAACGTGTCCCGGCTTTTCCTGCATCCCGCCGAACGGACGATGATTGTTCTCCGGATAGACGGCATTGTATCGTATTGATCCTCGACAATGCAATCCCCCTTACTACGGATTTGAGTAAGGTCATCGTACAGTCGAAGAAACCCGGCATAAAATCGAATATCGTATATTGGACCATCATGCTATTCTGTGTGCACCGCCGAGCGGCTCTGCCTGCCGATTACCGGCTGCTCGGCTCTCCGGCGGCCGGGTCATTGCCCTCATCAACTTGAAAGACAGGGTGCCGGTCTTGCCGAAGCTTCGGCGTAAACGAGGGGTATTCGCCTTCATTCTGCATGAGCGGCAGGTCACACCGTGTAACCTCGGGAGAGAACGAGATGGCGACGCGGATCGAGAAGGATGTATTGGGGGAGAAGGCGGTTCCGGTCGAGGCGTACTATGGCCTGCAATCGGTGAGGGCGATGGAAAATTTCCCCATTAGCGGGCTCAGGATGCACTCACGGATGGTGGAGGCGATCGTCCTGGTGAAGAAGGCGGCCGCGCTGGTCAACACCGACTTGGAACTCTTGAAGCCGGCGATCAGCAGGGTGATCACAGCGGCGGCCGACGAGGTCTTAGCCGGCAAGCTCCAAGATCAGTTTGTTGTAGATGTCTATCAAATGGGAGCGGGCACCTCTTTTAACATGAATGCCAACGAGGTCCTGGCCAACCGGGCTATCGAACTCCTTGGGGGACAGAAGGGTGACTATACCATTGTTCATCCCAATGACCATGTCAATATGGCCCAGTCCACCAATGATGTCTTTCCAACCGCCATGCGGATGGCCGCTCGTCTACTGTTGGCAGAGCTGTTGCCGGTCCTGGGGGATCTGAAGACCGCCCTGGCTGAGAAAGCGAGTGAATTTGACGGCATCCTGAAGTCGGCTCGAACGCATCTACAGGATGCGGTTCCTATCCGACTGGGTCAAGAGTTCGCAGCCTACGCGGTGACCATCGGAAAATGTCGGGAGCGGATTGCTGTCGCAGCGCGATCGCTTGAAGAGTTGGGAATCGGCGGAAGTGCCGTCGGTACAGGCCTGAACACTCACCCGCGGTATCGTGCCAGGCTGGTGGAGTACCTATGTGCCTGGACGGGGATCGAGTGGCGCAATGCGCCAGACATGCGCGAAGCGATGCAGTCGAACCTCCCGATCGCCGAGGCCTCATCAGCCCTGAGGCTGCTTGCGCTTGAATTGACACGAATCTGCAACGATCTGCGCCTGCTGACCTCAGGTCCCACCACCGGGTTGGCTGAGATCAAGCTGCCTGCGGTGCAACCGGGCTCCTCGATCATGCCGGGTAAGATTAACCCGTCTATGGCCGAGATGCTGAACATGGTCTGCTTCCAGGTCATCGGCAACGATCTGACCGTCTCGATGGCGGTTCAGGCCGGACAGCTTGAGCTGAACGTCATGATGCCGGTCCTAGCCTATAATCTCCACCAGTCGATCGAAATCCTGAAAAACGCTATACGGGTCTTCATTGACCGCTGTGTCGGCGGCATCGTTGCCGACGTCGACCGATGCCACCGCTATGCTGAGCGTAGTATGGCGTTGGCGACGGCATTGAATGTGTTAGTCGGCTATGCCAGGGTCGCCGAGGTAGTAAAGCGAGCTATACGAGAGCAGAAAACGATCATTGACATCGTCCGCGAGGAAAAACTGCTTACTGAGGCTCAGATAGCCGAGATCCTTGACCCCGTGAAACTGACCGAACCCGGTCTGCCCGGCAAGCCGGATGGGTCACGGTGATCGTTCGGAGAGCATCTCGCCTGCTGTCGGTAGTGTGGAAATTAGGCTTGACGGTAAAGAATGAGCGCTCTACATTAGAAAGGAGAGGAGTGCAACGGTAATGAAGCGCTTGATGTTGTTATTCTCGGTCGTGCTCGTGCCGGTTTTTGTGGCATCTCAGGCCTTTGGTCACGGCGGTGGCGATGTGATGGGTGACTGGGATGCGGCAGATGCTTGCACCGCAGTGAAGGGCCATTATACCGTTCACTTCACTGCCTATCAGGAGCTTATCGGCGCGGGAATGATTCCGCTGATGCACGAAGTGGGGTCGGAGCAGGTCAAGAAGGAGTTCCAGTCTTACTGTGAAGGGGTCCCGAAGACAGGCAAGTTGTCGATCGCGTTTGACCTGTATAATGAGGAGATGCGAGCGCTTCCCATCTCGGTTCGAATTGTTGAGGCTGTTGCGGCTCACGAGGACACTGAAGGTGGCGGACACTCCCACGCTGTTTTTTCCCTTCCCGCGGCTGTTTACGGTGATGGGTCGATCAGGATCGATACCGAAATCACCAAGCCCGGGCACTACATTGCCCTCATGACACTGGAGAAGGCGGGACCTGGCATTGCCCACAAGCCTCATCGAGGCTCAGAGGTTGGAGAATGGCAGCGAGTCAGCCATACCCATGGACCCGGAACCGATCCTACAGAGGCCCAGATCAAAGCTGTAGACCATACCTACAGCTTCCCGTTTTCCGTAGGCCTGGCGGTAAGGGCACACAGTCGCCTGCCTTGGCTGGTGTCGAATCTGGGGTTCCAGTTGGCGATCACATTATTGGCTATTTGCGCCTTGGTGGGTGGCGTCAAATACTATATGAACGGCAGGCGGAAGAAACCAGCCTGACTGGGGGCAACAAGGGCCTCACTGGTTCTCCCTTCCAATTGATGTATGAGATCCCCGTTCCTACGGCAAATTCCGGATTGCCATAGGCTCCTCCCGCATTTAACGTCGTCAAGCTGTAGTATATAGTCAAATACGCGTAAAGTCAGCGACCCCCCCCAATAGAGATCCGGTTCTCCTCATGGGGGGGTTGCTTTTGGTGGCGCTAGTTTGGCGGGTCTGGAAAGAAGGGAGTGCACTGTAGAGACCGCTTCCGAGAGCGGGATCTGCACCTCCTTAGCGGTCTTTCGTATCTTCAGGTCAACCATGCCCTCCTTAAGGGTGCGGGTTCCGATGGTCATTCGCATGGGGAGGCCGAGCAGGTCCGCGTCCTTGAACTTCACACCAGCTCGCTCATCACGGTCATCGTAGAGGGTCTCGATCCCGGCCTGCTGGAGTTGACTATAGAGTGCCTCCGCCAACTCCGCCATCTTCTGGTCGCGCATATTGACCGGCAGCAGATGGAGTTGAAAGGGTGCGATAGCCGAAGGCCAGATAATCCCCAGATCGTCATGGTGCTGTTCGACCGCCGCAGCCGCAATGCGCGCCAGCCCGATCCCGTAGCTTCCCATCACGATGGGATATTCCTCACCCGCTTCACTCAGATAGACCGCCTTCATAGGGATGGAGTATTTCGTTCCGAGCCTGAAGATGTTCCCTATCTCGATCACGCGTTCGATACGCAGACTGCCCTCGCAATGTGGACACCGATCTCCATTTGACACCTGGTGGATATCGGCCCAACGTGGCTGAAAGTGGACGCCTGGCGCAATACCGCGGAGATGGAACCCATCCTTGTTGGCTCCGGCCACATATCGACCTTCGCGCAACGACTCATCCGCAATGATGGGCAGGTCCACTCCGACGGGACCGATGCTACCGGGTCCGACCCGGAGGTACGTCAGAATTTCGTCGCGATGAGCCGAGCGAGCCTCTCCAACCACCTTCGCCAGCTTTTTCTCGTGGAGCTGCTGATCGCCTCTCAGGAGGGCCAGGAGCGGACCATCTGTTGTGATGAGCAGCAACGACTTGATCGTTACGGCCGGATCGATCTGCAGAAGGCGGCACACCTCTTCGATGGTTCCGGCGCCCGGCGTGGCGATCTCCTCCAGGTCCCACGTCGTGAAGACCGGGCTTCGCGGCCTGGAGACAGCCAGTTCGATATTGGCCGAGTAGCCGCAGCGATCGCACAGGGCAATCTCATCCTCCCCGGCTTCGCTCGGCGCCATGAACTCGTGCGCGACTGCGCCGCCCATCATCCCCGGGTCGCTTTCGACAGCATGAAACGATAGGCCGCACCGCGTGAAGATGCGGCAATATGCCTCCTTGTGGAGTTCGTAGCTCTTCTCCAGTCCCGCGTCGTCCCTATCCAATGAGTAGGAGTCCTTCATCACGAATTCCCGCGTCCGCAGGACGCCGCTCTTGGGTCTTGCTTCATCCCGCAACTTAGTCTGGATCTGATACCAGGTCTGCGGGAGGTCTCGGTAGGATCGGATCTCGCGCGCCGCGAGCCAGGCGACAACCTCTTCGTGGGTCATCCCCAGACACATCTGTCGCTTGCCGCGATCGTACAGCCGAAACATCTCCTCGCCGATCGTGGCCCATCGCCCGGTCTGCTGCCACAGCTCCGCCGGGTGCAGGACCGGCATGGTGATCTCCTGGCCGTCGATCCGGTTCATCTCCTCGCGGATGATGGCACTGATCTTATCCATCACTCGCTGGCCAAGCGGGAGGGTGATGTAGATCCCGGCCGCAAGCTGTCGGACCAGACCGGCGCGGACCATCAGCTTGTGACTGATCGCTTCGGCTTCAGCGGGCTCTTCTTTCAGTGTCGGAATCAGTGATCTCGTCCAACGCATGGCATTCCAATTAAAGGAAGCAGATAGCTGTCAGCGTTCAGCAATCAGCGAAGAAAAACACCAAGTGGTGTACAAGCTCTTTCCGCCGATAACGGGCTTCGCTCGCCGCCCTTGGTGTGCGCTGAAAGCTGATGGCTGATAGCTGAACGCTTTGGGTTTACGTGTGACCGTCGTTTCCTGCCACCATCCTGTTGACCTCCTCGACCAGGGCGTCGACGATCTCGGACTCCTTCACTTTCCGAGCCGCCTCTCCCTTCCTGAAGATCCAGCCGATCCCCTTGCCGCCGGCCACTCCGATGTCGGCTCCTCTGGCCTCCCCCGGTCCGTTTACCTCACACCCCATCACGGCGACGTGAATCTCCTTCGTGATCCCCGCCAGTCGACGCTCCACCTCCTGGGCGAGGGGAACCAGATCGATATCGGCTCTTGCGCAAGACGGACAGGCAACCAACGTGAGCCCACCTCTCCGAAGCCCGAGCGACTTCAAGATTTCAACCCCAGCCTTGATCTCTTCGACGGGATCGGCCGAGAGCGACACTCGGATGGTATCGCCGATCCCCTCGGCCAGCAGTGTCCCGATGCCAACGGCCGACCTGATCGTTCCCACCCCAGGCGTCCCGGCCTCCGTCACGCCAAGGTGGAGGGGATACTCGATCTTTTCCGCCAGGAGGCGATATGCCTCGATCATCATCAGGGGATCAGAGGCCTTCAACGAGACCTTCATCTCAGGATAGTTAAGATCTTCGAGGATACGAATGTGGCGCAGGGCGCTTTCCACCATTCCCTTTGGAGTCGGCCCGCCATCTCTGGCCAGCAAATCCTTCTCCAGAGATCCGGCATTGACGCCGATGCGAATCGGAATTTTTCGCTCGGTGGCCGCCTTGACGATCTCCTCCACGCGAGAACGGTCTCCAATGTTGCCGGGGTTCAGGCGGAGGCCGTCCACGCCTTGTTCGAGAGCGATCAGAGCGAGCCTGTAATCGAAGTGAATGTCGGCGATCAACGGGATCCGGATCTGCTTACGGATTTCCCACAGTTTTTCTGCCGCTTCTTTCTCGGGGACGCCGATCCGCACAATGTCACATCCGGCTACCTCCAATGCCCAGATCTGATCCACTGTAGCCCGGACGTCCCGCGTATCGGTTTTTGTCATCGACTGGACCGACACCGGCGTCTCACCGCCTATTTTGACTGCTCCCACCTGAATCTGTCGTGTCTTGCGTCGTTCGATCATAGTTTCTTAGACTAGCGGTCAGCTATCAGCTGAAAGCTGAAGGCTGCCTTCCTACTGTCTTCCCAACAGGCGGAAGATATCGTTGTAGAAGGCAAAAATCATGAGGGCGACCAACAGGGCCAGTCCAACCTGCTGAGCCATCTCTCGCTTCTGAAGGCTGACCGGTTTGCCGCGAACGGCTTCAATCAGGGCGAAGAACAGGTGTCCACCGTCCAGAATGGGGATCGGAAGCAGATTCAGGATCCCCAAGTTGATGGACAGCAGCGCGGTAAAGAACATGAGATTCAAGACACCTTGGCGCGCCTGCTGGCCGGCCATCTGTGC
This sequence comes from Candidatus Methylomirabilis oxygeniifera, assembly GCA_000091165.1. NCBI lineage: Bacteria > Methylomirabilota (SeqCode) > Methylomirabilia (SeqCode) > Methylomirabilales (SeqCode) > Methylomirabilaceae (SeqCode) > Methylomirabilis (SeqCode) > Methylomirabilis oxygeniifera (SeqCode). The sequence goes on along the minus strand of FP565575.1, from coordinate 2,122,013 downwards.
AACCAGGAGCGGTCCGCCAATGGTCTTAGCCGGGACGACACCTTGGATCAGTTTGACAAAGGTCAGTAAAATCAGTCGACTGAGATCGTATGTCTTGTAGAGTGCTTTTCCTAATGCGGTGACCGGATTGGTCCGCTCGGTCAGGAACTCCTCCGCCGGCGCGATCCCGAGCAGACCGACCTCCTGCTCCTCTCCAAAGAGGTTCTTCTGACGAGTGGCCTTTGGAGCGACCACCAGATCAAACCGACTTCCCGCTCTTTCAACTGTCAGGCGAATAGGCCGCCCCGGACTTTTATGAATCTGGGATGCCAGTTCTTCCCACTTCTCAATGGCGTACCCGTCGATTGCCGTAATTCGATCGCCGGTCTTCACGCCGGCATCGTGTGCCGGAAAGTCCTGCATGACTTCCCCCACCTTGGTGGCGAGAGTCGGAACGCCAAGCGTGAACACTATCCAAAAGATGGTGATCGCAAGGAGAAAATTGGATCCTGGGCCGGCCAGGATGATCAGCGATCGCCACCCGACAGGCTTTGCGGAAAACGATCCCTCCGGGTCGGCGACCTCTTCCTGCGGATCCTCTCCGAGCATCTTGACATACCCGCCCAACGGAATAGCGGACAGGAGATATTCGGTCCCGCCGCGCGTAAACCCGATGATCTTCGGACCGAAACCGAGGGAAAACTTCAGGACCCTGACCCCCGCCCGCTTGGCGACCAGGAAGTGGCCGAGCTCGTGAACGAAGATGAGTCCGCCCAGGACGAGGATCGCCCAGAGGAGATAGTCAAGACGAGAGAGGAGCGGTCGAGGATCGACGACATCAAAGAGGCTGAAAGCAACCGCGGATACTAAGGCTATCATGCCGGCGTACAAGCCCTTTTCCTTACCTTACGTATGCAGTGCTGCCAAAACCAGCTCCCTGGCTTCACGATCAGCATCCAGGGCAACTTCAATAGAATCGATCTTACGACCTTTGTGACGATCCATTGCCTTCGCGATGAGGGCGGCAATATCAGGGAAGCTAATCCGTTCGGAGAGGAACAGGTCCACCGCCACTTCGTTGGCCGCATTGAGAACGGCCGGATATGTTCCGCCGGCCTGAAGCGCCTGATAGGCAAACCCGAGGCACGGGAACCTTTCGTGGTCAACCGGTTCGAAGGTTAACGCAGACAGGGCATTCAGGTCGAGGGGCGGTAGTGGAGTCTGAAGACGGTCAGGGTATGAGAGAGCGTACAGGATCGGCAGTCCCATGTCGGTTACCCCCATCTGAGCCAGGATCGCCCCATCCATGAACTCCACCATCGAATGGATGATGCTCTGCGGGTGGATGATGACGTCGATCTGTTGCGGTGTGAGGGAAAAAAACCAACTGGCCTCGATGACTTCCAACCCTTTATTCATCAGGGTGGCCGAATCGATGGTGATCTTCTTGCCCATCACCCACGTTGGGTGCTTCAGTGCCTCTTTTGGGGTGATGGCAGCAAACTGTTCCTTCGGACGCTGTCGAAACGGTCCCCCAGAAGACGTCAAGAGCACTCGCTTTAAATACGCGCAGCTATGTTGTCCCCCAAGACACTGGAAGATAGCCGAATGTTCACTATCGACGGGAAGTAGTCGAATACCCCGCGCTTGAGCCTCGGCAATCACCAGCTCCCCCGCCATGACCATGACCTCTTTCGTCGCGAGGGCAATATCTTTTCCCGCCTGGATGGCGGCGAGACTCGGCAGCAGGCCTGCCGCGCCGACGATCGCGGTAAGGACGATGTCGGCTTCCGACGCGGTGGCAACACCCAACACGCCCTCGTCTCCCCACCCGATCTCAACAGAGACGTCTTGGACCCGTTCCTTTAGCGCTGTGGCGGCCTTGGACGTTCCGACAGCGACAACGCGAGGGGAGAACCGCCTGATCTGCTGCTCCAGGAGATCGATATTCTCCCTGGCCGCAAGGGCTACTACCTCAAAGGAGTCGCGGTGCAGATCAATCATTGCTAATGCTTTGACCCCGATGGTCCCCGTTGAGCCGAGAATACTTACGCGTTTCACTGCCACCGCTCTCCTTGTTGCTGCACTGCGCCGACCATCAACGCTAAGTCCGCTGTCCGCTTGAATCCACTGGAGGTTCATTCCCCGCGGCTTGCCGCGAGTGCGTCATACCGGCGAAAGCTGGTATCCAGAGGGCCAGGCTGGATTCCCCCGTATCAAGTACGGGGCAGGCTCACCAAGCACGGAAGGACGGGCCAGAACAGAAGTTGATACCCCTCAGCTTGCTGCGTGGTAGTTCATTAATAGCAGTAGTATAGCCAGATCGTGAGCGTATGGCAAGCGCTTTTGGCTCACTGAAAAGGCTGACGTTCAACGCTGAGGTACTGCATGCAGACAGACAGGAAAGATCAAAGGCCCACCCCTGTAGGCCTTCGATTCCCTCGTACATACAGGACGTAATGGAAGGTTTGTGTGCGGCTATCTATTTCTGCGGCTGGTCGGTAAAGACCCATCGAGCGAAAAGAACAAGCACGACAACTGCGACGAGCCCAGCGAGAGCCCCCATCGGTGTCATAAGAATACCGAGTACAACATTCGCCATACCTGCCATCTGACGTCGTCTCCTTTTTACTACAACTGTTGACTAACCACTCTGGTGAGAAATCGCCTTGCAGCCAAGCGAATCGCGACCGGAGCACTATACCCCTGAGGCCTCTTACTGCTACCTCAGCTATACGCCGTCTATTAACAATACGAATACACGAAACCACCGGGCATTGTCAAGCGCAAAAGTCCTGCCGGAAATAATCGCTCTTCCGAACACCGTGGAGGGTATGGCGGGTGCCGATGCGAACCTTTAACGGGAGGAGGCGGGTAAAGCGGTGGACGGCCTCGGCTGACCGAACTGGTATACGATTTCCCCAGGTTTTACCAGTCCGAGATCCTCGCGAGCAATCGCCTCGACCTGACTCGGATTATTGGCGAAGGACCGGATCTCCCGAGTCAGCCCCTCGTTGACCTGCTTCAACCGTGTGATCTCTTGCTGAAGCTCAGTCCGGGTTTTGCTCATCTGGAGGACCTTGACGAAGCTCTTTTTTCCGACTACAGAGGCTACTGCGATTAGAATCGCCAGTCCGGCAAGGAAGACGAGCCACCGTTTACGGGAACTCTTCGCCGCCGTGATCTCTTCCTGTGTGCCAGTGAGAACCGGTCCCGTCTGCTTTCTCACCTCATCCCCAATTGTCAGACATCGAGAAGCGCCCGCGCCGCTGCCGTCAACTCTTCGATTTGTGCCTCGGAATGCGCGTCCAGGTAGAGACGCACGACCGGTTCTGTTCCGGAAGTCCGTACCAGGAACCAACTGCCATCCTCAAGTAGCAGCTTTGTGCCGTCCAGGCGATTCACCTCTACCACCGTAAGTCCGGCCACCCGTGTCGGTAACTCTTTCAAACGATCGGCCAGGCGTCCTTGCTGCTCTGATGTAAGATGAAGGTTCAGGCGGCGGGCGTAAATCGTGCTCCCCACCTCGGCATAGAGCGTATCGAGCAGACCTTGGACGCTGGACCCCTCGGCCATGGCGATCATTTCCGTGACTAAGAGGGCGGCAAGAATACCATCCTTTTCGGGTACGTGCCCTAGCATCGACAGGCCGGCGCTTTCCTCGCCACAGAGCGCGACCTTGCCCTGAGCAATAAGCTCGCCAAGGTATTTGAAGCCGACCTTGGTTTCATAGATCGGGACCCCACGCGGTCGAGCGACCGCATCGACCAGATGGCTGGTGGCGACCGATCGAGCGACTCCCATACGCCAGCCGCGAGTGTTGATCAGATGCCGTAGGAGAAGGGCCAGGATATAGTTCGGCTCGATGAAGCGGCCGTCCCGGTCGATGATCCCATATCGATCGGCATCGCCGTCGGTGGCTAACCCAAGATGACATCCGTCAGACCGTACGACCGTCGTAAGCTCCCGCAGGTTCATTTCCGAGGGATCCGGCGCCATACCGCCGAATGCGGGATTTCTGGATCCGTGCAGGGTCTGTACGTCACACCCCGCTTCGCGCAATATTTCGTCCAAGTAGCCCCCGGCGGTCCCATAGAGCAGGTCGACCGCCACCTTCAGACGCGCTGCAGCGATCGTGCGTAGATTCACCAACTTTCTCAGTCGGTCCAGGTATGTCGGCCGTGGGTCGATCCGTACCACCAGACCCTTAGCCGCTAGCTCTTCAAGCGGAGGATACTGGATCTCGGGTTGTGCCAGTAGCTCCTGGACCCTCCTTTCAATTCTGTCGGTAACTACTGGAAGGACCGGGCCGCCGGAGGGGCCGGAAAATTTAAGCCCGTTATATTCTGGCGGGTTGTGGCTGGCCGTAATGTTCAGACCGCCGGCTGCGCCGCGGCGGGTCACCTCGTACGCGATAACCGGCGTTGGCGCATCCCGATCGGTGAGCCAGACCCGGACACCGTGCGCCCCCAAGACTGCCGCCGCCTCAGCCGCGAACGCTTCCGAGAGAAAGCGTGTATCGTACCCCACGACGATCTGCGGTTGATCGATCCCTTCGGCGAGTAACTGCTCTGCGATGGCCCGCGCCACAAGACGAACATTGGCAAAAGTGAAGTGATCGGCGATTACATCGCGCCAGCCCGAGGTGCCGAACCGGATCTGTTTCATAGGGCGGCCTCCGCCGGGCTACCCTTCATGCAATCGTCGAGAATTTTTCGATACCGGGCCACATGAGCTTCTGCCCGCGCGAGCGTGTCGGCTTCGGCAATGATATGGAAGTACGGTCGGTCGTGATCCGGATAGAGGATCACCCAGTCGCCGCCAAGATGGACCCGTACCCCATCCACCAGATCGGGTCGATCATCTGCTGTGGCTGCGATGAGCGCCCGCATCGTCCCGCCCTTCCGCTCCCAGGAACATGGCGCCTGCTCGCGGTATTTGAAACGCTGAGGAATAGACAGGATCATCTGATGCAATCGGAGATCCTGGGCTGCGAGCATTTCCAGAAGCTTCAAAATAGCCAGCATCCCGTCAAAGGCCGGTTGGAACTGGGAAAAGATGAAACCGCCGAGACCATCGCCCACGAAAACAACGTCCTCCTGAGTCGCCGCTTCCATCAATGCTCGTGGGGCCGTTCTTGTTCTGAGGACTCTAAAGCCCGATTCGCGAGCCAACGCTTCTATCGCCGTACCGGCAGTGATCGGAATGGCGATCACTGCCGGACAATGGGTCCGCATCACCAGCAGGGCCATGACCGCCAGAGCCAGGTCGTCGCTCAGCAGGTTACCGACGTCATCGACAATGAAGATCTTTTCCCCCCCGGCGTCAAGCATGATTCCCAGGTCTGCTCCAAGGCTTCTGACGATCTCCGAGAGCTGTTGCTGCGAGCGACGGAATCCTTCTGCGCTTTTGGTGATTTTGCTTTCGTCCATGCAGCCGTTCAGTGCGATCACCTCGCACCCCAGCATTCCGAAGATCTGCGGGAGGATGACCGACGCCGAGCCGTAGGCATAGTCGATGACGATCCTGAAGTTGCGACGGCGCAGCACATCCCGATCGATAAAGCTCAGCACTCCGTCCTGATAATATTCCATGCCGTACGGAGGAGGGGAGATGCGGCCGATTTCATCGACCTTGGCGCGGCGGAAATCTTCCCGGAAGAAGAGCCGTTCGATACTTTTCTCTCGGCCGGATGGGATATCCATTCCGCGCTCGTCAAAGAAGATGATGTCGATCAACTCGGGGTCGAAGGGCGATTTTCGGACGTGCACGCCGCCTACGGCGCCGCGCGCGCTCATCTTGTACCGGACCACCGGGATAGGGGCGACGCGGAAATCGCGCACACTGACGCCGGCGGAAAGGAGGCCGCTGATAACAGCCCGCTTGACCATATGGGAGGCCTGGTGACTATCGCGACTGGTTCTGACGATCGACCCCATCCGGAGGGTTGCCCCAAAGCAGGCCCCGAGTTTGGCCCCGAACTCCGGCGAGATCTCGAGATTTGCCAACCCGGTTACACCGTAGGCCCCGAACAGAGACCGAGACCATTTCTGGCCCCAGATCAGACTGGTGGCCAGAACGGCGCCGTCCTCGATTACCTTGTGGGGCCACACCTTCACATCGGCCTTGACGACGGACCCCTCGCCGACTTTGCACTGTTCGCTGATTAACGCGCCCTCGAAGATGCGGGCGTTGGCCTTGATCTCACTTGCCTGGCCGACCACGTTCTCTTTCAGGACAGCACGAGAGCCGATGAATACATTATTCCAGAGGATCGAACCGATGATGACGGCGCCCTCTTCGATGACGCAGTTGTCGCCGATGACGCTGCGCGTGATGTAGGTGTTGGCCCCGACCTGTGTGTGCTTCCCGATTAGGACGCCGTCTTTCAGTGACGCGGTGAAATCGACGCGACTTCCCTCGCCAAGCCAGATCGGTTTGTCGAGTCCCTCCACCGGCTTTCCGGGAAGCGCGACCTTCACCAGACCGGCCAGGATGTCCCGATGCGCAAGGCGATATTCGATCAGGTCGCCCACATCCTTCCAGTAGCCGGTTGCCACATGTCCGTACAGGGCGCGGCCCTCCTCCATCAGCCGTGGAAATAGATCGCGGCTGAAGTCGAACTCTACTCCGGTCGGGATCAGTTCAAGCACCTCGGGTTCAAGGATGTAGATGCCGGTGTTGACGGTATCGCTCAGGACCTCGCCCCAGGTCGGCTTTTCGAGAAAGTGCGTGATACGGCCGTCGGAAGCGGTGATGACCACACCGTACTGGAGTGGATTTTCGACTCTGGTCAGCACGATCGTGGCCAGAGCGCCGCGATTCTTGTGGACCTTCACCGCCTCCGAGAGATCGAAATCGGTGAGGATATCGCCGCTGGTGACCAGGAACGTCCCGTCGAGAAAGGCTTCAGCGTTCTTCACCGCTCCGGCCGTCCCATAATCCTCGGTAGCGGTGGCATAGACCATCTTGACGCCGAACTCGGCGCCGTCGCCGAAGTAACGCTCGATCGTATCCGGTTGGAAGTAGAGGAGGGTGATCAGGTCGTCAAAGCCGTGATCTTTGAGCAGCGCGACAGTATGCTCCATGAGCGGCTTGGCAGCCATCGGGATCATCGGCTTTGGAAGGTTGGCCGTTAACGGCCGCAGCCGAGTTCCGAATCCGCCGGCCATGATTACGGCTTTCATGTGTGTTCCTTGAAAAACAGTGTTCAGCAGTCAGCGGTTTAGGCTGAAGACTGAAGGTTTTTAGGTTCGGCCTTCAGTCTTCAGCCTGTATTGAGGGAGTATAGGTACCCGGGTTGAACGCTGTCAAGACCATTATCGGTCGAAGGGGATGGCGCTGGCGAGCGAAGTTCAATGTTCCCGGTTCGATGTTGGCCCCTGAGAGTTGAACATCGGATCGGAGCGTTAAAAATAGGCTCATCGCAAATAGTACCTGAGTATATTTGCGATAAACAACGATAGGAGCGAGTATTGTCGAGAAAATACATATATTTCCGATTATTCGGTGAAATATATGAATAATTGTCCTTGCGAATGAGAGCCTCACGGCCTATAGTAATTAGCACTCTCCACGAGAGAGTGCTAACAGAATGGTTAGCTGCTGGACTGCCCGTTGTATAGTGCTTGAGGGTAAACCGTATTGCCTGCCTGCGTATATCACACAGGTAGGGAGTTGCTGGAGCATATCTGCTCCGCGGAGAAAGGAGTAAGCGATCGTGAGGGTAAAGCCGTTGCACGACCGAATCCTGGTGAAGCGTCTGGAAGAAAAAGAAATCAAGAAGGGCGGGATCATTATCCCCGATACTGCGAAAGAGAAGCCCCAAGAAGGCGAAGTGATTGCCGTCGGGCCGGGCAAGGTCGGTGATGATGGAAAGCGACAGCCGATGGATGTGAAGGCAGGCGATAAGATCCTCTTTGGCAAGTACTCCGGTTCGGAGGTCAAGGTCGACAATGAGGAATTCCTGATCATGCGGGAGGAAGACGTTCTATGCATCCTGCAATAGCAGGGCTGCAGAGCGTTGACGAGGAGATCGCCATTTCGTAGTTAAACCTTGTCCCCGACTCCGATCGGGGAACTGACGCAGGTTGAGGAGGAAAGCTGATATGCCAGCGAAGCAGTTGCTGTTTGATGAGGAGGCAAGGCGGAAGATTCAGAAGGGTGTGGACGTCCTTGCCGCCGCCGTGAAGGTGACTCTGGGTCCTAAGGGGCGTAACGTGGTCATCGATAAGAAGTTCGGCGCTCCGAATATTACGAAGGATGGCGTTACGGTAGCCAAGGAGATCGAACTGGAAGATAACTTTGAGAATATGGGCGCCCAGATGGTGAAGGAGGTTGCGAGCAAGACCTCCGATGTTGCCGGAGACGGCACCACCACTGCCACTGTGCTGGCCCAGGCTATCTTCCGAGAGGGGATCAGGAACGTCACGGCCGGCGCGAACCCGATGGCGTTGAAGCGGGGAATCGAGAAGGCCGTTGAGGGTATCGTGGATGAACTCAGGAAGATCTCCAAGCCGACCAAGGGGAAGAAGGAGATCTCCCAGGTTGCCACGATCTCGGCCAATAACGATAAGACGATCGGCGAGCTCATCGCCGATGCCATGGAGAAGGTCGGCAAAGACGGGGTCATCACCGTCGAGGAAGCGAAGAGCATGGAGACGACCCTCGAGGTGGTTGAGGGGATGCAGTTTGATCGAGGCTATACGTCGCCATATTTCGTGACCGACCCTGAGCGGATGGAGGTAGTCCTGGAAAACCCGCTGATCCTGATCCACGAAAAGAAGATCAGTAACCTCAAGGATCTCCTGCCGATTCTGGAACAGATCGCTAAGATGGGCAAGCCGCTGATGGTGATTGCTGAAGAGGTTGAGGGTGAGGCGCTGGCCACTCTGGTGGTCAACAAGCTGCGTGGGACCCTGAGCTGCGCGGCGGTCAAGGCGCCGGGCTTTGGCGATCGGCGTAAGGAGATGCTGAAGGACATCGCGGTACTCACCGGCGGTGAGGTGATCTCTGAGGAGTTGGGGATCAAGCTGGAGAATATTCGACTGGACGATCTGGGCAAGGCGAAGAAAGTGGTCATCGATAAGGAGAATACGACCATCATCGAAGGTGCCGGCGCCCAGAAGGAGATCGAAGGCCGTATCAAGCAGATTCGAACCCAGGTCGAGGAGTCGACCTCGGACTACGACAGGGAGAAACTGCAAGAGCGGCTGGCCAAGCTTGCCGGCGGTGTGGCGGTCATCAAGGTCGGAGCGGCTACCGAGATCGCGATGAAGGAGAAGAAGGCCCGGGTCGAGGATGCGCTGAACGCGACCCGCGCGGCTGTCGAAGAGGGGATCGTCCCCGGTGGCGGCGTGGCTTTCCTTCGAGCGTCGAGGGTCGTCGAAAAGCTGAAGCTTGAAGGCGACGAGAAGGTCGGCGGCGACATCATTCGTCGCGCGCTGGAGGAGCCGATCCGCCAGATTGCGGAGAATGCAGGAGTTGAGGGCTCGATTGTCGTCCAGAAGGTCCGAGAGAACAACGGTTCATACGGCTTCAACGCCGAGACGGAGACGTATGAGGATATGCTGGTGGCCGGGATCATCGACCCGACCAAGGTCGCTCGGATTGCGCTGCAGAACGCGTCGAGCATCGCGTCGTTGATGATTACCACCGAGGCGCTGGTGACTGAGGTTCCGGAAAAGGAGAAGGCGCCGCAGATGCCGCCGGGAGGCCACGGCGGGATGGGCGATATGTATTAATAAGGCAGCGATTAGCTGTTAGCTGTCAGCTCAATGCTGCTCTTGAAAGTGAAAGCCCCCAGGGGGAATCCCCTGGGGGCTTTTTTATTTTCTAAGAAGGGAGAAGGGACTACCTAATAGCCTTCAGCCTGAAGGTCTCACTAACCCTTCGTTGTTTCCTGGTGCGGCCCGGGCTCGATCCTCTCGTCGAAGAGGGTTACCTTCCAGGCGCCGTCGACCAGATCGACGAAAAGGGAGATCGTCTTGTACACGGGTTCACCGTCCTTTTTCTTGACCATCATCTGAAACAGGGCGTATGAATGCTTGCCCTCTCTGCTCTGTTCCTTCAGGATATACGAGACCTCCTGATCTCCAGCGGTCTCCGCCGCCGCCGCCGCGGTCGCTTGAATCTTCTCGGCCATCTCGGGGTTAGCCAGCGCCTTTGCCTCCTGGGTATTTCCTTGCTTATAGTACAAATCTATGAACTGCTGTGCTATGGCGATGGGATCCCCTTTGGCTTCTCCTCCGCCTCCTCCGCAGCCGGCGAGGAAAACGAACGTTAAGACGACCATTCCAGTTACAACATTTCTCAGTCTCACTGTCACCTCCGTAGAAAGTTAAAGTGTTAAAAAAAAACCCAAGCTCCAAACAACGCGTCCCGGATGGCGGGCCATCGAGGAGGGGATCAACGGCCAGGCTTCAATAATCACCTTTCCGTACGATCTTCAAGACGACATCGGGCCACTCAAAAACGAAACGAGTTTTTTTACCACAACCGATTTACCTTGTCAATCCCCATTATGAGAGGCATAATAAGAATAAGTATGTCTATGCCAGCACGACACAATCGACTGATCAGCGCACGCTTCGCGGGACGACCTGCTGAGATTGTCGTGGCCGGGAGCGGTGCATGACGACCTTCGACACCTTTTCACTTCCCGCGTCGATCGCGAGGGGAATAGAGGCGGCCGGTTTTACTCAGTGTACACCGATCCAGGCTGAGACGCTGCCGCTCGCCCTGGCGGGGAAAGATATTGCCGGGCAAGCTCAGACCGGCAGCGGTAAGACAGCCGCTTTCCTGATCCCCCTCTTTGTCAGACTACTCACTTCAAGACACCCTACGCTTTCCGGCGCCCCCCGAGCCCTGATCCTGGCGCCCACGCGTGAGCTGGCCGTGCAGATCCTGTGGGATGCGGAGTTGTTGGGTGGATTCACCGGCCTGACACGGCTCGCAGCCTATGGAGGGGTGGACTATCAGAAACAGCGGGACGCGCTTCAACAGAACGTCGATATCCTCATCGGAACACCCGGGCGGCTCATCGATTACTTCAAGCAGGGGGTCTACGAACTCTCTCAAGTCGAAGTCCTGGTTGTGGACGAGGCCGACCGGATGTTCGACATGGGGTTCATCAAGGACCTTCGCTTCCTGCTGAGGCGGCTCCCCCCCTACCATAAGCGTCAGTCATTCCTGTTTTCGGCGACGCTTTCATTTCGAGAGATGGAGCTGTCGTACGAGTTTATGAATAATCCGATTAAGGTCGCCATTTCCCCGGAACAGGTTACGGTCGACAAGGTTGAACATCTGCTCTTTCACGTCGAGAAGCAGGAAAAATTCCGGCTGTTGCGCTGGTTGCTTCAGCGCGAGGCGTGGCAACGGATCCTGATCTTTTCGAATACTCGGCAGGGCGCCGAGCGGCTCACTGATAAGTTGGTCCGGTGCGGCTTCCGGGCGGGCCTGATCAGCGGTAGCATCGATCAGCGTAAGCGCCTCCAGATTATCACCAAGTTCAAAGCGGGCACGCTGCCGATCCTGGTGGCGACCGATGTCGCATCGCGTGGGTTGCATGTTGAGGCGGTCAGTCACGTGATCAACTACGACCTCCCGCAGGACCCGGAAGATTACGTCCACCGGATCGGACGAACGGCGCGGGCCGGGGCAGCCGGTAAGGCGATCAGTCTGGCTGACGAGGAATATGTGCTGTCGCTTGATGCGATCGAGCGGTACATCGGGTTTAAGATTCCTGTGCAGTGGCCGGACGAATCGGCGTTTGCCCCAGGGGTAGCTGCCGGTGCCGCGGTGGCCGCGAATAGCGTGCGCCAGGGTCGAAAGTCGGCGGAAACCGAGGGGGCGTGAGCCCCCCGATGCCGTCCGGCGTGCCCGCCGGACGGCAGGGGACCCCCCAGGAGTCCACGAGGATGACGCGGATGCGCAAGGTCCGGTTTGAACCGCTGGGCATCACCATCGAGTGTGACGACACCGAGTCGGTCCTGCAGGTCGCCCTGCGCCAGGGCCTGCGCCTGGTCGATTACCGCTGCGCGGACGGCGAGTGCGGGGGCTGTAAGGCCCGCCTCCGCAGCGGCCAGGCCCACCTGGTCGCGCCGCCGGATCACGTGCTCTCCGCCAGCGAGCAGGCCCAGGGCCACGTCCTGCTCTGCCGCACCCACGTCCAAAGCGATCTGGTGATCGAGCTCTTAGCCGGCTCGCTCCTCGCCCCGCCGTTGCCCGACGTCCCGCCGGCGCGCGCTGCCGAGGCGCTGCTGGGGCCGCTCACCGCCGCCGCGGAGTTGCTCAGCGACGGCCTGCTGGTGCTGGATCCGCAGGGGCAGGTGCTGCTGTGCAATCGGGCCGCCGCGCACCTGCTGCAGCTCGACCCCGCCCGGCCCTCCGTCGCGGCGATCCCGGAGCTGGCCGAGGTCGGCCGCACCCTGCTGACCCGTGCCCCCTCCAGCCCCCAGGAGGTCAAGGTCTACTGCGGGCGTAGCGGCCGGCTCCTTACGGCCTGGGGCCTGGCGCTCCGGCACGGCTCGCAGGTGGTCGCCGCCGCCGTGCTCTTTCCGACCGCCCGACTGGAGCCGCCCGTCCCCCGCAAGCCCAAGGCGATCGTGGTGGGGGCCAAGTACACCTTTGCCGATCTGGTGGGGCAGTCCGCCGCCTTCCGCAACGCGACCAAGATCGGCCTCATCGCCGCCGGCAACACCCTCTCCGTCCTCATCACCGGGGAATCGGGGACCGGGAAAGAGATGCTCGCGCATGCGATCCACGCCAGCTCCCCCCGCGCCCCCAAGCCGTTCATCGCGGTCAACTGCGGTGCCATCCCCCGGGAGCTGATCGAGTCTGAGCTGTTCGGCTATGAAGACGGCACCTTTACCGGCGCGCGCAAAGGCGGCCGGTCGGGCCGGTTCGAAGAGGCCCAGGGCGGCACCCTCTTCCTCGATGAGGTCAGCGAGTGCTCGCCCAGCACCCAGGTGGCGCTCCTGCGGGTGCTGGAGCAGCAGGAGCTCACCCGACTAGGGAGCGGCCAGCCGGTCCCCCTCGATGTCCGCATCATCGCCGCGACCAATAAAGACCTGCTCAAAGAGGTGGCCAAGGGGCTGTTTCGGGAGGACCTGTACTACCGGCTCAATGTCATTTCGATCCACCTGCCGCCCTTGCGGGAGCGGCGGGAGGATATCCCCCTGCTGGCGGCCTCCTTCCTGGCCGATGTCGCCGCCGCCTTGCACTGCCCGGACCTGCGCTTTACGGAGGAGGCGCTGCGCGCGCTCGCGCTCACCCCGTATCCGTGGCCCGGCAATGTCCGGGAGCTGCGCAATGTCCTGCAGCAGGTGGGCGTGCTCCTGCCGCGGCCCGAGATCCGCTGGGACGACTTTCCCGAGGCGATTCGCACCCTGCGCGGGGAGGCCTCCGAGCGGCCGGAGCCCGGCGGCTGGCTCGCGCAGACCGAACGGCAGCTCATCTGTCAGATCGTCCAGCAATGTGCGGGGAATTTGTCGCAGGCCGCGGCCCAGCTCGGCATCTCCCGCAGTACGCTGTATCGCAAACTGGAGCAGTTTGGTCTGAAACGACAGACGCAGATTGACTCAGTCTGAGACAGCTGTGGTGGGACAGCTGTCGCAGGGTGGGGCGTTCTAATGAAAATTAACTAGAAATTCTGTTGCGACCCATGGCGTTTCTTTGAAGTCACTATTTGAACCTCTTGATTTCACTGGTGAAAGTAGGCTCAATACCGATTGCCACTACGTTTGGCACCATCCTTGCGTATTAAAGTCTTAGTGTTGTCTTCAGTATTGCTCGGATGCAGGTGTCAATGTGATCAAGGTTGGAACAGGGTTCGGAAGGCAAAAAGGACTTGACAGGTGTTTCAATCGCGACATATGCTAACATCTTCTTAGAACAAGGTTTCCAAAGAGCGATTTTGTTGAGCAACAACGACCGTAAACCTCAACCTGTTACGTCAGTGGCGACAAAGGAGGTGAGAATCGGCGTCAAGAGAAAGTAAGGGGAAGTGCGGTCTTAGAGTAGTGCCGTCTACGTTATGTAACATGTTCAGAGCGTAAGGAGGAAGGATCAAATGGCACAGTACAGGACGGAAGCTGCGCCGGCTAAGCGCGCCGAGTCAGTCGAGCAGATGTTTGGCTGGGGCACCTTCTTTAAATGTCAGATAGCTATTAGCATCTTCTACGTTATGATTCGGATTTACCAGCAGTACTTCTCCTGGTCGAAAGGCCTCGACTTCTTCTCCGAGGACTTCCGGATCTACTGGTGGAACATGTTGATCGGGGAGTTGATTATCGAGGGGGCGGTGCTGACCTTCGCCCTGGGGTACATCTGGAAGACTCGCGACCGGAACCTCGATAAAATTACGCCGGAGGAGGAGCTCAGGCGGTTCTGGGGTCTCGGGCAGTGGATCGCGACGTTCGCCTGGGCGGTGTATTGGGGCGCCAGCTTCTTTACCGAGCAGGACGGGACGTGGCACCAGACGGTGATCCGCGATACGGACTTTACGCCGAGCCACATCATTGAGTTCTATCTCAGCTACCCGATCTACATCATCATCGGGATTAGCGCCTACATGTGGGCCCGGACCCGACTCCCCCTATTTTCGAAGGCCCACTCGATCCCGTTCATGCTCACGGTCGGCGGCCCTGCGATGATCTTTGTCAATGTCGCGCTGAACGAGTGGGGTCACACCTTCTGGATCATGGAAGAGCTGTTTGTGGCGCCGCTGCATTGGGGCTTTGTCACGCTGGGTTGGTGTCTGTTTGGGGTGTATGGCGTGGCGGCGGCGATGTGTCCGCGGATCTTTGAGTTGATCAGGATCACCAGCGGTGGTAAGGCGACCGCGTAACGATACTCGTTGAGGATCGTTTTTTGAGGTCCCCAAAGTCTACATGACCAAATGTGGAGGGGGGGTGGTTGCTCCCCCCCCCTCCCTTCGAGGAGGGGAAGAGCTTATGGCGCTTTTGACACAACAGCAAGCTCTAAGCCTGGAGCGCAAGTTTGATATTATTGTCATAGTGGCTGCGTTCACAGGTACAGTTGCGGGGTACCACATCCACCAGATGCTGACCGTTGGCGACTGGGACTTCTGGCTGGACTGGAAGGATCGGCGCTGGTGGGTCACGTTGACGCCGATCCTGTTGATTACCTTCCCTGCGGCGACGCAATATTTCATGTGGGAGAAGATGCGTCTGCCGATCGGTGCGACCTTTTGCGTGATGACGCTTCACTTCGGACAATGGATGAATCGTGTCTTTAACTTTTACTATTGGGCCTGGTTTCCGGTCAATTTTACCGCCCCGGGTCTGATGATCCCCAGTGCGATCTTCCTGGACGTGATGCTGATGATGACGGGAAGCTACATGTTTACGGCACTGTTCGGTGGCATGGGGTGGTCCCTGTTGTTCTATCCGGCGAACTGGACCTGGCTGGCGCCATTTCATTTGGCCGTGAAGCATCCCAGCGGGCCGCTCATGTCCATCGCTGATCTGATGGGGATGGAGTATGTGCGCTCCGCCACGCCGGAGTATATCCGAATCGTGGAGCGGGGGACGCTGCGAACATTCGGGCGCGACGTTACGCCGGTTTCCTCGTTCTTCGCCGGATTTATTAGTGGAATTATCTACCTCTGGTGGGTGTGGATGGGGAAGGTAATCTCAAGGCCGGCATGGATCTCGCGGACGTAGTTGTCATCGATGTGGGCCGTGGGGTTCTCGATGGAAGGCTATAAGGCAACCCCATGTGGCGCTATGATGCGAATGTGTTGACGCTTACCCACGAACCTGGGAGGATAACGATGAGGATAGGACGAGCGGCGTTGTCGGCGATCTTGCTTGGAGTGATCGCCGTATCCGCTGGAACGGCATGGGCGCATGGCGAGCGATCGCAAGAGCCGTTTCTTCGGATGCGTACAATAACGTTCTACGATACGAAATGGTCAAAAGCTCGGGTACAGCCTGGCGAGACCATGGATCTGACGGGAAAGTTCCATACATTTAGTGAATGGCCGAGGGCCGTAAACACCCCCGAATCGATCTTTCTCCATTACTCCGTGCCTGGGCCATCAATGCTCAAGAAAGAGGCATGGATGAATGGCATGCCGGTCATCAACGCCACCAGTACTCAACTTGGCGGAGACTATGATTATAGAATGAATATTATGGGCCGGGTCACCGGGACCTATCACGTTCACCCGATGGTGAATATCGAGGGTGGAGGGCCCCTGGTCGGTGGAGGCGAGTTCGTCACCGTCGATGGCGACTGGAGTAACTTCACCAATAACGTTACCACCATTGATGGTACGACAGTGAATATGGAGGTCCATGGGCAAGGTCGGATCATCGGCTGGTGGCTCCTCTGGACTTTTGTCGGTGTGTTCTGGTTGCTGTGGTGGGTACGACGGCCATTTACGCGACGTCTCTTCCAGGTGGGAGTGGTACCTGAGGAGGAGCTTGTTAGCCCCGGCGATCGGACGCTTGGACTCGTACTGATGATCGCCACGGTCCTCATCGTCGCTATCGGCTACGTCACGACGAACGGCGCCTACCCAATCACCATCCCGCTGCAGACCGGTCGGATGGATACTCCCGAACTGAAGCCCACGACAGAGTTTACGCCGTATTCCCATGCCACGGTGAAGGCCAGGCCTGTCACAGCGGTCTATACCGTACCTGGACGTTCTCTTGGGATGGTGATAGAGGTCACAAACGGTTCAAACAGGCCTCAGCAATTGGGAGGATTCATCACGGCCAACCTGCAGTTTCGGGATCCGGCCCTCTTCCCTGACTCGCGACTCAAAATCAAGGTGGAGCCGGCCGGTCCCATCCCTCCAGGCCAGACCGTAACGATGTCGATAGATGCGACCGATGCGGAATGGGAATATCAGCGGTTGGCTGAGTTGATCTATGACTCAGACAGCCGGTACGGCGGACTCTTTGAGTTCTTTGATGCGGATAAGAACAGACAAATTGTTGAGGTCGGCGGCCCGGTCATTCCGTCCTTCGAGGGTGGCGCAACGGCCCTGTCCGGCGGAGGCAAATGGCGGCCGACTACCCAGTACAAATAGCGGAAGGAGGGAGACGATCATGGAATTCGCCGCACAAGGGATGAACTTAGCGCTACTTATCATGCTGATATTTGTTCTGATGACACTGGTGAACCAGGCATAGGTGGAGGTGGAAGGGTCCCCACCCCTTGAGCTTCACATAACGGAGAATTCAAGGGGTGGGGGACCCTCACCACCGCATTCAACATTCCTCACGGTTAGTGTAGTGCCTCACAATCCCCTTTATCATCCGTCCCTGTCAGGACTTTGTCGAGCCATGAACGGAATCTCGTTGACATACCTCCCTCGACCGATTCAGTGAACGCAATGCGTGCAGGGATCTGTTGTATGCACTACGGCGGTGCTTCGGGAGCGTACGAGAAAGACCAACAGGGGATGGTCGCGATGGAAGTAGGTTAGGCCATGAAGCAGTGTGTTTCGATTGGAGTTGTAGCGCTGATGGCTGTGATGGGAGCGTCGCAGGCATGGGCTCACGGTGGCGGCGGCATGGGTGGGATCACGGAGAACGATCTCTGTTCGAGGGAGAAAGGGCAGTATCTCATTCACTTCAGCGCCTATCAGCATGGGACGGCGGACCGGGCCTCACAGCTGGCTCAGCTCAAAGAGCTTAAGGATGCGGACCTGAGGCGGTACGTGGATGCGATGAAGGAAGAGTTTCAATCCTACTGTCGGGATATTCCAAGAACAGGAAAGGCGACGCTGACGTTTGATCTTATCAGCGATGCCCTGCGAAAGACCCCTGTGGCGGTCCGCGTCGTCGAGGCCACCGAGCGTGAAGACGCCCAAACGGTTCTGTATATCCCTCAACAGGTCTATCCTTCAGGTGTCGTGCGGGCTGAGACGGATTTCGGAAAAGCCGGGAAGTATAGGGCGGTACTGGAGGTTGAGGAGCAGGGAGCGAGATCACGTGCCGGAGGCGACGCACCGGAGGCGGTCAGTCACAGTCACGACGGCGCCGAGCAGCATACCAGTACAGCGGAAGAGGAGGCGTATCATGCACACGATTCGACCTTCAGCTTCCCCTTTACCGTCGGATTGAAGACACCCAGGGGGGGGGGCGCGCGCGGTCCGTCCATGATGAGCAATCCGGCAATTTTGGTGATGACGGTTGCCGGCGTGGGAATCGGCGCCGTGCTGTATGTGAGACGCAAGAAAAAAGCGGCGTAACCTTTCTTCTACAGATGTCGTCCTCGCGAAAGCGGGAATCCAGAAAGGCACTGGATTCCGGGTCAAGCTAGAAATGACAACTGTCTGAAACCTGTTAAAAAAGTTAACCCTCTCACGGATGGTGTGAATTCCGTGAGAGGGTTTTTATTTGGGCCCTTCCGGTCACGCGGGATACCGCAGTTCAGGCCGGTGGTGGCGCAGGCGCCGACGGCGTCGCGGGCGACGCATTCTCAGTGCCGGCCTCGACAACCGCTGCTTCACCACTGGCGGCAGCCCGCGATGGTTCAAGCGCTACGACCTTTCCCGCCATCACGTCGTCCAACTCCTCGGCATAGAGGGTTTCGCGTTCGATCAGGGCTTTTGCCACCCGCTGCAGTTTCTCGCGGTTTGTCTCGATCGCCTGGCGGGCCACCTGGTAGCACTCATCGATGATCCGGCGGACCTCCTGGTCGATCTGGTAGGCGATCTCCTCACTGTAGTTTCTACTGTCGATCATATCGCGACCGAGAAAGACGGGACCGCCCTGTCTACCCAGGGTCACCGGACCGAGTTTATCCGACATCCCGAAATTGGTCACCATTCGGCGCACCATGTTGGTGGCCTGCTCAAAGTCATTTGAGGCGCCGGTGGTAATCTCGCCGAAGATCAGATCCTCGGCGACACGGCCACCCATGCCGACACTGACCTCCGCCATCAGTTCGGAGCGCGTCCGGGTGTAGCGGTCCTCCGGCGGTGCTCCCATGACATAGCCAAGCGCCATCCCGCGCGAGACAATCGTCACCTTATGGGGCGGATCGGCCTTAGGCAGGAGCTTACGCAGGATGGCATGGCCGGCTTCATGATAGGCCACCATCTCGCGCTCTTTCGGAGTCAAGGCGCGACTGCGGCG
The DNA here is from genome assembly GCA_000091165.1 of Candidatus Methylomirabilis oxygeniifera. Classification (NCBI taxonomy): domain Bacteria; phylum Methylomirabilota (SeqCode); class Methylomirabilia (SeqCode); order Methylomirabilales (SeqCode); family Methylomirabilaceae (SeqCode); genus Methylomirabilis (SeqCode); species Methylomirabilis oxygeniifera (SeqCode). The sequence goes on along the minus strand of FP565575.1, from coordinate 2,102,913 downwards.
CAACGGCCCCGCAATGACTCGCTCGACCGCCTCGTCAAAGTCGACCATACTGACGCGGTCTTTGTCGCGCCGGGCAGCCAAAAGCGCCCCCTCGTTCACCACGCTGGCAAGATCCGCTCCTGAAAATCCAGGCGTCTGTTTGGCGAGCACGTCAACGTTGACGTCTGCTGCCAGCGGTATCTCGCGCAGGTGCACTTGCAGGATCGCCTTACGGCCTTTGCTGTCCGGGTTATCCACGATGATGCGCCGGTCAAATCGCCCTGGGCGCAGCAACGCAGGATCCAGGATATCCGGTCGGTTGGTGGCGGCAATCACAATGATCCCGATATTGGCCTCAAAGCCGTCCATGGCCACCAGTAGTTGGTTTAACGTCTGCTCGCGCTCATCATTGCCGCCACCAAGGCCGGCCCCGCGGTGGCGACCTACTGCGTCGATCTCGTCGATGAAGACCAGGCACGGGGCGTTCTTCTTGGCCTGCTCAAACAGATCGCGGACGCGGCTGGCGCCCACACCGACGAAGACCTCCACGAACTCGGAACCGGAAAGCGAGAAGAAGGGGACCCCGGCCTCCCCGGCAACGGCCTTGGCCAGGAGCGTCTTTCCGCAGCCTGGGGGACCTACCAGCAGCAATCCTCTTGGGATTTTGGCGTGCAGCGCCTGATACTTTTGAGGATGTTTCAAAAACTCAATAACCTCCAGCAGCTCTTCCTTTGGCTCTTCCTCTCCGGCGACGTCCGCGAACGTCACCTTGGGCTTGGATGCGTCGTGGAGTTTGGCCTTTGATTTTCCGAATGCCATCGGACCGCCGCCACCACCCCCCATCTGGGACCGTCGGCTCATCAGCACAAACAGTCCGATAATCAGAAGGAAGGGCAGGAAGTTGAATAACAGGCTGACCCAGATTGAGCCTCCGCTTTGTGGCTCAACAGCAAAGTGGACGCCCTTCTGCTTCAGCAGCTCTTGTAGAGATGCGGTAGCCTCTTTGCTGTACACTGTCCGCAGGTGCTGTCCTGAAGCGATATGGAAGTAAAGGGTGTGGCTGTTTTCGTTGAAGATCACCGTTCCGGCGAGCTCCCCCTTTTCCACTAGGTCTATAAAGTCACTGAAGATCACCTGACTAGAAGCTTTCTTGGGATTCCAATAGAACGGTAGAAAGGCTACGGCCGTGACCACGAGGATCAGGGCGACCACACCCGCAACCTTCAGGTAACGCTTGTTCACGGCAATAACCTCCTTTGTGTTATCCGGACGTACTGAAACCGTGCACCAAAAATCCGGGACGTCATACAAGACGCATAACACCTTTCTAAGCGAAAGTCTCTCATACTAATCCCCGCGTACCGGCCAGCCCACCCTTTCTTTCTCATCAGTATGTCCACGTTCAGTTAGGGAAGCCGACAAGAGGGGCACACTCTACGCCTCTCTGGTTTACTCCCGGTGATTACCTACAGGAGCTACGCCATACGTAGCCAGGATAAATCGCTCCCATAAGTTTGTCAAGCCTAACTTCTGCGGTTTTAGGGCGGTCCAACGCTCTAGGAGTCTAGGGGGTAGTAGGAAGGCGTAAGAGGTCGTTTGATACGTTCGGTACGAAAAGAAAGCGACTGGTACGGCGCGCGGTGCAGTGGGTGGTCAAAATCTTGAGGCGTCGATTGCGCCTATCGCGTGGATTGCGTTTATTGCGGGGATCAGATTAAAGTTCTGGGAATAGTGGCTAGACTTGGCCGAATTCCTTCAGCGTCGAAGCGACGACCAAAGTCTCAGATGCCAGAAGGTCGGATCCGGCCATATGCTTCATGACCTTATTTGCTGTTTCCAAATCCTTCGCTTCCCATTCGAACGCCACATCATATTGGCCGTAGGTGACGTACGCCCACTTCATCCCCTCATAGCAGGCAGCAGGAAGCTCGCTGGTCAGCCTGGACCATGCGCCAGGCCTCACCTTGGCTAACGTGATGAACTTCATGATAAGATCTCCTTCCTTCCTCGACTCAAGACTGTTGCGTTAGCAGATTGCCGAAGCTCACCAAGTGCCGTTCCCATACGAACTCTGCGCCTGGTGAGCTTCGGGAGAACCTGCCATCAATTCCTAGATTAGAACTTGAATACCGCCTCGGCGATTCCCTGGTGGGTCAACTCGCCTTGCGTATTGTTGCTCACCCCAAAGAAGTTTTTCCCCGGGTTGACGTCGGTAAGCACGTAGTTAGCCCGGACGAAGATGTTGGGGTTGACATACCAGGTTGCGCCCATGGTGCCGACGCGCACCCTCAACGTCTGCTCATTAGTACCGGCAGCCGCTGTGAAATTGCCCTTCGTATCGTCGACCCGCAGGTGCTCGTAGCGGCCGTTGACCAGCAGGCCCTTCAGTTTGTTGCCGAAGACCCAATAGCCGACGGTTCCATAGCCACCCATCATGCGGAGATCATCGAGATTGACGTTGCTGCCCGTGCCCAATCCGTCGCGCTCCTGGGAGGCGTAGTGGAACTCACCCGTCAGGATGATCGGGTAGAGGTCATACACAAAGTCGGCACCGGTCGTGGTGCGGTCGCCGTTGATCCGGAAGCCGTTCATGCTCGTGCCGTTACCGTCACCCCCGAAGAGGTCGCCCAACACGCTGGTCGGGTTGAAGCGGTGGTAGTTGGTGCCGGCGACGGGATTCGTCGCAAGGTCGCGAGCGCCACCCTTCTTATTGTTGAAGGTGCGGAAATCGGCGTTGGCGCCGACGGTGAGATTCCCGATCGGCATCGGGGGCGCAATGGTGATTCGACCGGTATACTCCTTATCGCCGTCGTTATCGGTGGTGCACTGATCGACCCGGCCGCAACCGTTATAGACGCCCACGCTGTAGGAGATGGGCAGCATGTCGGCGAGCTTCGTCCCACCGAAGAGCATGAGACCCATCTGCAGGTCTGGAGACAGCGCTCTGGTGATAAACGACCGCTGAGCGGCGAAGTACAGGTCCTGAGGGACCGAGCCGTTCTCGAGCGCGTACTGGTCCCTGAACTGCCCCACCTTTACCCTCAACCAGGGGGCATACGTGTAGTGACCAAACGCCGCTTCGATCCGTGTGGTGCTGGAGGGTCCGCTGCCCTTGGTATCGGTGGGGCCGACGAACTCCGGGTTGATGTGGAGACCAAAGTCCTTGAAGAGTTGAACATCAAAGTGGAGCCTGACGCGGTGCAGCTTCAAGGTGCTGGCCCTATGTCGATTGATCGCTGCCGACTTGTCTGCTGAGTCGACATCCTCTTCATTTCGCGATGCCTCGACTTGCGCCAAGGTTTGCACGTACCCGCCGATACTCAGTCGGTGCTGGCCGTCGGTCGACTTCACGTAGAAGCCTTTCCCTGGCCAAGGATCAAATCCGACTTGCCATGCCGATGCCGCGGCCTCTGCAGCCTTCTTTTCTACCTCCATCACGCGCCTGGTGACATCTTCCTGTTGCGCGGATCGCTCCTGCCGCAGCCGCTGCATCTCCTGTTGCAACTGCTGCAACGACTTCTGCTGCGCATCAAAGGCCTGCTCGAGATCCGTGAGCTTGTCGGCCCACGCCCCAACCGGAGCGAGCAGTAAAGCACTGCCCACAACGGCACCACGAATCCACCACCCTCTTTGAGCCATGATCCCCCTCCCTCTGCTCTTTAGGTTAACCACGGCGCTCCTGAATTCAGAGCGCTTTGCTGATGCGGGGCTCTGAAGCAACCCCGCCCCGATGAGACCATCTCTAGCTTGGCGTACGCGGGCTTCCTAACCTCCGTGCGGACTTGCAGTGGGGCCTTAGACCTTAGGATGGGCGTCACTATCGCACAGCCCGCATCCCCTGTCAAGCGTTTTCTTCGGTCTCCCAGGGCTCGCAGCCGCACCTCCGGCAACATAACGATGAAATACGCCTTGGCAGAAGTGACGGTCGCGCGGAGCGGCGACACTGTATCTGTCACAAGCCCGACCCCATTACCCGTGCTGATCCGGTCGTGCGTACCAGGCATCGGGTCAGCCTTGCAAATACGTGCGGATCTGTATCCCCTTTTTTCGGCTTGACAGGTCGTAATGAGGACTTTATATTAAAACTATGGCGCATTCAGGCAACGGACCGAAACGTTCGGTGCGAATTTCCAGGGCAGGCCTGCGGCGTGATGGCGGTGTCCGTACAGGCGAGGCAGTCGACTACCGCATAGACGGCGAAGACGAGCATCGGCTTACACCTGCAGTTGATGAAGTCGATGAAAAGGATTCGCGAAACGAGCCGGGAAGCGGACAGCCTACGGAACCACGCGAAGCCGCCTTCAAGCTTTTCGCTGAGACGGCCGATGGCGTGTTTGTCAGTGCGCCGACCGGAGAGATTCTGTTCTGCAACCAAGCCGCTGAAACTATCCTGGAAGCTTCCGCGCAACAAGTTGTCGGACAGCAATGCCGTGAGTTCTTCAACGGCCGTGATAGTAACGGCAATCAGCTTTGTCAGTGGCCTTGCCCGCTGAAGATGACGTTGAGCCGTGGAGATCTGATCCAGCATTTCGAGATGGCTACTCGGACGAGGACGGGTAAACCGCTATGGATCGATGTGAGCTGTGTTGCTCTTCCCTGTGAGGACAACCAACCCCCGACAGTTGTTCATCTCTTCCGTGATGTCACTGCGGCGCACCAGCTTGAGGTGCTTGTTCGGCAACAACTGGCTCAGACTCAACTTACGGCGAGCGAAAAGACCGTATCTCCTGTCGGTGACTTAACTCGGCGAGAGCTGCAGGTTGTTACCCTGATGCGGACGGGCGCAACGACGGCGGCTATCGCGGAGCAGCTTTTCATCAGTAAAACTACAGTGAGAAACCACATCCAGAACATCTTCAGTAAGCTCAAGGTTCACTCACGACTGGAGGCTGTCGCCTACGTGAACGAGATTGCACGGCGGGAGCCTGCGGCTCGCGCGGAGGCAGGACAGGCGCCAGGGGCTCCAAAGGAGCCCAATAAGGCAGCGTGATGGGCGAGGATGAAGCGATTCACAGCCAAATCTAGTGAGGATCGGTTCTTCTATTGTGTATCAGAATACTGTTCTGATGGACGCAGTCTTGATAAGCACCGCGCCATGGACCGACCGACAGATCGTCGGGTTACTGCGTGATCGGGTAAACCCTGTTTTATATGTTTTACCCTCTCGCGTCCCTGGGATCTCTCTAAAACCTCAGTGAGTGGTGCATATGCATCAGCATATTGAGTCAATCGCAGGATTTACGAGTCTCACTGAGGATAGTAAATAGTATAGTACATATGCATCGCGGATTGATTCAGTCGCAGGATTTACAAAGCCTACAGGGGATCGCAGTATTGGCGCAGAGGAGGCGTTCCCCATGGACGGTATGATGAGAATCGGTAAGCAGTGTAGCGGGTCACCGCCTGTTCCAACAGGCGGTTGCCGTCAAACCCGCGCCCTGTGCACTGTTCGCGAAGCGCGGGCGCCCCCGGTGAATTGGGATCATCCCAACTCAAGACGGCACGGTAATAACAATGCAAGGTGGTCACCTCGAATGAGGTAGAACCACGGGAGGTAACAATGAGTCCGAATCCCAGCGGAACTGCAGCAAAGGGCAAGAACGAGAGGACATTTGCACAAGTACTACTTATCAAGAAGTATTGGTGGCTTCATGCTTTGATCGTTACCGCGATTAGCACCATCGGTTTGATTGCTCTCGGCGTCTGGACCTACGCGGGCGCTCCCCCTCTGGTTAACTTCGTAAGCAAATCAGGGGACGTGGTCATTGCTGAGCATTCCATGAATCGTGGAAAGCAGGTGTTTCACCTGAAGGGTCTGATGCTCTACGGATCCTTCTGGGGTGACGGCGCAGAGCGCGGACCGGATTTCACCGCAGAAGCTCTGCATCGAACCTTCGTCTCCATGGGCAAGTACTATGAGATGCAGATTGAGAAAGAGCAGGGCCGCCCCGCAACCCAGGACGAGAAGGACGGGATCGCGGGAAAGGTCAAGCGAGAGATTCATCAGAACGGTTATGACGCAGCAGCAGGCGTCATCCGCCTGAACGATGCCCAGATCTTTGCGTATAATGAATTGGTCGACCATTACACCAAGATGTTCACCGATCCCACCTATGAAGAGGCATTCCAGAAGGGTCGGATTCAGAGCTATGTCAGCAACCCGGAGGACATCAAGGGATTGGCGGGTTACTTCTTCTGGGGCGGCTGGGTAGCCGGCGCAAATCGACCGGGCGAGATCTACAGCTATACCCACAACTGGCCGTATGATCCTGATGCCGGCAACCTCCCGACGTACGCGACGTACATCTGGAGCTTCCTCTCGATCCTCGTGCTGTTCGCTGGCACCATGCTGGTCCTGTACGTCTATGGCGAAATGAAGTCCCTGCCCGGCGAGCCGTTCAACGGGCGCGATTGGTCGCTCACCACGGTCGACCTTGAAAACAAGGGCGATGCCTATGTGCGGCCGACTCAGCGCGCCACCTATAAGTTCTTTGCGTTCGCTGTCATCCTGTTCCTGGTGCAGGTGCTGGCCGGTATCCTGGGCGCCGAGGATTTCGTCGGCGGTGGACCGGGTGAAGCGATCTTGGGCGCGTTCGGACTCGTCATCCCCTTCAGCGTCGTCCGAAGCTATCATGCCATCGTCCAGATCTACTGGTTCTTCATGGCCTGGGTTGGCTACACCCTTTTCTTCCTGCCCCGCATTTCGAAGGTACCCAACGGGCAGCGGTTCCTGATCAACCTACTCTTTGCGCTGTGCGTGCTCGTTGGCGCCGGTGCGCTGTTCGGGATTTATGCCGGCCACACTGGTATGCTGACCGACGACATGGCCTACTGGTTCGGCAGCCAGGGCTGGGAGTTCCTGGAGCTGGGCCGCTTCTGGCATATCCTGATGCTGGCCTCGTTCTGTCTGTGGGTCTACATCATCTTCCGCGCTGTGAAGCCCTGGATCACCAGCCAGAACCTCTGGTCAGTGCCGGCTTGGCTGTTCTACGGCAGCGGTATCATGGTGCTGTTCCTGTTCTTCGGGATGTTCATGACCCCATCGCAGAACTTCGCCATCTCCGACTACTGGCGGTGGATGAACATTCACATGTGGGTTGAGGTCACCTTCGAGGTCTTCACCACCTGTATCGTTGGGTACATGCTGGTGCAGATGGGTCTGGTCAACCGGGCGATGGCCGAGCGGGTTATCTTCCTGGCCGTCATGATGTTCCTGGTAACCGCCCTGATCGGGATCTCCCACAACTTCTACTGGATCGCCAAGCCGACAGGGATCATCGCACTGGGCAGCGTCTTCTCCACCATGCAGGTGCTGCCGCTGCTGTTGATCACCCTGGACGCCTGGAAGATGCGGACGGAGCGGACCAAGGCCCATGAGCACCTTTCTGAGGGCAAGCAGCGCTTCGTGATGGACGGTGTCTGGACGTTCATCCTCGCCGTCAACTTCTGGAACATCTTCGGTGCCGGTGTCATGGGCTCGTTGATCAACCTGCCCATCGTCAACTACTATGAGCACGGCACCTACCTCACCAACAACCATGCCCATGGCGCCATGTTCGGTGTCAAGGGTAACATCGCCATTGCCGGTATGCTGTTTGCCTGCCAGCACCTGTTCCAGCGCTCTGCCTGGAATGAGAAGCTGATCAAGACTGTCTTTTGGTCCCTGCAGGTCGGCATCGTGATGATGATGCTCATGGATATGTTCCCGGTCGGTCTGTATCAGCTCGCCCACATCTTCCAGTATGGGTTCTGGTATGGCCGCCAGCAGTCGTTCGTCACCAACGAGGTATGGCACACGCTGACTTGGCTTCGGTCAATCGGCGGCGTGGTCTTCCTGTTCGGTGGTGTTCTGCCTCTGTGCTGGTTCATTCTGTCGAGGGCTGGACGGATGGTCCGCGAAGCTGCCGTCGTTGAAGAGGGCGAGTGGACGATCTACGACAGAGAGAAGGCGAAAGAGCGAGAGGCTTGGGCCGCTTCTGACGAGGCGTTCTAGTCTAACGTTCTTAGTCTGCACGTAAGTAGCACGCACTTTCAATACCCCCCGGCACAACAGAGATGTTGTGCCGGGGGGTATTGTTTTTTATGCTCCCCCATCCCTTCTTCTGAGGCTGGCCAGCCGCACAAGCCGCCGGATACCCGCCTGACCTCTGACCGCTTTCGTAGTCCTATGCACGCCTTTGCTCGCTCGAAGTGCGCTCTCCCGACAATCTCCACACCCTCCAAATCTTCCCCATCCTCAATAAGAATAAGTAGAACGTTGTTATTATCGCGCCGAAGAGTTAACGTGGGTCATCTGGCCACTATGGGACGCGACCGCTTGACTTAGTGTCGACCGCGTCCTATAATACCTATAACGGTGTTCTATAGTAACGCCTGGAGCTTATCCCGGCCGATGCAAGTGACTTGAAAAGATAGTCGTCTCACCCCTCCTGGACAGACCCTCTGCCGATTTGTCCCGCCGGGTGGTTAACACGGCTTACTGGTTCTGAGGCCAACAATTACACTCCACAGGACTAATGCATTTGCATCGAAAATTAAGCCGATCATCCAATTTACAAGCCCTGCCGGAGAGTCTACATTTTGACTGTAAGCTGATGGCGCTGGAGTCAAGGAGGAGTGCGCTCATGAGGCCTATGACGTGGATCGAGAGGTTGAGCAAAGGGTTACCGGATGGTCGATCAGGCTTTGGGCGGCTAACCCGCGGTCTCCGGTTTGCCGACCAAGTACGTGCGCCCCCGACGCGATAGGCATCAACGATGACTTGGATGGAAAGATTGGATGGAAAGAAAAGAACAAGCAGTGGAAATGGGAATGTGACCACCTCAGTAAAAGGTGTGGCCACAGGAGGTAGCGATGAGATCTAGTTCAAGTAGTGGAATGGGGAAAACTAATAGGACCTTCGGCCAAGCCTTGCTGATTAAGAAGTACTGGTGGCTTCACGCCTTGATCGTGACCGTTATCAGTGTCATTGGGTTGGTTGCCCTCGGTGTATGGACTTATACCTCAGCTCCGCCATTGACCAATTATGTCTTGTCATCTACCGGAGAAACCGTCATCCCCGAGTGGCAGATCCAGCGCGGGAAACAGGTCTTTCATCTGAAAGGTCTGATGACCTATGGCTCTTTTTGGGGAGACGGCGGTGAACGCGGTCCGGATTTCACCGCTGAAGCACTACACCATACCTATGTATCAATGAGCAAGTTCTACGAAAATGAGATCGCGAAGGAGCGTCCCGTCACCCAGGCGGATCGCGATATGATCTCGGTCAGGGTCAAGCGCGAAATCCATGAGAACGGGTATGATGCGGCTGCTAACATCATCCGTATCAATCCGGCTCAGGTCTTTGCGTATCAGGAGTTGATCACGCACTATACGCGCATGTTTACGGATGCCACCTACGAAGAAGCGTTCATGAAGGGCAGGATCGAGAATCATATCAGTAGCCCTGAAGACCTCAAAGCACTAGCGGGATATTTCTTCTGGGGAGGTTGGGTCTCCGGGGCGAATCGGCCGGGTTTTGACTATACCTACACTCACAACTGGCCACCCGATCCGCTAGTCGGTAATACTCCGACGTTCGAGACCTATCTCTGGAGTTTCATCTCGATCTTCGTGCTGTTCTGTGGCACCATGCTGGTCCTGTACGTCTACGGGGAGATGAAGGTCCTGCCCGGCGAGCCGTTCAACGGGCGCGATTGGTCGCTCACCACGGTCGACCTTGAAAACAAGGGCGATGCCTATGTGCGGCCGACTCAGCGCGCCACCTATAAGTTCTTTGCGTTCGCTGTCATCCTGTTCCTGGTGCAGGTGCTGGCCGGTATCCTGAGCGCCGAAGATTTCGTCGGCGGTGGACCGGGTAGTGCCATCGCCACAACGGTATTGGGGTTCACCATCCCCTTCACCGTTACTCGCGGGTGGCATACCATTGTGCAGATCTACTGGTTCTTCATGGCCTGGGTCGGCTACACTCTCTTCTTCCTGCCCCGCATTTCGAAGGTGCCGAACGGCCAGCGGTTCCTGATCAACCTGCTCTTTACACTATGTCTGATCGTCGGCGCAGGCGCGCTGTTCGGCATCTACCTTGGCCACACGGGGTACATGACCGACGACATGGCCTACTGGTTCGGCAGCCAGGGCTGGGAGTTCCTGGAGCTGGGCCGCTTCTGGCATATCCTGATGCTGGCCTCGTTCTGTCTGTGGGTCTACATCATCTTCCGCGCTGTGAAGCCCTGGATCACCAGCCAGAACCTCTGGTCAGTGCCGGCTTGGCTGTTCTACGGCAGCGGTATCATGGTGCTGTTCCTGTTCTTCGGGATGTTCATGACCCCATCGCAGAACTTCGCCATCGCCGACTACTGGCGGTGGATGAACATTCACATGTGGGTTGAGGTCACCTTCGAGGTCTTCACCACCTGTATCGTTGGGTACATGCTGGTGCAGATGGGTCTGGTCAACCGGGCGATGGCCGAGCGGGTTATCTTCCTGGCCGTCATGATGTTCCTGGTAACCGCCCTGATCGGGATCTCCCACAACTTCTACTGGATCGCCAAGCCGACAGGGATCATCGCACTGGGCAGCGTCTTCTCCACCATGCAGGTGCTGCCGCTGCTGTTGATCACCCTGGACGCCTGGAAGATGCGGACGGAGCGGACCAAGGCCCATGAAAACATTGCCGAGGGTAAGCAGCGCTTCGTGATGGACGGCGTCTGGACGTTCATTCTTGCCGTCAACTTCTGGAACATCTTCGGCGCGGGTGTCTTCGGCTCGTTGATCAACCTGCCCATCGTCAACTACTATGAGCACGGCACCTACCTCACCGGCAACCATGCCCATGCCGCCATGTTCGGTGTCAAGGGTAACATCGCCATTGCCGGTATGCTGTTTGCCTGCCAGCACCTGTTCCAGCGCTCTGCCTGGAATGAGAAGCTGATCAAGGGCATTTTCTGGTCGTTGCAGGTCGGCTTGGTGCTGATGATGATGTTGGACTTGTTCCCTGTCGGTCTGTACCAGGTTGCAACCGTCTTCAAGGAAGGCCTTTGGGCTGCCCGAGCACAGGCGCACGTCACGGATAGTGTGTGGATTACCTTGACGTGGATGCGCACGATCGGCGGCGCGGTCTTCCTGTTTGGCGGCGTGTTGCCTCTCGTCTATTTCATTCTGTCAAGAGCAGGGCGGATGGTCCGCGAAGCCTCTGTCGTCGAGGAAGGTGAATGGACCATCTACGACAGGGAGAAGGCGAAGGAGCGGGAGGCTTGGGCGGCCGGCGACGAGGCATTCTAACCTGAGAATCCAGGTAGGCACAGCACACTTCATGCTGATACCTCCCAGTACAGTGGTAGCGCTGGCTGGGAGGTATCGCTTTGTCAACGCGGACGCCTCACACGTGAGATCCGACCCCGAACGTTACAGCTTAAAAGCATTGTTCCGGTCGTGACCCTTTGGTATCATGGAGTTAGCGCACTAACCACGTATACACGAGTGACAAAACGATGCACGCACAGGTTACACCTTTAGATGAGAGGAGGGCAATTACGATGCGCGTTTTTTTTCTGTCCCGGCTCCGTTGCCAGTGGTTAGGCGTGATGGTGATGTTGTTCGTTGTGGGGGCCTCTTCCGCGTCCGGCGCGGAGACGAAAAGTGCGGTAAGCGGGCAGTCGAACTTCGAGTCAAAATGCTCCAGATGCCACGGCACCAGCGGCAAGGGGAATGGGTTTCAGGCATTAGCACTTTTTTTTATGTTTAGGGTGCCAGACTTAACCAACTCAGCCTTTATGCAAACACGGTCCGATGACGCCCTCTTCAGGAGTATTAAGCAGGGTAGTAAGGGGGGGATGCCGGCATATGGGCTAAAGTTTTCCGAGTCCGAGATCAAGGATCTGGTTGTCTATGTCAGAGGCTTTACCGGAGGACGATAGTCGTTAAGCCCAATGGCAGCGGTGCGCTGAATGATGGCTAAGTGCTACAGTAGCAGGCGTGCGTCAGGATCGCACTCAATGACGACAGTCGGCGCGCCCCCCAAGAGCACTCGAAGCGATCGATGAGTATGCGGCAGTTCGACGCACTGATCCCGAGAGGGGGTGATCGATGACGTGTGCAGGGGCGAGGAAAGGCAACCATAACGTACACCCGATGTCAAAGGAGGAGCAACGATGATCTACCACATCATGTGTGAAGTCGCACCAGGAAAAGAAGACGCATTGGATGCCTTCTTAGTCGGTAAAATGAAAAAATTCTGGCTCGCCAACCAAGGGGTCTCGAGGTTCCACATCTATGGGGACCACTTGGCGAATAAGTTGGAGCGGGTCATTACGATTGAGGTCGGCGACTTCAGCAACTTCGATAAGATTTTGGCCCTCGATGAGCGCAAGGCGCTTCGTAGCGAGCTCATGGAGTTAGCCACAAATGTGCAGAGTCGGATTATGGAGGTCATCGAGTAGCTCTCAGAAGTTCTCTTGAGGGCCGGAAGCATAGGGTGGGGGTGAGCCAAGTGGTTGCCTTCGGATCACCCCCACCCTCTTCATTCGGAGGGTGAATAGACGTTTCATCTTCGCTACCGGTAAGCTACACAGTAGACAGACATGATAAGGCCTAATGCATCAGCGTGAGTTTCTGGCGCGTAGCTTGACGTGGCGGCCATGAGAGCGAAACTTGGAGGGGCACGGAAATGGCAAAACCGCGCCTATGCGATCGGCTTCTGTTTGGGATTTGCGATCCTGGCGTTTACCGTGCTTCCCGTCGGGGAGTGGTTTCATGCGAAAGGACCCATGAATACAGGACACGGCAAGCTTGCCTGCGCGGCCTGCCATAAAAACGCACCAGGCAGCCTCCGCCAGCAGATTCAGGCCAATCTGCGCCATGCCGTTGGTTGGCGTAAAGTGCCCGCCTACTTCGGACGGCTTCCCGTAGGTAATGCGGACTGCATGGCCTGTCACGAGCGACCCAATGACCGCCACCCGGTCTATCGCTTCCTCGAGCCCCGTTTCAGCCAGGCTCGGGAAAAGCTGCGTCCCCATCAGTGTGTCTCTTGCCACGCCGAGCACCAGGGGAGGCGTGTCACGTTGGCGGAGACCGACTATTGCGTGAACTGCCACAAGGACACCCGCTTAAAGAAAGATCCCATCGACGTGTCCCATGCGGACCTGATCGCCGACAAGCAATGGGACTCCTGCCTGGGCTGCCACGACTTCCACGGCAACCACGTCATGAAGACTGAGAAATCGGTCGACAAGCGAATGCCGAAAGAGAAAATCCGCGCCTATTTTGACGGTGGCCCCTCCCCTTATGGGACAACCCTTCACTACAAAGCAAAACAGGATGGTCACGATGGCTAAACAAAACTTCTGGATCGCCTGTCTGGCGCTGGGTGCCTTGAGCATCTATCTGTTTGTCAGTGCCCCGCCGCCATTGGAAGAGCAGAAGGCCGCCGACGCGGCCATCCCGGTGGAACGGATGTTTGAGATTCTCAAGGCGGAAAACGACGTGGTGAGAGCAATGTGGACCAAGGAAGTGGTCGGCGCGGGCAAGCAGACCGGTTTGAAGTTCGACGAGCGTTGGCGTGAGGCGGACGTAGAGGCCGGTCCTTTGCCCGCATTGTTTCTACGTGAGACGGCGAAAAGCCTGGAAAAGAACCCGACGCCGCTCAGCCTGTTTCTGGGGTCGGACTATCCCGTCAACTCAGCGAACCGCTTCGAGGGGCTGCAGTTGGAAAAATTCCAGGTGGTCAAGCAAACCCTTAAGCCGCAATTCTTTTTCATGCCCGACATTCAAATGCAGGTCGCCATGTTCAGTGATGTGGCGGTCGTCGAGGGCTGCATTCAATGCCATAACAAGCACGAACAATCACCCAAGCACGACTGGAAGCTTAATGATGTGATGGGTGCGACCACGTGGATGTATCCAAGCGGCAGCGTGTCCATGGACGAGTTGCTCCGCACGCTCGACGCCTTACGCCAAGGCTTCAAGGAAGCCTACGAGTCTTATCTTGAAAAGGCGCGGAAATTTGCCAATCCCCCCGCCATTGGCGAACGCTGGCCGGCTGAGGGTTATTTCCTGCCGAGCTCTGAGGTGTTCATGGGAGAAATCGCCAGGCGCACAGCCCCGCACACTTTGGCGGTGCTCAGCTCACTGGCAAGCAAGCCAAAACCCGGATCAGCAGCGAACAAAGAAGGGGGCGCTCTTGTCGTTGCCCGTTAAAAGCCTGGTCGTTATACAAGGCTTCAACCGACTTAAATCGTCACTGACGGACAGCCTGAGGTCCGGTGTACCCACCAAGGGGTATTTTTGGCTGGGCCTGTTCCTGCTGGTGGCTTTGATTGTCCAGCAATCGACCGGGTGGCAGTGGACCTTGTTGACCGGACTGCAAGACGACAACACGTATAAGCTCGCCACAGGTTTCGGATTGTTTGCGTTTGTTCTTTATCAGTGGCGTTTTTCCGTGAAGCGCGCTCAGGGGGAGCAGCGCAATGCCGCAACCATGATGGGTCGCCACAAACTTTTTGGCGCTCTGCTTCTGTTGTTTTTCTTTGGCCATTCCCAAACCTTGGGATACGGCTATCTCGAAATCCTCAGCCTGACGTTGTTGCTGGCATTCCTCACCGGCTTGTTCAATTTTCAGATCGTCAAAATCCACAAGCCCTGGTACAGACCGGTGTGGATCAGCGCCCATGTCGGATTATCTATGGCGTTGTTGCTGCTCATAGCGTACCACGTCTACATAAACTATGCTTTCAAGTAGGGAAAGGGTTCGCCGCCGACCGGTTCGTGAGGCCTGCGTTGTCGAGGAGGGGATCTGGCCAGTCATTCCGTGCTCAATACGCCTGCTCCGCACTGGATACGGGGGAATCCTCCGGGTTCTCTAGATACCGGCTTTCGCCGGTATAACGAACTTGCAGCAAGCTTCGGGGAATGAATCCGCTGTGGATCCGATAGCGCCGCTACTTACCCCAGTCGCGGGGATAGCGGAAGTCGCGGTCAATCGTGCGGGCAGAGATCTTGGCGATAAGGGGTGGGCGGCGCTTGTACTGGGAGGCCTGGACCTTGGCGAGAACCGCCCGGACGAACCGCTCGTCGAAGCCGGCAGCAATAATCTCAGGGATTTCGTAACGACGGTCTACCATCAGATTGAGAACCCGATCGACCTCCTCGTAACTAAAGCCAAGCTCCGCCTCGTCGGTCTGTCCGACCCAGAGATCCCCGCTGGGCGCCTTTTGGACGATAGCCTCCGGGATACCCATGTAGCAAGCCAGTTGCCGAACCTGGGTCTTGTACAGATCGCCAAGGGGATTAATAGCGCTGGCCATATCGCCATACAGTGTGCCGTACCCCAGCAGTAGTTCCGTTTTGTTGCTGGTGCCGAGAACCAGCGCCTTCAGCTTAGCGGAATGGTCGAAAAGGATCGTCATCCGCTCGCGGGCCATCTTATTGCCCCGGCGAACGTGATCCGACTCTGGGAAACGTTCGAAGTAGGCGTCTACCATCGGTGTGATGTCGATGACGTCCGATTGGATGCGGAGTTGCTTCACGACCAGCTCAGCGTGCTCTCGACTCTCCGGACTGCTGGTTTTGTACGGCATCAGGAGGGCCCAGACATTCTCGGCCCCAAGGGCCTTCGCCCCGAGATATGCGGATAGCGCCGAATCGACCCCGCCGGAAAGCCCGATCACGACACGGCTGAAACCGGCCTTTTGGACCTCATTGCCAATAAACCCGGTCAGAATCTTTTGGACGAATTCGCAATGCAGGGAGGGAGCGATCACCTGGCCACCTCTCGCTTTACCCGCTCCAGTTCTCGAAGCGTGACATCCATTCGCTCGTCTCGAAGCAGCGGATTCACTATTCTGGCCCGCCGAACCTCTGCCGAGTCGATTTCGGCTATCAGGATCTGCTCGCTGAGGTACTCTGCCTTGGCCACCGGTTCGCCGGATGGGGCGATCACCTCTGAGCCGCCCCAGAAGCAGGCGCCATCCTCGTAACCGACACGATTCGCGTACAGGACATAGCAGGTAAAGAGCTGGGCATAGGCCCGATTGATCGTTTCCCAGGCTCTGGCATTCGCGAACGTGCGACCTTCCTCAAGACCCCCGCGACCCGGACTGGCGGAGGGCGAGATGAGGATGTCCATCCCATCGAGAGAGGCAATACACGCGACCGATGGATGCCACATATCCTCGCAGATCAAGATCGCAGATCGACCGATGTCCGCTTGAAATGTTCTGATCCGACTGCCCTCCGCGAGATATCGTTGCTCATCGAAGATCCCGTACGTGGGCAGGTAGACCTTCCGGTGGACGTGTCGGATCTCGCCCCTGGAGAGATAGAGGGCGGCATTGTAGAGCAGATGTTCGGGCGACTCTTCAACCAGCCCGACCACAAGATCGATACGACGGCTCAAGTCTCTGAGTCTGTCGAGAATGGGACTGGCCAAGGGAAGGGCTACGGATGAGACGATGTCTTTGAGAAAGTATCCGGTCAGACTCAATTCAGGACAGATCAGCAGACCGGCTCCGCGGCCGATCGCCTCCTCGGCCGTCTTTTCATGCAGAGCAAGATTGCGTTCCAGATCGCCGAGGGCCGGGTTCATCTGAGCAAGCGCGATGGTGTATCGACTCATGCGACTGTACTCCGAACTTCAGACAAGGTCAAACCGCGATAGATCGCTTCCATGTCAGGCGATAAAGGGCCGCCTCGTGCCTGATAGACGAACAGAGGGGCAAGGATCTGCAGTCCCGGTCGCCCGTGCCGTCGCGCCTCCACCAAGCTCAGTTCCGCCTCGGCGCCGGGGTAAGAGTGGACCAACCGCAATCTCTTCGGTTCCAGCCGCACGGCCCTGAGACTGCTCAGCAGATCGACGAGCCGTGAGGCATGGTAGATCAGGCACGCTCGCCCTTTTGGAGCGAGCAGGTATCGGACGGCCGCAATCGCCTCCTCTAGGGTGGCGGTCAACTCATGTTTGGCCTGTCGGATCTCCGGATCCGGACTGAGCCGTCCGCTGGCCAACTCTCGATATGGCGGGTTACAGAGAACCATATCAAAACCCGCGATCGGTAGCAGCCCTTTGGCCTGACGGAGGTCGCCCTCCACGATCTCGATGCGGCCCTGTAACCCGTTGAGGTGCACTCCCCGCCTGGCCCGATCGGCCAAGGCGGGCTGAACCTCAAGCCCGACTATGCGAAGCTCCGGATGTCGATGAGCCAGCAGGAAGGCGATCACGCCGTTTCCGCAGCCGAGATCAAGGACCCGGTCGGTCGATCGCGGCGCGGCCCACTGCGCCAGCAATAGCGCATCCATCGAATGGCGGAAACCCGTCAGGCTCTGGATGACTTTCAGATCGGAAGAGCCAAGGCCATCCAGGGATTCTCCCTTGTGAAGCCACGAATCAGCCTCTCGCCAGCCCACCATTTTAGCCATGACGTTGCTACTGTAATACATCACCGGTCAAAAGACAAATGATCAGCCGTCAGCAAAGGACGTTGAAAGCTGACGGCTGATCGCTGCTTGCTCAACACAGATCGACCGGATCGACATCAATGTCGATGCCGGCCTGTCCTGACGGCGGAAGCAGGGCAATCGTCTCTTTGACCCAGTTATGCAGCGCACTCGGGTCAGGACCTTTGGCGAGGATCTGCCAGCGATAGCGTCCTTTTAATCGATACACCGGCGCCGACGCCGGCCCCTCGACAGTAAGGGGCGAAACGGCCCGCTCCAGGAGCAGACCGGCGAGTTGCTCAGCCTTTTCTTGTGCCTGCCCCTCATGTGAAGACGTGATCAGGAGCAGGACAAGAAAGCCGAAGGGAGGAAGACCGCGCTCCTCTCTGAGCGGCCGCTCGAGCGCGTACAGCGCTTCATAATCGTGATTGCGGGCCGCGAGGATGCAATAGTGCTCCGGATTATAGGTCTGGACAATGACGTGGCCGGGGCGGTTCCCGCGGCCGGCCCGCCCGGCCACCTGTGTGAGCAGCGCATAGGTCCGCTCTCCGGCTCTGAAATCCGGGATCTGCATGGAGGCGTCCGCGGAGAGGATGCCGACTAACGTGATGCCGGGAAAGTCATGTCCTTTCCCGACCATCTGCGTCCCGATAAGAATTTGCGTGCGCCTCTGCTGGACGCCCGCGAGAATCTGCTGGTGTGCGCGCCGTTGCCTGGTGGTGTCGCGATCCATCCTGACGATGGATGCATTCGGGACGAGGAGTCGAGCAGCGGCTTCGACCTGCTGTGTTCCGTATCCGAGCCATCCACACGCAATCCCACCGCACTGAGGACAATGTTCCGGCGGCCGTTCTCGATAATCGCAGTAGTGGCAGCGCATCCTGCTATCCACCGCATGGTAGATAAGCGAGACACTGCAATGCGGACACCGCAAGGTAAAACCACACTCGCGGCAGAGTAACAACCTGGCGTAGCCTCGGCGATTGATGAACAGCAGGACCTGCTCCCCTTTTGTCAGTACCTCCTTGATCGCGTCCGCCAGCCGCCTGGAGAAAATAAGCGGCCCCTTCTCCGCCTGTCGTCCTCCAAATCCCCCCGCGCCCCCCTTTTGTGAAGGGGGGGTGGGGGGATTTTGCGCCTCGCGCCGCGCATTCCGGCCTGAAACATGCCGGGCCAGGCGTTCTTCGCGCATATCGATCAGTGTCATCCGAGGCAGCGCCCTGTCCTCCACCCGCTCAGGAAGTCGAAACAGTCGATAAGCCCCTTCCTTTGCGCGATGAATGCTTTCATAGCTTGGGGTGGCGGAGCCGAGGAGGACGGTAATTCCCAACATCTCTCCTCTGGTCAATGCTACGTCTCTTGCGTGATAGTGCGGCTCATCCTGCTGCTTGTAGGATGCGTCGTGCTCTTCATCGACTACGATGAGGCGAAGGCGGGAGAGGGGAGCGAAGACCGCCGACCGCGTGCCTACGACAATGTCGGCCAGTCCGCGCTTGATGCGACGCCATTGATCCAGCCGCTCGCCGGGTGAGAGAGCGCTGTGCAACAACGCAACCCGATTGCCGAAGCGGGAGCGGAATCGATCGGCAGTGACAGGAGTTAGGGCGATTTCCGGAACGAGTATCAGCGCCTGCCCTCCCTGTCGTACCACCTCGCCGATGACCCGGAGATAGACCTCGGTTTTTCCGCTCCCCGTTGCGCCATAGAGCAGCGCCGGGAGAAATGCACCTGACGAGAGTCCCTCCAGGAGTCCGTGAATTGCCGTGTGCTGGGCTGAGTTGGGTTCCGGCCAGGCGCTTGTGACAATAGTCGTCTCGTCCCATGGCGATCGCTCGATCTCCTCCGTGGTGCGGCGGATGACGCCTTTCGCGATAAGACTGCGGATCCCGGAGGCGCCGGCAATGATGGCAGCCTCTGCGGACGTGAGCGCTACACCGGATTGCAACAGCCGATCAAGTAGCGAGGCCTGTCGCGGTGCCCGGCGTCGGAGCGCGGCCAACTCGATCTCCGCTGCGGCCCGGTCGACCGCCAGGCTGAGCAAGGGTCGGAAGACGGGCCGAACTGAGGGTAGACGTTCCTGATATTCTATCCTTGCCAGGTTGTGCCTGACAAGCAACCGGATAAGCCGGTCAACCTGTTCGTTCGGCCATTGCCGTTTGAGCGATGCCAGCGACATCCGGCGTTGTGCGTGCAGTGTAGTCAGTATCTGCTGCTGAGAGGGGTCGAACCATCCAATCTCCTGGGCGAGCTGTTCTCCGCTTACAGCATGCGGAGCCATGTCCTGCGGCTCGACAAGCTGAACAGTACGGACCGTACTGCGATCGATCCCGGGCGGCAGGGCTGTTCGAATCACCGACCCCCACGACGTCATATAGTAGTCCGCGACCAGGCGCGTCAAATCCAGCATGTGGTGATCCAGAAGCGGCTCGATGTCCAGGATTGCGTCGATCGGCTTGAGCTCTGAAGTCTGACGGCTGGTTGCTGAACGCTGGTCACTGAACGTGTCGAGGCCGACAATATATCCGGTCACCAGGCGAGGGCCGAGCGGGACGAGTGCTCGCTTGCCGACATCCGCCTGTTGCTGCATGGAGGGCGGGATAGTATACGTCAGGACTCTTCGTGGTGGAACCGGCAGGACGATGTCGGCGAGAAGATGATCGGCTTTGGTGGCCATACCCGGACTATAGCTGAGGCGGCCTTTATCTGTAAAGGACTGTAGTAAAAGCGAGCACCGCCTGGAGGTGGCTTCCCGACCGTAGACCGGTGACGGTTATTCGCTACCGGTCCACGGTCGGCCTGGGTCTTGCGCCAGATCAGATTTTCTGCCTGATCGCCACAGGTGCTTGTGTCATCTGATGGCTGGCCTCAAATCTGAGGCGCATGGACCTGCACTTTGTATTTGATATTTTTCTTCATCTTTGGTGATGCCGCGCCCAAACCGGCTGTCTCCTTGATAGTTGACTCGACGGACCTCGGCGGCTTTGCGGAGGCAAGGCCGAAGACGAAGGTACTATCGCCCTGACCCTGGGGACTTCCGACGCAGAGGGGAGAGTCGAAGATAAACGTAAGCAGGCCGTGGTACCGCTCTATAGATCCCAGGCCTATCTTTCCAGGACCGCCGCTCGTCACGACATAGGCCAGGTCTCCGGCCTTCCCATCGCTATCGTAATCCAAGGTATCGATGATAGGACCGAACTCAAACGTTATAGACCGCAGACAAGGCATGTACGTGATCTCCTCACCGAGCTCCTCGACCTGAATCTTGGTCTGAACGGCCTTCTCGAGATCAATCCGGTACTCATACCCGTACAGACCGCTCGCCGGTGTACCAGGCTTACCCGTGAAGGTGCGGGACTGAAGGAAAGCCGTTCCCCCAGCCTGCATCGGGATGGGAGTGGTACTACTGTCGATGACGGTTACCGCACAGGATGGATCGAAGAGGCAGTAGACGGCTGAGGAGCTTACCTTGGCAGCCTTGAGATTCATATCGCTCTTCATCCGGCATCCCGTGAGGGCCAAGCTCAGCACTATAGCAACAAAGACTGGCGCCCTTCTTGTCATCCTATACTTCTCCTTTCTCTTATGGTCACGCCTGGGCATGATATACCTACGAACACCCTATGTTTTCTTTCCTACCAGTTTCAGAAACTCGGCGTAATCCAGCGGCCGCTCCCGCGGCGTAAAATAATTTTTTGGGAACCAGATCAACTTGAGAGCCGCACTCTTGAGCACCCCATCAACGCGAATGCTTGAGACAGCCAACGCGATGCGGTTCCCATCTGAAAAGAGGGTATTGTCGGTCAGTGGAAAATCGAACCTGCTGAGCGTAAATGCCGTATTGGAGTTCACCAAGCCGGACTTGGTGCCGACCATAAGCAATTGGATCTTAAACTTCTGGTTTGCCCAATCGGCGTCATCGACGACGATCGTGACTTTCTGGGCTCCATCGGGCGATTTCAGATCCTCGATCGGTTCCTTCAATGTTCCAACAATCTGAAACGGTCGTTGCTCGTTGGCTGCAAGCAACTCAAACACCGCCTTCTGGCCGGGGGCTCGCGGCGGTTCGGTAATGGTCAACACGTCAATCCTCGCCCCATCCCCTGTTGAGCTGTTACTACTCCCCTCCTTGCTCAGCGCGGCTGTCTGCCGATCGATAATTCGATCGGCAATCGACCTTAACGCGCTACGCGCCTCCAGCTTTCCTTCCCTGGCGAGTCTCTGATCTACGCGCTCGAATAACGGCTTCAGTTCAAAGTGTTCGTGAAAGTTGAGAGCCAGCAGCTCTACCAACAGTTGTTCCCGATCGGCAGAAATCTGCTCGCCACCCTGGGATCCGACGAACGGATTGATGAGACTGTTAAACATGGAGGCCCGCAGCTCGCTCTCGGCCTTTTCCCGCTCACTGAGCAGGGTAGTGCCCGCAATCTGTCGCTGACTGTGCAATGTAGTTTCCGCCATTCTTTGCTGGAAAGAGTTCGCAAGGCGAGCGCCTACCCATGCCGCGATAATCACCGCTACCGGCGTGGCAAGTTTGGCTATGGTATCGATCACGTGCAGGACGCGACTGAAACCCCCTTCATGATCGGGTGGCATGGCCTTCCTCTGCACTCACTTTAACTGAATGTCCTGCCGTATCGGCTCCGGATGGCTCTGAATGACTGCGCTTCTGCCATCGCTGAACTCCGCCGTGTAGATACCGGGAGGCAGGAAGAGACTATACCCTTTCGACTCATCTGTTTTCACGGAATCTTTGATCACCTTGCCGGATGAATCTTTTACGCGGAAACTTCCTCCGGACTGAAATGTCCCTTTTGCATCATTGACGCGTCCGGAAACCAGACCGGCGTCAGCCGAAGCTGACAGGAAGAGAAATAGGGCGGTCGCAAGACAGGTCATGACGCCGCCGTACCACCACGTGTACCATCCAGGCTTGAACATGTCACACCTCCTTCGAGTATTGTGTATTAAATTGTGTTATCTCGATCGGATCGTCAAGAGAATTCTGGCGCTGAGGCGAGAGGCCGCGTGTTACCGAGTTGCTCGTACTCCCGCATCAGAAGTTTCATGTCCTCCCAGACCGTCTTCTTTTCGTGCGGGTTACGCAGCAGATAGGCGGGATGGAAGGTGGGCAGGACCAGGATCCCATGATAGTCGTGAAATCGCCCACGTAGTTTCGAGATCGGCTCCCTGGTGCGCAGGAGCGTCTGGGCCGCAAAGGTGCCCAGCGCGCAGATCAATTTCGGCCGGATAGCCTGAAGCTGTGCGACCAGGAACGGCTCGCAGGCGGCGATCTCATCCGGTTCCGGGTTGCGATTGGCCGGGGGCCGGCACTTCACGATGTTACAGATATACACCTGTTCGCGGGTCAGCTTCATCGCCTCGATGATCCTGGTCAGCAACTGTCCGGCTCGTCCGACGAACGGCTCGCCCTGTTCGTCTTCATCCGCCCCTGGCGCCTCCCCAACGAAGACCAGCCAGGCCTTCGGGTTCCCGATCCCGAACACGATATGCTTCCGATCCTTGTGCAGCTTGCACCGCGTGCACTCCCCCACCGTCTCCCGCACCTTGGTAAGCGTCGGGGATGGTTCAGGAAGCCCCTCCGCGCGTTCAGGCCACGCGACGTACAGACGTTCCACACCCAAGCGTTGCTGCCTGCGAACGTGGGCGCGTGTCTGACCGATCAGCTCGCGAAGCTCGTCAATCTCGGGACCGGCGATTTCAATCATACTGCGCCTCCTAATACCCTAACCCCTACACCCTATACCCTATTTTTCTGTTGCCGCAGGCTCACTACGCGATCGAGGATCCGTTGCGCCACCAGCCGCTTGGGAAGCAGCGGAAGCTCTTCGACCCCTCCATCCGGATCGAGGATGATCACTCGATTGGTCTCACAGGCGAAACCGGCGCCCTCTTGGGTCACGTCGTTCGCCACGATCAGGTCGAGGTGCTTGGTTGACAGCTTGTGGCGAGCCCGTTGCACAAGTTCACCGGTTTCCGCCGCAAAACCGACCACAATCCTCGCCCCCTTCTGTGTGCCGATCTCGCGCAGGATGTCCGGATTTGGTGCTAACTCCAACATCATGGGCGCATCGCATTTCGTGAGCTTTGACTCGGCCGGGTGAGTCGGGCGGTAGTCACTGACTGCGGCGGCCTTGATGATCACCGTCGACTCAGCCAGCCGATCCAGCACCGCCGTGCGCATCTGCAGGGCGGTCTCGACCACGATGCACTCCGCGCCGTGGGGTGGCGCCAAGGAGGACGGGCCACTGATCAGAATTGTGCGTGCGCCTCGCATAACCGCCTCTTCCGCTAAGGCATACCCCATCTTGCCGGAAGCGCGGGTAGTCAGGTAGCGGACCGGATCGAGCGGCTCGTGCGTCGGGCCGGCAGTAATCAGGACCACCTCGTTGCTGAGATCGCGCTGCCGACCGAGTATCTCGTCGACGGTGTGCACAATCTCGCTGATCTCGGCCAGCCGGCCTGGACCCCATACTCCCGAGGCTAACTCCCCCGTTGCAGGGCCGACAATCCGAACTCCCCAGCTCCGTAGCCGCGCCAGGTTGTCCTGGACGACGGGGTGGCGATACATCTCCGCGTCCATGGCTGGTGCCAGGACCACCGGCCGCGTGCAGGCCAGAAAGAGGGTACTCAGCAGATCGTCGGCGAGCCCATGAGCAAATTTGGCGATCCGGCCGGCCGTGGCCGGAGCGACGAGGAGCAGATCGGTTTTGCGTGCTACGGTGAGGTGAGGCATCTGAGCCTCCCAAGCCGATTGGTCGGTCAGTACCGCTTGTCGGGAGAGCGTGGCCAGTGTCAGGGGGGTCACAAAGCGTTGGGCCGAGGCGGTCATGACGACCCGGACGTTGGCCTCCGCCGCAGTAAGCGCCCGCACCAGCTCGACAGCCTTATAGGCGGCGATGCTCCCGGTCACACCCAGCACAATCTTTTTGCCTGCCAGCGTCATCCTTCAGCCTTCAGTCTTTAGCCTAACCACCTGATTCTTTGCCATACTGCGTACGGTAGCGATAATAGCTTCCAAGAACACGCTTTACATACGCTCTTGTTTCTGCGAATGGGATCTCTTCAATGAACTCATCATCAACTCGATCCCCCAACCGTTCTAACCATCGGCGCACCTGGTTCGGCCCGGCATTGTATGCGGCCAACGCCCTGGCCCGATTGCCCTTGAACTCCTTGATCATCATTGCCAGGTATCGAGTGCCGAGCGCGATATTAGTTGGCGGTACGTCGAGCTTCACCGGTTCC
This sequence comes from Candidatus Methylomirabilis oxygeniifera, assembly GCA_000091165.1. Lineage (NCBI taxonomy): Bacteria > Methylomirabilota (SeqCode) > Methylomirabilia (SeqCode) > Methylomirabilales (SeqCode) > Methylomirabilaceae (SeqCode) > Methylomirabilis (SeqCode) > Methylomirabilis oxygeniifera (SeqCode). Next base: position 2,078,244 of record FP565575.1, on the reverse strand, counting down.
ACCGGTTTTCCCGTATTATTGACCAGGCCGTTAGCGGTTGTGGGGAGCAGTTGCATCAACCCGACGGCCCCGGAAGATGATACGACCCGTTCACCAAACGCACTCTCCTCCCGGATCAGTGCCACCACCAGGTACGGATCAAGGGTATAACGCGCACTCTGCTCTTGTACCAGTTCCCAATATCCAAGCGGGTAAAGGCACTCCCAGTACCCTGGTATCGGCTCAGCGGGTCGAGTTTGTAGGTACAGTGGGCGAAGGAGGCGCTTTGCGATCCGCACACCTTTTTCGAGATATCCCAAGTCAAGCAACGCGCTACAGGCCTCATATAAGACCCCACGGTCGTCCGCATACCTCCCGGCGAGAGCCCGGAACTCCTCCGATGCCTCTTCCCCCAGTTTCAACTCCGTGAGTAGCCTAGCTTTTGCGACCCCTGACGAGCAGGGTACAGGGGATGAAGAACAGGCTATGGGCTGGAGGGTGGCGGGTGGAGATTCCAACCGCTTCCCGCCTCCTACCTCCCGCCTCGTGACAGGCATGCGAGTCTGCGCGGCCCTTTGGCCCAGCGTCCTGAGGCGGCGATACGTCTGTTCGGCGTAATAGTCGTCGTCGCTGTGAATACTGAGCAGCCTCCGGTACGTCTCCGTTGCCTTTTTTCTTTTTTTCAGGCCTTCAAAGACCCGCCCCTGCCAATACAGGACTTGCACTTGAAATCGCGGATCTGACGCACCTCTCGCCTGGAGTCGTTGTAAATCGGCGAGTGCTCGTTTGAGCGCCGACTGCCTGTAATGAATCCAGGCCCGGGCCCACAACGCGGCGTCGATGAACCGGCTCGACTGGTAATTTCTGATGAGCCGATCCAGGGTTTGTATTGCCCGCTTCGGTTGGCTGTTGTCGATGTGCTGGAGCGCCATCAGGTAGAGCGACTCCGCAGTGAAGGGGCTGTTTGGGTAGATATCGATCAGGCGGGTCCACGCCATGACAGCCTGTTCGCGGTCATCAACTCTGGCATAGCTTCGTCCGATCCAGTACAGCGCTTCCGCCGAATACAGCGAGCGGTCCTGACCCATAGGCGACAAGAGGCTGATGGCCAGGCGGTAATCCCGGCGTTGAAAATGGCTGATACCGCTCCACAGTCTTGCGCGCGAGGTAAACCTGTCCTGGCCCCCGTCGAAGGGGCGAGAGCCTTCGTCTAAGAAGGGCGCAAATGCAGTAATTGCCAGGCTGTACTGACTGCTGCGGTACAGACTGAGCGCTCGCTCGAACTGCTCATCAGCCGTGAAGGGCGGCGCCTCCGCCATCGAGGCCAGGAGTTCGCCGGCCCGCGCAGCCTCCCAGGTTCCCGGATGCTTGAGCCACAGCTCGCGTAACAACGCGTCGGCTTCCCGTCGTTTATCTGCTCCCCGATCGGGGTCGGGGACAAGTTTCAGGGCGATCTCCGCCAGTGCAAGTAGCGCCTCTCGCCGTCTCGCCTCATTCGAAGCGCGAGCCAGGTAATCCCGGTATGCCTCCTCGGCTTGCGTAAGCTGATTTGCGCCGAGATAGAGCCGTGCACGCTCCTGTCGAGCTCGTTCGGTGAGCAGACTGTCCGGGTGCTCATGAAGCAGACGTGAGAGCACCGCCAGCGCCTGAGCGTTCAGACCAAGGGTTTGGTAGGCAGATGCGGCATAGTGCAGGGCATAGTCGCCAAGCAGCGGTTCCTGCGCGGCCGCTGCCTCCAATACGTCGGCGGCCTCCTGCCACTGCTTCTGTCTGTATAGCGCCACACCCAGGAGGAAGTGGGCCTCGTGCGCCCTGGAGAAGCCCTCGCGGTGGCGCAGATCGTCGAGCAGGGGTATCGCCTGGTTATCGTTGGTCTCGATGTGTTCGAGCGCCTTTTGCCATAAGGATCCGACCGACGCCTCCTGGGCGGTGGCGTGCAACGGCGCCAGCAGCACCAGCAAAAAGGCGGAGAGTATTATAACCAAGCGGTGTGTAGAACGTAACGCATAGAATCCAGGGTATCGACTACCCCATACCCTATACCCCATACCCTATACCCTATACCCTGCCCGAAGGGCCGATCCCGGTCAGTGCGGATAAGCCTGAGTCATAGGGGGACCGGACTATGCCCCGATCGGTAATCAGGGCGGTAATATAGCGGTGTGGTGTCACGTCGAAGACGGGATTTCTCGCCCTCACACCCACCGGTGCGGTCCGAACACCGGCCCAATCGGTGACCTCTTTGGGATCGCGCTCCTCGATCGGGATTGCCTCGCCGTCGCGAAGCGACAGATCCAGAGTGGACAGGGGGGCTGCGACATAGAACGGGAGCCCGTGCGCTTGCGCCAGAACGGCCAGGGTGTAGGTTCCGATCTTATTCGCCACGTCGCCGTTACGAGCGATCCGGTCGGCTCCAACAATGACGAGATCGATCTCGCCCCGCTGCATCAGGTGTCCCGCCATATTGTCGGTGATGAGCGTCACCGGAATGCCGTCCTGCTGCAACTCCCAGGCGGTCAGTCTGGCGCCTTGCAGAAACGGTCTGGTCTCACCGGCCCACACCGACAGTCTGGTCCCGGCCGCGTGCGCCGCGCGGATCACTCCTAGGGCGGTTCCATAGCCGGCGGTTGCCAGGGCCCCGGCATTACAGTGAGTCAGGACGGCGGCTCCATCGGGGATCAGTCCTTGGCCGTATGCGCCGATCGCCCGGTTGTCCCGGATGTCTTCCTCCCGGATCTGTTGCGCCTCCCGAATGAGGGCCTCAACGAGCTCGGCGATCGGGAGGGCCTTATGCTGCTGAGCGCACCGCAGCATCCGCTCGATCCCCCATGCCAGATTCACGGCTGTAGGGCGGGTCCGGCGCAGCGCCTCGCCATGGCGCGATAACTCCGCATCGAACTCCTCGAAACTGCTTGCCTGAATCGACTGCGCCGCTAACGCCAAGCCCATGGCGCCGGCCACACCGATCGCCGGGGCTCCGCGAATCTGCATCGACCGGATTGCCTGCGCGACCGCCGCCGCATCGCGGCACTCCACATACACTTCCTCCGCCGGCAACCGGCGTTGATCCAAAAGCCGGACCATGCCTGCCGATGTCCATTCGATGGTCTCAAACATCTCGTATCTCCATGACTCGTCCGTTCCCGGCTTCGCGTTCCTCCGGGTGCTGTATGCTGAAAAGCGGCGTATAGCTCTGTCTCTACCCTACCATTGCTGTCCAGACGCTTTCAATCGAAATATGTTGTCCGGTCCGGCCCAAGAAAACCCTTGACAGGCGGACGCTGGCGGTGCGATAGTGGCCCCCAATGCGGCTTGGTAGTGTGTCAAATAGGCTCACCAGTCACAGAAGCATACAGTTGAGCAGTATAAACGGTATGCAGTCAACGTGGAGTCGCGAGTAAGGTCTGACAGCGCGCTAACCGTGGAATGCCTGTGGATACCATTTAACGAAAGGAGAGGGCATGACGACTAGAACAAAGTTGACGGTGTTAACTGTGGCGCTAGGCATGCTATGGACCGTTCCGGTTCTGGCTGCGGAGGCGCCGCCGGCGCTTCCACCGGCTCCACCGCTGGCCCCTGGCGAACTTGAGGCGGCCAAGCAGATCTATTTCGACCGGTGCGCGGGCTGTCACGGGGTCTTGAGAAAAGGTGCAACCGGTCCGCAGCTTCTGCCGGCAAAAACCCGCGCTTTGACTACACCGGTTTTGAAAGCGTTCATCGTGAATGGTACGGGAGGCGGGATGCCGGACTGGGGTCGGCAAGGCATTCTCACCGACGCCGAAAGCGACCTGATGGCCCGTTACATCCAGCATGACCCGCCCACACCTCCCGAGCTCTCTATGGCGGATATGAAGAAAAGCTGGAACCTGATCGTGCCGCCGGATAAGCGACCCACGAAGCCAGAACATAACCGTGACTGGCAGAACTTTTTCGCCGTGACCCTTCGTGACGCCGGTCAGGTGGCGATCATCGACGGCGATACCAAAGAGATCGTCAACACGGTCAAGACGGGGTTTGCGGTCCATATCTCGCGCAGTTCCTTTTCGGGACGCTACATGTATACTATCGGCCGTGATGGTCGGGCGACGATGATCGATCTGTGGATGAAGGTTCCGGATAAGATCGCGGAGATCAAACCGTGCAGCGATGCGCGCTCTATCGATACGAGTAAGTATAAAGGTAAGCTCGGTGACTTCACCGACAAGCTGGCCGTCATCGGTTGCTATTGGCCGCCGCAGATTATTGTGACGGACGGTAACACGCTGGAACCACTGAAGGTCATCAGCAGTCGGAGCATGACCTACGATACGATGGAGTATCACCCCGAGCCCCGGGTCGCCTCGATCGTGGCGTCGCACTTCAAGCCCGAGTGGGTCATTAACATTAAGGAGACCGGGCTGATCTGGCTTGTCGATTACTCGGATCTCAAGAACCTCAAGATGACCCAGATCCAAGGCGAGAAGTTTCTGCACGACGGCGGCTGGGACAGCACCAAACGCTACTTCATGGTGGCGGCTAACATGGCGAACAAGGTGGTCGTGATCGACGTCGAGAAGGGTAAGCTGGAGGCGATCTTCGAATCCGGAATCAAGCCTCATCCGGGACGTGGCGCCAACTGGATCGATCCGAAATTCGGTCCGGTGAATGGTACCCCGCATCTCGGCGAAGGCAAGATCGCCGTTTACGGTACCGATCCGGCCAAGCACAAGGAGTCTGCCTGGAAAAAGGTGAGGGATCTCAAGACGCTCGGAGGAGGCGGCCTGTTTATCAAGACGCACCCGAAGAGTAAAAATGTCTGGGTAGATCACGCCCTGAATGGCGATCCAGCCATTCAAAAGCAGGTCTGCGTTTTCGAGAAAGCGAATCCGGAGAAAGATCCGAAGTGCTGGAAGGTATCGGACAAAGGTCGCGCTGTGCATTTCGAGTTCAATAAGGCCGGGGATGAGGTGTGGATCAGCGTCTGGGGGAAGAAAGACGGCAAGAGCGAGATCGTCGTGTATGATGATAAGACACTGCAAGAGAAGGCCAGGATCGACGATCCGCGCATCATCACGCCGACAGGTAAGTTTAACGTCTACAACACTGTGAAGGATATTTATTAATCAAGGTCGCACGTGGAAAATGGACCGCCAGGGTGAGTCTCGAACGGCTCACCCTGGCGGTCTTTCATATTATTGTAAAGCGCGCTATTATAATAAAGTTGGCCGATGGATGCGGGGTGGTCGGCTTGAGTATGGAGTAAGGGGCTAGCAGGCTTCCCTGGAGAAGCAGAGCCAGAGCCTCAAGAAAGCCGCGCTTGGCCATGGAATATAGATAATGCTGAGGATTACAGAACTGTTGTGCGGGCCCGCTCAAGGCGCTCAGACGCCTCCAACGCAGAAGGATGGATGGTCTCTGCCGCCTTCCGTGGAAAGGCCGGTGGTTATCTGGAATCTGACGCGGCGCTGTAACCTCCATTGTCTGCACTGCTACAGCCAATCGCAGGACCGCGCCTATGCCGATGAGTTGACGACCGACGAAGGGAAGCGGCTGATCGCGGATCTCACCGGCTATAAGATCCCGATGCTCATTCTGTCCGGTGGTGATCCGTTGTTTCGAGAGGATCTCTACACGCTCGCCGAGCATGCGCAAGATCTTGGATTGCGTTGTGCGTTGTCTACGAACGGGACGTTGATCGACGCGGCAGCCGCAAGGCGGCTGAGGCGCCTCGGCATCACGTATGTCGGCGTGAGCCTGGATGGTATCGGCCCGGTCCATGATCGTTTTCGGGGAATGGATGGCTCGTTTGCGCTGGCGCTGCAAGGGCTGCGGCACGCTCGCGATGAAGGGATGAAGGTCGGCATACGGACTGCACTGTGCCGTCGGACCCTGCACGATCTGCCCGCGATGTGTGACCTGGCGGAGCAGGAGAACGTAGATCGCCTGTACTTCGCCCACCTGGTCTATTCAGGCCGAGGTGCGGGGCTGGTCCATGACGATCTGTCGCCTGAGGAACGGCGCGGCGCGATCGATTATCTCATCCAGAGGAGTGTCGATATGCATCGCCGCGGATCCAAGATCGAGGTCACCACCGGTAATAACGATGCCGACGGTGTCTACCTCTACTTGAAGATACGAGGGTCTGCCCCTGCGAAGGCGCAATCGGTCTTTCGGCTCCTGCAGCGCCGAGGGGGAAACAGCTCCGGCGTCTCTCTGGGCTGTATCGACAGCCTCGGACACGTCTATGCCGATCCGTTTTGGAGACATTACACCCTCGGCAATGTTCGAGAGCGGAGTTTTGCGGCGATCTGGGAAGATACCACTGATCCGATCATGCGCGTCCTGAAAGATCGCCGACACGCGCTCAAGGGCCGCTGTGCCCAATGCCCGTATCTCGATCTGTGCGGCGGCAACTCGAGAGTCAGGGCGGAGGCGACAACCGGGGATCTGTGGGCGTCCGACCCTAGCTGTTACCTGAGCGACGAGGAGTTAGGGATCTCATCGACGAATGGAAAGGAAGACAGTCGTGCGAGTACGCATATTTCGGTTCGCGGTTAAGGCATTCCTCATTCTCCTGGCGCTCAGCCTGCCCCTGCATTCGAGCGCCGATGAGCGGCGGTGGGGGACGGCGTCGTTGGTGGTCGTCATTGAGCGACAGGCCGGCAGCGTACTTATCATCGACTCCTCCCGCCACGAACTGCTGGGGCGCATCTCGGGACTCGGCAACCTTACCCACGCGACGGTGAAATTCTCCCCGGACGCGCGCTACGCCTATGTCATCGGTCGCACAGGCGAAGTCTCCAAGATCGATCTTCTCACTCTGAAGCTTGTTAAGCAGGTGAATGCAGGGAAATTGTCCGTCGGCGGTGTGGTTAGCCAGGATGGCAAGTACGTAGCCCTCAGTAATTATGTTCCAGGCGAGGTGCGCATTCTGGACGCCGACACGTTGGAACTGGTGAAGACGATCCCGGCCCTGTACACGGACGCAAGTGAAAAGGGCAGAGAGCAATTACCGTCCCGAGTGGCGGGGTTAGTTGATGCCCCCGGCAACCTCCTCGTATTTTCTTTGATGGACGGCAACAGCATATGGGTGGTGGATGCGGGGAAAAAAGAGTTTCCCGTAATTCGAAAGTTTCCCGATGTCGGGAAGATGCCGTATGACGCGCTGATCAGTCCGGACGGACGCTACTATCTCGCGGGCTTTTTAGACTCGAACTGGATGGGGCTCCTCGATACCTGGAAGCTCGATCGAGTCGCTCCGATTCTGGCCGAGCAGGGTAAAGGTCCCGATGTTCCACTGTGGAAAATTCCGCATCTCAAAGGCTGGGCTCTTACTGGGCGGTTGGCTTTTCTGCCTGCGCTCAAGCGCGAGGTTGCGCTGGTCTATTCCACGCTCGACTGGACGCCGCTCACCCCCGTGCCGATCAGCGGGACCGCGCTCTACACCGTGGTACGACCTGACGGACGTCAAGTATGGGTAGACATTATCGGTAAAAACGGAGATCTGATCGATGTCATTGACGTTGACAGCATGAAGGTTGTCAAAACGCTCAATCCCGGGGCCGGGGCCACACACCCGCAGTTTACGCCAAAGGGAGAAGCTGCGTACGTCTCTCTGATGGACGGCGGCAAAGTCGTTGTGTACGATACGGCGACCTTTCAGGTGCTGAAAGAGTTCCCGGCGGATCATCCCTCCGGGATCTTTTTCGCCAACAGGGCGCACAAATTTGGGATGTAAGAGACCGTGATGACAGTGTTCAGTTAATCCGGACCTGAGGGCCAAACATGAAACTTTCTCGTAGAGAGCTTTTAAAGACCTTAGCCGGGGCAAGCGCCGTAGCTCTGACTTCGCCCGACGCACTATTCGCTATCCCCGAGGGGGTTGCGGAGGCTGCCGAGACGGCAGAGGAATGGAAGAAGAGCCCCTGTCGTTTCTGCGGGGTTGGATGCGGCGTGCTGGTAGGACTTCGGGAAGGCAAAGTGGTGGCCGTCAAAGGCGATCCAGAGGCGCCCGTCAATCGTGGCCTGCTCTGCATCAAAGGTTATAGTCTCCCTAAAATTCTCTATGGCCCTGACCGCTATAAGGCTCCGCTGCTTCGCCAAGGCAACAAGTTCGCTGAGATCTCCTGGACTCAGGCGATGGATATCATGGCCTCCAAGTTTAAAGAGGCTATTCAACAGCACGGTCCGGAGTCGGTCGCAGTCTACTTCTCGGGGCAAACAACGATCTTTGAAGGTTACGCCATCAACAAATTGATGAAGGCGGGGATCGGCTCTAACAACGTGGAGGGGAATCCGCGCCTCTGTATGTCCTCGGCCGTAGCCGGTTTTTACTCGACCTTCGGCATGGATGAGCCGATGGGGTGCTACGACGATTTCGAATTGACTGATACCTTTTTTGTCTGGGGCTCTAACTTCGCCGAGATGCATCCGATCCTCTACTCGCGGATGGTTGAGCGAAAACACCAGGATCCCAACGTCAAGATCGTCAGCTTGCAAACCTTTCTGAACCGCAGTTCCGACGAACCAGCGGACATCGTCGCTATTTTCAAGCCTCACACAGATCTCGCCATCGCGAATGCCATGGCACATGTCATCGTGAAGGAAGGGCTCGTAAACAGCGCGTTTATTGAGAAGCATGTCACCTTCAAAAAGGGACTGACAGGGATCGGCTATGGCGTAGAGGATAACTTTGAGTATGGCGGGGCTTCGGAAACCAGTTGGAAGACGTATAAGCCTTTTGCCGATAAGCCTCAGCCGATCAGTTTCGAGGAGTATAAGAAGTTCCTGGAGTCCTACACGCCGGAGTATGCTGAACAACTTTCCGGCGTTTCAGCCGATACGATCCGTCAGATTGCTCGGCTGTTGGGCGATCCCAGGCGTAAGGCCGTGTCCTGTTGGACCATGGGCTTCAACCAGCATGTGCGGGGCACCTGGATCAACAACCTTGTCTATAACCTGCACCTGCTGACCGGAAAAATTGCCGAACCCGGCAACAGTCCCTTATCGCTGACCGGGCAGCCTTCAGCATGCGGAACGACGCGGGAGGTAGGTGTCCTGTCACACACTCTTCCTGGCGGTATGTTTGTTGCGAATCCAGAGCACCGCAAAAAGGCGGCGCACATCTGGAATATCCCGGTTGAGAAGATTTCACCCAGACCAGGGTTTCACGCCATAGAGATGTTTCGCGCATTGGATCGCGGTGATGTCAAGGTCATCTGGATCAACACCACCAACCCGTTTCAGACGCTGCCCCATGCGGGCCGCTATCGCAGGGGTGCGCGAAAAGGAGGCGAGCGATTTATTGTCGTTTCAGAGGTGTACCCCAGTGAAACCGCTCGCCACGCCGATCTCATCCTGCCGTCGGCCATGTGGGTCGAGAAGGAGGGGATGTTCGGCAATACCGAACGGCGCACTCAGCACTGGTTCAAAATGGTAGACCCGCCGGGTCAGGCGAAGGACGATCTCTGGCAGATCGTCGAGTTAGCCAAGCGTTTGGATCTGGGACACCTGCTTAACTATGGGGAGGCGCCTCTGCACAAGGCGCTCTTTGAGGAGTATCGGAAGTTCGGCCAAGAATCAGGGAAGGACCTTGCGCCCTATGATGTATACGCGAAGGTCCGGGGCGGGCTGCGCTGGCCTGTTGTCGAGGGCAAAGAAACACGGTGGCGTTACAGGGAGGGGCTCGACCCGTACGTCAAGAAAGGCGAGGGTGTCCGGTTTTACGGCCAGCCGGATGGTCGCGCCGTCATTTGGGCGAGGCCCTACGAGCCGCCCGCCGAGCAGCCGGATGCACAATATCCTTTGTGGCTCACAACAGGCCGCGTCCTTGAGCACTGGCATACAGGGACCATTACGAGAAGAGTCCTTGAGCTTCACCGTGCCGCCCCCTTTGCGCCTGTTTGGATCAGCGCCGAGAACGCGGCTGCCTTGGGAATCAAGACTGGGGATCAGGTTCGTGTTCAGTCGCGTCGTGGGGAGGTTATCGCAAAGGCTCAAGTAAACGGAAGGAATACGGTTCCAAAAGGAGTCGTGTTTGTGCCGTTCTTCGATGAAAATGTCCTCATCAACCTGGTGACGCTTGACGCCTACGATCCTATTTCCAAACAGCCGGACTTTAAGAAGTGCGCAGTTCGAATCGAGAAAGTGTGAAGAATGATGGCAAAGACGCTCAAAACAGTAGTCTTTTTTGGAGTGGTTTTCTTTTGCGTGCTGGTTGCACTAGGCGGCCGTGCGCTTTCTGAACAGGCGACTCCTCAACAAGGCAGCAAGAGGCTGCCTCGCGCCTATGAGGGCGCCCCGCCTTTGGTCCCCCACGATGCGGAAGCCAGGAAAGGCATGTGTCTGGTTTGCCACGAATTCGGGGTCGCGGGGGCTCCCATCACGCCGCATCCGACGCGCAATGATTTTTGCTTGCAGTGCCATGTCGGTCAGGACCTTTCGGTGAAGGTATTTCCTGGCGTCTCATCTCAGGGAGAGAAGAGACCGGAGTGAAGGGATTCGAAGAAGGTTGAGCGTATTCTCTGCCATGATCGCTACCCGAACGCGTAAGCTCGGGATACAGAAAGCGAGGGGTGTTCGTGTTCGAGATGGATGCAATCGATCGTAAACTATTGGATGCGATCCAGGCCGGCATCCCGCTTGTAGAGCGCCCTTATCGCGCCCTCGGCGAGAGTGTGGGCCTTACTGAAGACGATGTGATCGAGCGCATTGCCCGGCTCAAAGCTGAAGGTTTTGTCCGAAATATCGGTGCCATTTTCGATACGTCGCGCCTTGGCTATCGATCATCGCTGGTCGGCTTCCGATTGCGTGAGGAGTGCGTTGACGAGGCGGCCGCGCAGATTAACGCTCATCCCGGGGTAAGTCACAACTATCTCCGCAGGTATACGCTTCCGGACACCTTCGGTGTAAATGCCTGTTGTCCGTTTAATGTATGGTTTACCCTTGCTGTTTCCCCAGAGAGTCGGTTGGGGCTCGAATCCAGCGTCGCGGTGTTGGCGCGAGATACGGGCGCCGAGGCGGCACGACTCTTTCCGGCGCTCAGGGTCTTTAAGATCGGGGTACGCCTGGATATGGATGTTGACGCAGCAGGCGTACGTAAGGAGGAGGGCCATTTCTTCACGGGCAACGGTCATTCCGAGCGTGGTCTAGATCCAGAGGAGCGCCTGATCGTGCGGGTTCTCCAGGATGATCTGCCGCTTGCAGGGGAGCCGTTTCGCGAGGCTGCCAGACAGTGCGGACTGGGTGTTGAGGCGATGTTGGTCTGTGCACAAGAGCTTCTCCAGCGGCACATCATGCGCCGCTTTGCGGCAATCTTACACCACCGCAAGGCCGGCTACACCGGGAACGTCATGGCGGCGTGGTCGGTGCCGGAAGAGAAAGTAGAGTCCGTTGGACATCAGATGGCGCAGTTTCGCGCGGTCAGTCACTGCTATCAGCGCCCCACCTTTCCGGAGTGGCCGTTTTCGCTCTTTACGATGGTCCATCAGAAGAGCCGGGAAGCATGCGAGGAAACGGTTGCAGCGATCAGTGGAGAGACGGGGATCGAGCATTACGCGATGCTGTGGACAGTACGGGAATTCAAAAAAGTTCGGCTGAGATATTTCACCGGAGAGGATACAGCCTGGGAGGAAAAAGCGGCAACACAGATTTCTCCGAAGGCGCCTATGAGCCCGGGCGATCAGGCCGTAGCTGGAGAGTCGGTTGCCTCCCGCCATTCCGTATTAACTCAATAAGACCCGGAAACGAGCTATATTCCGCCTGACTCACCTGTCAGCAGAAAAATCTACAGTGCGCCGTCTCATGGACGGCGCACTGTTCCGGTTCCTATCCCTTTACTATTGAACTTTTCCAGTAGATGGCGGGGAACGGCCTAATCGCTTTTGGCCTTCGCCACCTCCGTAGTCCCGATAGGCTTCTCAGTGATGGCGCTTCTGGCGATCTCAACCGTCACGTTTTCGGCAATCCTGACCTTGACTCTGTTGTCTTCACCGAACTTGACAATCGTGCCATACAAGCCTCCGGTAGTAATAATCTGATCACCGGTCTTCAGATTCGCCAGCATATCCTTCTGTTCTTTCTGTTTCTTTTGCTGGGGACGAATCATTAAGAAATAAAAGACAAGGAATATCAGCACCGAAGGGAGCATGACCGGGAGTATACTTGTAGGTCCGGCTTCGGCTGGAGTCCCCTGTTGCGCCCACGCTATTCCCATTTCCTGACCTCCTCCGTGTCGTGTGTTATGAGACGATCGTGTTATCGTGATTCAGCGTGCCGATCTGTTCAAGAAACCTTGTCCGGAATGCGGCAAGGTCCCCTGCTTCGATGGCCTGGCGGATCTGCCGCATAAGGGTAACATAGAAATGAAGATTGTGAAGCGTATTCAGGCGTAGTCCAAGTATCTCGCCGGTCATAAAGAGGTGCCGAAGATAGGCGCGAGAGAAGTGTCGACAGGTATAACAATCACAGGCGGGATCTGCCGGTCTCTCGTCTGACGTATACGCCGCCCCCTTGATATTGATTCGGCCCTGGCTGGTGAACAGACTTCCGGTCCTGCCGTGTCTGGTAGGCATCACGCAGTCGAACATGTCTACCCCGCGCATCACGTTTTCTACGAGATCCTCCGGCGTTCCGACCCCCATCAGGTAACGAGGCTGATCGGCAGGCAGAAGCGGCGTCACGTGGGCGACGGTTTCGTACATGACGGCTTTCGGTTCGCCGACGGCGAGGCCGCCTAACGCATAGCCGTCAAAGCCGATCTTCTGCAAAGCTGTCGCGGCCTGTTCCCGCAGCGCTTTATCGGTCCCTCCTTGCAGGATGCCGAACAGCCCCGATTGTCCATCGGAATGAGCCGTTCGAGATCGCTCTGCCCACGTGAGTGTCAGCTCCAGCGATCGCTGAAGGTAGTCGGTTGTCGATGGATAGGGGGCGCATTCGTCAAGCGGCATGATAATATCCGCCCCAAGCGACTCTTGAACCTGGATGGCCAGCTCCGGCGAGAGAAAGTGCAGTGATCCGTCGAGATGAGATCGAAAGCGTACCCCCTCCTCCGAGATCTGTCGTAATCGGGCCAGGCTGTAGACCTGGAACCCCCCGCTGTCGGTAAGGATCGAGCCGGACCACGCCATGAAGCGATGCAAACCACCCAACTCCTCAATCAGTCGATGGCCGGGACGCAGGTACAGGTGATAGGTGTTACACAGGGCCAACTGTACCCCTTCAACTTCCAGTTCATAGGGTGTGAGCGCCTTCACCGCTCCTCCCGTCCCGCACGGCATAAACACAGGCGTCTCCACCGTGCCATGAGGCGTTGTTAGGCGACCCCGCCGTGCACCCGTTGTTGGATCGGTTTTCAGCAGATCGAAGGTCACGACTTTTCCTTTGAAGCCTTCAGCCTTCAGCCTTTGTCCCTGACTTTGGCTGTCTCATCATACAATCAACATCGCGTCGCCGTAGGAGTAGAAACGGTAGCACCTGGCGATAGCCTCGCGATACGCGGCCAACATCGTCTCCCGGCCCGCGAAGGCCGAGACCAGCATGAAGAGGGTAGAGCAGGGCAGATGAAAGTTGGTAATGATGGCGTCGATGCTCGTAAACCGATAGCCCGGGTAGATGAAGAGGTCTGTCAGGCCTACCCCTGCCCGTATCTCGCCCATGACGGTGGCATGCTCCAGGGTCCGGACGGTCGTCGTTCCCACCGCGATCACCCTCCGTCCTTCTCTCCTGGCGGCCTTGACCGCCAGGGCCGTCTGCTCCGGAATGATATAGCGCTCCGGCTCCATCCGATGCTGTGCAACCTCCTTCATTCGAACAGGACGAAACGTACCGGGCCCGACAAAAAGCGTGATAGGGGTCACAGCGATACCTTGTCGTGTGAGCGTCTCAATCAGGTCCGGTGTAAAGTGGAGGCCGGCCGTGGGCGCCGCGACGGCCCCTTCATGCTTTGCGTATACCGTCTGGTACCGCTCGCGATCTAAAGTGTTAGGGTCTAGGAGGTAGGGTCCAGGGTCTAGAGGGCTTGGAAAGCCTTGTTCTAAACCCTCTACCCTATACCCTATACCCTGTCTTTTAATATAGGGCGGAACCGGCATCCGACCGAAGCGCCACAACAGGTCGGCGAGTCTTCCGTCATACACAAGCTTGAGCAGATGGCGTCCTTCGCCGCGTTTCTCTATCACCTCGGCCGTAATCGTATCGTCGGCCAACGCAAGGCGGTCGCCGATCCGAACCTGCCTGGACGGCTTGATTAAGGCCTCCCAGCGGTCTGTCCCGGCAGGGCCCATGTCGGGATCGACCTCAACCTCGTATAGAAGCAACACCTCGATCTGATGCCGCCGCTCGGATCGGCCGAAGAGTCTGGCGGGGATCACCTTCGCCTCATTGATGACTAACAGGTCTCCTGGAACGAGGTACTCCGGGAGATCGCGGAAGATTCGATCGTGCAGGGCGCCTGTGTTCCGATCCAGAACCAGGAGCCGCGAGCGATCGCGCTCAGGAACGGGTGCTTGCGCAATCAGCTCGGGGGGCAGGGTGTAGTCAAAATCGACTGTCCGAAGCGAAATGGACACGGGAGGAGTCAGCTCCTGGCGGCATTGTCGCCGCTCATCGTCGGCGAAATAATGAAAAGAGTATGGTCAGGAGGATACTCAGGAGTATTGAGGTCGTGAGGGGAAAATAAAATGAGAAGTTCTTGCGTTGGATATAGATGTCCCCTGGTAGCTTCCCGACAAACGGGATCTTACCGATGAGCAGGAGGAGTCCCCCTATGGCGGCTACAACGAGGCCGAACACGATCAACGTCCTGGCAAGTGAATCCATCCCCCGCACTGCTCCCCTGTCTCCAGTAATAGTGAGCGCTCCGGTTAGCTCTGCCACAACTCGCCCTGCAGCTCCGCCGGACGTGGAAGCTTGAAGTGATCAAAGGCCAGGCGAGTGACGGTGCGGCCTCTTGGAGTCCTGGCCAGAAACCCTTGCTGAATCAAAAACGGCTCATAGACGTCCTCGATCGTATCCTTTTCCTCTCCCACGGCGACTGCGAGCGTCTCGATTCCCACGGGCCCACCGGCAAACTTTTCGATGATGGTGTGCAGGATCCGCCGATCCATCTCGTCGAACCCATTGGTGTCGACCTCGAGCCGTTCCAGTGCGCTCTGCGCAACTTCACGGGTGATGACACCATCCCCAAGCACCTGGGCGAAGTCCCTGACGCGCCGTAGCAGGCGATTGACGATGCGAGGCGTTCCACGGGAGCGCCGCGCGATTTCCCACGCGCCGTTCTCCATGATTGATACCCCGAGAATCTGTGCCGACCGCAGGACAATTCTGAAGAGATCGGCGTCATTGTAAAAGTCCAGACGCTGGACGACACCGAACCGATTGAGCAGGGGCGAGGCCAGAAGCCCTGCGCGAGTCGTGGCCCCGATCAAGGTGAAACGCGGCAGCTTCAGCCGGTAGCTCTGTGCGCTCGGGCCCTGACCGATGATCAGGTCCAGCCGGTAATCTTCCATGGCCGGGTAGAGCGTCTCTTCGACCAGGGGATTCAGTCGGTGGATCTCGTCGATGAACAGGACATCCTGTTCCCTGAGATTCGAGAGGATGGCTGCCAGGTCTTTCTGCCGTTCGATGACCGGTCCGGAGGTGACCCGGATATTTACCCCCATCTCCGAGGCGATCATAAAGGCGAGAGAGGTCTTGCCAAGCCCCGGAGGGCCGTAGAAGAGCAGGTGGTCCAGGGGTTCCCTTCGTGCCTTCGCTCCACGGACGAACACCTGGAGATTTGCCTTCACCTTCTCCTGGCCAATATAGTCATCCCAGGCTTTCGGGCGCAGGCTCTGCTCGAGTTCCTGATCCTCGTCCTGAAGCTGCCGATTCGCCACCCGTTCCCGGCCGCTCTCCTGCTTTTGCTTCGCCGTTGTCATAGCCGCTTCCCCGTCCTCTCGGAGAGATGCTTCAGGGCCTGCTTGACCAACGTTTCAAAGTCTGTCCCATCGCCGACGGTATGATGCGCCGCCTCAGCCGCCGCCGAGGCCTCTTTGCGACTGCAGCCCAGGTTCAGCAGTGCGGAGACGACATCCTCGATGGTCCGATCTCGTTCCGGGCTCGGCTGGCGGTCGACCACGACCCGACCTCTACAGGGGACCTCTGTGACCTTGTCCTTTAACTCCAGGATGATCCGCTCGGCTGTTTTCCGCCCCACCCCCGGAATCGCCTTGAGTCTTGCGGTATCGCCCTCCAGGACAGCCGGGATGAACTCCTCCACTGCGATTCCGGACAGGATGTTAGCCGCGAGGCGAGGTCCGATTCCGGAGACCCCTGTCAGCAGTTCGAACGTTATCCGCTCCTCGATCGCATGAAACCCGTAAAGCTGGATGGCATCCTCGCGGACATGCGTGTAGATGCGAAGGTGCACCTCCTGTTGAATCTCCGGGAGCTGATAGAATGTCGAAAGCGGAACAAAGACTTGGTAGCCGACCCCGTTGACGTCGATCACAATCTGCCCGGGATCCTTGGACGCCAATAGACCGCGAAGTTGAGCGATCACCGTCCTCTGCCTCCCAATCGATGCAGGAGCCCGGCCGAATGATGGTGGCAAATGGCCACGGCCAGCGCATCGGCCGCGTCGGCCGAACGGATCGGCTCTTTGAGGCCAAGGAGCGACTGCACCATCTGCTGGACCTGGAATTTGCCCGCGGCGCCATATCCTGTGACAGCGCTTTTTATCTGCAGCGGGCTATATTCCGCGACAGTAAGCCCGTTCTGCGCGGCAACCAGAATCGCGACCCCTCTCGCCTGACCCAGCTTGAACGCGCTTTGTACATTTTTCGCGAAGATAAGGCTTTCGATCGCTGCCCACTCCGGTTGATGACAACGGATCAACTCAGCCAGACGACTGTAGATCTGTTGCAGGCGGGCGGGAAACGGGTCGCGAGGCGTGGTGATGATGCTGCCGTATTCTACAGCCCGCAATGCGCCGTCGCTGCGAGCCACCATCCCGTAGCCGGTCGCGCCGGCCCCCGGATCAACTCCTAAGACCAGCACGGCCCTTCCATCGAGATTATTGGGCGATCCAATGGTTCAACACCGCGTACCACTGGCCTAGCCGGTCGCTGCAGCCATGATCTCGTCCGGGATGTCGAAGTTCGCGTACACATTCTGCACGTCGTCATGCTCTTCGAGCGTTTCCATCAACTGGAGCATCTGCTGTGCCTGTTTTCCTTCCAGCTTGACGGTGTTCTGGGGCAGCATGGTCACTTCGCCCTCGGCGATCCCGATCTTCTCCTTCGTCAGTGATGCCTTCACCCGCTCCAGGTCTTTTGGCGCAGTGATGACCTCGAAGGTGTCGTCCGACCGTCGAACATCCTCGGCGCCTGCCTCCAGTACCACGCCCAGCAGCCGATCCTCGTCCGCCTCGGATGTGTATACTTGAATCAGCCCCTTCTTATCAAACATCCAGGCGACGCATCCCGATTCCCCAAGGTTGCCCCCGTACTTGGCAAACGCTTTGCGGATCTCCGGGGCGGTTCGGTTCTTATTATCGGTTACGATCTCCAGTAAGACCGCGACGCCTCCCGGCCCATATCCCTCATAGATATACTCCTCGTAGGAGGTGCCGGGGAGTTCGCCTGTCCCCTTCTGGATGGCTCGCTGGATGTTGTCCTGGGGCATGTTGACAGCTTTGGCCTTCTCGACCGCCAATCGAAGGCGAGGATTCCCGTCCGGATCGCCGCCACCCGCCCTGGCGGCCACTGTGATCTCCCTGATCAACTTGGTAAATACACGACCCCGTTGGGCATCTACCTTAGCCTTCTTGTGTTTGATGCCCGACCATTTGGAATGTCCAGACATAGGCTCACCTCCTTAGCTGTAGAGCAAAAATAACATAATAAGTCGAGGATTGTAAAGAGGAGTTGGGGTCCGGAAAAGGCACAAGGGGGCCGGGTTGTCGCTCGGCCCCCTTGCTGTGCCCAGCAGTAGGAGCTTCAGAGAATCGGACGTTCAATGGTGCTACTCGAAGGTGCCCTCCAGGAAATCTATATCCGTGCCTCGATTATTAGAGTCTGTCACAAGCGTGATCGTAGCCAGATCGCCGTCCTGTACGTCCGGAACACCCAGGTCGACGGCGACTGTAGTCAAGTTGATGTCGCACGTACCCTTCTTCGCGACTGCAGCCCCGTGCTTTGTCCGTACATGGACCCTAAAATGCGCCTGAGCCGCCTCATCGTCATCGTCACTATCGTCATCCTCATCCTCGAACCCGCCGAACTTCAGAAGGCACTCGGCATAGTCGATAGTATCATGGCTCAGAATCAGGCGGACATCAGCGTTTTTTGCGTTGTCTCTCGTAATTCCCAAGTCGGGTGAAGGAACCGGAATGGTCACCATTCCCTTGAATTCGTCTTTCTTTATTACTCCCTTCCGGATCTCCTTATGGTGCCTTGCCTGGCCCTCGGCATCCGGTTCGGGAGACGTGTCGAACGGTTCAAGCTCTGCCCTGACCTTGACCTTTACCTTTGAAACCGAGTGGCCGCCATTCGCATGACTGACACCGTCAAACATGAGAACCGATACAGCGACACAGAGAGTGGTTACCAAAAGGTTCCTATATAACGCTTGCATCGCTTCACTCCTCCAGCTAGGGTTAACAAGAATGAAACCGCCGACCCGCAGGGGGTTTCTCAAGCGTAAAAATGCAAGCGCGGTGCCACTTTGCTAAGTCCTCGAGAACACCTCATAACACGAAAAGGTTCAACTACCCGCCCAACCCGGCACCCGGGAATTCTTACATAGAAGGCGTTCGGCCGATGCCATTTCTTCTATTGGTATTGGTATCACCAGATTCATGTAGCGTGGCGGCGAGCAGATCACGTGTTCAGGGTTGACGCATCGCTTCAATAAATTGTGTCGGATCGACCAGCGCGGCGCCGATCCTGAGCGCAAGGTGTAAGTGGGGAGCATTACTGTTGCCGGTGCTCCCGACCCGTCCGATGACATCTCCCTTCTTGACCTCATCCCCAACCTTCACGAGAAACGCCGACTGATGCAGATACGAAGAAAAGATCCCCAGACCGTGATCAATCACCGTAATATTGCCTTCCAAGAGATAATTATGGCCGAGGTGCGCGACCTTTCCGGCGGCAATCGCCCGTATCGCAAAGCCCTCTGGAGCCTGAAAATCGGTTCCCCGATGAAACCGGTACCAGTCTTGGGTAGGGTTCATCCGAATCTGGCCGAAGGGGGTCGTCATCAATCCGGTATGGTCGGTTTTTTCAATCGGGTCGATCGTTCCGTCCTGCCAGAGTGGCAGAGGTGAAGAGGTCTGAAGAGCCTCAGTAATCGCCTTTTTCTCTCTGGCGATTCTGTCGAGATCGGTTTGGCCAAAGACCTGTGTGTTCCAGCGCGGGCTGACGCTCTTCTCAAATTCTCCTTGTTTGACGATCAGTGTTTTCGTCGATAACGCTCGTTTGGTTGCCGCCTCATACACCGTCATCCGGTATGCGCCGGGTTGCTGGTATAAATCCACCGCGACAATTCCGTATAGCGCACCCCCCTTGCTGAATATCGGGATAGCGGAGGATGCGCCGCCGATTTCTATGACACCCAGAAGGTCTGAAGCTTTCGCGCCGTCGGCAACCTTCACTATCTTCATGTCTCCCTGACGGAGCGTCAGCCCATCCGGCGGCGTCTCTTGAGCGACCGACTCGAAGGCCACGCAGACAAACAGAGCTACAGCAAGAGCGATCAATCTTTTCATGGATATTCGTGTTCCACACTCTACAGACACGGACCCATCTCCAGATGTTGCGGAGGAGTGGGCGGAAGCTTCCAGATAATCTCAGGGTGATTAGTAGACCCGTGCATCTTGTTGGCCAGTTCGATACCCTGCAGGTAGCACTTCTCGAACTCGGCGAAGCTTTTGGTCTGGATGTGCAGCGCAAGTGGGTCGAAGATTGTCTTAGTGTAGCTCTCGAGCATCGCTTTGTACTTTGGCCGTGTCGTATTAGCCTTTTTGAACAGACTTCGCAGGCCGTTGAGCTGATAAGCGGCCAGTGCCCAATTGCCGCCCTTGGCGGCGTAATAGCAGATCCAGTAGCGTTCACTCATCAGCGGCATTAACTGACCTAACCCAGGTTGCAGTTCGGCGATCTGGTCAAGTGTCAATTCTGCATGTTTTGTGCGCCCGACGATTGGCTGCTCGTCCGCCATATTGACCTCCTGTGAGATACCCAATGAGCGTTGGCACCCCCATGTGCCGCCACAAGACCTCCCAGTATTCCACTGCCTAAGCATCTTACGTTTTGCCGTATTCTTCAAGGCCAAATGTGCGGGAGGGTATGAACTTAACGCCATCACTATCTTGCCTCGCTGTCTCAGGACCTGGAGGCGGGGAACCTACCCGTGGCCTAAGCGATCTCTCAGTGTCATGCTGAAGCACTCGTTGACCCTAATTGGCGGAAACCATATAATGTTGGCAGTGAACCTGCCGTATCCCACGTTGCCCACATCTTTAGCTGCGATACCTCTCAGGCGTTTGAAGGTAAGGTTAAGTGATGAAGCTAACTTCTGAAGAACTGGTATGGCTGAACGCCTACCGGAAGGCCTTGGTCGAACAGTTTCCGGGCCTGTTGACGACATCCTCATTTTTGGCTCGAAAGCGCGGGGAGATGCCGGACCGGACAGCGATCTGGATGTGCTGATTATCCTTCGCGAAGGCGATAGGAATCGGAAGCGAGCAGTTCGCCATATCGGTCACAGCCTGGCTATCCTGTCCGAGGTTGTCCCATCAATCATGGTGTATACGCGGGAGGAATGGGCGTTGCGAAGGCACGGTGGCTCGCCGTTCTACGGGGCAGTCGTGCGTGACGGGGTGCGGGTGGCATGAACAGAAGCCTTGTCATCGGTGAGTGGAGGCGAGCGGCTGAAGCCCTTGGCGCGGCCCAACCGTGCCGCCGAGACGGCTTCTATGCCGATGCTGTATCCCGCGCGTATTATGCCATCCTGCATGCGGCCAAGGCTGCCCTCCAGCTCCAGGACAAGGCCATCACCAACTTCAAGGCCACGCTGTCGCCCGCCGATTCCGACGGATGCAGCGGACAGCCGTCCACGCGAGCTTGATCGCGCGTTCACCTGCGGCTGATCCGCAGCGCTGTTAGCCCGCTTGTCACAGTTGCGGCAGCTTGCAAGTTGACGGCATCTGGTCAGTATGGTTGAAAAAAACCAGCGAATGGATTACCCTACGACCTGCGAGCAGAGACGATGGAACTTCTTTTTGAATGGGGCGAAAACAAGGCCAGAGAGAACCTCAGAAAACACAAAGTCAGTTTTGAGGAGGCCAAAACCGTTTTCAATGACCCACTCCTGATTACCTTCCCCGATGAAGAGCATTCGGCAAGCGAAGAGCGATATCTCAGCATCGGCACTTCTGCCATCAATAAAATCTTGCTTGTCATTCATACAGAACGCGAAGCGACTGAAGGAACCATGATTATCCGCATTATCAGTTGCCGTAAAGCGACGGCTTCGGAGCGAAGAACCTATGAAGAAGGCGAAGACTAAACACCTCGAAGTGGACCAGGCTGATATGCTTCCCGAATACGATTTCAGCGGCAAGAAAGGTGTGCGTGGCAGGTATTATCGCGCTTACCGGCAAGGCCATGTGGTCAAGATTTATCAAGCTGATGGAACTGTAAGCATTCGATATTTCACGCTGGAAGATGGCGCGGTGATGCTGGAGCCGGATGTGCGGCGGTATTTTCCTAACTCGGACGCTGTCAACGTCGCCTTACGCTCTTTAATCGCATTGATACCCGCCAAGTCTGCCAAGCGTAAAGCAACGCCCCAGTCATCGCATAAGGCGAGCCTCAGACTATAAGCAGGTCAGTGCAGGGTATTGCATTGGCAGGGTGCGGGAGTGACCGAGGGTGAAGGTTGGCCCATCCACGGCCAGGGAGATGGCGCCTCCTCCAGATCGTCCAGGGGCCTTTGGGTCTCAGGAATCTCAGCGCGATCAAAAGCGACACCCAGATCCTCAACCAGGCGTAGCGCCATTCGCAGTCAGGCCGACCGGCTTGTCGGCCGATGGGAGGGTCGGTGATGCATGTTAAACCGTTTAGAATCGGATGGATGCGATGTGTATCTCGATCTAGGTCCGAGGCAATAGGCTGCAAGACGGGGCAGTGTTTAGGGCATGAAACAGGTCTGTCTAATTGTGGGCAGACGTCCAGTAGGAGGGTGCCATGAGTGATGAGAGCCTGCCCGGTGCCGTGTTCTTAGACCTACTCCCGAATCAGCCGAAGAATGATGAGACCCGCAAGGCTTTCCAAGCGATCCTCAGACACCGCTTCGAAGCGCAGATTGTACAGTCCGCAGAAAGGGTCTGGGACCTTCCGCCCATCATCCTTCAGAAGCCGCAAAATGAGTACCTGCAGCTGCTACTCGAGGCACGGGAGCTCTGCTTGGACGGCTATTTCTACTCATGCGTGGCGATGTGCGGGATTATTGGTGAACGGATAGTTAAAGACGCGTTTCGCGCTATATTGCTAATTCGGAATGGAGGAATCGCGAAGCCTCCTCCTGATCTAGCCCTCGATCAATTGGAGCACGTCGAGGTCGGAGGCATCGTGCACTTCCTAAGGGAGGCCGCTGTGTTGTGCGTGGAGGCGGCAAAAGCGGCTGATAGTCTCGGGAAGCTTCGGAATCGATATGCGCACGCCCGCGGTAAGAAGCCGAAGAAAGATGCTCTCGACGCCATCAAGCATCTCCACACCATTGTTAGCGATACTGTCTCTGTGTTCAGGGACTTCGAGATCAAGAGCGGGGTTCTTGTGCGCAAGCCAACGTCGCCGCGTATGCCAGATGATGCATGACGTCCAACCAGTTGCTGCACCCGACCACTTTGCGTTATTCGCTCGCGCCGGGTAAGCTCCACAGTTAGCTGTTCAATAATCGATATGGACGGAAGATGGTGACTGCCCCGGTGGTGGAGTTTCAAATACTCCTGCGGGAGCTGTTCCAGTTCGACTGCGCTGGCCTGGACTTCGGCATCTCGTGTAGCGTATCCAACGTTTCTTTACATGGATTTCGAGACCATCATTGCCCAGAGAGTCTCGCCCGTGGGTCATTGCGAAGGAGCATCGCGACTGAAGCAATCTCATAGTTGTTGGGGAGCGTGGCTGCCGGAAAGAACGGTGAGATTGCCGCGCTCCCGTTGGTCGCTCGCAATGACGAGCCAAGAGAGTGATAGTCTCACGCCGCAGACTTTCATGCGCATGGGGTATTCCCGCGAAGCTTGTCCCGGCACGTTGTAAGCCGGGAGCGGGAATCCAGCGCGGAAAGACTGGATTCCGGGTCAAGCCCGGAATGACAATCTAAGGAAAGGAACTTCTGGCGTACTACACTAGCGGATCGGTTCCGATCCGCCGAGCAGATCGCCCAAGCGTTGGGAAAGAGGGTCTCGGAGTCAGGACAGCTTCCCGGAGATTGGTAAGGACCGCTTGCGGTCGATACCGCGCCCATCATTGGAGAGGTCGCACACCCCAAAGCTGAGGAAAGGGGTACCGTAGCTGGGGATGACGAGTGCGCCCCCCCGGAAAAACTCCTCCCCCCCCGGAAAAACTCCTGCTCTTTCGAAGGGTCCCCATGACAAGGAAATTTTGCCTCAATTCATACCGTCACAGCAATTCTAGTTAGTTAGACGGGAAACTGCCTCCATTCTTCCGGCCCATTTGACTGGTACGGTCTTTGCTTCATCAATGAGTTATTAGCGGATCAGATGAGAGATCGATAAACATGCATGTCATGCTGTGTTCAAATAATGAGGATCTGGTGGACGCGGCGTCCAGAGCGTTCAGCGAAGACGGGTACCGTCTGACAGTCTGTGAGTGCGGACTGCAAACGCTGGCGGTGGCCGAGGTTGTTGACGCCGATCTCCTGATCGTGGATCTGGAGACGCCGGGGCTTGATTGTCTCCTGATGCTCGCGGCCATCAAGGAACTGGCCCCGTCGCTGCCGATTGTCGCGGTGTCGACAAGACCTCAGATAGATGCGCGGGCCGTCTCCCACAAGGGGATATCGTACGTGACGCTTCCCTCCGATTCCGCTGGAGCGACGGAGGCGCTTTTGGCCGGATTGGCGCAGACCGAACGGACGAGGTTTACAACCGGTTCAACGTCAACATCGTCATGAGGGTAGTTGATGAGCTCCCTCCTTTAGAGGGACCTCGGAAAGCTGGAGTGGCAAAATGAGTAGTTTACATCGTCATTCCTATGGGTATCGTCATTGGAGGCTGAGCAAGACCGTTGCTGATCCACGAGGTGAGATGGAGGAACAATCGGCCCGGGAGGGTCAGATGGTCAGCATTATCGAGTACTCCACAGAGAAGAAGGCCAGGAACAGCTATCCTCATAAGATCATTTCTCCTCCTATTCCGAGCCGGTGTTGTCAGGCCCGTATGAATCGGGTCGGGTCGATACAGGCGGAGGGTGACAACAAATTTTATTATAAGCGCTGTTCGCGCTGCGGCTTCACGGTCCGAGAGTTCGTATCGACGACCGATATTGATCACGTGCCGAGCTTGGGAGTGTCGGCCAGCGATCGTACGGAACGCTGGATCGATCAAATCCAGCGAGAGGTGCAGAGCGATATAGCCGCTTAACCTGTCTGCCGACGGGTAGGCCGGTGAAGTTGCAGAAGAGGGAGTACAAAGAAACGAAATGGTTACAGAACGAGCGGTGCTTGAGGCGCTTGCTAAAATCCCGGATCCGGATCTCCATCGCGATATTGTCTCGCTTGGTTTCATCAGGGACGTGCAGATCGACGGCGGCAAGGTGAGATTTGCCATCGAGCTGACGACCCCCGCTTGCCCGGTCAGGAAGCAGATGGAGGAGGGCGCCCGACAAGTCGTCGCTGCTCTGCCAGGTGTGGAGCAGGTAGAGGTCACCATGACATCCCGTGTCACCACCTCCCGCGAGCCTCAACCGTCGTACCTGTCCGGGGTACTTAACACGGTGGCTGTCGCGAGCGGCAAAGGAGGGGTCGGCAAATCGACGGTGGCGGCAAATCTGGCCGTCGCCTTAATGCGGACGGGCGCCAGGGTCGGACTGATGGATGCGGACGTCTACGGCCCGTGCATTCCCAAGCTGATGGGTGGGGGTGGCGCGTTGGAGCAGACGGAAGCGGGGAGGATGATTCCACCCCTGATGCATGGTGTGAAGATCATGTCCATGGGGTTCTTCCTGCCAAAGAATGAGGCGGTGGTCTGGCGGGGTCCGATGTTGCACAAGATGGTCCAGGAATTCCTAGGCCATGTCGAATGGGGAGAGTTGGACTATCTGGTGATCGACCTGCCGCCGGGAACGGGCGATATCCAACTGAGCCTGTGTCAAACGATTCCACTCACCGGTGCCGTCATCGTCTCGACTCCCCAGGATGTGGCGCTGGAGGTGGCCTCCAAGGCCATCTTGATGTTCAACAAGCTCAAGACGCCGATCCTGGGGATCGTCGAGAATATGAGTTACTACGCCTGCTCGCAGTGCGGCCACCGCGAGGATATCTTCGGGCATGGTGGGGCGAAGGCGGCAAGCGAGAAGGCGGAGATCCCGTTCCTGGGTGAAATTCCGCTCGATTCGTACATCCGCCGGAGCAGTGACGAGGGACGGCCCGTGGCTATGGAGTCGGCCGACACGTCTGTTGCGCGGGCGTTTCATGAGGTAGCGGGTGCTCTGGCCGCCAGGATCAGCATTGCCAATGCGTCAGCCGATACGCTCCGTACGGCGCCTGTAATGGTGATGCGGTAGGGCGCCACGCGGAAAAGGGGTGGAAAAAAGAGGCTGATGGCGCTAGTATAAAACGTTGCGGGTAAGAGGCCCTGCCGGACGCAAGTCTCAGAACCGGTGATGGAACCATGTCGCATGAGTTTAAAGAAGAACGAATGCAGGTGGATGCTATGAACAGTCGTTCAAAAGCGATCGAGGCCCTGACCAACCAGGAGTACAAGTACGGGTTTGTGACGGAGATCGAGGAGGAGGCTGTCCCTCACGGACTGAACGAGGAGATTGTTCGTCTCATCTCTGCCAAGAAACATGAGCCCGACTGGATGCTTCAGTGGCGCCTGAAGGCCTATCGGCATTGGGCGAAGCTGGAAAAGTCAGAGGCGGAGCCGAAGTGGGCCAACGTCAAGTATCCTCCCATTGACTACCAGGGCATCCGGTACTATGCGGCGCCCAAGCAGAAGACGGAGGGGCCCAAGAGCCTCGATGAGGTCGATCCGAAGCTCCTGGAGACGTTCGAGAAGCTGGGCATCCCCCTGGCGGAGCGGAAGCGGCTCAGCGGCATCGCGGTCGATGCGGTCTTCGACAGTGTCTCGGTTGCTACGACGTTCAAGGGGAAGCTCGGCGAACTCGGGATTATTTTCTGCTCTTTTTCCGAGGCGGTGCAGAACCATCCGGACCTGATCAGAAAGTACCTTGGGTCGGTGGTGCCCTACACCGATAACTTCTTCGCCACGCTGAACTCCGCCGTCTTCAGCGACGGGTCGTTCTGCTATATCCCGAAAGGTGTACGCTGCCCGATGGAGCTTTCGACCTACTTTCGCATCAATGCCGCCGAGACGGGTCAGTTCGAACGGACACTGATCATTGCGGATGAGGGCGCCTATGTCAGCTACCTGGAGGGCTGCACCGCCCCGATGCGGGACGAGAACCAGTTGCACGCGGCGGTGGTGGAGTTGATCGCCCACGACGACGCCCAGATCAAGTACTCAACGGTCCAGAACTGGTATCCGGGCGACAAGGAAGGGAAGGGCGGCATCTACAACTTTGTCACCAAGCGGGGCAAGTGCCTTGGCAGGCGCGCCAAGATTTCGTGGACGCAGGTGGAGACCGGATCGGCGATCACCTGGAAGTACCCGAGTTGCATCCTGCAGGGCGACGATTCGACCGGGGAGTTCTACTCGGTTGCGCTGACCAACCACTACCAGCAGGCGGACACCGGCACCAAGATGATTCACCTTGGGAAGCACACCCGGAGCACTATCATCTCGAAGGGAATCTCCGCCGGCCACGGGCAGAACAGCTATCGGGGACTGGTCAAGATCATGAAGGGGGCGACCGGCGCCAGGAACTACTCGCAGTGCGACTCCTTGCTGCTCGGCGATCAGTGCGGCGCGCATACGTTCCCGTACCTGGAAGTGAACAACGACTCCTCGCAACTCGAACACGAGGCCTCTACCTCAAAGATCG
Organism: Candidatus Methylomirabilis oxygeniifera; assembly: GCA_000091165.1. Taxonomy (NCBI): domain Bacteria; phylum Methylomirabilota (SeqCode); class Methylomirabilia (SeqCode); order Methylomirabilales (SeqCode); family Methylomirabilaceae (SeqCode); genus Methylomirabilis (SeqCode); species Methylomirabilis oxygeniifera (SeqCode). The sequence continues at coordinate 2,051,053 of FP565575.1, read as the reverse complement.
GCGAGGACCAACTCTTCTATTGCAAGCAACGCGGTATCTCGGCTGAGGATGCCGTCAATCTGATCGTCAACGGCTTCTGTAAGACGGTGTTACGCGAACTGCCGATGGAGTTCGCTGTGGAGGCTCAGAAGCTGCTGGGTGTGAGTCTCGAGGGGAGCGTCGGGTAACCTTCTCATTGGTCATTGCGAGGAGCAGGGCGACGAAGCAATCTCGGCCCTTGGAGTAAACCTCCCGGTTTCAAGAACGGCTGGATTGCTTCGCTCCTTCAGTCACTCGCAATGACAATAGTCATGGTGTATGCTCACAATTACAAATCTGCACGTGAAGGTAGGAGGCGCAGAAATCCTGCGCGGAGTAGATCTGGTAGTGGGGCATGGCGAGGTCCATGCCGTCATGGGTCCTAACGGCTCGGGTAAGAGTACGTTGGCCCACGTACTGGCCGGTCGGGATGGCTATGAGGTCACGGCCGGTGAAGTGGTGTACGAGGGGAAGGACCTGCTTCGGATGCCTCCGGAAGTGCGCGCTCGCGAGGGGGTGTTTCTGTCCTTCCAATATCCTGTCGAGATCCCCGGGGTGAACACAAGTTACTTCTTGAAGGCGGCCGTCAATGCCGTACGAAAGCACTGCGGTCTTGAAGAGCTCGATGCCATCGACTTCCTCAACCTGATTAAGGAAAAGATGAAACTTGTCGAGCTGGACCAGGGCCTCCTGAATCGTTCGCTCAACGAAGGCTTCTCAGGCGGGGAGAAGAAGCGAAATGAGATCTTCCAGATGGCCGTGCTCGATCCGAAGTTGGCGATTTTGGATGAGACGGACTCCGGCCTGGATATCGATGCCTTGAGGATCGTGGCAAAGGGTATTGATGCGCTCAGAAGTCCGGATCGTTCCATGATCCTGATTACCCATTACCAACGGTTGCTGAACTACATTACTCCCGACTTCGTCCATGTGCTCTTTGAGGGACGGATCGTCAAGTCAGGGGGGCGGGATCTGGCGCATGAGCTCGAGGCAAAAGGGTATGATTGGATCAAAGCGGAAGCCGGCCTGACCCAGCAGGCGCGTGTGTAGGAGACAACGGTAGCCGATGCTTCAAGTTGCGGAAGATCTGGACAGTTATCGCGCAGACTTTGAGCGGTTTGAGAGGGATGATGCGGGCAGGGGTCCCCAGTGGACGCAGCAGATCCGCACAGCGGCGTTCGGTCGGTTCATCGAGCTGGGGTTTCCGACGACTCGGCTTGAGGATTGGAAGTATACGAATGTCGCCCCGATCATCACGACCGCGTTCAGACGCGCAGGACAGGCTCAGAGAACGCTACCGATTGAGCCGATCGAGTCCTTTACCCTTGAGGATGTGGCGTGCGCTCAGCTCGTCTTCGTGAATGGCTGCTACTCGTCCGACCTTTCGTCGCTGAAGAAGCTTCCGGCAGGTGTCGTGGTGAGCAATCTAGCAACGGTGCTCGCCTGCAATCCGGCCTCGGTCAAACCGCATCTGGCTCAGCATGCCGGTTTCCATAATCAGGCGTTTGTGGCTCTTAACACGGCCTTCATGGAGGACGGGGCGTTCGTATTCATCCCGAAGGGTACGGTCGTTGACGCGCCGATCCATCTGCTGTTCGTGTCCTCGTCGCCCTGCGACTCGGCTTTGGGTAGGCCCCCCTCGACGGAGTTCGGCGCAGGCTTCGAGTCGCCTGTCCCCGCAGGCTTTCAGGGGGGAGCTGACGATAAGAGCAGTGTTGCCTCGGTGTCATATCCGCGGAACCTGATCGTGGTGGAATCTCATAGCCAGGTTCGGGTTATCGAGAGCTATGTCGGCATGGGCCACGACGTCTATTGTACCAATGCAGTTACTGAGATCGTCGGAGGCGAGAACGCAGTGATCGACTATTATAAGGTGCAGCGGGAAAGCGAGGAGGCCTTCCACGTGGCAACCGCGCAGGTACAACTTGGTCGCGGCGGTACGTTCTCGTCCCACACCATTGATCTTGGCGGTGCTCTCGTCCGGAATAATCTGGGCGTGGCACTCGATGGGGATGGTGCGGAGTGTACGCTCAACGGCCTGTCTATGGCGACAGGTCGGCAGCACGTGGATAACCACACGCGGATCGATCATATCCGGCCGCATTGCAGCAGCCGTCAGCTCTATAAGGGTATCCTTGACGGGAAGTCGAGGGGGGTCTTTAATGGGAAGGTCGTTGTTCATGGGGCTGCTCGGAAAACCGATGCCAGGCAGGTCAACAAGAATCTCCTGCTCTCCGAAGACGCCGTGATCGATAGCAAGCCGCAGTTGGAGATCTTCAACAACGACGTGAAATGTACGCATGGCACGACAATCGGCCAACATGACCAGGATGCGATTTTTTATCTGCGGTCTCGCGGCATCGATCCGGCGGCAACTCGGCGATTGCTGACCTATGCATTTGCAAGCGAACTGCTGAGCCGGATTACGATTGAGCCGATCCGCGCCCGACTCGAAGCGCTTCTGGTTACTCGGCTCGGCAACCGCTCGACGTCTGAGGAGACATCATGAGATCAGTCATAGGGATGGCCGCTTCGACGACGCTGCCTGAGGTCGGCATGACATTCGACGCGGAGGGCATCCGGGAGGATTTTCCCGTTCTTCAGCAGCAGATTCACGGGAAGCCGCTGGTGTACCTGGACAATGCGGCCACAAGTCAGAAGCCGAGGTCGGTTGTCGACACGATCGAGCGGTATTACCTGACTGAAAACTCGAATGTGCACCGCGGGATCCACCTCTTGAGCGAGCGGGCTACGGAGGCCTTTGAGGGCGCCAGGGCCAAGGTGGCGCGCTTTTTCAATGTCGGGGATGTACGCGAGATCGTCTTCGTTCGCGGCGCCACAGAGGGGATCAATCTGGTCGCCCAAAGCTTTGTCAGGCCACGTCTTGCGGTGGGAGACGAGATCCTCATCTCCGAGATGGAACATCATTCGAATATCGTCCCATGGCAGATCGCCTGTGAGCAGACCGGAGCGGTCCTGCGGGTTGTGCCGATTAACGACGACGGTGAGTTGCGACTTGACGAGTATGAACGATTGCTGGGTCCCAGAACACGGCTGGTGTCGATCGTGCACGTTTCAAATGCCCTTGGCACGATCAACCCGGTGAAGCAGGTGATCGGGATGGCGCACGAGCGGGGCATACCCGTCCTCATCGATGGCGCGCAGGCTGCGCCCCACCTGGCGGTCGATGTGCAGGCGCTGGACTGCGACTTCTATGTCTGCTCCGGCCATAAGCTGTTCGGTCCCACCGGCATCGGTATTATGTTCGGAAAGGCTCGCCACCTCGAGGCTATGCCGCCGTACCAGGGTGGGGGCGACATGATCCTCTCGGTCACCTTCGAGAAGACGATCTACAATGAGGCGCCGTTAAAGTTTGAGGCCGGGACGCCCCATATTGCAGGCGCGATCGGACTCGGCGCGGCGATCGATTACGTGGGCAGCATTGGACTGGACCGGATCGCCGCCTACGAGGGCGAGTTGCTGGCGTACGCGACGGACGCCGTCTCCGCCATTCCTGGCATACGGATCATCGGGACCGCCAAAGAGAAGGCGAGCATCCTCTCCTTTGTCCTTGACGATATCCACGCCCACGACATCGGTACGATCCTGGATCAGGAGGGGATTGCGATCCGGACAGGCCACCACTGCGCCCAGCCGGTGTTGCAGCGATTTCGTGTACCCGCGACAGCCAGGGTGTCGGTCGCGTTCTACAATACGCAGGACGAGATCGACGCGCTGGTAAGAGCGATCTACAAGGTCACCGAGCTGTTCGGCTGATGTCGGACTTACGCGAACTGTATCAGGAGGTCATTCTTGACCATAATAAGCGGCCGCAAAATTTCCGAAAACTGGAAGACGCGAACTGTACGGCGGAAGGGTTCAATCCGCTGTGCGGCGATCAGATCACGGTCTACCTGCTTGTCGAAGATCAGGTGATCAGAGATGTTGCCTTTCAGGGATCGGGTTGCGCAATTTCGAAAGCCTCCGCGTCGATGATGACCGCAACCGTGAAAGGAAAGACGATCGCCGAAGCCGAGGGTCTTTTCGAGACCTTCCATAGAATGGTCACAGTCGATCCCGGCGCTGCAGCCGATTCACTTGAGGCCGGTGGTGAGCCCGGTCGAACCATCGGAAAACTGGCCGCCTTTGCTGGTGTCCGGGAGTTCCCGGTTCGGGTCAAGTGTGCGACGCTGCCGTGGCATACCTTACATGCCGCACTGGAGGGAGGCGGGCGGGTTACCTCGACGGAATAGGATGTCTCAGATCAAAGCCGATAAGGAGCAGCGCTCAGCCTTCTTCTTTGTGCTGATGGCTGACCGCTGAGAGCTGATTACTTATGGATACGAGCGAGATCGAAGCAGAGGTTATTGAGGTCCTGCGCACCTGTTACGACCCTGAGATCCCTGTCAATATCTATGATTTGGGGTTGATCTATGAGGTTAAGGTGGAGCCCTCTGGCCTGGCCAGAGTGGTGATGACCCTCACGTCGCCTCATTGTCCGGCCGCAGCGGAGCTGCCGGCTGGAGTCGAGATGAAGGTGCGGTGCGTTCCCGGAGTGGCGGATGCCCAGGTTGAGGTCGTCTGGGACCCCCCATGGGATCCATCCAAGCTCTCTGAAGCCGCCAAGCTTCAGCTTGGATTCCTGTAGTAGGTGGAGTAGGAATGTCGCGCGTGTATCGGAACTGCAGTCAACCACAACCACTTAGTCAGCGAGGAGAAGAACAATGGCGTATGTTGTAGCCGATCCATGTATTGGCACCAAAGACCATGCGTGTGTAGATGTCTGTCCGGTGGAGTGCTTCTATGAGGGCGAGGAACTGCTGTTTATTCATCCGGAGGAGTGCATCGATTGCGCCGCCTGTGAGCCGGAGTGCCCGGTTGCCGCGATCTTTGAAGCGAGCCAGGTACCGGAGCAGTGGCAGCATTTCATTCAGATGAACGCCGATGCGTGTAAGGATGGACATACCCTTCCGGTGGCGGTCCAGCGGGCGGCGTGGGAAGCCCAGAAAGAGGAAGAGGGGAGCGTCGCCAATCTCTATTACCAGAAGTATCCCCCGAAGCACTAACCTACGAGGTCGGCAGCGCGACGCAGCACGGGCGATCTTGGATCTTAGAGGCCGAGACGTGGAGCTAAGACCCAAGATCGCTCCGGCTGCCGAAGTCGCGTAAACAGCTCGGATATTGAAGTGAAGCTCCGAGCGGAGAAGCGATCAGCGCCACGGGTAGATAGACTGAAGGCTGAAGACCCAAGGATGTTGTTTTAGGCTAAAGTCTTTTGGTTGGTTCCCCTTCAGTCTTCAGCCTAAACCCCTAACCCCCAATTGTTGACCGCTTTTTGAGTAAGCGCAGATGAACCAGCACACCGAACATCCCCCGATATTTCTTGACACCCTGAGCAGGCCGCTTCGCAGTTTGCGTCTGTCTGTGACCGACCGGTGCAACCTGCGCTGCCAATACTGCATGCCAGAGGAAGAGTACGTCTGGCTTCCTCGCAAAGAGATCCTGACGTTGGAGGAGGCGAGTCGTCTGGTGGACATCTTCACAGAACTCGGCGTCACTAAGGTTCGCCTTACGGGGGGTGAGCCGCTTGTCCGCAGGGATCTTGCGGCTCTGGTTGGGATGATTGCGCGCAACCTGCGGATCGAGGATCTTGCCATGACGACAAACGGGATCTTATTGGCTGAATCTGCGCTCGCGCTGTATGACGCCGGTCTGCACCGCGTAACGGTCAGCCTGGACACCCTACGCCCCGATCGTTTCACGGCACTGACAAGAAAAGACACCCACGAAAAGGTGCTGAATGGGATCAGGTCGGCCCAGCAGGTCGGCTTTAAGGAATTGAAAATTGATAGTGTGATTATGCGGGGGTTCAACGAAGACGAACTTGTCGATCTGCTGGAGTGTGGCGCGCGGATAGGCGCCGAGGTCCGATTCATTGAGTACATGGACGTCGGCGGAGCGACCCATTGGTCAATGGACAAGGTCTTCTCCAGGGCGGAGATGCTCGAGGCGCTGACGCGACAGTATGGCCGCATTGAGCCGGTCGCGTCCGCGGGCTGGGCGCCTGCCGATCGATTTGTCCTGTCGGACGGCACAGTCTTCGGCATTGTCGCGTCCACAACCACGCCGTTCTGCCGCACTTGCGACAGGAGTCGGCTCACCGCCGATGGGACGTGGTACTTGTGTCTATACGCCCAACGCGGGATCGATCTGCGGACACCGCTGCGGGCCGGGGTCTCAAAAGCGGAGTTGATCTCCCTCATCGTCGCCGGATGGACCGGGCGAAGCGATCGCGGCGCCGAAGAGCGAAAAGAGCTTCGGGTGAGAGACGTGTTGGTGTCGGCAGAGGGACTCAGGCAAGATCCTCACCTTGAAATGCATACCAGGGGCGGGTAGACCGGATCAGAGACCTGCCTTCCTGTGACGGCAATCCTGCGTAACATACACCCAATGCGTTAAATCCTCTCCGGCTGCCTCAACCTCTCTTCTGTTTTTGAGCCATCACCGGACTCATAATGCTCGACTCCTGTTACAATATGAAGTAGGTCAATCGATCGAGCGCATACCCATTTCGTGATTACCGACGCAGGGCAACCGAAGGGGGAACAAGGCGATGCGGATGTATGTGGCCGGGCAGTGGATCGACACGGCAAAGCATATCGACGTTTTGAACCCGTACGATGGAGCGGTGGTGGATACCGTGCCGTGTGCGGAATTGGGGGATATTGAGAAGGCCCTGGAGAGCGCAGCGCGCGGCGCACGGACGATGGCGACGCTTCCCGGTTACGACCGTTATCGAATCCTGAACAAGGCGGCGGAGCTGATTGAGGCGCGGAGCGAGGAGTTCGCCGAAACGATTACGCTCGAGGAGGGCAAGAGCTTGGCCGAGTCGCGCTTCGAGGTGAGCCGGGCCGTGCAGACGCTGATCCTGTCCGGCGAGGAGGCGAAGCGTCTCCATGGCGAGACCGTCCCCTTCGATGGAGCCCCGGGCGGCTCAGGCAAGTTCGGTTTTACGCTGCGCGTGCCGTGCGGGGTCGTCGTTGCCATCAGCCCCTTTAACTTCCCGTTGAACCTGGTATGCCACAAAGTAGGACCCGCCCTGGCCGCCGGTAACGCAGTCGTCATTAAGCCGGCCACCGATACCCCTCTCTCGGCGCTGAAACTGACAGAGATCCTGCTGGAGGCGGGTCTGCCGGCCGAGGGAATCGCCTGCCTGACCGGCTCAGGAGCGGTAATCGGCGACGCGCTGTGCAGCGATCGGCGGGTCCGCAAGATCACGTTTACAGGGAGCCGCGATGTCGGCGAGCGGATCTGCCGGATGGCCGGGATCAAGAAGGTGACGATGGAACTCGGCAGCAACGCGCCCGTCATCATCATGCCCGATGCCGATCTCGAGAAGGTCGCGGCCGCCGTAACGGCGACCGGCTACACGAACGCCGGGCAGGTCTGCATCTCCACACAACGGGTCTTGACCAGCCGGCAGGTCTACGGCGATTTTCTGGATGCCCTGAAACCCAAGGTGGAGGCGCTTGTGACCGGCAACCCCCTGGACGAGAAGACCAAGGTGGGCCCCATGATTCGCGAGCGGGACGCCATCCGAGTTGGGGAGTGGGTGCGCGAGGCGGCTGCGGGCGGCGCGCGGGTTGTGACGGGCGGGGAGCGTCAAGGGGCGATCTACGCCCCCACGGTCGTCGCCGACGTCACACCCGACATGCGAATCTTCTGTGATGAGCTGTTCGGACCGGCTGTCGCGGTCACGCGGTTCGACACAATCGACCAGGCGATTGCGCTGGCCAACGATTCGGTCTACGGCCTGGCGGCCGGCATCTTCACCGAGAACCTGGAGTGGGCGATGCGGTTCGCGCGCGAGGTTGAGGCGGGCAACCTGATGATCAACTGGGGCCCTCAATGGCGAGCCGACCTGATGCCCTACGGAGGGCTGAAGGAGAGCGGTTTCGGCAAAGAAGGCCCGCGCTATGCCGTGGAGGAGATGACCGAGCTGAAGCTGGTCTGCTTCCATCTGGCCGGCTGACGATGATAATGAGGCGGAACAGGATGTGACTGGAGAGGGGGTACGAGCGCCTTGTGCCCGATCAGCAACCGCGACGTTGAAGAGGCCCGCAACTACCATGCGGCGACCAAACACTCCTACTGGAGTATCCGCTTGGGAGGTCATTTCCTCGACTGGGCCAATAAGCCGCGTCCGTACAAGGCATATCAGGGGCTGCCGGTTATCCCTCTGCCGCGTGATATTGCGCCGCCGGCTACTGAGGCTCTTGACGCCATTTCAGCCTTCCAGCCGGACGGGACGAGCATGCTTGACTTGGCCGGGCTGGCGCAGGTCCTGTTTTATTGCGGTGGTCTGACCAAGAAGAAAGTCTCCCCTGGGGGCGAGGCGCAGTACTTTCGCGCGGCCTCCTGTACCGGTGCGTTGTATGAGGTAGAGATCTATGTGGTCTGCGGCGATTTGCCGAGACTGCCTGCCGGGGTCTATCACTTCTGCCCGGTCGACTTCGCCCTCCGCCGGTTGCGGGCGGGGGATCTCCGGGGGGAGCTCGCTCGTGCGACGGCCGGCGATACGTCGATATCGAGCGCGCCTGTCATTCTGGTTCTGACAGCGATCTTCTGGCGGAACGCCTGGAAGTACCAGGCACGGGCCTATCGTCACTTCTACTGGAACGGCGGAACGATTCTGGCTAACCTCCTGGCCACGACCGCTTCCGCGCAGCTTACATCTCGGGTCGTAACGGGCTTCATGGATGCTCGTGTGGACCACCTCCTTGGTCTGGACAGCGAACGTGAGGCGAGTCTCTGCCTTGTCCCGATTGGGGCAAGTTCGCCTGCTGCGGAGCTACCGGAGATTCCGCCGATTGCGCCCGAAACCGTCCCGCTCTCGAAAATGGAGGTAGACTATCCGCTGATCACGCAGATCCGTGCAGCCTCCATGCTGTCGAGTGAGGAGGAGGTCCGAGTGTGGCGATCGACATTCATTCCGAGACCCTTAGCGTCTCTTGGCGACCAATATTTTCCCCTTCACCCCATTGAGCGGGAGCAGCTTCCTGCCCGGACCCTGGGTGAGACCATCCTCCGCAGGGGTTCTACGCACCAGTTCGCTCAACTCCCGATCTCATTCCAGCAACTGTCCACTATCCTTGAGCGAACCAGCCGCGGGATCCCGGCGGACTTTCTCGGGGGGTCGAGCACGACCTTGTTGGACACCTATCTCATCGTCAACTCCGTCGAGAATCTCTCTACCGGGGCCTTCCACTTCTCGCCATTACGGCAGGCGCTTGAGCTGTTGAAGGGGGGCACATTTCGACGCGAGGCAGGCTACCTCTGCCTCGAACAACACCTTGGCATCGAGGCGAGCGTCGTCGTCTTCTTCCTCGCAGACCTGGAGCGGATCCTTGAGCGCTACGGGAATCGGGGCTACGGCGCTGCCCAGTTGGAGGCGGGGATCGTCGGCGGAAAGATCTACCTCTGCGCATATGCCCTGGGATTAGGCGCGACGGGCACCACCTTTTACGACGACGATGTGACCGAGTTCTTCTCTCCCCATGCCGCAGGGAAGGCCGCACTCTTTGCCGTGGCGATTGGGCACTCGGCGCGTGTCCCTGGGCGGGTCAAGTTTCTGCCGCCAGGAGGCCATTAAGTTGACATCTGACCACCATTGATTGGGTTTCGGTGTGGCATGCAGGAACCGGCGCGAAACAGCCGCCGGCCGATGACGGGGGCTCACCCTGTCCGGTTCTAATCGCCGCTTAAAATCAGAATATCCAACTCAGAAATCCGTTTGAGCTGGCTGTCGTTCCCTATGAAACCGGTGGCGCCGGCCTCGATAGAGGTCGCCGCCAGGATGGCATCGGGTGTTTTCAATTGGTATTTGGCGCGAAGTTGGGCGCCCAGATCGGCGATCCCGATCGATAAGTCGATCCATCGGATGTGAGGATAGGTGGTGAGGAGGGCATAGAACTGATCGACGAGTTCGTCATTGCTCTCTCGGTAGGGTTGGACCAGGACCTCAAGAAGGGAGAGTGTGGAGCAAACCCCCGTATTGCGTCCCGCTTCAATTGATCCGAATACCTTCTCAGTCAATCGATGGTACTCCGGGTGTTCCTCGATAAGGTAGATCAGCAGATTTGAATCCAGTCCAACTACGGGGTGCCTTCGCAGGAAGCCCTCGAGGTGCTGGGCACTTACCACGCGCGGCGTTCCTTGGTCAAATAATCGGAAGGATACAGTCCGCGCCCCTTTCCTGCAAGGGCTTTTGTATAGCTTTTGGGTTTGGGCAGCAGAAGGGTGATCCCTCCTTTGACGACTACTATGATCTCATCCCCTCCTTTGACCCTCATTGCCTCGCGCGCTTCTTTGGGAAGGACGATCTGGTTTTTTGAAGAGAGCTTGATCGAAGTCATCGGTTTCTCCATAGGTTGCAGTTAGCTTTACTTTATCACAGAAGGTAAAGCGCTACAACATGCCTCCCATTTCCGGTCAATCTACTTGACCCCCTCATGTTGGGGTGTTACGGTCAAAAAAGATAGTACGTCCTAAAAAGACGGGTAACGATAGCCATCTGCATCATGTTGAGTACGCTGACCCGAGAAGGACGAAAGATGGCGGGCGGGAAATAGACCAGTCTTGGCGCGACTGAAATGACCAATCTCTTTCAACCAAGGCTCCTCAATGGGGTGTTCGGCGATCCCGGCCTCTTTGTGAGGCTCAGGTGGGAACGGCGCGCCATTCTGCTGGATCTTGGTGACCTGACGACGCAGCCGCCTGCCGAGCTGTTGAAGGTCGCCGACATCTTCATCTCCCACACTCATATCGATCACTTCATCGGCTTCGATCACCTGTTGCGGATCGTTCTCGGTCGCAACCAGACGATCCGGCTGTTTGGGCCTCCCGGCATCATCGCGAACGTTGAAGGGAAACTCGCCGGCTACATCTGGAACTTGGTCGAGGGGTACACGCTCACATTCGACGTTTACGAGGTCAGTTCTGACAAGATCACCGCGGCCCGCTTTCCATGTGGCGCTCGCTTCGAGCGGATCGATCTGTCGCCATCTTTACCGTTTACCGGGGTGCTGGTCGACGATCCGCTGTTCCGGATCGAAGCGGTTCACCTCGATCACAAGATCCCGTGTCTTGCCTTTGCGCTGATCGAAATGGAGCGGATCAATATCGACCCCGAACGACTGCAGCGTCTCGGTCTTGCGACCGGGCCCTGGCTGACCGAATTCAAGCGGCTGGTCCGCGCAGGCGCACCGGACGATGCAGTCGTTCGAGCTCCGTGCAGGAGCGAGACCGGTATGGTATTCCAGGAATGGCGGCTCGGTGATCTGCGGGATCAGATTGTTACGATCACCAACGGGCAGCGGCTGGTCTACATTACGGACACATTGTACTCCGACGAGAATCGGCAGAAGATCGTCGCCCTGGCGCGGGACGCCGACCTTCTGTTTTGTGAAGCGATGTACCTGGAGCAGGATCGGGATTACGCGACCGAGCGACACCACCTGACGGCGCGGCAGGCCGGACTGCTTGCTCGCGAGGCTCATGCGAAGGAGCTGGTCATCTTCCATTTTTCTCAACGATATCAGGAGCGCTCGGAGGTCATCTATCAACAGGCCGCTGAGGCGTTCGGCGGTCCTGTCCGCTCCGGCTAAACCTTATGCCGGCATCTCGTGTCACAGTACACGGATGTTGAGATCGGGTGCTGGGTTGCCCCAGCGAGTAACGGATCGGTAAGAACTCAGAGACGATGTAATAAGGAGGACGTGACGATGCGAGCAATTGTAACGGCCGTGTTGGTTCTGATGAGTGTAGCAGGAACGGTCTTTTCGCCGGTGTGGACATGGGCTGCCTCGGCTGAGGAGGGTGCGGGTGGACCGGGGATGATGGGGTATCGGATGGCTCCCGAGATGATGCGCGGGATCCATGAGATGATGCAGGGTATGGAACTGATGGATCCGGGATTTCATGCTCGGAGGGGCCACGAGAGGCCACTGATCACCCTGATGCTGGCGTCAAAGGAGCAGCTTGGATTGACTGCCGATCAGGAGCGTACCCTCAGGGAGTTGCGAGCCGACTTCCAGAAGGAGTCGATCAGGCAGAATGCGGAGATCGATGTGGCGGAGTTGGAGCTGAACGGCCTGCTGGAGCAGGAAAAGGTAGATGTCGTCAAGGTGGAGGCGCTGGCGAAGAAGATTGCAATGCTACAGGCCGGCCTTCGTGTCGGTCGTATTAAGACCATTGAGGCCGGTAAGGCGGTCCTGACACCGGAGCAGCGGGGGAAGTTTGAACGATTGGGCCACGAATCGATGAGAGGTCCGGCCATGCCCCCTCCGATGCACCCTGGCGCACGGTGACCGCCAAATCGACATCGCGCAGGGGGACAGGAGGCGCGGGAGCAACGTTCAGGACTGTACGTCCGGTGTAGGGGCTGTTTTATGCCGGCGGTGGGCGAACTTTGTGGCCAGCAGGATCGCCTCGACCAGGCTGCGAGGATTTGCGGTTCCTGTTCCCGCGATATCGAAGGCGGTGCCGTGATCTACTGAGGTGCGGATGATAGGGAGTCCAACGGTCACGTTCACCCCACGATGAAATCCGATCAGCTTGAGCGGGATATGGCCCTGATCATGGTACATCGCGACGACGGCGTCGAATTCACCAAGCTTGTGTCGATGGAACAGTGTGTCCGGAGGGAAAGGACCGCTCGCCCTGATTCCCTCAGTCTTGGCGGCCTCAACCGCCGGCGTGATCTCTGCGATCTCTTCCCGGCCGAATCGCCCGCTTTCGCTCGCGTGAGGGTTGAGGCCGGCAACGCCAATCCGCTTCTGCCGTGATCCGAGATCACGGAGCACCTGATGAGCCAAACGAATGACCGTCAGAACTCTGGCCTGTGCGACCTTGTCGCAGGCGGTTCGTAACGAGGTGTGGGTCGAGACGTGAAGAACCCGCATCCGACCGACGACCAGCAGCATCGCATAATCCCTGGTGCGGGTCCGCTCGGCGAACAGCTCCGTCTGACCGTCGTATGTAAACCCCGCCTGGGCTATCGCTTCCTTGTTCACGGGGCCGGTCACAACGCCGTCCAGTTCGTGGGCTATTGTCAGGTCGATCGCCTTGTTGAGGTACTCTACCGCCGCCCTGCCACAGTGGGGAGCAAGAACGCCTGGCGGGCAACTCGCAGCATCGGTATTCTTTAGATCCAGCACCTCAAGACAACCCGGATCGCCGGTGATCTCAGCCGGCGAGGCGATGGATCGAACGACGAGGTCAAGACGGCATAGCCTGATGGCACGCCGCATGATGCCTGCCTCGCCGACGATCAACGGACGGCAGGCCGCCCGTACCTCCTCCTGCGTCACGGCTTTGGCGACGATTTCGGGACCTATCCCTGCCGGGTCGCCGATGGTCAATCCCAAAAACGGACGAAATGTCGTATGCCTGGGCATGATCGCTCCTGAAGAAGGGCTCAATAATAGCACAAACCACTTCTTCGCCCCATGCTTTTCTGGTATAGTGGCCCTGTGGCGCTGAGCCTTCGGGCAGCGTTGATGATACAGGGCGTAACCGATTACTGGAGGAGGCGCAGATGCATATCATAAGCCGAACCCGTGTAGCACTTATTGCTATCCTGATCGTGGCTTTCCCCTTGCTTCAGGCCTGTGCCGCCACGGCGACTCGCGAGAGTACCGGGGAGTACCTCGATGACACGGCTATTACCGCTAAGGTCAAGACAACTCTACTTGGGGATCCGATAGTCAGCGGGTTCGCAATTTCCGTAGAGACGTTTCGCGGACGGGTTATCCTCTCCGGGTTTGTCAGCTCTCAGGCCCAAATTGATCGAGCGGTTGCCCTGGCCAGGGAGGTCTCCGGGGTCAGGGAGGTACAGTCGGTGCTGGTCATCAAGAGTCGGTAGCGGCCTTTCCTGTCGCAGCGCCACCCGCCTTGAAGTCGCAGTCACAATCACCTCATCCTTACGCGGGACAATATGTGGGCGATCATTGAAAGCGCACTCGATCTGCTCTTCGCCTTCATCGACTTTCTAAGGGTTGCATCAGTTTCAGTACCGGCGCTTCAGCTAGCCGGGATCATCCTTGTCGCATTTCTACTCGGCGTACTCATTGGGCGGATCACGAAGCGCAGGGTACAACGGGCCGTCGAGCACGCAACCGAGCCGGATGCGGACCGCGTCTTACTGGATTTCGAGAGGTTGACGCCACTTGGTCCTTCTCAAGGCAAAGCGGCGGAGAATTCGACGATGGATATCTCTGATCTGCGGCCTGATCAGATGCATAAGGGCCCTACAGCCGATAACCAAGAGGCGCAAGAGGAGCCGATGCTGCTCAAAGAATGACCAACGTTACAGTTCATTGCTTCCCTTGATTTTTTTGGCGGTCTCAGGTATCTTCCTGAGTATAGTCTTTTCCTAATGTAAGGTGTGTACAACCGCATGGCACAGATAATGGATACGGCGTACCCGGCGACAAGTTCGCTTGCTGAGATCTTTTCAAATACGGCAGACGGAGCGCTCGGCGTCGATCAAGACCACATGATCACCCTGTGGAACAAGGCGGCTGAACGCCTGGTGGGGTTTACGGCGGCAGAGGTTTTGGGAAAGCCCTGCTCCGAGGTGTGGGCTGTCAGAAATCGAACAGGGTGCCGGCTGTGCGGAGAGAATTGTACCCCGATCACCTCAGCCAGGAAAGAGGAGCCGGTTGAGGGGCGCGAGATCATGATCCACACCAAGACGGGGCGCCCCCTCTGGCTCCACGTCAGCACCATCGTCGTCCCCTCCGGTTCTCCGAGCCTCTTCACCATGGTGCACATCTTTCACGACGTCACCCGGCAGGTAGAGACCGAGGTCCTGCTCGGCAAGGTCCAGTCCCTGCTGGGAAGCGAAGGGACCCTCTCGGATGGCGGTGCAATGACGACCTCGGAGAGCGCCTCTCCCTTAAAGACATTAACGCCTAGAGAGCAGGAGGTTCTCCGGTTCATCGCCCGCGGCGAGACTGCCAAGGGGATTGCGAAAGCGCTTCAAATCAGCACTACCACCGCCCGCAACCATACCCAGAAGATCCTCGTCAAACTCGGCCTCCACACCAAGCTCGAGGCCGTGGCGGTGGCCTACCGCTACAAACATTTCTAGTCCCATTCCGGATCATGCCTTCCGACTTTGAAGAGGCGGCTTCTCCACACCTGAAGCGGCTGCCCCCTTACCGCCATAGTAGGCCATTTGATGAAACTGGAAAGAGGCCGGCGAGTGAGGAGTGGGTCAAACTCGACTACAACGAAAATCCCCTGGGACCGTCACCGCTGGCGGTCAAGGCGATACAGGGTCTGCTGCACGGTCTCAACCGGTACCCCGATTGTCAGGGACACGATCTCAAGGAGCGATTGGCCGCGCGACTCGGGCTGTCACCGGCGCATATTGCGCTGGGGAACGGCAGTAGTGAGCTGATCGATCTGTGCGCGCGGTGCTTCCTCGGTCCTGACGCAGAGGCTATCGTTGGCGATCCCGCCTTCGCCTTCTACGGCCGGGTGGTTCAGGCTGCGGGAAGCCAACGAGCCGCAGTTCCATTGAAAGCGTTTCGCCATGATCTTCAGGCCATGGCTCAACAGATTACGCTGCGGACCAGGATGGTCTTTATCAGCAACCCGAACAATCCGACAGGAAGCTGTGTCCCGCCCCATGACATCGCCGCCTTTATCGAGGCGCTCCCGGAAAGGGTCATCGTTCTTCTCGACGAGGCATATCGTGAGTATCTCCCCGACGAGCTTCAGCCTGACGCCGTGCGCTACGTGCGGGAGGGCCGCTCGGTGATCGCATTGCGGAGCTTCTCCAAGATTTACGGGTTGTCGGGGCTGCGGATCGGGTACGCGATCGCCCCGCCCGATTGTGTTGCGCTCATTGATAAGGCGAGGCAGCCGTTCAACGTCAACGTCTTAGCCGGCGCAGCCGCCGTGGCTGCCCTCGATGATGAGGCGCACCTCGTCGGCTCGAAGCGCCTTAATGAGGATGGCAAGCAGTATCTCTACCAGGCTTTTGAGAAGCTGAGAGTACGCTACGTACCGACGGCGGCAAACTTCATCCTTGTCGATGTCGAACGGGATGTCGACCAGGTTGTTCGAGTCTTGGCGGAGAAACGAGTGGCCGTCTGTTCTCTAGCCCGATATGGGCTCCGGACGTCCCTGAGGGTCACCATCGGCGCCTTTCATGAGAATGAGCGATTTGTCGCCGCTCTTCGCGAGGTCCTTGCGACTCACTGAACTTCTTACAGGCAGCCCTCTTTGGGGTAGTAAAGAAAACGAAGGGGGTGGTGTGATGGCTGACATCGACGCTGTGATCAAACACCGCGCTCAGTACGCACTGGAGCTGCTGTCCCGCTATACCCCGGTAGCGGCGGCCTACCTGTTTGGTTCGTGGGTGGAAGAAGGCGCCGATGAATCGGGCGACATCGATCTCGCGGTCTTTCTGGAGGACCTCGAATCGTGGGACCTTGCGACCCGCGCGCACACCGCAGCCCTGGTACAAGAGAAGGCAGGCGATGATATCAAGCTCCATTTCTTTTCCGCGCGCTCGCTGCACCAGCCTGAACCCGCCAGTTTCGCTGCGTATGTCCTGACGTATGGTGTCGCGATCACACCGTAAGCGTGAACGAGCTTACAATCTTAGCCCCCATGGGCTGCTACAGATTCCCCAGGACTCCAGATAGGCGTACCTCGAAACCGTTTCAACGCGCCTAACTGACAGGTTGAAATAAGCGCCGGTATCTCTTCATGGCGCAGCACGCATGAGATGGGGCAGATCACCCACGTTGGGGCGTTTGCCCCACTGCTCGTCTTGTCCCGCTGAATTAGTCTGCCAACACTCCTGATCTTCGCCAGTCACCATCATAAGAATCAGCAACTTACATCACTAGTCCCGAGAGCGGTTGGCACTCGATGTGCAATATCTCCAATCCCTTTTGGACAATAGTCCTGCTCGCTACTCATTCTCAAACGACGGTGGAGGCTGAGATGTTTGAATTATCCACGCATATTCCCGGACCCAAGCAGTTGCACGAGATCGATCTGTCTGCATACGATGCACTCTACCTGGGTGACTATACCTGCCCCCTCTATCCCGGTAACTTCTCCCGAAATATCGAGACGCTTGTCTCGGGGGTGGAGCGGATCAAGTCGATGGGAAAGAAGTGCTATCTGAGCACATACGCTATTCCGAAGGACAGCGACCTGGTTTGGATTAAGGAGCTGCTCCAGGGTGTCCGCGGGCTGCCCCTTGACGGTGTCGAGGTCCACAATATGGGCCTGTTGGGGATGGTGCGCGAGATCCTTGGTGATATCCCGATCCATCTTGGGGTCTTCGGCAACCTCTACACGCACGAGACCGCGCGGGTACTCCAGGCGTATGGGGTGGAACGGGTCTTTCCGAACGCTGAACTGAGCCTGGAAGAGCTGATCTATATTCGGGATCACTCGCCCGTTCAGGTGATTGTCCCTCTGCACGGCAAGATCCCGCTGGCGATTTCGGGGACCTGCTTCGTGACTGACTACACCGGTCAGGTGCCGCTCCATTGCGAAGAGAGCTGCTCCCAGGGACACTGGCTGACCCATGAAGAGTGGGAGCTCAAGAGCATCGGCAGGGCAAACCTGAGCGGCAAGGATCTGTGCATGCTCGAGTATCTGGATCGCCTGGTCCAGAGCGACCTCAACCTGTTCTACATCTATACGCTTGGGGAAACGGGCGCCTACGTCGAAACGGCAGGACGCGTCTACCGGGAGGCGCTCCACAAGGCTCAGTCCGGCGAGGAGTGTGCCGCTGAGCCGTGGCTGGATCAGTTGAGATCGGTGTCGCATAGCGGACTCTGCAATGGATTTTATTTCGGCGTGTCCGGGCAGGAATATCTCAGCCCTCAGGCGCTGTCTCCGATTGCGTGACGAAGGGCGTGGGGAGGGGTAACCAATGGCGAAGCTGATGGCGCCTGGCGGAACGCGGACGATGGCTTTCTCAGTTCTGGAGGCGGGGGCCGATACGGTCTATGTCGGCGTCAGGGGATGGAGTCGAAGGGGTTCCGACACTGAACTGACCGACGCAGAGGTCCGGGAGCTCTGCGCTGCGGCGCGCGCTCAGGGTAAGCATGTGAGGGTTGTGCTAAACACGATGCCCAGCTCGGAAGAGGTCCCGCTCCTCCTGAAGAAGGTGGACATGTATACCGGGTGGGGCGTCACCGGGTTCATGATCAGCGACATCGGTTCCATGGTTCAGGTGCGATCCCACTTCCCTGACATCACGATCCATGTCAGCGTTGGAGCCGGACTGAGCAACGCCCTTGAGGTGAAGTTTTACCACGAGCTGGGGGCCAGCGTCGTCATCCTGCCGTACCGGATGGGGATCGAAGACGTCCGGGCCATCAAGCAATCCCTGGATGTGGGCCTGGAGGTCTTCCTGTTCAGGACCGAGAATCTGGATGGGATCGTCTGTCCGGGCAAGTGTACGATGAGCAGTTACTTCAGCTCCAACCGGTGGCTCGATAACGAGGGGAAGGATTACTTTTACGGCAGCGCGAACCGGGGCGGTGATTGCCTGCGGGTCTGCCAGGTCGGGTGGGAGGCGACGGCCGATGACCGAGAGATCGACGGAAAGTTCGGCCTGAAAGGCAACCCGTTGCTCTGGCTGCAGGAGCTGTCCGACTATATTCAGGCGGGCGTGGACTACTTCAAAGTGCCGGGGAGGGATCGGTCCGATGATCTGGTCCGGGATATCGTCAGCTTCTACCGGAAGGTTGTCGACGATTTACAGATTTTTCCGACCGATGAGGTGACGGCCCATTATGTGTCCGAGTTGCAGGAGTTGAAGAAGCGGTGGGCGAGCGAGCGGAGGCGGCGAGACGACCGTCTCGTTGCGCGGGCGAAGGCCTGATGCCGATGACTACAGGCGCGCATACCGTGACGCAGACGGTGAAGTTACTCGCCCCCGGCGGGACGCTGCGGATGGCCTGTAACGCGCTGGCCGAGGGCGCCGACGCCGTCTATGTCGGGGCCCGCGGGTGGAGCCGCCGATCGTCCCAGATGGATTTGGTTGATGAGGAGATCAGGGAGCTGAGCGAATTGGCCAACGCCATGGGGCGAGAGGTCAAGGTCGCCCTCAATGCCATGCCCGGCCCCACCGAGATGCCGCGCCTGATGCAGAAGGTCGAAGCGTATGCGGGGTGGGGTGTGTCCGGGTTCGTCCTGTCTGATCCCGGGTGTATCGTCGCTGTCCGGCGCCAATTTCCTACGATCGACATCCATGTCAGCATCGGGAGCGCCGTGACCAACCGCCAGGATATCTACTTCTACAAAACGCTCGGGGGAAGCTGCATCATCCTGCCGTACCGACTACAGCCTGATGAGGTGAAGGCGATCAAGACAGAGGTCGGCATGAACGTAGAGATCTTTCTCTTTCAGCCGATGCCGCTCGGGATCGTCTGTCCGGGTAAGTGCATTATGAGCAGCTACCTCGTCTATAAGGAGTGGTCGGATGGCGCAGATGATGAGGTCATCGGCTCCGCCAATCGCGGCGCCAGGGGCTGCTCGCGGGTCTGTCAGGGAGGATGGGACGTGGCGGGGTCCGACGGAGAGTTCGATGGCAAGAGTACGTTGCGCAACGATCCCTTCCTCCAATTATGGGAGCTGCCGGGTTTTGTCGAGGCGGGGGTCGATTACTTGAAGATCCAGGGGCGGGAACGGTCAGAAGAGTTGATGCAGGACATTACGCGGTTTTACCGGAGATTGATCGATGCGATCGTGGCATCCGGGACCGATCTGTCGCTGGAGCCGTATGTTCCCGAATGGCAAGAGCTGAGAAAGCGGTGGACGATGGAGCGCACCAGGCGGGCGGGTCTGCTGCTGGGAAGCACCAGGCAGATAGGCTGAAGGGGCTTGGGCTGGAGGCTTTCAGGTCAAAAAGTCTTACTTTTAGCCTCAAGTGTTTAGCCTGTCTACCTTCAGCCTTCAGTCTGTTTTTCAAGGAGTGAATCTGTATGATGGCTGTGAATAACGGCGCAACCGGACTACCGGTTCTGCGGGCGGCCTTTGAGCCGACCGGGAGCCCCCGCTGGTTCGTCTATGCGATGAAGAAGCTGGAGCTTGATGCCAAGCACGGCTTTGACCTGCAGATTACCCTGGTTCGGGATCAGATCACAGGCGCGTTCCAATCGTTTGAGGTGGCCCTGAAAGAGGGGGCCGTCGATCTGATCGACATCGATTGGATCGTCATCGGTCGCCACCGGACGGATGGTCTACCCGTCACGGCGTTCTTCCCCTATGGACGGATTGCGGGAGGACTTGTGGTTCCTTCCGACTCATCGATCAACGGACTGCAAGATCTTCACGGGAAGCGCGTCGGGGTGGTTCGGCTGCGCGACAAGAACTGGATTATTTTGAGGGCGGCGTGCATGAAACAGTTTGGCTTTGATCCCCAACAGGAGAACACGATTGTCGAAGCGCTCTCTAAAGGGACTCTGGCCGATTTGTTAAAGAGCGGACAGGTCGATGCCGCGTTGCAATGGTGGCAGTTGATCCCGCCCCTGGTGGCGACTGGGGCGTACCGCCGGGTCGTGGATGTGCTCGACCTGATTGCAGACCTCGGAATCGACGGCGCTGTCCCAATTACCCTTTTTACCGTCACTGATGAGTTTGCCAAGCGGAACCCCGAACTGCTGCGCGGTTTCGTTCGTGCGTTTTGCGATACCGCCGACTACCTAAAGGCGAACGATGAGATCTGGGCTGAGATAGGTGAACAGGTCATGGGTGGGATCGATCTCAGAATTCTGACGATCCTTCGCGATAGCTGGCGGCGACGGGTGATGACCGCTTGGGATGGCTCAACCGTCCGGCAGATTGAGCGTCTTTTCGACGAACTCCTGAAGGTGGGGGGAGGGCCGCTCCTCGGCATCGACCGGTTGCCTCCAGGGACCTTTGCTGCAGAGTTTATAGAGTAGCCCTGAAGCGCCGCAGCGCCAGGGCGTACGAAAATTCCCCCAATCCCCCTTTACGAAAGGGGAGGTAAGGAAACATAGACATATCCCCCTTTAGCAAAAAGGGGAGACAGGGAAGTGTATCAGGAGTCCCCCCCCTTTTTGAAAGGGGGTCAGGGGGTTGTCTGACGCCGACGGCTGACTGCTGAACGCAATAATTGAGGAAGGAAACGATCATGGTGAAATTGATGGCTCCAGGAGGCACACAGGCGATGGCGATCGCCGTGTTGGAAGCCGGCGCCGATGCCGTCTACGTGGGCCCGGCGGGGTGGAGCCGGAGACCTCCTGAGGATGAGCTTCAGGATGAGGAGATCCGGGAGATTCACGAGTTCGCGCGGAGCAGGGGGCAGGAGGTCAAGGTTGCGATGAACAGCCTGCCCGGTCCGCAGGAGATCGACCTCTTTTATCACAAGGTCGAGCAGTATATCGGCTGGGGCCTGTCAAGTTTCATCCTCAACGATATCGGCTGTATCAGGCAACTGCACCGCCGCTTCCCTGGCGTCGATATTCATGCCAGTGTGACGTGTGCGGTCTGCAATCGGGAGGATGTACGATTCTATCAGCAGATCGGCGCGGATGTTGTCATCCTCTCCTATCGATGGGGCGTCGAGGTCGATCAGATCCGCGCGATCAAGGCGGACGTGCCGGTCGGCATCGAGGTCTTCCTTTTTACGTCGCTTCAGGAAGGGATTATCTGCCCCGGCCGATGCACGATGAGCCCCTACCTCCGTTTTGATCGATGGATCGATTCCGAGGGAAAAGATCATTGCTTTGGGAGCGCCAATCGCGGCGGAAGCTGCCATCGTGTCTGCCAGGCGGGATGGGATATCGACCGCACGGATGATTCCGCCGCGAAGCGGGTAGGCCTCAAAAGCAGTCCATCCCTCGTCCTTCACGAACTGCCGGACTATATCCAGGCGGGGGTCGATTATCTGAAGATCCCCGGGCGGGAGCATCCGGATGGGGTGATGCGGGATATCACCAGGTTTTACCGAAAGGTCCTCGACGAGGTCCTGGCTTCCCCGAACCCTGCCGTGGTGGAACATTTTGTTCCGGAATGGGAGGAGTTGAAATATCGGTGGAAGGTGGAGCGGGTCCAACGCGACCGCTTCCGTATCTGGCGGGCTGAACAATCAGCCGTCTGACAAACATGACGGAGCAGTTCCGTATCATCGATCTTCAGGATGTCCGGGAGGGTGATCTGGCCCGTGTCGGACGGAAGGCGCTGCACCTGGGTCTGATGATGCGGGCCGGCTTCCCGGTGCCGAGAGGGTTCGTCATCCCTGCCGACGCCTGCGAAGAAGCGATCCGATCGTCCGGTGAGGCGATCGAGCTCGACGAGCGGTTGCAGACAGCGATTATCACGGCTTATCGGGCGAGGGGGTTTCAGCGGGTGGCGGTGCGAAGCTCGGCGACCCTGGAGGACCTCCGCCACGCCAGCTTTGCCGGTATCTACACGACGTGCGTCAATGTTGCCTCCGAGGTGGAACTGATCCACGCTGTGGCCGAGTGTGTGCGCTCCATGACGGCGCCACGCACTACCTTGTACAGGCGGCAGGTGGGCCTGGAGGAGAACGGCAGCCGACGAGGCATGGCTGTTATCGTCCAGGAGATGGTGGATGCCGAGGTCTCGGGTGTGATCTACACCCTGAACCCGGTGACCTTCAGCCAGGATGAGTGCGTCGTCAATGCAGTGTTCGGTCTTGGCGAGCCGCTGGTGTCTGGCCTGGTGTCGGGCGACACATTCCACGTGAGCAGAGAGGGCCGAGTACTGGAGACGAGAAACGCCGAAAAGGGCACAACGCTTACGCCGACCCAGCTCCGCGAGCTTGTTGATGCCGGTATCGCGCTGGAGGCGCTCTTCGGCCACCCCCAGGATATCGAGTTTGCCATTGCGGGACGGCGGATGCATATCCTGCAGACCAGGCCCATCTCGGCGGCCGGCGACTCGTACGAGCAGAAGGCTGCACAGTACCGGCAGAAAGAGATCGATCGTTTGCGCGGCAGGATCGCCGAGTTAAGGCGACAAGGGACGCTCACCTGCGGCGAGGCGGTCTATAGCGACGGCAATATCGCCGAGATCCTGCCTACGCCTACACCGATGAGCTTCGGAATCTTCACATCGATCTTCAGCGACGAGGGCGGCATCCAGCTTGGCCGCCGACGGCTTGGGTATGCGCTCGGCGACGAGACCTCCGAAGGGCTGTTCGAGCTGATCTGTGGGCACCCCTACTTTAACCTTGAGCTGGATGCGAAGACGTTCCAGGTCGGCTTTCCTCTCGATATCGCGGCGTACCTGGACCGGGTAAAGGCTGATCCGCGCCTGGCCAACTATCCGGAGCTCGGGCTCTATCAGCAGGGGTTGACCCTCGATGAGGCTGTGAGAAGATTCGGACCGGATGAGGGTCGGAAGTACCATGACCGCTTCCTCGAATTCCTAAGCGGGATGATGAGGTGGGGGAAGGCGTCCTACACACAATTCTCTGACGTGATAGAGCCTGGACTGCGGCGCTACTTGGCTCGGGAGCGATCGGTTGCCCTTACAGGCCTGTCATGTGCAGAGATCGTCGTAAAGATCTGGGGCTACCTGAATCACCTGAAGCAGTACACTGCCGTACACTTCGTGATTGCAGCAAGGCTTGGTTTCTTCTTTACCGAACGGGTGAAGCAGCAATTGCCCGTGTGGTGTGGTGGCGAGGCCGATGGGCTGATTGAGCAACTGCTGCATGGGCTGCAGTCAAGTAAGATCGGTCAGGAAGGATTCGACCTGTCAAGGCTTGCGCAACAGCAGATATCGCGTGAGGAGTTTCTTGCGACGTATGGTCATCTTGCCCAGAACGAACTGGAGATTGCGATGCCTCGCATGGCTGACGACCCCCTGAGCCTCGAACGGTTACTCAGGAAGGCCATGGCTGCGCCTTATCGTCCGATTGCCGAATCGCGTCAGCAGGTAGAATGCCGAGAGCAGGCTGAGGCAGAGGTTCGGAGCCGAATGGTGCAGTTCGGCGCGAGTCAGCTCGATATCCAGACGCTATTTACGGAGCTGACATATGCCAGACGATATCTGCCGCTCCGCGAGACGATCAAGTATTACCTGGTCGCGGAGTACGCCCTTATTCGGCGAGCGTTGATAGTATTGAGCCAAAAGCTTACGCTTCAGCGTGATGAGATCTTCTATCTGTTTCCGGGTGAGCTGTCGGAATTGCTCAGCGATCTGACGCCGGCGCGAGAAAAGATGCGGGTCAGACGCGAAGAGCGGGAGATTGCACTGTTGTTCTCCAAGCGCAAGTGGATGCCCGGGGTCATCTTCGAGAGCTCGCTTGAGGAGATCGGCAGGCCGCCACGGCTTGAGACTGCGCAGGAATTTCAAGCCGTCCCCGTCTCGTCCGGTGAAGCGGTGGGGAGAGTTCGAATTATCGACCCCGATACGCTCGACTCACTGAGCAACGGGAATAGCCTCCAGGCCCATGACGTCATCGTCGTTCCGGCAGTGAGTCTCGGCATGTATCTTCACATCAAGGGGGCGGCCGGACTGGTAATGGAGACCGGCGGCATCCTTGCCCACGGCGCGTGTCTGGCCCGTGAAAGTGGAATCCCTGCTGTCATATTGGAACATGCCTCGTTGCTGCTCCCGGATAAGGGCCAAGTCAGGATAGATGGTAGCAGTGGAAAGGTCTCCCTGCTGAAAGGCCCGACCTCCCCTGAAGGATCGTAGATCCTGAAGCTGCACCCTTTTGTTCCTCACTGTAGCCCACCCGCGAACGCCTCCCTGCCTCCTGAAAACAGTTGACACCCAGAGTCAGATACCATAGCTTTGATGGTAAAAGCGGTCAGCAGTCAGCGTTCAGCGGTCAGCTGTTTCTGAGACATCTTCTACCTTATCCGGGGCTGACGGCTGAGCGCTGATTGCTGAACGCTATTTTCTAAAAACGTGTAACGGTGCGAAGGAGGAACGGTGATTAAGGGGCTGGGTGAGCGGATGATTCGGGCTGCCAGACTGGATGAAAGTCTCTATGAGGAGATTCAGGGCGATCGGCGAGCGCCGATGCAAGCCGCGCTCGTAGTGATCCTGTCGGCTATCGCGGCCGGGATCGGTGTCATCCTTCAGACCGGGATCGGAGACTTCTTTCTCAAAACATTACAGGCGATGCTGGAGTGGTATATCTGGGCGTTGTTTACCTGCGTGGTGGGCACGCGATTGCTCCAGGAGCCGCAGACCAGAACCGACGTGGGCGGGGTAGTGCGGCTGATCAGTTTTGCCAGCGCCCCGGGAATCATCAGGCTGTTGGGTGTTATCCCATGGCTCGGTGGTATTGCTTTTGGACTTCAGGATCGTGCCTTCTATCTTGGAACCTATGAGGTACGCGTCATCCCCAGCCTTGGCGGTTTTGTCGTCGGATTGGCATCGGTCTGGATGCTCGGAGCGATGGTTGTTGCCGTGCGCAGGACGCTCGGCTATACGACAACGATGAGGGCGGTGGGAGCCTGCGTGATCGGCTGGGTTGCGCAGTATTTTGCGATGGGCTTCTTGCTCAGTCTCAGGGATCCCGTCACGGGGGCCTAACCAATAGCAGGCAGTGATTAGCTATCAGCAGTCGGTCATAAGCGGTTACTTGCTGGCCGCTGATCGCTGAAAGCTCACAGCATATCTTATGACACCGTTGCGCATCCTTGTCACAGGGTCGACCGGGTTCGTGGGGTCGGCACTCGTTCCGTTCCTGGCAGCCGGCGGGTATCGTGTCGCGTGCCTGGTGCGGACCTCGCCGCGGCAAGGGAAAGACGAGATCCAGTGGAGCCCGGAGACAGGACTTATCGATGTCGCTCGACTGGAGGGCCTGGATGGGGTCGTCCACCTTGCGGGAGAAAACATCGCGACCGGAAGGTGGACGGCTGAGAAGAAAGCGATGATTCGTAGCAGCCGGGTAGACGGCACCAGGTTGCTCTGCGACGCGCTGGCAGGACTGAAGCAACCGCCAAAGGTGTTGGTGTGCGCCTCCGCTACCGGCTACTACGGCGATCGTGGCGATGAACTCCTTACGGAGGAAAGCACCCCAGGAACGGGTTTCCTCGCTGGAGTCTGTCGCGAATGGGAGGCAGCGGCCGAGCCTGCTGTCCAAAAAGGGATCCGCGTCGTTCACCTCCGATTCGGGATGGTGGCCAGTGAAGCAGGTGGGGCATTGGCGAAACTGCTTCCGCCATTCAGGATGGGCCTCGGCGGGGTACTGGGGACGGGGAACCAATATATAAGTTGGATCGCCTTGGACGACCTCCTAGGTGTCATTGCGCACGTACTGACGATTGAGGCGCTCCAGGGTCCGGTGAATACGGTCACGCCGAATCCGGTCACCAACCGGGAATTCACGCGGGCATTGGGACGGGTTCTCGGCCGGTTCACTCTGTTTCCGGTGCCTGCCGCCGCCGCACATCTGGCGTTTGGTGAGATGGCCGACGAAGTCCTGTTGGCCAGTCAGCGCGTCCAGCCCACTCGGCTGCTGACCACAGGATATGAGTTTCGCTGCCCTGATCTCGAAGGCGCGCTTCGGCACCTTTTGGGGTCCTAGCGCTCAGTTTTCAGCATTCAGCGTGATCATCCTATTAATGGTCTCATAATTGAATGAACATCGATTGAGAAAATCTCCCCTCGCCCCTCTTTTCCAAGGAGGGGTTAACCCTCCCTTTGGCAAAGGGAGGTGAGGAGGGTTTGTTCGATAATTTGAAACTATTATTTTGAGATAGTTAATAAGCTGACAGCTAAACGCTGAAAGCCGATAGGTTGATTTTCTGAACATGGCGAATATTCTTATAGCCGGCTGCGGGTATATTGGAACGGCACTGGGCTCTTTGCTTGCGGCTGAGGGGCAGACCGTTTGGGGGCTGCGTCGCGACCCCGCGACGCTGCCGTCTGAGATTCGCCCATGGGCAGCCGACCTGACCTCACCCGATACACTTCAGACACTGCCGCCGGCGATAGATTGGGTGGTCTACTCGGCCGCCCCAGATACCCATGACGATACGGCCTATCGGTCCGTCTATGTGGACGGGCTCAACAACCTGCTTCACGCACTCACGGTGCAGCAGGCGCATCCCCGGCGCGTCTTCCTGACATCGAGTACGGGGGTATATGGGGAGTCGTCCGGCGCCTGGGTGGATGAGACTTCCCCTACCGAACCCAGGGAGTTTGGTGGAATTCGTCTCCTCGAAGGCGAGCGGCTGCTGCTGGATGGTCCATTTCCCGCTACCGTATTACGCTTGGGCGGTCTCTACGGTCCAGGTCGCGCCTCGCTGATCGAACAGGTGCGTCGAGGTGAGATCGCATGGGATAATGAGTCGCCCGTCTATTTCAACCGTATTCACCGGGATGATGCCGCGGGGGCCCTGCGCCATCTGATGACGCTCCCGCGCCCGGACCCCGTCTACGTTGGAGTCGATCATGAGCCGACCACTCTGGCCGTTCTCCTTGATTGGCTGGCTGACGCGTTGGGCGTGTCGCCGACTCGGCCTGGTGAATCTTCGAAGACTCGTACGGCCCGGCATCCCGCCAACAAGCGTTGTCGCAACGCCAAGCTCGTCACCTCCGGCTACACCTTCCACTATCCGACCTTCCGCGAGGGCTATACAGCCCTGCTCACAGGGCAGGCAGGGGCGCGTTAAGTATCATTTCTGCAAATCTTTCTTATCAATACGGTTCGCTCCAAGCGCACGTTATGCGCTACCTTGCTTAATGCTTCTTCCTGCTTCTCGTAGTTCCCCAGATGCGCCCGCATGAGGCTTCTCCAAAGCTTGCCATGATTCGGGACGGAGAAATGCAGGAGTTCGTGAACGATGATGTAGTCGCCGATCCCAGAGGGGTATACGGTTCTGTTCATCCCACCTTCACCAAAGTAGGCGGATCCCGCACTCAGACGCCTCAACAGATGTTCATGGCTGCCCCTATCCTTTCTTCGAAGAGCGAGGCGTCCCCACAGGGAAGATGACATACGGCCCGCTAGGCATCAGCAGGCCCGCCAGCCACGTGAGCAGGATGCCCTGTGCGCCGGCCGGACTCCGCCCATCCATTTGATGAGCAACTTCCGAGAGACGAGCACCTCGAAGAGGTCGGCCAGATAGTAGCCGAATAACGCCGTGTGCGTGAACCGCTCACGAACCAACACTCGCGAGAAGTAGCTCGGTTGATGCCGGCCGGTCACCGTCTTCACCGATCTCCAGTTTAGCGATTCACAGAAAGGAAAAACCTTCCCGCTATGCCAACGAATACTATGCGCGGGAAGTCTAGTGCAAGCTTCGGTAGCAGTTCAGTCACAAATACTCTGAAGTGCGGCCAATACGAGTCTTGGGCTAGCGCAAGATAGTCGTCTACGGCTACAACAAGTATATGTTTGTTTCCATATTGTTTCCCCGACTTGGCTCGAAGCCTCTCTTCAACAAGGGGGAAATACTTTTTGACACGATCATCAACATCTTCACAAAGCGGCATGACCTTGACACGGCGGTTAGGCGAACCCTTGCGTCCAGAAACCGTCACAGGGCCAGATAGAAATACGAGTCTTTCACTCGCCCCCACTTCCATTCGAAGCGATAAGTCGTAACCATCTTTTGCGTAGGTGACTTCAAGAACAATATCCTGTCGGATACGGTCGTTCCCCACTGTTACGTGGGCGTCGAAGTTCTCATTGCCGAGATGTGGTCGAATAAAAACGTCATTACGCCCGCTGTATTCGCGGTCGACGAACCGGGCAAGCGGCCACAGCTCATCGAAGAATTTCTTTGCGAGCGGGGCTCCAGATCTCGCAAAAGCTTTTGCCTCCACAGTCGAGCTCAGTTCATCGCTCTTTTGCTCCACGTAGGCCACGAACTCCATGGGAGTACGTGTCTGCGCCATATCAGCAGCGTTCAAAAAAGTTGTTGCTTCCATTGGTGACTACTCTCCAACTAACAGGTATATGGACAGCCAGATAGCACGTCCACACCTGCTTACCGAAAACCGCAAATTCTGGCTCACTATCCATCGCTGAGCCCCCTCTGTCAAGTTCCGCCTTGCCGCATAACCTGATATTGGGTCGCGCAGTGGGTCCAGGCGCCAAACCCGCGCGGTATGGTACGCTACTGGCCCGACCATCGCTTGCGTATCATGCGCAGCCCATACCCTAGCCATGCGTCGCAGACCGTGTGGGGATACAGCTCGGCGGCCAATTCTTCAGACCCGACAGTGGCGTTGACCAGATCGCGCAGGATAGCATGATCCGCGGCGATAATCGGCCCAGCGCTCCTTCGCCGGCTCGATCGCCTACAGAACACGCGGGTCAGCATATCCTAGTCGTCGTACTTCCCACGGTGACTCCGTCCTGTCGCTTACACCTTGACTGCCTTACAAAGTGGGAGTCCTCTGTGGCGCCATGAGGGCCAACCGGCCGTGGTAAGGCTTTACTGGTTGGTTTCGGCAGATAGCCCAACGAATCATAACGACCAGAGCAGCAACGTGACGATGAGGCTCGCGATGGCAATCGCTGCGATGATTATAGCCGGTATCAATTTCTGGCGAAGGTGTACCGCCGAGACAGCATCGAGACGGTGATCGGGAGCGATGAGATCTGTAGCCCCCGCTGCCCTAAGTCCGCCTTTCATCCGCGCTTTTCGTCTGGTGTCATACTCTCGTCGCTTCTCCGGATCCTTAAGGACTGCATACGCTTCATTAAGACGCCAGCTCTGCTCGGCAATCCATCCCGTCGGGTCCTCATAATTATCGGGGTGATACACCCGCATCTTTTCGAGCCATTTCTCATGAACCGTCTCGGCGGAGGCGTTCTGGTCCACCTCAAGAATCGCGTAATAGTCCGTCCGTGACGCGAGGTGTATCGACACGAGCAGTGTCTCAGCCTTCTGAACTAGGTGACGAACATCGAGATGTTGGCGCTCAGCCGTCGCACGGAGTTCGACGTAATACGAGGACCGCAAGCCCCTCCGAATCTCCAGGAGGATGCCGATCAGCTCCCGTCGGTCGGGACACAAGGCGGAAAGATCAGGAAGCGGCTCAGGCTGGGCCAGCCTGGCGATGATTCCGTTGATTCTGTCCTCACGCATACCGCCGCTTTCCGTCTTATCGATACGCTCATGAACGTCTGCCTGTCCGTGCGTATCTGCATGTAGATAGGCGTGACTTCCATTATTGGCATGATCCTTCGTTCCATTCTCCCCCCGAACATCCGCTGCGCCTGGAGAGCGCCCGGCAGAAGGGAAAAGGGGGTGGTGGATGGGACTGTCGGAGTCGTGCGCCGACTGATGCGTAACGCTTTGTCCTGACGCGGCGACAAGCGCTGTGTTGAGGGTGATGGACAGCACGGTGACCATAGCGATGGCATTCGCCGGGATGTGCAGGTTGAAATCGGTTAGGCTGTGAATGAGCATGGCACACACTGCGGTCATCCCGGCTAACGTCAGGTACGCTGCAAACGGATCGTGCCGCGTGAACCACCTGGCGGTCACCTTACGATACCACACGACGATGAGCCACATCACAAGACCGAAGGCCACGATGCCGCCCTCAGCCAATAGTTGCAGGTAGTCGTTGTGGGCATACTGAAAGATCATCTGGGCGGTAGATGTCTTGTATGCCGGGAACACCCCCTCGAAGGTGTTGAACCCTGAGCCAAGACGCGCGTAATCGCTCGCCATGCGCCAGGTATCCCGCCAGAGGACGGCTCGTTCTTCTGTGGACGGCTCCTGGAGCGTCTTCTCGAGCCGCTCCAGCGACAGGAATGCGCTGTTTCCACCGATCCAGATCGCGGCGATCAGGGTGAGGCCGCAGCAAGCTAACGCCAATCGTACCGCCTGCGAACGCGCGGTCCGTTTCATGATCGCCATCATGACGAAAAAAACCATAGAGCCTGCGAAACTGACGAGACCGCCGCGCGAACCGGTTAGGATCAGCGCCGCGCCCATAAAGATTGCGGCGAACAGCAGGAGTATCGACTTGCTGGTAGATTGGGATGTCCACAAGAGAAGACGTTCCCTCATGGCAAGTCGAGCGGCGCGCAACGGCGACTGAGCCAGAATGTAGCCGATGGTCAATGGGAGGGCGATCTCCATATAGCCGGCGAAGTGATTGCGGTTGACATAGGGACCGAACGGTTCACCGCCTTGTGCAGTTTCGCGGATCCAGTAGAGTTTGCCGTTAGACGAATACTTGTGAATGATCGCGAATACCGCCAGGAAAAATCCGACGCCGATGATGGTGACGATCACCCTCTCGACCTGCTCCCGCTCTCGAAAGCGGTTGAGCAAGATCCAGAACAGCACGGCATAGGTCAGAATCCTCAGCAGCTCCTCGCGGGTGGCAATAGGATCGAGCGAGACAGTTCGCCACTCTGCCTGGAGGTTGAGGGCCGACGCCGCAGCGCTGTAGACTGAGTACGCCGCAGGTGAAAGCAGCTTGATCGTGTTCATGGGCAGCGGAAGCATCTGAAAGAGCATCAGCGCCAGGAAGGAGAGGATCAGGACGGTAAACGGTGTCCGGTCGATCTGGATTCGTCCGTCCCGGATCATCTGGGCAAACCAGATGGCTCCCATGAAGAGGACCAGCAGTTCGGCTACCGCGATCGACCAGACCTCAACGGTACCAAAGGCGAGTGGTGTAAACAGGAGAAGGAGTGTCAGCGTCCATGAGAGCAGGCGGTCCGACCACGGTACCAGGCGGACGTTACCCTGTTGATACATGCCTCGCCCACTCGCGGTTGGTCTGATACCATCGCACCAGTGCGCCGACGCCGTCCTGAAATGTCGATTGCGGCTGCCAGTCCAGCAATCGTTTGGCCTTGCTGATCTCCGCCCACGTCGCCTGCACGTCGGCCGGATGACGGGATGCGTGGACGATCTCAGCCCTCTTCCCGACCAATGCCTCCACGAGTCGGACCGCATCCATCAGCACAATAGGTGTGTCGGAGCCTAAGTTGATGATCTCAAACCCGAGGGGCGTAAGTCCGGCGATCGTCCCTCTCGCGATATCGTCCACAAACGTGAAGTCGCGGGATTGTCGGCCGTCGCCATACAACATCACCGGGCGTTCTTCGCTGATCCACTGTACAAAGCGAAAGAGACTCATATCGGGTCGCCCGGCGGGACCGTACACGGTGAAGTACCGAAACACTGTGACATCGATCCCATACAGATAGTGATAGGTATAGCAGAAGGCTTCAGCCGCTTTTTTGGAAGCGGCGTATGGCGAAAGGGGGGCGTCGGTATTCGCATCTTCCCGGTAGGGCATTGCATTGCCCTGACCGTACAGACTGGAGGTAGAGGCGAGGATAAACTTATTGATGCTGAGTGTCCGGCAAAGGTCCAACAGGTTCAGCGTCCCGGTGACGTTGGTGTCGAAGTACACCCAGGGGTCTTCAACAGACTGGCGCACGCCGGCTCTGGCCGCCAGGTTGATGATTGCCGACGGACGGTTACCCGGAGTTCCGCATGCGCTCTCAAAGAGCGCGCTTAGAGCGGCGCGATTGCTGATGTCGAGCTGGTGGAACTGAAAGCCGGGATGGTGGAGGATCTGCTCAAGACGCCATTGTTTGAGCCGGACGTCGTAGGCGTCGTTGAGATTATCGATCCCGATAACGAGGTGACCGGCATGGAGGAGCAGCTCGGCGACCTTGCAGCCGATGAAGCCCGCACAACCTGTCAGTACAATGGTCCCTGGTTCCAACGCTCGGTCCTTGGCGCGCTGCATCCACATCCGGATGATGTTTCGGGCGCCGCCTTCGGTGCCATTGCATAACCTGAACAATCGATTGCGATGTACGAAGATGTCAAGGGGACTGTCGATCGCGACACTACAGATATACCGTGGTGCCGAAGGGGGGACTCGAACCCCCACGGGTGTAACCCCACCGCCCCCTCAAGACGGCGTGTCTACCATTCCACCACTTCGGCCCGCTGTATAATGGCAACGGCGGCCGTTACCTGTCAATGAAAATATGGACCAAGTGAGCCGGGTTGCAAGCGTGGGGTGTAGGGTTCCGGGCCTCTCTCTGCTGCGTCGCCTTGCGGGGCGGCAAAAATCAGTTATAATAAAAAATTGCTGTTTGAGAGTCCTCCTTTGAACATTTTTCCGGGCCTGAACGATCTGCAGGAGTCAGTCACATTATGGCAAGCGATAAGATTCTGATTCGTGGCGCACGAGAGCATAACCTTCAGTCGATCGATCTGGAGATCCCTCGGGACAAGCTGGTGGTTATCACCGGCGTGTCCGGTTCCGGGAAGTCGTCGCTGGCCTTTGACACCATCTATGCCGAGGGGCAGCGTCGGTACGTTGAGTCGCTGTCTACCTACGCCCGTCAGTTCCTGGAGCAGATGGATAAACCGGACGTGGATCTGATCGAGGGGCTCTCGCCGGCGATCTCTATCGAGCAGAAGACCACCAGCAAGAACCCCCGTTCGACCGTCGCGACGGTAACGGAGATCTACGACTACCTCCGCCTGCTGTTTGCGAGGGTCGGCAAGCCGTACTGTTACACCTGCGGCAAGCCGATCACCTCCCAGACGGTTCAGCAGATTGTGGACCAGGTGATGGCGCTGTCGGATGGAAGCAAGTTCCAGGTCCTGGCCCCGGTCGTACGAGGGCGGAAGGGGGAGTATCGCCAGGTCTTTGCCGACCTGCGCCGGCAGGGGTTCGTCCGCGTCCGTGTCGACGGTAAGCTGCGGGAGCTTGAGGAGTTAATCGAGCTCGACAAGAAGAAGAAGCATACAATCGAGGTCGTGGTGGATCGGCTCATCCTGAAGGCGGATATTCGAAAACGGCTGGCTGATTCGCTCGAGACCGCGCTCAAACTCAGCGAGGGGATTGTGGTCGTCAACCTCCTCGATCCATCGAAGGATCTGACCTTCTCTGAGCGGCTGGCCTGTATCGACTGCGGCGTCAGCTATCCGGAAATCAGCCCTCGCATCTTCTCCTTCAATAATCCGCACGGCGCCTGTCCTACGTGCGATGGCCTGGGCACAAAACTGGACGGTCGGATGGATGATCTGCCCGGCATTTTGGAGCCGTGGCACGGGAGTCCGAACATCCACTATCTGGACCAACGCTATAAGGAAACCTCGTCCTCCAAGGTGCGGGAGGAGATTGAGAACTACGTCAAGCGGTTGGCCAGTATCCGCCCATGCCCGACGTGTCAAGGAGCGCGCCTGAGGCGGGAGACACTGGCCATTAAAATAGACGGCAAGTCGATCGCGGACGTGACGCGCTATTCGGTCAAGGCGGCGCTGCGGTTCTTCCAGGAGTTGGAACTCAGCGAGAAAGACCGTGAGATCGCTCGCCGCATCCTGAAGGAGCTGCGGGAGCGTCTGACGTTCCTCGTGAACGTCGGCCTCGACTACCTGACCCTGGACCGGACCGCGGCCACCCTGGCCGGCGGCGAGGCGCAGCGGATCCGCTTGGCGACGCAGATCGGCAGCTCGCTGGTCGGCGTCCTGTACATCCTGGACGAGCCCAGCATCGGTCTGCACCAACGGGATAATGTTCGCCTTCTGGATACCCTGAAGCGGCTCCGCGATCTGGGGAATACCGTTCTGGTCGTGGAGCACGACGAAGAGACGATCCGCGACGCCGACTATGTCATCGACCTGGGGCCAGGGGCAGGGGTGTCCGGCGGGCGGGTCGTGGCGTGCGGTAGCCCCCGTGACATCATCCGACATAAGAGTTCGCTGACGGGTCAGTATCTGTCGGGACGCCTGGCGATTCCTGTTCCTGCTCTTCGGCGGAGAGGAAACGGTTGCATCCTGACCATCGTCGGGGCGCGAGAACACAACCTCAAGAACATCGAGGTGGAGATCCCCCTGGGGGTATTGACCTGCGTGACCGGCGTCTCCGGTTCCGGCAAGAGTACCCTGGTGAACGAGATCCTGCGGCGGGCGCTCGATCGGCAACTTTACGGCTCGCGGGAGCGACCGGGGGCGCACGACAAGATTCTCGGCACCGAACATATCGATAAGGTGATCGACATCGATCAGTCGCCCATCGGCCGCACCCCACGCAGCAATCCTGCCACCTACACCGGGGTCTTCAGTCTCATCAGGGAGCTGTACGCGCTGGTTCCGGAATCGCGTATCCGAGGCTATAAGCCGGGCCGCTTCAGCTTTAATGTCAAGGGCGGTCGATGCGAGGCCTGTCAGGGCGACGGCCTGATCCAGATCGAGATGCACTTCCTCCCCGACGTTCACGTGACCTGTGATGTCTGTAAGGGGGCGCGATACGATCGGGAGACGCTGGAGATCATGTATAAGGGTCAGAGCATTGCCGACATATTGAATATGACCGTGGAAGAGGCGCTGGCCTTCTTCCAACCCGTCCCCAAGATCAAGGAAAAACTCCAGACACTCTTCGACGTCGGTCTGGGTTACATCAAACTGGGTCAGTCGGCCACAACGCTCTCCGGCGGCGAGGCGCAGCGGGTGAAGCTCTCACGGGAACTCAGCAAGCGGGGGACCGGCCAGACCCTGTATATCCTGGATGAGCCGACCACCGGGTTGCACTTCCACGATATCAGCCAGCTTCTGGAGGTGTTGCACCGCCTGACCGACACCGGTAACACCGTCCTGGTGATCGAGCACAACCTGGAGGTGATCAAGACGGCCGACTGGATCATCGACCTGGGTCCGGAGGGCGGAGACGACGGGGGGCAGGTCGTCGTGGCCGGACGGCCGGAGGAGGTAGCGGACCACCCGAACTCCTACACCGGCCAGTTTCTCAGACGAGTGCTGTAAGGTTCAGTCAAGGTAAGAGTGAATGGAAGGGAAAGATGCCTGTTCCGAGGCGAGTAAATTGAACCTGCCACATCCGCGCCGATCGCTCCCACCGGGCAAGCGGAGACGCACAGCATGCACTCCACGCAAGAGTTATAACCGATCGGCTTGTTGCAAGCGGTCACCTCCGCGCCCATTAGGATGGTCCCAAGAAGGATGAAACTTCCGAATCTTGGATGAATGACATTGCGATTGCTGCGCCAGGTACGCCGTCGGCGCCGGCACCACCAGCCTAACGAATAGAGCCTAACGCTCGGCCCGCTGGCCACACATAAAACCCTCTCACGAGCATTCACCCCATCATCGTAAGGGGGTTAATTTTTTGTCAAGAGTATGTTTGGGCCGCTTTCTTTTTTCGTCTCACATACAGCACGGCGCCGATTCCCACGCCGGCAACCGCCGTCACCAAAATTGCCGGATTGCTCATCATGGACGGACCGCGCGCGCCCCCCCTGGGTGTCTTCAATCCGACGGTAAAGGGGAAGCTGAAGGTCGAATCGTGTGCATGATACGCCTCCTCTTCCGCTGTACTGGTATGCTGCTCGCTCACCGCGGCATCGTGAACGTGGCTGACGACAGCCTCTGCGTCGACACCACCACCGTGTAATCCGCCCTGCTCCTCCACCTCTACGACCGCCCTATACTTTCCGGCCTTCGCAAAATCGGTCTCGGCCCTCACGACGCCGGAAGGATAGACTTGTTGGGGGACATACAGGACCGTTTCACCCCCTTCACGCTCAGAGGCCTCGACGACGCGGACCGCCACAGGGATCCTTCGAAACGCATCGCTGATAAGATCAAACGTCAGCGTCGCCTTTCCTGTTCTTGGAATATCCCGACAGTAGGATTGAAACTCTTCCTTCATCGCATCCACGTACCGCCTCAGGTCCGCATCCTTAAGCTCTTTGAGCTGAGCCGGCTGTGAGGCCCGGTCCACCGTCCCATGCTGATAGGCGCTGAAGTGAATAAAATACTGCCCCTTTTCCATTGAGCAGAGGTCGCTCTCCGTGATCCCGCCCATCCCACCCCCACCGTGAGCCCATGCCTGCGACACTCCAGACGCAGCCATCAGGATCGCACACCCAATCGCAGCTACATACTTCATGACCCTACCTCCCTCCTTCCCCCTCGCCCCTTCTTGGCCTTTCCGCCCTCGAATCCCCGTCTGATCGAGACCCTCCGCGATGGCCCCGGGCTTAGTTAGGGAGGGGGGGTGAGCAACCACCCCCCTCCACATTTGGTCATGTAGACTTTGGGGACCTCAAAAAACGATCCTCAACGAGTATCGTTACGCGGTCGCCTTACCACCGCTGGTGATCCTGATCAACTCAAAGATCCGCGGACACATCGCCGCCGCCACGCCATACACCCCAAACAGACACCAACCCAGCGTGACAAAGCCCCAATGCAGCGGCGCCACAAACAGCTCTTCCATGATCCAGAAGGTGTGACCCCACTCGTTCAGCGCGACATTGACAAAGATCATCGCAGGGCCGCCGACCGTGAGCATGAACGGGATCGAGTGGGCCTTCGAAAATAGGGGGAGTCGGGTCCGGGCCCACATGTAGGCGCTAATCCCGATGATGATGTAGATCGGGTAGCTGAGATAGAACTCAATGATGTGGCTCGGCGTAAAGTCCGTATCGCGGATCACCGTCTGGTGCCACGTCCCGTCCTGCTCGGTAAAGAAGCTGGCGCCCCAATACACCGCCCAGGCGAACGTCGCGATCCACTGCCCGAGACCCCAGAACCGCCTGAGCTCCTCCTCCGGCGTAATTTTATCGAGGTTCCGGTCGCGAGTCTTCCAGATGTACCCCAGGGCGAAGGTCAGCACCGCCCCCTCGATAATCAACTCCCCGATCAACATGTTCCACCAGTAGATCCGGAAGTCCTCGGAGAAGAAGTCGAGGCCTTTCGACCAGGAGAAGTACTGCTGGTAAATCCGAATCATAACGTAGAAGATGCTAATAGCTATCTGACATTTAAAGAAGGTGCCCCAGCCAAACATCTGCTCGACTGACTCGGCGCGCTTAGCCGGCGCAGCTTCCGTCCTGTACTGTGCCATTTGATCCTTCCTCCTTACGCTCTCAACAATTTACATGACGTAGACGGTACTACTGTAGAGCTACAAATCGTGTTCCCTTCCTTTTCTCGTTTTGACCGCCGGCTCCCACCTCCTTTGTCGCCGTCATGAAACGGGTTAAGGTTTACGGTCGTTGTCGGTCTCGTAGAAACGTTTCGCGGCTGGGGGGTCGTCAAGCTTCGCCACGGGATCCTCCGTTACCGACTATTCAGTTCGCCACATACATGAGTGTGTATACACCTATATGACAAAAAAAACTCACTCTAATCGGGCTAAGGCCATCACCGCTGACAAATCGGCCAGTAACGTGCTCCAGCGTTGGCGACCCAGCCCTTCGACGACACGTGTTTGAGCCTTTTCCCAAAGCGGCAAAGCCTTTGCCAGAGCCTCCCGACCGGAGGGTGTCAGCGTCACCACCCTCGTGCGCTGATCCTGGCCCGCTTCGATCGTGATCAACCCCTGATTTACTAGCGGCTTCAGGTTGCGCGTCATTGTAGTTCGGTCTATGACCAATATCTGACCGAGGCGCGTGATGGTAGTCGAACCCGCACTTGCCAGGACGTGTAGCAATGCGAACTGAGTTACCCGCAAACCGCTCGGTTTCAGAATTCCGTCATAGAGCTCTGTGACTGCCCGTGCTGCCTTGCGAATACTGGAACAGGCACACGCGGCCACTTAAGCTACCCCTGACTCTGTTGGGTGACTCCTCACATTGAGAGTATATGCACCTATTGCTGCCTTGTCAAGTCCCTATCTATGATTTTTTCCAGGAGGAGGCGTTCCCCGTTGTTATCCGCATCGGCCGAGCCGGCCTTTACAGGCCGTACGCCCTTCGGTATAGTGCGTGTCATGGATGCCTTTTGCCTGGCCGCGATCATTCAAGAGCTGCGAGCCGTCCTTCCGGGTGTTACGATCGGTCGCGCTCTACAACTCGATCAGTGGAGCCTGCTGCTGATCTTTCATAGGAGACAAGGGCCGGACGGACTCCTGCTGTCTGTCAAGCCTGGCGCGCCCAGCATCGAGTTGCTCTCACCGCCGCGCAAGCCTGCTTCACACTCGTCGAGGTTTGGAGACCTTGTTGCGTCAAAGACACAAGGGGCGGTGATCGAGAGGGTTGAGCAGGTGGGTCTGGATCGGATCATGGCGATCCATATGCGTAGCGGCCCGCTGCCTGGTTCGACGGGGCTCACCACAAGCGAGGCGGCTATGATCTTATATGTAGAGATGTTGGGGCCTGCGAGCAACTTTTTCCTCGTCGATCGAGCTGCTGGAACGGTCATCGACCGCCTTCGCGCGGCCTCCGGACGAGCGAGGGGTGAGACGCCGGGACCGGGCGAGCCGTATCAGCCTCCCCTCGATTGCGGCCGCGTCGATCCCAGGTTGGTTCAGGAAAACGAATTCCTTGAACTGGTCCGCCTGCGCCTCACTGAAGGGGTCGAACCGGCGCGCATCCTCACGACCTGCTTCACAGGATTCAGCCCATTGATGGCGGCGGAACTGGTGGTCCGTGCCGGCCTCTCGACGCTCGCCTCATTCGACGAGCAAGCGCACGCTCTGTGGAAGCCATTTTACGATTTCATGGGCCGTGTGGCCACCGCTGCATTCGAGCCCAGGCTTCTCATGGGAAGCGATGGAAAGCCCCTCGGTGTCGCAGCCTTTCCGCTTGTCACGGTCCCCGATGACCATCAGGTTTCTTATTCCACGATGGCTGAGGCATGTGCTGCGTACCACGAAAGCCGCGAGCAGATTGAGCGACTGCAGACGCTTCGAGCTGGGTTGCTACACCGCTTAGAGAGCGACGTTGGTGCGGCGGAGCGGCTTATGACCGAACTCGAGCGGGAGGCAACTCTCTATCGTGACGGCGAACTGCATGCCCGGAAGGGTCGGCTTCTGCTGGCTAATCGGGCCGGCATTCGGCGCGGACAGCAAATGGTCGAACTCGTCGATTACGCCGATTCCGCGCAGCGGGCGCTTCAGATTGAACTGGATCCCGCCTGCTCTCTCGAGGAGAATGCTCAGCACTATTTCGCCCTGCACCGCAAGGCCAAGCGCGGCGCGCAGATTGTCGGCGAGCGTCTCGCAGAGACCGCGAAGCGGCTCCGTACGCTGCAGACGATGATGAAGCAGGTAGAGACGGCGAAAGATGTGGGCGAGTTGCAGCGGGTTGATGCCGCCTTCGCCTGTATGGCGAGGCGTCGGCCTATCCAGGGGCCGGCAGCGCCGCGCGTTCGGCAGTCCGAGGGCCCCGAACCGCGCATCTTCTGCTCCTCTGATGGCCTAGCGATCCTGGTCGGCAAAAACGGGGCCGGTAACGATCACCTGACCTGGCGGCTGGCCCGATCACACGATCTGTGGCTGCACGCCCAGGGCATCCACGGCTCACATGTCCTCGTTCGCTTGCAGAAAGGGAAGCAGGCGCCCCCTAGGACTCTCTGCGAAGCGGCGCAACTTGCCGCCTACTACAGCCGGGCGCGCGGGGAGGCCAAGGTGCCGGTAGACTATGTTTTGCGAAAATTTCTAAGGAAGCCGAAGGCTGCCGCACCGGGAGCCGTCTTGCTCACACAGGAGAAGACGATTACCGTTCAGCCTGAGGCCGGCCTGGTTCGTCGACTGCACGCCGCCGCAGACGCGTCCCGCGCTGAGGACTGAGTGACGGTAACTACTACAAGGTGGATAGACTGAAGGCTGTTAGGCTATAGGCTGTGAGACTGTAGGAACGCGCCATGCGAGACCATACCAAATGCGACGCAACAATGATGGAGACCAAAAAGGTTCTGGGCGCCTTGATTCGGTCCATGCGCAATGACTAACAGCCTTCAGCCTACAGCCTAAACACCTGAGTAGTTACGAATGGCGATTTACGCAGCCATTGATATAGGTACGAATACGCTACGCCTGCTTGTCGCCGAAGCGACAGGCTTAGATCGCTTCGCCATTCTTCACGAGGAACAGGAGGTCGCTCGTCTCGGTGAAGGGTTGATGCCAAGCCGGCTGCTCCAGGATGTACCGAGCCGGCGAAGTCTTGTGGTTCTCAGGAGGTTCGCGGAGACGGCCCGTCGTTTCAACCCCCTGTGCGTCGCGGTAGTCGCCACCAGTGCCGTGCGGGAGGCGAGCAACCGCGAGGAGTTTGTCGCGGCGGCACTCCGGGAGAGTGGGCTCACCGTCCGGGTGATCGACGGTAACGAGGAGGCGCGACTTACCCTCCTCGGCGTTCGGCACGGGCTCCGCTTCGGGTCGAGTCGGGTTCTGGTGATGGACATCGGCGGGGGGAGCACCGAGTTCATTCTGACTCGGGGGGAAACGATTGAGGCGATGGTGAGCACCGGCCTGGGCGTCGTCAAGCTGACTGAGGCGCATCTCAATAGTGATCCGCCGACCCCCGGTGAACTGGAGGCCATTGAACAGGTTGTCGCGGACCGGCTTCGGCGGCTTCGTGTGGAACTGCCGGATCTTGAGGGGACGGCTCTTATCGGTACGGCTGGGACTCCAACCACCCTTGCGGCGATGGATCTGGGGCTCACCGTCTATGGCCCTGATCGAGTGAACGGCCATCGGCTCTCGATGATTCGGACGAGGCAACTGCTTCACGCGTTAGCGACGAGACCGCTGGCCGAGCGGCGCGAGGTCCCGCTCTTGGAGCCTGGACGGGCCGATGTGATTATAGCCGGCACCGCTCTTCTCCTGACGGTCATGGGCGTCCTGGCCTACGACGAGTTGGTCGTCAGCGACAGCGGTCTGCGCGAAGGGATCCTCCTCGACCTCCTCAGGCAGCACGCCCCGCGAGACTAGCGCCCTCTTCTTTCCTTTGCGTTGACACCGATCCCCGTTGTATGCTAAGGATGAATCCGTCGTTCCGGGATTCGTTAGCGTTGAGTCCACAGAACCGTTCGATGGACACTGACAAAGTATTAGTATTGAATAACTCCTTTGAACCCCTCCACGTCTGCACTGCGCGAAGAGCCATTATTCTGCTGTATACCGGAAAAGCCGAACGGATCGAGGACAGTCCACGCATCGTTCACTCCCCCTCTATCATTTTTGTCATCCCTGCTGTGATCCGCCTCTATCGCTACGTGAAGCGCCCTATCATTCCCACGG
This sequence comes from Candidatus Methylomirabilis oxygeniifera, assembly GCA_000091165.1. Lineage (NCBI taxonomy): Bacteria > Methylomirabilota (SeqCode) > Methylomirabilia (SeqCode) > Methylomirabilales (SeqCode) > Methylomirabilaceae (SeqCode) > Methylomirabilis (SeqCode) > Methylomirabilis oxygeniifera (SeqCode). Next base: position 2,009,041 of record FP565575.1, on the reverse strand, counting down.
TCTCCTTTAACAAGAAGAATATCCTGAAGCGGGATGGCTATACCTGTCAGTATTGTGGTCGAAACGGCGGCGAACGGATGACTATCGATCATGTGATCCCCAGATCGCAGGGCGGCCGAACCGTCTGGGAGAATGTGGTGAGTGCCTGCCGCGCCTGCAATGTGAAGAAGGGAAGCAAGCCCCTGCACGAGGTCAGCATGAGCCTGCTCCGTAAGCCCGCCAAGCCGGTTTCGGTCGTGTACCTTGGTATCATGTTCTATTCCCCTCACGGGATCGGGTCCTGGAGTAAGTACCTCCCGCGCGGAGCGGATGGGGACCTGTCGGACTCCCTGTCCTGACCGCCTTCCCCTATGTCTAACTTTAAGCTCGTGTGCGACTATCAGCCGAAGGGCGATCAACCTCAGGCGATCAGAAGGCTGGTTGAGGGGTGCCTGCAGGGCCGGCCCCACCAGGTGCTCCTGGGCGTGACCGGTTCGGGCAAGACCTTTACCATGGCGAACGTGATCGCGGCCATCGAGCGTCCCACGCTGATCATTGCGCATAACAAAACCCTGGCGGCTCAGCTCTTTGAAGAGTTCAAAGCGTTTTTCCCGCACAATGCCGTCGAATACTTCGTCAGCTACTACGACTACTATCAACCAGAGGCGTACCTGCCCGTCACCGATACCTTCATCGAGAAGGATTCGATGATCAACGATCAGATCGACAAGCTGCGCCATTCGGCCACGCGCTCGCTGCTGGAGCGGCGCGACGTGGTCATCGTGGCCTCCGTCTCGTGCATCTACGGCCTGGGTTCCCCGGAGGCCTATTATGGGATGATGGTCTTTCTGGAGCGGGGCGGCCGTTGCGATCGGGAGGCGATGCTCCGGAAGCTGGTGGAGATCCAGTATCAGCGGAACGAGTACGATCTGCACCGCGGAACGTTCAGGGTCCGAGGGGACGTCGTGGAGATCTTTCCAGCCTACGCCGATACTGTGGTTCGGGTGGAGCTGTTCGGCGACGAGGTGGAAGGGCTGTGGGAGATCGACCCGGTCACGGGCGAGCGGATCCAGATGCTCTACCGGGTTCCCATCTATCCGGCCACGCACTATGTCACCCCCCACGACCGTCGAGAGGCGGCCTTTGCGGCGATCCTCGAGGAGCTGAATGAACAGGTGACGTCCTTTGAGAAGGCCGGGAAACTCCTTGAGGTGCAGCGGCTGAAGCAGCGAACCTGCTTCGACCTGGAGATGATGCGGGAGGTCGGGGTCTGCAAGGGGATCGAGAACTACTCGCGCCACCTGTCGGGTCGGGCCACGGGCGAGGCGCCCCCCACGCTGATGGACTATCTGCCAAGGGATGCCCTGGTCATTATCGATGAATCGCATCAAACGATTCCGCAGATCCGCGGCATGTATCACGGCGACCGGTCCCGCAAAGAGACGCTGGTCGAGTACGGGTTCCGCCTTCCGTCCGCTATGGACAATCGACCCTTTACCTTTGAAGAGTTCGAGCGGGCCGTGGGTCAGATCATCTATGTATCGGCGACGCCCGGCCCCTACGAACTGGCAAAGGTCAAAGGGGAGATCGTGGAACAGATCATCCGACCCACCGGACTGATCGATCCTGAAATCCAGGTCAGGCCGATTCGCGGGCAGATCGATGACCTGATCGGCGAGGTCCGGGCGATCACCGCGAGAGGTCATCGCGTCCTGATCACCACGCTGACCAAGCGGATGGCCGAGAACCTGACTGAGTACCTCGCCGAGGTCGGGATTAAGGTCCGCTACCTGCACTCCGATATCGATACGCTCAAGCGAAACGAGATCATCCGCGAGCTGAGACTTGGAAGGTTCGATGTGCTGGTCGGGATCAATCTGTTGCGGGAAGGACTGGATATTCCTGAGGTCGCGCTGGTGGCTATCCTGGATGCCGACAAGGAGGGGTTCCTGCGCTCCTCCGGGTCTCTTATTCAGACCATCGGCCGTGCCGCAAGAAACGTCGAGGGACGGGTGGTGCTGTATGCCGATACCATCACCGACTCGATGAGGCGCGCCATGGAGGAGACCGAGCGGCGACGCGAGCGACAGATAGCCTATAACCGCGAGTACGGCATCACGCCGGAAAGCATCAAGAAGTCGATCTCCGATGTCCTGTCGAGCGTCACTGAGAAGGACTACTATACTGTTCCAGCCGCGCCTGACGTTGAGGAGGTCGGCCGTGTCACGCAAGAAGAGCTGCCGGCTTATATCGAGCAGTTGGAGAAAGAGATGCGGGCAGCAGCGAAGCGGCTCGAGTTTGAGCGAGCGGCGGAGCTTCGAGATCGAATCAGGGAGATGGAGAAGCACCGGGTTGGTGTTGTCGGGGAGCAGACGAGGCGGGAGGAAAGAAGCTAATCGAAGTGTGGTGCAGCGAAGGATGTGGGGGTGTGGAGCAAAGATTCCTGTCCATAGGGACAGGGCGTTGAAAGGCTGTAGGCTCTCAAGACTAGAGGAGGAGACGAGCATGAAAGGCAAAGTGAAGTGGTTCAACGTGACAAAGCGCTTTGGGTTTATCGTGCGGGACGACGGCGGGCAGGATGCGTTTGTTCACGCGAGCGACGTGGAGGGGGGCGCCACCCCGAGGGAAAACGACGACGTCGAGTTTGACCTGGGTCAGGACGATCGCGGCCGCGCAAAAGCGGTCCGGGTCCGAATTCTTCGCGGGTAATCATCAGTTGCGTAGGTCGGGTTAGCGCAGCGTAACCAGACGAATCAAACGAGTCGAGTAGGTCGGTCCTGCGAACCATCCCGACCTACGTGGACAATTATTCACTCCGATTAATCCTGGAGGATCGCTGAGCGACAATAGCTTAACGGTGCACTAATCGTGTGTTCTGAGAGGTAATGAACTACCTTGCGGCAAGCCGCGAGGTATCCCCCCGTTCTGGCCCGTCATTCCGTGCTTGACACGGAATCCAGTCTGACCCTTGGATACCGGCTTCCGCCGGTATGACGAACTCGCGGCAAGCCGCGGGGAGTGAACCCTCAGTCGATTCAAAGCGTGGCCATGCGAAGCCACGTTGTAAACTCCGTCTACAGGGGCTTCGAACTCCATCCACGTAGGAGTCCTCAGGTGGAAGAAGCCGAGTTTCCGCGCATAGCGCAAATGCCGCTCCACCCTCACCTCACATCCCCGCACTGTGCCCCCAGCACCTTTTTCCCTTCGTTCCCCATACAACTTACCAGATCCTGAGCGCTGACCCTTCGGGTCGCATGGGTTCGTTCCCACGTAAGGTCAACGCCAAAAAGAAGAATAGATTTGGAGTTGATTCGCTGTGTTCCCACATTGGTGTGACTGGGAATTTTCTTATTGACTTATCATATGAGATGTCAGATGATAACCTCCATGAGGTATGACATTAATATTTCCAAGCTCATTAGTGATCTGCGCCGGCGTTTAGGCATTAGTCAGGAGAAACTGGCTGCGCAGCTCCGCGTGTCGCTTCCGACCATCAACCGGTGGGAAAAGGGCAAGACGAGACCGGATGCTATGGCCCTTCATGTCATCGAGCAGTACCTCCAGAGGCTCGGCCCGGCATACAACGATCTGCTCGAGCTGTATTTCGGCGATCAAGTCGCCACCCTCCCGGGAATCGACATCCCTGTCCCTCCGCCTCGCAAGCGCACGAAGCGCGGCAAGAGGGCCGGCGGAACAGACGTCGGCCGTCCGAAAGCATCAATCAGTCCGAGTCTCGATACAAAATCTATGGAAGGTCTTCTCTGGAAGGCGGCCTGCTCTATCCGGGGCGAGAAAGACGCGCCGAAATTCAAGGATTACATCTTGCCACTGGTTTTTATCAAGCGGCTCTCCGATGTCTTCGAGGATGAAATGGCCGGACTGACCGAAACCTACGAAGGGAACGAGGAGAGAGCCCGCACAGTGCTTGAAGCGGACCACGGCGTCGTTCGCTTTTACATCCCACCACAGGCCACGTGGCCTGTGGTCAGTAGCCGGCAGATGTTCGAATGGCCTGAAGGTAAAAGACCCAAGACGCTGGGCGAGCAGCTCACGACGACCGTCCGCGCCATTGCGCGACTGAACCCCTCCCTCCAGGGGGTGATCGACATCGTCGACTATAACGAGATCCGCAACGGCGAACGAGAGATCAGCGATGGGGCGCTGTCTCGCCTTATCGAGTTACTGAGCGACCCGCGCTATCGTATGGGGCTTCACGACGTCGAACCCGACTTCCTCGGACGCGCCTACGAGTACCTGCTGCGCAAATTTGCAGAAGGCCAGGGGCAGAGCGCTGGCGAGTTCTTCACGCCCAAAGAGGTCGGGTGGCTCATCGCCTATCTCATGAGGCCGAAACAGGGGGAGGAGGTAAACGACCCATGCTGCGGGTCCGGCGGACTCCTCATCAAGTGTGAGCTTGTGCTCAAAGGGCAGGAGGAAGAGATCGCCCGGCCCCTTAGGCTATACGGCCAGGAATTGACAGGGTCCTCCTTCGCCATCGCCCGGATGAACATGGTCCTGCACGACATGGAGGGGGAGATCGTCCGTGGCAACTCGATGGCCAACCCGAAGTTTCTTGATGGATCGAGCCTCAGGCGTTTCGACATCGTGGTCACCAATCCGATGTGGAACCAGGACAATTTCGACCCCGCATCGTATGAAAACGATCCATTCGAGCGCTTTGTGGAGCGCGGCGGATTTGCCCCTGCCTCGAGCGCCGACTGGGCCTGGCTCCAGCATGTCCACGCCTCGCTCAATGACGCTGGCCGCGCGGCTGTGGTCATTGATACGGGGGCCGCCAGCCGGGGCAGCGGAAGCCAAGGCGAAAATAAGGAAAAAACCATCCGCCGCTGGTTTGTGGACCGCGACGCGATCGAGGGCGTCATCCTCCTCCCGGACAATCTTTTCTACAACACCACAGCAGCCGGGATCATCATCCTCCTCAACCGACAGAAAGCCAAAGGCCGACAGGGCCGCGTGATTCTGATCAACGCCAGCACCGAATTCGAGAAAGGCCGCCCGAAAAACTTCATTCCCGATGCGTCGGTCAAGAAGATCGCTGAGGCGTTCCATGCAGGCAAGGACGTTGAACGCTTCGTCAAGGTCGCCAGTATCGAGGAGATCGCCAAGAACGACTATAATCTCTCGCCTTCGCGCTACATCGAAACCACCGCGCCGACCGAGCATCGCGACATCCAGACAGTCCTGGATGACCTTTCGAAGCTGGACGCGGAAGTGAAGCAATTGGATAGTGAGCTGAAGGAGATCTTCATAGGACTCGGATATCGATGCGGGGCTTAGCTAGATGATGACTATGCTGAGGCGGTCGCAATCTGCGACCACCACGGACATGGAGGTTTCATTTTGGCAACCTTAGTTTTCGAAATCACAAATTGTGATTTCGAAAAGTCCTCGGGCTTCTGGCAATGACTAGCGGGCGCGCCCTGGTTCCGGCCGAGGATTAGCAGTGACTCGCGTCGAACCTTTCAAGACCACCACATTGGGTGACATCCCAGAGAGTTGGGAGGTTGCCCACCAGCAATCCTTGTTGCCAAGAGGGTAAAGATATCTCATGACTTCCATGCCAGGCTGTTGGCTCAAATTCCATCGGGGCGAACAACACCTTAAACGACTCGATCAGGAAGTCGAAGCGTTTGTAACTCCCGGAAAAAGAGACCCGATAGATATCACGCAAAATTTCGACCAAGATCGCCAGGAATGGGTGTGTACTATCATCTCAGTTCCAGAGTGTCCCCCCATTGGGGTCTGTTAGCGGGCGAAATAATACACAATCTGCGGGGTGCCCTCGATCACCTCGTGTGGGATCTCTCGATCCTTCACTCGATGCGTGAGCCGCTGGACTCAGGAGGGCGACCGCAGCGTACTCAGTTTCCCATATGTCGAAATGCATCTGGTTGGAACGACCGGAACGTCCAGCGTATGGTAAGCCACGTAAGCCCCTCGCACTGCGCAATTATTGAACAGTTGCAGCCGTATCGCGGATGGGACGGTCCACGCGTACACCCCCTGCTATCTCTTAATGATCTATCAAACACTGACAAACACAGAGTATTGAGGTTCGTGACCCTGGTGCCCTCCAATTGGAAGGCTACAATTCGACTGGAAACTGTGCGCGATTGCGAGGTCGTTGGTGAATCTGGAACATCTCATATCCCGGGACGCCCACTGGAGCCTGGTGCAGAGTTGTTGCGCTTCCCCCTTAGGGTTGCTGGACCCAATCCTCATGTGGATGTGAACTTCGAGCTTTCAGTCTATATAGGCTTGTTCGATAGAACCCCGATACGAGAAACCCTTGCTCAGATCGTTGATTTTGTTAGACACACGCTCTCTCTATTCGAACCAGACTTAGCAACGCCGACCGCTGTCGCGCTCAGGGAAGAGATTGAGAAGTCACGGTGGCAACCACCTCTCAAGATTCCCATGGAGCGGTCGTAGATTGAACTTCTTTCTGCAAAAAATGAGGTAGTTATCATCCAGACAGTCATAGAGCGGCTACTTCGCATGGCCCGTCGGCGGATTAACTTCTGCCTCCCCTCTGGAAGAGGATGAGTAATGAGGACTGTCACAAAGGCGTACCGACGCTCTCGTCAAAGGTCTCAGTTTTTGACTTTGGAACGGGCAGCCCAAAACGGTTCCGGAATACCGGATGGCTGGAGAACAGTTCCTCTTCGCTCGCTCTGTCTGGCAACTGAGCTTACCGACCCAACGAAGAGCCCCGCCACATCGTTTCAATACATTGATGTCTCGGCAGTATCCAATGATCTGTGGAAGATTACAGGTTCCACGGAGCACTTGGGAACAACAGCTCCTAGTCGGGCACGCAAACTTGTGGGGGCCAATGACGTGATTTTTGCGACCGTGCGCCCAATGCTGAGGCGCATTGCTATGATTCCGGAGTACCTTGACGGTCAGATTGTGTCCACTGCCTTTTGCGTCCTCCGAGCTAATCCTACGCAGGCGGATTCTCGATTTATCTACTATACCCTCTTGACGGACGAATTCATCGAGCGTATCGGCAACCTGCAGCGAGGCGCCAGTTATCCGGCTGTAACCGATGGTGACATCCTAGGGCAGGAGATACTTGTTCCTCCTCTTGCTGAGCAGCACGCTATTGCGGCGGTGCTGTCCAAGATTCAAGCGGCGGTAGAGGTACAAGACAAGCTCGTCGCCGCGCTCAAGGAACTTAAGGCCGCAACCACGGCCAAGCTTTTTTGTGAAGGCCTGCGAGGCGAACCCCTCAAGCAAACCGAAATCGGCGAGATCCCCGAGAGCTGGGAGGTGATGAGACTCTGTGAACTAGCGAGCATCGAGCGTGGAAAGTTTACCCATCGTCCTCGGAATGAGCCGCGATTCTATGGGGGGGCGATCCCATTTATTCAGACTGGGGACGTTGCCAAATCGAACGGGCGCATTCGGACCTATTCGCAGACACTTAATGAAGAAGGTCTGGCGATCAGCCGACTATTCCCGAAAGGAACGATCGTGCTCACCATTGCGGCAAATATCGCTGACACGGCGATTCTGGAATTCGATAGCGCCTTTCCGGACAGCCTAGTTGGAATCACTCCAGATGGAACTATGGATGCCGCTTTCCTGGAATGCTATCTCCGCACGCAGAAAGCGGACATGAACCATCTGGCTCCAAAGGGGACGCAGAAGAATATCAACATTAACTTTCTCAAACCATGGTCGACCCCCAGACCCTCTATCGAAGAGCAGCAAGAGATCGCACATAGCTTGCGCTGTCTGGATAACAAGCTGGAGTTGGCATGGGCAAGGCGCGATACTCTTAAGTCACTTTTCTCTTCCATGCTCCACCTGCTCATGACCGGCCAAGTTCGAGTGAGCACCGCTATTGAGCCCATTGAAGCCGTGCTACAGGCAAAGGGTAATGTTAAACCCTGAGCTACTTGAACTCGCTATAACGCGAATCCGAATCGAATTTGACGGACGGCGGGAAAGATTTAGCCGAGAGGTCCAAGAAATCCAGCAGGAGCTGGCTCTTCAGGGCCTTGGGACGTCGGGGGGATTAAAGGAGAAAACCGGACAGGCGCTCATGCGCGAACTGGACATCCGGGCACTGCTGGCTTGGAAAGTGCTGAGCCGTATTGTATCAGGTCAATCGTTAGCTATCGATGTTGGGCTCAATCGTCAGCTTAAAGAGGAGATTGCTAGTCAACTGGCCGCTGACTGTGACGACCTGATCACGATACATCGTTTCGCTAGTGAGAACTTGCGTGGCAATGCCCTCCCCTCGTTTGATGCTATGCGAGAAAGGACCTTAGCTAAAATCTGGTCAGAGATTGACATCGCCCTACTGGCCACGCAACGCAGTCAGGAGACAGGGGAGACTCAATCGATCATCAACATTCACGGCGCGTTGAACAAAAAGCTGGACCTAGCGCGGCAATGGGGACAAGTGCGGGAGAATGTCAAGCAACAACAGACAGCGGTTTTCAACCTTCTTGCTCCTACCCGACCGCTGACGGCTCTAAACCAGGTAAGGGCGCAGTTCGAGGCGGCTTTCCGACAATTTCAAGCCAAGCCGACTGCTGAATCGGCGATCCAGGTCCAGGAACTGGGTCAGCAACTTTTGCAACTCGCTCAACAGACACCGGGTTTCGATCTGCCTTCCCAGGCGTTTCAGGATCTGGTGGCCGACGTGCAGCACGCGCTTGAGGCTATCACGAGGGTGGCGCAAACCCAACCCTCCGAGATGGCGATTCATCGGCAAATCACGGACCTCAAACAGCAGCAGGCCGAGGCCCTCACATCGATCGACAAGCGAATCCAAGAGCCCAGTCAAGCGGGGCAGGCGCAGAACCAGCAACTCGAACCATTCGACGTCTTCATTTCGCATGCGTCCGAGGACAAAGATGCGATCGCGCGACCGCTGTATCAGGAACTCAACGCTCAGGGCGTGAGGGTGTGGTTTGACGAGGCGGTCCTGGAACTGGGCGATAGCTTGCGCCGCAAGATCGACGAAGGCCTCACGAAATGCCGGTATGGGGTGGTCATCCTAAGCCCTCACTTCTTTCGGAAACAGTGGCCGCAGAAAGAGCTTGACGGGCTCGTCGCTCGTGAGACGGCGTCGGGCGAGAAGGCTGTGCTGCCTGTGTGGCACGAGACCGATCGTGACGGCGTCCTGGCTTACTCGCCGACCCTGGCTGATCGAGTCGCAGCGCAGTCTGCGGAGGGAGTGGCAGTTGTAGCTGCGAAGATACTGGCGGTCCTGAAGAAATAGAGGGCACGCAGAATAGGGCGCTTCAGCGGGCTAGCTCTGCTGGCCGATCGGCGCCGAGGCGTTGGCCAAAAAACAGTGAAGTCTCGATTGACACCATACTACATTGGCTTGGTTTACGACACCTGCCTGAAGTCATTCTGGAGGAAGAAAGCGTTGTCGAAGTTTCTCCGCCAGTGTGGGATTTCCGAGTCGTTCATAGCGACGTGGGGGTCTGAGGAGACAAAGAGAGACTTCCTTGATCGCGTCTTTACTGAGCTTCCGAAGACCGACCAAGGGCGCTCAGGGCTCTTGCGAATTGCCACCCACCTAATGGATCAACAAACTTTTCCGGATCTCCAGAATTGGGAAGACTCGGCGCAGAAAATCAAGGCCGCGCACGATGCCGTCACACGCCTGCGCGTGTACCACTCCCAGCAAGAGGACGAACTGCAATCGGAAGAAGAGAAACAGAAAGCCAAGGAGGAATTTCGAAAACGTCAGGGGCAAGTCAGTCGCTCCCAACAGTCCCTCAAAAAACTCAATGACCGATTGACCGAATTGGGTACGAGGCTCGGAGATCAACAGGCAGGATATGATTTCCAGAACTGGTTCTACGACCTGGTCGATTTCTCCGAAATTCCTAATCGTAAGCCCTATGTCCACGCAGGTCGCCAGATCGACGGCTCGCTGACGCTTTCCGGTACCACTTACCTCGTAGAGCTGAAATTCACCACCGAACAAGCGGGCGCCAACGATATCGACACCTTTTTCAAGAAGGTTACTTCAAAGGCGGACAATACGATGGGCATCATGGTTTCGATCTCCGGGTACTCGTCAGTCGCCCTACAGGAAGCATCAGGAGAAAGAACTCCGATTCTACTGTTTGACCACAACCATCTGTATCTGATCCTTGGTGGAATCATGGGCCTTGCGGACGTTGTTGAGCGTGTGAGAAGACACGCGTCGCAGACAGGGGAGGCGTATCTTGCCGCTAGTGAATTCAGCGGTTAAGGATTGGTCAATTCGCCGTGATGCATCCTAATCTCGGAACCGAACGGCCAATCGTTCAAGATCCCCTCGTCGGGTGCGCCGTCGGGATCGGGTGGGGCTATCTCTCACCGGAAGCGATACAGCCATGAGTGTAAGTCTAGACGAGATCCGAAGGTGGATGGACAGCAAGGAAGACGAGCACCTTGAGTTCAAGGAAGCGAAGAACAGTTACGAATTTGAGGAGTTGGTCAGGTACTGCGTCGCGCTGGCTAACGAAGGCGGCGGCCGGATGGTTCTCGGTATTACGAACAAGCTACCGAGACGGATCGTCGGCAGTCGCGCGTTCGAACATCTGGAACGCACCAAGTCGGGGCTTATCGAACGTCTGCATTTGCGCATTGAGATTGACGAGGTATTGCATCCAGATGGTCGGGTCCTTGTGATTTCAGTGCCGCCTCGTCCAATTGGCATGCCGATCCAATACAAGGGCGCCTACTGGATGCGGGGTGGCGAGGCGTTGGTGCCGATGACACCCGATCAACTTAAACGCATTTTCGATGAAGCCGGACCAGATTTTTCGGCCGAACTCTGCCCCCCTGCGATGCCTGCTGATCTCGATCCATTGGCTGTCCAACGCTTCCGTGAGATGTGGCGCCGTAAATCCGGAAATGAGGCTCTTGCGCAACTTTCAGGTGAGCAGCTCTTGAAGGATGCGGAGTTGATCGTGAACGGCAGCGTTACTTATGCCGCCTTGATCCTTCTTGGGACCAGGCAAGCAATTGGTAGGCACTTGGCACAGTCAGAGGTAATCTTCGAGTATCGGTCCAGTGAGGCCTCAATTCCTTATCAGCAACGTAAAGAGTACCGACAAGGCTTTTTTCTCTTTAACGACGATTTATGGGATACGATCAACCTTCGCAATGAAGTCCAGCATTTTCAGGATGGTCTTTATGTGTGGGATATCCCTACTTTCAATGAGATGGTAGTTCGCGAGGCAATCCTCAACGCGGTCAGCCATCGTGATTATCGTCTAGCAGGGTCAGTCTTTGTCCGTCAGTTGCCTCGAAAGTTGGAGGTCATCAGCCCTGGCGGTTTCCCGCCTGGTGTTACACCCGAAAACATCTTAAGAAAGCAAGTTCCCCGGAACCGCCGAATCGCAGAGGTGTTTGCCAGGTGCGGGCTGGTTGAGCGCGCAGGTCAAGGAGCCGACCGAATGTTTAGGCAGTGCATCAGGGAAAGCAAACCTCGACCTGATTTCTCGGGGACCGATGACTACCAGGTGTTCCTTACCCTCCGGGGTGATGTTCAAGACCCTGTGTTTCTACGATTTCTTGAGAAGATCGGCAAGGAAACCTTGGCATCGTTTACACTCGAAGATCTGCTTGTTTTGGACTTGGTTCATAGGGAGCAACGGATCGCCCCAGTATTGAAAGATCGGTTAGCCATCTTAAGGGATCGGGGCGTCATTGAGACCGTAGGCCATGGCAAGGGAGCCCGCTACCTTCTGTCAAGGCGGTTCCACCAATTTATGGGTAGGAAAGGCGCCTATACTCGAAGACGGGGTCTTGATCGCGAAACGAATAAGACGCTACTTGCGAGGCACATTGAGGAAAATGAGACAGAGGGTAGCCAACTCCGGGAGTTGATGCAGGTCCTGCCGGCACTGTCGAGAGCCCAAGTCCAGACATTACTCAGAGAACTTAAATCCGAGGGGCGAATTCACAATGTCGGTCACACCAAGGCTAGCCGTTGGTATCCAGGCGCAGATCCCGGAATTGCATCAAAAGACACAGGTAACACGTGATAAAAAGCAATTCGTGGTTGTAACAATATGATTTCTCTTGTCTTTATTTGCTTACTGAATTGTAGATAAAAAACAAATCCCAAGCAATTCTGACGGAAATTGGGAATAGATGGTATGCCTCCTAATCTCGGAACCGAACGCTCTACGGTACAGGACCCGATGATCGGCTATGCCGTAGAGATCGGGTGGGGTTATCTGTCGCCCGATGAGGCCCTGACACTCAGGCGCGGGGAGAGCGGCACGCTGCTCTATCCGACCCTTCGAGACAAGCTTATCGCCCTCAATCCCGGTGTCGTGACGATAGACAACGTCGATCAGGTCATCGCCAGCATCGAGAGCGTCCGGAATACCATCGAAGGCAATGCTGAAATGCTTGCGTGGCTTCGGGGTGAGCGGTCGGTGTATGTTCAGAATGAAAAGCGCCAGCGCAACGTAATCCTCATCGATTTTGAGCATCCAGCCCACAATGTCTTCCACGTGACGGAGGAGTGGCAATACACCAACGGACAGCACACGAATCGCGCCGATGTCATGTTTGTGATCAACGGCATCCCCCTGGCGCTCGTGGAGACTAAAGGGGCGAGAAGACCGGCCGGTATCGACGAGGCAATCGTCCGTCTCCGGCGCTACCACCGGGAGACCCCCGAACTGATGACGGCGCCACAACTCTTTAACGTCACCCATCTCATCGACTTCTATTATGGCGTCACCTGGAATCTTGACCGAAAGGATATCTTCAACTGGAAGGATGAGGAGCGCGGCGACTTCGAAAGGAAGGTCAAGCGCTTCTTCAGCCGCGAGCGATTTCTCAAGCTCATGGGTGAGTGGATTATCTTCTATACCCGGGACGATGAGCTGCGTAAGATCGTCCTCCGCCAGCACCAGACTCGCGTCGTCGAAAAGGTAGTGGACCGCGTACTCGACCCGGAGAAGACCCGGGGGCTGGTCTGGCACACCCAAGGCTCTGGCAAGACCTTCACGATGATTAAGGCTGCGGAGCAGATCCTTCGCCATCCGGCCTTTGAGAAGCCTACGGTCATCATGCTGGTCGATCGCAACGAGTTGGAAGGGCAACTCGCCGGCTGGATCGTAAGCGTCTTCGGTGACGGTAAGGCCGAGCTTGCCCGGAGCAAGGCGCACCTGCGCGAGCTGTTGCGCGCCGACTACCGGGGGTTGATCGTCTCGATGATTCACAAATTCGACCGGGCCGACGCAGACTTGTGTACCCGAAACAATGTCTTCATCCTGGTGGATGAGGCCCACCGGAGCATGAGCGGAGACCTCGGAAACTACTTGGTCGCCGCCCTGCCGAATGCCACGATGATCGGTTTCACTGGGACGCCCATCGATAAGATCGCCTACGGCAAGGGGACCTTCAAGGTCTTTGGCAAGGATGATCCCCAGGGATATCTGGACAAGTATTCCATCTCCGAGTCGATCGAGGACGGCACGACCCTGGAGTTGCATTACACCCTGGCGCCAAACGATATCAGAGTGCCGCGGGAGCAGCTCGAAAGAGAGTTCCTGGACCTGGTGGAAGCCGAGGGCGTGAGCGATATCGAGGAGCTGAACCGAATCCTCAATAAGGCCGTAAGGCTCAAGGCATTTTTGAAGGCGTCCGATCGCGTTGAGCAGGTGGCTCAGTATGTCGCTCGCCATTTCCGTGAGAACGTCGAGCCACTCGGCTACAAGGCCTTTCTCGTGGGGGTCGATCGGGAGGCGTGCGCCCTGTACAAGAGGGCACTGGACCGGTATCTGCCTCCTGACTACTCCACCGTCGTCTACTCTTCCGCTCTCGATGACGATGATATCCTGGCTCAGTACCGACTGAGCAAGGACGACGAAAAAGCGATTCGGAAGACGTTCCTCAAACGGGACTCACTTCCGAAGATTCTCATCGTAACCGAAAAGCTCCTGACCGGCTTCGACGCTCCCATCCTCTACTGCATGTACCTGGACAAGCCGATGCGGGATCACACGCTGCTGCAGGCCATTGCCCGCGTCAACAGGCCATATCAGGATGAGGGCGGGGTTAAGAAGCCGGGCGGCTTTGTCCTGGATTTCGTCGGAATTTTTGAGAAGCTCGAAAAGGCACTGGCTTTCGATTCCGACACCGTCGCCAGCGTCATCCAAAACCTCGATGTCCTCAAGGAGCGCTTCGCCGCGCTCATAGCCGTAGAGGCACAGCCGTATCTCGCGTTCTGCGAAGATCCTATTGACGACAAGGCCGTCGAGCTGGCCATCGACGCATTTGCCGACAGGGAGCGGCGGGAACGATTCTACACATTCTTCAGGGAGATTGAGGCCCTTTACGAGATCATCTCCCCGGACCCATTCTTGCGGCCCCAACTCGACAGCTACAAGAAGCTTTCCGTTCTCTACCAGATCGTCCGAAACGCCTTCAGACAAGGCCCTGTTCTGTATGAGGAGATTGCCAAGAAGACCGAATCGTTGGTTCGTGAGTGGGCTCGGGCGTATACACTTCCAACCTCCATGCCTTTGGTGAAGATCGACGAAAAGACTCTCGAGGCGTTAAGGAAGGCCGACGGCTCCGGGCCTGCGAAGGTCATCAATCTTGGCAGGAGCCTCATCCAGGGCGTAAATGAAAAAGGCGAACAGCAACCCTACCTGGTGCCAATCGGTGAGCGGGCGGAGGCCGTCCTGGAATCGTACGATGATCGACAGATCAGCACGCAGGAGGCGCTGAAGCAACTTGAGAGGTTGCTGGCGGAGTATGCCCAGGCAACCAGGGAACGCGAGCAGACGGGATTCGATCTCAACACCTTTACGATCTATTGGGTCCTCAAGCAAGCAGGAGCTTCGGAGCCCGAAAGGGTCGCGCCCCTCATCGATGCTGCCGTTGGACGGTTTCCGAACTACCGGTACAACACCGCTCACCTCCGCCACCTGAAGGCCGAGCTGTACAAGGTGCTTCTGCCCGTGGTTGGAAGAGATCGTATGGTGGAACTCGCCGAACAAATCCTTCGGCTTCAGCGTAGATCATGAGACCCAAGCAATCGAGTTTCACCCAAGCCGGGATCCTGAAAAATCAGGTAGACCAATGGGCCTCAAAGATCGGCGTGAGGCCTCTACGTGTCCAGATCCAGTCCATGACGAAGAAATGGGCTTCGTGCTCGCCCAGCGGACGCATCTGTCTCAGTAAAGATCTCCTCAGTGAGGATCGCGCCTTTCAGCGGGTGGTCATCGTCCACGAGCTCCTTCACCTCCGCGTGCACAACCATGGCAAGCTTTTTAAGAGCCTGATGAGCGCCTACCTGCCTGAGTGGGAAAAGGTAGCCAATGGCCGCATCAGATTCCCACTTTCCTTTTGACTCCTTGCCCCCCCTATGCCAGAATCCGGCAGACAACCACTTACGAGGAGAGTGCTGCATGCATCATTTCCAGTATCGCGGCGATCTGCTTATGTGCGAAGAACTACCGATCGAGCGGATCGCCGCGGAGGTCGGTACGCCGTTCTATCTGTATAGTCACGCCACGCTCACGCACCATTTCCAAACCTTTGACCAGGCGTTTGCTGATATCCCCCACTTGGTCTGTTTTGCGATCAAAGCCAACTCCAACGGCGCGACCTTGAAGCTCTTTGCCGATCTTGGAAGCGGCGCCGACGTCGTGTCTGGCGGGGAGTTGTATCGTGCCATGAGAGCCGGCATTCCACCCAGCCGGATCGTCTTTGCGGGAGTGGGTAAGACCCGTGAGGAGATGGGCTTCGCCCTGAAGTCTGATATCCTGATGTTTAACGTAGAATCCCCCCAGGAACTCCGCCTGTTGAACGATGTGGCCGGGGCCATGGGGACGAAGGCAAGGGTGGCGCTGCGGATCAACCCAGACGTCGATCCTAAAACACATCCGTATATTTCGACTGGGTTGAAGAAGAGTAAGTTCGGTATCGACATCTCCCTGGCGATGGAGGAGTACCGAGTCGCTAAGGAACTGCGCCATATCGATGTTGTTGGGGTCCATCAGCATATCGGGTCCCAGATTACCGAGATTGCGCCCTTTGTGGACAGCCTGGTCAAGGTTGCGGGCCTGATCGCCGAGCTTCGGCAGCATGGCTTTGCGATTCAGTACCTGGATGTCGGTGGCGGACTTGGAATTACCTATAAAGATGAAGATCCACCTGTGCCACGGGTCTTTGCGGAAGCCATGATTGCAGTCATCAAGGATCTGGGCTGCACCATCGTGCTGGAGCCCGGACGGGTGATTGTTGGCAATGCGGGGGTCCTGGTGACAAAGGTGCTCTACGACAAGCGCACACCCGCCAAGCACTTTATCGTGGTTGATGCCGGGATGAACGACTTGGTCCGTCCGAGTCTGTACGGCTCATTCCACTCTATCCTCCCCGCGCGGCGTCAGAAAGGTCGGGAGGAGGTGATGGCTGATGTGGTGGGCCCTGTCTGCGAGTCGGGAGATTTTCTGGCCAAGGACCGGTCTATGCCGGCCCCTGAGCCGGGAGAGCTGTTGGTGGTGATGAGCGCCGGCGCCTATGGCTATACGATGTCATCCAGCTATAATAGCCGACCGCGGCTGCCGGAGATCCTGGTGAAAGGCGATCGCTGGTTTACAATCCGCGAGCGGGAAAGCTACGAGGATCTGATTCATGGCGAGCGGGCACTACCGGAGCTTTGATTTGTAGCTGTCGGCTATGAGCTGCGAGCTGATAGCTGGTTAGAGAGCGATATGGACAAGCTGATCTTTATGAAGATGAGCGGAAGCGGGAACGATTTTGTCGTCATCGACAACCGCAATGGCCATCTTGACATAGAGCCAAGGACATTAGCCGAACGGATCTGTCGGCGGCGGATATCGGTTGGAGCCGACGGCCTGATTCTGGTCGAGCCTTCCTCAGTAGCGGATTTCCGCATGCGGATCCTGAACGCAGACGGCAGCGAGGCGGAGATGTGCGGTAATGGCGGCCGCTGCGTGGCCAGGTTTGCCGAGATGCTGGGGATCGCAGGACCCCACATGGCCTTTGAAACGCTGGCTGGAATAATCAGAGCGTGGGTAGACGGTTCCAAGGTCAAGCTGCAGATCAGTCGGCCACAGGGGATCCGCCTCCACCAATCGATTGAGGTGGATGGTGCCGCGCATGTGGTCCACAGTATCAATACAGGGGTGCCGCATGTCGTCCTGTTTTCTACCGACCTGGAGGCGGTCCCGGTCCGAACGCTGGGGCGCACCATCAGGTTTCATCCGGCCTTTCAACCCGCTGGGACCAATGTCAATTTTGCAACGACCGTTGACGGCCGCACACTGGCTATCCGGACCTACGAACGCGGCGTCGAGGACGAGACGCTGGCTTGCGGGACGGGGACCGTCGCCTCGGCGCTGGTGGCGGCCACGTTAGGGCTGGTCGCTTCCCCGGTGCGGGTACAGGTCAGGAGCGGTGAGATGCTGACGGTGTCTCTTACCGGGAATGGACCGGAATACGAGGAGGTCTTTTTCGAGGGGGAGGTCCGGCTGGTCTACCAGGGCGAACTGATGGCGGATGCGCTGAAAGAATAGTTTTGAGTGTGGAGTGTTGAGTGTTCGGTGCTTGATTCAACACTCAGTGCTGAAAACTTGCGACTGCGCTGACTGGAGATGGCATGAAGAGAAAGTTTCAGGGGTCGATGGTGGCGTTGGTGACTCCCTTCCAAGGCGGACGGGTCGACGAGCCGATGCTCCGCGGGTTGGTAGAGTTTCATATCAACAACGGCACCGATGCCCTGATTCCGTGCGGGACGACAGGGGAATCCCCGACCCTCAGCCATGATGAGCACAGACGCGTCATCGAGCTGACGGTTGAGGTGGCGAACAGGCGTGTTGCGGTTATCGCCGGGACCGGGTCGAATAGCACAGATGAAGCGATCGATCTGACCCGCTTTGCCAGGCAGGCCGGGGCCGACGGCGCCCTCCTGGTCCTCCCCTATTACAACAAGCCGACCCAGTCGGGCCTCATCGCGCACTGCCGCGCTGTTGCCGATGCCGCGGAGTTGCCGTTGATTCTCTACAACATCCCGGGAAGGACGGGGATCAACATGCTGCCGGAGACGCTGGCGGTATTGGCGGATCATCCGTATATCGTCGGCATGAAGGAGGCGACCGGCAACCTGGAACAGATGACCCATGACATCGTCCTGTGCGGGGACAAGCTCTCGTTTCTGTCTGGGGATGATACACTCACGCTGCCGCTTCTGGCGGTGGGAGGGCGAGGCGTGATATCGGTGATCGCCAACATCGTGCCGCGCGATGTGGCCGACTTGACTCATGCGTTCCTTGGCGGCGACTGGAAGCGCGCCAGGGAGATACACCTGAAGCTCTTCCCGCTCTGCCAGGCGATGTTTTACGAGACCAACCCGATCCCGGTGAAGACCGCCATGGCGATTTTGGGGATGATCAGCGGCGAGCTTCGCCTGCCGCTCTGCCCGATGAGCGAGCCCAATCTGAACCGACTCAAAACGGCCATGCGGGCCTACGGTCTGATCCCGTGAGCGTTCCTTCAGCCTTCAGCCTTCAGCCTTCAGCCTTATTCGGTGGCCTTCGATGATACGTGCTGTTGTCTGCGGTGCGGCTGGACGAATGGGCGGACGAATCATCGCCATGATCCGCGAAGCGAGCGACTTTATCCTGGCTGGGGCCGTCGAACAACCGAACAGTGCAAGCATCGGGCGTGATGCCGGTGAGGTGACGGGCATCGGTACGCTGGGCATACCGATTGTCGGTGATCTGGGTGCGGTGGTGAGCGAAGCACAGGTGGTGATCGACTTCACCGCCCCGCAGGCTGCCATGATCCATCTGGCTATCGCCGCCCAGGCGAAGGTGCCTGTTGTTGTCGGAACCACCGGGTTCAGCGTAGCCGATCTGGATAAGACCAGGGAAATCGGCTCGTCTGTTCCGTGCGTGCTCTCCCCCAATATGAGCATCGGGGTCAATGTCTTGTTCAAAGTCCTTGCTCAGGTGGCCTCTGCGCTTGGAGAGGCGTACGACGTCGAGATCGTTGAGACCCATCATCGGTTTAAGAAGGACGCTCCCAGCGGGACTGCATTGAAAATGGCGCAGGTAGTTGCGGAGGCGCTGGGCCGGGACCTGGACGCGACAGGGATCTATGGCCGGAAGGGATTGGTCGGAGAACGCGGCAAAGAGGAGATCGCCATCCATGCGCTGCGTGCCGGCGATGTGGTCGGAGATCATACGGTGATCTTCGGGGGTATGGGGGAGCGGATTGAGATGACGCACCGGGCCCACAGTCGGGATAATTTTGCTCATGGCGCGTTGCGCGCAGCCCATTGGGTCATCGGCCGCCCGCCCGGCCTGTACGATATGCAGGATGTGTTAGGACTGAAAGAGGCACTGAAGGTAGATAGACTGAAGGCTGAAGGTAGGTAGACTAATAGAAGGCAGCGAAGGCCTGTTCTTATACTTCAGTCTTCGGCCTAACTGCCTGATTGCTGAAAGCTTATATTATGCGGATTGTGCGGTTTGTCGTCGGCAAGCAACCACGATACGGTATCGTAGAGGACGGTGTTGTCCGGGAGATACAGGGCGACATCTTCGGCAAGTTTATCGTGACGGATCGGACGCATTCGCTGAAGCGGATCAGGTTCCTTGCGCCGACCGAGCCGTCCAAGATCGTGGGGGTAGGCCTGAACTATCGCGATCATGCCGAAGAGATGAAGCTGCAGACCCCGGACGAGCCGATCATCTTCTTAAAGCCGTCGAGCGCGTCGTTTCCCCATCGCGGCCGGATTATCTATCCGAAGTCGTGCGGTCGGCTGGATTATGAGGCGGAGCTGGGAATCGTTGTGAAGAGGACCGCGAGGGCCGTACCGGTCGAGAAGGCGCATCGCTACATCCTGGGGTATGTCTGCTTTAATGATGTGACAGCGAGAGACCTGCAACGTCAAGACGGACAGTGGACTCGAGCAAAATCGTTCGATACCTTCGCGCCGTTCGGCCCTTGGGTTGAGACGGATCTGGACCTCTCCGATGCCCCCATCCGGGCGTTCCTGAACGGTGTGGTCCGGCAGGAGTCCAACATCAATAATCTGATCTTTGAGGTGCCGTACCTGCTGCATTTTGTCTCTACGGTCATGACCCTCTATCCGGGTGATGTCATTACTACCGGCACCCCTTCGGGGATCGGTCCAATGCGGCCCGGCGATACGATTGAGATCGAGGTGGAAGGGATCGGCCGACTGAGTAACACGATTGTTGCTCAAAGCTGACAGCCGAAAGCTGACAGAGAATCCAGGAGGAGAAGAAAGGCATGGGAGAACCCTTTAGTGTGGCACAGCGGCTGTCAAAGCTGCCGCCGTATCTCTTTGCTGAAATCGACCGCTTGAAGCAGGACGCGATCCGTCGCGGCATGGATATCATCAACCTGGGAGTCGGCGACCCTGACCTGCCGACACCGTCGCACATCATCGCAAGGATGCAGCAGGCTTCGGCCGACTCGCGCAACCACCAGTACCCTTCATACGAAGGGATGCTGAGCTTTCGACAGGCCGTGGCCGACTGGTACGGTAAACGGTTCGGCGTGACGCTTGACCCGCAGACTGAGGTGCTGAGCCTGATCGGATCGAAAGAGGGGATCGGCCACATCCCCCTCGCGTTTATCGATCCGGGTGACGTCGTCCTGGTTCCCGATCCAGGCTATCCGGTGTATCAGGCAGGAACCGTCTTTGCCGACGGGATCCCGTACTTTATGCCGCTTACGCGGGAACGGTCGTTCCTGCCGGATCTTGAAGCGATCCCATCGGAGGTTCTGAAGAAGGCTCGGATCATGTTCCTGAACTACCCCAATAATCCGACGGCTGCTGTGGCGTCCGGGGCCTTTTTTGCCGAGGCGGTCGCCTTTGCGCGCAGACACCGGCTGATTCTCTGCCACGACGCAGCCTATTCCGAGATGGCGTACGACGGGTACCTGCCGGAGAGCCTCTTGGCGGTGGAGGGGGCAAAAGACGTGGCCATTGAGTACCATTCACTGTCCAAGACGTACAACATGACCGGATGGCGGATTGGATTTGCGGTCGGCTGCCGTGAGGTGCTGTCCGGCCTTGGCCGGATTAAGACCAACCTGGACTCAGGGGTCTTCCAGGCGGTGCAGGAGGCTGCCATCGCGGCGCTGAACGGCCCGCAGGAGTGTGTTGAGGCGATGAGGGCCGTCTACAAAGAGAGGCGCGATGCGCTTGTAGATGGTCTGTTGGCGCTCGGATTCGTGGTGGACAAACCTCAAGCGACCTTCTATGTCTGGATCGGTGTTCCGAAGGAACATACCTCCGCTTCCTTCGCCTCGGCGCTACTTTCTGATGTCGGTATTGTCATGACCCCGGGGACAGGATTTGGCCGGAGCGGTGAAGGGTATATCCGAGCGGCCCTGACGGTGGACGTCTCCCGGATTAGGGAGGCGATTGAGCGGATTGCCGCCTCGAATCTCCGGCCAAGATAGCTTTAGCCGGCGGGCCCGTGTCTTGTTCTACCCTAAGCCCTGTGCCCCATACCCTCGATGATGAGCGATTGCGCGTATATCGGGATCGGATCTAATCTGGGCGACCGAATCGAACGCTGTCAGACAGCTATTAGGGCTATATCGGAGATCGCGGGGGTCGCAGTGAGACGCGCCTCATCGCTCTATGAGACCGCGCCAGTTCCTCCCGCCACCGGCGGCTGGTTTGTTAACGGAGTCGTCTTGGTGCAGGCTGAGCTAACGCCGGGCGCATTGCTCCTCGAACTACAACGGATTGAACGGAGCATGGGTCGCGCGGCAGAGCGAGCGCAAGGCGTGGATCGGAGTATCGATCTCGACCTGCTGCTCATGGGTTCACAGGTTGTGGAGCAACCGAATTTGATCCTCCCCCACCCGCGGCTGCATCAGCGGCGTTTTGTCCTGACACCACTCTGCGAACTTGATCCGGCTCTCCGCCATCCTGTCTTTGGCGTCACCATGCAGCAGTTGCTCGATCGTGTCGACGATTCGTCGCGCGTCCGGCTGTTGGCTCCGGCAGCCTGGTGTGCGTGGTCTGGCGAGGATGCATAGATGACTGGTCGCGCACTCAAACCTCGTTACATCGTGGTCGAAGGGCCGATCGGTGTCGGCAAGACGAGCCTCGCCGAATTGCTGGCGGAACGGCTTCAAGCCGGTAAGTTGTTGGAGGGTCCCGACGAGAATCCATTTATTACGCAATTCTACACCGACATGCGTCGGTATGCCTTTCAGACCCAGCTCTATTTCCTGTTGAACCGATTCCGCCAACAGCAGGAACTGGCCCAGTTCGATCTTTTTAAGCAGTCGCTGGTGAGCGACTATCTATTCGTCAAAGACAAGATCTTTGCGTACCTGACGCTCGACGACAACGAGCTGGCCCTTTACGAGCGGTTGCAGCCGCTTCTGGAGACGCGCGTCGTCAAACCCGACCTCGTCCTGTATCTGCAGGCCGGCACCGATGTCCTGATTCGACGGATTCAGTCACGGGCGCGGGCGTCCGAGCGTGAGCTGGAGCAGTCCTACCTGGAGGACGTCAACGCCGCCTACAACCATTTTTTCTTTCACTATTCAGCGACGCCGCTGCTAGTTGTCAATACCAACGAGATCGACTTTGTCAGGCACAAGGAGGATTTTGAAGATCTGGTTAAACAGATCGAGACGGTTCGGCCAGGCACCCAATACTATGTGCCGCTCGGATCCCGCACGTAAGGACCGATCGTAACTACAAGGCGTTTAGGCTGTAGACTGAAGACTGAAGGTTCTAAATTATCTCGCAAGGCACGAATCAAGCCATTCAAGACCTTTTCGGAGTTTTGTATGATCACGCATGACTTACCCCTAAAAGCCTTCAGCCTCCAGCCTATCTACCTGAGTAGTTACGATCGATCATGACCAGTCAGACGGTCAGGACGGTCACGCTGCAGCAGATGAAGCGCGAAGGGCGGAAGATCACCATGCTGACGGCGTATGATTATCCGATGGCGTTGCTGGTTGATCGTGCCGGGATCGATCTGATCCTGGTGGGTGACTCCGGCGGGATGACGGTCCTGGGATATGAGACGACGATCCCTGTCACCATGGACGAGATGCTCATGATGACCAAGGCAGTGACCCGCGCTGTCAAACGAGCCATGATAATTGCCGACATGCCGTTCATGTCGTATGAGGCCGAACCGGCCGATGCAATCAGAAACGCCGGGCGGTTCATAAAAGAGGGCCTGGCTCACGCTGTCAAGGTCGAGCGAGGTTGGCCTTCGCTCCCATGTGTGAGGGCGATTGTGGAGGCGGGGATTCCGGTCATGGGACATGTTGGGCTGACCCCACAAACGGCGGTCTTGCAGGAAGGGTTGAAGGTTCAGGGGAAAGGGCTCGACGACGCCCGCCGCATCCTTGAGGATGCTCTGGCGCTTGAGCAGGCGGGGGTCTTCGCGATCGTACTTGAGGCGATTCCCGGTGCGCTCGCCAGGGTTATTACCGACAGGTTGACGGTGCCTACCATCGGGATCGGCGCCGGGCCTCATTGTGACGGTCAGGTGCTGGTCCTCCACGACCTGCTCGGGCTGTTCGATCGTTTTGTCCCAAGGTTCACGAAGCAGTACGCGAATCTCGCCGGGATCATCGGCGATGCTGTGGGCCAATTTCGGCAGGACGTGATCGATTGCCGATTCCCTGAGGCCGAACATACATATCCGATCGACCAGGAGACCGAGAACGCCCTGCTGGAGCTGTAAAATCCCCCCTCGCTTCCATTCATCACAGTGGGGTCGGGGTGGATTTGGAGTTCTGAGAGATCAAAAGGGTAAAGACTGTCGTGCAAGTCATTGATGAACCGTCCGCAATCCAACGCTGCTGTGAGTCGCTTCGGCGCGAAGGGAAGACCATCGGACTTGTGCCGACAATGGGTGCCTTTCACGAGGGACACGTCTCGCTTATGCGGAGCGCGTGCAAGAACAACGATATCGTCGTGGTGAGTATCTTTGTGAATCCGATTCAATTCGGACGGGGAGAGGATTTCGACAGCTACCCACGGGATCTGCCAGGGGATCTGGCCCAGGCGGAGAGGGCAGGGGTCGATCTGGCGTTTACGCCGTCCGCAGAGGCGATCTACCCGAAGGGCTTTCAGACATACGTTGACGTCACCGAGCTCACCGAAGGGTTGTGCGGCGCATCGCGTCCGGGCCACTTTCACGGTGTCACCACACTGGTCGCGAAACTGTTCAATCTTATCAGGCCGCACCGGGCCTACTTCGGACAGAAGGACTATCAGCAATCGGTGGTAGTTCGGCGCTTGGTAGCGGATCTTCACTTTGGCCTTGATGTCGTGGTGCTGCCAACCGCGCGTGAGGCCGACGGCCTCGCGATGAGCTCTCGAAACGTTCGGTTGACGACGCCGCAGCGACGGGCGGCCGCTGTCCTCTATGCGTCGCTCAGCCGTGCGGAAGAGCGGGTGAAGATCGGGGAGCGCAGCGCCAAGACCATCGTTGATGCGGTACGAGCAATGATCGAAGGTGAACCGTTGGCGCGGATCGATTATGTGACTCTCTGTCACCCGGACACGCTGCAGCCGCTCGATCGCGTTGATGGCCCCGTATTGTTGGCCCTCGCCGTGCGATTCGGCGAGACGCGCCTCATTGATAACTGTATCATCACACCTGCCTGAAATTCGTCCTGCCAGCCGTCAGCTATCAGCACTCAGCGCGACGTCGTTCGAATGCCGACTGTGAGCCATCAGCGGATCGTTGTTGCTGAAGACTGACAGCGAATAGCCGATCGCCGATTTCCCATCATATTTTTCTTGACAACGCAAACGGGTGGGAATATCGTTGCGACACAGTGGGATGAGGTGGGATGAAATGGTATAAACTACCATCGAAAAGCGGTGTGATCCCATGTTCCGCGGAAGCTTCGAACACGCCATTGACGACAAGGGACGGCTCAGCATCCCGGCCAGATACCGCGAGATTCTTAAACGGCGGCGAGAGCGTGAGCTTATCCTCGTCGATCCCCTGTTTGACGCCTGCATCGTAGCCTACCCGATCAAAGCTTGGCAGCAGATTGAGCAGAATCTCCTGAGTCACGGAAACTCGGACAGGAAGTTTCGGGAGTACGCTCGCCTCATCTCGGCTCATGCGGTCGAGTCGACGGTTGACAGTCAGGGGCGAATCCTGATCCCCCCGCAACTTCGGGAAAAGGCAGATCTGCGACGGGATGTCGTGATCGTTGGGGTGTTGGACAAGATCGAAATCTGGAACAGAGAACGTTGGACATCCTTTTGCGCCCAGGAGCGGGACCCTGAGGATTACGCGGGTAAGCTGGCGGAACTCGGGATCCGTGTGTAGGTGCGAGATGTGGGGGCGCCTTGGAAGGAGACGTGACCGTCGAGGGTCGGCATCTCCCGGTCCTGTTGGAGGAGACGGTAGCCTTCCTACAACCGCGGCCGGGCGGTTGCTACCTCGATGCGACCGTAGGATTGGGAGGGCATGCGGAAACCCTCCTGATCGAGAGCGCACCGACGGGTTGTCTGTGCGGGATCGATCGTGATGTCGAGGCTCTGGCCTTAGCCAAGGGCCGTCTTGGGCAGTTCGGGAGTCGGGTTGAGTTGCGCTATGGTGATTTCGCCAGTTTGGGCGCTATCGCCGCCGAGAACGAATGGAGGCCTTTCGACGGTATCCTGTTTGATCTCGGTTTTTCATCATTTCAAATGGACAACGCCTCCAGGGGATTCAGCTTTATGAGGGATGGGCTGCTGGACATGCGGATGGATCGTCAGGGATGTGACAAGTCGGCAGCAGAACTGCTCGCTCGGATTCCGGAGCGAGAACTTGCGAGGCTGTTGCAAGACTACGGCGAGGAGCGTTGGGCGAAGCGGATCGCGGCGCGGATCGTAGAAGCGCGTCGGACGCAGCCGCTCACCTCCACCGCTCAGCTTGCACGTCTGGTGGCTGCGGCAGTGCCACGGCGCGCCTGGCCTCGGCGAATCCATGTCGCGACACGAACCTTCCAAGCGTTACGCATTGCCGTGAACGATGAGCTGGCCAGACTGCGTCGCGGTCTGCAGAATGCCGTTGAACTGCTTGCCGTTGGAGGCAGGATCTGCGTTATCAGTTTTCACTCCCTGGAGGATCGGATTGTCAAGGAGGTGTTTCGGGGATGGGCGCGTTCGGAGCCGCCGCGTGTTCGTCTTCTGACCAAACGGCCGGTTGTCCCAACGGAACGGGAGAGTGAGATCAATCCGCGTGCCCGTAGCGCCAAGCTTCGGGCTGCAGAACGGTGCTAGAGGAGGGAATGGGATGAGAGGTCAAAGTATTGCCGCGTGGACATCAGTCGGACGAGACCGGGCAAGCAGCCTGCTGAGGCCGCGGTTCGATCAGATTCGAGGGTTCGATCTGCTCCAGTCGTTGGTGCTGGGAGGCGCCGTCCTGGTTGTAGTCCTGTTTTACGTCTGGCAGCACGTTCAGGTCGTTCGATTGGGGTACGAGGTAGAATACCTCGCGGGGGAGCGCACCGCCCTCATTCAGCAACAGAAAGAGCTGCGCCTCGATGTGGCCCGGCTCATGTCGCTCCGCCGTGTGGAAGAGATTGCCCGCGGCCAGCTTGGGCTCACCAGCCCGAAGTCAGGTCAAGTGATCGTACTCGAGTAATCTTCGGAAGAACGGTATGCGGATGCAACGTCGTGCTCCCGGAAAATCATCCGACAAAGGAGAGGCCACGCCCGCGCCGATGAAGCGCGGTCTGTTACGACGTCGCATCATCATACTGTTCTGCTCACTCGCGGCAGCCCTCACGATTATTTCCGGCCAACTCTTTTCTCTCCAGGTATTTCGATACTCGGAGCTGGTGAAGGTTGCCGATGGACAGGTCTCGAAGCGTGTCCCATCGGTGTCCAGACGCGGAACGATTTACGATCGCAACGGTCGGGAGCTGGCTATCAGCCTCGCGACCTCTTCGATCTTTGCTCGACCCTCCAAAGTAGAGAATCCGGAGCGCGCCTCCGCAGCCCTTTCGGCCGCACTTGGCCTGCCTGCCGAAAAGATCCTTGAGCGATTGCGAGCAGGAAAGTCGTTTGTCTACCTCAAGCGATCAGCCTCTGCTGAGGAGGCGGAGGCAGTGGAGCGCCTTATGCTGAAGGGGATCGGATCCGATGTGCATGGTAAGCGATTTTATCCGAAATCCCAACAGGCAGCCCACCTGCTGGGATTTGTCGGGACGGACGACCAGGGACTGGAAGGACTTGAACTGCAGTACGATATCTACCTGGCCGGTAAGCGTAAGTGGATCATGCGGCAACAGGATGCCAAGCGTCGGCCGATCTTCAGAGAGGAAGCCGGCGAAGCACAGGGTTCAGATCTGCATCTGACGATTGATGAGGTGATCCAGTATATCACTGAGCGGGAGCTGGAGGCTGCGGTGAGCCAATCCGTCGCGCTCAGCGGCAGCGCCATTGTGATGGATCCTTTCAGCGGCGAGATCCTGGCGCTTGCCAACTATCCGACGTTTGACCCTAATGTGTATGCCGAGGCATCGGCGTTCGCCCGTCGGAATCGCGCGGTGGCTGATTACTACGAGCCGGGGTCGGCATTCAAGGCCATCGTGGGCGCCGGTGCCCTGGAGGAAAGGCTTGTGCGGCCAGAAGACCGGTTCAACGCTGAGGGGGGCGCCATCGAGGTGGGCGGGGTCACGATTCGGGATCACGAACGGTTTGAGACCCTCACGTTTGCCGAGGTGATGGCTCACTCCAGTAATGTGGGGGCTATTAGGGTCGGCCAGCGGTTAGGCAAAAGCCACTACTACGATTACATCAGCGGGTTCGGGTTCGGGAATCTTACTAAGATCGATCTGCCGGGAGAGACGCCCGGTTTGATCCGACGTCCGAAGGAGTGGTCGGCCCTCTCGCTCGCATCGCTCTCCATCGGACAGGAGATCTCCGTCAGTCCGCTGCAGATGTTAACGGCGATGAGCGCTATTGCGAACGGCGGCAACCTGATTCGTCCATACGTTGCGAAATCAATCGTTGCGGCGGACGGCCAAGTTGTCCTCGAGAACGCACCGATGCAGGTCAGACGAGTTATCTCGGAAGATACCGCGAGAACCCTTGCGACTATTCTTAAGGGAGTCGTGACGGAAGGAACGGGAAAGGCCGCTGCCGTGGAGGGATTCGAAGTAGCAGGCAAGACCGGGACCTCTCAGAAGGTAGATCGAGCGACCGGCCGTTACTCTCGACATAAGGTGGTGGCGTCGTTTGTCGGGTTTGTCCCGGTAGAGCGGCCTCGACTGGCTATTATCGTCATCATTGATGAGCCGACCACACTCCGTTGGGGCGGATCGATTGCGGCGCCGACGTTCCGGGAGATTGCTCGTGAGTCCCTGAAGCACCTTAGGAAGACCCCAGTTGACCGAGCGCCGTTTCGGCTGGCGGAAGGGATCCGCAATGCAGCTTTTCGACTTAATTAACGGAACCGAGCACCAGGTCCTCCGCGGGTCCGTCGATCTGGAGGTTCATGAGATCCGGTACGATTCCAGACAGGTAAAGCCCGGCGATCTGTTCGTATGTATCGGAGGGTTCAGGCGGGATGGCCACGACTTTATTCAGGCCGCCTGGGCAGCAGGCGCTGTTGCAGCCCTGGTAGAGCGAACCGATCTGACGGAGGCGGCGCTGCAGGGCGGGACGGTGGTGAAGGTGGCGAATACCCGGCAAAGCCTTGCTGCCGTTGCGTGTCGGTTCTACGGTCATCCCTCGCGCAGTCTCTCCATGGTGGGAGTGACCGGGACCAACGGCAAGACCACCACGACCTACCTGGTCGAGTCGGTGCTACGGTGCGCGGGGCATCAGGTCGGACTGATCGGCACGATCGGGTATCGCTGTAACGAGCTGGAGCTGGAGGCGGCGCGGACCACACCGGAATCCTGCGATCTGCAAGCGCTCCTCGAACGGATGGCGCGTCTGCGCGCCGATAGTGTGGTCATGGAGGTCTCATCGCACGCCCTGGCTTTGCATCGCGTTGATGGCTGCGAGTTTGACGTGGCCGTGTTCACGAACCTGACGCAGGACCATCTGGACTTTCATGGCACCATGGAGGCGTATCGGAGCGCAAAGCTGTCCATGTTTGAGGGATTGGGCGTAGGGTCAACAAAAACGACGGAGAAGGCGGCGGTCGTCAATCTGGATGATCCGGCCGCAGATCTCTTTCTTGGGGCGACGCGGGTGAGGCGTTACAGCTACAGCGTGGAGGGACCGGCGGATCTGTCGGTTGCTGATGTCAAGATGGGGCCGGACGGAATCCGGTGCCGGTTGCAGACGCCGTGGGGGACGACGGCGATTCGCTCTCCGCTACTGGGACGCTACAACCTGTCCAACATCCTGGCGGCTGCCGCTACAGGGTTGCATCTGGGCGCGGATTTGTCCGCGGTGGCCGACGGGATCGCAGCGCTCCATCACGTTCCGGGTCGGTGTGAGCGGGTGGAGACTGGGCAGGCGTTCAGTGTGATGGTTGATTATGCGCATACCCCGGACGCGCTGCGACGTGTCCTCCGCATGGCGCGGCAATGCTGTCCAGGACGCCTGATCGTCCTGTTTGGATGCGGAGGAGAGCGCGATCGGGGGAAGCGTCCGCTCATGGGAGAAGCCGCTCTGGAATTGGCCGACTTCACGGTGATCACATCCGATAATCCTCGTGGTGAGGACCCTCATCAGATCATTGAGGAGATCGAAACCGGGGCGAAAAAGGTGTGGGGGCAGGGTAAGGGCTATGTTACAATTTTAGACCGAGGGATGGCAATTCGGGAGGCCCTCTCGCTGGCGGGTAGAGGTGACATGGTGGTGATCGCGGGGAAGGGACACGAGACCTACCAGATTCTTCGCGATCGAACGATCCCCTTTGATGATCGATTGGTGGCGCGAGAGGCGCTTCACGAGTTGGGGTTCCGCCGTAAAGACAGGGTGTAGGGTAAAGGGTATGGAGTTAAGAAAACACCAAGAAACTCTTTGTTACACTCTACCCCCTAATACTCTGAACCCTGTTCTTACACCCTACACCCTATACCCTATACCCTGTATTTGGTGGTGGTGTGCTGATTCGTGTTGGTGACCTGGACACCCATTTCATTGTGTGGGGAGAGGGCAGGCCGGTGGTTCTTCTGCATGGATGGGGCACCTCGGCCGAGTCATTGAGTGTCGTTGCCAAGGCGTTAGAGGATCGATTCCGGGTATACGCGCTTGACCTGCCGGGTTTTGGCTGGACCCCATCCGCTACGACAACGTGGGGGACATGGGAGTATGCGTCCTATGTCGAGGCGTTCATGGATCGCATTGGTATCCAGACGGCCGACCTGATCGGGCATTCATTTGGAGGCCGAATCGCGCTTGTGTTAGCCGCTCAAAGGCCCGACAGGGTTCGAAGTCTTATTCTGGCGGCCAGTGCGGGGATCCGCCCGAGACGAGGGCTTCTGTTTCGCGTCAAGGTCGGCTCCGTGAAGCTGGCAAAACGGCTGTTTTCGTTACCTGTGTGGGGTAGGCTGGGCGAGCGGATTGTAGCCGAACTCTATCGACGGATAGGATCGCGGGACTATCGGAACGCCGGACCTATGCGCGCTACGCTGGTCAAGGTCGTCGGCGAAGATCTTCGAGGGATCTTGCCGTCTATTCGCGTGCCTACGCTGATCATCTGGGGAGATCGGGATCAGGAGGTACCTTTTTCTTCGATGGAGATCATGGCGCGCGGCATACAGGGCTCGCGGTTGGAGGTGTTTGAAGGGGCCGGCCATTTCCCGTTTGTCGATCAGCCGGACCGTTTTAGCCGGGTGGCGAGGGAGTTCTTGTGGCAGGACGGCCGATGATGCAGTCGGATACGACGCTCGGGTCTTCGTTTGCGGGTCGGGCCGTCACCGGTCTATTGCCGTATGTGGCGGTCGCAGTGGCACGCCATCTGGATCTGATCTACCTTGCCCAGTTAGAGCGGTACAACGGCGCGCGACTGCGGGGCTGGATCGTCAGGCACTGGGGCATCGTCCTGGACGGCCGAGGAGTCCTCGTCCAGGCGGCAGTTCTGGGGGCCGGAATCCTCTTTGCGTGCTTGCCCCTCTCTTCCATTCTCGGCTTCAGGTACGTTGGGATAGGCATGTTGTATATCGTCTGGCTGGCCGCCGGGATCTGGTTGAGAACCCGGTATACCTCGCTTCAGGTCAGCCAGCGATTGCAGTGGACCTCCCGAACGGTGCGCCTGGCAGCGGTCACGTCCGTTCTGGCAGCGGCGGTCCTGCTTGTCATCTCCTGGTCGAGTGTGGTCGTGTTGTCCCGGCTTACGGTGGCTCCCCGCACCCTCCTTGTTGGTATCGGCCTGGTCGCCGGCCTTTTCACGGTGTCTGAGGTCGCAGCGGGTACGATCCTCGCGGCAAATGCGAGCCTCGCCCCGTTGGAGCGGACGATCAATCGGCGTTTCTATGCGCAGGCAACGGCGCGTATGCGGCGCTATCCCGGAGAGGTAATCGGGATCACGGGGAGCTATGGGAAGACCACGACCAAGTTTATTACCGCCGCGTTGCTTCATGGACGCTACCCGGTCTTTAAGACACCGGATGGGGTCAATACCACGATGGGTATCGTGCGGGTCGTTCGCGAGGGGCTGCGGGACGATCACCGCTTCTTTGTTGTCGAAGTGGCGGCGTACGGCCCCGGCGAGATCAGGGAGGTGTGCGAGGTCTTGCGGCCTCGGATCGGTATCCTTACGGCGGTTGGGGTCCAACACCTCGAGCGATTCGGCACGCCGGAGCGGATCGCCGAGGCGAAGTATGAGCTGATCGATTCGCTTCCACCGGACGGCTTGGCGATCGTGAACGCCGACGATCCGGTCTGCCTGCGGTTGGCCGAGCGTGCGAGACAGGAAGGTCGGCGCGTGCTCTTGTACGGGATCGGCGAGGACGAGAGGGCGCTGGGTGTCCGCGGGAAAGATGTTACGCTCTCCAGTAAGGGTTCGGCCTTTCGCGTGGAGACCGGGCATGGCGCTGCCATGTTCGAGACCAGACTACTGGGCGGCTGGAACATCGGCAATATCCTGGGGGCAACGGCTGCGGCGCTGGAGTGCGGCGTGCCCCTGGAGGAGATTGCCGCTGGCGTCAGGGCGTTGGCGCCAGCCCCAAAGCGCCTGGAGATTCGCGAAGAAGGCGGGGTTATCAAACTGATCGATGTGGCCAACGCCAACCCGCGCGGGGCGCAGATGGCCTTGGAGGTTCTCAGCCAGTTTGAGGGAGGTTCGAAGATCCTGATCACGCCGGGACTGGTGGAGCTGGGTCAGATCGAGGCAGAGGAGAATCGCCGCTTGGGCCGGGCGGCGGCTGCGGTGTGCGATTATGTGGTATTGGTCGGACCACAGCAGACACAACCGTTACAGGAAGGGCTTCGCGAGGCCGGTTTTTCCGGAAGTCGAGTCCTGATAGCCAGACACGCGGACGAAGTAGCCGACTGTCTCAAGGCGATCGTCTGCGAAGGCGATGTTCTGCTGTATGAGAATCGGCTGCCGGATACCTACCTGGAGTTCGCATGAACAGCAGCCTGACACGCATAGGGCTGATCTTCGGAAGCCGCTCGGTAGAGCGCGAGGTTTCGATTATGACCGCGGGCAAGGTCTACGAGGTCTTGCTGTCGCTGCAGGATCGGTTCGAGACGCTGCCGATCTTTCTGACGGCGGAGGGTACGTGGCTCACCGGCGAGGCGGTTCGAGACCTGTTGATGGTCGATGCTGAAATACGAAAGCTGGCGGAGCGTGGCGCCATGGCCGGACCGGATGAGCGAGTGAGGCTCGATGCCGAAAAGTTGCGGCTGAATCGCGAACGATACGCGCCGCAGCTCGAGAACCTGGACCGGGGCGTGAACGCAACGGGGGTTGAGCCGCTCTTTCTGTCGCCGGATCCGTCGGTCGGCGGGTTGATGCCGCAACAGGAACGGAAGGGCTGGCTTCGTAAGACGCTCCATCCCACTATCGACGTGGCCTTCCCGGTCATTCACGGGACGCATGGCGAGGATGGAACGATTCAGGGTCTGTGTGAACTGGCCAACCTGCCATATGTCGGGGCCGGGGTGGCCGCCTCGGCGGTGGGAATGGATAAGATTATTTCCAAGCTTGTATTCCAGGGCGCAGGCCTTCCCGTTGTCGAGGGGATCGGTGTGACCCGGCGTGAACTATTGGAAGATGAGGCGGCTGTCGTACAGGCGCTTGAGCGCATACTGAGCTATCCGGTGGTGGTTAAGCCTGCCGTGGCAGGTTCCAGTGTCGGTATCGGTGTGGCGCATGATGCGGTTGAAGCGCTGAGCCTCGCGAAGCGCGCGATGCGTTTCAGTTGTCGTGTGCTGGTCGAGCGAGCCGTACAGCAGCGGATCGAGGTGCAATGTGGCGTCATCGGGAATCACGCCTTGACCGTCTCGGAGTGCGAGGAACTTATCAGCTCGGGTGAGGTTGTGGGCTACCGCGATAAGTACCCGGAGAATAAGAAGCCGGGGAGCGCAGACCTGGCACCGAGTATTATCCCAGCCAGAATTCCCCAGGCGCTTTCTGATGAGATACGATCCATAGCGGCAGCGGCCTTCAAGTCGATCGATTCGCGCGGGATCTCCCGGGTTGATTTCCTGGTCGATTCGGCCGCTATGAAGCCGTACGTCAATGAGATCAATACTATGCCCGGATCGCTGTCCCTTACCCTCTGGGAGCGAAGCGGGGTAAAACCGGCGGAGTTGATCGTTCGCCTGGTGGAATTGGCGCTTGAGGCCCATCGGGATAAGCGGTCAACTCAGTTCAAATCGACCGAGGGTAAGGCGTTGGTGGATCGACGACATCTGGTGACTCCGGGCAAATAAGAGCAGGGTATAGGGTAAAGGGTGAAGGGTAGAGAATGAAAGACGTACTGATTAGAGGGGCATTTGCATTTAACTACACCTTACACCCTAGACCCTCTAACTGAGGATGTATGCTGTATCACTTGCTTTACCCATGGCACGAAAGCTACGCAGCCTTAAATGTCTTCCGGTACGTGACCTTTCGTACGGCCGGGGCCATCCTCACTGCGCTGCTGATCAGTCTGTTGTTGGGGCCTGCGTTGATCCGCAGGCTTCAGGCGTTGCAAATCGGCCAAAGCATCAGGGACGACGGTCCCTCAGGCCATCTGCAGAAGGCCGGGACGCCCACGATGGGCGGCCTCCTGATTCTGGCCTCCATACTTATCGCCACGTTGCTCTGGGCGAACCTGATCAACCGATTCGTGTGGCTCGCCCTGTTCAGTACGGTCTGGATGGGAGCGGTGGGGTTCATCGACGACTACCGAAAGGTCGTGGCCAAGAACAGCAAGGGGCTTTCAGCGAAGACAAAACTGTTATGGCAGGTGATTCCCAGTATGCTTGTCGGACTCTGCCTGTACGTTAACCCCGTCGATGCCTACACCACAAAGCTGGCTATCCCGTTCTTCAAACACTGGATGCCCGATCTGGGCTGGGGCTATGTCCTGTTTGTCACGCTGGTCATTGTCGGCGCGTCCAATGCGGTGAACCTGACCGATGGCCTGGATGGATTGGCCATCGGTCCGACACTGATGACCGCAGCGGCGTATACGGTGCTGGCGTACATTGCGGGACATGCCAGCATCGCTCACTACCTGCAGGTCGTCTTTGTAAGAGGGAGTTCCGAACTCACGGTGTTTGGCGGCGCCATCGTTGGGGCGGCTATGGGATTCCTCTGGTATAACGCGTATCCCGCGCAGCTTTTTATGGGCGACACCGGCTCGTTGGCGCTCGGGGCCGCCGTGGCCACGCTTGCTGTCTTGGTCAAGAGCGAACTGCTCCTGCTCATCGTCGGAGGGGTGTTTGTCGCAGAGGCCGTCTCAGTAATCCTGCAGGTCTTCTCCTATCGGACGACCGGGCGACGGATCTTCCGAATGGCGCCGATCCATCATCACTACGAGTTGAACGGGATGGCGGAGCCGAAGATCATTGTCAGGTTCTGGATCATCTCCTTTATCCTGGCCCTGCTCTCGCTCACGACGTTGAAATTGAGGTGAAATAGAGGCTGTGATGATCGATCTGGCCGGCAAACGTGTGGTGGTGATCGGGTTGGCGCGATCGGGAGAGGCGGCCTGCCGTCTGTTGCTCAAACAGGGCGCTGCCGTCGTCGGTACCGATCGCAGGGGTGAGCGTGAGGTCGGCGCCGACCTCTGTAGCCTGGAGCAGGACGGCGTCAGTCTTGAGCTGGGTAAGCAGTATCTGCGCTCTTTGCCCTCGGCCGATCTCGTTGTCGTCAGTCCGGGGATCGATCTGCGTGAGCCGCGGTTTCGGCGGGTTCGTGAGGCGGGTATCCCGCTGATCGGCGAGGTCGAATTGGCCTACCGATATAGTGACGCCACGTTCATCGGGATTACCGGGACCAACGGCAAAAGCACTACCACAACCCTGATTGGCGCCATGCTGAAGCAGGCCGGCCTGCCTTCGTATGTGGCCGGCAACATCGGTACGCCGCTCTGCCGGGTGGCGCCTTCCCTCGCTGCGGGAGAGTGTGTGGTTGCAGAGCTGTCGAGTTTTCAACTGGAAACGATCGATGAGTTCAGGCCGCGTGTGGCGTTGCTGCTAAATCTCGCCCCTGATCATCTTGATCGCTACGATCAGGTCGAAGACTATTACCGGGCCAAGGCTCGTATCTTCGAGAATCAACGGCCGTCCGACTTTGCCGTCATCAATGCGGACGATCCGCTGGTTCTTCAGGTGTCGGCACAGGCCCGAGGACGGAGGATCGCATTCAGCCGGACCAGACCGCTCGATACGGGGGCGTATGTTGAAGACGATCAGCTCATGCTGGCCCTTGACGGGGTGCGAGAGGTCATCTGCCGGAAATCCGAACTGAAGATTCAGGGTGTGCATAATCTGGAGAATGCGCTGGCCGCCGGCCTGGCGGCGGCGGTAGCCGGTACCCCCACGACAGCGATCCGGATAGCGCTCACCAGTTTCGAGGGGCTGGAACATCGTCTGGAGTTTGTCGCCGAGATCGCCGGCGTTCGCTACATCAACGACTCCAAAGGGACCAATGTTGGAGCGGTCGTCCGATCATTGGAGAGTTTTACGAACCCTGTTGTGCTCATCGCCGGCGGCAGGGACAAGCATGGCGATTTCGCGCCGCTCATCCCCCTTGTCCGCGAGCGGGTCAAACGGCTGATTCTGATCGGTGAGGCTGCTGAGACGCTGCGGCGCATGCTCGCGTCTGTTTGTCCGACAGAGGTGGTGTCGAGTCTTGAGGAGGCCGTACGGCGCGCTGCGGCTGCCGCTTCTCCGGGAGAGGTTGTCTTGCTGTCGCCGGCCTGCGCCAGCTTCGATATGTTTACTGATTTTGAGGATCGTGGACGCGTCTTCAAGGCGGCGGTCCGAGGGCTTGTGTCCCCCGCTGACAGCATACAGGGACAGGCGTGACCGGTAAGCGTCTCTCCTACGACAGGCTGCTGTACAGCGTCTCGCTGTTGCTGGTCGGAGTTGGTATTATCATGGTCTATAGCGCGGGCGCAATCAGGGCGGGGGAGAAATACGACGACCCGTTCTTTTTCCTGAAAAAGCAGCTCCTCTGGGCCCTGATCGGGTTCGTGGCCATGGTCTGGGCCATGAACCGCGATTACCGCACCTTCCAGCAGTACGCGCCACTTTTATTCTTTTTTTCGGTGTTTCTTCTCATTCTCGTGCTGGTCCCGTCAATCGGGGTGAAGGTCAACAACGCCAGGCGGTGGATCCGGCTGTTCGGAATCTCCTTTCAACCGTCCGAGCTGGCCAAACTCTCCATTGTCCTCCTCATGGCCAGGCTCCTCGCCAAAAGAGCCGATCAGGAGGGACAGTTCGTCAAACGCTTTTCCTTGCCGCTTATCCTCTCCGGACTTACGTGCGGTCTGATTATTTTACAGCCCCACTTTGGGATGGTGGGGATCCTGCTGTGTGCCGTCGTGGCGCTCTGTTTCGTTGCAGGTGTCCGCCTGAGCCACCTGGGCGCCGTGGTGCTCGTCGTTGCGACGGCCGCCGTCGTGCTTGTCATAACCCACCCGTATGCGCTCACGCGAGTGATGACGGTGCTGGACCCTACTCACGCCTCCTCCAAAGCCATACACCAGACCAACCAGTCGATCTATGCATTGGGGCCGGGGGGACTGCTGGGGCGGGGGCTCGGTGGCAGCCTTGGGAAGTTGGGCTATCTGCCGGAGTCCCATACCGAGTTCATCTTTGCTGTCGTCGGGGAGGAGACGGGACTGGTAGGGACGCTGCTGTTGGTCTTCCTTTTCGGTATTGTGCTGTGGCGGGGGACTCGAATCGCACTCCGTGCGCCCGACCTGTTCGGCGCCTACACGGCGATGGGCATTACCTTTATCATCGTGGCCCAGGCCGCCGTCAATCTCGGGGTGGTCGTCGGACTGCTGCCTATTACGGGTTTGCCGTTGCCGTTGGTCAGCTTCGGCGGCACATCCCTGGTCATCACCTTGTTCTGTATCGGCATCCTGCTTAGCATCTCGCGTTACCAGACGGCGAGAGGACGATTCGCATGAAGGCCATCATTGCAGGGGGCGGGACGGGCGGTCACCTCTTTCCCGCCATCGCGCTGGCTGAGGAGCTCAGGTCGCGAACGACCGATCTACCGCTCCTGTTTGTTGGCGTCGAGGGAGGGGTTGAGGCATCGCTGCTGGCAAGGAGAGGGTGGGATTTTGAAGGGATCAGGGCCTCCGGTTTGCAGGGCAAGCGGTTCCTATCGCGGCTTCGGAGTCTCACGCTGATCCCCTCAGGTCTCATTCGGTCTCTGTCGATCCTTCGACGGTTCCGCCCCGATGTCGTGGTCGGGTTTGGCGGCTACGCCTCGGCCGCCGTCGTCCTGTCGGCAGTGCTTGCGAGGGTCCCGACGGTGATCCATGAACAGAACGCCTTACCGGGGCTGGCCAACCGATGGTTGGGGAAGATCGTTGATCGCGTCGCAGTGACCTTCGAGGGGGCGTCCGAGTTTTTTCCCAAAAACAAGGTGCGGGTGACCGGCAATCCGGTCCGAACGGAGCTCTTCGGTGTGAGCAGGGTAGAGGCGGTGACCCGCTTGGATCTCGATCCGAATCGACTGACCGTTCTGATCTTTGGCGGCAGCCAGGGGGCGCACCGGCTGAACCAGTCGGTCATGGAGGCGCTCCCCCTGCTTGCGGACGAGCGAGAGCAGATCCAGTTCATCCATGCCACCGGTCCGCGCGATCTTGCCGTCGTCCGACAAGGATATGATGTGGGGGGGTATCGAGCGGCGGTGGAACCGTTCTTCCAGGCGATGGCCGTCGCATATGCCGCTGCCGATCTCTGTGTCTGTCGGGCCGGCGCCGGCACCGTGGTGGAGCTCTGCGCTTTAGGTAAACCGTCGGTGCTCGTTCCGTTCCCCTTTGCCGCCAACGATCACCAGCGGTACAACGCTGAAGCGGTAGTCGCCTCAGGCGGCGCTCGAATGGTCCTGGACTGTGAGTTGAGCGGTGCCGCGGTGGCCGAGATCATACGGACGTGTCTGCGCGACCGAGAGGGGCTTGAGGTCATGGCGCGCAGGGCGAAGGCTCTGGCGAAGCCGGACGCGGCGATCCGTTTGGCCGATCTTGTTACACAGACTGCGCGCCAGGCGCCAGGCGCCAGGTCCCACCTGTTCAAGCCGGACCTGCGACGCGAGACGGAGAGCTGCAACCATGTTTAAGAAGATCCGGCACATCCACTTCGTTGGGATCGGAGGGGTCGGGATGAGCGGAATTGCCGAGGTCCTCCACAATCTTGGCTATCAGGTCAGCGGCTCCGATCTGAAGGTGTCGGAGCATGCCCATCGTCTTCAGTCGCTGGGGATTACCGTTCAGATCGGCCACGATCCCGCTCACGTGCAGGAGGCCGATGTCGTCGTCCGGTCCTCGGCGGTCTCTCCGGAGAATCCCGAGATTGTTGCGGCGAAGGCGCATGCCATTCCGGTTATTCAGCGAGCGGAGATGCTGGCTGAGCTGATGCGGATGAAGTACGGCGTAGCCGTTGCCGGCACCCATGGAAAGACCACCACTACCTCCATGGTGGCGACGGTCCTGGCCAAGGCGGGTCTCGATCCCACCGTGGTCATCGGAGGCAGGCTGGATGCGCTCGGCAGCAACGCGAAACTCGGGCGTGGCGAGTTCATGGTTGCGGAGGCCGACGAGAGCGACGGCTCGTTCCTCAAGCTGGCGCCCACCATCGCCGTAGTCACCACCGTCGATGCCGAGCACCTCGATTACTACCGCGATCTACAGCAGATTAAGGAGACGTTTCTCGAGTTTATTAATAAAGTTCCCTTCTATGGCTCCGCGATTCTCTGCCTCGATCAGGAACATATTCGAGACCTGTTGCCCATGGTACAGAAACGTGTTGTCTCATATGGCTGTCACACGCAGGCCGATTTGATGGCGGAGGGAGTATCACTCACCGGGCTCAGCTCCACCTTTAAGGTGAGGTTCAAGGGAGAGCCGCTGGGGGAGGTACAGCTCAGGATTCCTGGAGTGCACAATGTGTCGAATGCATTGGCAGCCATGGCAGTGGGCCTTGAGCTGGACATCGAATTTGCCGCAATCCGGACGGCGCTCGGGGAGTTCTCCGGTGTTGTTCGACGTTTTCAGGTAAAGGGGAGTCCCCAGGATATCATGGTGGTCGACGACTACGCTCATCACCCGGCGGAGATCCAGGCCACGCTCAAAGCGGCCAGAGATGGATTCGGACGGCGGCTGATCGTCATTTTTCAGCCGCATCGGTACAGCAGGACGCAACGGTTGCTCCCCGAGTTTGCCTCGGCCTTTGACTTCGCCGATCAGGTGATCATCACCGGGATCTATCCGGCAGGAGAGACCCCGATTGCCGGAGTTTCCGGTCGGCAGATTGCTGACGGAGTTGTCGTCCGGAAAGGACCGAAGGTTCTGTACGTGGAACGTAAGGAGGAGATCCCGGATCGCGTCATCGAACTGGCCCGTCCGGGGGACCTGGTCATCACTATGGGTGCGGGCGATATCTGGAAGGCCGGTGAGCAGATTGTCGGCCGACTACAAGGGGCAGCAGTCAGTAATCAGCCGTTAGGCATCAGCAAAAATCCGATTGCCGAATGCCAATGATAGAAACGCTCAGTCTACAGGAAAGGCTTCAAGGACTCATTAAGGGGCGGGTCCTCACAGAGGAGCCGCTCGCGTCGCACACCTATTTTCGGATCGGCGGCCCAGCCGAGGTGATGGTCTATCCCGCGGGTCTTGAAGATGTGAAGGCCCTGCTCAAGGTGGCGCGGGAGGAGACGATCCCCGTTCTGATCCTCGGTAGCGGCAGTAACATGCTGGTGCTGGATGGGGGGGTCAAGGGGCTGGTCATGAATCTCTCACAAACCTTTCTGGAACTTGAGGTCTCCGGCGAACAGATGAGGTGCGGGGCCGGCGTGCGGACAAGCCGTTTGCTGGCTCTCTCTGCGACGAGAAGCCTGACGGGTCTCGAAGGGCTGACGGGCGTGCCGGGAACCGTTGGAGGGGCGATCAAGGGGAATGCCGGGACGTCCCTTGGCGCGATCGCTGATCACCTTGACTGGATTCGCCTTGTGGATTGCTCAGGCGAGGAGCGGTATCTCGCGCGGGCGGAGATCGATGCGGGTTATAGGCGCTGCATCCTTCCGACGGGTTCAGTGATCGTTGAAGTCTGCTTCACCCTCCGGCGCGCAGAGGCGGAAGAGATCAGGAGAACGATCTCGACGTTGCTGGTGAGGAGAAATCTGACGCAGCCCGTAGAGGTCAGGTCGGCAGGGTGCATCTTCAAGAACCCTCCCGGCGATTTCGCGGGACGTCTGGTGGAACAGGCGGGGCTCAAGGGGCTGCGGCGAGGAGGAGCGCAGATCTCTGAGAAACATGGTAACTTCATCGTAAACCTCGGTGGGGCTACGGCCGCAGAGGTGCTCTGGCTGATCGAGCGAGCCAGAGCCGAGGTGATGGTGAAGACAGGAGTGGCGCTTGAACTGGAGATTCAGGTCGTCGGCTCGCCCATCGCGAGTTGAGGATAGCGCCGGGTTTCGTCCGAATCGTCGCTTCCTGAGATTGGAATCGACGGGGTCAGGATGGCAGCGCCAGAGCGTGACTCGCAGGGGCTCGCGGCGTGGTGTACGCCTGAGACGAGGCGCGCGCGTGACTATGCTTTCCATGTTGCTGGTCGGTCTGGGATGGCTGGCCTGGCAGCAGGTTCCGCGCTCCATGCCGATGCGCTATTTCCGGATCAGCGAGTTGCTTGTGGAAGGCAATCACCGCATACCAACCGCGGCGATTGTTGAGAGCGTGGGCCTGGCGCCTGATGCGAGCATTTTCGAAGTCGATTTGCGGGCGCTTGCGGAGACTATTGCGCGAAATCCCTGGATTAGAACAGCTAGGGTGAGCAGGCGCCTTCCGGCAACCTTGCAAGTTCACGTATCGGAGCGCGCGCCACACGCCGTGGTGGTCGCCGATCGCGCCTACCTTGTCAGCGAGGATGGACTGATCCTGCAGGAGGCCTCACCGGCGGAGATGTCGGACCTTCCGCTTTTGAGGCTGTACGCCGGCCACCCGATTGGGACGGGGGAGCGGATCGATCCCGCTCGCGTCGAACAGGGAGCGCGTTTATGGCAGCGGTTTTATCAGGGAGTGTTGGGACCGGATGTGCAGGCGAGGGAGATCCAACTGAAAGGCGACGGAAGCTACACGGTGTTGCTCGGCCAGGGATTGCCCTCCCTACATTTCGGAGAGGATGAAGGTGTGCAGCAGCAGT
The DNA here is from genome assembly GCA_000091165.1 of Candidatus Methylomirabilis oxygeniifera. Lineage (NCBI taxonomy): Bacteria > Methylomirabilota (SeqCode) > Methylomirabilia (SeqCode) > Methylomirabilales (SeqCode) > Methylomirabilaceae (SeqCode) > Methylomirabilis (SeqCode) > Methylomirabilis oxygeniifera (SeqCode). The sequence continues at coordinate 1,967,262 of FP565575.1, read as the reverse complement.
TAGATCGATTCGTGCGGGTCCTTGAGATACGCGGGACCGCCTTGCGCGAGTTGGAATATGCCGATTTCCGATTCGCCGATAAGGTGATCGTCAAGCCGCGTGCGAAGGAGGGTGCATGACCCGAAAGGGCGAGATTGTGACCGGGCTCGACATCGGGACGACCAAGATCTGCGTCATCGTTGCGGAGGTGACGGGGAATGAGGTCGAAATCGTCGGGTGTGGCATCAGTCCATCGCAGGGTCTGAAGAAGGGTGTCGTCGTCAATATCGATGTGACCGTTGAGTCGATCAAGCAGGCAATCGAGGCAGCGGAGGCGATGGCGGGAGTCACCCTGGATTCCGCATTTGTGGGGATTGCCGGAAGTCACATTAAGGGGATCAACAGCAGGGGGGTGATCGCCATCTCCGGCAAAAACCATGAGGTCACGCAGAGCGATGTCGATCGGGTCATGGATGCCGCCAAGGCCATTACACTGCCTGCCGATCGCCGGGTCATTCACACGATTCCTCAAGAGTTCATCATCGACGACCAGGGGGGAGTAAGAGAACCGGTCGGGATGAGCGGGTGCCGTCTCGAGGCCGAGGTCCATATCGTGACGGGCGCTGTCGCCTCGGCAGAAAACATCGTCAAGTGCGCGAACAGGGCCGGGTTGGAGGTGCGGGATATCGTGCTGCAGCCGTTGGCCTCCAGTGAAGCGACGCTGACCGCAGACGAGAAAGATCTTGGGGTGATTCTGATCGATATCGGCGGGGGAACCTCGGATATTGCCGTCTTTATCGATGGGAGCATCCGCCATACTGCGGTGCTGCCGTTGGGCGGTGATCACCTGACCCATGACATCGCCATCGGACTCAGGACGCCTCCGCAGTGCGCCGAGGAGATCAAGCGTCAATATGGTTGCGCGTTGGCTTCCCTGGCAGGGGGCGAGGAAGTGGTGGAGGTCCCCAGCGTCGGCGGTCGTAAACCCCGCCTGCTCTCGCGGCAGATGTTGTGCGAGATCGTCCAGCCAAGGATGGATGAGATTTTTACGCATGCGGAACTGGAGGTGCGGCGGGCCGGATTGATACAGCAGGTGGCCGCCGGCGTTGTGGTGACCGGCGGGTCATCGGCGATGGCGGGCGTGCCGGAGCTGGCTGAGCAGATCTTCGATCTGCCGGTACGGCTGGGGATCCCATTCGGCGTGGGCGGCCTGAAGGAGGTGGTCAGCTCTCCGATGCACGCAACCGGCGTGGGTCTCGTGCTGTATGGCGCCGCGCATCTGGACCAGCATCGATTCAGCAGGCCGGCGGATCAAGGCCTGGTAGACAGGATCATCAATCGGATGAGGCAGTGGTTTAGCGATTTCCTGTAAGATCCAACATTCAATAACGACTTTCGAGGGGAGGTGGAGATGCCATTCGCGCTGGAGATCGACGCTGAGCACACAGCCAGGATTAAGGTGATCGGAGTTGGGGGCGGGGGGTCCAATGCGGTGAATCGGATGTCGGCGTCGGATTTCACCGGAGTCGAGTTTTTTGTGGTGAATACCGACACGCAGGCGCTCAGAATGTCTCCGGTCGACGCCAAGCTTCAGATCGGCGCGAATGTCACGAGAGGTTTGGGGGCGGGGGCGAATCCGGAGATCGGACGACAAGCGGCGCTTGAGGATACCGACAGGATCGTGAGCCTCCTGGAAGGCGCAGATATGGTGTTCGTTACCGCCGGCCTGGGAGGAGGAACGGGAACCGGCGCGGCGCCTGTCATCGCGAATCTCGCCAAGGAGTTGGGCATTCTGACGGTTGGAGTCGTGACCAAGCCGTTTACGTTCGAGGGTAAGGTCCGTGAGGGTCATGCATCTCGTGGGCTTACTGCGCTGTGTGAGAGCGTCGACACCCTGATCACCATTCCGAACCAGCGGTTGCTGCAGGTTGTAGAGCGGCAGACCTCACTGACCGACGCATTCAGGATTGCCGACGACGTGTTGCGTCAGGCGGTGCAGGGGATTGCAGACCTCATCATGGTGCCTGGTCTGATTAACCTGGACTTTGCCGACGTCAAGACCATCATGTCGGAGCGCGGGATTGCCATGATGGGGATCGGTGTGGCGTCTGGAGAGAGAGCGGCCTCTGAAGCGGCCGTCAAGGCGATCAACAGCCCACTTCTGGAAAACGTTTCCATCGACGGCGCCAGGGGCGTCCTCATCAACATCACCGGCGGTCCGGCGTTGTCGCTTTATGAGGTGAATGAGGCCAGTTCCACAATCTGCGAGTCGGCTCATCAAGATGCCAATATCATCTTCGGCGCAGTGATTGACGAATCGTTGAAAGATAGTGTCTGCGTGACCGTGATTGCGACCGGGTTTGAGGCCGCTGCCTCAATGAGAGAGGATGGGTCATCAAAAAACATGGTCGAGATGAAGGCGTATGCAGCCAAGGCCGCTGAGCGCGGCGGATTCCTCAGGAAACGCGGGACGATCGGGCGCGAGACCTCTGAGGAACAGTTTAATCTTCGCGATCTGGAACTGAGATCGGCGGACCTTGATGGAGACGAGTTGGATATCCCGACCTTTTTGCGGCGTCAGGCCGATTAGCGAACTCAGGAAGCTCCTTCTTGAGCATGCCAGGGAAGGGGGGATACGTCAATGAGGCGACTCAGCAAACTGTTTCAGATGTTCCTGTTTTCAGACAGATCGATGACCACCTGTCCGCACTGCCTGTTGCCAATCGGCGGATTGGAAAATGTCTGCCCGAACTGCCGTCGGCTGTTGCGGTTTGAGGGGATCGCGGAGCTCCGGGCAAGCCATCCGGATCATGCCTTACGGCGGTGCATGTAGGGACAGGATGTGAAGAAGGGTGGCTTGACGGAACGGGTAAAAGATCGAATAGAGCAGGTCAGGCAGCGGATGGCCGAGGCGGCTCACCGCGTCGGCCGGGACCCTGATGAGATAGCGCTGGTCGCTGTCACCAAGACCGTACCGATTCCCCGTATCCGAGAGGCGATCGATGTCGGCGTCATGCTGCTGGGCGAGAATCGGGTCCAGGAGGCGTCGGATAAGATGGCCCTCTTGAGTTCGCTCCCGGTCACATGGCATCTGATCGGTCACTTACAGACAAACAAGAGTCGGTCTGCTGCTGAGCTGTTTGGGCTGATCCATTCGCTCGATTCTGTCAAGCTGGCTGTTGCCCTGGACCGGCATGGGGCCGCCTTGGCGAAGCAGATACGGGTTCTCGTAGAGGTCAACCTCGGTGGCGAGCCGAGTAAGACCGGTGTGCTCGAACACGACCTCGTGCCGCTGCTCGAATCGTGTCGCCAGTTCACTCATCTGGTTATCGAAGGCCTGATGGCCGTCCCGCCCTTTCGCAGGAATCCCGAGGACGTCCGACCGTTCTTTCGCAGGCTCCGGCTGCTACGAGACGAGGCGGCCAGGGCCTGTCCCGACTGTCCGCTCCGTCACCTCTCGATGGGGATGAGCCACGATTACGAGATCGCCATCGAAGAAGGGGCTACGCTGGTTCGGATTGGCACGGCGATCTTTGACGAACGGCCGGTCATTTAGGCCTGTCATTTTTGCGTTGACAAAAATAGAACGCCCTTTTATAGTCACACCGTTTTTCCTGCCACCTGACTATGTGTCGAGCAAGCGTTACCTTGTTTTACCGAAGGGTATACGAGGAGTGCATGGACCATCGAAAGAAAGAAAAGGCCGATTATCTCGTCCAGTCTGTCGATCGAGCGCTTGATATCCTGGAGTCGTTTGATTATCAGACAGGGGAGTTAGGCGTGACGGAACTCGCCGAGAAGCTCCACCTGCCTAAAAATAACGTCTTTCGACTACTGGCTACCCTTGAGGTACGAGGCTATATTGAGCAGGACAAAAAGACCGCCAACTACCACCTTGGGATCAAGCCGTTCGAGCTGGCCAACGTCTTCCTCCATCATCTCGGCTTTCGGCGCCAGGCCCGGCCGATCATCGAAGAGCTGGTGAGCCAGTGTAATGAAACTGCCTATCTGGCCGTTCTGGATGGATCGGAGGTTATCTATGTCCTTGTTCAGGACACGACCCTGATGGTTCGGGTCGCATCGTTTCCAGGGCGGCGTCTCCCGGTGCATTGCACCGCTGCAGGAAAGGCACAACTGGCCTACGAGTCGGCCGACCGGTTGGACAGCATCCTTCAAGACGAGCCGATGCGCAAACTCACCGAGCACACGATTACCGATCCGCAGGCATTCCGGGAGCATCTCCGTGAAGTGGCCAGGCTTGGGTTTGCCGTGGATAATGAAGAGTACGAGCCTGGAGTGCGATGTATTGCCGCCCCCGTGCGCGACTATTCTCGAAAGGTGGTGGCCAGCATCGGTCTGTCCGGTCCCGCGTCGCGGTTTTCCCTTGACCGGATCGAACATGAGATCGCCCCGCTCGTCAAGACGGCGGCGATCAAGCTCTCCGAACGACTCGGCTACGAGACGACACACGTTCTGGCCGACTGATAGAACAGAGTTTGATTATCTGACCGTCAGCATGTCTCATCCGCCGGCTTCGCTCTGCGAAAGGGCATAGCGGGCGCCTTTGGACATATCAGGAGGAGAGATGGGTCAGATTCCTGTTGCCGCGGGACATGTAGCTTGTGGACCGGCTACCGCATGCCACCGGCTCCGGCATAGGCGAGTTCCTCCGACGGCTGCTCCGCCAGCGGGAGGCTGCCTGCGGTGGCCGAATTGGTCGTTGCACCGGGCTCGCTTAGGTGAGTGTGCTCACCTAAGGGCAGGTTAGCGCCAGACTCCGCTAGGTCATAACGACTCTCTGAGGACGGAGAGAACGTTAGATGAGCGAAGAGCTTAATGCGTGGGGCCTCTTGCAAAGGCTCACTTGGCAGCACGTGCTGCTTGTCCTGGCCATCTTATTTTCGGCCAGGCTGCTGTCCTTCGCCGTCCGGTGGGTCCTCCGCCATTTCGCCGAGAACGCTCCGCCTCGCTGGCGTCTCTCGATCCTGCGCGCGATGCCAATTGCGCGCCTGCTTATCGGTGCCGGTGCCATCATGGTCGCGGTACCGATTCTGGTTGAGCCGACCTTTCGCAGCGTTGCTGCGCTGATAGCGACCGTAGGTCTGGCCTTGGCTTTTGCGCTTAAGGACTACGCGAGCAGCCTGGTTGCCGGACTGGCGACTGTGCTGGAGAACACCTACCAGCCAGGAGACTGGATCGAGGTGGGCGGTACCTACGGTGAGGTCAAAACCATTGCCCTCCGAGCCGTGCGCATTGTCACACCCGACGATACCGAAGTGATCATTCCGCATTCGCTGCTCTGGACGGCCAGCATCTCCAACGCCAGCAGCGGCAGCAGAAGCCTGTTATGCGTGGCGGAGTTCTACCTGCACCCCGACCATGATGCCGGAGCCGTGCGACGGCGGTTGGCGGAGATTGCGGAAACCAGTTCCTACCGAAAGTCAGAAACACCAGTAACCGTGATCGTGTTGGAGATGCCCTGGGGCACACAATACCGACTGAAGGCCTACGTGAAGGAGAGCCGCGACCAATTCCTGTTCATCACGGACTTGACGATTCGAGGCAAAGAGGCACTGCGGGCAATGGGCATCCGATTTGCTCAAGCGCCCTACGCCGAGACGAAGCGGAGTTGACTCGTATTCCATTTCATGGGGTCAGTCGGCCGGGGTCGTGAGGCCGAACCGAAGGGTATGCGGCCCAACCAGCGCTTGAAGACGCTGAGCGCGCCTGCCTACGCCCGCTGTGTCGGGACCGGGACCAAGCGGTCGTTGTGGAGGTGGAGGTGTCCCGGCTGGCCGTGGCGAGCGACCGGCTGCTGGTGAAAGCCCATTTGTAAGCGGGTAGTAGTCCATCAGGAAAAAGGAGCAATTAAGGTGGCGTCGTGTATTCGTTTCGCAGTGTTGGGATTGCTCGCGTGGGTGGCGTGTGCCGCGATTTCGCCAGGAGGCAGTGCCCTTGCACAGGGCGCGGCAGCCACGCCTACGCAGAACTGCATCGGGTGCCACAAGCAGGAGTCACCCGGAATCGTGGAGGACTGGCAACTCTCCAAGCACGCCCGCAACGGCGTCGAGTGTGCGGCCTGCCACGGGGATGGGCACACGAGCGCTATGGATACAGCGAAAGCCGATATTCCGACACCTGAGACTTGCAGTATTTGCCATGCTGAGCGTGTGGCGCAGTTCAAGCGTGGCAAGCACGCCGCCGCCTGGGCGGCGATGAAGGCGATGCCGACGACGCACTATCTGCCGATGGCTCTCACGGAGGGGATGAAAGGGTGTGGGGGGTGCCACAAGATCGGCCTCAAGAGTGAGAAGGAGATTCGGGACCTCTCGGGCGAGGGGCACGCGTTCGGGGTAGCCTCCTGCGATGCATGCCATACCCGCCACACCTTCTCTGTCGAGGAGGCGCGCCAGCCGCAGGCGTGCCAGACCTGCCACATGGGTTTTGATCACCCGCAGTGGGAGATGTATTCCTCATCGAAGCACGGGGTGAGATATCTGCTGAAGCAGGCCGGTGTCCTGCCGGGGCAAGCCGCGGCGCCGACCTGCCAGACGTGCCATATGCCGGACGGCGACCATGGCGTGAAGACCGGGTGGGGGTTCCTGGCCGTGCGGCTCACGATGCCAGAGGACAAGCAATGGGCGGCGGACCGGGCAACGATCCTGCAGGGGTTGGGCGTTCTCGACCCGGACGGGAAGCCGACGGCGCGGCTCGACGTCGTCAAGGCCGCTGCGGTGGCCCGGCTGACTCAGGAAGAGTGGCAGGCCGAGCGCGATAAGATGATTGCAGTCTGCCGCCGCTGCCATTCGGAGAACTTCGCCAAGGCGGAACTGGCGAAGGGCGACGATATGATACGGCAGACCGATCGCCTGATGGCGGAGGCGATCCGGGTGGTTGCGGGTCTCTACAAGGACGGGATCATCGCGAAGCCTGCGTCCTACGCGCACGCTTTTCCCGACCTGCTCACGTTCCACGACGCGGCGACGCCGGTAGAGCTGCGGCTTTTCCGGATGTTCCTGGAGCACCGCATGCGAGCCTTCCAGGGTACGTTTCACGCGAACCCCGACTACGCTCTCTGGTACGGCTGGAGCGAGATGGTTCAGGACCTTGCGGAAATCAAGGCCGTAGCGAGTGAGATGCGACACGTAAAGGGAAAGTGAGACACGGAACGCTGTGTCCACTCACAAAGCAATCGAGACGCTTGTCGGTAGGCGATACCACGTTGTGAACGGGCGCCAGGCGAATGGATAAAGACCAGCCCTTCAGTGACGCCTATCCGCCGCGAGAGATTGCGCGGAAGGTCGAAAGCCTCGGTGTGGCGAAGGCGCGTACCGATGCGCTGACGCTGCTGGTGCTGGCCGTCCTGGCCGGCGCCTTTATCTCGCTCGGCGCGCTCTTTTTCATCGTTGCGGTAACTAAATCGACCCTCGGGTTCGGTATGACGCGGTTGGTCGGCGGCGTAAGCTTCTGCCTCGGTCTGATCCTCGTCGTGATTGCGGGCGCCGAGCTATTTACCGGGAATAACCTGATCGCCATGGCTTGGGCGAGCAAACTGATCGGCACCCGAGAGGTCATGCGCAACTGGTTCCTGGCCTACGTGGGCAATGTGAGCGGCTGTCTGGCTACGGTACTGCTCGTTGTGTGGGCCAACGTTGCCGGTCTGGGCGGTGGCGCTATCGCCGAAACGGCTATCAATATCGCTCGCGCGAAGGCCGACCTGCCAGTGACCGAGGCCTTCGCGCGCGGCATTCTGTGTAACGCGCTGGTCTGTCTGGCGGTGTGGCTTGCCCTGGGCGGCCGCAGCGCGACCGACAAGATTCTAGCGATTCTCTTTCCCATTACCGCCTTCGTGGCGATGGGCTTTGAGCACTCGATCGCCAACTGGTTCTTCCTGCCCCTCGGACTTGCGCTGGACGGCGACGGGACGATATCAGTCGTTGGGATCACGAGCAACCTCGTTGCTGTGACCGCCGGCAACGTAGTCGGCGGAACTCTGCTCGTTGCAGGCGTGTACTGGGTGGCCTACTTGCGAGGCGAGCATCGGCCGAGCGATGGGCCCTCCTAAATCCCGACTAGGGTTCGACCCTACCCTCTGGCATACCCTCTCCAACGAAACCATCTTTGCTCACCTGAAATCCACACCCACCGGTCTCACAGGGGCGGAGGCGGCCCAACGCTTAGCCGAATATGGGCCGAATGAACTGCAAGCCGCCCACCGCATCTCGCCATGGACGATTTTCTTTGAGCAGTTCAAGAATATCCTGATTGTCATTCTGCTTGTGGCGACGGCGCTGTCCGCCTTCCTTGGACATGGAATTGAAGCCATTGCCATTGCCGTCATTGTGCTGTTTGCCGTGCTGTTAGGTTTTGCGCAGGAATACCGGGCCGAACGCGCGACCGAGGTATTGCGCCAAATGGCCGCACCGACCGCAACCGCCCTCCGCGATAGGGAGGAAGTTGAAATCCCGGCGCGCGCCCTCGTGCCTGGCGATGTCGTCCTTTTGCGAGCAGGCGATAAAATTCCCGCCGATGTCAGATTGATTGAGGCCGTCAATCTGCATATCGAAGAGGCCGCACTGACGGGCGAGTCGGTTCCGGTGGATAAGCACGCCGCACCGCTTACGAATGGTGAATTATTAGCCTTGGGCGATCGTAAGAATCTGGCCTACGCCGGTACCGCCGCGACCTATGGCCGGGGTCGCGCGGTTGTCGTTGCGACGGGCATGAATACTGAGTTTGGCAAGATTGCCCAAATGCTCCAGACGGTCGAAACCGGCAGGACCCCGTTGCAGGCCAACCTGGATAAGATTGGTCGCGTACTGGCGTGGGCTGCCCTCGTGGTGGTGGCAGCTATTGTTGTCCTCGGTCTGTATCGCGGGCAACCCTTCATTGAGATGTTGATGTTCGGTATTGCACTGGCGGTTGCCGTTGTCCCCGAGGCCCTGCCGGCTGTGGTCACGATTTCGCTGGCGATCGGCGTGCAGCGGATGGTCAAACGCCACGCGCTGATGCGCCGCCTCCAGGCGGTCGAGACGCTCGGCAGCACGTCGGTGATCTGCTCAGACAAGACCGGCACGCTGACGAAAGACGAGATGACGGTCCGCAAGATCTGTGTGGCCTGGCAGATGCTGGATGTCTCCGGGGCGGGCTATGAGCCGCACGGCCGGTTCTCGCGCGAGGGTCTCACCATTGAACCCTCTAGCCCACTGAAACTGCTCTTGCGCGCCGTCGCGCTGGCCTCCGATGCGCATATCGTTCATAGCGAGGCTAATGGCCGCTGGCACGTCAAAGGCGACCCGACGGAGGGCGCATTAGTCGTCGTCGCCGTCAAGGCCGGGTTGAACAAGGCTGAGCTTGAATCGCAATTCCCCCGCGTGGACGAAATCCCCTTTACCTCAGAAACCAAACGTATGACGACGCTGCACAGCGAGCCGGATGGCGTCGTGGCCTATGCTAAGGGCGCGCCGGAAATTATCCTTGATTCGTGCGTCCGGCACATGACGGCAGATGGAGTAACAGCCCTTGACGCCGAGGGTCGGGAGATGATTGCGGAGGCAGCCCGCCGGATGGCAAGCGAGGCATTGCGGGTGCTGGCGGTGGCTTCCAAACCACGGGCAACACCAGAAAACGCCGAACGCGATATGACCTTCCTCGGATTGGTGGGTATGATCGACCCGCCGCGTCCTGAGGCGAAAACCGCGATCGAAACGTGCGAACAGGCTGGAATTAAGCCGATCATGATTACCGGTGACCATCCGCTTACCGCGCAAGCCGTCGCCCGTGAATTGGGATTACTCAAGACAGGCCGCGTCGTAACCGGTGCGGAGCTGGAGGCGATGAGCGAGGCCGAGTTCGAACGTGAGGTTGAGAACATCGACGTCTACGCTCGCGTCTCTCCGGCGCATAAGTTGCGTGTAGTCACGGCGCTGCAAAAGAGAGGTCACATTGTTGCGATGACGGGCGACGGGGTCAATGACGCGCCCGCGCTCAAGAAGGCCGACATCGGTATCGCGATGGGCATCACCGGCACGGACGTGACCAAAGAGGCTGCCGCCATGACGCTGACCGACGACAACTTTGCGTCCATTGTTGCGGCGGTGGAAGAGGGGCGGGGCATCTTCGACAACATCAAGAAATATCTGATGTACCTGCTTTCATCCAACATCGGCGAAATTGTCTTGATGGCCGGGGCCACACTGCTGGGCCTGCCCCTGCCGTTGACTGCCGTACAAATCCTGTACGTCAATCTGGCCACCGATGGCTTGCCCGCATTGGCGTTAGCCGTCGATCCGCCCGAACCCGACCTCATGCGTCGCAAGCCGCGAAACCCACGCACCGGCATCTTCACCCGGCCTGTCGTCACTGTGATGATGGTGGGCGGATTGTGGTCGGCGGCAGTCAACCTAGGCTTTTTTGTATGGGCGCTCGACTCCGGCCGGAGCATCGAAAAGGCCATGACGATGACGTTCGTTTCACTGGTGCTGATTGAGAGCTTCAAGGCCTATAACTTTCGCTCCGACCGCCATTCAGTGTTGCATCAGCCCTTCGCGAATCGGTGGTTGAATCTGGCGATTGTATGGGGGTTGGTGCCGTTGGTTCTAATTGTCTATGCGCCTTTCCTGCATGAACCGTTCAGCACGGTTAGCCTGCCACTCGTGGATTGGGCTATCGTCGTCGTATTGGCTTCTACCGTTTCGCCCGTGCTAGAATTGGCCAAATGGATGGAGCGGCGCGGATGGTTCGGGGAAATGAGTTAGGGGCGAGCAGAACGGAAGAATGAGGATTATGGCGATACGGGTCGTTCAACTCGGCACTCCTCGGATTCCCGGCGAGGGGCTGCGCCTGGGTACGGTTCGGCGTCCGCCTCGGGGAGTGCTCAGGAGCGAATACGCGTCACGTAACTTCTATGACGTCTGGCTGCCGGAACTGGCGCCATCAGCAGAACTCGTCAAGATCGCGCTCAGCGCTCCGGATGAGCGGCAGTGGGGGGCGTTTGTCAGACGCTACCGGACTGAGATGAAGCGGCCCGCCGCGAATCGACTCGTCAATCTCCTGGCTGCCTTTTCGCAGCATACAGCCTTTTCCGTGGGGTGCTATTGCGCAGACGAGGCCCGCTGTCACCGCTCGATCCTCAAGGCGCTGCTCGCAGAGCACGGCGCGCACCTTGAATGACGCGTGTTGAGATGCACGAGGCTCGGGCGAGGACCGTGACGGTCCGCGATGACGCCATAGCCGTTGATCCTCTGTGGGTAGTCGAACGATCATTATGCTGCTGGCCTGCTAGGAGCGTACGAATATGAATAAGGTGTCACGAATCGTGACGTATCTGATGTTACTGGCTGTGGCGTCATGCGCTACTAAAGAAACCTTTCTATCTAATGGAGTAGTTGGGCGTGAGATTATAGCGAGCGTGTTGGCGAGTAACCCGGAAGTGGATTATAAGGGGGCCTGGAAATATGCAGGCTCTAAGCAAGCCAAAGGTGAATGGGTGACGGATTATTATGTGCCGGAAGGGGAAGGCGTTGAGGCTTGGACGCGTCGCTTCACATTTTCTAACGTGCGGAGGAGCTACTCATCCCCTGCCAGCCCGGAAGCCATGATGAATGCTCTGAAGGAGTCCAAGGTAAAGCAGTGTCCGAAGGTGGTCTGGAACATCATCCAGAAAAGCGATGCCGATCTTCTTTACGAATACCACGTTGCGGACTGCGACCGAAATCCGGTACAACATAAGATTGCGCGAATCCTGTACGCCAAAGCAAACATTTGGTGGATTACCTACACGCAAAAAGGTCCACCAATGGATGAGCAGGAGCGGCTGAGGTGGATTGAGACGCTCTCAGAGCTACGAATAGTGGTCGAGTGAGGAATTATGACGTTCGCGCAACTGTTCTAATCCGTCGGTCCGGCGGAGGCCGGCGCTGCGGTGGTGGCCGGTGCGGTTGGAGGCGTTGGCCCTGCAGCAGGCGTCGGCGCTGCCGCGGGGGTTGGCGCGCCTGAAGCGGCGGGCGCCGGTGTGGTAGGAGCCGGCTTGTCTTCTACCGCAGGCGCAGGCGCAGGCGCAGCTTTTTTCACTGATAGTTGGAACCGGGCTAATCCATCCAGCATCTTCTTCGGGGCGGCAACAGTGAGGCCCTGACTGGTGGCCCACTGCTGTATTTCCCCAGCCAACGCTTGCTCGGGCACGACAATCACCAGCTCGTCGTCTACTGCCAGTTCCTCCAGCGCCCGCTTGGCCGTAGGCAGTCGGTAGCTCTTCATCTCTCCCAGCAACTGTAAGAATCGTTTCATCGTTCTCAGCATCCTCCTTGACGTTCGATTGAGACGGTTCTGTCGCCCACAGACTACCAAAATGGGCAAGCCCGAGTCAACGTACGTTCTCGTTTTTCTGCTTGACGCTGCTTCTCAGGGGATCTTACTATGCGGCCCGAAAAATAGGGACAGACACTATTATTGTAACAATTTGTGGTGCTCGCGGTCATGATCGTGCATGCCACGGATTGCTCGAATCGTTGCACCCGGCCACCCGTATCATGTGACGCAATGAGGAATTACCACCAGGCGGTCTTTCGGCACGACAGCGATTCGAAGGCACACGATGACAGAGCGACCACCGGGAGAAGGGATGGGTTCATCTGGGGAAATGAGTAGGATAACTGGGACGAGTAGTACGCGCGTTGCAGAGGGGAGGGGAAGACCAAGAAAAGATCTCCAATAAATAGTGTCTGTCCCCATGCCCCGGCGCTTTGCGCTGGCCATCACGCGGCTGCAGCGGACGGTTGTCCACGCGAGTACGCTCGCGCATCCGCCTGCCGCTGACCCGCAGCCCCGATAGCAGGACGATAAGAACAGGTTGACCCCTTCAGTCCTCATAGGCTAATATTATTGTACAATTGTACAATAAAAGGGAGCGCCATGAACATTGTTGTAGATACCTCTGCCATCATTGCCGTTGTGACGAATGAAAAGCATAAGAGGCGGATGGTTGAAGCGACCAAAGGCACTGAACTTATTGCCCCTGCTTCCATTCCGTGGGAGATCGGCAATGCATTCTCAGCGATGTTCAAACGCAAACGGATGAACGTGCGGCAGGCCAAGGCAGCGTTACGGGCATATGACAAGATCCCGATTCAGTTTATTGATATCCCACTGGGGGAAGCCCTCGATCTGGCCGCCAATCTCGACATCTACGCATATGATGCCTACGTTATCCAGTGTGCCCTGAAGCATAAGAGTCCTCTTTTGACGCTGGATCGAGATCTTTGCCGTGCTGCCAGAAGCGCTGGAGCAGCCGTGATCGAGGTGGAGCCATGACAACATACACATTCTCAGAAGCTCGACAGAAATTTGCGGCCGTACTGGAAAAGGCGAAATCCGAGGGAAGGGTCTTGGTGAAACGGAAAGATGGGTCGGCATTTATGATCGCGCCCGTCTCGAAGCCTGAGTCACCCCTTGATGTTGAGGGGGTGGACTTAGACATGACCGCAGACGAAATCGTCAGAATCGTACGTGAGGTTCGGAGGCGGTAGACTCAAGGGATGGGATTTGCCTACGAATTTGATGATGTCATCGGCGGTGAGATCCAGGATCGTTATGCTGGCGTGTTGATATTCTTATAGAAGAAGGAGCGTTGGTGTAGGAACTGTGTCCGGGTCGTGATCTTTGCCCTAGCGCTCATCACCTCCCTTGAAGTACAGTTTGCCAACAGGGCGATATAGAGGTCAAGGAGTCCGCAGCTTTTTCGTTTTTCCACTTGACGTTACTTCTCAGGGGATATTACTATTCGGCCACTTAGACGGCTCCTCCCCTCCGCCGTGAAGCAAAGGAGCAACGCATTGGCAGTCGGCGAGGAAACGGCTGTGCAAAGTCAGGCTCTTACGTCTGGATGGAGTTGTAGGTATAGCGGCCCTTCAGGGCAGTTCAAGCCCCGAAGGGCCGTTCTGTTTTCAGGCGACCTGCGGGGCGGCAGGGGTGTCACCAGCCCGGCTGACCAGTTATGACCGCTTCCGCGCCAAGCCCCATAGCCTGGGGAGTGGATATCAGGACATACAGCGGGCCGATATCTGGATGGATACACCGCGCAATTTCGCCGTACACCCCGGCAGGTTGGACCTCGACAAAGCAATACAAATGGTAGACATCGTGGAGGCTTCCAGGAGAGACCGATACGTAGCTAGGATGAGATACACCATGCAGTGTACCTCTGGACTTAAGCGGCTACATAATAGTTGTGTCGTCATAGAACTGAATCCGTAGTCAAGGGAGGATATACGATGGGCTTCTTTAACCCAACCCCTGAAGAACGAGCAGAAAAGGAGAGGCAGAGGTTGGAGAAAGAGAAACGTAGAAGGGACGAAGCCTTTGCGGCCTCCCCAGCCGGCCAAGCTCGCGCCGCAAAGGCCGCCGGGATGAAGATATTTCAGATCGACGTCCCTCTAAGCTGGACCAAAGGGTACACAGTGGCAATGGTTGGCGCATTCACTGACAGCACTAAGACGAGTGACTACTCACGAACGATTCAGGCAATTGAAGAAGAAGGTTGGCGTCTAGACCACGTTGGCTATGTGTACCGAATCACAGGCAGCGAGAGTCGCGACAAGTTTCTGGCCAGCGGCCAGCAAGAAGCCGTAAGTGGCGAGATTATTGGCATCTACATGTTCCGTGCTGAGTAGGCTTACACCAAAGACGTAGCCAACTGGAGGGGGCGGAACAGGGCGGTTCTGGACGCTGCCCACGCTGATTCCTTGCACGTCATGCCCGAATTTGTAACGTTCGGCGTTGAATAAGGGGAAGAGATATGAAGAAGGCCGTGGTCTTCACGAACGAGGCAGATTTTCGCGGCTGGTTCGAGAAGAGCCTATCTCAATTCGGCATCAGAAAGATCATTTTATCGCAGGAAGTCTGTCCCGACTACGTCGTCGTGATGGAGGATGGTCGCGACGCGAAAGTCGAAGCCGAACTGTTCGCAATAAACTTCAGGTATCACCGTCATGACCCCGCAAAGGTGGATTTCATCGTAGCTTGTTACGCAAAGACAGATGAAGTTAACGGCGTGCCTGTGAGGGCGGTCCATAGGCTCTGGTGCTTTGACCCCGAGCCGTTCGATCTTCTTTCTCCTTCCGATGCCCTCAGCGAAGATGAAGCAGCACTCCTTAGTGCGATTCATCAATCTGGCGGCCTTTCTCTGTCCGCTCTGTCGAGGGGCAAACTAGCCGGAGACCAAGAGATTTGGATTCGAATGTCTCCCGAGAAGATTGCGGCGATACCCAAAGGCAGAATAGAAGACAGTATTCTAAACACACTCACCCAATCTACCAAAGCGTGGATCCGGAAATATCACCATCTCTTAATCGGAGTAGGGATCTCCCAGAGTGGCTGCCAACTCCTAGAGTCGCTTCACCGCCGACAACTCATAGGACACCGGCCGATCAATTTCATGGCATCGGTCTATGACGGCGTCATTGTAGATCATCCAGCATGGTTACCCGTGGAGGTGTACGCTACTCCACTGACTTGGGAGCATCACAAGGATGAAATCCTGCAGTACCTTTTGGGAGGCCCGCGGAACGACGAAAGAAAACTACATAACGAGTGAATGCACGGGACCGGCGATAAACATTTTGTACTCCGCTTCGCGGCCCTTCGCTGTGGTCGCGCCAGCCCGTGATTCATCCGTTGGGTGGCAAAGTTGTGACGGAGGAGTCAGATGAAGGCTTTGATTCTCATCGGTGTGCTACTAGTCGCTTCGGCAAGCGCCTACGCGCAGGCAACCAAGCCCGGAACCTACTTCGTTAAGGAGGCCGTCCTTCAAGTGCGTCTCGGTCCCAGCGCCACCGCACCCGTGACTAATCGGATCTACCGCGGGCAAAAAGTCGAGGTCTTCGAAGTAAAGAGTGGCTGGGTGCGCGTCTCGAAGTTCTACGACGGTTTCGTGGAAGGGCAGAGTGGTAAGGTCGCGCGCTGGGTTCTTGCAACTGGGCTATCGACTACAGCTCCTCCGGAGCTGCCCCAGCCGTCGTTGTCTAGTGATTCCCGTATCGCCAAAGGCGCTTTTCCGAAAGTAGGCGAGTACGGGCTCACAGAACAAGATCTCCTAGTCCTTCACAAGGGTGCCATCAAGTTCCTCAACGCTGGTAAGTGCTCGCACGTCGAATATGGCGACAAGAGCACCAGTAAGCCAAACACTTACTACATTAATTGCGGTGGTCCGACGAACATGTTCTTTACTCCGTCCGATGTGCAGTGAGAGGTTGCTGCCCAACTAGGCGCTGGAGCGAGTTCCCACATAAGCGACGAGTTCTTCATGGGAGCGCCTGTGGGCGCGGGTCGCTCAGCGCCGGTCATTAGGGTTGTAGAGGGAAACGCAATGGATTTATCTTCGGAATTACTTAGGGTGAGAACTCAGTTTGAAGAAGCCGAGCGGGTAACCGACCCTGCTAAGAAGTGCCGTGCCCTGCAAAAAGCGTTGGATACGTTGGAGGTCTATGAAGAGGACCACCCCGCCATGAAGTCCTCGGAGAAAACTATCCTCGGTAACTTACGGCGGTCTCACGCGCGGCGTCTTCTTAGTCAGCTAGTCAGTATGCCGAACGTAGAAATCGAAATCTGGTTGGAATACATACTGTTATTTGTATTTCGCCTTAAGGATGATGTCGAGCATGTACTTCAACAACACCCAGAGCTTCGAAAGAACTACGCGGAGTTTAAGGAAATTTACAAAAAGGAAATCGCGGCGGCAGCCAAGGAGCTTCTATCAAAACAACCCTAAAACGCAGTTGCAGCAGCCAGTCATCCAGGCGAGCACGCTCGTGCATCCGCCGACCGCTGACCTGCGCCCCATTCGTTACAGACAAGAGGTCAGACGCCCCGGGACTTGCGGTATTCGGCCAGCGACATGGAGCCACGTTCCCGTTTGACCTTGCCAAGTATTTTGCGGAAGCGCGGGCTCCTTTGCAGGAGGTAATCCTCGATGTCGCGGTCCTCGATGTGTTCGATGACTGCGGGAATAAAAGTATATCGTAGGGCCTAAGAGACGGGAAGAGCTGGGAAAGGAGGAGGCTCGATGCAGCGCTGGACGTTCGAACCTGGACATACCGCCGCCGAGTTCTGCGTGCGACACATGATGGTCACAAACGTTCGGGGGCACTTCAAGAACGTGCACGGCATGCTCGAGTTCGATCCGGAGGCTCCCGCCTTGGCTCGCGTCGAGGCGGTGATCGATGCGCGGGGTCTCTGGAGCGGTGAGCGTGATCGTGATACCCATCTCAAGAGTCCGGACTTCCTGGATGTCGAGCGCTATTCCGAGATCACGTTTCGCGGAAGCCAGGTCCGCCTTCACGGGGCCAACGAGGCGGTCGTGCTCGGGGAGCTCACGCTGCGTGGCGTGACCCGCTCCATCGAGCTCCACGTCCGTTACCTCGGGCAGTGGCAAACGCCGTGGTGGGAGGACGGAGTGGAGAAGGGACCAAAGACTCGTGCCGGGTTTCTGGCCACCACACGGATCAACCGTCATGAGTTTGGCGTGAGCTGGAACGGTGCGCTCGATCGCGGCGGGGTAATTGTCGGCGACGACGTTGCGGTGACGATCGATGCCGAGGCGATCCTTCAGCCCTAGTTCGGGGGAGCGCGCATGCGCCTGTGATTCGGCGGCTCACGCGTAAATCATTAGGCGCACCTTGACATAACAGCCTATACGCTGTATTGTACGAGCGATGGCCTATCGGCTCGAGTTCTATAAGACGGCTTCGTGGGGAAGAGCCGGCATTGGACTACATCCGAACGCAGGTCACGGCACATCGGGCGAAGATCGGTCGTGCGTTGCAATATCTGGAGGATACCGGCCACCAGGCAAGGCGTCCGCAGGTCGACTATCTTGGCGATGATATCTACGAGCTCCGGGTCGCGATAGACCGGCATCAGCACAGGCTGCTGTACTTCTTCCATGGTCAATCAATCATCGTTGTCGCGATTGGCATACTGAAGAACGAGGGACGAGTTCCACCGTCGGCGATTACCCGGGCACGTACGGCTCGTGCGGATTGGTTGGAACGATGTGGAGGTAAGACATGACGGGGAAGAAGGCAGGGGGGCGTGGCACGACCCTGAAGCAGTATCTGCGCGGCGAAATGAAGGACCCTGAGTTCCGGCGTTTCTATGAGGAGGCTGACATCGAGCTGCGTGTGGCGCTGGAAATCACTCGGGCACGCGAGGCGCGGAAGATGAGCCAGCGAGAACTTGCCGATGCTCTCAAGACCAAACAGCAGACGGTCTCTCGAATCGAGCGCGGTGCGCAGAACGTGACGATTGAGACCTTGGATAAGATTGCCAGGGCGTTGGGTCGAGGACTTCAGGTGCGCTTTGTGCCACCGACTGGCGCCTAGCTTGGTGCTGGAGCCAGAGGGAGGAGCATGATGGCTGCGAAAAAGATTCTGATGCTGGTGGGAGATTTTGTTGAAGACTACGAAGCGATGGTTCCCTTCCAGATGTTAACCATGGTGGGGCATACGGTCCACGCGGTCTGCCCCGGCAAGGAGGCCGGCGACACGGTGCGGACAGCCGTCCACGACTTCGAAGGAGATCAAACATACAGCGAGAAGCGGGGCCACGACTTTGCCCTCAACGCTACGCTTGCCAAGATCAGACCCAAGAATTACGATGCCCTGGTGATTCCAGGAGGGCGCTCACCGGAATACCTCCGTCTGAATGAGAAGGTGCTCGATATCGTCCGCCACTTTGCGAAGGCGAACAAGCCGATCGCCTCCATCTGTCATGGACAGCAACTGTTGACGGCGGCCGGCGTCGTGGAGGGCAAGCGCTGCACCTCCTATCCGGCTGTGAGACCCGAGCTGATCCAGGCAGGCGCCAAGTGGCAAGAGGTGAACGCTACCTTCTCCAATGCGTATGTGGATGGCAACCTGGTCACGGCTGCAGCCTGGCCGGGTCATCCTGAGTGGATGCGCAAGTTTCTGAACCTGCTAGGCTCCAAGATCGAGCCCTAAATATCATTTTAGTGACGAAGGGATAACGCACTTGGCAAGGCTAGGGGTCGCTGCACTGTTTCTCGCGGTGGTGGTGATTCTAGGAATCGCGGGGTATCGCTTCCTTGAGGGGTATACATGGCTTGAAGCGTTCTATATGACGATTATCACCATCTCAACGGTGGGGTTTCGCGAGATAAGACCCTTGAGCCCGGCCGGTATGATCTTCACGATCGGACTTCTGTTCGCCGGCCTGGGAGTGGTTCTCTATACGGCAGGAACCGTGACCGCAAAAATCGTGGAGGGAGAGTTTCAGCAGTTCTTCGGGAGGAAGAGAATGGAGAAGAGGATCGGCGCCCTGGCAGGCCACTATCTTGTGTGCGGCTATGGTCGCATCGGAGAGGTGGTCTGCCGCGAGTTGGCTTCAAAGCCTGTTCCATTCGTGGTCATTGAGCGGAAGGAAGAGCGGATCCGCAAGGTAGAGGAGGCGGGCCATCTGTTGCTCCGTGGGGATGCCACCGACGAGAAGGTTCTTCTGGCTGCCGGGGTGATGAAGGCCAAGGGTCTCTTTGCCACCCTGCCGGTCGATGCGGACAATGTCTTGTGATCCTTACGGCCAAGGATCTTAACCCCTCCCTCTTTGTCGTGGCCAGGGCTGAGACGGAGCGGAGCGAAAGGACTCTTGGCCATGCTGGGGCCGATAAGGTCATCTCGCCCTACGCAATGGGGGGACACCGCATGGCTCAGGCGGCGCTGCGCCCCGCCGTCGTAGATATCATTGAGCTGGCCACGCACTATCAAAGCCTGGAACTGCAGCTTGAAGAGATTGTGGTGCCGCCGGGGTCTCCAGGCGAGGGGGTTACGCTGGGCGACTCCGGGCTGTCTCAGGAGCCGGGGGTAATTGTGGTAGCGATCAAGCGAGCGTCTGGTGGCATGATCTTTAATCCCTCCACAGATGAAAAGATTGAGGCCGGGGATCACCTTATCGCCCTGGGAGAGGCTATCCGCCTGAGGGGGTTGGAGCGGCGAGTGGAACCGAGTGCGCCGCGATGATGATGCGGTGGGAGGAAATGGGCCATGAGTCCTGGTTCTGGGGATGGGGCATCCTCTGGATGGTGATGATAACGGCCTTCTGGCTCCTCATCTTGCTGGTGTTGGTGCTGACGGTTCGCTGGCTCTGGCAGGCCGGTTCGGGGATCCGGTCTGTCCGACCGTCAGAGGAGTCGGCCGTAGAGATCCTCAAGAAGCGATATGCCCGCGGCGAGATTGAGAAGGAAGAGTTCGAGGCCAAGAAGCGCGATCTGGTGTAAGGGGAGGGGACAGACAGAATGATGTCACGGTTACAGGTTGACTCGAAGTCCTCCGGATCTCCCGCCCGATCGGTCGACGGAAAGGTGCTGGGTTATGCTGTCGCGTTGTTCGTCGTGTTGCCTTTCCTGGTGTGGTACATAGACGGTCCGGTGGAGAGTTTCATCCCGTCGGTGCAAAGCGATTGGGGGCGGCGTGTGGCGACTGCGATCACTGCGATGGGATACGGTCTCGCGGATGCCGCGATTGCGGCTACCATTTTAGCCATCGGCCTGAAGGCTGGAAGACCTCGAGAGGCGATTGCGGGCAAACTCGGATTGCTTGCGGTGATCGTCGGCAGCCTTTCTGTCCAGACCCTAAAAAACCTGTTTTGCCGATCCCGTCCCTTTACTGAAATGTCGGGCCAGTTTTTCGTGAATTTTCCTTGCCTTGGGAAGGGCGCCGGCTTCATTTCTTTCCCTTCCGGCCATTCTGTAACCGCCTTCGCCCTCGCATTTGTGCTCGCCCGTACCTATCCCAGGTATGCGTGTCTCTTCTATGGACTGGCCGTCCTGGTCGCCATCTCCAGAGTCTATCTCGCCAAGCATTTCCCTTCTGATGTAGTGGCCGGAGCCGCTATCGGGCTTCTGGCGGGTTGGATTACCTGTCGATTTTCGATTTTCTCCCCTGTGCATGGGCGCACCTGAGAAGGCGATACCTGCGGCCACCGGTTCCCGCCGTTGGGTTCGAGAAATTGCTGCGGGGAGTCTTCTCTTCAGTGTGTGTCTTCTCCTCTTTTTCTATCGCCTCGGCTCGCTCTCGCTGTTTGACGCAGACGAGCCGGCCTACGCTGAGGCGGCACGGGAGATGCTGATCTCGGGAGACTGGATCACGCCGCACTTCAATTTTCAGCCCCGCTTTGATAAACCGATCTTATTTTACTGGTTGATCGCGCTGGCCTACAAAGGATTCGGGATCGGCGAGTACGCCGCTCGCTTCTGGTCTGCGGTCTTTGCGACCGGCCTGACGCTGTCGATCTACCGGTTCGGACGACAACTGCTGGGTCAACGGGGCGCATGTATTGCCGCTCTGGCCTTTGCCACGAATGTCGGGACCGTAATCCTGGCACGGGCGGCGGTCACCGATATGACGCTCGCCTTTTGTATGACCTGGGTACTCTTCAGTTTTTTCGATATCTATCTGACTACGGACAAGACGCGCGAGCGTCTCCTCTTTGTTGGGTATCTTGCGATGGCGCTCGCCGTTCTCACGAAGGGCCCGATCGGCCTTCTACTCCCCGGACTAATTATCGGCCTGTTTCTGGTCATTCGAAGAAAGGCCCGGGCGACTCTTTCCAGGCTCCGCCTGTTTCCCGGTATCGGCCTGTTTGCCGTAATCGCGCTACCTTGGTACCTTTTGGTCCTGCGGGAGAATGGATGGGCGTTTATTCAGGGATTCTTTGTGCAACACCACCTGAACCGCTACCTGGGTGTCGTGTCAAGCCATGTCGGAAGCCCTCTGTATTTCCTGCCGGTGATCGTTGTCGGTTTTTTCCCGTGGAGCGGGACGCTGCCCAATGCCTTTAGCCGGCTCTGGACTATCCGAAGCCGACTACACGCTGAACTGACCGGACGGCAGGAGCTGTTGCTCTTTTTGTGGCTTTGGTGCGGCGTTGTCGTACTGTTTTTCTCGTTCTCCCGCACGAAACTCCCCTCCTACATTTTTCCTGCTGTTCCTGCGCTCGCGCTGTTGGCAGGGGCTGCGGGAGAAGCTGTCCCCGACGAACGACAGCCGGCCCGGCGATGGGCGAAGGCCGGCGAGTGGCTCATAGGTGGAATGGCCTGTTTGCTCGCCGCGATCTTCCTCTTCCTGCCATTGATTGCCGATCGCATCCGCCTCCGCGAGGCACCGGACATTCCCCCATTCGACTTTGGGTTCGCACCGTATGCGCTGGCCGTCCTCCTCTTGGCTGGACTGACAGTCACGGGAGCAGCCAGACGGAGAGGGCGGGAGGACACAGCGGCGGCCGCGATGGCGGGCACGATGATCCTGAGCATCGTGCTGGCCGTCCATCAGGTTGCGCCGGCTGTCCAGGAAAGTATGCAGAAGTCTCTCCGTGACATCGCTCTTATGGCCAGGCGGGAGCTTCGCTCCGTCGACCTCGTGGTGACCTACGACCTGAATGCGCCCAGCCTTGTGTTTTACTCAGAACGACCGGTTGCGATCGTTAGGAAGGGCGAGGAAGCAGAGTTTCAGCGTCTGGCTGCGACTCACGAGCGACTCTTCATCGTCGCGAAGGCCGCCGCCGAGACACGCTTGCGAAAGATTCCGGACATTTTCCCCTTGGACAGGCGAGGGGGGTATGTCCTATACTCTAGCCGTTACCATCCGTGAGTCGGATCCGGTTGACAGAAAGGTGCGCGCGTGATTGCCGAGACGATTCTCTCTCCTGTGGCTCCTGAACTCGCCCTGGTCGAAGAGCGGCTGCTCCAAGACATCAGCGGCGATGTGGAATTGATCTCCGAGATTATCCGGTACGTACTGAAGAGCGGAGGGAAACGGGTACGGCCTGCGCTGCTGCTGCTCTCGGCCAAGCTCTGTGGCTATAATGGCGGTTCACGTCATATCGATCTGGCGGTGGTGGCCGAGTATATGCACGCGGCTACGCTCATCCATGATGATATTATCGATCGTGCCGACAAGCGCCGTGGGCTACCGTCGGCGAATAGCACCTGGGGTTCTCAGATCTCTGTGCTGGCCGGCGACTTCTTGTATGCCAGATCGCTTCAGATGCTGGTGATCGACGGTGACCTGGCTGTCATGCGAGCGTTTGCCGACGCGACGGTTCGAATGATTGAGGGGCAGGTGCGCGAGGTTCAGATGGCCGGAAACCTCGACCTCACCTACGACGAGTATCTGGATATCATCACGTCAAAGACCGCTGCCCTGATCTCCGTTGCGTGCAGGACCGGCGCCCTGATCGCCGGCAGACAACCGGAGGAGGTGGCTGCGTTGACCGAGTTCGGTCTGGATGTGGGGATTGCATTCCAGTTGGTCGATGACGCGCTGGACTTTGTTGCCGAGGAGGACCGGCTGGGTAAGCCCGTGGGGAACGATTTCAAGGAGGGAAAGGTGACCTTTCCGATGCTCCATGTGATGCGAGCGGGCTCGGAGGCCGATCAGGGCAGGATCAGAGAACTGGCTGCGCAGGAGAGTATCGGAGAGTCCGATCTGGTGGAGGTAAAGGCGATAGTGGAACGGTACCGCGCCGTTCCGGCTACGATGGAGCTCGTTCGTACCTACCTTAAGAAAGCCAAGGCTTCCCTGAGCATCTTTCCGGATTCGGCGGCCAAGCGTTCGCTTGTCCTGATGGTCGATTTTGTCGGGGATCGGGACTGGTGATGGCCGTTCCTCCTTCCCTGGGGGCGCTCCTGATGCGCCGCCTCCCTTCCGAGCCATTCGATGCCCCGCACTCATCATTCTTGCTGTACGCTGAAGGCTGACGGCTGAAGGCTTATCGACATGGCGATTAACCTGCAACAGATCCGAAACTTTTCTATTATTGCGCACATCGATCATGGAAAGTCGACTCTGGCTGATCGGATTCTGGAGGCGACCGGGGCGCTCGCACCCCGTGAGATGGAGGCCCAGGTTCTGGATCGCATGGACCTTGAACGGGAACGGGGCATTACTATCAAGGCGAAGGCCGTTCGCCTGCATTATAAGCGTCAAGGCGGACTGGAGCATATTCTGAACCTGATCGACACGCCCGGCCATGTGGACTTCAGCTATGAGGTCTCGCGGAGCCTCTCCGCGTGCGAGGGCGCACTGCTCGTAGTCGATGCCGTCCAGGGAGTGGAGGCGCAGACGCTCGCCAACGTGCATCTCGCCATGGAGCATGACCTGGCCATTATCCCGGTTATTAACAAGATCGACCTGCCGAATGCCGATATCGCGCGGGTGAAGGCGCAGATAGAAGAGACGCTGGCCATCGATGCCTCTGAGGCGATCCTGTGCAGTGCTAAACGGGGGATCGGCACTGAAGAGGTGATCGAAGCGGTTATTAAGCGGATTCCGCCTCCCAAAGGATCTCCGAGCGAACCGCTGAAAGCGCTGATCTTCGACTCTTCGTTCGATCCGTACCAGGGCGTGATCGTCTATGTCCGGTTGTATGAAGGACAGGTACGTCCGGGGATGCGGATACTCCTGATGTCTACCGGAGCGACGTTCGAGGTGTTGCAGGTCGGTGTCTTCACTCCTCAGATGCGCTCTATAGATATCCTGTCGGCCGGAGAGGTCGGATACATCATCGCCGGGATCAGGGACGTCCGCTATACCAGGGTCGGGGATACTGTTACTGCCGAAGACAGGCCGGCAACGGAGCCTCTGCCGGGTTTCAAAGAGGTCCGACCTATGGTGTTTGCCGGTCTGTACCCGACTGAGAGCGAACAGTACCTGGAGCTCAAGGAGGCGCTGGAGAAGCTCCGCCTCAACGATTTTTCCTTCAGTTTTGAGCCGGAGACCTCGGTGGCCCTGGGTTTTGGCTTCCGGTGTGGTTTCCTCGGCCTGCTCCATATGGAGATTATCCAGGAGCGGCTGGAGCGCGAGTTTAATCTGACGCTGATTACCACGGCTCCGACTGTGGTCTACCGGGTGGTGAAAAGAGACGGAACCGTCGTTGAGGTTGACAATCCCAGCGACCTGCCTACCCCACAGGCTGTCGAACGGATTGAGGAGCCGTATATTAAGGCATCCATCATGGCGCCGGGTGAATATGTCGGTCCGATCTTTGCGCTATGTCAGGAGAAGCGGGGGATTCAGCAAGGCGTCGAGTATATGGAAGCTGGCCGAGTTGTCATTACCTACGATCTCCCGCTGAACGAGATCGTCATGGATTTCTACGACCGGCTGAAGTCGGCAACCCGCGGCTACGCCTCCCTGGACTATGAATTTGTCGATTATCGGGAGGGTCATCTGGTCAAGCTGGATATCCTGGTCAACAATGAACAGGTGGATGCGCTCTCTTGTATCGTACCCAAGGAGCAGGCGTATCTGAGGGGACGGATGCTGGTGGAGCGGATGCGCGAGCTGATTCCCAGACAGCTCTTCGAGGTGGTCATTCAGGCTGCGCTTGGCGGCAAGGTGATCGCGCGGGACAGCGTGCGCCCTCTGCGCAAAAACGTGACGGCCAAATGCTACGGCGGGGACATCACCCGCAAGCGAAAGTTGCTGGAGCGTCAGAAGGAGGGGAAGCGCAGAATGAAGCAGGTAGGCAGGGTCGAGATCCCACAAGAGGCTTTCATGGCAGTACTGAAGGTCAAAACCCCATGACGCGACCGACGTCGGATGAGACGATAAAGGAAGGCCAGGAGCGAGCCTCACAGTCAGGCGTAAAGTCGGAGAAGTCGGTCTTTCGCCAGTACGCCGAGGCCATCATCATTGCCATTATCTTGGCGCTGGTGATCAGAAGCTTTGTGATTCAGGCCTTCAAAATCCCCTCCGGGTCGATGCTTCAGACGCTGCAGGTCGGCGATCACATTCTGGTGAATAAATTCCTGTATTGGTTTACGGACCCGCAGCACGGTGACATCATTGTGTTCAAGTATCCCCAGGATGAGGGGAGAGACTTTATCAAGCGGGTTGTTGCTCTGCCGGGTGATAAGTTAGAGATTCGGGAAAAACAGCTCTACATCAACGACAAGCCGCTGACTGAGCCGTACGCAATTCACCTGGACCCTGCCACCCTCGAGGATCCGGGCTCGCTTCGGGACAGTTTCGGTCCGATCGTTGTTGCGCCGGGTCAACTCTTTATGATGGGCGACAACCGGGACTACAGCATGGATAGCCGGTTCTGGGGTCTTCTTGACATGAAGAAGATCAGGGGGAAAGCCTTCATCATCTACTGGTCGTGGGATCACGAGCGCTTCAGGCCACGCTGGGAGCGGATTGGAATGTTGGTGCGATGAACTCAGTGTCAAGTGCCGGCCTCTCCGTTGACTCAACACTCAACACTCAACACTCAACATCTTTTGGCCTATACATCCATATCCCCTATTGTCTGTCGCGCTGTCAATACTGTGACTTTAACAGCTACCGATTCGATGATGTTCAAATAGAGCAGTATCTGGAGGCGCTGGCGCAAGAGATTGCGCACCGCGCCTCCTCAGACGTCATTCGACACCGGCCGGTCTGCTCTGTCTTCTTCGGCGGCGGGACGCCCTCAATACTCCACGCGTCGCAACTCATCGGCATCCTCGACCAGTGCCGGGCGGCCTTCACCTTTGAAGTCGGTGCAGAGGTCAGTCTTGAAGCTAACCCGGGGACGGTCGACCTTCCAAAGCTTCGTACGTTGCGAGAGGGCGGGGTGACCCGTCTGAGTATAGGCGTTCAGGCTGTTCAGGATCGACTCCTTCAGCGGATCGGCCGCGCTCATACTGCCCACGAGGCTGAACGGGCCTACCGGATGGCGCGTGAGGCCGGTTTTGGCGACATCAACCTGGACGTGATGTTCGGTCTACCCGGTCAGAACATGGACGATTGGTCGGAAACTCTTGACTGGGTCATTGGTGTGGAGCCTGAACATGTCTCTGCCTACGGGCTGATCCTCGAAGAGGGGACGCCTCTCTATCAGGAGCATCGTAAAGGCGAGATTGGACTACCTGACGAGGAAACAGAGACAATGATGTACCAGATGGCTGTGGATCGGCTGTGTAACGACGGCTTTGAGCATTACGAGATCTCAAACTTTGCGCGTCCGGGCTTTCGTTGTCGGCACAATCTGGTCTACTGGCAACATCAGGAATACGTCGGTATTGGGGCTGGAGCGCACTCATTCGTTGCCGGACGTCGGTTTTATAATGAGTTGCTGCCGGCACGCTACGTATCCGCCATTGCCGAGCGTGAGACAGCCGTGGCCTGTGGCGAAGAGCTGTCCGCCGAGATGCTACGGTCAGAGCGGCTGATGTTGGGGCTTCGTCTTCGGAGCGGACTGGACGTGCAGACATTCAAGGATGTACTTGGCGTTGAAGAGCTCGCGGCGTCCGACCGGGTCACCCGTCTTCTGGATGATGGGTTCCTTTGCCTGAAAGACGGGCGGGTGCAGATCGCAGAGCGGGGCCTCCTCGTAGCTAATGAACTGATTGTCCAGCTCCTCTGATTCCGGAGCGTGTTCTCTGGCGTGCGACCGGCGGCAAATCCACTTGACAATAGTGACCAATTGTCTTTAGGATTTTTTAGAATCCTGGCACTTTCTCTCAAGAGAGTGTCAAGTCTTGACAGCATAGTAAGGGGAAGGGGGTCCATAGACCGATGCGAGCGCATGAACTGAGTCCAAGGGAACGTCAAATCCTGAAGGTGATTATCCATGACTATATCACCTCCGGAGAACCCGTCGGGTCCCGAAGTATTGCCAGACGTCACCTTGGCCACCTCAGCCCCGCGACCATCCGCAATGTGATGGCGGATCTGGAGGAGGTGGGCTACCTCTCTCAACCGCACGCATCGGCCGGCAGGATCCCAACCGATTCCGGGTACCGCTTCTATGTCGACAGCCTCATGCAGCATCCAAGATTGTCGAAGGTAGAGGAAAGCCGAATCGAGCAGGGGATCCGTCCCAGCCGCGGTGAGGCTGAAGAATTGGTGCAGGGGGTCAGCCGGATCCTTTCCGATCTCTCACGCTATGCGTCGGTCGTTCTTGCGCCGAAGTTTGCGCAGAATACGTGGCGACGCATAAACTTTGTCCACCTCAACCGAGAGCGGATTCTGGTGGTGCTTATGGCCGACTCCGGACTCGTACAGCAGAAGGTCATTGCGATTGATGAGCTGATTGAGCAGCCGGAGCTGGATCGAATCTCTAACTACCTGAACAGTGTGTTGGGCGGGGTGACGCTTCACGAGATCAGAAACATGATTATTGCGCGGATGGCCGAGGAACGCGATGAGTTCAATCGCCTGATGCTGCGCGCTCTGGAGCTCAGCAACAAGACGCTGGAGGGTGAGGAGGGGTATGTCTGCATTGGAGGAACAGCCAACATCGCCCATCAGCCGGAGTTTGCCGACATCAATAAGATGAAGAATATCTTCGCGGCCTTCGAGGAAAAGTCGAAGCTGGTGAAGATCCTTGATCAATGCCTGACTCGAGAAGGATTAAGGGTCATCATAGGCCGCGAGAGTGAGGTCAGAGAGATGCGCGAGCTTAGTCTGATTGCCGCGCCGTATAAGAGTGGAGATCATGTCGTCGGCGTGCTCGGAATCGTAGGCCCGAAACGGATCGCCTATGACCGCATGGTGGCCCTGGTCGATTGCACGGCCAGGCTCGTCAGTAAGCTGCTGACGGAGGCCGATGTGTAGAGACCGCGGTCGGGAGCGATGATGTGCGGCGAAGCTCGACCAGCCGAGTTGTCGGGCCTGCCGATACACAGAGATGGGAGTCGATCGGATGATGAATCAAGAAAGCGAAGAGACCAAAGCATCGACAAGCGACAACGTGCAAGAGAGTCCTGTTGCTCCTACGACTGAGTTGGAGTCGATGATCGGCAGGCTACAGGCCGACCTCAAGGAGCGAACCACTGAGATAGAGTCCCTTAACGACCGCCTGCTTCGCCTCCACGCGGAGTTTGAGAACTATAAGAAGCGAGCATCCCGCGAGCGAAGCGAGTTCGTGAGATTTGCGAACGAAGGGCTGATTCTGGAACTGCTGCCCGTTGTGGATAGTCTGGAGCACGCGGTCGCGACGGTTCGTATCGGAGGAGACGTCCAGGGTCTTACGGAGGGCGTCGATATCATTCTGCGGCTGTTTCAGACGACCCTGGAAAAGGTAGGGGTGAAGCCTATCGAGGCGGTGGGGCATGAATTCGATCCGAATGTCCATCAGGCTGTGGCTCAGGTAGAGACAACTGATGGCCGGGACAACATTGCAGTTGAGGAGGTTCGAAGAGGGTACCTTCTGGAGGGACGTTTGCTGCGGCCGGCGATGGTGAAGGTGTCGAAGGCGAAGGTTTTGAGCCACGAGTTGGGGGTTCAAGGTTCAGAGGAAGGTCAGAGTGAAACCCGGAACCTGGGACCCGGCATATGCGAGCCATGAACAAGCGCGACTACTACGAGGTGCTCGGAGTGGATCGGGACGCGGCTCCCGATGAGATCAAGCGAGCTTATCGTCGGCTGGCCCATAAGTATCACCCGGACAAGAATGCCGGCGATAAGGCGTCGGAAGAGCAGTTTAAAGAAGCGACCGAGGCGTATGAGATTCTGAATAATCCCGAGAAGCGAGCGGCCTATGACCGGTTCGGGGTTACCGGTGAACGGGCGGGATTCGGCGAG
Organism: Candidatus Methylomirabilis oxygeniifera; assembly: GCA_000091165.1. NCBI lineage: Bacteria > Methylomirabilota (SeqCode) > Methylomirabilia (SeqCode) > Methylomirabilales (SeqCode) > Methylomirabilaceae (SeqCode) > Methylomirabilis (SeqCode) > Methylomirabilis oxygeniifera (SeqCode). The sequence continues at coordinate 1,937,704 of FP565575.1, read as the reverse complement.
GCCGGGTTTGGGTCGGTATTCGAGGATCTTTTTGAGGGGTTCTTTGGAGGGTCTACTCGACGAGCCGCCTCGCGGGGCGCAGATTTACGCTACAACCTTGAGATCAACCTCGAGGAAGCGATCGTCGGGGTAGAGAAAGAGATCACCATCCCCCGGCTGGAGCCTTGCGGCACCTGCAAGGGAAGCGGCGCAAAGCCTGGGACATCTCCAACCGCCTGTCGTTCCTGCCGCGGTAGCGGCCAGGTCAGGTACTCGCAAGGCTTTCTGACGATCAGTCAGACCTGCTCGGCCTGCCGAGGCGAGGGACGTGTGATCGAACATCGATGTCGTGACTGCCGCGGCACGGGGCGGTCTCGGTCTGATCGGTCCCTCACAGTGAAGATCCCAGCCGGTGTGGAAACGGGGATACGTTTGAAGCTGGCAGGGGAGGGTGAGGCCGGTCCCCACTGGGGGGATCGGGGCGATCTGTACGTCGTGATCACTGTGAAGGATCACCCGCTCTTCGCACGACACGGCGACGACCTATACTGTGAGGTCCCCGTCACGTTTGTTCAGGCGGCCTTGGGGGCCGAGTTGGAGATCCCAACATTTTCCGGGATGACGAAGCTCAAGATCCCATCAGGGACCCAGCCCGGCGCTGAGTACCGTATTCGCGGTAAAGGTGTGCCGCACTTGCGTGGCCATGATCAAGGAGACCTGGTGGTCAGGGTCGTGGTCGAGGTGCCTAAGCGCCTGACTGCGAAGCAGCGCGAACTGCTTGAAGCGTACGCTGTCCTGGAAAATGGTGACGGAAGTCCGCTGGTCCAGAGCTTCTTTGACAAGGTCAAGAGCCTTTTCGGTTGATCTGCCCTGCCACAGGCGGAAGAGGCTGAAGGTAAATAGGCTGAAGGTTGTGAGGATTCTTCAGCCTTCAGCCTAGACACCTGCTTTTAGTACTGACCGTTGATCGTTATTCTCCAAGGACGCTAACCCATGGCAGGCAGATCGCTCTATCTCATCGACGGCAGTTCCTACGTTTTTCGAGCCTACCATGCGCTTCCACCTCTCAGCAACAGCGAGGGGATTCCAACCGGCGCCGTCTACGGTTTCACTAACATGCTTCTGAAGATCATCCGGGACGAGCGTCCGGAGGCCATGGTTGTGGTCTTTGATTCCGCAGGACCGACCGAACGACACACGCGATACGCCGACTACAAGGCGAATCGCGCGCAGATGCCGGACGACCTGAGCCGTCAGCTTCCTTATATCCATCGGGTGGTAGAGGCGATGCGAATCCCGCTGCTGATGCAACAGGGGCAAGAGGCGGACGATCTGATCGGCTCGCTGGCCAGGCAGGCAGCAGCGCAGGATTTTCGCGTGACCATTGCTACGGGCGATAAGGACATGCTCCAACTGGTCGGACCCGAGATCCGAGTCTATGATTCGATGAAGGAAACGGTCTATGGCGAATCAGAGGTTGTGAAGCGCTTCGGTGTGCCTCCCGGTCAGGTCGTGGAGGTGATGGGGCTGATGGGCGATCCGATCGACAATATCCCCGGTGTGCATGGAATCGGGGAGAAGACTGCCAGAAACCTTATCCAGCAGTTCGGGAACATCGAAGAGACAGTCGCTCGCCTGCATGAGATCAAGTCCGCAAAGGTCCGCGAGATTGTGAGAAGTGGGGTCGAGCAGGCCCGCCTCAGTCGGGAGCTGGCCCGCATCAGGACAGATCTCCAGATTGGATTGGACTTGGGACAGTTGACGCTGCAGGCGCCAGACCATTCCGCCATGCAGGCCCTCTTTCGAGAGTTGGGATTTACAGCGCTCCAGCGGGCTTTTACCCCACTGGCATCGCACAGCTCGCTCCGCATAGTCGTCATTGATCGCGAGGAGGAGGTTGGCGAAGCTGCTAGGGGACTGTTGGCCTCAGACAGCGTGGCCATCGCCGTCGCGCTGCGTGGCGACGGGACGGCTGATGGAGAGTTCTTTGGCCTTGCCTTTTGTGCAGAGCCCGATGTCGCCCTCTGTTGCTTTCCCGACGCGATGACCGACTCGTATCTTGAGCGCGTGCGCCCTGTCCTGGCCGGAGAGAGACCGGGGAAGATCGGCCACGATCTCAAACGGATCATGACCGCTATCGGGAAGAAGGGCGTTGCGCTGAGAGGACTGTCCTTTGATACCATGGTAGCGTCCTATCTCCTGAATCCTAACAGATCGGATCACTCTCTCGCGACTTTGGTGTTTGAGCTATTGGGCGTGAAGTGGGAGCAGGGGCCGGGAGCTAGGGGTGGAAATGACGGACGAGAGACGGCCATGAGGGGGGCAGCCGAAGAGGCGCACCTTGTATGGCAACTCAAAGAGGCGTTGCTGCCGCAACTTGGGCAGGCAGGGCTGCTGCCCCTTTTTACAACGATCGAGATGCCGCTGATCGAGGTCTTGGCCTCGATGGAGGAGGTCGGGTTCAGTGTCGATACCGACCAGCTCAGCGAGCTGGGCAAGGAGCTGGAGAGCCAGCTCAGTCGGCTTGAGTCGCGAATCTTCGCCCTGGCGGGCGAGCACTTCAACATCAATTCCCCTAAGCAGTTGGCGGAGGTATTGTTTCAGCGATTGAAGCTTACGCCGCTGAAGCGGACCAAGACCGGCTATTCCACCAATGTGGAGGTACTTCAGCGGTTGGCCGTCACGCATGAACTCCCTGCGGAGGTCTTGAATTATCGGAGCCTCGCGAAACTCAAGTCGACCTATGTGGACGTGCTGCTTCGGCTTGCCGAGCGTACGAGCGGTCGAATCCATACGTCGTTCAATCAGACGGTGACTGCCACGGGACGCTTGAGTTCCAGTGAGCCGAACCTCCAGAATATCCCCGTTCGCACCGAGGTTGGGCGGCGGATTCGACAGGCGTTCGTTGCCTCAGAGGGGCATCGGCTTCTATCGGCCGATTATTCCCAGATCGAGTTGCGGATTCTGGCGCACCTCTCTCAAGATCAGGCGTTGATTGCGGCCTTCATAGCCGGGGGTGATGTGCACCGCAGCACCGCGGCCGAGGTCTTCGGGGTACAGCCTGAGGCGGTGACGGTAGAGATGCGGCGACGGGCCAAGGTGATCAACTTCGGTATCGTCTACGGGATGAGTCCTTTTGGCCTGGCTGCGGAGCTTGAGATATCGCAGGAGGAGGCCGCCTTGTACATCGATCGCTATTTTCAGATCTATCACGGGGTCAAGGCATTCATTGACCGGACGATCTGCGAGGCCAGGGAACTCGGTTTCGTAAGCACGTTCTGGGGGCGCCGACGGGCGATCCCGGAATTGAAAAGCTCCGACCAGACGGTTCGGCAGCTCGGCGAGCGGTTGGCGGTGAATACGCCGATTCAGGGATCGGCCGCAGACCTCATCAAGGTGGCAATGATCGCCATCTCCAGGCGCCTGAGATCCGAGCAGTTAGAAACCAGAATGATCCTTCAGATCCATGATGAATTGCTGTTCGAGGTGCCGGAAGTCGAATTGGACGTCGCCAGGCGGATGGCCACCGAAGAGATGGAGTGGGCGGCTACGCTCAGCGTTCCCCTGAAGGTAGACATCGGAGTCGGAACGAGCTGGGCTGAGGCCCATGCCTAGCCATTTGTCATGGCCCCAAGGCAACCCATGCATCGTGAAAATCCCCCCCCTTCGCAAGGGGGGGCATGGGGGATTTCAGTCGTGGGCAATTTTCTGAGCAAGCAGGATGCCAGACGAATGGTCGTTGTGGGCCTGACGGGGGGCATCTGTTCCGGCAAGAGTACGGTTGCGGCACTGTTCAAGAACTTAGGCGCAATCATCATCGACGCGGATCAGGTTGCGCATGAGGTAGTGGAGCCCGATCAGCCGCTGTTCGAGGCCGTCGCTTCGACCTTTGGTCGCGAGGTCGTCGACGCGGATGGTCGCATAGATCGTAGGCGATTAGGTGCGATCGTGTTCGCCGATCCCGAGGCTCGCAGACGATTGGAGGCGCTGCTTCATCCGGCCATTATCGAGGAGTGTGAACGGCGCATCAGGCAGGCAGAGGTCTCGGGAACTTGTGTCTGCCTTATTGATGCCGCGTTACTAATTGAGAGTGGTTGGTATGTTCGTTGTGATGCGGTGATCCTTGTGGAGGCGAACGAAACTGCGCAGCTCGACCGTTTGATGAGGTCCAGAGGTCTCAGCCGGGATGAAGCGATGCCGCGCATCCGGTCGCAGATGCCGCAGCAGGAGAAGCGTCAATACGCTCATTATGTCATCGAGAATGACGGACCGCTTGCAGAGACAGTGCGCCAGGCGCAGGCGGTGTGGGAACAGTTACGCGCCAAGCTTGCACCGTAGGCGCTTGCCTGTGGCTTGGGTGGCCTGTGCCGAGTGTCGTCGAGCCAAATCCGGCGCCACACCACGCGCTCCGCGTCAGACCTGCTACTGAAAGGCTTCCTGGGCTGCGAAAAAAGGCTTGACAAAGCAGATGGTCTCTAATAGGTTTACAGTGACAATCTCGCTGAGGGTATGACTTCTCCAGAGTGTCGTTTGTCGGTCAGTCCTGAACTCCGCATCACTTAGGGTAAGGGAGGCCGACGCTGCCCAAGATCTAACTCATCTGGCTTTCCGATTCAGACCGTTGTTTCCCATGCGTCCGGCAGGGGCCTTATTCCTGGTGACCGGCTCTCGATGTTCGCACACGGCATACTGCAGGCTGGTTACAGGAATAGGCGGGTACCGGGTTATGGTCGCGAAGTAGATTCATCGTCAACAGTTGTACTTAAGGAAGAGGAGTTTGCGTAGATGGCCCCATCAGTGTCTGAATCGACCAGACGGTCCAGTGTATCAGAAGTGAAGGAGGTTGCCGCGGCGCTTCCCAGGGGTGGTTCAATGAATATCGTGGAACTGAAAGAGAAGACCATCTCTGAGTTGAGTGCCATTGCCAGGACCCTGAACGTGGTGGGTGCCAGCGGCCTCCGCAAGCAAGAGCTCATCTTCAAGATCCTTGAGGCGCAAACCGAGAAAAGCGGGTTGATCTTCGCGGAGGGTGTGCTCGAGGTTCTACCCGATGGGTTTGGCTTCCTTCGGGCGCCGGACTACAATTACCTGCCTGGGCCGGACGATATTTACGTATCGCCGTCGCAGATTCGGCGCTTTGATCTCCGGACCGGCGACACCGTGTCGGGCCAGGTGAGACCTCCAAAAGAAGGCGAGCGCTACTTTGCCCTCCTCAAGGTCGAGGCGGTCAACTTCGAAAACCCGGAGCTGATCAAGGACAAGATCCTTTTTGATAACCTGACCCCTCTTTTTCCGAACCAGCGGATCAGGCTGGAGACCGCGCAGGATGAGCTGAACATGCGAGTCATGGACCTCCTTACGCCGATCGGTAAGGGGCAGCGCGGGCTGATTGTGGCACCGCCGAGGACCGGTAAGACCATTCTTCTGCAGAAGATTGCCAACAGCATCACCAAGAATCATCCTGAGGTGATTCTGATCGTACTGCTGATCGACGAGCGGCCTGAAGAAGTGACTGACTTCCAGCGCTCTGTCAAGGCGGAGGTCGTGAGTTCCACCTTTGATGAACCGGCTACGCGCCACGTCCAGGTGGCCGAGATGGTGATCGAGAAGGCTAAGCGGTTGGTGGAACACAAGCGGGATGTGGTGATCTTGCTGGATTCTATCACCCGATTGGGACGGGCCTACAATACCATTGTCCCGCCGAGCGGCAAGGTGCTCTCCGGCGGCGTGGACAGCAACGCGCTGCAGCGCCCCAAACGATTTTTTGGGGCGGCGCGGAATATTGAAGAGGGCGGCAGCCTGACGATCATGGCCACAGCCCTTATCGACACCGGCAGCCGGATGGACGATGTCATCTTTGAAGAGTTCAAGGGGACCGGCAACTGCGAGCTTGTCCTGGATCGACGCTTGGTGGATAAGCGGGTCTTTCCTGCTATCGATATCTTCAGGTCAGGCACGCGGAAAGAGGAACTCCTGCTGACGCAGGAGGAACTCAACCGGATGTGGATTCTCCGTAAGGTCCTCCAGACTATGGGTGTGGTGGAGGCGATGGAACTCCTGCTTGAGAAGTTGAGGCAGGCCAGATCGAACGAGGATTTCATGAGAGCCATGAATTCATAAGTGGTTGTCCTCTCTTCATGCGATTCATCAGCCCGTCCTTCGACGGGCTGTATTTTTTGCCATAGCACAGCGTTCAGCTTATGGCAATCGGCCATCGGCTGGGAGCTATCGGTTTCCTACTTTTGCTGACCGCTGACGGCTGATGGCTGAATGCTGCTTTTCTATTGAGCAGGCTCAGCGTTTGGACGTATAATGTAACGTGTTTAACTTACTGAAAAATTGGCTATTTTCAGGGAGGGACGATTATGAAGTCAGGTGTTCATCCTAACTATCAATCGACAACGATCACATGCGCGTGCGGCGAGGTGATCCATACCCGGTCCACCGCGGATGCTCTCCGGGTAGAGATCTGCTCCAAGTGTCACCCGCTCTTTACCGGTCGCCAGAAGCTGATCGACACCGAGGGGCGGGTCGATCGGTTCCGACGGAAATATTCCAAAAAGCCGAAAACGGCCAAGGTGGTCGAAGAGGCCGCCTCCGCGGAACTCGCTACGGCAGCACCAGGGGAAGTGGTCGCCCCCTGATCAGGAGGCTGTCCGCATAGAATGGTAACATCGATGTTACAGTTGCGTGAGCGCCTGGACGCCATCGAACAGCGATCTACCGAGGTCCTGTTGCAGATGGGTGATCCGGCTATTATCACCGATCAGGCTCGCTTTCAGCGGTTGGCCAAGGCGCATGCGGAACTGGAACCGGTGGTGGAGGCCTATCAGCAGTATCGTAAGCTCCTGCAGGACCTGGAAGAGACGAAAGCCTTACTGCACGACGGCACCGAAGACGATGTGCGCGAGTTGGCAGAGGCGGAGCTGAAGGAGCTGGCCGTCAAGCGGGAGAAACTTGAGGAGGAACTTACGCTGTTGTTGCTTCCTCGCGATCCGGCCGATGAGAAAAGTATCATCTTGGAGGTACGGGCTGGGGCCGGCGGCGACGAGGCCGCACTGTTCGCTGCGGAGCTGGTCAGGATGTACGGCCGTTACGCGGAACTACGAGGCTGGAAGGTGGAGATGCTGTCTTCAAGTCAGACGGGGGTTGGCGGAGTGAAGGAGGCGATCCTCAGCATTGAGGGGCGCGGCGCGTACAGCCGCCTGAAATTCGAGAGCGGCGTCCACCGGGTGCAGCGGGTCCCTGTTACCGAGTCAAGTGGTCGGATTCACACCTCTACCGTCACAGTTGCCGTTCTGCCGGAGGCGGAGGATGTGGAGATACAGATTGACCCCAAGGATCTTCGGATCGATGTCTTTCGGTCAACAGGGCCTGGAGGGCAGTCCGTCAACACCACCGATTCAGCCGTGCGAATTACCCATCTGCCGACCGGAATGGTGGTGTCCTGTCAGGATGAGAAGTCGCAGCATAAGAATCGAGCCAAGGCGATGAAGGTATTGCGAGCCCGCCTGCTTGAGGCTGCCACGGCACAGCAGGCGGCAGAGATTTCGCAGGCGCGCCGTCAGCAGGTCGGCACAGGAGATCGGAGTGAACGGATACGCACCTACAATTTCCCACAGGGGCGGGTCACCGACCATCGAATCGGGCTCACGCTCCACAGCCTCCCGCGGATCCTGGAGGGGGAGATCGAGGAGCTGATCGGCGCGCTCGCAGCCAGCGATCAGGCCGCGCGATTGAAGGCGTTGGTGTGAGGATGACGTCTACGCTTGCAGAAGAAGCGCGAAGCACGAAGCGCGAAGTACAACTCCATTACACCCCACACCCCACACCCCACACCCCTCAGATTTTCACGTACCGTCAGGTGGTGGAGCGGCTGGTGGAGAGCGGCGTGCAGAGCGCGCCGCTTGACGCAGCGTACCTCATGGAGGCGGCGTCGGGCATTCCGAGGTGGCAGTTTATCCTGGATCCGGAGCAACCAATTCCCTTAGACAGATCCGGCCTCCTTGAATCGATGGTGTCCCGGCGCGAGGCCAGAGAGCCGGTTGCCTATATCCTTGGGGTAAAAGAGTTCTGGTCGCTTCTCTTGGCAGTGAGCCCGGATGTCCTGATTCCAAGGCCGGACACCGAAACGCTTGTCGAGACCGCCCTGGACAAGATCAGTGTCAAGTGTCAAGGCTCAGAGACCCAACACTCAACACTCAACACTCGACACTCACAACTGGTTATTGTGGATCTCGGCACCGGCTGCGGCGCCGTTGCCTTGGCGCTGGCGGTCGAACTGCCTCGTGCGCTCATTTATGCCATCGATCGTTCGCCGGGTGCCTGTCGAATCGCCGGACGGAACATAGACACGCTTGGACTGACGAACAGGGTTCGCTGCGTCCAAGGCGATCTTCTTGAGCCGTTTCGGACGATCGACGCCGGGGGAGGGTGTGACCTGATCGTATCAAATCCGCCGTATATTCCCTCAGCCGCCTGCCGCGTCTTAGCTCCTGAGATCACCGCCTACGAGCCTGTCGAGGCCATCGATGGCGGCCCGGACGGCCTGCGCTATTATCGGCGAATCATCGAAGCGGCTCCTGCCTATCTTCGCGACGGCGGTTGGCTGGTCTTCGAGGTCGGTGACGGTCAGGCATCCGCGGTGATGGAACTGATCCGGAAGACAGAAGGCTTCGGACCGGCGGAGGTGAGGCAGGACATGGCCGGTCGCGACCGGGTCGTGTGTGCGCCAAGGCGCGAGAGGGCGCATGGATAGGCTGATTATCAGAGGCGGGGTCCCCCTCAGAGGACAGGTGGAGGCTGGTGGCGCAAAGAACGCGGCCCTGCCAGAGATGGTGGCCTCGTTGCTTACAGGAGAGTCGATCCAGCTTCATCGTGTTCCGCAATTGGGCGACGTGAAGACGACTATCGGTCTGCTCAGCCATTTAGGTGTGAGCGTCGAACGACGCGATCGAGAGACTCTATCCCTTCGTGCCGATGGCATCGGTCAGTGTGAGGCGCCCTATCAACTGGTCAAGACGATGCGGGCATCGGTACTGGTTCTCGGCCCCCTGGTGGCCCGATTCGGACGAGCACGGGTCTCTTTGCCGGGAGGGTGCGCCATCGGGTCACGGCCGATCAATCTGCATCTGGCGGCGCTTGAGAAGATGGGTGCAACGGTCAGCCTTGACGCAGGATACGTTGAAGCGAAGGCGTCGCGTTTGAAGGGCGCCAGGATTACATTCGATGGCCAGACCGTCACCGGCACTGAGAATGTAATGATGGCCGCCACGCTGGCCGATGGGGTGACGGTGCTGGAGAACGCTGCGTGCGAGCCCGAGGTCGTCGACCTGGCCGCTCTGCTGAATGGTATGGGCGCGAGCATCGAGGGCGCGGGAACGCCGACGATCACTATCGAGGGCGTCTCGCATCTGCACGGAGCAGCGCACGAGGTGATTCCGGACAGGATCGAGACGGGGACCTTTATGGTTGCGGCCGCGATCACCGGCGGAGACGTCACCGTCACTCATTGCCTGCCGGGCCACCTGGAGGCGATTACAGAGAAACTGCGGGAGACCGGCGTACTGATAGAGGAGACGGACCGCAGTATTCGGGTCTTGGGAGACGGACAATTGCGAGGGGTCAATGTCAGAACCCATCCCTATCCAGGATTTGCCACCGATATGCAGGCGCAGTTCATGGCGCTGATGTCTATTGCCCAGGGGAGCAGCGTCATCACCGAGACCGTATTTGAGAACCGATTCATGCACGTGAATGAGCTGCTGAGGATGGGTGCGGATATCAAGGTGATCGGCACTACGGCGTTTGTCCATGGCATTCCCATGCTATCGGGCGCACCGGTGATGGCGACCGATCTGCGGGCGAGCGCATCGCTGGTTCTCGCAGGACTGGCCGCTCAGGGGACCACCACCGTCTCGCGAGTCTATCATCTCGACCGGGGATATGAGTCGATTGAAACAAAGCTTCAGGGCCTTGGCGCCGACATCGAGCGAGTCGCAGAATAAATAACAGAGAGTGTCGAGTGTGCAGTGTTGGGTGTCGAGGTGGGACTCTTCTAGTGACCCGAAATTCGAAACGCGAAATATGACACCTGGAACTTCAAATAACGACGTCATTGCCATCGCGCTGCCCAAGGGCCGTCTGTTATCCCCTGTCATGGCGCTCTTTGAGGGAATGGGCATCACATGTCTCCGAGGTTTTGCTGATTCACGCCGCCTGATCTGCGAGGACCCGGTTCGACAACTGCAGTTCCTCACATTGAAACCTGCCGACATTCCGACCTACGTTGAGCACGGTGCCGCCGATATGGGGATCGTGGGGAAGGACCAGCTCCTCGAGCAGTGCCGTGATGTCTATGAGCCGCTGGATCTCAGATTCGGCGCCTGTCGACTTGTTGTCGCAGAGCCCGCCGAACTCCGTAAGCAGGATGACCCCCATTCCTGGTCGCATCTGAGACTGGCTACCAAATATCCACATCTCGCGGAAGCGTTCTTCAGCCGCAAAGGGATCCAGGCAGAGATCATTAAATTAAATGGGTCTCTTGAGCTTGCGCCCCTTGTGGGGCTGGCCGAGCGAATCGTTGACCTCGTGGAGACCGGACAGACCTTGAAGGAGAACGGGTTGGTGGAGGTTGAGGAGATCGCCAAGGCTACGGCGCGGCTCATCGTCAATCGGGCGAGCCTCAAGACAAAGTACCGCCGGGTCCAGGATCTGATCGAGGAGATGCGGAAGCAGGTTGAGGCGCAATCGGTGAGGGCGCGCGTATGAAGCTGCTTCAGGCCGGATCGCAAGAGTGGCGGCTGTTTGTCGCGCAGCTCAGGTCCCGACAAGGCGCGCTGCCTGCCGAAGTTGAGCGGACCGTTCGCGGTATCCTTGACGCGATACGGACGGGCGGTGATAGCGCTCTTTTCGAGCAGACGGAGCGGTTCGACGGTGTCCGTCTCGATGCCGCGTCGGTGCAGGTGAAGTCAGGGGAGGTTGAGGCCGCATATGTCGCCTTGCCGCCCGCGTCCCTTGAGGCGATCAAGACGGCGGTATCGCGGGTCAGGGCCTTTCATCTCCGACAGCTCCGCCCCTCCTGGTTCTCGGAGGAAGACGGGGCGATCGTCGGGATGGTTGTCCGTCCGCTGGACCGGGTAGGGATCTATGTTCCTGGTGGCACGGCGGCCTACCCGTCTACGGTGCTCATGAATGCGATTCCGGCTGCGATTGCCGGCGTCGCGGAGGTCGTGATGTGTACGCCGCCGCGTCGCGACGGCAAGGTCGCGGACGCGGTGCTGGTTGCTGCCGATCTGTGCGGGGTTCATACGATCTATAAGGCGGGCGGCGTTCAGGCAGTGGCGGCCATGGCCTATGGGACTGCATCGATTCCGAGGGTGGATAAGATCGTGGGTCCGGGAAACGTGTATGTTGCGGCGGCCAAGCGGCTGGTCTTCGGACAGGTCGGGATCGATATGATCGCCGGCCCGACGGAGTTGTTGATCATCGCCGACGAGGAGGCCGACGCCGCCTGGGTTGCCGCCGACCTGCTTTCGCAGGCTGAACATGATCCGCTCTCCAGCGCGATGCTGCTCACTCCATCCCAGCGGCTTGCCGGAGAGGTGGTGAACGAGGTCACACGCCAAGTCGCGCTGTTGCCCAGGCGACAGATTGCAGAGGCCTCCTTGGAGCAGTTCGGCGCGGCAGTCGTCGTGAAGGGACTGGGCGAGGCCGCCACCCTCTGCAATGAGATCGCGCCTGAGCACCTGGAACTATTGGTGAAGGACCCCTGGGGACTATTGCCGCAAATCAGACACGCGGGCGCTATTTTCATGGGAGGTGCCAGTCCGGAGGTAGTGGGTGATTACCTGGCCGGACCGAATCATATCCTGCCGACCGGAGGGACGGCGCGTTTTGCGTCGCCCCTCTCCGTGGCCGATTTCCAACGTCAGAGTTCACTGATCGCCTTCAGCCGACAGAAGCTGGAGGCACTGGAGCCGACATTGGTTGAGCTGGCCCGTCTGGAGGGACTTGAGGCCCACGCGAGGGCGGCCTCGATCCGGAGGCTGAGCTGACATGAAGAGGCCGCGCCTGCTCGATTTGATCAAGCCTGAAGTGCTGAGCCTGACAGCGTATCGAGCCGAGGAGCCACGACCAGGTCTGATCAAGCTCGATGCCAATGAAAGCCCGTTTCTGCTCCCCGAGGAGCTTCGCCGGGAACTTCGCTGTGCGTTGGATCAGGTAGACGTCCATCGCTACCCGGATGCGAAAGCGGATCGGCTCCGATCAGTCCTGGCCGCACAGCTCCGGGTGTCGCCGGAATCGCTTGTCCTCGGCAATGGGTCCGATGAGCTGATCCAACTGTTGCTGCTGGCGACTTCCGGACCTGGCGCTACGGCGCTCGCCCCGGTTCCGACGTTTTCGATGTATGAACTGATCGCGAGGGCTCACGGACTGCGCTTCGAAGGGGTACCGCTCGGCCCTCGCTTTGAGCCAGACCTGCCGACACTGATCGAGACCATCGAGCGATTGCGCCCCAGGATCATCTTTCTCGCGACACCAAACAACCCAACCGGCGGGGTCTTCTCCGAGGCGGAGATCTGTAAGATTCTTGCCGTTGCGCCCGGATTGGTCGTGGTGGACGAAGCCTATGGGCCATACGCCGGACGGACCATGCTGCCGCACCTGATCGATCAGGAGCGGCTGGTTATCCTCCACTCCCTCTCCAAGATCGGACTGGCCGGTCTGCGAATCGGCTACCTCGTTGCCCATCCTGCGCTCGCGGCCGAGATAGAGAAGGTCCGCCTCCCGTTCAACCTGAACAGTTTCTCCCAGACGGCCGCTGTCGTACTGCTCAACCACCATGAGTGGATCGATGCCAACATTGGTGAGGTGGTCCGGGAGCGGGAGCGGGTGATGGGCTGTCTGGTCGCGTTACCAGGCGTCGAAGCCTTTCCGTCGGCAGCGAACTTCATCCTCTTTCGGACGACGCATTCTGGAGGCGATCTGTTCGGAGCGCTGCTTCAGCAGGGCGTCTTGGTGCGAAATATTGGGTCGGTGCCGGGCCTGCAAGACTGCCTGCGGGTCACTGTGGGGACGAAAGCAGAGAACAATCGGTTTGTGGAGGCATTGACGAAGGCCCTGAAGCAGGATTGAAAGCTGAGGATGCAGGGATCAGACAGGGTTCTGTTCTTTACCCTCAACTCTAGGCCCTATACCCTGTTCTTGAGGTGCGATGTGCAACGCGAGATGACACAGAGGACGGAGAGCGGATCATGAGCCGAACAGCCAGGGTATGCAGGAAGACCTCAGAAACCGATGTTACGGTGGAGCTCAACCTGGACGGAACGGGCCGACACACGCTTCAGACTCAGGTCCCTTTCCTTGATCACATGCTGGCCCAATTGGCGACACACGGTCTCTTCGACCTCAGCATTGAGGCGCGAGGCGACCTTCAGATCGATCTGCACCATACCGTGGAGGATGTCGGGATCGCGCTCGGCGACGCGTTCGCTCAGGCCATGGGGGACAAGCGGGGTATCCGGCGGTTCGCCTCGGCGCTTGTCCCGCTGGATGAGGCGCTGGCGCGCGTGGCGCTCGACATCAGCGGTCGTCCCTATCTGGTCTATGAGGCGTCCCAACTCCAGGGTCGGATCGGTGATTTCGATGTCACGCTCGTCAAGGAGTTCATGCGCGCTTTGGTTATGAACATGAAGGTAGACCTCCATGTGGCGGTCCTGTATGGTGAGAATCTGCACCATTGCGTCGAAGCGATCTTTAAGGCATTGGCCAAGTGTCTCGATCAGGCGACGGCGATTGATCTACGGATCGCCGACGTCCCCTCGACGAAAGGCAGTTTGTGATTGCCATTATCGATTCCGGTATTGCGAACCTCCGAAGCGTCCAAAAGGGATTCGAGCGCGTTGGGGCCGACGCCAAGGTCGCGGAGGATCCGCGAACGCTCCGTGACGCATCCGGCATTGTCCTACCCGGGGTCGGTGCATTTGCCGATGGGATCAGTAAGCTTCGGGATGGTGGATTTATCGAGCCGCTACTTCGGGCGATTGAGGCGGGTACGCCGGTTCTCGGTATCTGCCTGGGACTGCACTTCCTGTTCAGTGAGAGCGAGGAGTTCGGACATCATGCGGGTCTCAACATCATCAAGGGGCGGGTCGTCCGATTCAAGAATGCCGCGGTAGAGGCGATTCGCGAATCGCCCCCACTCAAGATCCCCCACATGGGGTGGAACCGCGTCCGGATCGAACAGCAGACTCCGATCTTCAAGGGCATCCCCGATGGGGCATTTTTCTATTTCGTCCACTCCTACTATGTACAACCGGAGGATGACAACGTGATCGCTGCCACGACCGAATACGGTATCCGGTTCACCTCAGTGCTGTGGCGTGATAACCTCTTCGCCTGCCAGTTTCACCCCGAGAAGAGTCAAGCCTTGGGCCTGCAACTGCTGAAAAACTTCGCCTCTCTCACGTAGAGGCTGATCATTCCCGCAATCGACCTGAAAGGGGGCCACGTCGTTCGGTTGTCGCAAGGCGATCCCCTACGTCAAACCGCCTATTCCGCCGCTCCCTCGATATACTCGATGTGAACGGTGATGGCACAATAGGCCCCGATGAATTAATGGCATGTCTGTGATGGGGCGGCCGAGACTTTTTAGACAATGGCGCGGTCTATCCTGAACAGTGGGACGCCACGTTTTTGCACTTTCCCCTAAGAAAGCTTTTATTGCATTTGTCGAGGGCTTGCTTCATGGCGACCTGCGCAGAATCAGCTTGCCCCCAGGTCACACGTCTGCCATCGCTTGCCACTGCACCGCAGCTATTATGAAACCACACCACCGATTCGCATCCCGATCCGTGTTCCGAGCAGTTTTTAAGCGCGACTGCTTCGGCTTTTTTCTGGTTCGTCCAGCCGTGAGAGTAGCCATACGCTCCGTTTTCTTTGCTGTAGGCGATGGCGCCGTAGATTTTACCACGGCCGCTTGGGCCTTCATTGAGGCAATCTGATGAACATCGGGCTTGGGTGTCGCTGCAATAACTTACGTTAACTCCTGGTTCTGTACTCCAACAGCCAGACGCTTCCATACAGTCCCGATAACAATCGGCCAAGGCAACAGTTGCGGTGAACATGGACGACACGACCATACTAATAAAAAGGAGAAAGGATATTTTCATTAGCTTTGTCATCTGTAGAGTTCCTTATTAAAAGAGAGTGGAGCCTGAAAATGCAATACTGCCGTAATTGATAAGGACAAATGGTACCACATACGACACACCGTTAAACTCTTACTAAGAATACTATATGACGTCTCAACAAAGAAGTACTTCAACAAAACCAAGCGCTATCCCAAGAAACGGATTGGTGTCCCTGGGTCTGCCTTCCCCAAAGCTCCTTGATTTCCCCTCATTGACACTATGCACCACCTTGTCTATACTCAGCCCGATAGAGAAACCCGCGATACAAGTGCCTGTGTGCTCTACTCCTACTATGTACAACCGGAGGATAAAAGCGTGATCGCCGCGACGACCGAGTATGGCCTTCGATTCACCTCAGTACTGTGGCGTGATAACCTCTTCGCCTGCCGGTTTCACCCCGAGAAGAGTCAAGCCTTAGGCCTGCAACTGCTGAAAAACTTCGCCTCTCTCACGTAGATGCTGATCATTCCCGCGATCGACCTGAAAGGGGGCCACGTCGTTCGGTTGTCGCAAGGCGATCCCCTACGTCAAACCGCCTATTCCGCCGACCCGGTCGCTATGGCCAAGAGGTGGGAGGATGAAGGGGCGCCGATTCTGCACGTGGTCGATCTTGACGGCGCCTTTGCCGGAACGCCGCAGCAGCTTTCCGTTGTTGCCCAAGTGGCCCGATCGATCAAGATTCCTGTGCAGCTTGGTGGCGGATTACGGAATCTAGCTGCCTTGGAGCAGGCGTTTGCCTCCGGCATCGAGCGAGCCGTCATTGGGACGGCTGCCATCCAGGATGAGGGATTCTTGAGGGAGGCTGCCCATCGCTATCCCGGTCGCGTACTGCTCGGAATCGATGCGAAAAACGGGAAGGTTGCGGTACGGGGTTGGGTGGAGGCCACCGAGCTGCTCGCGGCCGATCTGGCGATACGAGCGGCCGATCTTCCGCTGGCAGCGATTATCTATACCGATATCGAGCGAGACGGGATGCTCACGGGACCGAATCTGGGCGCGTTGCAACAAATGGCTCAGGCGGCCCGCCACCCGATCATCGCGTCCGGAGGGATTGCCACACTCGACGATCTCAGGCGAGTCGCGACGCTTGAACCCACTATCGTCATTGGTGCCCTGGTCGGGAAGGCCCTGTACGAGGGTAGATTCTCACTGAACGAAGCGATTGCGGCGGCAAAATAAATCATGCTGGCAAAGCGGATCATCCCATGTCTGGATGTGAAAGACGGGCGTGTCGTGAAAGGGACGCGGTTTGTAGATCTCCGCGACGCGGGCGATCCGGCCGAGGTGGCGGCGCTGTATGACCAACAGGGAGCTGACGAGCTGGTCTTTCTCGACATCACCGCCTCCTATGAGCGGCGGGACATCTTACTTGATGTGGTCCGTCGAACGGCCGAGATGACCTTTACCCCCCTCACCGTTGGTGGTGGAGTCCGGGTGGTAGAGGATATTCGAACGCTGCTGCTCGCAGGCGCCGACAAGGTCTCGCTGAACACGGCGGCCGTCGAGCGCCCGGAACTGCTTACTGAGGCCGCCATGCGGTTCGGAAGCCAGTGCATTGTCCTCGCCATCGATGCGAAACGGGTCAGTGATAGTGTCAAGTGTCAAGTGTCGAGTGTTGAGGTAGCAGGTCCCCACACCCCACACCCCACACCCCACACCCCATCCGGCGCTCCGCGCTGGCAGGTCTACACTCATGGTGGACGGACCCCGACCGGACTTGATGCTGTCGGGTGGGCGAAGCAAGGGGAGGCGCTCGGGGCCGGGGAGATCCTGCTGACCAGCATGGACAGAGATGGGACGAAGGATGGCTACGATCTGGCCCTCACTCGCGCAGTAGCAGATGCCGTGACGATCCCGGTCATCGCTTCGGGAGGCGCTGGTACGCTGGATCATCTGTATGAGGCATTGGTGAAAGGGAGGGCTGACGCTGCGCTGGCTGCCTCAATCTTTCATTTCCGTGAATACGCAATCCAGGATGCGAAGGCGTACCTGCGTGGCCGTGGCGTCCCGGTGCGGGATTAAAGGGCTATGGAGCGATTCGATCGTGCGCAAATTCGGTTCGATGCATCGGGGCTGATCCCGGCCATTGTACAGGATGCTGAGAGCGGCCAGGTCCTGACCCTTGCCTACATGAATGAAGAGTCGCTGCGACTGACCGTCGAGACCGGTCTTACCCATTTTTATAGCCGATCGAGGCAGCGCATCTGGCAAAAGGGGGAGGAGTCCGGCCACATTCAGCGCGTGCGCGAGATCTATGTCGACTGCGATGAGGATACCCTGCTGGTCAAGGCCGAGCAGGTAGTGGCGGCTTGCCATACCGGTCGACGGTCCTGTTTTTTCCGTCGCCTGCATCCGGACTCAGAGGTGCCGGAGGAGTTAGCGCGACAGCAGTTCGATCCGGAGGCGGTCTACGGCGGGAGCCTTGCGATTCTCCAACAGATCTTCGAGGTTATCAAGGATCGACAGGCGAGGCCACAGCCGGATTCGTATGTCTCAGGGTTGTTCGCCAAAGGTCAAGATCAGATCCTCAAGAAGGTCGGCGAAGAGGCGACCGAGTTGGTGGTGGCCTCCAAGAATGGGGACTCGGGGGAGATTGTCTACGAAGCCGCCGATCTCTGGTTTCACGCGCTGGTCCTGCTGGGGTATCACGGGATCGCGCCGTCAGAGGTAGCTCGGGAACTGCGCAAGCGCTACGGGAAAAAGAGCAAGGCGGAATATCGATAGGACGAGGGTGTGGATACCTGTCTCTTTTGTCAGATAGCCAATGGTGAACGTCCGGGGAAGATTGTGTATGAGGACGAGCAGTCGGTAGCTTTCGAAGACATTCACCCGAAGGCCCCTATCCACATCTTGATTGTTCCCCGTCAACACCTCGCGACCATCCTCGATGCGAACCAGGCTGATGATCGGCTGCTGGGCCACCTCCTGTTGGTGGCGAACCGGATCACAAGGCAGATCGGGATTGCGGATCGGGGTTTTCGACTGGTAATCAATTGTAACAGTGAGGGTGGGCAGGCAGTCTATCACCTGCACGTTCACCTGTTGGGTGGGCGGTCCCTCAGTTGGCATCCGGCATAGGATATCCTGCGCCGGCCAGCGGTAACAAGCTGCTAACATCCTACCTTACCTGAAGCTCTGACCGGACCTGCGAAGCGCTGTCAGGTTCTTACCAGATTATGCTGGAGGCGGAATGGGCCCGGTGGCCCTCCTGGTCTTCAAAACCAGCGCACCCGCTAATACCGGGTTGGTGGGTTCGACCCCCACACGCCTCCGCCACCATCCTGCTAACTATCCATGCTAGAGTACGATGGAAAACGACCATTTTCGACCACGAACCGTGACTGAAATCACGGTCAGCTTGATCGACCGAAACGATGAATGACAGGGGGTGGGGGCTTAAGGGCTTCCCGTCATGGAACGATGGGGAGTGCCGCCCCCACGGTACGTACAGGCTTCAGAACTTTCGGAAGCCGAGACGCTGAGTCCTTCAGAACGCCTACTCCCTAGCTTGTGATCGATACCGTTTATCACGATCCCGCTTGCGCTGGGAGCAGTCCTCCCCGCAATAGAGTTGCCGCTTCACAGCGATGAACGCCTTCCCACACTCCTTGCAACCTCGCAAGCGCGATCCCGCATCGTGGATGAGGTGAATGATCCCGGCGAGAATTGCGCCCGCATCGTCTCCCCAGTCCCACCGAAACGCAAATCGAGTACGTCCAGGCGCTGTTTCTGCCTTCGGTCCTTTCTTGAAGCGTGGCGAGGCCCGATAGAACGCTATCCGCACCGGGCCAGGGACATACCACTCTTCGTTACGCTGTTCACCAAGAACCACCCGGAGCCCTTGATTAATCTCCGCGTGCACCTGGTGCAGTACGGCATCGGGCATCAGGAGAGTTCTAGGCGGGGATGAAGGGTTCGAGCACCACAATGAAGAATCCGGCCACATGAAACACCTCAATCGTACTGCTCGCTCGAACCGTTCGTCGGGCGTGAGGGCGTCAATATCCTCTGCCGCGAATTCCAGTATCCATCGCAAGCGATCCTCTCGCGGCGCCATCACTGACCATTGCAGTGTCGTCTGGAGGACTCGCTGGTACTTCTCTAGCATGATGGCGTCTTTCGTCGAAATCCCTGAAACGCGCTTCGCCCTGGTCACCATATTTACCTCCTTTCGCTATGTGGACGTTCCCGGAAATAACACTATTCTACCATAATGTAATTTGCTTGAATAGGTAAAGTGTGTACTCTACTATGAGCGGTAACAGGGATGAAAGATGGTACGGACAAGAAAGGGGGGTCTCGTGACAAAAATCATTTCGGTGGACGAAACGGTTCAACGGGAGGAGGTTAAGGCAAGCCCCAGGAGCCTGGAAAATCGGCGGTTGCGGGCACGGGTCGGGTTGCCAGCGCGAAGAATTGGCCGGAAGGTGGTGCTCAACCTTCGGCCAAGGGAGGTTATCCGCAGACTAGAAGCAGCAGGCTTTCGACTGCGCAGGCAGACCGGGAGCCATGCCCGTTATGTCCACCCGGATAACCGAAAGGTCACCGTGCCGATCCACTCCCGCGACATTGCCGTTCCCACCCTACGATCCATCCTGCGCCAAGCCCACTTGAGTCCCGAGGAATGGGAGACCCTCTGAGAGCAGCGGTGGAACACGTGAGTGACGGGCGAACGGTGGAAGCCGGGCGTGAAACCGTGACCCAGACCGTGACCGGGAATCCACTGGCTCTGAACCGAGTGGAATTACTTGAGGAAATGACGTAGGTGGATTCGACCCCGCACGTCTCGGCCACTAGTCTCACATCTCCGTAAAACTGTGGGCTTTGGGGTTAGCTTTGGCGATTGCTTCCCCTCCCCTGCCATGAGTTTTACTTAGCTTCCCTTTGAATTGTCTTTGTGACATCGCTTGACGCTCAAATACCCTCGCTGTATATTTGGTAGCATTTGAAGACCATGTATTGCTTCCACAAGGAGAGCTGTGTATGCGGATCAACGAGGTGATTCCCATCTCTGAATTGAGGAAACGCCAAGCGGAGGTCTTGGCGGCACTGGAGAAAGGCCCGGCCATTCTCACTCAGCACGGCAAAGGGGCAGCGGTCCTGCTGAGCCTTGACGCCTACAACCGCCTGCTGGAGGAGTTGGAAGACTTACAGGACGCGATGGACGCCGTCGAGGCGCGTCAGGCCCCTGGAGAGCGGATCAGCCTGGACGCCTACCTAACCAAGCGGAAAAAGCGTGTACCGGCTGCTACTCGGTCCTAGAGCGCAGAAAGACCTGGACAGGCTCATAGGTGATACCTGGGTGAGGGTGCGCGAGGCTCTCGCATCCCTGACCGGGACCCTTCGGCCTAAGGGCTGCGTTAAGCTCAGCACGGGGGCATGGCGGATACGGGTTGGGGATATCAGGGTGCTTCACGATATCGACGACAAGGCGCGTACGGTGGAGGTCCTGAGAATCAAACACCGGCGGGAGGTCTACCGAGGATTATAGCGCGAGGCGTGGCAAATGAAGAAACAGGTGAAACGAATTCCATCACTCCCGACAGATCGAGAGGCGGCGGCGTACTGGGACACTCACAGCTTCGCGGAGCATGCCCAGGAGACGGCCGAAGCTGGCATCCGGTTTGTCAGGCGACCGAAGCGGGCGATCAACATTCGCCTTGATCCCGGGGACATTACCAAGATCGAGGCGATGGCAGAGGCGAAGGGCTTAAGCTATACCACCCTATTGCGGATACAGGTGAAAGAACACTTAGCCCGCTAAGAAACCTGGGTTAGCCAGAGAGAAACACGAGTATGCAGCGTGGGGGGCTAATACGATGAAGCGACTCGCTCTCGTCTGGGGTATTGCGCTTGCCGTTGCTGTCGGCTTCTTTGGAGGAAGGTTGTGGGCGAAAGAAGAAGGGAATGGATGGGTCGTGTGGAAAAAGACGGAGTTGTATCTTCATGATCGTCCATACGAGGCGGACTCATGGGAAATCCAAAGCTCGACAACCAATTTAGCCGAATGCAAGAAATTGGCTAAGGGCTTCGCCCGGATTGCCGTGGAATTTGCGAGAGAAGACGAGGAAGATCTCACGAGGAAACATCCAGGTAAAAACCCTCCCCCGATGGTGGTCGAATACAGGGAGGGGAGTTCTCTCTATTCTGTCAGTGGAGACGATGGATTCGCGATGACTGTTTCTTTTGATTGCTACCCAGCCGCGACCGATCCCCGCCCCCGCAGGTGAGCAAAGATGGCACGCAAAGGCGGTGTAGATCGAGGGCTGTTTCAACGTGACGGGCTCTGGTGGGTGCGGTAGGTGTGTTCCTACGGGCATCGGCACCGGGAACGGATCGGGACGGCGAAGTCAGTCGCTCGAGACTTCCACCAGAAGCGCAAGCTGGCCATCAAGAAGGCGACCCACCTGCGGGCGCGGTGGAGCGGTTGACGGAAGGTGGTTGCCACCCGGAAGCGACGCTGGTAGACTCTTTACTTGAATCGGTGAGGAGTGAGAGGGGGGGGATGATGAGTGTAGCAGCAATCCTGCAATATCGCGTCCTGGTGACAAAGGATCCGGAGACGGGCAGTGTGGTGGCGGAGGTGCCAGCCCTTGGCATTGCCGACCAGGGAGCGGACGTGCAAGAGGCCCTGACGAATATCAAGACAATGGTCGCCTTTCACGTGGAGTGCCTTCAGGAAGAGGGTGAGCCTGTCCCGCCAGGCGAAGAAGGGGAAGAGGGGTTCTACGTTCATGTGAAGCTTCCCGCCCATGCCGCTTAGCCCGCTTCGGCCAAGGGAAGTTATCCGCAAACTAGAAGCAGCAGGCTTTCAACTGCGCAGGCAGACCGGGAGCCATGCCCGTTATGTCCACCCGGATAACCGAAAGGTCACCGTGCCGATCCACTCCCGCGACATTGCCGTTCCCACCCTACGATCCATCCTGCGCCAAGCCCACTTGAGTCCCGAGGAATGGGAGACCCTCTGAGAGCAGCGGTGGTATGATCTGGATTCAGTCGAGGTAGAGGCCGTAACTGTCTGGTTTATAGCCTACTGTCCGCTTTCACCTCGAAGTCGAGAGAGGCTCGAGGACTCGTGCCACCTTGAGCAGCGTTTCGATGGTGGCATCGCTCGCGTTATGCTCGATCCGAGAGAAGGTAGGGGATTAGGAATCTTGAAGAAGCGCGAGGAATTCTTCCACCGTGATCCCAGCGTATCAAATGAGCTTGCGGAGGGTTCCTCTGTCTAGTTCGTTGTGGTCCGGGATGGAGAGGTGACGGCCAGATGGGTGATAGTAGATCATGTGAGAGCCTCGGTGGTGATCGTACACAAAGTTGAGCTTGGCGAACGCCTTCCCTGCTTCCCGACCTGAAATGACCGGGAGCTTCGCCACTAGGCCGGGACCGCGATCTCGACCACGCGCTCCTCGGGGATCGGAAGGCCGTGTTTCTGTCGAACTGCCACAATTCCCTGGATCGCCTCCCGGATGTTCGCCAGAGCTTCCTCCTCGGTTCGCCCCTGAGAGACGCAACCCGGCAAGGCGGGGCACTCCGCCACGATGTAGCCATCCTCCCCAACTTCTAAGACTACGAGAAACTTCATAGGTTCCTTCGTCCCTCTCCGCCAATAGTGCGGACCCGCTAAGGGAGCCAGCTTACGAGCATTAACCAGCAGTTGACTTCGGCGTATGATTGCGACTGAGGCATACCACGTGCCACCGTTGGTGACAAGCGCCTGGCACCGGATTCACGCACCGATTAGGCGGCAGCAGCGTATTGGGCCGCTCGCAGCTTCGCTTAGTCCGCCGAGGACCCTACCGGAAGCGAAAGCTCCAGTGGTCGAGATGGTAACGTGCGTAGGGGTATGGCGCAGGTCGTTGCCTAATTGGCTCGTTGGAACTGAAGATCGGTGAAGGACGCCTGGGCGGTTGATTTGGTGTGCTGGGTGTTGATCCAGATGGCGACACGCCCCACTTTAGGAAGCGAGTTCTGGCCGAAAAGCCGTACGTAATCTTCGGCAACATTGCGACGCTCCTGGACCCATTTGCCCAACTGCTGCTTTCCACTCCGCAGGACAATCACCTTGATCGGGGTGACGGGGGAATACCCATCCGTAATGGTTCCTGTCGGGGCATTACTGTCCCAGAGGTAGCCGAGCGTAGGGCTTCGCATTTTGATCAGCGGGTGGGGAAAGATGACATAAAGCTGAGCGGCCTGGTCGTTTTTACTCTTGTCGCGGGCATCACCTGCAACGGGAAGGCGATCCACCTTCCACCGCCAGCTCAGTATCGGAAACTCTTTCAGGTCGACCTCTACCGTTTTGTGCAGCCCAAAGGAGCTTTCTGTACTCACGAGACGGATACCGAATTGACCATCCTTGAGTGATTCGAGCTTAATCTGGGGATGGTCCTCGAAGACCTCCAGATCCCAGCCGACCGGAATTCCCTTCTCATCTATCGTCCCGTTGATAGGCAGCGGAATGCTGACTGGGTGAGAAACGGGGTTGGCTTCGGACGTTATCGATACAAGCCCCAGCAGTATCACTGCGAAACCGACGAGCGCGGGCCGGCGCCAATGAGGCGTCCTACGGTTTGGGCAGTCGAAAGTTATTGAGGTGGTAGGGATGTGCATCGTGCTCAACTCAGCCTCCTCGCCTGAGCGCCAATGTTCGACCCGATGGCGCGGTATCAGAATCACCAAGCAATCAGCGTTCAGCCTTCAGGTATTCCTGGTTGGCTGACCGGCTGCGTGCTGGTGGTCGGCGCTTTTTTCATAAGAAATCAGCAAGAATATGATAGGACAGCCATCATACCGGTACAAGAGTTTTCTTCAGGCAGTGTGCCACGGATGACGATTCCATGTGCCGGTGGAGCGGGTCCGGGGTATTGAGAGTCAGAATCAGAGTCCGACTCAGGATTCAGGCCGGGAAACGATAGGAAATAATTGACAACTTGGAGAGCGTATGCAATTCTACGACACTGTCGGTTCCTTTGCCGACGCGCTGAGAGTTTCTCTTGGAGTAGAGCATGGGCAACCCGTTGGAGGCGGTCGGACGCACGGTTCTTAAGCAGGTCCGGATGATGGGGCATATGGCCATCTTTCTGGGTTCCACCGGTCTCTGGGCGGTCCTGCCACCATTAAAGTTCAGGCGTATCGTCAGCCAGATCTATTTTATCGGGGTCAAGTCAAGTTCTATCATTCTTCTGACTGCGGCTTTCAGCGGAATGGTGCTCGGACTTCAGGGGTACTACACCCTTCGGAAGTTCGGGTCCGAGGCGCTTCTCGGTCCGGCCGTCGGCCTGAGCCTGATCCGGGAGCTGGGACCGGTGATGGCCGCTCTGATGGTGGCGGCACGGGCTGGATCGGCCTCCGCCGCAGAGATCGGCATCATGCGGATTACCGAGCAGATCGACGCGCTGGAGGCGATGGCCGTGAATCCCGTAAAACACCTGGTCGTTCCCAAAGTGGTCGCCGGACTCATTTCGGTTCCCCTTCTGACGGCTATCTTCGATGTCGTGGGGATCTTCGGCGGCTATCTCGTTGGAGTGAAGATGCTTGGTGTCGGCGCAGGCACCTACTTCTCCGAAATGCGGAATATGGTGGAGATGAGTGATATACAGGGCGGTTTTCTGAAATCGCTGAGTTTTGGCCTCATTGTCACATGGGTCTGTACGTACAAGGGGTTTTATACCGGATATGGGGCCGAGGGCGTGGGGAAGGCAACGACCGAAGCTGTCGTCCTGTCGTCGGTTCTGGTGCTGGTCTGGAACTACTTCATGACCGCCGTCCTTTTCTAGACCTGCTTGAAAGATGATTCAGCTCATTGATCTGCGTAAGAGCTTTGAGCAGCAACAGGTGCTCAGGGGGGTAAACCTGACCATTCCCAAAGGGCAGGTCACGGCTATTATTGGACGGAGCGGAGGCGGCAAAAGCGTACTGCTCAAACACCTCATCGGCCTTATGCGGCCGGATAGCGGTCAGGTGCTGGTCGATGGGACCGACCTCGCACGGCTTCGCGGCAAGGCCTTGGATCTGGTGCGCGAAAAGTTCGGCGTGCTGTTTCAGGGGTGCGCGTTGTTCGACTCGCTGACGGTGTTCGACAATGTGGCCTTCCCGCTTCGGGAAAAGACCCGACTGTCGGAAGGGGAGATCGCCAAGCGCACGATGCAGCGACTGGAGGCCGTAGGGCTTGCTGATATGCCGCATAAATACCCCGCAGAACTGAGCGGAGGGATGAAGAAACGGGCAGCGCTGGCAAGAGCCTTAGTCCATGATCCGCAAATCATCCTTTTTGATGAGCCGACGACGGGCCTCGATCCGATCCTGCTGCACTCGGTCCATCGTCTGATTCTGGATGCCCATAAGCGCTTCGGCTTTACCGCAGTCGTGGTCAGTCACGACATCCCGGAGATTTTCGATATTGCTCAGACGGTAGCGATGCTCCACAATGGGGTCATTGTGGAGCACGATAGTCCGGAGGTGATCATGACCTCCGCCAATCCTATCATCCGTCAGTTCATCACCGGGGCCAGCAATGGTCAGACTGGTCCGGAGTAGGCAACGCGATCTGTTGTAGAGGTTCAAGCTGTGATGGCGGGGTTGTCAAGAGATCAGGACGGAGAGCGAGATCAATGAAGCGACTGACCATGGAAACGCTGGTAGGGCTATTCGTGGTAGTGGGAATCGTGAGCTTAGCGTGGCTCTCGATCAGGCTCGGCAGGCTTGAGGTGGTCGGCGATCGGGGATATCCTGTATCAGCCCAGTTCGACTCGGTGGCCGGCTTGAAGAATGGGGCGGTGGTCGAGATCGCCGGAGTCGAGATCGGTAGGGTCAAAACGATCAGGCTGGACAGTTATCGGGCCGTTGTTGTCATGAGCATCGATTCTGACGTCAAACTTCAGGATGACGCGATCGTCTCGATCCGGACAAAAGGGCTGATCGGCGAGAAGTATGTGAGGATTACGCCAGGAGGTTCCGATACGCTGGTTCGGCCTGGCGGTAAACTTCGGGATACTGAAGATCCTATAGACATAGAGCAGCTCATCTCAAATTATATTTTTGGCAAGCTTTAAGAAGAGGCAATCTTAGGCGTATGTCGAACCGCTGATCTCGAAGGAGGCGCTCATGAAGTATGCAGGCCGAATGAGACAGGCGTATCGGATTATGCTGCCGCTGGCGCTCATGACAACGGTGGCTATCGTACGGCCGGTGTCTGCACAATCGCCGACACCAAAGGCCGGCTACACCCTGAAGGATTTAATCCAGCGCACGCTGGCCACGAGCCCTGAGATTCGTCAGGCGCAACGAGGCGCTGAGGTGGCGATGGCGAAGAAAGATCAGGCCGACGCCGGTCGGTACCCTCAGGTTGAGGTGACCGCCATAGTGGGTCCGTCCCCTCGAGCTCGTGGAACCGTCCAGGGCGGTTCTCCCGATCGAAAAGATGACCCCCACGTGAACAACGTCTTCGAGCGGGTTGAGATGAGACTGGTCCAGCCGCTCTACACCTTTGGCAAGCTCGAGGGCTTCGGAAAGGCTGCGGAGGAAGGGATAAAGGTCGAGAAGGCAAAGGTAGAGGAGAAGGCTGCCGACCTGATCCTGAAGGTGAAGGAGCTGTACTATGGCCGACTCCTGGCGAGCGATATGCTTGGGCTGATTGATGAGATCGCCAAGGACCTCGACAAGGCGATCCAGAAGACGGAGCGGCAGCTCAAGGCGGAGACACCAGGGGTTGATGAGGTGGATCTGTATAAGTTAAAAGCGTTTCGAGGCGAAGTGTTGAAGAACCGGGAAGAGGCCCAGAAGGGGTATGATCTGGCTACGGGCGGTCTGATGTTCTACGCAGGTCTTGATCGCACCCAACCGTTCGAACTGGATGCGATAGGGTTGCAGGCGGCGCCAAGGGACGTGGAGCAGGTGGATCGAGGGGCGGGGACGGCGTTGGAGCTGCGACCGGAAATGACCCAGGTGCGGGCCGGGCTCAAGGCCACAGAGGCGCTGGTCAAAGCAGAGGAGAGTAACCTGTATCCGCAGTTTTTTCTTGCGCTGAACGGGGTGTATGCGCAGGCCGGCAACCGTACTCGCCAGCAGAATCCCTGGGCCTTTGATCCGTTGAATGATCGGTACACTGCGATTGTCCTGGGCTTTAAGTATGACCTCGACTTTGGAATTACCCGTGGGAAGATCCGGGCGGCTCAGGCGGAGCACCTGAAGGTTGGGGAGATGAAGTCGTTCGCAGAGCGGGGGATCCCGTTACAGGTGCGGAAGGCCCATCGGGAGCTGGACGAGGCGAAGGAGACGCTGAGGGCTACGGAGGACGGGTGGCGGAACGCGAAGAAATGGCTGGTGGCGGCCAAGGCGAACTACGACCTCGGGGTTGGGGAGTCCAAAGAGCTCGGCCAGGCCGCGGAGGCGTACGCCAAACTGCGGGCCGACAACTATAGAGCGATGTATAATTATAACCTTTCGCTTGCGAACATTGAACATGCCACAGGTCGAGCCGTGAAGGAGGAAGCGAAGTGACCGCGAAGTATTCCGATGCCAGGTATCGATGGAAGACGTTCACGCTCATCGCGGCAGCCGTGGCCGTGTTGTGGATGCCGGGACAGAGTCTTGCCGGTCCGGCGACAGATCAGGTCAAGGGAACCGTTGACCAGGTGCTCAAGATCCTGACCGATCCGGCCCTCAAGGGTGAGCGGAAGACCAAGGAGCGTCGAGCCCAACTCCGCAAGACCGTATTGGAGCGATTTGACTTCTCTGAGATGTCGAAACGTTCCATGGGCCGGTACTGGAGCGAGCGTACGCCCGATGAGCGCAGTGAATTCGTCGGTCTGTTCACCGATCTGTTGGAACGGGCCTATGTCGATCGGGTCGAGGGGTATACGGGCGAGCAGATCCTGTACCTGGAAGAGACGACGGACGGCAACTATTCCGAGGTGCGGACCAAGATCGTGACCAAACGGAATCAGGAAATCCCCATCGCCTACCGTCTGCAAAAGGCCGACTCCAAATGGTCGGTCTATGACATTGTCGTCGAGGGTGTCAGTCTGGTGAATAACTATCGCACCCAGTTCAGCAAGATCATTCGTACCTCCTCTTATCAGGATCTAGTGAAGAAGATGCAGGCCAAGGTCGAGGGTGAGGAGAGGGCTGAGCTCGGTACTCCAAAGTCGAAGGTTCGGTGAAGAAGGAGTCCGCTATGATAGGAGACGTGCAGAGCCTGTACCATAAGATTACGATCTGGTGCGCAATGGGCCATCCGCCGTACCTCTCGTCGGATATGGCGAAAAGCTTCAGCGACTATCTGCTGAGCTTCCTCAAATCGACTGAGGGGGAGAGATTCCTGCGGACCCTGGGTTATGTCCGAATAGTTGAATCTTCCGGGGATAAGCCGAGCGCGGAGGTCTGACCCTCACGACTCCTTCTTCTGCTGTAATTCCAGAAGAATCCTTTCGAGCGATTCCTTAGCGTGCCGTGCCTGTTCCACGTGGGGGCCGAGGAACTGGATCAGCTCATTCCGCATGGTCGGTCGCAGCGGCGTCAGGAAGCGTACGATTCCCTCCAACGCCCCCTCGATCGCCTCGACTGCAACTCGTACCTGCTCCCGGATCGCCTCTTCGGCTCGCGATTGCTCCTCTGGCATGTTGAAAGCCTTTCTGATGTCTTACCGATCCATGAGACCGAGGATCGTGGCGTTCCTCTGTTGTTGCTGCTGCTTGACAATCGACTGAATGACCTCGAGCCACCGTCCGAACACGCCTGAAGTCGATCGCAGAAGTCCCTCCAGTACCTCTTACTAATCTACACGACGTAACCTCCCGGAGCAAGCAGATCACTCAAGACAGAGCCGAACTGGTTGAAGTGCCTGGCGCAATCTGCTACTGTTGCTCAGAGAAGAGCGTTCAGCTATCAGCGCTCAGCCATCAGTTTCAGACAAACCCCCCTGACCCCCCTTTCGTAAAAAAGGGGGGCTACCGATGCGCGTCCCTGCCTCCCCCTTTTGTAAAGGGGGATTGAGGGGGTTTTCGTGCACGGTGGTGTGGCTCGTACTGCATGGGGTGTTGCTCATAAAGATGCCGAAAGGAGACAGGCCCATCGAGATCGATTCATCGTCCATGCCGCGGGACGCGCAGGCGCTGATCGACGCGTTTCGCGACCGGTATCCGTTCCCCTTCGACCCGTTCCAGGAAGAGGCTATCGGTCTGATTGCGGAGGGCAGTTCCGTGATCGTGTCCGCGCCGACCGGCGCCGGCAAGACCCTTATCGCTGAATTCGCGATCTTTCGAGCCTTGGCCCATCAGCATCGTATCGCCTACACGACCCCTCTGAAGGCCTTGAGCAACCAGAAATATGCCGATTTCACCCGTCAGTGGGGTGAAGAGACGGTCGGCATTCTCACCGGCGACGTGAAGGTCAACCCTCGCGCGCCTCTCGTCGTCATGACTACAGAGATCCTCCGAAACAAGTTTTACGGGGGGGAATGTGAGGGGCTTCGCTATGTGGTGCTGGACGAATGCCACTACATGGGGAATGTCGGGCGGGGGACCGTATGGGAAGAGATCATCATCAACTGCCCTCCTGAGGTCCAGCTTGTTGCTCTTTCGGCCACTGTCAGCAACATCAGGGAGATTGCCGAGTGGATCGGCCAGACACATCGCCCGATCCGGCCTATCCACCATCCGGTCAGGCCGGTGCCGCTGCAGTACCTGCTCTGCGACAGGGAGGGGCAGCTCTGGCCGCCGGAACCGGCTTCGGTCCGGCGGATCCTGCACGCGTTCTTTTCTGACCGAAGCGTATCGGAGGGGCGCGAGGCGGGCCGATGGGAACGACGTAGGGAAGGTCGGCACCGCCCCTTCCGCCGTCGCGCGCTCGACGAGAGTATCGCGATTGCCGCATTGCGGGCGCGCCGTTGGCTGCCGGCCATCTACTTTATCTTCAGTCGATCTGGATGCGAGCGAGCTCTCGCTCGTCTCCTGGAGCGCGGCGAGCCGCTCCTGGATCCCGCCAGGGGTGAGGAGGTTGAGGAGACGATCCAACAGACGCTTCTCGACTACCCGAGCATCAGTCTTGAGAGCGATCTGAATCGACTGATTCTGAGCGGGCTCCGTCGAGGTGCGGGGCTGCACCACGCCGGCGTCCTGCCGGCATTGAAGCGGCTCACCGAACTCCTGTTTGAGCGGGGACTGGTGCAGGTGGTCTTTGCGACCGAAACGATGAGCCTGGGGATTCATATGCCGGCTAAGAGCGTCGTGATCGGTGGACTTCGCAAGCGAAGCGATCTCGGGTTCCGGGGGCTCACCGTCGGAGAGCTGTTCCAGATGGCCGGGCGGGCCGGGCGACGGGGGATCGATCCTGAAGGGACCTGCCTCATGGCGCTCGATTCTGCGGAGGGGGTCGAAGACGCCGTTCGTCTGGTACGAGGCGATCCGGAACCGATCGACAGCCGATTCCGGATCGGCTACAGCAGCGCGGCGTTGCTGATTGAAATGCAACGCGAGCCCGAGGCGATCCGGAAGACCATAGAGAAGAGCTTCGGCCAGTTCCAGAATCGTCGAAAGATCGAGGTCAGCCGGAGGGAACAAGAGGAGTTAATCCGTAGACTGGCCGACGCCGAGGGCATGACATCACCCTGTTGCCCGGTCAGCACGCTGATTGAGTATCGTGAGCGGCGCGCTGCGATTGAGCAGGAGCGGCAGCGGATCGGGACGCTGCGGGTGGCGACGGCGCGGGCTGGTCGTGGAGGTGGCCGGGGCCGGGGTCGACGATCTGCAGGTTCTCCGACCTTTTTCTGGGGTAACTACGAGGAGAGCAGGTCCAAACTGGACGCGATGGCCCTTGCCCTCTCCCAGATGCCTTGCCACCGCTGCGCGGAACGGTCGCTCCGGGAACGACAACTCAAACAGTCGCGACGCCTGGGGCAGATGTTGGAGCGTCACCATCAGACGCAACAGCAACTTCAGAATTCCTACTGGGAACAGTTCCTGCGGGTTGTGGGAATTCTCCAGTACTTCGGCTACGTCGATGATGGACGGTTGGGTGCGGAAGGCCGCCTGATTGCGTCACTGCGCCACGACAACGAACTGTTGGTGGCTCGGGTGGCCTTCTCCGGACTTCTGCAGGGGCTTGTACCTGAAGAGCTGGCGGGCCTTCTCTCATGCCTGGTTGAGGAACCGCGAGCAACCGAGCAGGCGGCGGCCAAGCTGTTCCTCCGCGATCAGGCGCACCTTCGCCGGCGCGTAAAGACACTGGAAGAGCTGAGCCAGGAGGTGGACAAGGTCCAGCGATCCTACCAGGTTGAGCTTCCGGTTTCGATGCACACGACCTATCTGGCGGCCACTCATCGGTGGGTATCCGGCGAGGACGACTGGCTGGCGCTGGTGGAACAGAGTTTCGGGGGGCATGAGGGCGACCTCATCCGGGCCTTCCGCCGGCTGATCGACCTGTGTCGGCAACTCGAAGAGAGCCCGGAGTTGCCCGCCGATCTGACGCGAACGCTCTCACGGGCAACTGAGATGCTGGATCGTGGCATCGTTCTGGAATCCGCATTGATCTAGAGGGGTGATCGATGACTGCATCTCGTATTACCACGTTGCAGGCGATCGGGAGTGGCGGCACGCCGCTGACGTCACCCTACGAAGGGCTGGCATTGCTGGCAGACCCGATCCACCGCTATATCCTCTTCACCGTTCCGATGGGTGACCGGTTGGAACGGACCGAGAAGGAGATCATTGATAGCCCCTGGGTCCAAAGGTTGCGCCGCATTCACCAACTCCAGAGTACCTGGTGGGTTTATCCTTCCGGCGAACACAGTCGGTTCCAGCATGTCCTGGGGACCATGCATATGGCCGGCAAATTCGCTCGACACCTCTATCCCAGTCTGAAGGAGACATTCGGAGAATCGCTGCCGTCGGAGTCGTTCATTGAAGAGCTACTGAGGCTTGCCGGGTTGCTTCATGACGTGGGGCACGGTCCCTTCGGGCATTTTTTCGACGATCACTTCCTGCAGCAGTTTCACGTCGGCGGCGAGCGGCTGAACCATGAGATCCTTGGAATGGCCATCATCACGAAGAAGCTGGGGGGGATCATCAAAGCGATCCGACGAAGCCCAAGCGGGTCGTTTCGGTCGAATGAACGACTTGATCCCGGACAGATCGCCTTTTTAATCAAGAAGCCGGAGACCGGCGCCACTCGACTGAGCTCAGGGCGGGCTTCGACAGGGCTGAGAACGGGTTCTGCGGGCGGCTTTCCGGAGTGGCTGTTGGCGCTCCGCCCGCTTTTTTCCGGGATCTATACCGTGGACAACCTTGATTACGTGCAGCGAGACGCCTATATGACCGGCTTCTCGCTTGATATGGTGGACATCGAGCGGCTGCTGCTGTACACGTTTTTCACGCCGCAGGGGCTGACCTTGCACAAAGCGGGAGAGTCGGCCCTGATGCGGTTCCTGAACGCGAAGATCGCTCTTTACGTGAACGTCTACCATCATCGGACGACCCGGGCCATCGACCTGCACGTCCAGGAGATCTTCAAGGAGACGATGGCGCGGATTGCCCCGTATCATCCGTACAAAGCGCTGGACCGATATCTGGAGCTGACCGATTGGTTCCTTCTCGAGCGGGTCCGCGAGTGGGCCGGCTCAAAAGATCCGCATGAGCGGGCGCTGGGAGCGGAGTGGGGGAAGATCTCGGGTCGGAAGGTCAAGTGGAAGATGGCCTATGACTTTGTCTCGACTATCGAGGAATCGCAGCGGATGGTTCAGTTTCAGACTGCCACACATCTGGAAGAGGCGATTCGCCGCCATCTGGCCAAGCGCCTGCATGGAATCGAGTTCAAAGTGGACATGGCCGCGCTCGATCCCCGTCCCATCAACCCGCTGGCCGAAGGAAGCAAGCAGATCTTCATGTACAATCCGGCTACGGGCGAAGTGTCGCCGAGACCCCTGATGGAGCTATTTCGCGATATCCCGCCCAAGGTGGCCCGTTACCGGGTCTTCACCACGGATCGCCGCCATGTCAAGGCCCTCAGCGAGGCCTCCGAGAAGGCGCTGACCGGCGCCGCCGGCGAGTCGGTTCTGACCAATATCTGAATCGCTACATCACTCCTTTCTCTGATGCTCTGGCCGATTGAGAGCCTGAAACGGCTGAGCGCTCTCGGTGGGTCAGGAAAAATGTTTGACATCTTGGCGAGTGCATGGCAAGCTACGCTGCACGAAAACAGTTCGGTCATGTTCGGCAGAGAGATATGCGACATCGTGACCAGGGACGCCACGTGGAGGGACAGGCGATGTTCTATATGATCGAGTTCGATCAAAAGCCAGGGGTTAAGCGGACGCAGGTAGCCGAAGCG
Source organism: Candidatus Methylomirabilis oxygeniifera (assembly GCA_000091165.1). NCBI lineage: Bacteria > Methylomirabilota (SeqCode) > Methylomirabilia (SeqCode) > Methylomirabilales (SeqCode) > Methylomirabilaceae (SeqCode) > Methylomirabilis (SeqCode) > Methylomirabilis oxygeniifera (SeqCode). The sequence goes on along the minus strand of FP565575.1, from coordinate 1,904,210 downwards.
TATCAGCGGTTTGCCGACCACTTCGCAAAGGCTCTCCCGCAGTTCAAACTCGTCGGTCTTTTTTCCCGTGACCTCTACGTGGGGCATCGCCCTCAGTATATGGCACTCTGGGAGTTCTCAGCCTATGCGGATCTCGATGCATGGGAGAAGCTCTGGACGACGGATGAAGAAGGGCGACGGCTGGCCCAGGAGCTGAGTGATCTCGCGCAAGACTGGGATGCCAAGGTGATGACCAAGCTGCTCTGAGGCTGATCTCGTCAAGGCTCCAGCAGGACGAGCTGTACCGTCCAGCCGGGGCTCCTTCCGCTTGACAAGCGTTGCGCAATACCATACATACTCATTAAGGTCCGCGAATGTTTTTGGCGGTGTAGCTCAGTCGGTCAGAGCACGCGGCTCATATCCGCGGCGTCACTGGTTCGAGTCCAGTCACCGCCACCAACTTCAGCTATCAGGCGTCAGCTTCAGACAAACCCCCCTAACCCCCCTTTCAAAAATGGGGGGATATTCCTGATACGCGTCCGTGCCTCCCCATTTCTTAAGGGGAGGGTATTACTGATGCGCTTCCTTGCCTCCCCCTTTCGCAAAGGGGGATTAAGGGGGTTTTCGTCGGCCGCGGTGCGGCCGCGGCCGCATGGGGTGTCGCTCAGCTAGCCGCGACTACTTCACGGGGACGGTAAGGGGTAGGCCTTTTTCCGAAATAGTGAACGCTAAGGCCTTAGCTGGCATGGTCGCACTGAGGTTCTTTACGCGATGCGCCTGTTTCGGCGGCTGATGGAACGTATCGCCGGGCTTGAAGGTGATAGGGGGCTTCCCCTGAGCTTCGAAGCTGATCGACCCTTCAAGGAGGTAAGCCAGCTCTTCTCCGGGGTGATAGTGGGGATCGGTGGCCGCTCCCGGCGCAAACTCTACTAAGGCCAGTACAGCCTCTTTCCCTTCAATCCCTGCCAGATCGGTCTTGATGAGCACAGTACGTTTCATCGGTGCCTGCTGCGCATTCAAGACCTGGGTCCCGATCACCCCCAGCGCGATCCCAACTGTCAAGGTTAAGGTAAGCAGTAAACCCGATCGCTTCATGGCTCCCTCCTTAATTCTCCCAGTAAAGCGTTTGTTGTGTCTGTTGTGTCAATTGAGTCCATCAGGCCATAGGTCGGATTGGCGTCGCGTAACCCGACACCTCGGCTGAAATCCTCCGTCTCCCCCTTTTTCAAAGGGGGGTTGGGGGGATTTTTATGATGCATGGGTGACCCTGTGGACCCTTAAGAATAAAAATGTATGACGGAGGTTCTTCAGTTCTTTCCCTCCCTGCTGAAGAGCGGCCACTTCTCCGCAAGCCGCTCGCGGATTGCCGCAACCACGGCCCCCGTCGGATCTGGCGGGGTGTAGGTCCAGGGCTGGAACGTGTCGCTTAGCGGCTTGGCTGCGCCATACGCGATGAGTTTGCCGATGATATGGCGATGGTAGATCTCGGTGGCGCAGTCATTCATGTCCACCAGCAGCGGCTTGCCCGTGTAGCTGGCTTCGGAACACATGGAGACCGAATCTCCGGTGGCGATAAACAGATCGCCATGGGCGAGCAGCGCGGGATACAGATCGGAGTCGGCTTGTTGCCAGTCGAAAAAGCGGCAATCCAGGCATGCGACCTCGTCCAGCAAGGCGGCCAGAGCTTCATTCGGGGTTCGGCGGCTGTTGGTGACCATCAGGCTCCCCTTAAGCGATGCGACGATACTCGCGACCCGCCTGCCCAAGCACCGAGCATGGTCTTCGTGGAAACCGAAACAGTAGCGGGTGTTACCGCCCACCAGTAAGCCCACCAGGGGGCGGGTCAAGCCGGCGAACAGATCCTGGTGCCGATGGAACGCTTGATCCAGCAGGTGGTTCGTCATCCTATGCACCACGCCCACCGTCGTGACGACGTTGGTGCCGCTCAACTGAGGGGAGGCGACCATATCGTACTCCTGAAGGCGCCGATCGGGTTCGTCCGGAAGGATGGAAGCCAGGTATACGCTCAGTAGCCGTCCTTGGAACACACCCTTGAGATCCGCGATAGGACCGATCGTGTCCTCGCCGGTTCCGCTCAACAGGATTATAGGTCTGGATTCGCCGTCCCGGCAGGCGTAGTTGTAACGGTCTTCCAGCAGCTTGCCGTAAGCCCCGGCGTCGCCGCCGGGCACAGGAATCGTCTCGTAGCCGTAGCCCAGCCGCTCGGCCGCGCCGAGACGGGCATATAACTCACCGGTGTAGGCGCTATCCACGATCCAGACCAGCGGCGTGTTCAAGCCCATGCTGATGTTCCCACGTCTTGGGCGATGGCCTGCGCCGCCGTCGCGCCGTCGGCGATGGCGGTGACCACGGAGGGATGGTCGGGGTTGGCGACATCGCCGACGGCGTACACGAAAGGCAGCGACGCGCGCTTCCAGGCATCGACCTGCACATAGCCGTCGCCATTTCGTTCCAGCCCGGCCAGGGGGCCGAGCCCGGCGAGGAATTCCGTATTCGGGGTAAAGCCGGTGCGGGCGAAAATCCGGTCAACCTCGATATGTTGGGTTGTGCACTCGTTTCGCGTCAAAGTAATGGTGATGCCGCCGGATCCCTGATGAAAGCCGGTGATGAGCGCGCCGCCATGTTCCTGGATGCGCCCCTGTTGGATGAGTGCTTCCACCTCTTGACGCACCATTGGCTGCGCCTTGGGCCGCGAGCGAATGATCAAATGGGTGAGGGCGGTTCTGGAGGCGAGATCCTTGGCAGTGAAATGGGCGTTGTCGCCGCCGCCTATCACAGCTACCCGCTTTCCTCTGAGGGCTTCCATCGGTTCGAGATGGTCCAGAGGGAAAAACGATAAGAGGTCGGATTCGTACAGCGCCAGGGCTCCCGGGATTGGGTGCAGGATGTCCGAGGCGTTGACGCGCAACCCCGTGGCGATGACGAGTGCCCGCGCAGGCAGCGATGCCGTGCGGTGTTCACCTTCTCGCACAACCAGGCTGAAACCGAAATCTTCCGCCATCACGGAGACGGGCCTGGCACCAAGGCGGACGTCGATAGCTTCATCGACAACATGCCGGCCGTACAGCTCAGCGAGCGCCGGCCCCGTCTGTCCCGGGATGCCCAATATCCAACGGTTGATCCGATGAATCTCTAACAATTGCCCGCCGAGCGCCGTGCCCGGCTCGATGAGGACAGGCGAAAAACTTAGATGTTTCAACCACAGCGCGCAGGACATGCCCGCCGCTCCGCCTCCCAGGATGGCGATATTTCGAGAGGAAGAAAGGACGCTATGCATGTACAGTCCGGGCCACCGGTCGGCGTGCCATGTTGCTGAAGACGTACGTCAGGCCGACAACGACGCGTATTCCTCGTAGCTTCCTTTGAAATCCGCAATCTTGCCGTGCTCGAAGTGCCATATCCTCGTGCCCACTTCTTCGAGCAGGTCCTGATCGTGCGTGACCAGCAGCACGGTGCCCTCGAACCTCTGAAGCGCCACATTCAGCGCGTTGATGGATTCCAGATCGAGATGGTTGGTGGGCTCGTCCAGGACGAGTACGTTCGGTTTCAGCAGCATGATGCGGCAGAATAGCAGCCGGGCGGTCTCGCCGCCGGAAAGTGCGTCGGTCGGCTTGTGGCCTTCTTCGCCGCTGAACAGCATCTGTCCCAGCAGTCCGTGAATGTCCTGCCGTGACGCATCCGGATCGAAACGGTGCAGCCAATCCGCTACCGTAAGTCCCTTCTCGATCTCTCCGGTGTGGTCCTGTGGAAAGTAGCCGATCGACACCCCGTACCCCCACGTCGTCTTGCCGCAGTCCACATCGGCAGGGGAGGCCGGCAAGTCCGGCGCATCGGCCAGCAGTGCCTTCAGCAACGTGGTTTTTCCGGCCCCGTTGCGGCCGACGAGCACAATCTTCTCACCTCGATTGACGATGGCGCTGAAGCCGGAAATAACAGGATTGTTCGTAAAGCCCTTCGATAGGTTCTCGAACTCCACCGCAACTTTTCCGGACGGCCGCTTCATCGGGAACTTGATGTACGGACGCTGAATATTCGAGCGGGCCAGATCGGTCGTCCGCAGCCGTTCGACTTCCTTGCGCCGCGATGTGGCCTGGCTCGCACGCGTGCCCGCCCCGAAACGCTGAATGAAGTCCTGCAACTGCGCGATCTTCTTTGCCCGTTGCGCGTTCTCAGACTCGATCTTTGACCGAATCTGTGTCTTGGCGACCACCATGTCGTCGTAGCCGCCGGTGTAGGTAATGATCGTCTGATAGTCGATGTCGGCGATATGCGTACAGACGTTGTTCAGGAAATGGCGGTCGTGCGAGATGACGATGAGTGTACCCTCGTACCGGCCAAGGAGTTCCTCCAGCCAGTGAATCGAATCCAGGTCCAGGTGGTTCGTCGGCTCGTCGAGCAGCAGCGCCTCGGGATGGCCGAACAGGGCCTGCGCCAACAGCACACGCACCTTCTGCCCGCCCTGTAATTCCGCCATCTTCCAGTCGTGGATGTCGTCGGGAATGTCGAGCCCCTGCAGCAGCAGGGCCGCGTCGTTTTCTGCCGAGTAGCCGTCTTCGTCACCGACAATACCCTCGAGCTCGCCGAGGCGCATGCCGGCCTCGTGGGTCATCTCAGGCTGCGCATAGATCTCGTCGCGCTCCTGAAGGGCCGCCCACAGGCGTTTATTGCCCATGATGACGGTGTCGATCACGCGGAACCGGTCAAAGGCGTATTGGTCCTGGCTGAGGACGCCGAGCTTGCGCGGTCCGGATACCGTGCCCACCTGCGGGTCGATCTCGCCGGTGAGCAGCTTCATAAACGTCGACTTGCCGGCGCCGTTGGGGCCCGTCAGGCCGTAGCGCCGTCCCGCTGAAAACGTGGTTGTCACGTCTTCGAACAGGATTTTCGAGCCGAACCGCATGCACACGTCGCTCACTGAAATCATAGCGATATATTATAGCAGGAATTGCGGAGATTTACAGGGATATGCAACGCCGCCGGAAACTTCGTGTGTCCGTCACACACGTTCGCGCGTAATGCGGGAATCAAGTTCGTCCCAGCGAGTGTAGGCGTCGTGAAGCTCGCGTGCCAGCGCATCGAGGCGCGCGAGCGCCTGCGTGATCGAATCGGCCGGTTGCCGGTAAAAGAGGGGGTCTGTGATCGAGGCGGTCAATTGCGCGTGCTCGCATTCCAGGGCTTCGATCTGCGCCGGAAGCTGCTCGAGTTCCCTTTGCTCGCGATAGGTCGGTTTCTTTCTGGTCGCCACCGTCACGGGCGGTTGCGCAGGGCGTACCGTCCTCTCCGGCTGCGCCTTGGTCGCTGTTTCCCTGGTGCCGCGCTGCCGCAGCCAGTCCTCGTATCCACCGACGTACTCCTGCACCTGTCCGCCACCTTCGAAGACGAGCGTACTCGTGACGACGTGATCGATGAACGCGCGATCGTGGCTGACGAGCAGCAGCGTTCCCGGCCACTCGATGAGATACGATTCAAGCAATTCCAGCGTCTCGATATCGAGATCATTTGTGGGCTCATCAAGGACGAGGACATTGGCGGGTTGCGTGAACAGGCGTGCCAGCACCAGGCGATTTCGCTCACCGCCAGACAGTGTCTGAACCCGGGCGTACGCACGCTCAGGTGGAAACAGAAAATCGCGGAGGTATCCGTGGACGTGCCGCGTGCGGCCGTTCACCGTGACCGTGTCGTTTCCATCGCCGACCGTGTCAAATACCGTGCGCTGGGGATCGAGCTGCTCGCGCTGCTGGTCGTAATACGCCACCTGAACGTTGGCGCCGCGCTTCACGTTGCCCGTGTCGGGCGTGAGTTCGCCGATCAACAGTCGAAGCAGGGTCGTCTTACCCGATCCGTTCGGACCGATCAACCCCACACGATCCCCGCGCATCACGCGTAACGACAGATCGCGGACGACGGGCTTGTCGCCGAACGATTTCGAGATACCGACGGCCTCGAATACGAGCCGACCCGAGCGCTCGCCGATCTCGGCCTGCAGACAAACATTACCGACCTGCGCGCGCCGTGCGGCCCGCTCTTGTCGCATGGCCAGCAGCGCGCGAACCCGGCCCTCATCCCGCGTCCGCCGCGCCTTGATACCCTGGCGAAGCCACACCTCTTCCTCAGCGAGCCGCTTGTCGAACGTGGCGTTCTGCGCCGCCTCACTCGCAAGCCATTCTTCCTTCCTGCGGAGAAAGGTCGCGTAGTCGCCCGGCCACGACGTCAGTGTGCCGCGATCCAGCTCTACGATCCGTGTTGCCAGATTCTGGAGAAACACCCGGTCGTGGGTGACAAATACCACCGCACCTGCGTACGTCTTGAGAAACTCTTCGAGCCAGATCATCGCGTCGATGTCGAGATGGTTGGTAGGCTCGTCGAGCAGGAGGAGTTGCGGTTGGGCCACCAGCGCCCTCGCCAGCAGCACGCGCCGCCGCCAGCCTCCTGACAAGCTGTCGACGATGGCCTCGGCCGGGAGACCCAGACGATCGAGGACGATTTCCACGCGCTGTTCGAGGCGCCAACCGTCCCGCTCTTCGAGCTCGCGCTGCAGCCTGCCCAGCTTGTCGAGCGAGATGTCGGTGCCTCGTTCGGCCACATCCACCGCCGCGTGATGGTAGGCGGCCACCAACTCGCCGAGGTTGCCCAGCCCTTCCGCGACGACGTCGAACACAGGGCGATTGGACGACAGGGGAACGTCCTGCACAAGCCGCGCGACCCCAATCTCAGGCTGTCGCCACACCGAACCGCTGTCGGGGGTCTGATCTCCGCTAAGGATCTGAAGCAATGTGGATTTGCCGGTGCCGTTCCGGCCGATCACGCACACACGTTCGCCGGCTTCGACCTGCAGGCTGGCATCGTCGAGCAGCGGGACGTGTCCGTACGCGATGGAGACATGATCGAGTGTAATAAGAGCCATCGGTGAACCGACTATTTCAGATTGAGAGAGGGCATGATTAATGACCTAGTGCGTGCGTGAGGCGCCAAGGCCGGCGGCGCGCCCGGTCGCCCACGCCCAGAGAAAGTTGTAGCCGCCGATCGGTCCGAAGGCGTCGAGTATCTCGCCGCACAGAAACAGACCCTTGTGAATCTTGCTTTCCAAAGTCTTCGGATCGATCTCCGACAGACACACACCACCGCCGGTGACTTCGGCCTTCCCGTACCCCTCATCTCCCGACCACGGCAGTTCGCATCGTACGAGGATGTCGATGAGACGGAGCCGCTCGTCACGGGTCAGTTGCGAGAGTGTTCGGCGAATATCAATCCTGGCGAAATCGATCAGCGCTTCGGCGAGTCGACGCGGTAACTGAGCCGCCACAGCGTTCAGCACCGTTCGAGAACCGCGCGAACCGAAAACCGATTCCCAATCCTTATCGTTCAATGACGTCCATCGTACAACGAGACGCGCGGGAGCGTCCATCTCGGCGCGTGAGCGTACCGCGACATGAGACACATCGAGCACGGCGGGCCCGCTGTAGCCGTGGTGGGTGAAAAGAAATCCTCCTGTCGATGTGGACTCCAAGGTTCCTGCGCGGGCGGTCAGCGTGACCGGCAGCGAAATGCCTGAAAGCGCGGCGAACGGCGCGCCACCGGTCGTGCCCGGCTTTCGCCGGACCGTCGCCGTCAGCGGGGTCAGCGCCGGGTAGGTTCGGTTGATCGTATGCCCCAGCGTCTTGATGATGCGAAGCCCGAGGCCATCGCTTCCCGTACCGGGAAAGGAGAGGCCGCCTGTGGCAACAACGACGGCATCGGCCTGCAGGGATGATCCTCCGCGTCGTTCGATCTGCCAGCCGTTGCCGGCCGGGACAAGGCCGGTGACCAACGCGCCGGTCTCGATCACGACGCCTCTGGCGCGCGCGAGCGCCAGCAGCCTGTCGCGAACATCGCGCGCGCTTTCGGATTGTGGAAACAGCTTCGCCGACTCCCTTTCTTCCATCAGGGGGATCCCGGCTTTGCCTTCGAAGAACGCGATCTGCTCGCTTAGCGGCCAGGAGCGGAGCATCTTTCGAAGGGTGTGAGGTGAAGAATCGGTGACGAAGCGAGACTCATGAACGACGGCCGGCAGAATGTTGCACCGGCCGCCCCCGCTGATGAGAATTTTGCGTCCGCCGTCATTCGTGCGCTCGAGGAGCCGCGTCTCGGCGCCGCTGGAGGCCGCAAAGATCGCGGCCATAGTCCCCGCCGCACCCGCTCCAATGACAACAACACGTTTCATCGGGCCGGGCCGGGTGTCACGTCAGAGCGGCGAAGCAGTTGGTGAACTCCCATGCACCTTTCGGTGTCGTAGTCATTAGGATGCAGAGGTCAGGGTCGATCGTCATGCCGATCGATGCGGAAATCTCCTGCGCCAGGGTCAGAGCTCATGGGGCGAAGGCGAAAGTCTCCTCTTCGGCGACTAAAAAAATCGGTGTACCTCCGGTGGAGATAGACACGGCATGGGCCAATGTCTCCTTCGTCCCTGCTGAAGCGGCGCAGGCCTCCAGGGCTTCCATCGACGGGAAGTGAACCTCGGCGATACGGTAAAAAGGTGGTGTCCCTTGAGGAGAAGCCAGTACCTTCGTCGCTACGAGTTTGGTCTTGCCGACCAGCTTTTCAACCGCCATGGGTACGTGCTCGTCCTGATACACCTTCTCGAAGGCTTCAATATCAGTCGGACGAGGGTAGATTACAATAAATTTTACTCCAGCCATGTGTCCCTCCTTGGCGTGAATAGTTGCCTCAATGCTCGAGATCATCAGCCGGTTATGGCGTCGAGCGACATTGATTGCACGCGCAACCGCAACCGCCATGCCTGGCGGGTAAATCGACTGGTTGTGCTGCCAGTGACATAGTGTGAATGGTCTGGTCGGCGACCGGCACACAACTCCCTTGCGTGATTGAAGGTCACCTGGAAGAGATGGAGCTGGACTTATGCTTCTTTTCTTGTTTCAATTTTCGTTTGGCCTTTGGATCAAGCTGGGCCTTTTTTTGCGTTTCCCTTTTGCCTTTATCCTTTTTTCCACTGTCACCCATTGCTGTGTCTCCCTTCGTAAAAATGAGTTATGCCGACAACCGTTGTGACTCTGCGCCCCGACTGAAGATGTGCGGTACCTGGGGCGCGTGCGCGAGTGAACGCAGGGTCACCCCTGGTCACGTGGCAGCCTCATCTGCCATCGTGTCTTGACTGAATATGTTGACCCAGTCAGCGCCGCGTTGTTTCCACACTGACGACACGTACATGATGTGGACCACCTGCGGATCAGCTTTGCCGGCCGGTATAAAGGTTGCTCGATAGGCAAGTAGCACGGTGTCCGGTGCGAACACCAGGAGTCGAGGATCCTCGATGGCGAAGCTTTTAACAATGGGGCCATTGCGCAGTTGCGCCACATGGTCGTCTTTTGAACCGAAGCCGGTTGCATAGACGCCGAGATATCTGGGATCGAGAAGACGTGAGTCGGCGCTGACATCGCCATCTGCCAGCGCCTGCCACACGCGGCGCTCAAGCGCAATGAACAGGTCTATGTCTGGTGACATGTCGGGACACTCCTCGGATTGTACGGCTGCAATGCCTAACGCTCACCGATAAACTCCTTGACGCGGTCGCCGAATTGAACCAGATCATCCAGGCCGGAAACGATCACCGATGTGACAATCTCTATGTCCATGCGCTGGTACTGGTGAATGACGATGTTGCGGAAATGCACCATCTGTTTAAGTTTCTCCGACAGGGCCACGTCAATGACATGCTTTGCCAGCAGCAGATCGAAACTTTCTGTGCTGGCGGTGGGAATGCCCATCTTGTACGTGTGAATCACATGATTGGCCAGGTCAATCGCCTGTTCGCACGCCCGCAACACATTCAACACCGCCGCGTCTTGCAAGGTGTGATTGACTGCGAACCCGTCAGGGTCTGACCGGTATTCTTGCCGCGCGCGCTCGATACACCGCTGAATACTTTGAATTTTATTGATGACGATATCGTTCATACGGCGTACGCCCTCCCGGTTTTGTCAAAGGCGTCCAGGATTTCCCGCCGCTCTTCGTTCAGCTTTTGGTAATAGGAGATGACCAGCATTTCAAATTCATCCGCCGCATACGGATCGGCGCAATAGATACGGACACCGCCAATAATTTCCTTTTGAAAGACGGTGGACACCTGCCGGGCATTGAGCAGATCCACCTCTTTGGACAGGGCATCTTCCAGATCAAAGCGGCATTGACTCAGGGGCAGGTTGTGTTCTGCTTTGGCCTGTTCCGGGGTGAAGAGCAGGGCAATGTCCGCATCGCTATCCGGCCAAGCGTCACCTGCGCCGTACGAGCCGAACAGGTAGATGGCCTGCGTCGCGGGGTAGTGCGCCAGCACGGTGTGGATGATAGTCGCGGTTGTTTCAGCCAGGTTCATACCTTTACCACCTCTTCAAATCCCCCCGCTTCGCTGCCCCCCTTCGGCAAATGGGGTAGGGGAGATTTATTGCCGGCGTGAAAATATTAACCGTCTCATAATAATAGTTTCACATGATCGAACAATCCCTCCTCGCCTCCCTTTGTCAAAGGAAGGATTGACCCCTCTTTGGAAAAGAGGGGCGAGGGGAGATTTTCTCAATGGGTGTCGATTCAATTATGAGACTGTTAATAAGTAGTAGCACCGAACTGTCGCGCCGACAACCATTCTCTGGTGTTAGAGAGTAGCAGATGCGATCGTCGAGCGTCACCGCTAAATACCTCCAACATGCCAGGCACTCCCTCGACGAACTCTTGGTTCTTGCGTGTCACGCGGCCGCCTGCTGCTGATATAGGTACTTCTGGAAGCCTGTGAAGACACGCCCGATCTCATCCGGCCTGCCCAGATCGGCCACGGCGTCGGCGATGGAGTTGTGATACTTGAGCCGCAATAGGGGAGTGAGCTTGTCCTGATCAAGTTCTTCCACCCCGACGCTGACGTAGTGTGACAGCACAAAATCGAGAAACACCTGCTGCTGGCTGTTGAAGCGCGTGCTGATAACGACCTTGGCCTTTGCGGCTCGTTCTTCAGCGATGAGGAACCAGTTTGTTCGTCCAGCCCTTAAGCTGGCGGCCGCGCTCGTCAAAAAGCAATCCTTGTGGTGACGTGTCCTCTGGTCTTTCGGCGCGCGGCTCGTCCACCTGTTCGATCACCTGAAAGGGCAGAACGATACTGCTGACCTCGCTGCTCTTGCCGTTCCAAACTAGCTCCACCTCCCGCTTCTCCTCGAGGAGCAGGAAGCGAAACTTATCCGGCAGCGGCTTGTCCGCCTCGATATAGCGGATGATCTCTTGTTGTTCTTGTTCAGTCAGTCGTGGCATGAAACTTCTCTTTTTCTCGATGTCCTACCCAGTATCAGACCGAGAGGCGCGATGGAAAATATAACGCCGGCGCTCAGCCGCGCGCCACGGTGGCACGCGAGCACGCACGGGGCCGGCGCGACGGCCCCAGCGCGAGGTTAGGCGGCCTCACTTCCGTTGAATGACGCCTTCGATCTCAGTTCGCAGCGCTTGTTCGATGCGAGACCGCTCGGAAGCCGACACATGAACGAAATCTGGCTGTGTCTGACCATTCTTGACGCCGTCCCACCGCATATAAAAAGCCTGCGAGTAGTCCTTGCCGATAATGGTGTCGCTATACGAAGCGGCTAGCACGACGTACATCGGCGGCACGTCATTTGGAAGTATAAGGGAGTCGTTGTACCACGGGGTCGGAGATCCCGAAGGTACATCGTTTGCTACCGAAAAGTCGAAAGCGTACGCCGGCTTCGTAGCGAGGTTCGCATCAACGAACAGGATCTTTCCGTTCAACCTGGTTGCAGGATGGACACCGACGTTCCGCATTGTGATTTGAATTCGGTACGGTGGACTCTTCGGCAGGGGTTTGATGCCAGGCGCCTCGATCGTGAAGTAGGGTCGCTTCGCTTCCCTGTCCTCACGCGTAGTTGTCATGGCCTGATAGACGGTGAACGTCGCCGCGAGCGCCGCGACCATGCCAGACACGGCGCTCACGATGGCCCAGGTTCTTTCCGACCAGAGGAACCGTACCATCTCAACCCTTCGTCGCCTCAATAGCCTGGATGCGGACACTCGCCAATGACTGGGTCCTGACCGCTTAACTACAATTAGGCAGACCGGCCTAATCTGTTTAGGGCCGACGGGCTCGCCGCCTAATCTGGCAGGGGTCCCATCTCCCCTGGGCGCCTTTTGCTGCGTGGCTGCGGGGGTTTTGGCGGCAAAGCGGCAGCGCCGGCAGCCTTGTTATCGAGACCGGCTTGGAACATCAGCCGGCGACCACCAGCCGGAATCCCAAGAGACTCTCGCATGGCAGCCGTGGGCGGTCAAGCCGTTTGACCGTATTCATAGTGTCCGAATTTGAGTTAGGCAGCAGTCGCAAGGGCGAGGATTTTCTTCTTCACTACTTTCGGAAAGTCCACAAAGACAAAAAGCCCCTTGTGATAGAGGTAGTCTTCGCCGCTCTCATCGACGATGCGCACAAGATCATCTTTGGCAGCTTTTGGATCCGGAAGAATATGATAGACCTTGCCAAGGATGAGTGATGCCTGATAGTCTGTGTTATCGATACACAGCGCAAACGGCTTCATCGTCGTTTTCATACGTCTTCCAAGTAGCGTTTGATTCTCAGGTCTCTCCTACCAATATCATGCGCTTCATACCAACGCAACTCTACCCTCCGCAAAGCGCCGTTCGGCAGGCGAACGGTGGCAACACCCTTTCACTTCCGCCATCGACCTCGACCATACGCCTTGCGAAGGTAGGAGCGCGCCCGAATTGCTGGTCCTGACGCGATAACCTCAACGTCTGCAATTGGACCAACAACCTCAAGCCTCATCGACCCCGGTAGTGTAGGTACTGTTCATCAGGCAAGCCGTGTGCAGCCGTCTTACGACTTGAACTGAGCGACGCAGACGATAGCCCGCGTTCGTCAAAAAGCAATCCTTGTGGTGACGTGTCCTCTGGCCTTTCGGCGTGCAGCTCGTCCACCTGCTCGATGACCTGGAAGGGCAGGACAATGAATTGCCCCCGTTTTAGTGAGATTGCCCCATGCTATCCTCCCTGCCTGGCAGACAAGCGGCAGACACACCTCTCCAAGGGAAAGAAAGGTAACTAACGATCTATTACGCCAAATCTGGAAGGCGGTCAAGCGCTTTTCGTGGCTTCTCGTGGCGAAGCAGGCGTCTGGACTGCCTTTTCGAGGGAAAGCGTGGAGGCATTCAGCCATTCATTGCGGTCGGGTAGTTGCCTGGTTGAGCCGTTCATTAGGCACCATTGTGGCGCCTATCTCCTCGGGCGGTCAACTTTGGAGGCTCACGCATGAATCGCCTGTGCCACCAGCCGCACCCCGAGCGCCGCACAGACCTTCGCGATGGTGTCGTAGCGCGGTTTCGCATTGGGTCTGAGCGCCTTGTACAAAGCTTCGCGGGTCAGTCCGGATGCCTTGGCAATCTCGCTCATGCCACGCGCCCGAGCGATGTCTCCCAATGCCGACGCCAGCAAAGCCGAATCGTTCGCTTCCAGAATATCCGTCAGGTAAGCCGCAATCGCCGCCTCGCTGTCGAGATACGGCGCGGCATCAAACTCGGGTAAGTCAGCTACTTTGATACGTTGGATCATAGTCATCTCCTTCACTTAGTCCAAGAGCGCCGCCAATGCCTTGGCGCGCTTGATGTCAGTCTTTTGGGTACGCTTGGAGCCACCGACGAGCAACACAATCAACTGACCGTCACGCTGCACGAAATACATGCGCCAGCCCGCACCGAAATGAATGCGCAACTCCGACACCCCGTCGCCGACCGGCTCCACGTCCCCCATCAAGCCGCGCTCCAGACGCTTGATGCGCGCCGCGACCACCCCGCGCACCGACGCATCGGACAGACCGTCCAGCCATGCGGTAAATTCGGGCAGGAGTTTTATCAAGAACATAGATAGAGTGTAATCGAACGATTACAGCTTGTCAACGATTACTCACCTTACGAAGATTCGCTTCGCTACGACATCGGCACAGGCGGGGTATAACAACCACGCTCAGCCGTACAAGTGGAGCGAGCGTCTGGCTGGGGCGCAAAGTTAGGCGGCCGACTGATCGATGCGCTGGGCGGTTTTCTCGGTCTCAATCAGCCGATCCTGGTCCTGTTTCTGTAGCTCCATGTAGTGGGCCACTAATCGGGCGGGATCATGCGCAACGCGCGCTGAGATGCGGCGGCGCACATCCCGGATCTCATCGATGACCGGATCACTCTGACGCTGTTTCATCGCTACCTCCGAGTAGTTCCAAGGAGACGCGTGGTTTGCGCATAGATCATCGTCCTGCTCACATCCCGATGGCCAAGCAACTCTTGGACCGTCCGGATGTCGGGGCCGCCATCGAGTAAGTGGGTCGCCTTGGAGTGTTGTAACGTGTGACAAAGCGATCCCTCCTGCCCGTCACGAAACTATATGATGATCTCGCGCCTTTTGGTGTCAAGTAGAAAGTGGAGCGATGCTGGACAGGTATCGGTAAGGGATGGTGCAGCTTTACGGGTGAGACGTGATCGCGATAACGATGATCTCACCCCGCTTGGTTCCGTAGCGCCAGAAGATCCGATAGGCTGCCGGCGTCTTACTCTCTGCGTAGGTTGCAAACACCTTTTCACCCTGCAAACCCTTCAGGCTTTTGTATTCATGAGTATTAAGACTCGGATGGCGGAGATCGATTTCCATGAGGCCGAGGGCCTTTTGTACCGCCTTCAGGCGCTTCTCAAGCCCCTTGTCTCGCTCAAGCGCTTTTAGTTGCTTGCCTGCGGTCGGCGTGAATGTGAGTGTAAATTGAGACAAGTTCGCCCGCTAATCGATCTTGTCGTCGGCGTGCTTAGCAAACGAGCCGATCTTCCGTGCCTTGCCGCGTCCGGCTTCTTCCAAGCCCCGGTGTACGCTCTCCAGTGCGGCCTTGTTTTTGTAAAGCCAGGCTTCATGGAGTGGAACGGTGACTTCTGGGGAGAGCAGGATCTGGCCCGCGTCGTTGCAAGCGATCTTAAAACGCAGCCGTTCTACGTCCTCGCCGATTACAGTGTGCAGGGCTTCTATGGCCTTCGTGAGGGCGATGCGCTTCTTACTGTCCAAGGTACCTTTTCCGACGGGCGTGAAATGCTCGTCTAACAAAACTTCATTGGATGACATCGTTGCGCAAGCTCCTTTAGCCTCGGTTAGAAAATCTTCCCCACTCGCGCCCTCTCCGTACCCGTTGGTACCCGTGGGCGAGGGGAACCCTATGGACTTGTCCTTGTGGGCAATAAGATTTTGACCACTTTCCCACGAATTGTCAAGTCCTGTCCTTCTTTGCCTTTACGGGGCAACTCACCCCTTGCGAGCTTCCTACTCAGAGCGCTTAACCGGAGGAGCGCCAAGGCGAGCCCCTTTTACGGGCCCACGCGATGATCTCATGTCTGTTGGGGTCAAGTGAAAAGTAACTCTTTGGAGAGTGACCGCGCGTGTTTCATCTGGCCATGGGGCCGTGAGCGTGATAATATTCTGGGGGATTTTGGTGCGCTGTTCGGTGAAGTGATGGTGGCGCGTAGCGTTGTTGCGCTCGGCGTGTAGCCATATGTGCTGGTGACCAAGCGAGAGCAGAGGATATCAGGATGACGGGAAAGGCGCAAGAAGTTCGCTATAGTATGCTGGAGGTGGCGCTGGCGCAACTGGATGCTGTCGCAGGGCGACTCACGCTCGACTCTGGCATTCACAAGCGGCTACGGCAACCCCAGCGCTCGCTCATCGTGTCGGTCCCGACCAGGATGGACGATGGACGGCTCGAAGTCTTTACCGGTTTCCGGGTGCAGCATGACCTGACCCTGGGTCCGACAAAGGGCGGGATCCGCTACCATCCGGGCGTGGATCTCGATGAGGTAACGGCCCTGGCGATGCTGATGACCTGGAAGTGTGCGCTGATCGGCCTTCCGTATGGAGGCGCGAAAGGGGGCATCTGCTGCGACGCGACTCGGATGTCGCAGGGCGAGCTTGAACGGATGACGCGCCGCTATACCTCCGAGATCCTCCTTGTCATTGGCCCGGATCAGGATATTCCGGCCCCTGATCTCTATACTAATGAGCAGATCATGGCCTGGGTGATGGATACCTACAGTATGCATCGCGGTATTACGACGCCGGGAGTGGTCACCGGCAAACCGCTGTTACTGGGGGGGTCGCTGGGCCGCGCCGAGGCTACCGGCCGTGGTGTCTACTATACCGTGAAGGCGGCGACTCGAGAATATGACCTACCGCTGAAAGGGACGCGGGTTGCTGTTCAGGGTTTCGGTAATGTCGGCGCTATTGCGGCCAAGTTGTTGTATGAGGAAGACTGCCAGGTGATCGCAGTGAGCGATAGTAAGGGCGGGATCTATAACACCAATGGACTCAATATTACGAAGGTGTTGGCGGAGGATGCTGAAGGAGGTTCCGTCACCCAGCACCGTGATGGCGATCGGATTTCCAATGAAGAACTCCTTGAGCTTGACTGTGACATTCTGATTCCGGCTGCGACCGAAGGACAGATTACCGGGAAGAACGCCGATCGTATACGGGCGCGGATCGTGGCCGAGGGGGCGAATGGGCCAACGACACCGGAGGCCGATCAGATCCTGGCGGAAAAAGGGACGGCCGTGATCCCCGACATCCTCGCCAACGCCGGCGGCGTGGCGGTCTCGTACTTCGAATGGGTGCAAGATTTGCAGCAGTATTTCTGGCACGAGCATCAGATCAATGAACGGTTATCAGAGGTGATGATCGCCGCGTTCCAGCGGGTCGTGGCGATGTCACGCAAAGAGCAGGTTGACCTTCGGACCGCCGCGCTGATGCTGGCCGTCAAAAGGGTGGCTGACGGCAAGCAACTCAGGGGGTTATATCCATGACGCAGATCGCGAGACTTATCGCCAGGGAGATCCTGGATTCCCGTGGCTACCCGACTGTCGAGGTGGACGCTGTGTTGGAGGACGGCTCCATCGGTCGGGCAGCCGTCCCATCCGGCGCGTCAACCGGGCGGCACGAGGCGTTGGAGTTAAGAGATGGGGATCCGTCCCGCTACGGGGGGAAAGGGGTACAAAAGGCGATTCGCCACATCCACGACCTCATCGCTCCTGCTCTGGTGGGCAAGCAGGTAGATGAACAGGCGGCAATCGACCGGATGCTTATCACGCTTGACGGCACCGACAACAAGGCCAGGCTGGGCGCCAATGCGATGCTAGGCGTCTCGCTTGCCGTCGCAAAGGCGGCCGCAGCTGCGCGAGGTGTTCCGCTGTACCGGTATCTTGGCGGCCCCGGAGCGACGACCCTTCCGATTCCCTTAATGAATATCCTGAATGGTGGAGCGCACGCCGACACCAACGTGGACTTTCAGGAGTTTATGATCGTTCCTGTTGGGGCGCGCACCTTTGCTGAGGCCATCCGGTTCGGGGCGGAAACCTTCCACGTGCTGGGTGGTGTGCTAGCTGGGAGAGGCTATAGTACCACGGTGGGCGATGAAGGCGGTTTTGCGCCACGCCTGCGCTCGAACGTTGAAGCGATCGAATTGATCCTCGAGGCGATCGCAAAGGCCGGGTATCGGCCAGGCAGCGACATCGCGTTGGCGCTCGATCCGGCGTCGAGTGAATTCTTCGATGCGGGCACGTACGTCTTCAGGAAATCTGACGGCTCGACCCGGGACGCCGAAGGGATGATTCGTTTCTACAGCGACTGGCTCCGCCAGTATCCGATCGTCTCGATCGAGGATGGCTTGGCCGAGGATGACTGGCAAGGATGGAAGGATCTGACCGCCGAACTCGGGAAGAAAACGCAACTGGTGGGCGATGATCTCTTTGTCACGAGCAGCTTGCGGCTGGCCCGTGGGATCGATGAGGGCGTGGCCAATGCGATTTTAATTAAGCTGAACCAGATCGGGACGCTGACGGAAACGCTACAGGCCATGGAGTTGGCACGGTCTGCCGGGTACCAGACCGTGATCTCGCATCGATCGGGTGAGACCGAGGATACGACAATAGCTGACCTGACGGTGGCGACGGGCGCCGGCCAGATCAAGTCCGGCTCCCTCAGTCGGGCCGAACGGACCTGTAAGTATAACCAACTGCTTCGGATCGAGGAGGCGTTGGGGCCGGATGCGGTCCTGGCGGCTCCCTTCGCCAAGTTGCAGTAAGGCCGTTACGGCCTACGGCCTCGTGAGGGCGCGCGTCCACCGGCGGGTTCAGGCGCGCTTGTCTGGAGCTCGGATGCAACGCTGAGACCGGCAACCTGCCGCAAGCTCTCTTCAAATTCCTTCAACTTGGCCATCTCGATCTTCAGTGTGCTCAGTTGCTCAGCCTGTTCCTGCAGGAGCGAGGTCATTGCGCGATTTTCCTGTTCCAAATATTTTACGCGAGTCAGGTAATACCGACCTCGAACCAGGTTGAGCAGGGTGACGCTTGAGCCGACGGTCAGGCCCGTCAGCACAATACAGGAGAAGGCGATGATGCGCCTCGAAAGGCGAAACTGCCGCATGAGGCCGCCTTCGGTAAAGGCCATGATCGTGACAACCTCTCTGAGGCCGGCGCCGACAATCGATCCCAGCGTCCATAGGGCGTGTAATATCTCCTTTATCAGATGCATCTTCATCCCTCCATACAAACCCGCGAAACATTCTTGCTCTTACAGTCTAATCGCTTGCGGCCCTCCTGGCCACACCCGTAGCTGAGGGCCGAGTGCTGAACGCTGATCGCTATGTTCGCCGGAAATGATTGTAGCCGCCGGTCAGCGCTATTGCGGTACCGTCTTGGCGTTCGAGCCGACATCCTACACCCGCTTCCTGGATCTCCCCGACTGCGGTTACCGTCACCGCATCGGGAAACATGGCGACAATATCGGCAGGATCCCACGACGAGGTGAAGAGCAGCTCGAAGTCTTCTCCGCCCTGCAGCGCCAGGGTAAGCGGCTCCTGGCCGAAGCGCCGGGCGATGGCTGATGCAGCCTGGTCGATCGGGATCTGATCCTCTCTGATTGTTGCCGAGACTCCGCTCTCGCGGCACAGATGCGCCAGGTCCGAAGCCAGCCCATCGCTCAGGTCAATCATTGCGGATGCGACTCCGGCCTGCCCAAGGGTCCTTCCCTCTCGAACCCTTGGGACGGGACAGAGATGTCGTTCGATAGCCTGCCTGATAGCCTCCAGGAGAGAGCCGGAGGCTTCAAAGGGGGTCTCGACCTGATCGTCTTGAAGGCGGCAACCGGCCCTGAGCGCGGTAAGACCTGCCGCCGACGCGCCCAAGCGGCCCGTGATCCAAATCCGTTCCCCAGATTTCGCGCCGGAACGTCTGACGGCCTTTCCGGCCTCTACTTCCCCCACCAGGGTCACGCCGATCATGAGGGTGGAAGAGGCGGACAGATCGCCACCGATGACCTCGACTGCGAATCGCTCGCCTTCCTCCTGGAGACCACGATAGAGCTCATCGACAAACTCAATCTCTTCATCGGGTGAAATTGCCAGCGTAACAAGCGCGGTGCGCGGCATACCCCCCATGGCGGCGATGTCGCTGAGATTCACTCCTATCGCCTTACGCCCGAGACGAAAGGGCGTGATGGTCTGCGGCGTGAAATCGACGCCTTCAACCAACAGATCGGTCGTCAGCAGGAGATCTGTGCCTGCTGTAGGCCGCAACGCGGCGCAGTCATCCCCGATTCCAAGCAATACATCACGCGGTCGAGGCAGGATGCGCCTGATCCGTTCGATCAGGGCAAACTCTCCGATAGCCGAAATCTTCATCGTCGACTAACCCGCGCGTTCTCCTGATGCTTAGCTGTACGCAACAT
Organism: Candidatus Methylomirabilis oxygeniifera; assembly: GCA_000091165.1. Lineage (NCBI taxonomy): Bacteria > Methylomirabilota (SeqCode) > Methylomirabilia (SeqCode) > Methylomirabilales (SeqCode) > Methylomirabilaceae (SeqCode) > Methylomirabilis (SeqCode) > Methylomirabilis oxygeniifera (SeqCode). The sequence continues at coordinate 1,884,422 of FP565575.1, read as the reverse complement.
CTCCTTCTCCCGGGAGGGCCTGTCGAGGCGAGGTGATGCCCATCGCATACAGACGATCGGCGAGTTGAGCAAATTCATCAAGGTTCAGGGTTTCGCCGCGGCGCTTCGGGTCGATGCCCGCATCCGCTAAGATCCGGTCCAGGTCTGCAGGCTCCGTCATGATGCCGGCGTTCAACAGCGCATTACGCAGCATCTTCCTGCGCTGCCCGAACGCAGCCCGTACGATGCGAAACAGCAGGCCAGGGGAATGCACGGTCACCTTGGGCCCAGGCAGCAGGTCGAGGCGAACGAGGGTCGAGTCCACTGCGGGCTTTGGGTAGAAGGCCGTCCGTGGGACCTGCGCCACCGCTGAGACATCCGCCTCGTAACGGCAACGGAGCGTTAAGGCGCTATACCCCTCTTCGCCTGGCGACGCCAAAAGCCGCTGCGCCACCTCTCGTTGCACCATCACCAGGAGGAAGGAGAAGTACCGCTGCAGTGGGATCAACTGGAGGATCAGGGGCGTGGCGACCGAATAGGGGAGATTTGAAACCAGCTTGGCCCGTGTATACGCTGGACACATCGTGCCACATACGTTTACGAAATCGAATTCGAGGGCGTCACCGCAGATCAGTGACACCGTGGGACGATCTCCGAGGCGCTCCGCCAGCAGCCGATGGAGCCCCGGATCACGCTCGATGGCAATCAGCCGGCCCGCTTGTTCGGCCAGTCCCTCGGTCAGAACTCCCGTACCGGGACCGATCTCCACTACGAGGTCCTGTGGCCCGACATCTGCCGCGCGAAGGATCAGGTCGCGAACGGTAGGGGAGACGAGGAAGCTTTGCCCGAGACCTCGTTTCGGCAGTAGATGGTACTGCCGGAGCAGCGCCCTGGTCTCATGCCCGAGAGACGGCGGTCGATGTGAGCAGCTGGTCTCGTGCATTCACTGAAGCGCCAAGCAAGCGTTCTCATCCTGAGCAGCGGTATGACCCCCATACCGACACGACGTCCGCATGTGCTGAGACATCCTAGGGGGTGGTCGTCGGGGCTTGCCAGATCGAACTGTCCAAGATGGCATCTTGTAACTCTGAGAGCGTATCGGACATCGAGTCCAATGCGCCGCCCACGAGACCAGCAGGGGGTTTGCGACTGCGCGGCCCCTGGACAAGGGTCATGCCGATCCGTTTCGCGGCCGGCGGCGCCATGTCGGAGTCGGGAAATTCTGCAATGAGGCGCTGAAAGGCCGCCTTGGCCGGTACCTTCTGTTCGAGTTCCCAGAGCGACTCTCCAAGATAGTAGAGTGCCTGATCGTCGTACTGCGAGCCGGGGTACTCCTTCAGAATCGACTCGAACCGCGGGATGGCGGCGCCATACGCCTCACGGTGAAAGTAAAATTTGCCGACGTACAGCTCCCTTTGAACCAGTTGCCGATAGCACTCCGCTAATTTGGCCTGCGCGTCCGACACAAACTGTGAGTTACGAAAGTCGTTGATCAGGGTCCGGAACTCTCGCGCCGCGTTATTAGTCATGGTCTGATCGCGGTCCACCTTCTCCATCTGGCGGAAGTAAGACAGTCCGATGTAATACTGGGCTTCATCAAGCTGCTCATGTTGTGGAAACAGTTCCATGAACCGTTGATACTCGGCGCGCGACTCATCAAACCTCTTCTCATCGAAGTAGGTGCGACCGCTGTTCAAACGAGCAGTCGGGACCAGTTCGCTCTCAGGAAAGTTGTTGATCAGGCGCTGCAGATGTTTGCGCCCCTCATCATACTGCTTCAGGGCGAAGGCCGCCTCAGCCCGGCTCATCAACTCCTGGTCAGATCCGGCAGGCACCTCAGCCTGTTTCGGTGAAAAAAGATCGAGGCCCGCGCACCCTGAGACCGAGAACAGGATCGTCGCGCAGCCCGCCACGAGCAGCAAGCGCGGCATAAAGAATCTCATAGTGAATACCTCCGAGCCGTTCGAGAAAGTCCTACCCCGTCCTCATGAAGTGGGCGAAAGATCGGCGAGGAGCGATAAGATCGAAAATCTCAGATTGCCGCGAAAGGAAGTAGGGCCGGCAAATGGTGTCGGCAACCTGCAAGCGATTCGGCGGTCAGGCCGATTCGGCTTTTTTCTTATAGAGGATGATGGGTGCTTTTCGCTCGACGACGGTCTCGCGGTTGATGATGCACTCCGCAATCCCCGACTGTGAGGGGATCTCATACATGATGTCGAGCATGATCTCTTCAAGGATCGCCCGGAGGCCACGGGCGCCGGTTTGACGCTTTGCCGCCTCCTGAGCTACAGCGCTGATCGCATCGTCGGTAAAGGTCAATTTGACGTGCTCAAAGTCGAAGAACCTCTGATACTGACGCAGCAGGGCGTTCTTCGGTTCTACCAGGATTCGCACCAGCGCTTTTTCATCGAGCTCATGCACGACGGCCATGACCGGCAATCGCCCGACCAATTCGGGGATGAGGCCGTACCGAAGCAGATCTTCCGGTTGCACATGGGCCAGTAGCTCGCTGATCCGCCTGCCTCGCCTCGCCTGGATCTCGGCTCCGAATCCCATCGACTTCTGGCCGGTCCGATGTTCAATGGCCTTCTCCAACCCGACAAATGCTCCGCCGCAGATAAACAGGATATTTGTCGTATCGACCTGCAGGTACTCCTGTTGGGGATGTTTCCGCCCACCCTGAGGCGGGACATTGGCGACGGTTCCCTCCAGGATCTTCAAGAGGGCCTGCTGAACACCTTCCCCGGAGACGTCCCGCGTGATAGATGGATTTTCAGACTTGCGCGCGATCTTGTCGATCTCGTCGATATAGATGATCCCTCGCTCTGCGCGCTCCACATCGTAGTCTGCAACCTGTAGCAGTCGAAGGATGATGTTCTCCACATCCTCCCCAACATACCCCGCTTCAGTGAGGGTGGTGGCATCGGCGATGGTGAACGGCACATCCAGGATTTTGGCCAGAGTTTGCGCCAGCAGTGTCTTACCGCATCCGGTCGGACCGATGAGAAGAATATTGGACTTGGTCAGTTCGACGTCGTCAAAGGTCATCCGTGCATTGACGCGCTTATAGTGGTTGTGAACGGCAACCGCAAGGCTCTTTTTGGCCCGGTCCTGACCGATGACATACTGGTCCAGGATCGATTTAATCTCGGACGGTTTGGGGAGTTCGCCCAGACTCTTCCCTTTTTCTTCCTCCCATTCCTCCGCGATGATGTCGTTGCACAGCTCGATACACTCATCGCAGATGTAGACCGTGGGACCGGCGATCAGCTTCCGGACGTCATCCTGACTTTTTCCGCAAAAGGAGCAAGTGAGTTTCCCCCCGCCTTTTACCGCTTTGGCCATCTACTCTTCCCCCTTGCGTTCCAGACGTCGACCGCGAAGTACTGCGTGGCCCGCCGTGCGTGGCTCTCCGCTTCCGTTATGCTGCCCGGAACATAATACTGTCCATGTAATCTGGATAGCGCTGACGATCTGTCTCCCCATGACAGTTGAAGCGACTGTCACTGGCGCGATTCCGGACGTCGGTTCGACGTTCGGATCACCTAGGGCGCCGGGGCTGTAGCCGATAATGCAAGGCCATCGCGCGAGTAGATCACCTCGTCGATCAATCCGTAGTCCTTCGCCTCACTGGGCGACATGAAAAAGTCTCGATCGCTGTCCTTCTCGATTCGCTCCAGCGGCTGGCCGGTATGGTCGGCGATGATCCGATCCAGTTCCTGCCGCATCCGAAGAATCTCTTTCGCCTGAATCTGAATGTCTGACGCTTGCCCCTGCGCTCCTCCGTATGGCTGGTGGATCATAATCCGCGCGTGGGGAAGGGCATAGCGCTTCCCTTTGGCGCCGGCTGCCAACAGGAGTGCGGCGCCGCTGGCAGCTTGCCCCATGCAGATGGTTTCGATAGCCGGCTTGATATACTGCATCGTGTCATAGATCGCCAGAGAGGCCGTAACCGATCCGCCCGGTGAATTGACATAGAGGTGGATATCTTTATCTGGGTCTTCGGCCTCCAGAAAGAGAAGTTGGGCGATGATCAGATTTGACTCGGCATCATCGATCGGAGTTCCGATGAATAGAATTCGGTCCTTCAGGAGACGAGAAAAGATATCATAGGCTCGCTCGCCCCGACTGGTCTGCTCGACAACCATTGGAATCAGTTGCATGGCGCACTACTCCCTTTGCGTGACACTCAGGCGAGGGTTACGAGATTTTTCCCTTCCACAATGTTGGCCTGCTTATACAGAAGATCGAGCGCCTTTCCCTCCAGTAAGCGTGTTCGGAAGGCCTCAATCCGTCCTTCTCGCTCCAACATGTCGCGGAGGGCCTCCGGTTTACGATTCAGGGTGGCAGCGGCCGACTCGACCTCTTTATTCAATTCGTCCTCCGACACCTCAAGTCCTTCCTGCTTCGCCACCGTTTCCAGCAAGAGAGAGTCCTGAACCCGTTTTGAGGCGAGTTCTCTCGCCTTGGCCAGCGTCGCCTCGTCTTCGCTCGGAGCAGCGGTGGGCTTACGGCTGCCGGCGCTCCGCCTCAGATCAGCGAGGATAGCCTCGACCTCTGCATCCACCAACGATTCCGGAGGATCGAACGGATGGGCAGTGCGCAGTTTGTCCAGGATCTGGTCCTTGAGACGGACCACCTGCTCCCGCTCCTTATGCGCGAGTAGATCCTGCTTGATCTTCTCTCTGAGAGCCTGGATATCTTCGCAGCCGGCCACCGATTTCGCGAAATTATCATCCGGCGACGGTACCTGCTTTTTCTTCACCTCTTTGACCGTGACCTTGAACAGTACCCGCTTTCCCGCCAACTCCCGTCGTCCGTAATCGTTCGGGAACTCCATAGAGAACTCTTTAAGATCGCCCTTCTTGAGGCCATGGAGTTGGGTCTCAAATTCTGGGATGAACCGGTGGGCGCCGAGAAGGATCGAGGTGTTTTGACCGCTTACGCCCTTGAGCGGTTTACCGCCGGTAAAGCCTTCGTAGTCTACCACCAGGAGGTCTTCCTGTAGAGCGGGCCAGCCATCCATCGGTACGAACTCTGCCGTCCGCTCCCGGAGATACTCCACGGCTTGATCGACCTCAGTGTCCGCTACTTCAAGCTTTTCCTTGTAGACCTCAACTCCCGTGTAGCCCGAAAGCTGTAGCGCGGGCCTCACGTCAAAGCAAGCCCGGTAGCTTAGAGGCTTACCCTCCTCGCAGACCATCTCTTCCAACGTCGGTTCGCTTATCGGATCCAGATTGGACTCCTTCAGCGCTTGACCATAGCTTTCCGGGATGAGTTCTCTGAGGGCCTCCTGTTTGGCTTCATCCCTGAAACGCGAACGCAGGAGATCCCGCGGGATCTTACCTGGACGGAAGCCTGGGAGGCGAGCCTTCTTCGCAAGGCGCAGATATGCCGTCTCCAACTTCTCTGAGAGACTTTCAGGGGGTAATTCGACTCGGAGTGCGCGTTTGGTGCTGCTGATCTCTTCGATATCTACTTTCATACGTATCTCGGAATTAGATGTCGGATTTGTGGTGCGAGAGGGGGGACTTGAACCCCCATCCGCCAAAGGCGGACTGGATCCTAAGTCCAGCGCGTCTGCCATTCCGCCACTCTCGCGTGAGCCTCGGAGCGGGAACCACGAAAACTATATCATACGGTCAAGCCTCTGTCCACAAAACTGCGTCCCTGCAGACAATCCTTGGCAGGCGCGGGGAGAGGGCAGTCAGGATCTCGTACGGGATGGTCCCCAGTCGCTCTGCCCATTCTGCGATTGAGATACCTTCCTCCCCGTCGTGCCCAAGAAGCGTAGCGATATCCCCATCGGACACCTCCGGCGCGTCGGTGACATCGATCAGGCATTGGTCCATCGTGATCGTGCCCACCTGTCGTACCCGCCGACCCCGAACGAGAAAGTCGATCCTGTTTGAGAGGGCGCGGGAGATTCCATCGCCATAGCCGATAGATACGGTGGCTAAACGCGTCCGGCGCGCCGTGCGAAAGGTATGACCGTAACTGACACCGGTCCCCGGTGGAACGGTTTTGACGAAGATGATCTTTGCTTTGAGCGCAAGGGCGGGGCGAAGGGCAACGACGGCCTGTAAGTGAGAGCTTGGATACAGGCCATACTGGGCCAACCCGATCCGGACCAGGTCGAAGTGAGTGTCGGGGAACGTCAGGGTAGCGGCAGAATTAGCCAGATGCACCAATGGGGGTCGGATTCCCTGTTGCTCCAGCGTCTCCACCAACTGAGAGAACCGTTCAAACTGCTCCCGGGTTGTCGTGGGATCGACTGCGTCAGCCGTAGCGAGGTGGCTGTACAGGCTGACAACCGACACATCCGGCAGAACCCTTATCGCGCTCAAGAGATCCTGAGCCTCCTGCCAGGAGATTCCCAGGCGGGACATGCCGGTATCAACCTTCAGGTGAATTGGGACCGGCCCCAGACCCGCCTCGGAGAAGCGACGGGCCTGGTCGAGGCTGCAGACGGTCGGTTGTAGCCGATGCTCGGCAACAGCCTCGATCTCCTCTGTGCAGATGACGGGGCCGAAGAGGAGAATCGGTGCGTCAATTCCCGCCATTCTTAGAGAGATTCCTTCGTCAACTGTGGCGACCGCAAGCCATGAGGCGCCGGCTGACAGCGCGGTCCGAGCGACCGCAACAGCACCATGGCCATAGCCATCAGCCTTGACGACCGACATCAACTGTGTGGAGGGTTTCAGCAGCCGTCGGATGGCGGCTATATTGTGGCGGATCGCCTCGAGATCGACCTCGACCCAGGCACGATGGGTCAAGGAAACTCGACCGGCTGTCCGACTACACCCCTGAACAATACTCATTCATTTCTACTCTGTCTCTAAAGGTCAAATAGCTTCTATCCCATCGCGGATACGCCTGCGTTCAACCATAGCTTGGTTGACACGAGTGTCAAGGAAAAAGCAATCGCACAACGAAAATCCTTGACCGCCTCTCAGGTTTGGCGTATGACACGTAACTGAGCCTTCCTTTCAGAAAGGAGGACTGTATGGGCAATCCCACTGCAACGGGGGTCATCCAGGACCTCTCGCATCAGCATGCTGGCAGGTGGACTACTGCCGTGCTCACGCCTTCGTCACCCTCTCCCGCGAAGCCCAAGCTCCTTGACCAGGTGCGCCTGGCGATTCGCGCTCGCCACTACAGCCGCCGGACAGAAGATACCTATATTGGGTGGATCAAGCGGTTCATCTTCTTCCACGGGAAGCGCCACCCGGCATTTGCCACGCACGTGCTTGAAGGCGGCTACGATATTCGACCTGTCCAGGAACTCCTCGGCCATAGCGACGTAAAGACAACGATGATGTACACCCATGTCCTCAACCGTGGACCAGTGGGCGTTCGCAGTCCGGTTGACGGGCTATAAGGTCAGCAAGGAGGTTATTATGCCGATCCGCATACGAAGCCGTGATACACTGCTGGATCGCACGCAACCGGCGGAAAATAAGGAAATGCGTGTGCCACGGTGCGGCGCTCCTAAGGTGTGATATGACGACAGGAAAACGAAACTCCGCATCTTATGCGGATCATTCTAATTATTGTTGGGTACTCCACTTACGTTTGACATACTGTCTACACTACCAGTAATATTCCCGTATGCCCACGGTGCTACGAATCGGACCGTACCGATTCTACTTTTACGGCCACGACTTGATCGATGAGCCGCCTCACGTTCATGTTGACCGAGATGACTTATCCGCCAAGTTCTGGCTCAATCCAATAGCACTCGCCAGCAACCTCGGCTTCAACGCCAGAGAGTTGCGCAAAATCGAAAAGGTGGTACGCGAGCATCAAACTCAACTGCTTGAAAGGTGGTACAAAGAGTATGGACATGCAACCGGGTCAACGAGTTAAGAGTGTGCGCTGCACGCGAGACACGCTCCGCGTCGAGTTGCTTGACGGCCGAACCATTATTGTGCCTTTAGCTTGGTATCCTCGGTTATTGCATGCAACACCCCAACAGCGCGCAAAATGGAAGATCGCCGGTGGCGGATACGGAATCCACTGGCCGGCTGTAGACGAAGACCTCAGCGTTGAAGGATTGTTGCGTGGATTACCGGCGCCGCGCGTGGGCCTTCAAGTCCCCATCAAGGTGGGGCGAGCAAGGCTGCGCCCAACACCGCGTCCAGCCAACGCGCGCTCTGCTTCGCTCCGCGCACGCGGCTGACGCTCACGTTGGAGGTGCGGTCAGCCTTTATTCCCTTTTTCCGGAAGCGTATTGTGACCCCATGAACAAGCAACGTACAGCCACATACCGGATGGCCGACCGGCAGAAAGAGGCTCCCGTTCCCGGAACTCCCGCGGAACGAATTGGACTGGTCTGGCCGCTGACCAGGGAAGTCGCGTCCCTGAGCAGGCGACACGATGCTGAACGAAGACTACAGAGACATGTGACACGCCTGAGTCGACGAGAAGGTTAGATTCTTTCTCGCCGGCGCCAATGCGCTGGCCGCCCACGGCTATCCTTGCGCCACCATGGATATGACATTTAGATCATGCCATCACGCGAAAATGCCGATGCCGGTCTGCGCGCATTGCGGTGCTTCAGCGCTGCGCAAGGACGATCAGGAGTCAGTCGGCATCCGGTACGCCATCAAAGAATTCAACCAGACCTGTCTCGAGGGAGTACTCAGCGCCAACGACAACGAGGCCGTCATTGAGGATTAGCTTCTCAAGAAGCTCAGAGCCGTGCCGCAGGTGGTTGGCAGAGGCGAGGACGTTAGCCCGAACCGCATCTCGAATAAGGTCGTTCGTATCGTGCTGGAGTTCAGCGCTGAGGAGGATCTCGACTGACGGGCGGATATGATCGATGATGGAGTACAGATTGTGGGAATGGATCATCGTAGGCTGCCTCAGCGCCTCTAATGTGGCCAGAATAGCGCTGCACCGGGAATGGCCAAGTACAACTACCAGACGTGTTCCAAACTGAGCAGCAGCGAACTCGACACTCCCGACCAGGCACGGGGCGACGATATTGCCGGCAACCCGGATGACGAAGAGATCGCCGAGCCCCTGGTCGAATACGATCTCTGCTGGGACACGTGAATCTGAACAGCCAAGTACGATTGCAACAGGCCGCTGACCTGTCTGGAGCTCACCACGTCTGGTCTGGCTCAGAAGCGTATCGAGACTCCGCACGTTCGAGGCGAAACGGCGGTTTCCCTCACGAAGGCGTTCGAGTGTTTCCCGTGCGGAGATCATCTGAATTTATTGACCGTTGCCTCAATGCCGCCCTCTTCAGCCCAAAAACTTTCGAATCCAAGCCGCCCGGAGGATGAGATCGCCGAGGTCCTTGCTGTGTCCCTTCCCAACCCGCCTGATAATCGTTGCTGTGACCTCACGGTGGGCATGATCCTGGGAGAGAGTAGGACGAAGGAGTTGGACAGTCCTCCGAATCTCTTCCGCTTCAGTGGAGGGGAGGAAGGTGTACACCTCATCGTTCAGATGCTGGAGGGCATCTCCGAGGTCGGCTTCGAACCCCGGATCGACCTCCCTCAGAAGGGTCAGATCGTTCTGATTGAGACAGGAGAGGCCGAGAATCTCAGGGGGGAGGCCTATGGAGTAGAGGGCGGCGCAGAAGGAGATGGCTCTGGGAAGCGAGATTCCGCCGATACTCCGGCTGTAGCCAAACAGACCGATGTGAAGCTTCCGCATCCGCCGCCGGGGGACGGCTGGGGCGACGTCGTTCAGCAGGGGGGCGATTGCTCTCACTTGGCGCTGGTAGCACGCGGAGATTCGCTCAATCAGATCGAGGATCTTCCCCTCCGGCTCTATCGGTTGGGCGCGCTTTCTGGGCGTGCTCTTCAAGGTCTCGATGGCCTGGATGATCGCAGGAGCCGGATGGTCGTATTTGAAGGCTGACTGGATCGTAAACGTCTGAACGCTCGGATGCTCAGCCAGGTTTCGTTCCACGGTGTCAGGTCGGAAGTTACCTCGAAACGGGGCGCTGCCGGCCCCGAAGATCGGATAAATAGGGATGCCAAGCTCCTGCTCCAGGCTGTCCAGGCGGCTCAAGGCCACCTTGACCAGGAGTCTGGCCGCCAGGCTGCCATAGTTCAAGGCCGGATCGGAGCGGGCCAGGAAGACGCGCTGGCACGAGAGGTCTTTGTCCTGAAGATACGTGCGGACAATAGCATCGGCCTGAAGCAGCGACTCCTTATCCTCGATTAAGGGGATGATCTGAATCGCGGCGGGGTGGAACTCGCCAATCCACTCTTTGAGAGGGATATCACCGGGGGTCATGACCGCCTCCCCCTTCCCCGTGACGAAGACCTGATAGTACCGGTGCACACGGTCCAGTTCCTCCGCCGAGGTGGTCATGGGGAAGATGATTTCGAAGATGGGGGCGACATCCTCCCCATAGAAAAGGCGGGCTACGTCGTTGGCTCTGGGGATTCCCTGGAGAACTTCAAGGAGGATTTTCCCCTGCGATTTTTCCACCGCAGGGTTTGGAACTCGTAAGGTCAGGAACATCTCCCGTCCCAGGGGAAACGCCCTGAAAAACCCCTCGTAGGTCGTCAGGAGCTTCTCGACGACGAAGTCATCGACCTCCTTCCCCTCGAAGTCCCACATCTGCTCATCGCAGCCTAAATGAGAGAAGGCGTAGTACGCCTCCCGGATTTCGTCCATCCCCTCCATCACAGGTCCTTGGGCGAAGAAGGGGACGGTCACGTTGTCCGGGTGCTGGGTACTCATGCACCGGGGGATACGGCGGAGGGTCGCGACATCAATCATCGCGCTACTCGTGATCTGCTGTCTGATTGGAATCCGGCTGATTATCCTTGAATACACGACTGACAAGGATATCTTCGGCCTCAATCGTGACCAGATCCTTTTTCGTCAGCGTGTCTTTGTGCTGTGCGAACAGGCGATTGGCCTGACGCAGACGGGCCCGATCAAGGGCATTCCGCACACTGCGGGCATTGGCGAAGTTGGGCAGCTTCATGCGCTTGAGAAGATATTCATAAAAGACCTTTTCAGCGTCTGGGCTGAAACGGTATTGTTGCTTCTCCAACATCAGCTTGGCGATTGCGATCAACTCTTCCGCCGAGTAGTTCGGAAAATCCAAGTGATGCGCGACGCGGGAGGACATCCCCGGATTGCCCTGGAAGAATGTTTCCATGCGGTCCTTGTAACCGGCCAGGATGACCACGAGGTCCTCTCGCTGATTCTCCATAACCTGGAGCAGGATCTCGATCGACTCCTGGCCGTAATCACGCTCATTCTCCGAACGGTAGAGATAATAGGCTTCGTCGATAAACAACACGCCGCCCATCGCTCTCTTCAAGACCTCTTTGGTCTTCGGTGCGGTGTGTCCGATGTACTGGCCCACGAGATCGTCCCGCGTGACCGCCGCCAAGTTGCACTTACGGATGTAACCCAGGCGGTGCAGAATCTCGGCCATCCGCATCGCGACGGTGGTCTTGCCTGTACCGGGATTGCCGGTAAAGCACATATGGAGGCTGGGCGGGCCTGACATCAGACCCAGGCTTTTCCGCACCCTATCAACGAGCAGTAAGGCTGCGATTTCTCGAATTCGGGTCTTAATCGGCTTCAGACCGACCAGTTCCCGGTCAAGCTTATCAAGGATCTCCTGAATCTGGGAATCGCGAAAGACGCTATCAAGATCTACCGGCGTCTCATCAGAGAGTTGGGACGGAGCATTTTCTTCGGGGATATGTTCGACGTTCGCGTCACTCATCGACTTCCTCGTTCAATCCCCCTCGCCCCCTTTTGGGGGAGAGGGCTGGGGTGAGGGGAGCCTTTGCAGATCTACAACGATTACTTGTGGCTGTACAGTGTGGGAAGGGAAGGGGTTGAACCCCCTTCCCTTCCCAGGATTGCCGATCGGTGCTCAGTCCGTATACCGCGCGCCCTCCGGCTTGTCGGTAGCATAGCTGTGCACGACATAGTTGACGGTGCGGCCTTTGACTTCCTGGCGCACAAGGCCAAAGCCCGGCTCATGCGGCGGCCGATGGATAATGAACGACAGACGGATGGTTTCCCAACCTTTGTTATGGTCGAAGGCGTTCACCTTGATATAGTGGTTGGGATAGGCCTTGCGGCAAGCATCGATCTCATACATGACCCCCGCCGGGTCTTCCAGGTCGAACATCGGCAACCCCCACATTTCCCAGAACGTATTGCGGGGATGCGGGTCATCCGTAAACTCGACACTGACGGCCCATTTATTGTTCAATGCATACTCTACCTGCTTTCTGATCTGGTCGTCGGTCAGATCAGCCAGGAACGAGAACGTACCTTGGGTGATTCGCATACTGTTCCTCCCTTCTCACCTACACGGCCGTTGTCGTCGGAACAAAGTCCGCGGTATCGGTCGAGGCATAGTTGAAGGTAATATCCTTCCAGACTTCCAGTGCCGTCCGCAATGGCTGGCACCACCGTGCGGCATTCGCCAGGATCTCCGGGCCTTCGTTGAAGTAATCGCGCCCTTCGTTGCGCGCCTGGACCATCGCTTCCAGGGCGACCCGGTTGGCCGTCGCGCCCGCCGCGATGCCGGTCGGATGGCCGATGGTCCCGCCGCCGAACTGCATGACTACGTCTTCTCCAAAGTAGTGGAGCAACTGGTGCATCTGTCCGGCGTGGATGCCGCCTGAGGCGACCGGCATGACCTTGCGGAGCGACGCCCAGTCCTGATCAAAGAACAGGCCATTTTGCAAATTCATCGGGGTATGGGTTTCCCGCAGGGTATCGTAGAACCCCTTGACCATATACGGGTCGCCTTCGAGCTTGCCGATGACGGTTCCGGCGTGGATATGGTCCACCCCGGCCATGCGCATCCATTTGCAGATGACGCGGAAGTTGACGCCATGAGTCTTCTGACGGGTATAGGTCGAATGGCCTGCCCGGTGCAGGTGCAGCATCATATCGTTTTTCCGCGCCCACTTCGAGATCGACTGGATCGCGGTGTAGCCGATGACCAGATCGATCATAATGATGACGCTGCCCAACTCCTTGGCGAATTCGGCGCGCTCATACATATCTTCCATGGTGCCGGCGCTGATATTGAGGTAATGTCCCTTCACCTCGCCGGTAGCGGCCGAGGCGCGGTTGACCCCTTCCATAGCGAAAAGGAAACGATCGCGCCAGTGCATAAACGCCTGCGAGTTGATATTTTCGTCGTCCTTGGTGAAGTCGAGGCCGCCCTTGAGCGCCTCGTACACGACGCGGCCGTAATTTTTTCCGGAGAGCCCCAGCTTCGGCTTGATGGTGGCGCCCAGCAGCGGGCGGCCGAACTTATCCAGACGCTCGCGCTCCACGACGATCCCGGTAGGCGGCCCCTGAAAGGTCTTGAGGTAGGCCACAGGGAACCGCATGTCTTCCAGGCGCAGCGCCTTGAGCGGCTTGAAGCCGAAGACGTTGCCGATAATGGAGGCGCTCACGTTGACGATCGAGCCGTCTTCAAATAGGTCCAGGTCGTAGGCGATGTAGGCGAAATACTGTCCCGGGCTGCCCGGGACAGGATCCACCCTGTACGCCTTGCCGCGATAGGCATCGTGATCGGTGAGACGGTCGGTCCACACAACAGTCCAGGTGGCAGTGGACGATTCGCCAGCCACGGCTGCGGCCGCCTCATCCGGATCCACACCCTCCTGAGGGGTGATGCGGAACACCGCAATCACGTCGGTGTCCTTCGGCTCATATTCCGGCCGCCAATACCCCATCTGCTTGTAGGGGACTACCCCGCCGGCCTTATACCGGTCTTTTGGATCCTTGCTGGTTCCCGCTGCTCCTGCCATCGCATCCTCCTTGGCTTGCGCTTTTACCTCTGTTCTACTGTTCTACCGTTCGTTCTGTTGTCCCGTTTCTACGGGGATACTGGACGGTGACGGTATATCTCGTTACGTCCGATCAGAACCGGACCCCTCCCGTACCGGACCTTAAGTTACCAGTTCATAACATAAGGTCAAATAGAAAATTATTGAATACATTATAATGTTTCGTTTATAGCACGCGACGGTGCTCCATAACACAGCGCATCCTCCTCCTCGCTGTAGGCGCTCGGTGCTTGAACCGCTCCTTGACATCCAAACGTGTCGCATAGTATAAGCTGTGAATCGCTTGAGAATATTGAGCAAATAGTATGCTTAACTTTTGGGGGGCGTTCAATCGTATGATAAGCCAGCAGCAAGGTATCGATAAGCAGCAATTGCCTTCTACTATTAACGGTGCGCCGGGGGCGCAGGTGTCTATGGCCAGTATGGCCCTTGAATTTATCAAGGATGGCGATGTGGTCGGTCTGGGTACCGGGCGAGCCGCGACCGCATTTGTCCGCGCCCTGGGGGATGCGGTCAAGGCGGGTCTTCGAGTCACGGCGGTTTCGACGTCGCAGGTTACGGCAGCGTTAGCAGTACAGCTTGGGATACCGCTGGCAACACTTGAAGAAGTTTCAAGTATCGACATCACATTTGACGGTGCGGACGAGGTCGATCCCCGGCTCGACCTGATCAAGGGTTATGGCGGTGCGCTGATTCGGGAAAAGATCGTAGCCGCCTCGTCACGACGCCTGGTCATCCTGGTGGGGGCCGAAAAGCTGGTGCCGGTTCTTGGGAGCCGCGGCATTCTGCCCGTTGAGGTCGTGCCGTTCGGGCTGTCCCTCTGCCGGCGTTGTCTCACAGAACTCGGGTGCCGTCCGGCAGTTCGCACGCAGGATGGGCAGCCGTTTGTGACCGACAACGGCAATCAGATTCTTGACTGCAGCATCTCGCCGCTTTCCGACCCGGCCGCGTTCGAGCGGGCGATCCTCGAGATTCCCGGGGTGGTCGGCACGGGGCTCTTCATCGGGATGGCCGACACAGTTTTAGTGCAGGACGGCGATGCGGTCCACGTGCAACAACGCGGAGACCGATGATGGGAGATCCGATGATCAGCAAAGGCGTGACCCTGACCCGTCATCTGCTTGACGACCGGACACCGCTGGAAGGCGATCTTGGCGCGCTGCTCATCAAGATCGGCGCCGCCTCGAAGCTGCTGGCGCGGGAGGTGACCAGGGCGGCGCTGCACGGCCGATTGGGGTATACCGGAGAGGTTAACGTTCAGGGGGAGAAGGTCGCCCAGCTCGACCTCTGGTCGAATGAGGTGTTTCTGGATGCGTTGAAGGAGACCGGGCTCGTCTGTACGATGGTTTCGGAAGAGATGGAGGCGCCGCTGCACGTCGACCGGAACTGCCTCCCCGGAAGCTACGTCGTCTGTTTCGACCCGGTTGACGGCTCGTCGAACATCGACATCAACGGCACGGTGGGGACCATCTTTTCGGTGCGGCACCGGCGCGGTCATGGGCGGGAGCACGTCGCGATAGATATTGTGCAGAAGGGTACCGAGCAGGTGGCGGCCGGCTACGTTATGTATGGCCCCAGTACGATGTTTGTCTATGCCGCCGGCCAATCCGTACACGGTTTCACGTGGGATCACACGGTGGACGACTACCTGCTGACACACCCCGACATTCGGATTCCGCAACGGGGCAAGACCTACAGCGTCAATTGCGGGAACTACCATCGTTGGATCGAGCCGACACAGCGGGCCGTCGATTATCTGAATACGCCGGATAAGGCGACAGGCCGCCCGTATTCGCTCCGCTACGTCGGGTCGATGGTCGCGGATATGCACCGTACGCTACTCGAAGGCGGAGTATTTATGTACCCGGGCGAGGCCGGCGGCGGCAAGAATGCCAACGGAAAGCTCCGGCTCCTCTATGAGGTTGCGCCGATGGCCTATATCGTCGAACAGGCCGGAGGACGGGCCAGCACCGGCATCGAGCGGATTCTGGATATCGAGCCGAAGGAATGCCACCAGCGCGTGCCGGTCGTCATCGGGAGTGCCGCCGACGTCGCGCTCGTCGAGGAGTTCTACCAGGGGAAGCGGTAACGCGCTGAGATCATGAAGATCTACGCTCGAAAGATACAGTAGGTGCGGGGTTTGCCGCGTCAGTCGTCTTGATCATTGTAAGTGTCCAGGAAAACCTGCAGTTTGTCGAAAAGCCGGTAAAGCTCCTTTTGGAGTTTTGTGTTTTCCATGTGGTTAGCTTCAGCGGCTACGAAACCTTGAATCTCCTCGATTTCATCCAGAGACAGATCAACCCGAACACGTTTGCCATCAACAACCGCAACTTTCGCAAAATCGGGGTGGCAGAACGTCTCATCGCGAATAAGGTCGCGTTCCCGAATGGTGAGTTTGACAGGTAACTTACTTCCGTAGGGTATTTTCTTTCGTTTCATTCAGTTTGCTCGCTGGTCCTCGCGGCCTACCGATGGGGCAACAGCCCGCGCGCTCGTGGCCACCGGTCTCGTGCTGCTACTGATCGAAAGCCGATACTCGCCGCATGATGCTCCAATACCTCCAATAGGGAATTGCCTCAACGACATATTGCTCTTTTTGGATGGTCGTGTCTGTGTTAAGGGTAATGAGTAATGCCCTGTGAAGTTGCTGTCTTTCCATGAATTTAAAAAGGGTCTTCGTATCCTCTTTGCTTATCTGTTCTTTTATCTTGATCTCAATCGGAAGGAGATGAGCATTACGGGTATGGATAATATCAATCTCTTCCTTCTGAGGCGTTTTCAAAAAGAATCTCGCGCCAAGCGCATTGACAAAAAACTGCTCCAGAATAACGGGCAATGCTGCCTGAGGATTCAGCGCCAAGGTGAACGCGGTGTTGGAGGGGTAGAGTTTTTTCACCTTTTTCTCGCTGGTGAGCAGGTTTCGGGAGTAGTTGTAGAGTTTCTGTAAAAACAGCGCGTATTCCAGATACGATATATAATTGGCAATCGTCCTCTGATCGATCTTCAGATCGTTGCTGAGGTTTCGATAATCCAGATAAAAGCCGGGCCTTGAAGTGGTGATCGTCAAGAGTCTGAGCAGGAGCGCCGGCATATCGAGCGGAAAGGTCTGGGGGATGTCCACAAACACCACTCGTTCGAGCAGGCTCTCCTTGATATATTTGTAAAGCATACGCTCATCCATATCGAGCGCCTCAATAAACCCTCCTGTTCGTAGGAATCCCGCCATGTAGCGCTTCAAGTCCTTTTCAAAAATCTTCTCCCTGCTTGTATCAATCTCAACCTTTCTGAAGCCAAGGTACTCCTCAAAATTCAAGGGCTGAATCATGAAGTCGAAATATCTGCCCGCCAGACTTTCCCTTGTTCCCTTCCACATAGCGATCTGGGCCGAACCGGTCAGGACTATTTTCAATGTCGGATTGAGATCGTAAAGAATTTTCACCTTTGACGGCCAATCCCTCATCTTCTGAATTTCATCGAGGAACAGGAACACCTTTTCTTCGGAAAGATCTTTTTTCAAGACCTCGACTTCATATTGTTCGATCAGCTCTTCAAGGCCGAATCTGGCCTCATCGAAGGAGAAGTAGAAGATGTGATAGGGGTGGACACCCTTTCTGAGGAGTGCGTCGATGATCTGGTGTATGAGCGTCGTCTTGCCGACCCTTCGAAGGCCCGTAAAAAGAAGGATCTGGCGTTGATCCAGATATTGAAGCACTTCATCGAAGATCTTTCTTCGTTCTCCGATAAATTCTGTGGGGACCTTGCCGTCCTGCCACCATGGGTTGAAGCTATGCAGTTCCATTCACTCTCCATTGTTACTGATATTATATTACAGTGACATTATGATGCTTATTGATAGAAATACAAGCCTATTTATGGAATGAAAGCCGCGTGTTTCCTCAGCGGGAAAGCGGACGCTGGATGATCATGACCGGAAGAGACAACAGCAAGGCTATCGAGATGGGAGAAATTGAGCGGCGCCAAGGGATTGTTCGGCCCGTTCCAGGTTAGCAGCCATTTCCTTAGTATATAGTCCGATGTCATACCAGCCCGCACCTCGTCGAGCAGGCGCTGGAGATCCGCCTCGGTCTTGAGCCAGAGGCGCTCCGCCGTCTCGGCGCCCCATTGGCGCAGTCGCTGCCAGCGGTGGGATGCAAGGTACTGACGGAGGACGTCGCGGATCTGGCCCCGAGAGCCCAGACGAAGAGCTCGACCTCGGTCACCGCCCCGGTGGTGGGATCGACGAGGGTGGGGTGCTGCCCGGCGTAATCAACGAACACCTTCTCCCCGGCGCGATGGTTCTGGCGCATGGTCAGGCGATGGCGGCCAGCCACCGGCGGTACAGCTCGCAAAACTGCGTGTAGCGGTAGCCGGTGGGATGCTGCTCGAGGTATTCGAGGTGGAGCAGCTCCAACGTGACCCCGGGCTTGCGCCGTTCGGTATGGGTGTAGGCGTAATCGGGGAGCGGGCGGGTCGCTCCGGGGGTGGTCGGCGCGCCGTAGAGCCGCGCCTCCACGGTGTCATCGGTCAGGGTCTGGACCTGCGCCCAGTTCAGCCCGGCAAGGGTGGCCCGGCGGAGGACAGCGGTCACCGTCCCAAGACTGACGGCGAGACTGGTCGTGACCTGCCGGTGGCTCCAGCCCAGGGTCCACTTCTGGCGAAGAATCTCACGGATTTGTTACATGGATAGTCGTTCGGTCGCCATCCCACTCCTTCCTGAAGCGGGTGGCGCGCTGGACCATCCAGCGTCGCCTCGCGGTTCGGCGCCTACTCGTGGGGACGAGGGTCGTCGAATTCCGGGGGATTGTCTAGGTGTTCATGATCACCGATCCCGGTGTTCACGATCCAGCGATCCGAGCGTTCACGATGGACCGAAACGCGCAGCTTATGGGCCTCCTCCCGGTTAATTCCGGGATTATGACCCATTCCAAAACTCAAATTGTTCCGAAGCGATTCGTTCAGATAATGACGTTGTTTCAACGACTTCCTCTATACCACCAAAAATTTTATTGGACACTCATGATTCAACATAATAGATTCCGGATTACGCCGGATTCAGGTTAAATTAAGATCAACCCGCTATGCAAGTTTTGCAATGAATATTGCTAAGCGCAAAGCCTTACACGGCCAGGTCACTACTTTCTTACACTGTCCGCATGCATTCCAACCGGATACAAAGGAATTCCATGCTACTATTGCCTGCTGTCCTTGAGAAGCTATGCAGCTCCAACATGCTGCCCAATTCGGGTTCTTCTTGTTCGAGAAAGCGTTAGCACACGGAGCAATACAGGGAATCGCAATCGATGCCTCAGCAGGGGTCACCAAGAAGTTGCTCACCTCCTCAGGCAGAGAGCTGCAAAATCCCTGAATGTTCTCGGCCACCTGAGTCACTCCGCTAAGATCAAGAGAAGTTCCTCTTCTCGGATGGTGGAATATATCAGGATGCGTTTTTTCCAACTCTTTGCTTACCGGAGGTTCCAAAAACTTCCTAAACTCTTCCCTTTCTGCCGGTTCCATCTTCAGTAGTACTGGTTTATCTAACTTGATAGTCCCCTTCTTAAGCGCGCTTTCGATGCTCTTTGTCTGTGTCTCTATGCCCTTCACTCTCTTCTCGTGAGCCTTCGCTGTGTCTTCGAAAACCCTTAACGACCCTACACTTCCCTTCTTCCCCTGAGATTTTGCTGCCTCTTCTGCGTCCTTCATTGCCTGATCAAAGGCAGCCTTCATAGCTTCCGCATACTCGTACATCTGTTTACCCAGTTCTACATCCGCTTCTACAACTATTTTCCTGCGTTCTACACCGCTGAGAACGCCTTCTATGGCTTTAAGTTTCCCCTCGAGAGGGTCATGTATAGCCTTGAATGTTGGAGAAGCCGCACTTACTTCGGCGATATCCTTTTTGGCGTCTACCGGCGGCATACCTATCCTCCTCTCCTCCTGCGCTACGCCGAGACTGGGGAAAACCGCCAGGGTTACAAGAGCCAAAGCCAGCGTGAGCAATTTCTTCATGGTGACACCTCCTTGTTTGTTGAGGGGTTAGAAAGTGTTGCTTTTCGTGCTATTGATGGTCGTCGCTTGCATGGGCCCGCCGGAGGTCTGGGTGTAGGTGATCTCTATAATCTCCCCAACCCTGGGGAGAGCGTTCAGGTTTGCACCGTTGAAGGTGACCATTTGGCCCTTAGCCATGACGGTAAAGGTGTTGGTCGTTGGATTTGCCTGTGTCACCTTGCCGGTCATCAGCTGCTGCTTCCCGACAAAAGGAAGCTTGCCTTGTGTCGGCTTCTCCACTGGCTTCTCCCAGGCCTTCCTCTCCTGAGCAGCGCTCAACTCCGTGAAGGCCACCAGGATCGTAAGCGTCGGAGTGAAAGTCGGCCATCGCTTCATGGTATCACCTCCTTTCTATGGAGCATCGAAACTCTTAATACTCAGCGCCCAGGGAGCTTCACAAGGTCCCCCCGGGCAGCCTGAAAGGGCGTACGCCTCTTGGCCACGCTGAACTTTTCCTGGACGCTGACCACTTCGATCTCGCCTCGCCTGTTTTCCACGATTCCCAAGAGAGCGCCTGACTCGGGATCTCTGAGCTCCCGCACGACTGCCGCAACGGTGAAGCGGTCGCCCGGCTTCACGCCCGCACCGGCACCCGCGTTGATGTACACCTGGTCGCCTGCCACGTCAACAATACGACCGGTCCACGGCGTCTGTTCCGTCGATTGGATGACGAACATCACGGCCTGCTCGATGGCCCGCCGCGTCGCCTGTCCGAGCACGGTCTTGTTGAACGCATCGCCGCCGAAGGTTACCTGCTGCACGTTGATGTCCGCCGAGATCCCGCTTTGCGATGTGTTCGCCTCGACCCGGTGCGACTGCACCACTTGGCCCGTGGTAGTATCGATGACACGCACATCCATCCCGACCACACCCCTGGTAGTTTGGGCTCCAATGAGACCGCCCAGCAGCCCTGAAGCCGCCCCAACCCCCAGATGCAAGCTCCCGCCGCCGGCCCCCTGATCGAACTCGGTCACCGATCCTGCAACGAGAAGCTGGGCGCCAAGCACCCGGCCCACCTGGGCGGCGGTCTCTTGGGAGACGATCTTCTGCATGGCCATATCCTGCTCACGCAGTACGGGGGTCAGTTCGGCCCGCTCGACGACGATGAAGTGACCAGAATTCACCAGAGCGGTGGTCAGTTGAGCCGCGAGGCCGCCACCAATATCCCAGCCGCCATAGTGGGCCATGAAGGCACCGGCTGCATCGAATTTGGCGACCGTGATCCGCTTCTTGGGACCCGTAGGACCGGGGAGTCCATGCTCGAGTCCTGCGCCTGGTGTGCCGAGAGCGGGACCTGGCGTGATTATCGGTGTGGCTGACCGAGAAGAGGCGCCATCGGTGCCGGCGCACCCCGCCAACGTTATCAGAAGAATAAAGATCGCCGCCGACCTCGCGGGCTGCTTTGTCGTTCCCATGACTTCCTCCTGATGGACTCCCCGATAGACGTTTGCCCACCCGCCCCTGGAAACACCACGACCCTTCAGGGCTCACCTACCTCGACTACACTCGTCGCAGGCTGCCATGAAGGGCCGCACACATTCCTTTTGCCCAACAGTAGTCGACTTCAATGGCGAATATCCATCGGTCGACATGACCATCCTCTTACTAGAGAAAGATACCACGAACACACTATACTGTTACTATCCTCCTCACACAAAAGATGTCAAGAAGAAAGCAAAACATAGGATAAGAGATAGAAACTTATTGTAGTGAATGAAATAAAATAATCAGACTCGAATAGTCATGACGACGCGGAATAAAGCGAAGGGGAAGAATTTCAGAAGGGATTGTGTCGCCTGCGGTTTGCAACGACACTGCGTATCTGATTGCCGCGCATCCTTTGGTCGCCAGTAGCGACACGGTCACAATGTACCCACGCTTCACGGGCTGCAAATGATGACGAGCTTACAAGGCTGGGTGCGATCGTCACTGGTGGAGGGGGCGGCCAGCCGGAACACTCCTATTACCGTCGCGCCGGATGCTGAATTCTACAAGGCAGTCTCAGCGGAGCAGATCGAGGAATTCTCGCGGCGAGACAACGGACTGCTAATCTGGGGCCAAAGGTCTTCCCTGACGGGCGCGGCCTACGAGCTTTCTGAGTGCCTCCATCGAGTCCTCAAGCCACCGCAACCGTTGGGCAGGACTGAGCTGCAGGCCCAGCCTGGCCTGTCGACGACGGTGTCCCTTGAAGTCCCAGTCCGGAACCGCTGGCGTCTTTGAGGCCTTGATCTGTTGTTTATCCATCGGGAGGTTCCCGGCTTTCCTTCACGTGCTCTGCGAGCGACTCCAGGGCGACAATGTCTTCCAGATCCCTGGGCCGACCCACGCCCTTCTTGAGGGCGATCAGGTCTTCGAGGGCAATGATGGTAGCGTCCGCCTTCTCCAATGGGACGCGCAGCGCGCGGGCGTAGACCGTGTCAAAGTCAAACGGTTCAGCAACGAACAGGTCGATCTCCAGGGTAGGATGGGCCGGGCTCCAGAGTGAAAAAACCGCCAGCCCCTTGTCCCGAATCCACTGCTCGCGGATCACGGGCTCGGCAAAATCCTCAGCAGACACGGGGGCCCTGGGACGGTATTGATGACCCTGCAGGGCGCGAATCGCTCTTAGCAGATTGTCCCGGTCGAGTTGGATGACCAGGTCGAGATCAGCCGTGGTCCGGAGGTATCCGTGCAGTACTACTGCCACACCCCCCACGACCAGATAGCGCACGCGGGCCCGATTCAGCGCATCCAGGATCGCTTCGATTTCGCCGACCATTGAGTTAGTCCCTCGATCTTCTTTTATCCTATCTGATGTTGCTTGCCAGTATCATAGCGCATATACCTTAACCTAACGAACCGAGCTATTGCGTGAGGTTAGAGAGTTTTGTCGGGCCAGGGGCAGAGGTGGCGGACGGGGCAGCGGGGGCAATCTGGTTTCCTGGCCATGCAGATGCGCCGACCGTGGAAGACGAGCAGGTGAGTCAAGGGGATCCACTTTTCCTTAGGGATGATCCGGCAGAGCTGTTGCTCGATCTCATCCGGCTTGTCGCTTTGTGCCAGGCCCAGACGGTTGGCTACCCGTATGACATGAGTGTCCACCGCGATCCCGGCAGTGATGCCCAGGGCATTGCCCAGGACGATGTTGGCGGTTTTGCGCCAGACGCCTGACAGCGTGATGAGCTCCTCCATGGTCTGCGGCACCTGACCGCCGAACTCCTCGACCAGTTTCTTGCAGCAGCCGATGATGCTCCTGGCCTTGTTGCGGTAAAATCCCGTCGATCGGATCGCCTCCTCCAACTCGACCGGATCGGCCTCAGCAAACGCCTTCGGTGTCGGATACCGTTCGAACAGCCCCTTCGTGACCTGATTCACCCGCTCGTCGGTACACTGGGCCGCCAGGATCGTGGCGATCAGCAATTGGAACGGGTTCTCGAAGTCCAGCGTCACATGCGCATCGGGGTAGGTCTCCTCAAGAATGGTGAGGATCTTTTTCGCGGTGGCAGGGGTGGCAGTACGAATATCGCCTTTTGCCGGTCTCAACGTGACCATTCAGTGACCTCGCGGGCGGTGCCGGTCAGATCCAGGGAGCCGATGAGATCGGTCACACGTTTGACCTTGTGGTCGATTAGATACGCTTCGATCCCATCAATGACTCGTTCCGTACTGCTCGGCGAGGTAAAGTTCGCCGTCCCGACCGCGACGGCCGTGGCGCCGGCGATCAGGAACTCCAGTGCGTCGTCGGCCGTCATGATCCCGCCCATCCCGATGAGCGGGAGCTTCACTGCGCGCGCCACCTCCCATACCATTCGGACCGCAACAGGCCGGATGGCCGGACCGGAGAGCCCGCCGGTGACGTTGCCGAGCTTCGGTCGCCGGGTTCGCACGTCGATGGCCATACCGATCAGCGTGTTAATGAGGGAAAGCGCGTCGGCCCCGGCATCCGCCAGCGCCCGCGCAATCTCCACCGCATCGGTGACGTTCGGGGACAGTTTGGGAATAAGGGGGAGGGGCGTGGCCTGTCGAACTTTAGCGACCAATTGATGAGCCAACGCCGCATTGCAGCCGAAGATCAGGCCGTCGGCCACGTTGGGACAGGAGATGTTTAGCTCGAACCCGCTAATGCCTTCGTGATCGCTGAGCCTCTTTGCCAGCTCAACGTAATCCTCGATCGACTCGCCGGCGATATTCACAATGACAGGCGGACCCAACGTTCTGAGGTAGGGGAGTTTCTCCTCGACGAACGCCTGCACGCCGACATTCTGCAGACCGATGGCGTTGAGCATCCCGGCTGGGGTCTCGACGACGCGAGGCGGCGGATTCCCAGCCCGCGGCGCACGCGTGATGGTCTTGACGACGATGGCGCCCAGACGAGAGAGGTCCAGGAACGGTTCGAACTCCTGAGCATAGCCGAAGGTCCCGGAGGCGGTCATCACAGGGTTCTGCATACGAATGCCCGCAACGGTGACGCGTAAATCCGTTTTCACGCCTTGTCCTTCACGCTTCGCCTGCCTTGCGCCGGCTCCCCTTGAACGGCTGTCCGGTAGCACTGCTGAAGACGGCGCGTGACTGGACCGGGGCTGCCGGTGCCGATTGTGGAGCCGTCAATCGCAATCAAGGGCGTGATCTCCTTGAGGGAGCCGGTGAGAAACGCCTCGTCCGCAGAGAAGAGCACATCGAAAGGCACCGGGGTCTCGTGGACGATTAGGCCTTCCCGCTTTGCCAGTTCGATGACCACTTCCCTGGTAATCCCCGGTAGGAGTCCAGAACTCTCTGGAGGAGTTGCCAGCATCCCTTGTGAGATCGAAAACAGATTGCTCGTGGTCCCCTCGATGACGCAGCCATCGGTGCCCACAAATAATGCCTCCACGGCGCCTTCATGTTTTGCGTGTGCCATCGCCAGCATGTTATAGAGATAGTCAAGCGACTTGATCCGGAGTGGGTTGAACGGACTCCCCCAGCGAATCGTGACTGCGCCGATTCCGACCTGCTGGCGCTCTGCGATTCCCGCATCCAAAGGCTTGGCGACTAATAGTAGCGTAGGTGAAGGGGGCGCGTCGGGAGGCAGGAGGGAACCCATCACGTCCGGACCTCTCGTCACTGTCAGCCGCAAAGACGCATCGGCGTCCTGAAGACGATTACGCCGGAGCAACTCACCCATCACCTTTCGCCACGTGTCCACGTCGCCTTCAAACGGGATCCCGATCTGATCAGCGCCTTTCTTGAGGCGCCCCAGGTGCCGCTCAAGGCCAAAGATCCACCCGGTATACGCCCGGATGGTTTCGAAGAGGCCATCGCCGTACGAGAACCCGCGATCGAATGCCGATACCTTCGCTCGCTCGGCCTGCACATAGCGTCCATTTAGATAGACTACGGCCATTCGCTTCCTTTACCTCCCAAAACCGGCGCCGACGCCAAGTGTCCGAAAGAAGGTTTCGGCCTTAAGCAGCGTCTCCTCGTACTCCCGTGCCGGCGAGGAATCGGCCACGATCCCGCCGCCGGTCTGGAAATAGATCCGTCTGCCGGTTACGATGGCTGTCCGAATGGCAATGTTCAGTTCCATCCCTCCAGAAAACCCGATGAATCCGATCGCCCCGGTGTAGAGGCCACGAGCGGTCGGCTCCACCTCGTCGATCACTTCCATCGCGCGGATCTTCGGAGCCCCGGTGATCGACCCGCCAGGGAAGGTCGCTCGCAGACAGTCGATCGGGTCTGTTCCTGCTTCCAGGGTGCCCGCCACGGTCGACACCATGTGGTGGAGGGTGTGGTAGGTCTCGATCGTCTCGAACTGCTCGACATGGACGGAGCCGACCTGACAGATTCTGCCTAGATCGTTGCGCTCCAGGTCCACGATCATGACATGTTCGGCGCATTCCTTCGGATCGTGACGAAGGTGACCGATGATCCGCGCATCGTCCTCCACGGTCATCCCGCGAGGGCGAGTTCCCTTAATGGGACAGGTCGAGATCCGATTCCCCTCCACCAGCAGGAACCGTTCCGGAGAGTTGGACAGTACGTGGAAGGGGCCACAGTGCAGGTACGCCCCGAAAGGCGCGGGGAAGCGGCTTCGAAGGCGTCGATACAGCGCCCAGGATTCTCCGGAAAACTGCGTGACGAAGCGCTGTGAGATGTTGGCCTGATAGATATCGCCGGCAGCGATGTACTCCAATACCGTCTCCAGCGCCTTGCAGTACTGTGCTTTCGACATGCTGCTCTCGAGGGGGGTCTCGAGATGCGGCAACTCAGGCGGCCCACTCCCGCCGGTCAGCCTGGCGCGCGCGATCAGATCGCGACCCTCCTGCAATCGTTCCAGGGCTCTTCGCTCACGCGCGACGCCCGGCGGCAGCGGCAAACCGGAGGAGGTGATGAGCAGCCCGCCGTTCGCGGGCTCAAACCAGAAGAGACGGTCGTAAAAATGGATCACGCAGTCAGGCAGCCTCAGGTCGTCTACCGCTACGGCCGGTAGTCTTTCGAGGTGGTGCCGGAGGTCATACCCGAAGTAGCCGATGGCGCCGGCTATCGGCACGTCACCGGAAGAGGTCACGTCACCATACTGCCTGAGAGCCGCCTGAAGGTGTTGGAACGGATCACCTCTGACTCGGCGCGACTCGCCTTGGAGCGAGATGGTGATCTCATCTCCTTTTGCCGAGAAGGTAAGGAAAGGATCGTAACCGAAGCATGGAGACCGCCAGTGATTCACAGCCCAGGGATCAGCGTCCAATAGGCTGAAACCGGGCTCGGCGGCGACCAGACCAAACAGATCTGTGAGAGCCGGCGGATTCGGGACTTCCTCGATGAGAAAATGAGGATCGATGCGCGAGGTCCCGCGCATGGAGGTGGGAAGCGACAATGTCATGTTCGGTCTATCTGGTCTGTTTGGTCTGTTGACCGAACAGACGGAATAGACGAGTTAGACCAGAGGACTTCGTGGCCGTCGAAGACAGGCCCATCCTTACAGACAAGCCGGTAGGCTCGCCCTCGGTCGTCTTCTTTCACCGGTACGACGCAGCCCATGCAGGCGCCGAACCCGCAAGCCATGTTCGCCTCCATGGAGGCTTGGTATGGCAGGTTGTATCTTTCGGCAATCGGCGCAATAGCCGACAGCATAGGGTGCGGGCCGCAGGCATAAATCCCCCCAGCCCCCCTTTTCAAAAGGGGGGAACAGGGGGATTTGGGGTTTGGTGCAAAGTGCGAGGTACTCAGGAACTCCTCAAGCGGTTCGGTTATCAGTCCCTTATGGCCTGCGCTGCCGTCTTCTGTGGCCACGTAGACCGTAGCGCCCGCTTGCCGAAAGTCGGGCACGCACAGGAGGTCAGTCTTGGAGCGCCCACCGAGAAAAACGGCCATCTTTGTTCCGCGCGCTGCGCGACGCGCGGCCAACGCTTGGGCAAGCGCAGCGATGGGGGGCGCGCCGATTCCGCCGGCAATTAGGACGGCGCTCGTCACTTTTCTGGGAACCTCAAAGCCATTTCCGAGCGGACCGAGCAATCGCAAAGATCTTCCAGGACGTGTTGCGGCCAGAAGCGTTGTGCCTTTGCCGCACACTTTGTAGAGGATCTCCACCTCAGCAATCCAGGTTTCGGGTTTGGGGTTTCGGGTTTGGGGCTCTACAACTTGAACCTTGAACTTTGAACCTTGAACCTCTCTCACGCGTCTAATACTCATGGCCCGAGGCAACAGCGGATCCTGTCCGTCGGTCCATCCGAGCATGAGAAACTGCCCGGGACGAAATCGTGTCAGGCATGCCGGGCCGGCCAGACGCATCGAAAAGTATCCTGGTGCGATCTGCTTGTTGGCGACAACCTCAACATGACATTCAGACGCCACCACCATTCCCTATACCCTACACCCTCTACCCTTCACCCTGGACCTGATGATACTCCTGGAGCGCCTGGACCCTTAGCTTCCCGTGTCGCATCGCCTGAATCGCTTCGACCGCCGCGCACGCTGCGGCCATCGTGGTAAAGTAGGGGATGCTCATCGTCACGGCTGTCCGCCGGATGGAGTAGGAGTCGAGACGCGCATGGTGGCCCTCCGGGGTGTTGATGACCAGGCCGATCTCTCCATTCTTCATCTTGTCCACGATATGTGGGCGTACGCCGTCAATGACCTTGGCCACCGGCTCCACGACTACCCCTCCGTCTTTCAGCACGGCTGCGGTCCCGGCCGTCGCTACGAGTTGAAAGCCCATCTCTGCAAGCCGTCGCGCCAAGAGCACGATATGCGGTTTGTCGTTCCCTCGTACGCTTAGGAAGGCCGTTCCCTCCAAGGGGAGGGCGCCGCTTGCACCCACCTGCGATTTGGCAAAGGCCAGCCCGAACTCGCGATCGATCCCCATCACCTCTCCGGTCGATTTCATCTCCGGCCCTAGCACCGCATCAACCCCGGGAAACTTGACAAAAGGCAGGACTGCCTCTTTGACCGCTACATGGCGAAGCCGCGGCTCTTCGGTAAAGTCCAGCTCCTTGAGGCTCATCCCGGCCATGACCTTTGCCGCCAGCTTGGCCAGGGGGACGCCGACCGCCTTGCTGACGAATGGGACGGTGCGCGAGGCGCGGGGATTCACCTCCAGGACGTAGACGATACCATCTTTGATGGCGAACTGGATGTTGATCAGACCGATCACCCCAAGCTCCAGTGCCATTGCCTTGGTCTGCGCCCGAATCTGATCGAGCAGCGACTGTGGCACCGACCGGGGCGGCAAGGAGCAGGCCGAGTCGCCGGAGTGGACTCCCGCCGCCTCGATATGCTCCATGATTCCCCCGATCACGACCTCCCGGCCGTCGCACAGGGCATCTACATCCATCTCGATGGCGTCTTCCAGGAATTTATCCACCAGCACGGGATGGTCCAACGAGGCCTGGACGGCCCGAGCCATATACTCCTGGAGACTCGACTCGTTATACACGATCTCCATCGCCCGACCACCAAGGACATATGACGGTCGCACCAGGACCGGGTAGCCGATCTGTCGTGCAATCCGAAGCGCCTCACTCACTGAGACGGCGGTCCCATTCGGCGGCTGATTCAGGTCAAGGCGCTGCAGCACCTGCTTGAACCGTTCACGGTCCTCAGCCCGGTCGATGGCATCGGGCGGAGTTCCCAGGATCTTGACGCCGGCCCGCTCAAGCGGGATGGCCAGTTTCAGCGGCGTCTGTCCGCCGAACTGGACGATGACTCCATCCGGCCGCTCCCGCTCTGCGATGTTCAGGACATCTTCCAGGCAGAGCGGTTCGAAGTACAGGCGATCGGAGGTGTCGTAATCGGTCGAGACTGTCTCGGGATTACAGTTGACCATGATCGTCTCGCAGCCGATCTCCTTCAGGGCCAGAGCCGCGTGAACGCAGCAGTAGTCGAATTCGATTCCCTGGCCGATCCGATTCGGGCCGGAACCCAGGATCATGATCTTTTTGCGATTGGTCGGGTTGGCCTCACACTCCTGCTCGTACGTCGAATACAGGTACGGCGTATGGGCTGCGAACTCGGCGCCGCAGGTATCCACCATCTTGAAGGTAGCCTCAATTCCCATCCGTTTCCTGGCATCCCGGATGGTGAGCTCCTGTGAGCCGACAAGATCGGCGAGCCGGCGGTCGGAAAAACCCAAGGCCTTGGCCTGCTGTATGATAGGCGCCGTCAGAAGACGAAGCAACGGCGAACCGTCCCGGCGTCCGTCGAGACCGATCAATCGATTCTCAAACTCTACGATCTCCTTGATATTCTCAATGAACCAGGGATCAATGGCTGTCAGCGTATGGATCTCCTGTACCGTCATTCCCATGCGAAGCGCATCGGCGAGGTAAAAAAGCCGTTCCCAATTCGCAACACGAAGGCGGTCCCGGACCCGCATCTGATCTGTCTCGCTGACCTCGGAACTTCGTACCCCGTACCCCGCACCCCGTTGTTCCAGATCTCTGAAGATTCGACTCTCCAGTCCATACGCCTCGGTCTCAAGCGAGCGGATCACTTTCTGCAACGCCTCTTTGAAGGTCCGACCGATCGCCATCGCCTCCCCGACCGATTTCATCTGCGTCGTCAGTGTCTCATCGGCGCCGGCAAACTTTTCGAACGAGAATCGTGGGAACTTGACCACGCAGTAATCAATGGTCGGCTCAAAGCAGGCTGTCGTCTCCTTCGTGATATCGTTGCTGATCTCGTCCAGCGTGTAGCCCACCGCCAGCTTAGCGGCGATCTTTGCAATGGGGAACCCGGTGGCCTTGCTGGCCAATGCCGAGGATCGAGAGACCCGCGGATTCATCTCAATCGCCAACATCTGTCCGTTCCTGGGGTTGACGGCAAACTGGATGTTGCTGCCGCCGGTCTCGACGCCGATCTCGCGGATGATGGCGATGGCGGCATCCCGCATGAGTTGGTACTCTTTATCCGACAGAGTCTGAGCCGGAGCCACGGTAATCGAGTCGCCGGTGTGGACCCCCATCGGGTCGAAATTCTCGATAGAACAGATAATGACCACATTGTCCTTCAGGTCGCGCATGACCTCCAGCTCGAACTCCTTCCAGCCGATGACGGAGGCTTCAATGAGGACCTGGTGGACGGGGCTCATGCTGAGCCCCCACTGAACCTGCTCGTCGAATTCGTCCCGATTGTAGGCAATGCTGCCGCCGGCGCCACCAAGCGTAAACGAAGGACGGATAATCGCCGGGTAACCGATTCGCTCAACAATGGAACGGGCCTCTTCGTGGGAATAGGCATGCCCGCTTTCAGGCACCTCAACGCCGATCTTCTGCATTGCCTGCTTGAAGAGGTCGCGGTCTTCGGCCTTCTTGATGGCCTGAAGCTTCGCCCCGATCATCTCGACCCCGTATCGGTCCAGGATTCCCTCCTCGGCCAGCGCGACGGCCAGGTTGAGGCCGGTCTGCCCCCCGAGGGTGGGGAGCAGCGCATCGGGACGCTCCCGAGCGATGATCTGCTCGACAACAGACACGGTCAGCGGCTCTACGTAGGTCCGGTCGGCTATTTCCGGGTCGGTCATGATCGTGGCCGGATTCGAATTGACCAGAATCACCCGGTAGCCTTCCTCCCGCAACGCCTTACAGGCCTGAGTCCCCGAGTAGTCGAACTCGCACGCCTGCCCGATGACGATCGGGCCAGACCCGATGATCAGGATTTTCTCGATGTCGGTTCGCTTCGGCATCTACTTCACCTTTACGCCGTAGGCAAGGCCATCGCCTACGGGGAGGATCTGAGCGAGAAGCTGGGGATGACGGACGAAGTAGTCGTTGAAGCCGCGCAGCGCCTCCGTTGAGCGACGATACTGCTCCCCGAACAGCCGGTCACTCGCCACCTGCCCTCTCCAGAGGACATTATCGCATACGACAACCCCGCCAATCCGCATCAGCGGCAAGGCGAGATCCAGGTAGTTCCGGTATTCTTCCTTCACCGCATCAAGGTAAACCAGGTCGAACGGTCCGTCGAGGGTAGGGATCACCGTCAGGGCCGGACCATTGTGAAACTCGACCCGATCTTCCAGGCCTGCCCGCTTCACATACGCTTTTGCCTTCTCGATTATCTCGATGCTGATATCGATGGTCACCACCCTATCTCGAGGCGATATGGCCCTGGCCATGAAGATGTCGGCGTATCCGATGGCAGTCCCGACCTCCAGCACCCGCTGTGCCCGGAGCGCTCGGACCGTAATCTCCAGAAACGTCGCAACCTCCGGATCGGCAATGGGGATACCATGCTCATCGGCAAAGTGTTCCATCTCCCGCAACAGCAGATCCCTCTCAGGCAGCAGCCGCTCCAGGTAGTCCTCTTGTTCCTGATGAATGATCAGTCCAACCTGCGCCTTCATCGGCTTGTGCCCGCCTTTGCCATCAACTCCACGAAGCGTTGAAAAAGATAGCTCGCGTCATGGGGGCCAGGGGAGGCTTCCGGATGGTATTGTACCGAGAAGATCGGCAGGCGACGATGGCGCATCCCCTCAACGGTGTGATCGTTGAGGTTGATGTGGGTCAGTTCGATCTCTGAGTCCGGGATCGAGGCGATATCTACGGCAAAGCCGTGGTTCTGGGTAGTAATCTCCACCTTCCCGGTTGTCAGGTCCTTAACGGGTTGGTTGCCGCCGTGATGACCGAACTTCAGTTTGTAGGTCCGCCCTCCGAAGGCGAGACCCAGGATCTGATGGCCCAGGCAGATGCCGAAGATCGGAATTTTGTCGATCAGCTTCCGAACGTTATCGATCAAATACGGCACGCCCTCCGGGTCACCGGGACCATTACTCAGAAAGACCCCATCCGGAGCCAGACTCAGGACCGTGGACGCTGAGGTATCCGGCGGGACGACCGTGACGTCGCACCCCGCTTCTATCAGCTTTCGCAGAATATTCTGTTTGATCCCGCAATCGTAGGCCACTACGTTGTAGGGTCTAGGGTGGAGGGTGGAGGGAGGAGGGAAAAGCTTGAGCTGGTCTGCCGGCTCGACACTCGACACTCGACACTCAACACTGTCTTTGCCGCTGTTGCTCAACCGCCACGGTCCCTCATGCCAGGTATACGGCGAGGTACAGGCGACCTCCTTTACCAGGTCACACCCGATCAGACCAGGCGAAGCTTTTGCTTTGGCAATCAGGCTGTCGGGATCGAGATCTTGCGTGGAAATGACCCCCTCCATCGCTCCGTAGTCTCGGAGATGCCTTGTCAAAGCACGGGTATCGATCCCCTGAATTCCCACGATATCCTGCTCCTTGAGGTAACTGTCGAGGGTCCGAGTGCTCCTCCAATTACTTGGGTGAGCGCATGCTTCCTTCACAATAAACCCCTCTACCGCGAGGCCGCTCGACTCGACATCTTCGGGCGTGATCCCGTAGTTACCGATCAGCGGATAGGTCATGACGACCATCTGCCCCTTGTACGAGGGGTCGGTCAGGACCTCCTGGTAGCCGGTCATGCTGGTGTTGAAGACCACCTCGCCGACAGTCTCCCCCTCTGCGCCAAAAGCCAACCCCTCGAAGACGGTACCGTCGGCCAACGCCAACAATGCCTGTTTCACAGATCCTCCCACATCACGCCTCCCACACTACCTGCCCCCCGACCAGCGTCATCACCGGCGCGCCTGTAAGCCGCCATCCGGCGAACGGCGTATTTCGGCTTTTGGAGGCAAAGGTTGCAGG
Source organism: Candidatus Methylomirabilis oxygeniifera (assembly GCA_000091165.1). NCBI lineage: Bacteria > Methylomirabilota (SeqCode) > Methylomirabilia (SeqCode) > Methylomirabilales (SeqCode) > Methylomirabilaceae (SeqCode) > Methylomirabilis (SeqCode) > Methylomirabilis oxygeniifera (SeqCode). Next base: position 1,851,476 of record FP565575.1, on the reverse strand, counting down.
ATCCACCGTCCAGTCACGATTCGAATCAAAGATCGTCAGATCGGCGTCTGCGCCTTTGGCGATTCGACCCTTTCGAAGTTTCAGGATGCGCGCCGGCTCGCTGGTGAGCTTCGCTATTGCCTGTGGCAGGCTCAACACGCCTGGGGCCACCAGCGTCGTGAGCGTCATAGCGAGTGCCGTCTCCAGGCCGATCACGCCATTAGGAGCCAGATCGAACTCCCGCTCCTTCTCCTGGACTGTATGAGGGGCGTGATCCGTCGCAATCACGTCGATCGTACCATCTCGTAATCCCTCCAGCAGGGCCTGCCGGTCGGCCTCTGACCGAAGCGGCGGGTTCATCTTGGCGTTGGTCAGAAAACCGCGGACCGCCTCTTCTGTGAGCGCGACGTGATGCGGGGTGACCTCGCAGCTTACCCGGACCCCGCGGGCCTTCGCGTCGCGAATCAGACGCACCGATTCGGCCGCGCTCACGTGGGCAACGTGGAGGTGTGCGCCGATCAATTCTGCCAGCAACAGATCGCGCGCCACCATCACCGCCTCCGACGCCGACGGGATACCCCGAAGCCCGAGTTCGGTCGAGACCAGCCCTTCGTGGACGACCCCCCTGCCGCTTAGGTGCAGGTCCTCACTGTGCTGGATGACCGGTAGATCAAACATCGCTGCATATTCCATGGCTCGCCGCATCAGTTCAGCGTTCATGACCGGGCGACCGTCGTCAGAGATGGCTACGCAGCCGGCTTCGAACAGTTCCCCGATCTCGGCCAGCTCTTCCCCTTTCAGTCCTTTCGTGATAGCGCCGACGGGGCAGACCTGCACGGCCCCCTCGCGCTTGGCCGTGTCCAGAATAAACTCAGTGACGGTGCGTGTGTCGTTGACCGGGTCGGTGTTCGGCATGCAACAGATCGTCGTAAAGCCGCCTCGCGCCGCTGCCATTGTTCCGCTCGCGATGGTTTCTTTATCCTCACGTCCCGGCTGGCGCAGGTGGGCATGCATGTCGATCAGGCCCGGACAGACCACCAGTCCCGTCGCATCCATCACCCGATCAACAGCAAGGGCGGATTCCGCATGCTTTGCCGCCTTCGTCCCTTTGCCTTTACTCGCCTCGAGCGGTTCGGTATTGCCTACACCTTTCTCTATCTGAATGATCTTTCCATCCTCGATGAACAGATCGAGGAGATCGTCCACTCCGCTTGCCGAATCAATGACCCGCCCACCTCTGATTAGAATTCTCATGATCGTCCCATCTCTTAGACTATCCTGCCTGCCCACTGCCGGCGAAGAGATAGAGCAGAGCCATCCGCACGGCCAAGCCGTTCTCGACCTGATTGAGGATCAGCGAGTAGGGGCCGTCGGCAACATCCGGCGCAATCTCGACGCCCCGATTCATAGGGCCTGGATGCATGATCAGCACATCAGGCCTTGCGGCCTTGAGCCGCTCTGCGGTCAGGCCGAACAGGCGCGAGTACTCCCGTAGCGAAGGGAACAGTCCGGTCTGTTGACGCTCGGTTTGCAGCCTGAGCATCATAATGACATCGACGTCGGCGACGGCTCGATCGAGGTTCGTAAAGACCTCAACCCCAAGTCGTTCGATAAAACGGGGCAGCATCGTCCGGGGTCCTGCGACTCGCACCTCCATTCCCATTCGTTGCATCCCGTGGATATTGCTCCTGGCGACCCGACTGTGGGCGATGTCTCCGATAATGGCGGCCTTGAGTCCCTCCAGCCGTCCTGCTTTCTCCCTGATGGTGAACAGGTCGAGCAGGGCTTGGCTGGGGTGCTCGTGGGCGCCGTCCCCGGCGTTGATAACCGATGCAGTCAGCCGCTCGGCCAGAAACTGAGCCGTGCCTGCCGCCGGATGGCGGAGAACAACGATATCCGGGTGCATCGCCTGCAGCGTGAGACCCGTGTCCTTTAAACTCTCCCCCTTGGTCACCGAACTGGCCGAGGTGGAGACGTTGATGACGTCGGCGCTCAGCCACTTCCCGGCGATTTCAAACGATGTACGGGTCCGGGTACTGGACTCGTAGAACAGGTTGATCATCGTCTTGCCACGCAGAGCCGGCACCTTCTTGATGTCGCGACGGGCCACCTCTTTCATCGACTCGGCGGTATCCAGGATCAGCCGGATCTCGTCCGACGTCAGTTCCCGAATACTCAACAGATCTTTGTGTGCGAGGCCCATTGCGTCCTTTCCTACTGTTCCATGATGACGACTTTGTCTTCCCCGTCCTCTTCAGTCAGCAGGACCTGAATCTGCTCCTGTCGGGAGGTAGGGACATTCTTGCCGACATAATCGGCCCGAACCGGCAGTTCGCGATGACCCCGATCGACGAGGACGGCAAGCTGAATGAGACGGGGCCGCCCAAGGTCGATCAGGCCGTCCAGGGCTGCCCGAATGGTCCGACCGGTGTAGAGGACATCATCCACCAACACCACCTTTTTTTCGTTGATCGAAAATGGAATCTCAGTCTTTCGAACCACCGGCTGCGGTCCAACCTTATCTAGATCGTCGCGATAGAGGGTCACGTCCAGGGCCCCGACTGGCGCCTCGGTCCCGGCAATAAGCGTGAGCTCCTTGGCGATTCGCCTCGCCAGATCTACCCCCCGGCTGCGGAGACCGATCAGGACCAGATTCTCTGTTCCGTTGTTTCGCTCGACGATCTCGTGGGCGATCCTGGTGACCGCCCGCTGGATTGTCGTCGAGTCCAGAATTTGGGCCTTTTCGTTCAGTTGAGCCTCCAGTTTATGCGCACAAAAAAACCCCCTCACCATCCGGCGAGGAGGTCGTTCGATACGCACTGGCTAGAATGTCTTGAGATATTCCCACTGCATCTCCTTTTCGAACCTCTCTGAGTTCGATTAAAAGGTTAATTTATTGTAGCGGAAGGCGCAATACTGTCAAGCCCAATCTTCAGACGTCCGACTTGAGAATCTTTTGACTGTAATCCCAGATCACTACCTGTACAGGGACGCCGTGCGGCCGGCCTTGGCGATCCACAGTCGGCCGGCCGGCAGACCTTCTGCCGTCCAAAAAATACGCTCATGGCCTGTTGGCTCATTGGCGTTCCCACGTCAGTCCTCCTATGTCGCAGGCGGCGTAGCTCGTCGCGCTTCAATCAATTCACGAACAGCCGGAACCAGATAGATGGCAGATAGGTCGAATCGTGACAGGCAATCGGCGAGGACCTGGATTCGATTGCCCGGCGCAAGGCGGTGATCAATGATGACTACAAGCTGCCCCCGCAGCGTGCAGGCGCCGCTTCTCACGACGAATTCCTGCTGATCCAGGTTCTCGTAGAGGACCTTTACGCCAAGCTGGTCAGCTAACTTTTCAAGCTGTTGGAGAACCGTTGCCTCGACCATCGCGCATACCGATGCCGCATGATCCTGAGCTTGAGAGTCACCCTACAGAAGACGCGCGCAAATGTCAAGGTGATGAACGGAGCCCAAAGAACAACCAGAAAACCGCTAAGAGACCAATCTGACGATCGGTCCCTTAGCGGTCGGAGGCAGGGGAGGGCAGGAGGAGCAGAACGCGTTTACCGCCAGTGGCCAGGGACTCGGACACCCCATCGGTTGACGTGTCCAGGAACCCAGACAGACTGATAATAGACAGGCGCAGGTCGCATACGCCATCCGGGAGCCGGCGCCACAACAGGAGCGCGAGCGACGACTACCGGGTACGGGACCCCGACGTTGATCCCAACTCGGACCCATGCCAGAGCCGGGTGAGCGATGGCAACCAATCCACCGATTACGAGCGCCATGACGACCAGTTTCGACAGATACTGTTTCATGATCGTTCCCTCCTGTTGTGGTTGTTGTCACTGTTTGCCTGATTAGACAGCCCACCTCGGCAAGGGTTTAAGGGCCGAATTACCTTGCCTCGCTACATAAAGTCTGCTACCAATAGGCTGAGAGTGACAGCGTGAAACCCCTCTATTTATAAATAGTTATAGTGCTTACTCAGGCAGGAACAATGTCGGGTATTTCTATACTCCGCGCACAGGTTGATGATCTCCGACAGCTCATTCGTCGCCATGAATATCTGTATTATGTGCTGGATCGGCCGGAGATCACCGATGCCGAGTTTGATACGCTCTATCAACGCCTGCAAACGCTTGAGACGCAACATCCCGAACTGATTACGCCCGATTCTCCGACCCAACGTGTTGGCGGTCGGCCCGTCGAAGGGTTCGCCTCGGTGCAGCACAAGGCGGCGATGCTCTCGCTGGATAATGCCTACAATGCCGAGGAACTTCGGGAGTTCGAGGCCCGCATCAAGAGGGCGCTCCCAGGCGAGCGGTTTACTTATGTGGTTGAACCGAAGGTTGATGGACTGAGCGTGGCCCTGCTGTATGAGGGCGGGCGGCTGGTGCGGGGCGCCACCAGAGGGGATGGCCGATACGGCGAGGATGTGACACAGAATCTGATGACGGTCAGGGGTATCCCCCGTTACCTGCACGGACCGCTGGCCGCATGTGCCGCCCTGGAGGTGCGCGGCGAGATCTTCATATGGCGTCAGGCGTTTGAAAAGTTGAATCGGGAGCTGGAGGCGGAAGGCGAAGAGCCATTCGCTAATCCCAGGAACGCCGCGGCCGGCTCAGTCCGCCAGAAAGACCCGCGGATCACCGAAGTCCGTCGCCTCGATATCTTTATTTACGGTGTCAGCTATGCCGAGCCTGATCCGTTTACCGAGCATTGGCAGACCATGGGGCAGTTGCTGGAGGCCGGATTCCTTCTCGATCCTCAAGACCGCAAGAACACGCTGGAACGATATCGCCGTCGTTGCGCCGATATCGATGGAGTCATTCAGGCTTATCTCGAGATCGAGGCCGCGCGAGATGAGATCGGGTGCGACTGCGACGGCGTTGTGGTCAAGGTCGATGCGATCGAGCAGCAACGGCGGCTCGGCTCGACCACCCACCATCCCAGGTGGGCCGTCGCCTATAAGTTCCCGGCGCGGCAGGCGACCAGTATCATCAGAAAGATCGACGTCAACGTGGGGAGGACGGGGGCGCTGACGCCGACCGCCCTGCTCGATCCCGTAGAGATTGCCGGCGCTACGATCAGCAGGGCGACGCTGCACAATGCTGATGAGATCGAGCGCCTCGACATTCGCGAGGGGGACACCGTCCTGATCGAACGAGCCGGTGATGTGATCCCGCACATTTTGCGGGTGATTCAAGAAAAGCGGCCCCCTGACAGCACACCATTTTGCTTTCCCGGCCAATGCCCGGTCTGTAACGCCCAGGCCTTCCGACCCGAGGGCGAGGTAGTCAGCCGCTGCACCAACTCTGCCTGCTTAGCCCGGCTGAAAGAGTCGCTGCTGCACTTCGGCGCGAGAAGGGCGATGGACATCGAACATCTGGGCGAGGCGGTAGTGGAGCAGCTTGTCGATCGGAAACTGGTCAGGGAGCTCGCCGACCTGTACCGACTTGATGTGGCCACCCTCGCCGAGCTTGAACGACTGGCACAGAAGTCGGCGACGAATCTGCATAACGCAATCCAGGGCAGCAAGGGACGCGGACTGAGTCGCCTGTTATTCGCGCTGGGAATCCGCTATGTGGGCGAGCACGTCGCCACAATCCTGGCCCGGCATTACGGCTCGATGGATCGGCTGGAGCAGGCGCCGGAGGAGGAGCTGGCCGAGATTTTTGGTATCGGTCCCCGCATCGCCCAGAGTGTGGCGCTCTATTTTCGTCAGCCGGAGAACCGCCGCCAGATCGAACAGTTGCGTGAAGTGGGTGTCAGCATGAAGGAGGCGGGGGTCACGGCGGAGCCTCGCCCCCTGGCGGGCAAAACCTTCGTCTTGACGGGCGGACTCGAAGGGCTGACTCGCGACGAAGCCAAAGAGCTGATCGTCCGAGTTGGTGGCCGCGTAACTTCAACGGTAAGTAAGAAGACTGACTTTGTTGTCGTCGGCAAAGACCCCGGCAGCAAGTTCGACGACGCCAAGCGCCTCGGCGTCCCCACCCTCGACGAAGTTGCATTCAAGGAACTGGTTAGTCGAGGAATAGAATCAAAGAAGTAAATATTGTCATAGGCCGACAAGAGGGTAAGTGGCGGATCAGAAACGAAAGATAGCGTTGCTTGTTGCGCTGGCATTGGCCGGTGCTGCACTCTTCGTCGGCTGGGGGCTGGTCCGCGAAAAGGGGGGCGGCGACGTCCTTGTGGCGAATGGGACGATCGAGGCTACCGAGGTCGAGGTCAGCTCGAAGCTGCCGGGTCGTCTCGCCCAGCTCCTGGTGAAGGAGGGCGACCAAGTCCAGGCCAATCAGGTCATCGCTCGTCTCGACACCTCTGAGATCGAGGCAGAAGTGACGCAAGCGCAGGCGGCGCTGGCCATGGCCGGGGCGCAGCTCAAAGAGCTGCTCGCAGGCTCGCGCCTTCAAGAGATCGAAGAGGCGCGCGCCAACCTGCAGCAGGCGGAGGATAACCTGAAGCTGGCCAAGGATGAGTGGGACCGATTCGATAACCTCTTCAAAGAGGGGGCCATCTCAGCGCAAGAGCGAGACCAGGCCAAGAACAAGGTCGAGGTAGCGTCAAGCCAGGTTAGGGCAACCCGCGAACGGTACGAATTGGTCCGAGTGGGTCCTCGACCGGAGACGATCGAGGCAGCTCGTCATGAACGTGATCGGGCAAAGGCGACGCTCGGAATGGCCCAGGTCCGACTTCGCGATAGCACCATCCTTGCGCCACTTACGGCCATCGTCCTGACCAAGCGAGCCGAGCAGGGAGAGGTTGTTAATCCCGGGTTTCCCATTGTGATCCTCATCGATCCCGATGATCTGTGGCTGCGTGTCTACATCCCGGAGTCGGAGATCGGGCTGGTGAGTATCGGCCAGGAGGCGTCAGTCGCTGTCGATTCATTCCCGAATCGGCGCTTCGAGGGGAAGGTGGTCGAGATCAGCTCGAAGGCCGAATTTACCCCTCGCACAGTTCAGACCAAGAAGGAGCGTGTGAACCTGGTCTTTGGGGTCAAGATCCGCCTGAATAATCACGAGCGCTTGCTGAAGTCGGGGATGCCGGCCGATGCCGAGATCAAGACAGGAGGCGAAGGATCGCAGCGAACCGGCCGTTTGCCGTCCGCCGATTGGAGTCGTCTCAATGGCTGAGTCTGACCCGGACAGTTACGCCGTCCTTACCGAAGGACTGACACGGCGATTCGGCAAGATCGTTGCCGTGGACCATGTGGACTTGCGGATTAAGCGGGGCGAGATCTACGGATTCCTCGGTCCCAACGGGGCTGGGAAGTCTACGACCATTCGGATGCTGTGCGGGCTGCTGGACCCGACCGAGGGATCAGGGAATGTGTTGGGTTACGATATTGCGACGGAGCCGGAGCGGATCAAGGAAAAGATCGGCTATATGTCCCAACGGTTCAGCCTGTACGAGGATCTGACGGTCCGGGAGAACCTCGACTTTTACGCCAGTCTCTACTCGGTCCCCAACGGCATGAAGCGGGCTCGGATCGAGCAGATGGTTCAGATGGCCGACCTGACCGGACGCGAGAGCGCATTGGCAGCCCACCTGTCTGGCGGCTGGAAGCAGCGCCTGGCCTTAGGGTGCAGTATTATTCACAAGCCGGAACTGCTCTTCCTGGATGAGCCGACAGCCGGGGTCGATCCGGTCTCCCGTCGTAACTTTTGGGACTTGATCTACCGACTGTCAGAGGAAGGGATCACCATCGTGGCCACGACTCACTACATGGACGAAGCGGAGCACTGCGACAGTCTGGGATTCATCTACCAGGGTCGGATTACGGCCCAGGGAGGCCGTGAGGAGATCAAGGCGAACGCCCTGAAAGGGCAGGTGATTGAGATCGAATGCCAGCCGATGCGGGAGGCCGCGATATTCCTTGAAACACTTCTCGGCGTGGCGGAAGTCGTCCGGTTCGGGAACACGATCCACGTTGTCACGGAGGACAAGAGCCTGTCACCCACTGAGGTGGAGGCCCGCCTGACCGGTGAGCAGCTCAAGGTCAACCGAGTTGAGGCGGCGATCCCGTCGATCGAGGATATCTTTGTCTCATTCGTCGGCCTGGTCGACCGGCGCTCCCTCCGGGCGCAGCTCAAGCGAATGCGGGAGGGCGGGATATGAAGTCGCGTCTGCTCGGTATGATCCGCAAGGAGTTTATCCAGATGTGGCGCGACCGCTTTACGCTAGGGATGATGCTGTTTATGCCGATGATGGTCCTCGGCATCATCGGCTGGGCCATCAATACCGACGTCAAGCATATGCCGACTGCTGTCCTCGATCAGTCCCGGACGCCTGAGAGTCGAGATCTCCTTCATGCGTTTACCAATTCTCAGTATTTCAACCTTGACTATCATGTAGACAGCTATGAACGGATCACATACCTCATCGACGGCGGCAAAGCGAAGGTGGGGATCATCTTTCCACCTGACTACGCCCGCTCGCTCAAGCAGCAGCGTGTCACCCAGATCCAGGTAATCGTCGACGCCTCGGACCCGCTGGTGGCGACATCGGCTATCAATGCGGCCAACGCCATCGGTCAGGTGGGTTCGCTGCGGATCGCATCGGAGACGCTGCAGCGGAGCGCCGGTCGGGTCACACCCCCGACTCCACTGGATGTCCGAGTCCGGGCCTGGTATAACCCGGACCTCGTGAGCGCCATCTTCATTATTCCGGGCTTGCTGAGCTTCATCCTGATGCAAACCACCATCACCATCGTTGCGATGGTCGTAGTACGGGAGCGTGAGCGCGGAACGCTCGAGGCGCTGATCGTCAGCCCGCTGCGCCGCTGGGAGTTGATGATCGGGAAGATTGTGCCGAATGTTGTCATCGCCTATGCGCAGATGACATTCGCCCTCGTGTTCGGCGTCTGGTTCTTTGATATTCCGATACGCGGCAGTTTGCCCCTTCTGTACTTTCTGTCTCTGTTCTTCATCATGGGGACCTTGGGTCTCGGCATCCTGTTATCCACCATCGCCAGGAGCCAGCATCAGGCCATGCAGCTCGCGTATTTCATCTTTGTTCCGTCGGTCTATCTCTCCGGCGTGCTCTTCCCGATCGAGGGAATGCCGCCCTTGGCCAAGAGCATTGCGTACGTCATTCCTCTCACCTATTATGTGGAGATTGTCCGGGGGATCATGCTGAAGGGGATCGGGATCTCGTATCTCTGGACCCATCTGCTGGTTCTAACCGCCATTGGGACTGTCCTGATTACGACCAGCATTCTCCGCTTCCACAAAAAACTCGGCTGAGCACAGGGGCTCATTTCAAGACGCAGCACAATCTGTTCACGTGGTAGAATGAAAGAGTAAATCAGAGGTGGATAGGCTGAATACTGAAGGCTGTTAGGGGTACGTCACGCGTGATCACGCAATAGCAATTTATGGCCTTCAGCCTTCAGTCTAAATGCCTAAGTAGTTACAATTATAGAGTAAGACTGACCCTCGCCGTGCCTGCGAATAAGGTCACAATAGGTGAAGATCATGCCTGATCCGGGACGACTTGAGCTGGCGGAATTCTACTTCAAAGAGGGATATCGATTGCAAGCGAACGGAGATCTGCATGGCGCAATCGCGGCCTATAAGCGGTCTATCGAGCTGTATGCGACGGCCGAGGCTCATACCTTCCTGGGGTGGGCGTACAGCTTTCAGGGACAGATTGACGAGGCCATCAAGGAGTGCGAGGCTGCCATCCGGGTCGACCCTGATTTCGGCAATCCGTACAACGACATCGGTGTCTACCTGATTGAGAAGGGAGAGTATGATGAGGCGATTCCGTGGCTCGAGAAGGCCATGGTCGCGAAGCGATACGAACCTCGCCATTACCCCTACATGAATATGGGCCGAGTCCTTGTGCGGAAGGGGAGGTACGACGAGGCGATCAGAGAGCTGAAGAAGGCGCTGGAGATTGAGCCGGATTATGTTGCGGCCCGCATCGAACTGCACAAGGTGTTCGGTCTGTTGAATTGATCAGATGACTCCTTCTCGAGGTCCGTATTGCATGTTACCGCAATGGTCACTTCTGGTGTTCTTGCTGGCGCTTGCCGGGGCGACGATTTCACTTGAACGGCAGGCGCCTGGAGGCGACACGCCGCCTTCGGGCCCGCATGTATCCTTCGCCGATAAGGCTCGACAGTATTTTACCGCTGAGGAGTTGGCTAACGGGCGGGCGTACGCCAGGGGGCGATATCTGTTGTACGGTGTGCGAATGGCGTTGACCCTTGGCCTGTTTGGGCTCCTGACCCTGAGCCCACTGTCTGCAAAGATTCGCGATCTCAGCGTCTCAGTTGCGGGCGGGCGCGTATGGCTGACCATTGTGGTGTTCGGTCTCGTGCTGGCTCTATCGTATCATGCGGTCACCTTTCCCGTCAGCCTGTACGGCGGTTTCCTTCGCGAGCATATGTTTGGGCTCTCTCGTCAGACGTTTGCCGCGTGGGCGTGGGATTACACAAAAGGGGCGCTGATCAACGTGGGAGTCATGCTCCCGCTGTTGATGCTGCTCTATGGGTTTATCAGATGGGATCCGGCCCGTTGGTATCTGCCGGTATGGGGTGTCGTCGTTCTTGTGACGAGCCTGCTTGCAGAGCTGTCTCCGATCCTTCTGGATCCGCTGTTTCATACGTTCCGACCGGTGCAGGATAAAGGATTGGTGGAGCGTATCCGCGTGTTGACGGATCGGGCGGGTGTGGCGGTAGGGCCGATCCTGGAGATCGATGCCAGCCGTAAGACTGCGAAGACCAATGCCTACTTCACAGGGCTTGGACCATCGAGGCGGATCGTTCTGTACGATACCCTGCTGACCGCCGCGACCCATGAGGAGGTAGAGCTGGTCGTGGCGCATGAACTGGGCCATTGGAGGCGACACCACACCTGGAAGGGGATGGCTATCAGTGCGGTCTCGGCGCTTGGGGCCCTGTGGCTGATCGCTCGTCTTCTTCATGCCGCGGCCGACTCCGGACGCTTCGGCTTTATTCATCCGGCTGACCCCGTATCGTTGCCGCTCCTGCTGCTCCTCTTTCTCGCCCTTACCATCCTGACGACGCCGATTCAGATGGCTATTTCGCGATCCTTCGAACGAGAAGCCGACTGCGAATCGCTTCAACTCAGTGGTAACCCCGGAGCCTTCATCGCGTCCGAGGTGACACTTGCCAGGTCGAATCTTGCAGATATCGATCCACCGCGAATGATAGTGTGGCTCCTGTATACTCACCCTCCGGTCTTGGAGCGGATCGCCATGGCTGAGGCGTTCCGAGCCAAACAAGAACAGTGAAGAGGTGGGATTGATCACCGCTAGATCGTTCGGTCCTGTGATTGTCGTTCATGGTGGAGCAGGCAAGGTAGCGCCCGACCTGATTGAGGCACGGCGTGCGGGTATTCGGGCAGCCGTTACACATGGATGGCAACTGCTCACAGCCGGAGTCTCTGCGGTGGAGGCCGTCGAGCAGGCCGTCAAGATGCTGGAGGATGATCCGGCTTTTAACGCCGGCCGAGGCGCCTGCCTGAATCGTGATGGAGAGATCGAGCTTGACGCCTCGATTATGGATGGCCGAAACCTGGCAGCCGGAGCCATTGGCGCCGTGAAGCGAATCGCCAATCCGGTGATGCTCGCGAGAGCCGTGATGGAGGCGGGCGGGCCGGTTCTGCTTGTGGGGGATGGCGCCGGACAGTTCGCCGCCACGGTCGGGATTGCGGAGTGCGAGGTCGACGCGCTGATCACGGAGCGCCAGCGCGCCGGATGGACGACCATGCGAGAGGATAACGCCGAGGGTGTCGGCACGGTCGGTGCTGTCGCCCTCGACCGAACTGGACATCTGGCCGCAGCCACTTCGACGGGCGGATTGCCGCTCAAGGCGCCCGGCCGCGTGGGCGACTCTGCGCTGATCGGCTGCGGGACCTACGCCGACGATCGGCTTGGCGCGGTCAGTTGCACCGGCGATGGGGAGGCGATCATCAAGCTGGTGCTTGCAAAGACGGCCCTCGAATTTCTTCAGAACGGCGAAGATCCGATGGCGGCAGCCAGGCTCGCTGTCGGTGAGCTGACGGCCAGGATCGGCGCCGAGGCCGGCATCATCCTGCTGGATCGATACGGCCGAATCGGCATGGCGAGGAATACCGCGCAGATGGTATGCGCCTGTATCCGGAACGACAATGCAGATCCGGAACTCTTCGATTGAGCCGAACAGACTCAGAGGGTGGAGACAATGGCTGATAAGAAAGATGAGGGGATGCGTGCGCGATGGAGCGGGAACGGAACCGGCGTCTCCATAGTGTTCTTCTATGGATCTCTGCTCCTGTTCCTCTATCTGACCTACCTGATTATCGTTCCCTTTGCGTCCCCGATTTTCTGGGCAGTTATTTTGGTCGTTGTCTTTCAACCGGTCTACCGCCGCCTGTTACACCGGCTTGGTGGCAAGTCCGGGCTCGCAGCCCTCTTACTGACGATTGCGGTCATTGCTGCCGTGATGATCCCGGCCATTCTCAGTGGATGGGTGCTGACGCAAGAAGCGGTAAGCTTCTATCAGGCGGCGGAACGCGTCTATCAGCAGGAGGGACTGGCGGGGATCGCGTCCCATCCGGCGGTTATGGCCGGCCGGGTCCTGTGGGATCGCGTGAGTCTGCCCTTCACGCGTCTGGGCTTCGATCTGAACGCGCTGTTGCTGGGCGGACTGGGGGCGGTCAGCAGCTTCATTGTCGACAATCTGAAGGGGATCGCCATCAACCTGTTGAGCTTCACGGTCAATCTCTTTCTCGCGGTCTTTACTTTTTTCTTTCTGCTTAGAGATGGTGAGGCGATCGTTTACAGCCTCCAAAGGATTTTACCGCTTGAGCGAAAGCATGCCGAGGCGCTTTTTTCCCGCCTCTACGAGGCCGTATCGGCCGTCGTGCGCGGTACCATCGTCACGGCTTTGGCGCAAGGCATCCTGGGAGGAGTAGGGTACTGGGCCGTTGGTGTCCCGTACCCGGTCTTTCTCGGGCTGGCCACCGCCCTCTTCTCGCTGCTGCCGGTTGGCGGATCGGCGGTGATCTGGATTCCGGCGGCTTTCTATCTGTTTCTCGAGGGAGGCTGGATTCGCGGACTCTTGTTGCTCGCCTGGTCAACGGTGGTTGTGAGCACGGCCGACAATGTGCTGAAGCCGGCTCTCATCTCGGGCGGGACCAATCTGCCGACGCTTTTCCTGTTTTTCGGGATGCTTGGTGGCCTCCAGGTATTCGGGATTCTCGGGTTTATCCTGGGGCCCGTGTTGCTTGTGACGCTCTCGACCTTCCTTGAAATCTATACAGCCATGTCGTCGTCACCTTCGGTCGATCGGCCTCTCGGAGGCGGACCGAGCCAATGACGATCAGAGTCAAGCTGTGCTGAAAAAACCGAGCAGGCCTGATCCACCCGGGCCTGCTCTTTGAAGATTGCGCGCTGCCTATCTAACTAATAGCCGCGGGGCCTGCGGCCACCACCACCGCCACCACCACCACCACTGCGAAATCCGCCTCCGCCTCCGCCTCCCCGGCGAGGGGCCTGCTCTTTCGCCTCATTGACTGTCAGGGCGCGACCCCCGACCTGTCGTCCGTTCAATGCCTGGATAGCAGCCTGGGCGTCGCTTTGATTCTCCATCTCAACGAAGGCAAAGCCACGGGCTCGTCCGGTATCCCGGTCGGTAATGATCTTCACATCAGCGACCCGACGTCCACCCTCTTCGAAGAGGGTGCGGAGCGCAGCTTCATCCGTATCAAACGGGAGATTGCCCACATACACTCGTGTCCCCATGCTCTCGAAACTCCTTTCGTCGGCCTCGGGCCGACTTTTTACGGGCAGTTCAATTGACGCCGTCGCCATGGTCCCGTCGTCCATGGCCGGCTTTCTCCTCCCGAATCTTTGGGAGACTCAGAATTCCGACTGGTCGCGGCGAACCGCGCGAGCCGCCTGACGGCGAAGCCTGCGCGCGGCCTCTCGAACCTTTCGGCGACGCTTCTCCCCCGGCTTCTCGTAATGCGCTCTTCGCTTCAGTTCCTTGAGAATCCCATCGCGCAGAACGAGCTTCTTGAAGAGCCGAATAGCCGATTCGACCCCTCGACCGTCTACCTTGACCTCGAGAGGGCGATGTCGACCGCCTTTATCGGGCCTCGAACCCCCGATCGTATCCTCTGTAATATCGTCAAGAGCCATTATCCCTCTTCATCACAGCGTCGGTTTCTGCTGATATGATCAGGGTCTTAGAAACGAAAAAACCGCGAGCCCCTGGTCCTCGCGGTGCTTTCAAAAAAACGTCAACGAAGCCCTCAGACCAACAAACGGTTCATAATAGTCACCGCTCGCGCATTTGTCAAGAATAATCAGTCAACCGCTAAAAGCGGACGAATCTTCAATCACCCCTTGCGCCCACCTCAATCCCGATGTATAAAGGAGAACGAAGAAAAACGGTGGTCATGAGATCCTGAATAACGTAGACTTATGTTGATCCTCGGGATTCGTGCACACATTCCGCTCACCCTGGGCTTGTCGACAGGGACGTGTGGGGCTTCGACGGGCTCAGTCCGAATGATCTCAGCATTAGGCGATTTCTGGGATACCCCATGACAGGACTACAGGACGGACAATATATGGAGACACGTCTTATCCGGATCGGACATAGTCCGGATCCGGATGATGCATTCATGTTTTACGCCTTGGCCAAGGAGCGATTCGATACGGGTCGGTTTCGCTTCCAGCACATCCTCGAAGCGATCGACACGTTGAACAGGTGGGCGCTGGAAGGCAGGCTGGAGGTGACCGCGCTTTCGGTTCATGCCTATACCTATGTAGCCGACCGCTACATCCTGTTGCCCCATGGCGCCAGCATCGGACGGAACTATGGACCGATCATTGTGGCGAAGCGGAGGTTCGATCCTGCCGAGCTTCGTGGTAAGCGAATTGCCGTTCCCGGTATGTTGACGACGGCATTCCTCGCGCTGCGGCTGTACCTGAGTGAGTTTCAAGCCGTTGAGGTCCCTTTTGATCAGGTGTTCGACGCAGTCGACAGGGGCGAGGCGGATGCCGGACTGGTCATCCACGAGGGCCAGCTCACCTTCGAGGCCGGTGGTTTCACTAAGTTGGTGGACCTCGGTGCCTGGTGGTACGAGCAGACCGCATTGCCGTTGCCGCTCGGGGCGAACGCCATCCGTAAGGACCTTGGTGAGTCGTGTTGTCTGGAAGTTTCGAACTACCTTCAGGCCAGCATCGACTATGGCTTGGCGCACCGACAGCAGGCGCTCGATTACGCGATACAGTTTGGCCGCGGTATGGAGGCGACGCTGGCCGACCGATTCGTCGGTATGTATGTCAATGAGGACACTCGCGCCTGGAATCAGGAAAGCCGACAGGGCCTTGAACGTCTTCTTAATATGGCCTGGGAACAGGGTGTGATCACCACGCGAATCCGTCCGGAGTTCCTCCCAGGTTAAGCCTCTCCCCGCTCCCCTCGTTTTTTCATATCCCAATCCTCCAATTCAATCCGATCCGCCGTGCCTGAGTCGCCCTGTACGCTTCGATCGTATAGGTTACTCTGGTCCGATCATGTCTTTATCTGATACATCTGCATCAATTAGATATTAATGTACTTTGCTCGACCATACGTAGCACCGCTCTTGCATATACCCACCTGCTTTATCCTCAATAACAACTGCTGTCTCGCGCATTGTATCCAGTTAAATAGGTTATTCGTATCACTGAGGCGCTCACTCATAGCGACCTTATGACACCATTCTAAGACTAAGAAAAAATGTCACTTCACTCGATCAACGCTGGAAGGCTCTGTTCAGAGCCTGGACCGGGTCCGACCAGCCATCCCCGTTCCTCCAGATCGGAGGGCGGGCTATGCAGAAGGAGGAGGTACCATGAGCAGCGTAAGCGGTCAGGCAACTTACGGTCATCACGTCAACGGGGCATATGACTACATCGAGAAGCAGCGGACGCGGCGACAGAGCAACAGGGTCCTGCACGCTCATCCTTCCCCGCTCTTTTGGCTGGAGCGGGATGTGCCGATAAAGGAGGTCATGGTCGAGCGGAGGATGGCAAATGCGGCGATACCAAAGCGGCTCAACGTGTATATCGGTACACCCTACTGCCTTCCCACCAATCCTGAACGGTGCGGCTACTGCCTGTTTCCCAGTGAAGTGTATCAGGGGCAAACCCAACTCGACAGCTATCTGAAGTATCTGGAGTCGGAAGGGCGACGGTATCAACATTTTCTTGAGGACGAACAGCTCGCCGGCATCTATTTTGGGGGAGGCACCTCGAACCTCTACAGGCCGGACGATTACCACAGGCTCATGCGGATCGTACGAGACGTCTTCCCTACGATTCCTCCCGGCATCGAAATCACACTAGAAGGGATTCCCCAGCTTTTTACCAGAGAGAAACTTGCTGCGATGAAAGCAGCCGGGATCAACCGGATCAGCATGGGCGTACAGCAGCTTGATGACGAGATGATCAAGCTGAGCGGACGGAAGCAGAAGGCCAGACACGCGTTTCAGACGCTCCAGTGGTGCGAGGAACTCGGGCTCCGGAGCAGCGTCGATCTGATCTTCGGGTGGCCGCAACAGACGACTGAATTGATGCTGAAGGACCTGGAGGCGATCGTCGGAACAGGCATCGGTCATATTACGCACTACGAGCTGAATGTCGCCGGCCGGACCGATTTCGCACGCCATAGGCGGGACGAACTTCCTTCGACTGAGCAGAATCTTGAGATGTACCGCGTCTCCAAACAGTTTCTGGAAAGCCGTGGGTACCGACAGGTGACCGCCTACGACTGGGAGAAAACGACCCCTGGACTTTCAGGCGAGTATCGGTTCGAGGAAAATATGCGGCAGGCGTTTGCCCGCGACGCAGATCACGGAATTGTCGGGTACGATATGTGGGGCTGGGGGTTCGCCGGCGTCACTTATTTTCCAGGGACCCCGGAAATGCCGGGATGGATCTATATGAACTCCACCAAAGCGGGAGAGTACTTTGGCCGTCTTGACGAAAGTCGATTCCCGACTGAAAGAGGATTCCACTACACACATAAGGATCTGGGGATTGCCACCCTTTTCCAGATGCTCCAGAGCATGAGCGTCGATGTCGCTCTATACAATGAGCTTTTCAGGGTCAACCTCCTGGAGGAGTACGCCGATATCTGGCAGGCGCTCGTCGAGAAAGGATGGGCTGAGGTCGATCGCAATAAGGTGACGCTGGTGGGCGACGGGGTGTTCTATACCCCATTGATCCAGGGCTTGCTCGCGTACGAGCGGACAGAGGAGATGAGGAAGGAGAAAAGTCCGGCGCCGTCCGTCCAGGAAGTTGCGTTCCTACTGGCGTCGCAACCGCCCACAGGTACAGTGATCCGGCAAGAACGGGATACAGAAGAAGCTCGCCTCAGCGTGGAAGTGGGAAGTCGATCCGAAGGCGTCGTCTCTGATCTCAGACCTCCGATCCGACGGCAACGTGAATCAACCACACTCACATGGTATCGAGAGCTGACCAGCGATCGTGTTGAACTCTCACTGCTGAGGGTATGCGGCGATGTCTGGCACGACTCTCCCGTCGTTCTCTCTCACGGAACATTTTCAAACGCTCAGACCTGTAAAAGACTCGCTACATACCTTGCCGAAAACGGCTTTGACTGCTGGGTCCTGGAGCTCAGGGGCCACGGTCGAAGCGAGGTAGGGCCTACTCACCCGGACTTCGAGCGATTCAGCGAACTGGATGTCCCGGCGGCGCTTGGCGCGGTGCGGCACAACACTCAGAACAAACCGCTCTTCTGGGTCGGACACAGCGGCGGCGGCCTCGTGCTTCTTATGCACCTGGCGCGACATCCTGAAGCGCTCATGCGGGTCAAGGGTATCGTCACGCTGGCCAGCCAGGCAACGGATGCGGGGATGACCTGGTCAGGCTGGGCAAAGATCGCCCTGAGCGCTGTAGGTAACAATCTGCTCGGATATGCGCCGGGACCATTGTTCAAGTTGGGGCCGGAAAATGAATTTCGCGGCGTGATGAATCAGTGGTTTCGCTGGAATTGGAACGGTCGGTGGACCGGACACGACGGTTTCGACTACCTCGATGGTCTCGGACAGGTCACTGTTCCCGCGCTTTGTGTTGCCGGAGGAGGCGACCGGTTCATTGCTCCGTATGAGGGATGTCGCCGACTTTACAATGCGTTAGGCGGTCAGGATAAGCAGATGATGTTCTGCGCCAAATCCGAAGGGTACGGAGAGGATTACAGCCATGCGCGGATCATGACGAGTCGTCGAGCTCAACGGGAGATCTGGCCGATCATCTCCGAATGGCTTGCCAAGCGGGCCAATTGACACAACGCGGTACAGATCTAGCAGAGTGTGTGCGGCCCTCACACTCTGCTAGATCTTTTCGCGAAGCTCTAGCCCCTCCGCGACGAGCGCCATGACGTCAACGATTTGGAACGGCTTATTCAAGACCAGATCAATCCCGGCCTCCCTGAGCTTCGTCCGATCGAGCGTAAGTGCCCACCCGGTGATAAGCACAATAGGGGTGCGAGGAGCGATCTTCTTGATGGTCGAAGCCACCTCCCAACCTGAGCACTCCGGCATACCAAGGTCGGTCAGGACAAGATGGAAGCTCCCTTGCTGGAAAAGACGAATCCCTTCCAGGCCGCCCCCTGCTTGAACAACGGTATGGCCGGCCGCACGGAGGAGTTCGGAGAGGAGTTCGCGGACCAAGTCGTCATCGTCGATGACCAGGATGTGTCCCGCTTTGACGGATGGCGACGGTGTGGGCTGTGGAATCGATCGGAGTTCGGAGGAAATCGGCAGCCTGATCGATACGGTCGTACCCTGCCCGGGTCGGCTCTGCACAGCGATCTCGCCATGATGTCCTCTGATGATTCCATACGACACATTGAGTCCCAGTCCGGTCCCCTTGACCCCCTTCGTGGTAAAGAACGGATCGAACACCTTCGACTTCACATCGTCGGTCATCCCGATTCCCGTATCGGATACGCTGGCGCAGATCCACCCATCGATCTCTTCAGTCTTTAAGCCGAGCGTGCCGCCGTACGGCATCGCCTCGACGGCGTTCAAGATCAGATTGGTCAGGACCTCCCGGAGTTCTGAGATATTGCCCATGACAGAGGAGATCTTACCGTAGCCGGTTATCACCTCGATCGTTGTTCCGGCGAGATTGGCCTCATCCTTCCACTTGGTCTCGGTCATGGCCAGCACGTCCTTGACCGCCTGGTTAAGATCCACCGGGAAGAACTCTTCGTCTCGCCGTTGGCGTGTGAAGTGCTGAAGGCGACGGATCATATTGGCCCCATCCAGTGCCGCCTTTTCAATCGCATCGAGCCCCCGCTGTGCCTCCGGATCCTGGACCGCCCGACGAAGGATTTGAGCCCGCCCCAGGATGGCGCCCAGGACATTGTTAAAATTATGGGCGACCCCGGACGCCATTTCACCCAGGGCTCGGAGCTTTTCGGCCCGAAGAAGCTGCTGTTCTAACTGCTTCCGTTCTGTCACGTCCCGCGCGATCCCATGCCAGCCGATCAGCCGGCCCAAAGCATCCCGAATCGTCACCATGCCGATCTCGAACGGAACCAACACGGCGTCCTCTTTCTTCACCATATCAAGCTCACAGAAGCCGATCGGATCATTGCCTGTGACTGCCCCAGCAAAGATTTCCAGGACCTGGCGCTGGCTTGTCGGCGTAAGGATGTCCGTATACGGGTGGCCCAACAACTCTTCCGGCGTGTAGCCGAGTATTTCCATGACTCGAGTATTGACGTACGTAAATTGCCCCTCAGCGTCCAACGCATAGATCACGTCGCGGACGTGTTCAGCCAACAGTCGATACTTCTCCTCTGAGGCCTTAGCAGCCTGAGCATGTGTGCGAGACTCTTCAAACAGTTTGGCGTTCTCGATGGCGATCGCAGTCTGTCGAGCGATGACATCAACCAAACGCACCTCGTCTTTAGTAAAGTGATGCTCATGTGTCCACCAGATGACGAAGAACCCGCCTACGATCCTATCCTTCGCGAGCATCGGAACAAAAAGACCTGATTTAGCAGAAAATACGCGAAAGACCGAATGATCCAATCGAGTGTCTGTGTCGGTATTATCGGCATAGACGGCCGCCTTTGTCGTAAATGCTTCTTCAACAAATTGAAATCCTTTGACGGGAATCCATGTTTTGTTGAGCGGCTCTAAAAGGTGTTTCGGCAGATGATAGCCCGCAAACGGAACGAGATATCTGTCATGGCTGTCCAACAGATAAGCGCCTGCAGTATCGGCCGCAACCACACGAGCGACTGCTCGCGCGATACGTCGGATAGCCTCTTGCAGATCGAGGGTGGAATTGGCGGAGTGAGTCACTTCGAGCAGTGTCTGCGTCTCTTTGAGTCTGACCTGCGTCTCACCGATCAGGCCGGCGGTTTCCAGCACGGCGCTCAGTTGGCTCGCGACAGTCTGGAGGAACAATCGTTCACTATCAGAGAAGGACGCAGACCCAGCCTTCGCGACATTCAGCACACCGATCGGCCGATCCTGCGCAAAAAGGGAGACGCACGCGTGAGCGCCGGTCAACGGCTCGGATAAGGTTGGATGCGGACAATGATCGATGATGGTGTGCTTGGGTGGCGAATCGGCGCCGGCGAGAAACCGACGGCAGGAGCAGTCCGGGCAGGCGACGGCGGCAGGCGCAGGAGTCTCTTTACCGATGTGCCGTACGGCCGCAAGATAGATTGAGTCCTGCGGCAACGCTGTGACGGCAGATCGGTTTACATGGTCCGAGAGATCGCGGACCAGGCAGATCCAGCCAAGGACCGCATCGTCAACCGCCTTCAGGACCTCATCCAGAACGGTTCCGAGGAGCTGGTCGGGGTCGGAAGACCGCATCCCGGACGAACCGCCTATTATGGTAAAGAGACTCTTGACCAGTTGGTCCATCACATTCCCGCGTTGACAGGTGAGAAGACTACCAAACAGAACTATACCATAAGACGGTACTGAGAAAATAACAAACTATTAACTGTGATTGTTTATTATGTGGAAATAGGAAACATACTAGAATAGTAATAGAGCATCTAATATATGCGCGTAGGATATGTAATAATGGGTGATAGGTGGATACAATATGCATGTCTAAGGAAGGTCGCCTGCTCAAACACCCCGATTTGCCTAAGCTTACACTCCAAAAATCCTACCTATGCTGAAAAGGCATGAGACTACCCGTAAGGAGTCAAGATGAAAGCAGTATCGTGTTCACAGAATTCTTAAGGGTGGGGATTGCAACGAGCATCCCGTTCATCTCAGTGCTTGGAGAACTCGATGGAGGTACGCAATTTATAATAGTGCGTCGAGGATCGCAAGGAATGGGATTCCTGGGACAATTTACCCGGTTCGGTGGTCGAGAACTCCGGTGCTCGGTATAGGTTGCCTCCCATCCTCCCCCTTGACACCTTGTCATACCACGGCTAGACTCAGCTCGGTGGAGAAATGTCGTAAGGGAAGATCTCCCGCTTCAGTTGGCGTGTTGTTCATCAACAGAATTTACACTAAGGAGGGCTCGCAGATGAAAAAGATTCTCACATTTACCGGCGCTGTTATGAGCGCGCTACTATCCAGCACGTGGGCCTTTGCCCAATACCAACCGCCCGTTATCCCAACGGTACCGACGATTTCGGACATTCAGTCCGGGGTTGAACAAAAGGCGACGAAGAGATTAGAGAAAGCAGAAGGAAAGACCAAAGAGGCCATAGAGAGGGCGGAGGAGAAGTCGAAGAAAACAGCCGACAAGGCGACCATGAAAGCTGAGCAAGCAGAGAAAAAAGCCCAGCAGGAGATGGAGAAGGCGGCGGCGAAGGCCGAGCAGCAGAAGCGTAAAGCGGAGACCAAGGCGATCCAGACACAGGAGAAAGCTAAGGAAAAGACAGAGAAGGCACTTGATGCAGCCACGGGGCGCGTAGAGAAAGCCGGCACGAAGACCTCACGGGAGATAGAAAAGGCCGAAAAGAAGCTCTTGGGAGAGGGGAAGTAAGTCCCGGACAGTGAGAAACCGATCCCGCGCCAGCTCGCTCCTCGACCGGACCCCTTCACCACTCTTGATACCGTACAACACCTCGTCCATGCTCAGCTCGGTGGAGAAAGAGAGAGAAAGAAAAACACCGCGATAAAAGTGCTTACAGGCGTACGCTTACACGCCAGACTTTGCATGTAAGTCCTTAACTTACTTGGTTAGCAAAATGGGTAGCGCGCCATTTGTCTACTTGATGCACAGCCCCTATCAAGAGGCACGTACGGCCCCACGTGGCGTTCGGCTGGAATGTTCTGGGATTGCGCATCCAAAAAATATTCTGAGGAGAAGTTCCATGTCCAAAAAGCATCCAGTGATTGCAGTTACCGGCTCATCTGGGGCGGGCACTACCTTTGTTAAACGTGCGTTTGAAAACATTTTCCGCCGCGAGGAAATTACCTCCGCGATTATTGAAGGTGATAGCTTCCACAGCGTAACCCGCGCGCAATTTAAGGAACGCTCTGCGGTTGAACACAATTTCAGCCACTTCGGTCCGGAAGCCAACGACTTCCACGCACTCGAAGCGCTCTTCAAGAGCTACGGTGAAGCGGGGGTTGGCAAAAAGCGTTACTACTTGCATAACGCAAAAGAAGCGGCATTCCATTGCAAGCGCTTGGCGGACGCGGGTGTTACCTGTAACGCTGATTCAGGTGAATTTACCCCATGGGAAGACATTGAAAGCAACACCGACATCCTATTCTATGAAGGCTTGCACGGTTTGGTGAAAGACATTTCCCCAGATCAAAAATACGGCGGCTATGATGTGGCCCAGTACGTTGACCTTGGCATCGGGGTAGTGCCTAGCGTCAACTTGGAATGGATTCAAAAAATCCACCGTGACCACGCTGAGCGCGGCTATTCGCCCGAAGCAACGGTGGACACCATCATGCGCCGGATGCCGGACTACATTAACCATCTGACCCCGCAATTCTCACGCACCCACGTCAACTTCCAGCGCGTGCCTACCGTGGATACCTCCAACCCGTTCATCGCGCGCGATATCCCTTCCGCAGATGAGAGCTTTGTGGTAATTCGCTTTGTTGATCCGAAACGTTTTGGGGTTGATTTCCCGACCCTGTTGGTGATGATCAACGGCTCATTCATCTCACGCCGTAACACCATCGTGGTTCCTGGCGGCAAGATGGTCTTGGCAATGGAACTGATCTTAGCCCCGATCGTCCACATCATGATCGAGAACAAGCTCAAGGCGTAACGTCACGCCCAATGTGTTTCGCCAGCTATACTGATCCCCCATGTCGTCGAAAACGTTTCACAAGGTGATTCCATCGCACTACACCCTTCACGTCTGAGGAGATCCGGGGTGGAGCAGGAGAAGGAGCAGAATGGCTGAAAGGCCGGCCAAGGCGGCGCCGACGGTAAACGCCGGCCCCGCGCCCAAGGTCTGATACAAGTAGCCCATCAGCAGACTGCTGGGGAGGGCCGCGATCCCGACGCAGAAGTGGAAGAGGCCGAATGCGGAGGCTTGGCGATCCTGGGGAACCAGATCGGCGATAAGCGCCCGTTCGCCGCCTTCGGTCAGCCCGAAGTACAGGCCATAGAAGCCCAAGAGCACCCAGATATGCCAGGGCTGGCCGGCAACACCAAAACCCAGATAGGCCAACGCGTAGACCAGCCATCCCGCGATGATGGCGCCCCGCCTGCCTCGAAGGTCCGAAAGGATCCCGCCCGGTAACCCCGTCATCGCTTTCACCAGGCTGAAGAACATCCAGAGCAGCGGCAGGTGGGCGGCTGCGACCCCGACCTCCTGCGCGCGCAGCAGGAGGAAGGCGTCGCTGGAGTTTCCCAGAGTAAACAGCGTGACCACCAGCAGGAAGCGCGTGAGTTGTCTGTTTGGGCGCCAGACGCCCGGTGTTACTTTGGAGATTACCGCGCCGCCGACCGGGCTCTCGCGTACGTGTAGGATCAGGATAAAGATCGAGAGGATGCCGGGGATCGCGGCCAGCAGAAAGAGCGTCCGAAGTTGATCGCCCAGGATCAGCAGGAGCGCAAAAGCCAATGCCGGGCCGCCGACCGCCCCCAGGTGGTCCATCGAGCGATGGAAGCCGTAGGCCCTTCCGCGAATGGCTACATCGGTGGAGGCGGCGATAAGGGCGTCCCGCGGCGAGGTGCGGAGGCCTTTGCCTAGGCGGTCCGTGAATCGGACTATCAAGACATGCCACGGCGCCAAGGTCAACGCGACAAGAGGGCGGGCGACGGTAGACAGCGCGTAGCCGACGACGACCAGCCCCTTGCGCCGACCCAGCCGATCCGACAGCCACCCTGACAGCAGCTTGGTCAGGCTGGCTGCGCTCTCGGCGATCCCCTCCACCAGCCCCACAAAGGTCTGGCCCGCCCCCAGCACGTTGGTCAAAAACAGCGGCAACAGCGGATAGATCATCTCAGAGCTGACATCGGTCAGCATGCTGACCAGTCCAAGGGCTACGACGTTGCGGCTGAGGCCGAACAGGCCGGCCCTCTGACTATCTGAGGCGGTAGGTTTCGATGCGCTCATGGGCTGCGCCTCGACCCAGCCAACCGGATGTCAGGCTCGTTCGCCCTTCCAGCTCTTTGTAGACGTTGAAGAAGTGCTCGATCTCTTTCAATACATGGGGCTCCACGCCGGTAAGCTCCTCAATCCGCTGATAGCGTGGGTCGCCGTTGGCCACGGCCAGGATCTTCTCATCGACACCCTTATCGTCGACCATGTCCAGCATCCCGACGGGTCGAGCTTCGACCAGGCATCCGGGGAAGGTAGGCCGCGAGATCAGGATCAGGATGTCGAGCGGGTCGCCGTCCTGGCCGAGCGTGCCGGGAATAAAACCGTAGTCGGCCGGATAGTGTACCGGCGAGTACAGCACGCGATCCAGCCTGAACACGCCCAGATTGACGTCGTACTCGTACTTGTTGCTTGATCCCGAGGGGATCTCGACCACCGTATTCACGATGACCGGCGCGCCCTCGCCGATCGGCAAGCCTTTGTAGTTCACCGTCCGATCCTCCTGTGAATCCACCGGGGGCTCATTCCCTGCGACTTACCGCGAGTTCGTCATACCGGCGAAAGCCGGTATCCAGAAGGCCCCACTGGATTCCGTGTCAAGCACGGAATGACGGGCTAGAACAGAAGACGATACCCTGAGGCTTACCGTGGGGTCGTTCATTGTGCAGCATTATCTCACGCGGCGGTGTGGGGTGAAAGTTATTTTAGGGTGGCCGTGTGTTCGAATCACCGGCAGCGAGCGGATGGATCTCCGGGAGCTATTCGAGAAAGATGCGTAGTCCTACTCAGCAATTATACGTAAATATACGCTTGTACATATTGGGTACTCACCCGCACAATAGAAATAGAATAGGAATCGCCTATCTGTCCTGCCTGGGGATCATCTTGGGGTGCCGCGAAGCGTGAAAACGAGATGAAACAAAGAGGGGTATACTGTGAAGCGGCAGGTTGGCAATAAGAGTCGTCAGCGAACACACTGTTCGCAGGTGCTGCTCACGAGGGCGCTGAGTGCCGTCATCCATGCGTTGGCACGGCAGATCCACCCCTCGGTATTCCAGGAGATTGTTCGCGACAGAGGGACGGAGCAGTGGCGGCTGGCGGCCTCCGAGTGGTGGCTGAGGCACGGCACGTTGAGACGGTGTGACACTCGTGCGTGCGTGCAGTGCCTGAAAGCGATAGGGCGGTAGTGCGGATGGACCATCCGGGTAACGGTCGAGTCGGATGATGTGTTGACGATCACCGTGCTCGAGTGCCATTTTACGGAATCGCGTGAATCCGGGTTATACCTGTGCGAACTGGCCTCGGGGCTCTTTGCCGGGGTTGTTGCGGAGACGCTCGGTTACGCAAGGATCTATGCCGGCCAATGTTCAGGCACACCGCCGCTCAACTGCGCCTTTATGATCTATCTCCGGGAGTCTGAGGGCCGTGCGACAGTACCCGACGTGATCCATCAGCACATTGAAAAAAAGTCGATCCCGCTTGGGGATTGGTGGGTGGACGGTGCGCCCGGTGATCGTCTGACCCCGCGCGAACAGCAGATCCTCCGGCTCATTGCGCAAGGCTTCTCCGACAAGCAGATCGCCAGGACGCTTCAGCGGTCCGTTCGGACCATCGAGAACCATGCCGCGCGGATCCGCCAGAAACTTCACATTGAAAATCGTACCGGGCTGGTCCGATTTGCGTTTCGCAATCGTCTGATCGAGTCCTGAAGGCGCAGAAAGAGAGCCGAGCCATGCTCGCGCTCCACTCGCTGGTTCCGCTGTATTGCCCCTCGCCTCATATGATCGCCATGTCGGCAGGCGACATTCCGGTGAAAGCTCGTCTTGCCGGCGTCTTGTCAACAAAATATTCAGAAGTTTTCAACGACAGTGAGTAGTTGTACTCTTGTGTTCGAAAAAATACTGCTATACTTGTGCCTATGGAGCAAAAGATGTTAAGCGGAAGCATATCATAAGACGTTATGAGTATTCACTCTGACCTTCGTCAGCTTTCATCACGGTTGCGGTGGATTCCACAGACCGTAAGCGCGGGCGCGATTGTAGCCGGCGGTCTGGTGCTGATCGGTTGGTGGCTTGACGTGGCCGTTCTCAAGGCCCCGGCGTCGGGATTTCCTGCTATGCAGGCCAACACGGCGCTCGCCTTCGTCCTGATCGGGGCCTCTCTCTGGTTGTTGCTGGCGGAGTCCGTCATCAGTGGATGGAGCAGGCCGCTCGCCCGAGTCTGCGCAGCGACTGTCGTTCTGATGGGACTGCTCACGCTGAGCGAATATCTGTTTGGGTGGGACCTCGGGATCGACCAACTGCTGGTCAAGGATCTCCAGGCGGCTGCCGGACCATATCATGCTCCGGGCCGGATGGCGTTTGCGAGCGCACTGAACTTTCTGCTGCTTGGCGGCGCCCTCCTGCTGCTCGATGTGAAGACCCGCAACGGCTATCAGCCTGCCGAGCACGTGGCCGTTGCGGTCTCCTTAGTGGCGCTCTTGATCCTTGTGGCCTACCTCTACGGCGGGGTCGCGATCCATCAGGTCTATCCTCTTGCGACAGTCGCTCCGCATACGGCCTTCCTGTTCCTTGCGTTGTCCATCGGTATCGTGTTCACTCGATCAGGACATAGGATCGTAGGCGTCATGATGAGCGATACGATTGCTGCTGTCGCCATGCGTCGGCTGTTGATTGTTGCGATCTTTCTTCCAGCCCTGGCGGGTTGGGTACGATTAAAGGGACAGCAGTTCGGCTTCTTCGGCACTGAGTTCGGGCTGGCGGTCATGGTGCTGTTCGCGATCATCACGTTGACGGCGAGCATCTATTGGCAGGCGACGTCGCTGATTGCGGCGGAAGAGTATCAGCGTGGGATCAATGAGGTATCCGCGCTCTTGAGCCGGTCGTTCATGCTTGAGGACGTCTTCCCCAGCGTTGCGACAGTCATCACAACGCTCATTTCCTGCGATCGGATCTGCGTCGTGGTTCGGGAAGGAGAGAAGCTGGTCACGGTACTGTCGTTCGCCGAGCCTCCTTTGGAGTGTTTTCAGGGGAAGACGTGGCGTTCGTCTGGCAAGACCGCTGTCGAGTGGGTCATGGACCAAAAAATTCCTCGACTGATCCAGGACCTGCCGCGAGAGCAGACCTTTGCCGATGAGGCATTTGTCGCGCGAGAGGGGATCCGTTCGGTCTTGACACTGCCCTTGCTGATCAGTGGGGAGGCGGTCGGGTCCATCACGCTGGATAGCCGTCTACCTGGCGCCTACACCCAGGACCACGTGACGATGCTGAGCAGCTTCATAGAACCGCTGGCCTCCGCCCTGCGAAATGCTCAGCTTCACGCGGAGGTGGTGCGTTACAGCCACGAGTTGGAGCGCCTGGTCGAGGTCAGGACCCGTGAGTTGCAGATCGCCAACGGCCATCTGGCGGACGCCTCTCGCCACAAGACCGCCTTTCTGACCAACATGTCCCACGAACTGCGGACCCCTCTCAACGCCATCCTCGGCTTTTCCGACCTGCTGTGCGACCAGACCTTTGGGCCGCTGACCGCCAAACAGGCCCGTTACGCCAATCATATCCAGACCAGCGGTCGCCACTTGCTCGCGCTGATCAACGACCTGCTGGATCTGTCCAAGGTCGAGGCGGGCAAACTGACCCTGCGCCTCGAGCCCTTCGACCTCTCCGAGGCGCTTACTGTTGCCGTCTACGAGATTCAGCCTGTCGCCGACGCCAAGCGCCTCACCATTGTGCCGGACATTGATACTGCGCCGATCACCCTCACTGCCGACCCGGTCCGCTTCAAGCAGATTATCTACAACCTGCTGTCGAATGCCGTCAAGTTTACCCCTGAAGGCGGAACGATCAGGGTGTCCGCTTCGCTAGGGAGGAGAGAGTCGGGTGTGGAAGCCCCCCCACACCCTATACCCACTACCCTCCACCATTCCGGCGATTTCGTCGAAATCGCCGTCACGGACACCGGAATCGGAATCGCGGCGGAGGATCTGTCTCGGCTCTTTACACGCTTCACCCAGCTCGAAATCGAGACGACGAAGCAGTTTCAGGGGAGCGGGTTGGGTCTCGCGCTGACCAAACAGTTGGTCGAACTGCACGGGGGGACGATTACGGTAACGTCGGCCGGACCGGGTCAGGGGAGCCGTTGTACGGTGCGACTGCCCATGACGCCGCCTGCGGGCCGGGATATGGAGAAGGGGTGTTGACGTCGGCCGCGATCCTGATTGTGGAGGATCACGCGCTGAGCCGGGAGCTGGCGACGGCGATCCTCGAGACCGCGGGGTATACCGTCCTATCGGCGGAGGATGGAGTCGGCCTACCGGAACTGGTCGCGACCGAGCGGCCGGATCTCATCATCATGGATCTGCAACTCCCCCACATCGACGGTGTGACACTCATCCGGAGCCTCAAGGCGCATGGCGCCACGCGATCGATTCCGATCATCGTCATGACTGCCTATGCCCAACCGGAACTGTACGCAAAGGCCATGGAGGCCGGTTGCGCCGCCTACCTTCCAAAACCTCTCGATTCCCGCGCCCTATTAAGGACCGTCGCGGACGTCCTGAAGCGCTGAATCACGGATGCCCATCGGCAGACTCGAGGGAATGAGTCATGCCGCGCAGATCAGCTATAAGCTTGGGATCGGCAGCCGTACGGCGCTGGTCCGATTTGCGCTTCGTGCCCCTGTGGGCAATCGGTAGGGAGCAGGGCATACGCGCGCGAAAAAAATCCAGAGAGAGAGAGAGGTACATTTGCCCTCATCACCCTATACTGTACGTAAGTTGATGCTTCGCTGTCAGCCAAATACGGCCTCATCGTATTGGCCCTTGTTCTTTTACCGGATA
The DNA here is from genome assembly GCA_000091165.1 of Candidatus Methylomirabilis oxygeniifera. Lineage (NCBI taxonomy): Bacteria > Methylomirabilota (SeqCode) > Methylomirabilia (SeqCode) > Methylomirabilales (SeqCode) > Methylomirabilaceae (SeqCode) > Methylomirabilis (SeqCode) > Methylomirabilis oxygeniifera (SeqCode). The sequence continues at coordinate 1,822,113 of FP565575.1, read as the reverse complement.
CAGGGTGGGTATGAGGAAAGCCTGGGATGGCCGTGACGCTCGCGAGAAGACCGGTAGTCGGCAACCGATGCCTCGGCAGGCACTGCTAAATGGAGGCGCTGATTGGGCTAATTCGCGCCGCCGCGAGGCAGCTCGACCCTCTGATGCTCCAGGAGACGCTTCGCAGTGTCGGAGCGCAGTTGGGTCGGCAGGCGGTGACTGAGTATTGTCAGGTGCGTCAGGCTGGTGGACGACCAAAAGGCTATACTTGGGCCGAGTGTCTGAAGGAGATAGGGGGGCAGTTCGGCTGGACGCTTCGGGTTGCGGTCGAGTCGGAGGGCGTGATTCGCGTCGATGTGCTGGGGTGCCAGGCTACGGAGCCGGATGAGCCCGAATCGTACCTATGCGAGTTGGGCTCCGCGCTCTTTGGTGGGGCCATGGCGGAGGCGATCGGCGACGTCAAGGTCTGTGTGAGCAGCTGCTCGGAGACGCCGCCGCTCCACTGTAGCTTCGCGATCTACTATCGAAGCAGCGAGGAGAGCCTGACGACGCCCGGCATCGTCTATACGCGAATAAGCGATCCGGCGGCTCCACTTATCGAGGAGCCGTTGCACGACAGCCTGGGCGCGCGCCTGACGTTGCGTGAGACACAGGTGCTCCAGCATATCGCACAGGGTTTACCCGATAGAGAGATCGCTGAGAGTCTCCAACTGTCCGTTCGGACCGTTGAGAACCATGCCGCGCGAATCCGCAAGAAGCTGCAGGTTGACAACCGAACAGCGTTAGTGCGATATGCGTTGCGCGCTCACCTGATTGAACCATAGAGGTGCAGAGGCCCTGTCCTCCACGTGCCGCTTCCCGCCACGCCGCGTCTCATACGCACTGTTCCAGGATTGCCTTTCGCGCGGGCTTCGTGTATGATTTGTCAGACGCAGTATACACTGCACCTGAATAAGGAGACGCCTGAGTGCGTAGCTTCCGACAAGCGATAGTGGACGAGATTCTTCCCGGGGTCAGCAAGCCGTCTCGCTATATCGGAATGGAGTGGAACGCCGTCAGGAAAGACCCCGCCGCAACATCTGTGAAGATTGCCCTCGCCTTTCCCGATACCTACGAAATCGGCATGTCCCATGTCGGCCTGAAGATTCTGTACCAGATCTTGAACCGGCGACCGGAGTTTATGACGGAACGGGTCTATGCGCCCTGGCCCGATGCGGAAGCGCTGCTGCGGCGGGGGCGGATTCCGCTGTGTACCCTTGAATCCGGTTACAGTCTGGCCGATTTCGATCTCATCGGCTTCACCCTCCAGTATGAACTCTCCTATACGACGATCCTGAATATGTTAGACCTGGCCGGCGTCCCTTTGGGAAGTGCTGAGCGGCGGGAAGGCGATCCGTTTGTGATTGCGGGCGGGTCCGTCGGCTTCAACCCCGAGCCGATCGCGGAGTTCATCGATCTGTTCGTCCTGGGCGACGGTGAGGAGGTCGTCCTCGAGGTCTGCGAGGCGGCGGCCGCATGGAAAGCCTCAGGCGGGCGGCGTGACGCGCTGCTTGAAGCATGGGCCAGGATCCCGGGCTGCTACGTCCCGGCACTCCACCAGGGCGAGACCATCCGCAAACGGACGGCGATCCATCTGGACGGGATCGATTACGGCGCCTTCCCGGTCCCGTTCATGGAGATCGTTCACGACCGCGTGAGCATCGAGGTGATGCGGGGCTGTACCCAGGGGTGCCGGTTTTGCCAGGCGGGCTACCTGTATCGGCCACTTCGAGAGCGATCGGCGGAGGAGATCCAGCAGTTGGCCGTGCAGGCGGTCCGGCAGACGGGATACGAAGAGGTCTCCCTCGCCTCGTTGAGCATCGCCGATCTGACAGTCCTGCCCGACGTGGTGCCTGCATTGATGGACCGGCTCCTGCCGGAGAAGATCTCGCTGTCGCTTCCCTCTCTCCGGGTCGAAACGCTGAACCGGTTTCCGCAGGTGGCCGAGGAGATCAGCCGGGTTCGGAAGACCGGCTTCACCATCGCGCCGGAAGCCGGAAGCAGTCGGCTTCGGAAGGTGATCAACAAGGAGGGGTTCGACGAGGAGCAGATCTTCACGGCCGTACGGAACGCCGCCAGGGCGGGTTGGGAGTCGGTCAAGTTTTACTTTATCATCGGACTGCCGACCGAGACACAGGAAGATCTGGACGAAATCGTTCGGATCACGCGGGAATCGGCGAGGATCGCGCGGGCCGAGTCGACGAGAGGCTTTGGACTGACGGTCAGCACCTCCTCATTTGTGCCGAAGCCGCATACGCCCTTCCAGTGGTGTGCCCAGGAGCCGATGGAGATGCTCAAGGACAAGCAGGAGTTCCTGAGACGGAAGTTTCGGGAGATCAGGGTGTCGTATAAGTGGCATAACGTCCAGTCCTCGTTTCTGGAGGCGGTGTTCTCGCTGGGCGACCGTTCGCTTGGGCGCGTTGTCCGGCGCGGCTACGAGCTGGGGTGCCGGTTTGACGGCTGGACCGAACATCTGAAGTTCGACCGGTGGATGCAGGCCTTCGACGAGACGGGGATTGATCCGAGGGCGTTCGCGAATCGGCCGCGTAACGTAGATGAGCCGTTGCCGTGGGATCATATCGACTCCGGTGTCAACAAGGCGTTCCTGCAGCGGGAGTACAAGAAGGCCATGGAGGTTCGCGGGACGCCCGATTGTCATACAGCCGCCTGTACGGCCTGCGGCGAGATCTGCATGCCGAGTTGGCCGACTTGGGCGGAACAGGTGGGAATGACAGTGTCTAGTGATAAGTGTCAAGCGGCAAGTCCACGCTGTGTTGATCCTGCTAGCGGGCTCAACACTCAACACTCAACACTCAACACTTTGCATGAAGCGCCGGTACAGCGCATTCGGTGTGTTTTTCAGAAGATTGGGATGCTCCGGTTTCTGTCGCATCTGGAGTTGATGAGGGCGCTGGGCCGAGCGTTGCGTCGGGCCGGGATTGCCCTGGCCTACTCGCAGGGGTTTAACCCCCAGCCGAAACTGTCGTGTGCCCTCGCGCTTCCGGTGGGGGTTGAGGGGCGACAGGAATTAGCGGACATCGAGCTTCGCGTGGCCATGGCGCCGGAGGAGTTGGTGGAGCGGGTCAATCGTTGCCTTGCGGCCGAACTGCAGTTGCTTCGCGCCTGGGAGGTTCCGTTGACGGCGCCATCGCTGACGACGTCAGTACGGGAGGCCGCCTATCGCGTGTCGTTGCCCCTGAACGGCTGTGCTCAAGAGATTGGCGAGCGGCTTCGCACTCAGGCGCTCTGCGATGAGTGGCTCGATCGACCCAGCATTCCGGTGAGTGTAGAGCGGAAGGAGAGGCGGGTCGAGGTGGACGCCCGTCCGCAGATCCGGGAGTTGGTAGTCTTGGGGGAGGAAGAAGGGGCGCTTTGCTGGGACATCCACCTGAGTGCGGGTCAGGGTGGTGGTGTACGACCGCACGTGATTATGGCTCACCTCTTGAAGGAGACCCTCAACGGCCGGTATGATGGGTGGGAGACGAAATTGCGCGTGGCGAGAACGGCTCTGATCCTGGACGGCGACCAATGAAACGCGAAATCATCGTGAACTCTTCGATAGTGGAAACCCGGGTGGCCGTCCTGGAGGACGGCGTGCTGGTTGAACTGCTGATCGACGATTCGAAGAACAAGAGCATCGCCGGAAATATTTATAAAGGGCGTGTGCTCAAGATCCTTCCCGGGATGCAGGCGGCCTTCGTCGATCTGGGTCTGGCAAAGGACGCCTTTCTGTACGTCCGGGACATCTTTGAGGATGTGGAAGAGTATGAGCAGTTGCTCACCATCGGGGAGGAGGGCGAGTCTGCCGAATCTCCCGACGAGGAGCCGAGGCCGACCTTCTCTCGAGGTCGCCGCCCACAGGCCAGCATCGAAGAGATCCTCAAGGAGGGGCAGGAGATTGTCGCGCAGGTGGCCCGGGAGCCGCTTGGGACCAAGGGCGCTCGCATTACCTCGCACATCACCCTGCCCGGCCGCTATCTGGTCTATATGCCTACCGAGCAGCACGTCGGGGTCTCGCGGAAGATCGAGAACGAGGGAGAACGGTCCAGGCTGAAGCAGATCATCGAAGAGATCAACCCTCAACGGGAGGGGGTGATCGTCAGGACCGCCGGGGTCGGTAAGGAGAGAGCGGAGATCGAGGCCGATCTCGAGTTTCTCCGATCCCTCTGGAAAAAGATCAAAGGCAAGGCCGAAACGCTCGCCGCCCCGGCATTGGTCCAGAAGGACCTGGACCTGATCTTCCGGATTTTCCGCGACCTCTTCACGAAGGAGGTGGTCCGTCTGGTGGTGGACAGTCCGACGGAGTACGAGCGGTGCCTGGAGTATGCCGAGTCGCTGCATCCCGAGCTGAAGTCGCATCTGTTTCTCTACACCGAGGACGAACCGATCTTCAAGTCGTTCGGCATCGAACGGGAGGTTGAGAAGGCGCTGCGACACAAGGCGTGGCTGAAATCGGGAGGCTACATCGTGTTGGAAGAGACGGAGGCGTTGGTCTCCATCGATGTCAATACCGGCAAGTATGTCGGTAAGCACGATTTTGAAGAGACGGTCCTCAAGACCAACCTGGAGGCGGCCCAGGAGATTGCGCGCCAGGTGCGCTTACGAGACCTGGGTGGGATCATTATCATCGACTTCATCGATATGGCTCGGCAGGAGAGCAGGGATCGGGTGGTCCAGGAACTGAAGGAGGCGTTGAAGCCGGACCGGTCGCCGACCAACGTCTCGCTTCTGTCGGAGCTGGGCCTGGTTGAGATGACGCGGAAGCGGGTCCGCCAAGGCTTGAATAAAGCCCTGAGCGCGTCCTGCCCGGAGTGCGGCGGTCTTGGCCATATCCGTTCAACCCCCTCCATTGCCCATCAAGTCCTTCGGGAGGTCGAGTGGCGGCTGTTCAGCAAGCGAATCCCGCTGGTCCGGATCCGTGCCCATCCCGACCTAATCGGCTGGTTCCAGGCAGAAGACGGCGAGGTGATCGAAGCGCTCCAGCAGACCTATGGCGGGGAGATTGTCCTGGTTCCGGAAGAATCGCTGGCACCCGGGAAATATCAGTTGCTGGAGGGCTAGGGGCCGGACACCGTAAGGCCTCACCCTTGCACGCATCCCCGTCGAATACTTTGAGAAGCCCCGCAACGACAGCATGAAGCGCCTCACGTTATCCAACAGCCGCCTGGGATTGTACGCCGAGTGCCCCCGTTGCTTCTGGCTGGAGATCAACGCCGTGGTCAAGCGCCCCGACACGATCTTTCCGAGTCTCCCTGGCGGGCTGGACCTCCTGTTCAAGCGATACTTTGACCGGTTCCGGGATCGGGGCGAGCTGCCGCCAGAAGTGAAAGGGAAGCTTCCTGGACGGCTCTTATCGGACGAACGGACGATCGACCGATGGCGCGACTGGAGACGCGGGATCCGCTATGCTCCGACCTGGGCTGACGTGGAGGTGATGGGCGCGTTGGACGAGTGTCTCGTTGATGAGGCCGGCTTCTACTACCCGCTGGACTACAAGACCAGGGGGTATGCCCCGAAGGCCGACACCCACGCATTCTACCAGACCCAGATGAATCTCTATACGCTCCTGCTGGAAGGCAACGGCCATAAGACCAAGCGCCTCGCGTATCTGATCTACTATCATCCCGTGGAAGTAAAGGAACATGGCCTTATTCAGTTCCAGGTTGACGTCCATGAAGTTCCGACCGATCCTACGACCGCTGAAGCACTTGTTAAAGAGGCTGTGACGGTTCTTTGCGGTCCTGCCCCAGTCAGCTCATCTTCTTGTGGATTCTGCCGCTGGAACCGCGCGATCCAGGAGTGGGAAGCCACCCCGCGGCTCAACATTTGAGGTATTGTGAACTCCTGAATAAACAGAGCTTCAAGGAGAAGGAGGGAGGGGACGATGGCGAGATTGCTGATTACGGCAACCCATGGGTACGATAACTCCACGCGGGCGGCGATGCCGTTCTTCGTGGCGAAGGGCGCGAAGGAGTCGGGCATCGACGTCGGCATTGTACTGGCGCTCGATGCGACGGTTCTGATCAAGCCGGAGTTTCGGCAGCACGTCAAGCCCTATGGTCTTCCACCGCTCGACGAGCTGTTTCAGTTTGCCGTGGATCATCAGATCCCGATCTATCTCTGAGGGGGGTGAGCCCAGACCCGTGGGGTCTTGGACGAAGACCTCAAGCGTGTGCCGGTGGCCGAGAAGATCGACATCAAACGGTACGCCCAACTGCTTGTGGAGTACGATCGATCGGTTTCTTACTGAGCGATCAGCGATCAGCTTTCAGCCGAAGATATAGGTATACTCGTGTGCGTTGTTTTGAGCAGTTTGTCATTCCGGACTTGATCCGGAATCCAGTCGTGTTCTGAATTCCCGATTTCGCGGGAATGACGTTTATTGGCTGATTGCTGACGGCTGAGCGCTGAGAGCTATCTCGCTGATCGCTTTTCCAGAGGGAGACAACAGTATGCGGGCGATTCGGATGCATGAGTATGGCGGTCCTGAAGTGCTTCGCTGTGAAGAGGTAGCGCTCCCCGAACCCGGCGCGGGCGAAGCACGGGTCAAGATTGAGGCGGTGGGGGTCAACTATATCGACATCTACCAGCGGAAGGGCCAGTACCCTGACCCGTTGCCGGTAATCCCAGGCAGGGAGGCGGCCGGCGTCATCGACGCGGTCGGTCCGGGCGTGTCGGACCTTACGCCGGGAACCCGCGTCGTCTACGCGATGCACGTAGGCGCCTACTCGGAGTATGCGGTGGTTCCGGCGCGGCGGCTGGTGCCGATTCCGGATGCCATCGATGTGCGGTTGGCGGCGGCGGTGATGTTGCAAGGGCTGACCGCGCACTATCTGACTCACAGCACCTATCCGCTCCAGCCGGGCGACTGCGCGCTGATCCATGCGGCGGCAGGCGGCGTCGGCCTACTCCTGATCCAGATGGCGAAGCGGCGTGGCGCTAGGGTCATCGGGACCGTTTCAACGGAGGAAAAGGCGCATCTGGCCAGGGAGGCCGGCGCAGACGAGGTCATCCTTTATACACAGGCCGACTTCGATGCGGAGACCAGGCGCCTGACGGACGGCAGGGGCGTGCACGTGGTCTACGACTCGGTCGGGCAGGATACCTTCGATAAGAGCCTGAACTGTCTCAGTCCTCGCGGCTGCATGGTCCTCTACGGCCAGTCGAGCGGACCGGTGCCGCCGTTCAATCCTCAGGTGCTCAGCGCCAAGGGTTCAGTCTTTCTGACCCGTCCTAACCTGATGCACTACACGCTCGATCGGGCGGAACTGTTGAAACGGGCAGGGGATCTGTTCGAGTGGATCACTGCGGGGACGCTTACTGTGCGGATCGATGCGACCTTCCCGCTTTCCGAGGCTGCCGTCGCTCATCGCTGCCTCGAGGAACGCAAGACTAAAGGGAAGGTTTTACTGATCCCGTGATCAGCTACAGAAAATGACCCGATAGAGCTTTTTCGCAGAGAAGGCGTTCAGGCAGAGAACGAGCTGCAAATTTTTCGCGACAAGAAAGACAATTCATGGTAAAGATGATGCGCTCTTTTAGGAAACTGGGAAGGTGGGGCAAGGGCGAAGGAGTGGCGGTAAGCGATCGCGAATGTCGGCTTTGACCAAGGAAAGGAGAGAAAGGGTGGGACACAGGGTCAGGAGATCATTGTCGTGGATGGGTATATTGGCGGTTGCCGTGGCAATCGCAAGCTTAGGCGCATCGGGCGTCATGGCGGCGGATCCGCAATCGACCGATGAGGGCGCTATCCGACAGATGGAAGGCGCGGTGTCGATGGAGAAGGAACAGATTGAGGAGTATGACCCTTGGGAGCCGTATAATGAAACGATATTCGACTTCAACCATAACATAGTTGATCGGTATGTCCTTAAACCTGTGGGGACTGCGTGGGATTACCTTCCGGACCCCGTACAGGAAAGCCTCGGCAACGCCTTCGATAACGTCGCCATGCCTCGGCGCGTTGTCAACCACATGTTGCAGGCCGAATTCAAGGGAGCCGGTAACGAGCTCACTCGCTTCGGTATCAATACAACGGTGGGGGTCATCGGCCTTTTCGATGTCGCGAAGAAGTGGGGATTTGAAAAGAACGACGCAGACACCGGCCAAACGCTGGGTAAATGGGGGGTAGGTCCGGGTCCCTATTTCATCTTCCCATTGTTGCCCCCGCTGACGGTCCGTGACGCCTTCGGCGCTGTGGCCGACGTGGCGATGGACCCGATCAATTACTTTGTTCCACTGGCCGCATCGTTCGGGAGAAGGAGCGGAGAAGTCGTCAATACCCGGTCGCAGAATCTGGAATTGTACGAGAGCGTTGAGGAATCGACCATTGACTTGTACAGCGCGGTGCGGAACGCCTATCTGCAGCGGAGACAGAAAGCCATCGAGAAGTAATCGTACGCTCAACCCTTTGCGCCATTGACATCAAGCAGGCGGGGCCTACTCCGCCTTTTGTGCCTGATTTGATCAGAGTGAAGGATCGTTCCGATGTGTACGTGAGGATCGTAACCGGCCATCCCGGAGTCTTCTGTTAGCGCGAGACTCTCAGCCTTCGCAGAACGATTCTCGTGTGCCTTCCCAACGGAGGCTCGGCGGATCTCCGGGCATTCCGCACCATTCATTCCGGGCCCTGCCACATCTACCCGCACACACACCGCACACACAGGCGACCCTTACCGAGTGTCCCTGTTGAATAAGAAGCAAAACTTACCTTCCTGATGTGCAATTCTCACCTCTTAGAGATCGAGCCGGTCTGAGCGTAACAGAGTCAATTATGCGGTTATACCGCCGCTTTCCGAGGCATCGTCATGTGGTGTCCGGCATGGCACGATAGTTGCTTTTTACTGTCGTATTGTGAGCGCGGTTCGGACGACTCAAGATGATAGCGAGAATCGATTACAAAGACTATGAGTGGACAGGCATTACCTCTCTGGCGGGCGGCAATTCGTCCGAGGATCTTCCTGGTTCTGTTCGCAGGAGTCGCGGTCGCCTGGGCGGTCTGGCATGTTCTGGCCGGCCGGGTATTCAGCCCTACGCTGTTGATCTATGCCGCCGGCGCTCACACGCCGATGGCGGTGTTCAATGGATCGGCTTACGAATTGCGCGAAGAGCGTCCCTTGAGCGCCTACCCCCCTCTTTTGATCGATGCGGTCCTGCTCATGGAAGATCGCCGCTTCTATGAACATCATGGAGTAGATTTGCGCGCGGTCATGAGGGCCGCATGGGCAAACGCACAGCATGAGTCCATCGTCCAGGGTGGGAGCACCTTGACCCAACAACTTGCCCGGTCGCGGTATCTCACCCGTGAACGCACGTTCTCACGAAAGATCAAAGAAGCTGCCCTCGCCCTTGGCATGGAAATCATCCTGTCGAAGCCGGAGATTTTGGAGCGGTATCTCAACGATGTTTATCTCGGTCAACGCGGGACCTACGAGGTGCGCGGGATGACGGCCGCCTCGCGCCATTACCTGGGCAAAGAGCCCGGCGCGCTCCGCCCGGATGAGGTGGCTTTGTTGGTCGGTCTGATCCGGTCGCCTAACACGACCTCACCCCTCGTGTCGCTGCGACGTGCTTGCCAGCGCCGGGATCTAGTCCTTCGCCGCATGTGGGAGGAGCGGAGATTGAGCGATGCAGACTATCGCCGCGCCCTGAAGGAACGGGTTCGGGTCGTGCGGGATTCGACTGTGGGAGCGACGCATTTTCTAGATTTCGTTCGGAAAGAGCTTGAGGCTAAACTTGCAGGCGCCTCGAATGGCGGGGCACTGAAGGTCTTTACTACCCTTGATGTGGCAACGCAACAGGCGGCTTATCGGGCCGTTGTACAAGGGCTATCGAAGCTTGACGGACGGCGAAAGAGGACGCCAGGGATTACTGTAGAGGGCGCACTGGTGGCGGTGGATGTGAAAGCGGGAGCCATCAAGGCGATGGTGGGCGGGAGGGACTATCAACGCAGCCAGTTTAACCGCGCCGTCCAGGCCAAACGACAGCCCGGCTCGCTCTTCAAGCCATTCATCTATCTGGCGGCTTTTGAAGCCGGACGCGTCGATGGGCGCGAAGCGCTTACGCCTGCAGCCATTGTGGAAGATCGTCCGCTTGCGCCGGATGCGGGGAACGGACGATGGAGGCCGAGGAACTTCAACGGCATCTACTACGGCAAGGTTCGGCTGCGCGAGGCGCTTGAGCGGTCCCTCAATGCTGCCACTATCACAATTGGCGAGCAAGTCGGGTTGAGTCGCGTGATTGAGCAGGCCAGAGCGTCAGGCATCGAAAGCCCGCTTCGACCAAGCCCGGCGACGCTATTGGGTGCGTCTGAGGTCAGCGTGTTGGAGATTACCGCAGCGTATGGCACGCTCGCCAGGGGTGGAGAGTGGCTGAGACCCCATACGATCAGGAGAGTGGAGGATGGTCAGGGGCATCTCCTGTTCGAAGAGAGGCGCGAGGTGCGGCGAGCGGCTTCTCCGCAGGCCGCCTTCCTGGTAACGTCGATGCTGCGAGGCGCCATTGAACGGGGCACTGCTGCCTCGGCTTATGGCCTCGGGCTGACTAGGGAAGCTGCGGGTAAGACCGGAACCAGCAACGACCTGCGGGATGCCTGGTTTGTCGGCTACACGCCGGACCTGATTGCCGGCGTGTGGGTCGGTATCGATTCCGGGGCCCCGCTTCAGTTGACAGGAGCTCAGGCCGCGCTGCCGATCTGGACGCAGTTTATTGAGCACACGTCTGTCGGCCATCCGTCTCGAAGCTTTGAGCCTCCGCCAGGGATCGTCACAGCCAAGATCGATCCTGCGTCCGGCGTCCGCCTGACCTCCGACTGTTCAGGCGGCGTAGACGAGGTTTTTATCCAGGGGACGGAACCAAGAGCAACCTGCCCCCGAGGTGCATTTGTTCCTTGGCGCTGGGTTCGTCACCTCTTTTCCCGCTGAATCTCCTCAATCGTGGCTAACCCAATTGGGATAGACCACGTCCCAAAACGGGTGAACAGAAGGATAAGTCCCTTCCTTCATCGCCAGACTCTGGTAGGTATGGTTCGTAACTTGTGAGATTTATTGAGGAGAATAATTTGTGAAAGAATTCGAACCTTGGCACCGCTCCTGCAAAATGTGACAGTTAAATTCTTCTGGTGATGTGATATCAAAACGAGGAAGGAGGTGATTTCAAGCGATGATGAAGAAACTCGGTATCGTAGTGATGGCCGGCCTGTTCAGCGTCTCCGTGGCTGGTCTGAGCTTTGCTGACGAGAAGAAGTCCGCGGCTCCCGCCGCGCCCGCGGCGGCCGCTCCGGCCAACCCATGTGCTGGCGCGAAGAAGGAGGAGCCCAAGAAGAAGGCAGCGGCTAAGAAGGCCGACAAGAAGGCGGAGGAGGCCCCGGCGGCTGCTCCAGCCCCAGCGAAGAAGTAATCACTCTTTTTCGGAACGATATGGTATTAAGACCTGGAAGGAGGTGATTTCAAGCGATGATGAAGAAACTCGGTATCGTAGTGATGGCCGGCCTGTTCAGCGTCTCCGTGGCTGGTCTGAGCTTTGCTGATGAAATGAAGAAGCACGAGGCTGCGCCTGCGGCCCCTGCTGCGGAGAAGGCGGCCCCTGCTGCGGAGAAGCCGGCCAAGAAGGCGGCTAAGAAGGCGGCTAAGAAAGAAGAGGCCCCGGCTCCGGCGGCTGCTCCAGCTCCGGCTCCAGCTCCGGCTCCAGCGAAAAAGTAGCGCTGATTTGTTCGTCGGGCTCGAACGCGAGCCAAAAGGCACCCCGCGAATTACGGGGTGCCTTTTATTTTGTTGACACCGGGACGAACGTAAGATTAGATATACCGCGTCCCGACGAAATCGGGTGAGGCTGGGTCCGCTAAGAGCGGAAACAGGGAAAACGGTGAAGCCTTCGCAAAGCGTAGAAGGTCAGGCCGTTGCTGCCCCGCAACTGTAAGCGGCATTGAAATCTGCTGAACGCCACTGTCCAAAAGACAAGTGTTAAGTTGTAAGTGTTGAGTGTGTAGTTCCAGAACCCGACACTCAACGCTAAACGCTCAACACTACTTGGACGGGAAGGCGCAGAGAGTAAGCTAAGCCGCGAGTCAGGAGACCTGCCCAACCTTTAGGTGCTGATGACCTTCCGAGGGGGAGGGCGGCCTTGTCGCGGAACGGATTTCTCGCGGCGCAGGTGTAGCGTTTAGTTTGGGAGTGACACCCCAATTCTCCTCGGAGAATTGGGGTTTTTTGTTAAGGAATCATGCACCCAACTTCATAGGTCTCGATAGGTAACTCGGCAAAGAGGTTCATTTGCTTTTTCGATGGTGAGGATCCTATGACAGATCATGCCTTTCCTGAAGCGTCGCGTAGAGCCCTCTATGAGGCGATTACGCGCCGCCGCGACATGCGGGCCTTTCTCCCCGATTCCATTCCGGCGGAGACCCTTGCTCGCATCCTCTTGGCGGCTCATCAGGCCGGCTCAGTCGGATTCTCGCAGCCGTGGAACTTTCTTGTTGTTGAGGACCGTGAAGTCCGCAGGCAGGTCCGCGCACATGTTGAGGTGGAGCGGTTGCGTGCCGCAGAAATGTTTGAGAAGGAGCGCCGCGAGGCGTATCTCTCCTTCAAGCTGGAAGGGATCCTCGATGCACCCATCAACCTATGCGTGACGTGCGACCATGAGCGCTTTGGACCGGCAGTGATTGGACGGAACACGATTCCGGAAACCGCGGTTTATAGTACCTGCTGCGCCGTCCAGAACCTCTGGCTTGCTGCACGCGCAGAAGGTCTCGGCGTCGGGTGGGTGAGCATCCTCGATCCTGGTGCTCTTCGCAGCATTCTGGGAATCCCTGACCGGATCATTCCCATTGCCTACCTGTGCGTCGGTTTCGTCGAGAGCTTTCCGGCGCAGCCCGCACTCGAGACCAGGGGCTGGTTGCCGCGGCTTCCTCTGCAAGAGGTGGTCTTCCATGACCGTTGGGCTGCGCGGCCACGACCAGACCTGCTCCGCGCGCTTGAAACGAGCCGGATTAACGGTGAGCGCGCGAGCGAGGATGTATGTCCGCAGACTCCGTCGAGGGCCTATCCCACTGATGACAAGCAGTAAGGACCTCATTGCGGGCTGCATAGGCGAACAGGCCGTGGTGAACGTACCATTTCGCATCGGGACCACTTCGTTTATCTACCCGGCCCGATGGCTTCCAAACGTCGAGCGGCTGGCCGGTCAAGTCGATGATATTGAGATCCTCCTGTTTGAGCTTGATTGCGGCGTTCCGGATGATGCGGAACTGCGCGGGCTCGCTGAGTGGAAGGGGCGAGCCGATCTAACCTATACGGTGCACACGCCTCTCAACGTCAGTCTGGCGAGTGACAGCGATTCGCAGCGTCAGACGGCCATTGAGCAGGTCTGCCGCGCGATCGAGCTGGCGAGGCCGCTTAAGCCGTACGCCGATATCGTGCATATCGACTTGGGCGACTGCGAACATGATAAGACGCCAACGGATATTCGAGCCTGGCGTCGCCGTGCGGCGGGGTCGCTCGAGGCCATTTTGGACAGCGGGATTCCTTCGGCGGACGTATGCATCGAAACGCTCGACTACGATTTCTCGTATATCGAGCCGGTCGTCACGGATCTTGGCCTCTCTGTGGCGATTGATCTCGGGCACCTTCACCGCGACGAGCGTCAGGAGCGAGATCTGCTTCTTCGAAACCTGCACCGTACGCGGGTGATCCAGTGGCATGGCGTGGACCCATCGGGGCGAGATCACCGCTCGCTTAAGTACTACCCGCACGAGCGTGCACGCTGGGTCGTCGATACCCTGCTGAGCGTGTCGTACCGCGGTGTGCTGACGCTCGAAGTCTTTCGTGAGGCTGATTTTGAGGAGTCGCGTGCAGTAGTTCAATCGCTGCTCGCGGAGGCGTCGGCAGATGAGCGATGAAACCAGGATCGTATTGATCGGGGGAGGAGTGCGATCCGGCAAGAGCGCCTTCGCCCTCTCGCTGGCGCGGCGCCTCGGCACCCGGCGCGCATTCATCGCGACCGCGCAGGCCCTGGATGAGGAGATGAAGGAGAGAATTGCGAACCATGTCCGCACACGCGGTACCGACTTTCAGACCGTCGAGGAGCCGCTCGCTCTGGCTGAGAGGTTGCTCGATCTTCGTGATATCGACGTCGTCGTAATCGACTGCCTGACCCTGTGGCTTTCGAACTTGCTGCTCCGGGACAGGTCGGAGACGAGGGTCTTGGAGCAGGTGCACACCCTTGTCGGCGTCCTGGAGCGGCGGGCGTTCCACGCCGTCATCGTAACGAACGAGGTGGGGATGGGCGTGGTGCCGGAGACGTCGCTCGGAAGGGCCTTCCGGGACGTTGCGGGCCGTACCCACCAACGACTGGCCGGCGTCGCAGATGAGATCTACCTGGCGATCCTCGGGTTGATTCTGCGCATCCGACCCGAGCCTGTGTCGGTTCGAACCCTGGGAAGCCCACTATGAGCACATTGACTGAGATCTGTTCCCGCATCAAAGAGCCGGATCAGCGGATTGCGGAGAGAACGCAACGACTGTTGGACCTCAAAACCAAACCGCGGAGGAGTCTCGGTCGACTCGAGGACCTTGCCTGCCAAGTAGCGGCGATTCGCGGCACGAGCGTACCCGATCTTCCTCAGAAGGCTATTGTGGTCATGGCGGCTGACCACGGCGTGGCCGAGGAGGGCGTCAGCGCCTATCCGCAAGAGGTCACCGGCCAGATGCTGCTCAACTTCGCGCGCGGCGGCGCGGCGATCAACGTGTTGGCGCGACATGCCGGCGCCAGGGTCGTGATCGTGGATATGGGCGTGAAGGCGCCGCTGTGCGCGGCGTCGGGAGTTCGGGCGCACCGAATCGGGTCCGGTACGCGCAACTTTACAAGAGGGCCGGCGATGACACGGGAAGAGGTCATCACGGCCGTCGAAGTCGGCATTCAGATTGCCGGGGAATTGGCGCGTGACGGGGTGACCCTTCTGGGCATCGGCGATATGGGTATCGGCAATACGACCGCCGCGAGCGCCCTGACCGCGGTGTTCACAGGAGTGCCTCCGGAAGACGTAGCGGACCGAGGGACCGGTATTGACGATGTGGCCCTCAAACAGAAGATTGACGCCATTCGGCGCGGGCTCTTGCTCAACCGTCCTGATCCACAGGATGGCGTCGATGCCCTGGCTAAGGTAGGGGGATTCGAGATCGCCGGACTCGCCGGCGTCATCTTGGGCGGAGCGGCGTCTCGGATGGCAATAGTGATCGACGGATTCATCTGCGGCAGCGCGGCGCTCGCCGCGACGCGAATCGCGCCGCGTGCGGCAGGGCACCTCATTGCCTCGCACCGCTCTGCGGAGGCAGGGCACCGGCTGGTGCTCCAGGCGCTCGGCACCACACCCCTGCTCGATCTGGACCTACGTTTAGGTGAAGGCACCGGCGCGGTGCTGGCCATGAATCTTGTCGAGGCAGCGCTGCACATCCTTCGCGAGATGGCGACATTCACCTCGGCGGGGGTGAACGATAGTGGCGTTTAGTTGTGTAGCAGTGCCGGCGCCGTCCCTCTTGGGATTTCGCCGGTCTGTATTCATCTTTGCCGTGAGAAGAATGCTTCAATCGCTTGCCATTGCTTTCGGTTTCTTGACACGACTGCCGGTAAAGAATGCCCTAGCCGAAGATGTCGACTTGGGTCGTTCGCTTTCGTGGTTTCCCATCGTTGGGATGGTGCTGGGACTCGCGCTTGTCGGGACCGAGCGGCTCCTGCGCGGTTATCTACCCTCAGACCTGATGGCAGTCGGCCTCGTGGCGCTCCTTGCGGCGATCACGGGCGGCCTTCATCTGGACGGGCTGGCCGACGTATCGGACGCTTTCGGCGGGGGGCGTGGGGATCGCCGGCGTATGCTTGCGATTATGAAAGACAGCCGAATCGGCGCCCACGGAGCTACGGTCCTCTGCTTGTTTGTGATCGCAAAGGTGTTCACCGTTATGACAGTACTCAGGCATGACGCCGTATGGCAACTGTTCGCCTTTCCCATTCTGGCGCGATGGGCGGTGATTCCACTGGTCATCTTCTTCCCGTACGTGCGGGTCGAGGGTCTGGGGAAGCCCTTCCACCGGCACGGGCGCCCGCTCCATTTTGCTGTGGCGACGTGCCTGACGTTGGCCTTGGTAGCCTGGACGGGCGTGCGTATTATCGTGCCGGGAGCGTCTGCGCTTGCCGTTGCGCTGGGGATGGGTGTGTGGCTGAAGCGTCGCCTCGGCGGTCTCACGGGTGACGTCTACGGCGCTGCGATCGAGTTGTCGGAAATCGTCTTCCTCGTTGTCGCAGGGCTTGGGGATGGACGGTAGTGGTCAAGTCTTCCTCGGAGGGTTGGGAGATTTGTGTTGCGGAGCAGAGGTGAGCCGGATCTTTGCTGCAGTGGAATGAGTAACAAGCTTGAAGGGGGGTGAGAGAGGCCAATACGGATAGTCCAATGTGATAAGTCGAACCGGGCGCCCCTGGATGTAAGGGAAGCTGGTGTGTCCTGCCATATACTGCGGCAGGGTAAAGCCAGCACGGTCCCGCCACTGTGAGTGGGGAGTCGCTCTGCATGATGCCACTGTCCAAAGGGCAGTGTTTAGTGAAAAGTGTTAAGTGTGAAGTATGAGGATCTGAAACTCAACACTTAACACTCAACACTAAACGCTATGTGGATGGGAAGGCGCAGAGTCGGCAACGATCCACAAGTCAGGAGACCTATCCAGGGGAACAGACAACGTACCACCTTCGCGGATAAGGGGGCGAGTGATGACAGGCTGGCATGGTGCTGCCAAGTGGTGGTTGTGGACGACGATTCTGTGGTGCTGTGGACCGGGGAGTGCGTCGGGACAGACGATTGGGTCGGTTCCTGAAGATGCGGTAGAGTTGGGGTCGGTGGTGGTAACGGCGACCAAAACTGAAGTTCCCGTAAAACAGGTTGCGGCGTCGGTCACCGTGATTACAAAGGAGGAGATCGAAGCTCGTCAGGTCACCCAGGTGACGGATCTTCTGCGGGATGTCCCGGGGTTGAGTGTGACGCAGACAGGAAGTCGCGGCGGTACCGTCTCGGTCTTTCCGAGGGGTGGCGAATCCCGCTTCAACCTCGTACTGATCGACGGCATCAAGGTGAACGACGCCGGCGGCTCTTTTGACTTCAGTGATCTGAGTACCGACAATATCGAGCGGATCGAGATCGTCAGGGGGCCGCATAGCGCGCTGTACGGTTCCGATGCCATGGGGTCGGTGATCCAGATCTTCACGAAGCGAGGGAAGGGGGTCCCGCAAGTCGAGGTCTCGTTCGCAGGCGGGAATCTGAGTACCTTTGAAGAAAAGTTGAATCTGATTGGTGGTAGTGGGAGAGCCGGCTACTCGTTAAGCGTAGGCAGGACCGATACCGAGGGAAGTCTCCGCATCAATAACGACTTTCGTGAAACAACCGTCAGTGGCCGGTTGGACTACGCCATAGAAAAGGCGCTGGACCTCAACTTGATCGTTCGATTCGTCGACAGCGCGTTCGAGTTTCCCACCGGTGATGCCGGGAATCTCTACAGCCCGCTTGATCCGAGACAGTCGTCCGATCGGACGCGGTTGCTCGTAAGCGGCAAAGCCAGTCATGCGCTGACGCCCTGGTGGCAGCACACGATGCAGGTCGGCTTCTACCGCCATCAATCGGCCTTTGACGACCCATTCGATCCGGTGGATCCTCGCACAGGGCAGCTCATTGATTTTTCCGCTTTCCACAGCACCAATGAGGAGCGTCGCGTCTCTGCAGACTACTTCTGGAACCTGACCGCCCCGACCGTTTTTGATGTCTCCAGTCTCTTTACCGTCGGCTTCGCCTTTGAGCGGGAGGAGTTCCAGCAGCGTGGGGCGGCCACAGAGACCGATTTTCCATTTTCAAGCCGTAACGAGGCCGATCGGGACAATAAGGCCGGCTACCTCCAGGGTCAGCTCGACTGGAGGAAACAGCTTTTCCTAACGGCGGGGTTTCGAGTCGATGGGCACAGCACATTCGGGACCGAGGTGACCCCCCGCGTGTCGGGAGCCTACATCCTCCCATTTTTTGGGACGAAGCTCCGGGCCGGATACGGCGAAGGGATCAAAGCGCCCACCTTTATTCAGAACTTCGGCGACGGCAGCTCGTTTGTGATCGGCAATCCCGATCTGAAGCCGGAGCGCTCCAGGGGTTGGGAGGTTGGATTCGATCAGTCGCTGCTCAAGGGTCTGGTTGAGCTGAATGCGACCTACTTCCACAATCGGTTCACCAACCTGATCGCCTTTGTCGGTGGAGCGCCGAGCTTCCGGAATGTCCAGTCGGCCAGGGCAAAAGGGATCGAGGCCGCCGCCAGGGTACATCCAGGGTTCGGCCTGACTGTGGGCGGCACCTACACATTCTTGGAGAGTAAGGTTCTCGACAATGGCGGCGTCGGAGGGACTGAGTTGCCGGTCGGCGCACCGCTGATCCGGCGACCGAAGCATAGGGGATCGCTTTCTATCGACCATGTCTGGGAGCGACTCCATACCAACCTGACGGCGACCTTTGTCGGCGCTCAGGAGGATCTCGACTTTCGCACCTTTCCCTCGCCGCGGGTCACGCTTCCCAGCTACACCACCGTCGATGTCGCCTTCGCCTACCTCCTGCTCAAGGACCGGCTCCACCTGAGGGAGGTGTCACTCTTCGGAAAGGTCCAGAACCTCTTTGATGAGGGCTTTCAGGAGACCTTCGGTTTCTCCGCCCCGCGGATCACCTTTTTGCTGGGTTTTAAAGGCAGCTTATGAGGTGTCGAAGATGCCTGCTGTCATTCATCTTGGTAATCTCGGCATGGGCTTCGGCCGACGCATCTCCCCTCACTGTTGTCGATGATACAGGGCGGTCCGTCACACTGGACGGGCCGCCCAAGCGGATCATGAGCTTGACGCCGAGTAATACCGAGATATTGTTCGCCCTGGGCGCTGAAGACCGAATTGTGGCTGTGGAACAATGGAGCGACTTTCCGCCGGCTGCAAAAGCCAAGCCTCGAGTGACTCCTTTTAATCCCAGCCTGGAGCAGATTGTGAGTTTAAGCCCGGACCTGATCCTCTCGACCTATGGGGGCGCCGAATCGCTTCTGCCTCTTGGGCGCCATGGGATTCAGGTGATGATCTTTGCGCCACGGACGCTCGACGACATCTACCGAAACATCCTCCTGATGGGCCGGATCGTGGACGCCGAGGCGCGTGCCGAGGATCTGGTTCGCGCTATGCGACAACGCGTGGCGGCGGTCGTGGCGAAGGTGCGCGATGCCCCAAGGCCCAAGGTATTTATTGAGCTTGACGGGAGTGACCCAGGCCGCCCCTTTACGGCCGGTCCGGGTTCCTTTATCGATATTCTTATTCGACTTGCGGGTGGGATAAACATCGCTGCGGACTCGCAAACGGCGTGGCCTCAGTTTAGCCTGGAGGAGCTGATCAGGGCCGACCCCGATCTGATCATTCTGAGGGATACCCGTACTTCTCTGAACTCCCAGATGCCAGATCTGGTGGCTCGACGTCCGGGCTGGAAGGGCATCCGGGCGGTGCGCATGGGAGCGATCGCTCCGATCAACTCGGATACGATCAGTCGTCCTGGACCTCGGATCGTTGAGGGCCTCGAGCTGTTAGCCAGACTGCTGCACCCGGACCGCTTTCGATGATGATGTCTTTTTTTCGCCTCCTCCACCCTTCGCTTCGCACCTATCTCATCCTCTCCGTCATACTGTTCCTGGCGCTGCTCATCGGTGTGATGCAGGGTGCGGTCGCGTTAGCTCCTATAACTATCCTCAAAATCCTTCTTCGATCGATCGGCATTTCGCTTGGCTCCGTCACCTGGCAGGGCGCGGATGAGACGATCCTGCTCGAGCTCAGGCTACCCAGAGTCCTCGGCGGAGCGTTGGTAGGCGCAGCCCTGGCGACTGCCGGTGTCCTGTTCCAGGGGCTCCTTCGCAATCCGCTCGCCGATCCGTATATCATCGGCACATCTGCCGGTGCCGGCTTTGCGGCGACGGTGGCCATGCTTGTTCTGCCTCCAGCCTCTATCCTCGGCTTTGGATCGGTGGCGGTCTCAGCCTTCGTCGGTGGCCTGCTGGCGGTGCTGCTGGTCTACCGGCTTGCGCGGATAGATGGGCGCTGCTCGCCGGTGACCCTGTTGCTCGCGGGTGTCATTGTCAATGCGGTTCTCGGCTATCTGGGCTCATTGAGCATCCTGCTGTTCGAGGGGAGCGAGTTTCGATTGCGTCAAGTCTTTACCTGGCTTATGGGTGGGATCGCAGTGAATGATCCGCGACAACTGTTGGCAGTAGGGCCGATCATTGTTGCGGGCATTATTGCGGCATATGGTTGTGCGGTGTCGCTCAATGCGCTGACGGTGGGAGAAGAGGGGGCGCAAGCTCTGGGAGTGGACCTGGATCGAGAGTCCGGCCGGATCATTGTGCTCGGTGCGCTGTTGACGGGCGCTGCCGTCAGCGTGAGCGGTCTGATCGGATTTCTGGGGCTTGCTGTTCCGCACATCCTACGCCTTCTGGTCGGGTCGGATCACCGACGGCTCTTACCGGCTTCGGCCCTGGCCGGCGCAGCCCTGCTGGTACTGGCGGATACGGCAGCGCGCTCCCTCACAGCTCCGGCGGAACTTCCCGTGGGAATCTTCACGGCCCTGCTCGGCGGTCCCCTTTTTCTTTTCCTCCTACGGCGAAACGGAAAGGAGTCGGGGTGGCGATGAGGCCAGGGGTGCGTCTCGACGGCGTTCATTTCACCTATTCGAGCGGCTTCGGGCTTGCGGGGATCGATCTGTGTATCGAGCCTGGTGAACGGGTGGCGATTCTCGGCCCGAATGGCTCGGGAAAGACGACGCTCCTGAAGCTGATGCTGGGCGTGTTGCATCCAGGGGACGGTACGATCTCTTTCGAGGGCGAAGATCTGGGTGGGATGAGCCGAATGACGCGGGCGCGGGCGATTGCTATGGTTCCCCAGGAATTACTGCTACCGTATTCCCTCACAGTGAGGGAGGTGGTGTTATTGGGGCGTACCCCGTATCTGCATCGCTACCGCGGCCCTGCGCATACGGACCTGGACACGGTACGAGCGGCGATGGCCGCCACGGATCTTCTGTCTGCTGCCGGCCGCCTGTACAACGAACTCTCCGGAGGGGAACGCCAGCGGGTGATCCTGGCGATGGCGCTGGCACAACAGCCACGTTTGCTGCTGCTCGACGAACCGACCCGCTCTCTCGATCTCAATCACCAGATCCGGATGCTGTCGCTGATCAAAGATCTCAACCTTCAGCGCCGTCTGACGATTGTTTCATCGCTTCACGATCTGAATCTGTCTTCACTCTATTTTGACCGTCTGGTCCTTCTCTCATCGGGTCGCGTCGTAGCGGATGGTCCCCCGGATGAGGTCATCCGGCCGAATACGATACGAGAGGTCTTCGGCGTGTCCGTGCTAGTAGATCGGCATCCCGCGCTCGGTATTCCCTGGATGACCTTCGCACCCGACGCAGGGGATCTGTTCTCTGCCCGAGAAGACGCCTCTGAGGCGATCAACCCTTGACAAATATGGCGACTGCGGACTATTGTAACGACTAGTGTTGAGAGTCAAGGTTCAAGATGGCGGGTTGCGGATGTTGTTTGCTGAGCATCCGCAAATCCGCAACTTTATCGTTGTTTCGCTGCTGGCGCATCTGGTGTTTATCGGCCTGATCAGCGCCATGCAGCGGTCTGCCGGACTGCCTACCGACCGGCCGCTCCAGGTTCGGATTGTCGATCGATCGATTCGGACCCGGGCTGTGCCGGTACCTGATCGTAGAACCCTTAGGACAACGACAGCACGCGCGCATCGGCGCACAAAACAGGCGGGTCTGCAAAAAGCGCAGGCCAGTTCACGCCGCTTTCGGCGCCTTGCATCGGCCTCCTCTCGCAGAACCGTGACTCCTCCAGCCGTATCAGCAGCGACAGTGAGGCCTCATGCTCCTTCTGCCTATCAGACCGCACTGACCCCGTGGACGCCGCCGCCGCTGCGAACGTTGCAGGGCGCGGACGCCGCTCCCGGCCCGAAGGCGGCTCACGTTGAGCCACTCGAGGGCGAGGGCGTGGGCGTGGGTGGATCGACCCGCCCATCCAACCTCAGAGGTCAAATGGCCATGCTATGGAAAAGCCTCGATGCCGGGCAATACCCCGGCCAGGCGACTGATACCGGAGATGAGGGTGATACAGGTTCCGCCACCGGGCCGACGGTCTCGTTGGATAGTCAGGATTCCCGGTTTGCGTCCTATCTGATGGTGGTAAAGAGGCGGATTGAAAGGGTCTGGAGTTACCCTCCGGACGCGCGGGGTCTGACTGGGAATCTAATAATCACCTTTGGGATCACCCGCGATGGCCGCTTAAGCGATCTGCAACTCACGCAGACGTCCGGTCTCGCCCCGCTGGATAACGAGGCGATTCGAGCGATCCGACTGGCCAACCCCTTCGGTCCGTTTTCTGAGCAGATGCGCTTCGAGCGACTGAATATCCGAGCGGCCTTTTACTACCATGTCAGTCGCGCAAGCCTCAAGAATCAGTGAGGTTGATTAGAAAAACGCGCTCAGCCATCAGCTTCAGCCACATCCCCCATATCTCCCCTTTGTAGAATCGGGCTCTCGTGGAGAGGTGATGGAGGAGTTTGACCGCTCATAGGGTCCGTGGTATAAAAAAGGTATGGCAAGCTGGCTGAATCCGGAAGAGGACGTCCTCTTTTTTCTTGAGCGCGAGATGGCAGACGTCTTTGTGGTCAGCGAGAGACACCTGTTTGATGGAGTCGTCCGCTTACAAGGAAGATTGCTGATCGATCCCGTCGCGGCTATCGCTGAATTGACGGAACGGCTTGCGCCCCACGGCTATTACCCGCTGCTTCGAAGCGAGGAGGATCTGACGATCCTCCGAGTCCCACCTGCGAAACGGCTGTTTCGTACCGGTCCGTGGGTGAATGTTGCGCTGCTGCTGGCTACCCTTGCGACGACGGTGTTTGTAGGAGCCGCCAATCGAGGCGCCAACCCCTTTGCCGATCCCCGGTCGCTGGCGCTGGGACTCCCTTTTGCGATCACGCTGCTGTTGATCCTTGGTGTACATGAGCTCGGGCACTACTTCACCGCTCGACGCTATGGTATCGCGGTCACGCTCCCCTATTTTATCCCCGCTCCGATCGGGCTCGGGACCTTCGGGGCGTTCATCAAGATGAAGTCGCCGGTTACCGATCGCAGAGCGCTCTTTGACGTCGGGATTGCAGGACCACTTGCAGGGTTATGCGTGGCGCTGCCGGCCATCGTTGTGGGGCTGCGCTGGTCGGAGCTGATTCTCACCGGTTCGGAAGAACATGCCGGCATCGCGCTAGGGACACCACTTCTGTTTTCGCTCCTGCAGTGGTTAACGCTGGGACCGATACCGGAGGGAGGCGACGTGCTGTTGCACCCGGTTGCATTCGCTGGATGGATCGGTCTGTTCGTGACGGCCCTCAATCTGCTCCCGATCGGTCAACTGGATGGCGGCCACATCTCGTACGCGCTGGTGGGTCGGCATCACCGGAGGGTGGCGATCGTCACCCTGCTGGCGCTGATCGGCATGGGGATCGCGTATTGGCCGGGGTGGCTGTTCTGGGCATCACTCTCATTGATCCTGGGACTGAAACATCCTCCTCCACTGAACGATGTGACACGGTTGGATGACCGTAGAAGGCTGTTGGGCTTTGCGTCGCTGCTGCTGTTGCTGAGCGTTATCACGCCGTCCCCCTTCAATTTTTCGGAGTCGTAGATTCCTTATCATACCACGCGTACCTGTCTTCTGTATTCAGTCGCAGTCCCTGGTGCTGCGATGGGGAGGGTGAAGATTCAAGGATTTAAGGAGCGACCGGTGTGGCGCCAGTGAGTGACGAAGGAACGATACGGCATGTTTAAGCATCTGCTGTACCGACTGTACGAAGGGCGGCTGTTTCAGGAGGTTCGAGGCGGAGAGCTGCCCCGGCACATCGGCCTGATCCTCGACGGCAATCGGCGATACGCGCGCGAGCGAGGCTATTCGACGCTCCTTGAGGGCCATCGGAGAGGAGCGGAGAAATTGGAGGAGGTCCTAAACTGGTGTGAAGAGCTTGCGATTCGGATGGTCACGGTATGGATCTTCTCTACCGAAAATGTATCGCGAAGTCAGGAGGAGGTGAACGGCCTTCTCGCACTCATTGAGAAGAAGATGCATGACATCGCCCGAGATCCCAAGGTACACCGGAAGCGGATGCGGATCAGGGCCATCGGCAAGATGGAGCTTCTGCCGCAGTCTACAGTGAAGGCGATTCAAGAGGCAGAGGATGCGACCCGAGACTACGACGCCTTCTGCCTGAATGTCGCCGTAGGGTATGGCGGGCGACAGGAGATCGCGGATGCTATTGCGACGATGCTCAGAGATAAAACGGCAAGAATGGTTCCACTGGAGCAGATCATTGACGAGATTTCTATCGATGAGATCGGGAAGTATCTTTATACCTACGATCTGCCTGACCCTGATCTTATCATCCGGACCAGCGGTGAGGTTCGGCTGAGCGGATTCCTGCTCTGGCAGAGCGCGTACAGCGAGTATTACTTTTGTGACGCCTATTGGCCGGTCTTTAGAAAGATCGACTTTCTCCGAGCCATTCGAAGCTTTCAGCAGCGCGAGCGCCGGTTTGGGGTCTAAGCGAGCGGTTGAGGTGCAAAGTGCGAGGCGTATGGTTCGTAGTGTGGATGGTGGCGTGCTCCCGTCTTTACCCTACACCCTACACCCTACACCCTGTTTTTTGGAGTCGGGAGGATAAAACAGCATGAAGCCTTTCAGGCGACTGACAGCGATCCTTGCGCTGTGCCTCTTGGTGCAGATCGTAGCAGTGTCATGGGCAAGGGCCGAGGAGACGACCATCGGGGCAGACCTGTCTGCCGGCGCCATCAGCGTGATTGCTACGGTCATTACGTTTCCACTGAAGCTTGTCACCTGTGCTGCGACGGTGGTGCTTGGCGGGACGGCCTACGGACTTACTATGGGGACCAGCGAGATCATTCGAGAGGAGTTGGTGGCCGGGACCAACTATACCTGCGGTGGGCGATTCTATGTGTCGCCCCAGCAGGTCAAGCAGCTTGCGCGAGAATCAGAACTGAGACAGTAGTCGTCATCAATTGATAGGGTGCCGCGTCGTACGCTTTGGAGGCGACAGGGCGGCCCCTAAAACCTGTTGGAGGCGCTCATGAAAAAGACCGTGCGTGCTAGTGTGCTTGCGATTGCGCTATCGACAGCCCTCACCACTCAGGCCGTTGCTGGGGAGCTGGCCGCCTCTACGCCGGGCCAGAAGGCTCTGAGAGGTGTGACGAACCTGACCCTTGGACTATTCATTGAATGGCCGAAGACGATCTGCTATGAGGCGCGAGAGCAGGGTCCGCTTTATGGGATTCCGGCCGGCTTCCTTTCGGGCTTCGGTCTTGGATTGATGCGGGTTGGCGCCGGAGTGTGGGAGCTCGCAACGTTTCCGATCCCGCTCCCGGCCGATTACAAACCGCTCTTGAGCCCACGCTATCCCTTTGAACCCGGGCGGACGGTAGTATCGCCTGCGCTCATCGCGCGCCCACAGACGGCGACGCCCTAACAGAGGCGCCGTCGCGCGCTCGAGGCGAGAACGTGGTTAGCGCGATCCTACCCCTTCACCAGCCTCAAGGCGACAGAATTGATGCAGTAGCGAAGGTGTGTCGCGCGGCGGTGGGCCGTCGTGAAAGACGTGACCTAGGTGCGCCCCACACCGGCTACAGCGCACCTCAATGCGTCGCATTGACAGCGTGGTATCCTCCGCGGTTGTGATCTGATCCGGCGCAAGAGGAGCCCAAAAGCTGGGCCATCCGGTCCCCGAGTCGAACTTGGTCTCCGAACTGAACAACGCATTACCGCAGCAGACGCACTGGTAGATTCCATTATCTTGACACGCGTAGTATTCACCTGAAAACGGTCTTTCAGTCCCTTGTTGCCGACAGACGTAAAACTGCTCAGGCGTCAGCCGCGCCTTCCATTGCTCATCAGTCTTGAGTAGCTCGTCCTGCATGTTCATCCTTCCTCGCTTGACCCGTCGGCTCAGCGTACCATCGCCTTGCGTAAGATGATCGAGTAACTGCGAGTGTACCGATTTACGCGGCAGATTGGTATCCTGAAAAATATTTGGCACCTTCAGCTTTGTGTCGGATATTGCCGCTAACTCAGCTCTCAGCAGCCGGATGGTCTCAGATGATAGGCAGTCGGCATTTGCAGTCATCGAAACTGCCTCCCCGTTTTCCTCTTTCGGTGAGGCGTGAGAAATCTCTCGCCTTTTGAGAAATTCTTTGAAAAAATGCGGTGTGCTGGTCTTGGGGGAGAGTATCGGATGCCGAGTCGCCCCTTGACGCGACTCCAGGGGTAACGAATTGATCGTGATTCCGAGTAGTCAACTTGACGGCTGTTGTGCAGATGGAGTTTACCGCTACCATTGAAAGGAGGACACTGGAATGGCAAAAAAGGCATTGCTTGTAGGGATCAACAAGTACAAAGTTCCTGGCGCAGACCTGCGCGGCTGCGTGAATGACGTGAAAAACCTCAGTGCTGCGCTGATGAAGTATTACGGCTTCAGTCAGGGCAATATCAAGGTTGTTGCTGATTACGATGCGACACAAAAACGCATGCAGACCGAAATCGAAAGGCTGATCGCAAAGGCCAAACCCGGCGATGTGCTGCTGGTGCACTATTCCGGGCACGGTTCGAATGTGCCGGACAAGAGCGGTGACGAGGCGGATCATCGGGATGAGATTCTTTGCCCGACCGATCTTGACTGGAAAGATCCTTTGCTCGACGATTGGCTGCGAACTCAATTCGATACACTGCCGCCGAAGGTGAATCTGACGGTCATCATGGATTGCTGCCATTCAGGGTCGAACACGCGTGAGTTGCGTCCGCCCGATGCCAAGCGAATCGAGCGGTTCCTGCCATCTCCATTGGATCTTCTTGCGGCCGAATCGGGGCGGCGACTCAGAGGCGCGGTGAGGGGTCAGCGGGCGCTGCTGAGAAAGGGGATCAAGAAAGGCAAAGACGTGGTGAACGTCAATATCCCGGAACTGCTCATCACGGGTTGTCGCGACACGCAAACGTCCGCTGATGCCTACATCGGCGGGAAGTACAACGGGGCGCTGACGTACAACCTGGTTGAAGCGATCAAGGAGAAGAAAGGTCAATTGACGTATCGCGAACTACATGCACGGACGATTGAATTGCTCAAGAAAGGCAAGTTCGATCAAGTGCCGCAGCTCGAAGGTCGGGCGGTGAGCTTTGATCGATTGTTCCTCTCACCCGTGTAACAGATTTCACCGCAGAGCCCGCGGAGAGGATCAGTGGCCTTTTTACCTTTCGATCGCCATGGCGTGCACGGCGGTGAACGGGGAGGTTCCCGATGACTCGACACAAACACCCGGCTACAAGGCCGTGGACGTTCCTCCTGTATATGTGCGGCGACAATCATCTGGAAGCCGATATCAAGAAAGACTTCGAGGAGATTCGTCGCGTTGGAAGCGTCGACAGGTGTTACGTTGTCGCTCAGGTGGACACGGCGGCCGGCGCCCGGCGGTATGTGTTGCCGCCCAAGTCGAGCAAAGGCGCATCCTCGCCGCTCTCTTCGGTGGATTGTGGCCGCGTCAACACGGGGGATCCGAAGACGGCGATTGATTTTTTCCTGTGGGGCATCGAGCACGCGCCTTCCGATCATGTGGCGATCATCCTCTCAGGACTGGGAATCTCTCCTGAGTATGTTCGCGAGCATTTGGCGGTTGATGCGGGTCGTTCCGGAGCCGAAGAAATCGACGCTCGCGTGCTGCAAAAGCTTTTCACTATTTGTCACGACCGCACCGCTCAAGATGCGCTCGAAGCCCACGAGCTTCGCGCCATTCTTGAGCAGATTGCAGATAAGCGACACGCGCCGGTCGACCTCGTTGGGTTGGATATGGGCGCAGCGGCGTTCGTTGAAATCGCGTACCAGATGGAGAGATTGGCCCATGTGCTTGTCGCATCGCAGCGATTGTTGCCAGACGACGGTTGGCCGTACCAACGCATCCTCTCCAAGTGGCAGACGCGAGCCGCCAAACCCAATGCTGACGCACACGCGCTTGGTCGAATCATTGTCGATACTGTGGCCGATGCGTATCCCGGGAAAGATGTGTCGATGGCCGCAGTCAATCTCGACGCGCTCGATGATGCCGGGCGCGTGCTCGACACAATGGCGCTGGCGCTCATGCAACACCTGGGCGATTGGCATGTGTTCAATGCCGTGAGTCGAGCGGGCCGGAAAACGGATTGGATCACGACCGATGGACTCGATAAGTCCCCGACTTCACAGCAATCCGCCAAGCAGCCGGAGGCATGGACGCATCTGCCGGCCGTCGATCTGTTCGCATTGCTAAAGAATCTTCAACGGGAGCTGGTCATCGAAGGCAAAGAGACGAAGTCGACATTCGGTCAACGAGCGCGGATTGTGCAACTCGGCGACTTGGTCGGCAAAGCGCTCGATGTGTTCACGGCCTCAACCCGGTCGGGCAATGCGCTGTTGCTGCATACGCGACCAAAAGATCGCGGTTTGTCCATACTGCTGCCACCGACGCGTGATCCGATGGGATCGAATAAATCGGGCGAGCATTCATTTCAGTTGGCTGATTCAAATTATCTCGACTTGCGATTCGCCAAGCGCGTTCATTGGGCGGCGCTGCTCGGCGCATTCCAGCTCATCAGCGAAAAACCGCACGTGCTGTGGCGGCTTGTCAGTTCGATGCTGTCGGATGCCAACGGTTCGGCCCGCGATGAATTGCTTCGCCGGTTGATCAGCCCGGATTCAGTCATTGAAGGCCTAAAAGGGCAGTTTCAGTCGCTCGATGACAAGACGGCGTTGACGCTTTCCCTTGATTCTGTGATTACACAAGATGCTGAGGGCGGCCGGCAGCACTATCGGTTGCGATTGGAATCGGCGGTGGCCGGCGCGATTGTCGCGGAGCATAAAAGCCGGGTGTTTCAACCGGCCATCGACGCGACGCTTGGCGCGCTGCAGCAACTCCTTCAAAGCTCGGAGGAGACGGAAACCGCTCGCCAAAAGTTGGAGTCATTCGGCCGCAGCCTCGGCGAGGATATCTTGCAGGATCTGGCCGATCGATTGCTGGACGAGCGCAGTGAAGCGACACGGCGGCAACCTGACCGAACGCCCCATTTGCGATTGCAAATTCCTGCTGAGTTCATGCGCTATCCATGGGAACTCATCAGCGACCGGCAGGGGATGCTCAGTGATCGCTACGCGCTTGGCCGCCAGGTATTCATGGAGGCCGGCCATGCGCGTCGCGTGATGCAGCGGAAACCCGGGCCAATTGAGGTGTTGGTCATCGGTGATCCCCAATTCTCTCCCGAGTTTGCGCGCCAGTGCGAAAAGACCCATGGCTGGCGACCTCGGCAATTGCCCGGGGCTCAACGCGAGGCGCGCATGGTGATCAATGAATTCGATCGCCTCGGTGACGAACTCTTGGGCATGGTGCCGATCAGAGTGACCCCCCTCGTCGGGGTCCGCGTCACCGTGAATGATGTTCGTCAACATCTCCGCAGCGGCCGGTTCGATATCATCCACTATGCCGGTCATGCGTACTTTGACAAGAAGGATGCCGAATCCAGCGCGTGGCTGCTCAGCGACGCCATGCTCCGCGCGCGCGAAATCCGGAACACGCTGGCGTGGACGGATTCACCGCCGTGGCTCGTCTTCGCCAATGCGTGCGAAGCGGGGATGGATGCGGGGGCTTCCGCCATGCGATATCACAGTGACGTGTTCGGCCTGGCCACCGCGTTCATCAACCAGGCCGTGGCCGCCTACATCGCGCCGCTGTGGCCGGTAGATGATCAGGCGGCCGCTCAACTGGCCGTCGATTTTTATCGTGCGCTGCTGCTCGATCGCGCAAGTCTCGGCGAAGCGCTCCGCTTTGCCAAGTCGATGGCAAAAGACGATCTGCTCGCGGCGAACAATGCAGGCGTTGCGATGCCTGCGCGTAGTGCGCTCAGTTGGGCGAGTGTCGTGCTCTATGGCGATCCGACGCCTCGGCTCCTTGAGTCGTTGTGGACGCCGCACGCCGAGCGCGCAGCTCGGGAAATGGCTCCGGAACCGACCCCGGTGCCGTCGCGGCCGGGCCGTTCGCGCATTCGCATGAAACGCTTGGCCCAGGCCACAGCCAAGGAGATTGATGGTCTCATCGCTGGTCCAGGCATTCGTCAACTCTCCGTTGATGTGGCTCGCGGCATTGAGTCCTTGCCAGAGAAAACTCCCGGATTCGAACTTGTGGAAATCAACGGCATCCGCGTATGGCAGATTATCGATCCGAATACCGGTCAGCGACTTCCGCTGCCCGGTTCCGAACTCGGAACGGCCGCCATGAAGGATTCGGTCAGAGGCGCGCTCGGTCTGGAGCGTGGGTTCAAGGATTACCTGCGCGTTATCGGACGCTGGGTCGTCGGAACGATCACTGGGGATGAAACCAAGCCATTAATTTTCCGTCTGGTTGAGCAATTTGATCGGGAGACGGTCGCCGTCGAACAACTTCTACACATCACATCCGGTCCGCAATATGACCCGCTGCCACGATCCGGACAGTGGGGTTGGCTCGATGGCGCACCAGCCCCAGGCCAGACTGATCGGGTGCTTCTGATTATTCACGGAACGTTCAGCAAGACGGAATCCCCGATAAATGGCCTCGGCGAGCAGTTTCTCGATTGGGCGCGTCAACAGTATCGCGGCGTGATCGGCTACAACCACTGGACACTGTCGAAGTCTCCGGAAGATAACGCCAAGGAACTGTGGGAGCGGCTTGATCCACGCCTACGGACAGGCCATCGACTCGACATCATTACCCATAGTCGCGGCGGCCTGGTGGCGCGCGCGTTGATTGAGCTGGGTAATCACGATGACGCGGTTCGACGCCTCGTGTTTGTCGGAACGCCGAACAGCGGAACGGATCTCGCCAATCCCGACAATTGGGGTCGGGCCGCTGATGTGCTGATCAATCTTGCGCATGCTGATCCGACGGGTTTTTACGGACGACTGAGCGGACTCTTCGTTCAGCTCCTGGTCCGAGGTGCCGTGAAAGCGATTCCTGGCCTGCACGCGCAAAACCCGACGGCTCAAGGCACATCCGATTTCCTGCGTCGCCTGCAAAGTCCGGCTCCACTTCCCAAGAATGTCAGCTATGCTGCCATCGCCGCAAACTACGAACCCGAGCGCGATGAATTCAATCTCAAACGATTACTCAGTGAAGCCGGAGACGCGACCATTGACGCATTTTTCGGCGATCCTAACGATCTTGTGGTAGACACCGCGCATGTCTGGTCGGTAGACGCGACACCGAACCTCGAAACCGTCGGCCCCGTCATCCCAGCACACCGCATCCTCATCTTCAACCCCGACCCGAAGGTTCCGACTCCTCCCGGCGTTCTCGTTCACTCGATGAGCGGCGTCCATCACACGAACCTGTTCACCTGGCCGCAGACGCGAGATTTCCTTCGCCGGCATTTGGCGTAAGCCGCCGGGCAGAGGATCAGGTCGAAGACCTCTCAGGGCTAGTCAGTCGGTAGGCGCACGTCCTGTCTTAATTGAGAGTAAGAGGACTTAGCCGAAGAGATGGGCGACCCAAGATGGTTCATTGCCGCTCGCGTCAGTATAGATTGCGGGGGTTGCTCTTTGCGTGTCATTATTGTGGTCGGCCTCGCTTAATAGTTGGGCAGACCGGACATCGGACTACATCAATTCATGACAAATCTTAGCCATACGCAGATTGACCAGCTTGGAGACCGCTTGAGGGAAGATTCTCTCACCGAGTCCGATCTAAGAATCCTCGATGAGTATCGACGGTCGTTTGAAGAGGCGTGCGAAACTGTAGTCCGATTTCTACGTGAGGGACTCAAATTGCAGCCAACGGGAAGACCAGCCAAATCTACGGGCTCGCTGATAGAGAAGCTCCGTCGCGAAAGCATCCGGCTGAGCCAGGTGCAGGATATCGCCGGGTGCAGGGTAGTCGTAGCCGACATTACGGAGCAAGAAAGTATTGCTGTAGCATTACTTTTCATGTGGCCTGGGGCGTCCGTAATAGACCGCCGAGCCGATCCCAGCCATGGCTACAGAGCGGTTCACATCATTGCCAAGACCTCTGGGAAGTTGGTCGAGATCCAAGTCCGGACTTTATTACAGCACCTCTGGGCGGAGCTCTCGGAGAAGTTATCGGATGTCTTCGATCCGGATATAAAATATGGCGGCGGTCACGACGCAATTCGACGGTTACTTGCAACTTTTAGTGCAGATATAGCAAGGGTAGAAGAGTCAGAGTTAAGAATTGCACGTCTCATTGAACAGCATGGAAGTGAGCAGAATCTACAAGAATTGCGAGAACGGGTTGTTGACCTCAAGAAGGAAATAGCCGGCAGTCTTAACAGGCTAATCTCTGAATTAGTCAACCTAAAGGGGCAGAAGCAATGATATTCTTAATTGAGTACAACCGTGGCGAGGGCCGCATTGTCAACTTTAGAGCCTTCGAGGACTCGGAGCGGCGGAATGCTGAGGACTCACGGCTTGAGATCGAGTTGAACCTCAATCGCGCAGGAGTGGACCACGAAGTAGTCCTGCTGGAAGCAGCCAGCGAAGAAGCGTTACGTCGGACACATCGGCGTTATTTTGAGGACCTCAAACAGCTCTGCGAAACCCCCCTACCATAAAACAAAGAGGCGGTCATCGCTGTCAGAGATCATCTGCCTGAAACATAAAAGGCCTCAGACGCCTGAGGCCCGTGACTTCTTGGATTTGTGTGGTGCCGAAGCGGGGACTCGAACCCCGATGAGCGTACGCCCACTGCGCCCTGAACGCAGCGCGTCTACCAATTCCGCCACTTCGGCATGACTTGCAGCAAGCGGCTTACGTTCATTACTTGTAAAGGGTCAACCCTAAAAAGTCAACGGAAAAAGCGCGGGATGGGATTCATGGACTACGAAGACGATCAGATGTGCTTTGTCTGCGGCAAGCAGAACGCAGACGGCCTGCATCTGCATTTCGAGATGATCGGCGATGATCGGATCAGGACTGAGTTTACCCCGCCAAAGCGGTTTCAAGGCTGGAAAGATATCTTGCATGGGGGGATTATCGCGACCATTCTTGACGAGGTGATGGTCAACGGCGCCTATTTGCGGAACATCCACGCTGTGACCACCAAACTCGAGATGAGGCTCAGGCGCCCGGCTGCCATCGGAGCGCGATTGATCTTTTACGGGCAGATCATCAAGCAGGATACCAGGACCGTCACGACGAAGGCGTGGGCCGAGCAGGAGGACGGGACAATCGTTGCAGAGGCTACCGGCCTTTTGATGAAAGTCTGAGGATGGGATGAGAGAGGC
Organism: Candidatus Methylomirabilis oxygeniifera; assembly: GCA_000091165.1. Classification (NCBI taxonomy): domain Bacteria; phylum Methylomirabilota (SeqCode); class Methylomirabilia (SeqCode); order Methylomirabilales (SeqCode); family Methylomirabilaceae (SeqCode); genus Methylomirabilis (SeqCode); species Methylomirabilis oxygeniifera (SeqCode). The sequence continues at coordinate 1,788,652 of FP565575.1, read as the reverse complement.
CGCACGCCGGGTTGTCACGTTGCTGACCGATTTCGGATTGAGTGACCCGTTCGTCGGCATCATGAAAGGGGTGATCCTTGGGATTAATCCCCATGTGGCGCTTGTCGATCTGTGTCATAGCGGTAAGGCATATGACGTTGCCGAAGCGGCATTGCTGCTTATCACGTCGTACCGCTACTTCCCCGCCGGCACGATCCATATCGCAGTGGTTGATCCGGGGGTCGGCGGGCCTCGTCGGCCGATCCTGGTCACGTGTGACGACCATCTGTTCATCGGCCCGGACAACGGACTGCTGGCCCTGCTGGCAGCGAAGGCCGGGTCGACGGTCAGGGTCATTACTGCGACCGGATATTTCCTCCAGCCGGTCAGCGCCACCTTTCACGGACGCGATATTTTTGCCCCCATAGCGGGCCATCTGTCGCTTGGGGCTCAACCTGATGAGTGCGGAGAGCTCATTGATGACTACGTCCGTCTGGTGATCCCGCGCCCGGTACAGTCCGGGATCTCATCGATCAGAGGGGAAATCCTCTACATCGATCGGTTCGGCAATCTGATGACGAACATTGCCCGGCTTGACCTGGAGCGGTTGGAGACCGTGGATTCCCCTGCAGCATACGTGGTATCCGTTGCCGGCTTGGAGATTCCGGTGGTTGCCTGTTACGGCCAAGTCGCCCCCGCCGCTTCCGGCGCGATCATTGGAAGCGCAGAGTATCTGGAGATCTTCGTAAATCAGGGAGATGCGTCACGGCTCCTCGGCATAGGCCGCGGATGTGAGGTTGTGGTCGGCAGGCCGAAGCGTCGCAACTTTGACAACCCGTAAAACACTGTGTTAATCTGAAGCGTCATCGCGTAATGTATTCATACTACACATAGCTGCCGGCTTCACATACGAGTGAAATAGAGTGGCGAAAGGGTCATTTGCAGACTTTTACAACCGGGTCTCCGACGACGCCCTTGGTGCGTATCTGAAGCGGATCGCTCAGGTTCCTCTTCTCAAGAAGGAGGAGGAGCTGAAACTGGGGAAGGCGACCCAACGGGGAGATGAGAAGGCCTTGAAGCAACTGGTCGAGGCCAACCTCCGTTTCGTGGTCAAGGTAGCCCTCCGCTATAGAGGGTGCGGTCTGTCGCTGCCGGACCTGATCAATGAAGGCAACATCGGCCTGCTTGAAGCCGCGCGCCGCTACTCTCCGGACTATAATGTCAAGTTTATCACCTATGCCGTCTGGTGGATCCGACAGGCGATCATGCAGGCTCTGGCCATCAGCGGAGGGGCGGTGAGGCTGCCGCTCCGGAAGGCTCGCCTCGCCTCGCAACTTGACGACGTCCGCGCGGATCTCTCTCAGCAGTTGCAGGCGGAGCCGACCGATTCAGAGGTGACGGAGGAACTGGATCTGAGCGCGAGCGATCTGGAGGGGGCGTTGCACCGGGCAGGTCAGTTGGCCTTTCTCAGCGATGAAATCGGCCTTGAACAACGAATTGGAATGGAGTTATATGAGTCGAAGCAGCTCCCTCCTGCCGACTATGAACTGATCCGGAGGTCGCTCCGCGAAGAGGTGGAGCGGATGCTTCGCAGTCTCAACGACAGAGAGCGCCTCATCGTGGAATTGCGCTTCGGGTTGGGGAAGGAAGAAGCGATGACCTTGAAAGAGGTCGGCAAGCGACTCAAGCTTTCGCGGGAACGGGTCCGACAGATTGAGGAGCGCGCCAAGCAGAAATTATGCGTGTGGGCCAAATCCAGGCATCTGAAAGATTATCTGAATTAACTCTCTCGTGATCTGAGGTGCTGTTCGGCGTTGCGAAGGGGGCGGAACCGCCCGGTTGAAATGTATGGTCATTGAATCGATAGGCCCTGATCTTTCCCTGGAGATCGGGGCTGTTATTTTTTATCCGGCAGGGCGTATGCCCCGTGACGCAGCAGTTGCATCGTGAGACGCCGTGAAAGATTCCATGTTCGCCTCGCTCTTGCGCCGCTGTGCCCTCGCGTGGCCCTTCAATCTGATCGTTCCAGGAGGAAGCGTGGCGGACCGGTATGAAGCGGGCGCAGAAGCGGCGCGATGGCGGATGGTGGAGCAGCAGCTCAGGACTCGCGACATCGTCGATGAACGGGTCATTGCGGCGATGGGGAAGGTTGCCCGCCACCTGTTCGTAGAGCCGGCCCTGGAGCAGTGTGCCTACGAAGACCGCCCTCTCTCTATTGGGGCAGGACAGACCATTTCGCAGCCGTACATTGTTGCGCTCATGGTCCAGCTCCTCCGGGTGCAACCGAGGCATCTGGTTCTTGAGGTTGGAACCGGTTCAGGCTATCAAGCTGCGATCCTGGCCGAGTTGGCGGCCGAGGTCTATACCGTCGAAATTATCCCGTCGCTTGCAGAGCGTGCCGGCGCCCGTCTGGAGGCTCTCGGATACCGGAATGTGTATGTCCGACAGGGAGATGGATACGAGGGATGGCCGGAGGTTGCCCCCTTTGACGGGATCGTGGTTGCGGCCGGCGCTCCGGAGATTCCCCTCCCGTTGATCGAGCAGTTGCGCGAGGGAGGGCGAATAGCGATTCCGGTGGGGGTTGCGAGGGGAACGCAGGACCTGATCCTCGGGGAGAAGCGCGGTGGGAAATTGCAGGTCCGTTCGATTGCGCCTGTGCTGTTCGTGCCGTTGACGGGAAAGGGAGGCGCTGAGCAATAGCTGAAAGCTGATTGCTGAGGGCTGATTGCTTGTGTGAGCATGTATGATCCCACTCAGGGATAACATCCCCTCCAGCCGCGCCCCTGTCCTGACGATCGGGCTGATCGCCGTCAATGTCCTCGTCTACGGCATCCAGATGATGCTTCCGCCGCAGGAGGTGGTGGAGTTTATCCGCCTCTATGGTCTCATCCCGTTGGAGATCAGCAGCGGTGATCCGTTCATTCCGCATCCTGTCCCGCTGTATGCCACCCTCTTTACCTCGATGTTCGTACATGGTGGTCTGTTCCATCTTGGCGGCAACATGCTCTATCTGTGGATCTTCGGCGATAACGTAGAAGACCGGATGGGGCGGCCGAAATTTCTGATTTTTTATCTGCTTTCCGGGGTGGGCGCTGCTGCCGCCCAAATCTGGGCTGATCCCGCTTCAAAGATCCCGATGGTCGGCGCCAGTGGGGCGATCTCCGGCGTGCTGGGCGCCTACCTGTTCCTCTTTCCGCGTGCCCGCGTCCTGACCCTGATTCCGCTCGGCTTTTTCTCGCGAGTTGCGGAGATCCCGGCGTTGGTTGTCTTGGGGTTCTGGATCCTCGTCCAGGTTCTGAACGGGGTCATGACACTGGGCGTGCAGGTAGGGGGCGTCGCCTGGCTTGCTCATGTCGGAGGGTTCGTGGCAGGGCTCGTGATGGTCATACCGTTCGCCGGTCGACGCAAGCGGCTTCATTGGGGGGATCAGCTCTCGTGAACATGGCGAAGCGGACTGTGGCCCTGAGCCGCGAGGAGTTCCGTCAGTTGGTTGCCCAGGCGGTTGCGTCGCTTCCGTCACGAGTGATGGAACGGCTCTCGAATGTTGATATTGTGATCAAAGCTCGCCCTTCCTCCGAGGAGTTAGCCATGGCCGAGATCGATCCCAGGGACACCCTCTTTGGCCTGTACACCGGCATCCCGCTTACAAAGCGGAGCAGCTCGTACGGGATGGTTCTCCCTGATAAGATTACACTGTACCAGCGATCGATTGAAGAGGGCTGCCGGACCAAGGAAGAGATCCAGACGCAGATCCGTACGACCCTGCTACACGAGATCGGTCATCATTTCGGCCTCTCTGAAGATGAGTTGGAGCAGGCCGGGTATGAGTAATGCCACCGTGTCCGTTCCTTAAAAATTCTTGACACCTTGCCGTGAACCCCGCTAGATTGAGCGGGTTTTCCATAGAGTAAATACGTGAGGAGGATCGATGGCTGCAAGGGGACGGCGTAGGGAAGCCAGGTTTTATGAGCTCTACTGCATTGTGTGCGGCACGACCTGCACCGAGCAGGAGAGCAGTTCGCGTTGCGTCAGTTGCGGCAAGCCGCTTGGCGTTCGTTATGACTATAGCTATATCCGGGCTCGCCTCAATCGATACTCACTGAAGACCTCTCCGATCAAAGCGCTCAAATATCTCGATTTCTACCCTATCCTCAATCTCGATCTTGTGGTCTCGCTTGATGAGGGCGGAACACCGCTGTACCGGTGCCATCGGTTAGCGGAGGAGTTGGGGATCAAGCAGCTCTATATCAAAAATGAGGGGATGAATCCGACCGGCGTGTTCAAGGATCGAGGGACGCTGGTCGAAATCACCAAGGCTAAAGAACAAGGCGCCAAGGCGATCTGCGTGGCCTCTACCGGCAATATGGCCGGTTCCGTCGCCGCCTATGCCTCGATCGCGAATTTGCCATGCTATGTGGCGGTTCCGGAGGGAACCCCAATCGGAAAAATGGCCCAGTCTCTTTCCTATGGCGCCAGGGTCCTGCAGATCCGAGGGACGTATAACGATGCGGCCTCCATTGCCGAGCAGATGAGCCGACGATATGGGTATTATCTGGCCGGCGATTACGCCTTTCGCGTCGAAGGCCAGAAGTCACAGGCGTTCGAGATTGTGGAGCAGTTAGACTGGCAGGCCCCGGCCGTCGTTATTGTTCCCATGGGCTGCGGGACCAACATCGCCGCTCTCTGGAAGGGGTTCAAAGAGTTTTATGAGCTGGGGTTGATCTCGTCTTTGCCGCGGATGATCGGTGTCCAGCCGATCGGTTGTCCGCCGATCGTGGCTGCGTTTAACCAGGGCACCGACGAGATTATTCCTGTAAAGAAACCGGAATCGGTCGCCTCAGCACTGATGGCAGGCGATCCGTTGGATGGGCTGAAGGCACTGGCGGCGTTGCGAGAATCTGGCGGATGCGCGCTATCGCTCAGTGATACCGAGATCTTGCAGGCGCAGCAGCGGATCGCGCGCCAGGAGTCGATCTTCGTGGAGCCGTCCGGGGCGATTCCCGTCGGGGCGCTCGCGCTGCTGCTGACCAGCGGGCGTGTGAGGGCGGATGAGACGGTGGTCTGCCTCGCCACAGGGAACGGGCTCAAGGATCCCAGGGCGGCGCTACGAGTCCTCCCGTCGCCCGCTACCATCGATCCGTCAATGCAGGAGGTCGAGAAGTTCCTGAAGCTGCGCCTGTATGAGATCAGGGCCGCAGGCGCCAAGAACGGCGATAAGAACCTGTTTGAGGCAGTCCCCTCAGTGACCGACGTGACCGCGCGGGTACGACAGGAGTTCGGCGTCAAGCTGACCGCCGAATACGGCGGTAAGGTACGATCATTGATCGAGGAGTTTGTGAAGAAGGGGAAGCCGATCATGAAGGCCGACCTTCAGTATATTGTTGAGAATGTCCTCAAGGGTCTATCGGTTCACGAACCGATCCTCACCGTAGAGGACTTTAAGGTATTGACGTCGCTCCATGGTCAGGCGGAAGCGGCCGTCTGGGTCCTGTTCGACGGGGAGAAAGTGGAAGCGACCGCTGCAGGTGTCGGGCCGGTGGATGCGGTCATCAACGCCCTGAAACAGGCCGCCTTGACCCGCGGGAAGCTCTTCTTCGAGCTGATTGACTACAATGTAGAAATCAGCTCACCCGGGACCAATGCCTCGGTCGAGACCACCATGGTCATGAAGGACGCTGAAGGCAACCGAATCGTCGCCATCGGGACTTCCCCCGACATCATCGTCGCCTCAGTCAACGCCTTCGTGGAGGGGTATAACCTACTCTGGGCGCGGCAGAAGGGGTGATCCTTCCGGTAAGTCGTAACGGAGGGGACATTTGTCGCAGTTCGGTGTTCTCCGGCAGTAGGTCTTGCCGACGGCTACCAGCAGGGCGTGATATTCATTGAAGAGTGTCGCGTCGGTCGGCAGGTGGGTCATGAAGAGGCGCTGGATCTCACCATACCGAGTGTTCTTCGCAATCAGCCCATGCCGTTCCAGTACCCGTCGAGTGTAGGCGTCCACGACGAAGATCGGCCGGTCGCCCGCGTATAGCAGGATCGAGTCGGCTGTCTCCTCGCCGACCCCTGAAATCCCCAGCAACTCCTCACGCAATTCGGATAACCCCGTCCGACCCATCCGCCTGACACTCCCGCCGTAGCGCGTCAGCAGGAAACGCGTGACGTGTTTCAGGCGTTCAGTCTTCATGTTATAATAACCCGACGGCCGGATGAGCGTGGCGAGATGCTCCTGCGGCACGCTATCGATGCCACGGGGGTTGAGCAGACGGGCGGTCCGCAACGCCGTGATCGCCTTCTCAACATTGATCCAGGCGGTATTCTGGGTCAGAATGGCGCCGACGATGACCTCAAACCGGGAACGGGCCGGCCACCAGCGTTGTGGTCCAAAATATCGGAACAGATTTCGATAGAGGGAGAGGAGCCGACGTCCGGTTGCTGTCTGTGGCATGTTCACTATTGTGATTGGTTTTTCTGAGAGGTCAAGGGGAGAGTCAACAAACAGTGCAGCGATACCTGGGGATCGATTTCGGGACGAAGCGGATCGGGGTAGCGATAAGCGACGAGTTGGGGCTCACCGCTCAACCTCTGCCCACGCTCGAGCCGTCTACAGACGAGGCGGCCGTTCGTGCCATTCGAGAGATCATGGATCAGTACGGTATACTCGATGTCGTTGTGGGCCTACCGAAAAATATGAACGGTACACTCGGACCCTCGGCGGAGCGGGCCTTGGCGTTTGCCGGACAACTGGAAGAGGGCGGGTCGGTCAAGGTGACGATGTGGGACGAGCGACTGACCAGTCTGGCGGCAGAACGCCTGCTGATTGAGGCCGATCTGTCGCGGGCCAAGCGGAAACGGCGCGTCGATCAGATGGCCGCCGTCCTGATCCTGCAGGGCTTCCTCGATCGGCGCCATCGTCAGCAGGAGCACTCCTTGTGAGCACGACACTCTCCACGACTTCGCCGTCACAACGGGCTATCGCGCTGTGCCTCTGTCTGTTGGTGGGAGGAGGTATCGCGTGGTACGTTCTGGGCGGTACACCATCCACGAAGGAGACTTCGCGCGCCGTTGTCATTCGACCACAGACAGGCGCCTTCGATATCGCAAGGACACTGAAAGAGGCTGGTGTGATTCGCAGTCGTGCTGCCTTTCTGGCTGTCGCTGTCGCTCGTGGCACGCAACGACGCCTGCTTGCTGGAGAGTATGAGTTTGGTCCCGGCCTTAGCCTGCTTGAGGTGATCCGCCGGATCGAGCAGGGGAAAGGGCTCGTCCATCAGACGACGATTCCCGAGGGGTTTGCCGCCCGACAGATCGCCGAACTCCTTCACGAAAAGGGGCTGATCGACCAGGAACGGTTCCTGGCGCTCTTACAGGACCGTCGATTGCTCCGGCAGTACAACGTCGATGGTGACTCGCTTGAAGGGTACCTGTTTCCGGATACCTATCGCCTTGTCAAGGGGATGGGTGAGGAGGCGATTATTGAGCTGATGGCTCATCGATTTACGGAGATGTTCGGTTCTGCGGAGCAGGCGCGCGCCAGGGAGTTGAAGATGTCGGTTGCAGATATCGTGACCATTGCCTCGCTGATCGAACGGGAAGCGATGGCGGATGAAGAGCGGCCGCTTATCTCAGCGGTCTTCCATAACAGGCTGCGGCTCGGGATGCCGCTTCAATCCGATCCTACCGTACTCTATGGCCTCTCCCGGTTTAGCGGCAAGCTTACGAAAGCGAATCTGCGGGCGCCGTCGCCATACAATACGTATCTTCACCGGGGCCTGCCGCCGGGTCCGATTGCAAGCCCAGGACGCGCCTCCGTCATGGCTGCCCTCTATCCGGCTTCCTCCCGATATCTGTACTTCGTCTCAAAAAATGATGGGACGCATGTCTTCTCAAATACGCTGCGGGAGCACGATGCGATGGTGAGGCGGTATCAGATCAGGAGGGCAGGGTAATGCGGGGTCGGATCGTTATCGTTCTGCTGGGTTGTGTGCTTGCCGCCTGTGCCACAGAACAGGCGGCGGTCAAGGAGGAAAAGGCCGACACCCATTACAATTTAGGTGTTGCGCGGCTGGCCAGCGGCGACGTCAAGCAGGCGATTGCGGAGTTCGGTCAGGCGATCGGCGACGCCCCGGATAATTCGGTCTATCGCAATGCCTTGGGGTTGGCGTACCTGATGGATCGCCGCCTCGATCAGGCCGTTGCCTCCTTTCAAAGGGCGGTCCAGCTCGACCCGAAATTTTCTGATGCCTACAATAATCTTGGTTCGGCATTTGTCCAGCAGGCCGACTACGATCAGGCCGTCACGGCCTTCAGGCAGGCGCTATTAAACCCCGCCTACCTGTCTCCCGAGCAGGCGCACCTGAATCTGGGGAATGTCTACATGGTCCAGGGACGGACTGCCGATGCGGTTATGGAGTTCAAGCGCGCGCTGGACATCCTCCCCGATTTCGCCGAGGCCCATAATCGACTGGGCTACGCCTACCTGGTGCAAGGACAGTTGGAACTGGCGATCGCCGAACTGACACTGGCCGTCAAGCAGGCGCCGGAACTCGCTACGGCTTACCAGAGCCTGGGCTTTACCTATCTGTCGGCAAATGAGAAAGACCGGGCCAGGCAGGCGTTTCAGAAGGTCGTGGATCTGAGTCCCACGAGCGAGATGGCGGCTGAGGCGATGCGCCAGTTCAAACGGCTCAGTCAGTAATTGCATCATAAAGTTCTTCATACGTGTTCATGGCCTGACCAATCTCCCCGCCAGCGTCATTGCGAGGCGCAGACGAAGCATTCCCATCGTTTTTCGCAACCTCAAGTACGGTGACATTGCCGCGCTCCCGTTGGTCGCTTGCAATGACGGATAGGGTCAACCGTCATGGTATTGTCGAGATGGAAGAGCAACGTATTGATAACAAGATCGACCTCAAAGGGCTGAGCCTTGAGGAGATGGAGCGCGTGGTTTCCGACCATGGCGAGCCGGTCTACCGTGGCCGCCAGCTCTTCCATTGGATCTACGCACGCGACGCACACACGTTTGCAGAGATGACTGATCTGCCGATCGCGTTACGGGCGAGACTGGCCGAGCACACGGCGATTGGCGCCCTTACTCCTCTCGCGAAAGAGATCTCCCGGGACGGCACGCGGAAATACCTGCTTGGCTGCACAGACGAGCGACAGATCGAAACGGTGCTGATCCCTGATGAAAGGCGGCTGACCGCCTGCCTGTCCACTCAGGTAGGGTGCGCTCTAGCCTGCGCCTTCTGTCTTACGGGGAAGATGGGGTTCGTCCGTCACCTGCAGTCTGGTGAGGTCGTCGATCAGGTGCTCGCGCTCCAGCGCGATCTTCAGCCTGGAGAGCGGATCGGCAATCTGGTGTTGATGGGGATGGGCGAGCCGCTCCACAACTACGATGCCACCGTGAAGGCGCTCACGATCCTGTCGCACCCAATGGGTCTTGCGTATCCGCCGCGCCGGATTACCCTCTCGACCGTCGGCCTGGTTCCGGAGATTGTGCGGCTTGGCCAGAGTGGACTTGGGGTGAACTTGGCCGTGTCGCTCCATGCAAGCACCGATGAGTTGCGTGACCGGCTGGTTCCGATCAACCGTCGCTATCCCCTCAAAGAGTTGATGGTCGCGCTCAGAGCCTATCCGCTCCCATCCCGGCGGCGGCTGACATTCGAGTACGTGCTGATCGATGGGGTGAACGACCGATCCGAGGACGCCCGTGAACTGGTAAAGCTGCTGCGCGGCCTTCGGTGTAAGGTGAATCTCTTGTCCTTGAACGAGGCCCCCGCCATCCCGTTTCGGCGACCTTCACAGGAGCGCGTCGAGATGTTCCAACGCATCTTGAGGTCGGCCGACATCCTGGCCACCATTCGCGAGAGTCGCGGCCTGGACATTTCGGCCGCCTGTGGCTTGTTGGCCACCGAGCCTGATCAGAAAAGCCTTGACACTGCCGGCTATCTTGCCTAAGATGTCTTCGCGGGGTGGAGCAGCCTGGTAGCTCGTTGGGCTCATAACCCAAAGGTCGCAGGTTCAAATCCTGCCCCCGCAACTTTCAAACCGCACACCTTCAAAGTGTTCAATATCCCACTGGGGCTCGGCTGGATGATCAGCCGGGCTTTTTTTGTAAATCCCAGCCCTGGAAAGCCCCGATAGGCTTGGTCTAAGGTCAGTCCGTGGGTCTGCATGTGCTGCGGGCTGAGCTTGCCCTGCTCTTCCCCGCAAACCGGGCAGCGCGTCTGACGCCGCTCGCCATCCTCGATCCGGACGTGTTGCAGCGTCTCCTGGAGAAACTCCCGCCCTAACCGGACATCTGTATGGAGGGTCTCAGGCAGGTGGGCGAGGAACTCCTGGACGACCGCCGGATCGTAGTGAATCTCTACGGGCCGATCCTGATGAGTCGCCGCACGAGTCTCCTTCTCCATCGTTTCTACCTGATTCCACAGTTGCTGATAGGTGGTCAGCGTCTCCTCCAACGCTCGGCCCGTCAAACGACCACTGCGCACGACGGCCATGATCGCATCAGCTTGCTGACGGAGCGTCTTCAGTCGTTGCTTGTCGTGGGTGCCCGCATCGGAGCCGGCGGGTTTGCAACGCCTGGTCGCAGCCGTCCGGATGGTCTCCAGCCAGCCAAGCAGATTCCGAGTTAGCGAGGAGATCACAAGGTTCTCAATGGCTTCGCGACGGATTCGGATATCGTTCGAACAGGTATCGGATTCGAAATGGTTCCGACATCCATAGTAGGTCTGGCCGATGATGGAGTAGCGGCCGCCGCAGCGATGGCAAATCAGCAGTCCGGAGAGCAGATGTGTTGTCCGGGACTTCCGTCCGGCGAAGAGGTGCTGCCGGGTGCTCAGGCGAGTCTGCACCTTCTCCCAGGTGTCGTCATCGATGATGCGCAAGTCCTCGAAGACCTGCTCTTCCCACTGCTCCTTCGGACGCCAGCGGCAGACCCGCCGTCCTGTCGTTGGATGCTTCCGCCATTCCCGCCGGTTAAAGCTGAAGCGGCCTACATACTTACAGTTTCTGAGCATCATATAGATAGTGTTTGGTCGCCAGTTCTGGCCGGGATAGGTACGGTTTAAGTCCTTGGCGATCGACTTTTCACACATTCCCTCCGTAAAGCGCCGAAACAAGTCTCGAAGGATTGCCGCCTCGGCCTCATCGATGAAGAGCCGGTAGCCGATCGGAATAGCATGCCCGTGGGCGTCAATGCGGCCGGCCGGGTCATAGACCGGCTCGCTACGGTACCCGTATGTCCGCCCACCGGTCGAAAACCCTTTCAGGAACTGCCCGTCCAGGCCCCGCTTCGTCGTCTTCCTAAGATCGTCCAGGAAGATCTCGTTCACGAGGCTCTTCACGGTCACACTGATCTTCGTCGTCTCTTGCGCTGTATCGATCCCATCCTGAACCGCAATGATCCGAATGTCGAGGAACTTAAGCTGCTTGACGATAGCATCCGTATCCCCAATATCCCGTGACAGGCGCGAGAGTTGATCGATGACCAGGGCGTCAAAGGGAGCCGGTGTGCCAGTCGCCGCATGAAGGGCTTGCTGCAGGCCATTGAGGATCTTGAGGCTGGCGGCAGACGTGGCGTAATCTGTGAACTCGGTAACGAGGGTATGTCCGTGCTGTTCGGCCCAGCGTGTCACGATCCGGCGCTGATCCTCGATAGAGGTTTCTCGCTGGTTATCGGAACTGTAACGACCATAGAAGGCGATGCGCATGATGGTATTACTCCTTGTTGAGGGTCACGGTCTTGATCCGGCAGGTAGGTGTCTCGGTCTCTCGGATCTGGAACCGTTCCGGATGCGCCTCCACGTATTGGTGGAGGCATTGTACCAGAATCTCGATAGCGTGCGGAATTTTCGATTCAGCTCGTGGAGCCTCATTCGACTCTATTGCGAGGAACTCGATCGCAATATCGGATTGGAGGGCCGTTGAAGAGCCCTCCGTAAGGGTTGACAGTGCGGTGGCCATCGGTCGTTGACGATCATGAGAACGAAGATGACGGCGCTTTCTGGCGTGGGACACCACAGGAGTGTGACTTACTGGCGCGCCCAGCGTTTCGGTGAGACGTTGCAGATGTGTTGCAGTGCGTTCTGGCATAGGGAGTGCCTTTCGCTTCATCGGCTGCTCGGCTGAACCTCGCGGTCCATCGAACGAGCCGGAGGAGGGGTTATGAAGGCCCCCAGGGATCAGGAGTGCGATCCCTTGGGGTGCGCACGACCGGGGCTAATTTCTTCCGAACTGGACTGGTGGCGTCCCGAACGGCATCAAGGGTTGTGCCTGATCCGCCTGCTGTTGCAGTAGCCCCTCCAGCAGATGAAGCTCCTGAGCCGTCCGGCTCCACTCCCAGGTAGTGTCCGAGAGCAGGCTGACTTCCGCATAGACGGTCTCCCGCTCCGGATACTGGCTCCGAAGCCATCCCAGCGCGACCCCCGTCTGCTGGAAGCGGAGAAACGCATTGAGGTAGGGGAACTTCTGCTGCTCGATCTGCCACTCGTAGATGCGAAGGGTGCCGGTCAGGCGATCCTCACCCAGCCTGGCGATCACTCCCGGAATCACCAACTCGCCACCGGCTCCATCCGGAATCCTCCACCCGAACGACTGCGCATGGGCGAGGAGGCGTTCCGCATACTGGAGCCGAGGCATAGTGCGCTCGACGAGCGTCTCGATACAGACAGCGCCCTGCTCTTCCGCCATCGCCACCACAGATTTTGGATACCCGGGACCGACAAGCGCGGGAATTACCGGCCAGTACCGGTCGAGGAAAGCCGTGACGTAGTGCTCCGTTTCCTGGAGGGTGCCCTTTACTTCGGCATCCTCGACCACGATGGCCGCGACGGCATCGACCGTACGCTGAACATGATGCGTGAGTATCGCGGGATCGAGCCCGCTGCCGGGCATCCGCTGCAGACAGGCCCAGCGGCTACAGGTGCGGGTGTCCATCGCGGGGGGCAGGTGCAGGATGCGTGTACGTGTCGACATATCGATCTCCTTTCATGAGAGGGAACGACTGCGACGGGAGTCTATCCCGATCGCAGCCGGAAGGTGGGCCAACGAGCCTGACGTGGTGAACGATCATGCGCAATGGCCGTTGTGCCCGGTTGACGAAACATGCCGTACCCAGGACTGCATTCACCCCGGGCAGAAACAGCCTATTAACAATCGTGCACGCGCGAGAGGGGCGAGCGACGCAGCCTGCTATTCCTTGCTTGGATGCTTGTCCCGCATTGCTGGAGTTGTCGTATGGCTGGAACTACGCGAGGGCAGCAGCCCGGCTGATCGGCCAGCGGGCGACCGAGAGAGACCGTCGATCGTTGGGATGATAGGTCGCCAAATCTGGCAGCGCGTGTCGACCACAATCGGCTTGACCGGTTAGGCTAAGTATGCGAGAGTACGAACAAAATCGTTGTCGAGAAGCGGAGTCGATTGAGGAGATAGCCCTTGTCTGCTTGAAGAGCGGCTCACTTATAGTTTGGCTGAAAAGCATGGATCGTGCGTATGATCGAAGCCACTGCGTTGCAAGCTCTTCGCGATGAAAAGCTGATACGGCTACAAGCTCTTCAAGGCTGCGACCGCTTCGTTGCGCACGCCACGTCGGAGGCGGCTTGGGATCCGTTCAGCTTCTCGTTCTTCGGCAACTTACGCAGCGCTGCTGACGCCATTCCTGCTGATTTCGAGGAGCTCGACAAGCGTCCCGGTGTCAAGGTGCAGGATCGGCGGGTGCAACCATACATTCGATCGCAACTATTCATCGCCCTTGTGTCGGAACTGGAGGACTTCCTGAAGTCGGTCCTAACCGTAGTGATCATGGCCTATCCTGGAAAGATCGGCAGCGAGCAGGTCACGGTCGAAGTAGTTGCACAACTCGGACGCGACGGAGCCCTTCGATTCGCCGCCGAGAAGCACTTGAACCAGCTCTTTTACGAGACACCTCTCGACTACGGAAAGAAGATCGCTAAGCTCTTGTCGATGTCGGAGGAGCTGTTTTTGTCGGTATGGTCGCCTATTGTAGAGATGAAGGCTCGGCGAGACATCGGCGTCCACAACGGGTGGGTCAGAAACGACATCTATGATCGTCGGATCACGGCCGTTGGCGCTGCACTGCCGAGCATGACGTTCTTGGGAGCGAGCGATACCTACTTTGAAGGCGCATTGAAGGCAAGTGCGGCGCTGCTGAACATCGTTACAGATCATTGCGTCACGAAGTTTTCTGTCGATCAGAAAAACTAGAATGAAGGGCCGAACCAAGGGCATCCACCGGACTACGACTTCGGACGCATTCGCGAGAGCCCGGAAGGTGCAGTGCAGACCGTGGCCGGTGATGCCCGTGTGTTGACGTCTGACGACGGGCTGAAATTCATTTCAGGGACCTGCACCACAGATACTTGTCGGGGGAGAATGCCAACGAGATGCCACCGCCCATGACAATCCGCACTATTGACATGCGTCTCATCGACGACCTGTTCGATATGGGCGGCGGGTACGTGTTGGATTTCAGCGACCGGACCTTCGCGACTTTTTTCCGCGAAGAGCTTGGCGTGGATATTGACGACCCCCGTTACTCCGCTGAGGGTACAAGTAAAGCCAAGCGGCTTCGGTACTTCCTGACAACCACTAATCAAGGCACAAGGATTCGACTGCTGACTTCGCTTTGGGAGTACCGGGAGTCGCTTCGTCGCCGAAAGCGAGCAGAAGACCCATTTCCCAACGCCGAAACGGAGTTCTGGTGCCTGATCGAGAGGTTAGGCGGAAGGCGCCCGGTCTCGACGGCGCGAGCACCGGTCGCAGCCGCGCCCGTCGAGACCGATCTGTCCGTTTCTCGTTCGTTGCGCGACGAGTTACTTCAGGCCGGTCAGCTTGACCCTCAGACACGGGGTTACGCCTTCGAGCGATTCCTGAAGGAGTTGTTCGACGCCTACGGTCTTGCGGCACGGGCATCGTTTCGCCTTGTCGGGGAACAGATCGATGGCAGTTTCGAGTTCGCGGATGAGACCTACCTCCTTGAGGCGAAGTGGCAAGGACCAGCGGTCGGTGTGTCGGATCTCCATGCCTTCAACGGCAAGGTTGAAGAGAAGGCCGCCTGGGCGCGCAGCCTATTCGTCAGCACCAGCGGATTCGCTGAGGAGGGTCTTGCAGCCTTTGGTCGCGGCAAGCGACTCGTGTGCATGGACGGATTGGATCTGCACGAAATGCTGGACCGGGGGCTCGCATTCACGGCGGTAATGCAGAAGAAGGTGCGGCATGCGGCCGAAAGCGGGCAGCCGTTCATTCGCGTTCGAGACCTGTTTCCCTGAGTCCGGGGAGTGCCCCTATTGGGCCGGCACGTTGGTTCGCGAGACGAATCGTTTTGACAATGCAAAAAGAACCCACCGTGATAAAGCAAAAAGGACCCACGCCGGTAAGCGGATCGTGAGGACAGAGAATGGATGAGCAGTCGGCTCAGGTTCACCTACGGCTGGATGCCCCACTCATTGGGGATGGACAGGCCGCCTGTGCCGCCTAATCTGCGAATGCCGTAAAGGTTCTTGACCGCAAGACTATTCTTGATCGACGATACTCCGAAGCTACCGCCTTCCAGACGGTGGTTGTTCGTTGGTCGAAATCTGCACTGCCACTACCCCCACCGGTACGGCCCTCAATATGGATCATTTTTGCATTGACACCCGTGTAAACTGAATGCTACACATCGGCCACTCGGTTCTATCCTTTGTTGCTTGGCACAGAGGAAGAGGATGCGGGCATGGCGAGTGGTGGGAATCTCCCCCAAGCTGAGATTGACATCACGCCGAAGACGAAGACCGATCTGGCCCTGTAGGGCATCATAGCCGGTCTCGATAACAAGGTGGCCGGGACTACCGCCTTGCCGCCACACTCCCCGTAGCCACGCGGCGATAGGCTCCCAAGGAAGAGGGAGCCCCTGAGGACACACATTGAGCACGACAAATCTATTTTTCGAACGCCCTATCCTTAACTCCCCCTACAAATACCCGGCACGTCACTGGGAGCTTGATGCCGGCGGACAGCCTACACAGCAGATCATCGAAAGGCGCCGTCTGGCGGAGTTCATCACGCCGATTCCAAAGCCCAGGAAACGCAAGAGCGCAGCCGAACAACGACAGCTCGTTTTCAATGAAGGCAAAGGACTTTCAACAGAAAAGCAGCAGTATGATCCGACTTCGATCATCAATCAGCTACGCCAACATGTGGACCAGTGGCGCAGCTTACCGAATCCCAACCAGTGGCAGGTGACTCCCGAAACGGCACGTCTACTCCAGCACTGGCGGCATCACCAATTCAGCAGCATCAGGCCCTTTTTCTGCCAGGTGGAGGCGGTTGAAACCGCCATCTGGCTCATCGAGGTAGCGCCCCAAGCCGGAAAGTCCGGCAAGGCGTTCATTGAATACCTGGCGAATGCCAATCATAACGCCAACCCGGAGCTGATGCGTTTTGCGCTCAAGCTGGCGACCGGCGCAGGCAAGACGACCGTGATGGCCATGTTGATTGCTTGGCAAACCATCAACGCCGTGCGGCGACCCCAGAGCAAGAAATTCACCCGTGGCTTTCTTGTTGTCACACCCGGACTGACCATCAAAGATCGGCTGCGCGTTCTCCAGCCGAACGACCCGGACAGCTACTACGCCAGCCGTGAACTCGTGCCGGCCGACATGCTGGACGATGTGAATCGGGCCAAAATCGTCATCACCAACTACCACGCTTTCAAGCTCCGCGAACGGATTGATCTCTCGAAGGGCGGGCGTTCTCTCCTGCAAGGTCGGGGCGAAGAGTTGAACACCCTCGAAACTGAGGGACAGATGCTTCAGCGGGTGATGCCCGACCTGATGGGCATGAAGAACATCGTCGTGTTCAATGATGAGGCGCATCATTGCTACCGCGAGAAATCCGGAGCAGAAGACGACGAGGAGGATTTGAAGGGGGAGGAAAAGAAAGAGGCCGAGAAAAACAAGGAGGCCGCCCGCCTTTGGATTTCCGGCCTTGAAGCGGTACACCGCACACTCGGCGTCGCGTGCGTCATCGACCTGTCTGCGACACCTTTTTTCCTGAGCGGCTCAGGGTACGCAGAGGGCACCCTCTTTCCGTGGACGGTGAGCGACTTCTCGCTCATGGACGCCATCGAGTGCGGCATCGTCAAACTGCCGCGCGTCCCCGTGGCCGACAACATCCCCGGCGAAGAGATGCCCATGTTCCGCAATCTGTGGGAACACATCCGGTCGCACATGCCCAAGAAAGGGCGGGGCAAGTCGGCCAGACTCGATCCACTCAGTCTGCCGCCGCAACTGCAGACCGCCCTTGAAGCCCTCTACGGTCACTACGAGAAGACCTTCGATCTGTGGGACAAAGCCGGCATCCGCGTGCCGCCCTGTTTTATCGTCGTCTGCCAAAACACCGCCATCTCCAAACTGGTGTATGACTTCATCTCCGGCTTTCTCCGCGAGAACGATGATGGCTCAAAGACACCGATAGCCGGCCGCCTTGCGCTGTTTCGCAACTTTGATGAGCATGGCAACCCGTTCGCCAGGCCAAACACGTTGCTCATCGACAGCGAGCAACTCGAATCCGGCGAACCGCTCGACGACAACTTCCGTGGCATGGCCGCCGACGAAATCGAACGCTTCCGCCGCGAGATCATCGAACGCGGCGGGAAACTCGCCGATCAACTTCAAATGGGCAAAGAACTCGATGACGTGACTCTTCTCCGCGAGGTCATGAATACGGTGGGCAAGTATGGCCAGTTGGGCGGATCGATCCGCTGCGTCGTCTCCGTCTCCATGCTCACCGAGGGCTGGGACGCAAGAACGGTCACGCATGTGCTGGGCGTCCGGGCCTTCGGCACCCAACTCCTTTGCGAGCAGGTCATCGGCCGGGCGCTCCGTCGCCAGTCCTACGATTTGAATGAAGAGGAGCTGTTCAATGTGGAATACGCCGACGTCTTGGGCATTCCTTTCGACTTTACCGCCAAGCCGGTGGTCGCGCCCCCGCAGCCGCCGCGGGAGACTATCCACGTCAGGGCCGTGCGGCCCGAACGCGATCCGCTCGAAATCCGCTTCCCCCGTGTCGTGGGCTACCGCATCGAATTGCCCGAGGAACGGCTGACCGCCGAGTTCAACGAGGACTCCGTGCTGGAGTTGACCCCGGACCTGGTCGGCGCAACGGAGACCCAAAACTCGGGGATCATTGGCGAAAGGGTGGATCTCAATCTGGTTCACACCGGCGACGTTCGACCCTCGCAGGTTCTATATGAGCTGGTGTCTCACCTCGTTCTCACCAAGTGGCGCGACCCGGGCGAAGACCCCAAGCTCCATCTCTTTGGTCAACTCAAGCGCATCGCCCGCCAATGGATCGACGGGTACCTCATCTGCAAGGGCGGCACCTATCCGGCGCAATTGAAATACAAGACGTTGGCCGACATGGCTTGCGAACGCATCACTGCCGGGATTACGCGCGCGTTCGTCGGACAGCGACCCATCATGGCCGTGCTCGACCCCTATAATCCCACCGGCTCCACCATCCACGTCAATTTCAATACCTCGAAAACCGACCGATGGGAGACAGATGCTCGTCGATGTCACCTCAACTGGGTGATCCTCGACAGCGACTGGGAAGGCGAATTCTGCCGCATCGTCGAAGCTCACCCGCGCGTCAGGGCCTATGTCAAAAATCATAACCTCGGTCTTGAGGTACCCTACCGGTACGGCTCGGAGATGCGCAAGTATCTGCCCGATTTCATCGTGCTGGTGGATGACGGTCACGGTGACGATGACCTGCTGCACCTGATCGTCGAAATCAAAGGCTATCGGCGCGAGGACGCGAAAGAGAAGAAATCCACCATGGACACCTACTGGGTCCCCGGCGTCAATCACGCCGCGCAATATGGCCGATGGGCCTTTGCCGAGTTCACCGAGGTCTATCAGATCGAGGCCGACTTCAAAGCAAAGGTCGAAAGCGAGTTCAGTAAAATGATCGAAGGCATCGTGAAGGGCGCAGCGTGAAGCCGGTACGTCTGAAAATATTCATCAGCAGCATTCAGAAGGAATTCAAACAAATTCGCCTGGATTTGAAGGCCTTTCTTCTCGGCGATGCCTTCCTGCACCGCGAGGCCGGACTGCCCGAGCCGCAATTCGAACAACGCGCGGGCTCGTTCGTCATCACCCTCTGGCGAGATTGGCTGACGGCGGAGGTGCTGGCCAGTTTTCATCTGAATGAGAGGCAGTTAGCCGGGCTGGCCCTTCTGGGGTCAGAAGGACGACTCACAAGCGGAAGGTATCAGGAAGAGACGAGGATAAGTCGTCAGACAGCAACACGCGACTTGGACGATATGGTGAAGAAAGGAATCCTTGAACAGCGAGGTGAACGCCGAGGAGCTTTTTATGTCAAGGCAAAGGTGATACCTCAATTATGACTCATATGCCTCATGGCATAGACATTCCAAATGCCTCAAGAATGCCTCATATGCCTCATGAGGACAAACGCCTCATGGGAAAACATGGCAGACCTTTTGCGAAGGGGCAACAAAGGGGCAGGACAGCACTGTAGATATAAGAAATATGGGACAGCAAGGATAAAAACTATGGCCAAGAAACCAACCACCAGCAAATCCGTTGAAGCGCTCAAGCACGACGAGGCCACGAGGAAGAACATCCCCACCGCCGAGTACCAATCGGTCCTGCAAAAGGCGGAGCAGGACCCGGTGCGCGTGGCCCTGCAGCGCGGCGTAGCCGGGCTGAAAGAAGAAAAGGCAGGTCGAAACCGCGATCTCGATCCACAGCTCGTCTGGCGCGGCAAGGATGAGCAGGACTGGAGCGACCTCGTCGTTCACGCCCCGCCGCTCTACATCCAGGAAAAAGTCCACCCCAAGGCGCTGATCGATGACCTCATACGTCAGACCAAGCTCGACGCAAAGGCTGCGGCCCCGCAATTCGATCTGTTCGCCGACTTCAACGGCGTCCCCGAGGGCGTGGACAAGACCGAATTCTACCGGCACGACCAGAACTGGTCGAACCGCATGATCCTCGGCGACTCCCTCCAGGTCATGGCCAGCCTGGCCGAGCGCGAGGGCCTGCGCGGGAAGGTGCAGTGCATCTTCTTCGACCCGCCCTACGGCATCAAATTCAACAGCAATTTCCAGTGGAGCACCACCAGCCGCGATGTGAAGGACGGCAAGGCCGACCACATCACCCGCGAGCCGGAGCAGGTCAAGGCCTTCCGCGACACCTGGCGCGACGGCATCCACAGCTATCTCACCTATCTCCGCGACCGCCTCGCCGTCGCCCGCGACCTCCTCACCGACTCCGGCTCCATCTTCGTGCAGATCGGTGATGAAAACGTGCATCGCGTTCGGGCGGTGATGGATGAGGTGTTTGGGGAAAAGAACTTCGTTGTCCTTATCTCGTTCCAGAAAACAGGCGGCTTCGAGAGCGAATTTCTGTCAAACACCGTCGATTACGTCTTGTGGTACTTGAAGGAGCGAAACTCAGCAAAATACCGAGGCTTGCTGACTGATCGAAGAGCAGGACACACCTCACTTGATCGGTACGACCAATATCAGGACGACGAGTTCACGAGTCGCCCTTTGACAAGGGACGAGAAACTTCCTGGTTCTGGCATCGACGAGTTAAAGAGGTTCCAACTATTTCCGCTCTATTCGGAGGGTGAATCTGAGGGCGGTTCACGGACGTTCAACTGGTTTGGAGAATCCTTCTCCATCCGCAAGGGTACCCATTGGAAAACTACACAGATCGGCCTGCGGCGCATCGCGCAGTCGTCGCGCATCGAGCGGACAGCAAACACAATACGCTACAAAAGGTTTGTGGGCGATGTTCCGATGTTGCCAATTACGGATCGGTGGGAATCAACTCAAATCGGAACGGAGAGAATTTACGTTGTTCAAACAGCCGCAGAAGTTATCAAGCGCTGCATCTTGATGACCACTGATCCCGGCGACCTCGTGCTCGACCCGACCTGCGGTTCTGGCACCACAGCCTATGTCGCCGAACAATGGGGGCGGCGTTGGATCACCATCGATACCTCGCGCGTAGCGCTGGCGCTGGCCCGTGCCCGCATCATGGGCGCGCGGTATCCGTTTTACCTGCTGGCCGATTCTCGCGAAGGCCAGCTTAAGGAAGCCGAAGTCACCCGCACTCTGGCGAGTTCTCAGCCGGTGCAGGGGAACATCCGCCACGGCTTCGTCTATGAGCGTGTGCCGCACATCACCCTCAAGTCCATCGCCAACAACGCGGAGATCGACGTCATCTGGGAGAAGTGGCAGGCGAAGCTGGAGCCGTTGCGCGAGGCATTGAACTCCGCACTCAAGAAGACCTGGCAGGAATGGGAGATACCACGCGAAGCGGAGACCGCGTGGCCCGCGCCCGCCAAAAAGCTGCACGCCGACTGGTGGGAGGCCCGCATCGCCCGACAGAAGGAGATCGATGCCTCCATCGCCGCTAAGGCTGAGTGTGAATACCTCTACGACAAGCCCTACGAGGACAGGAAGAAGGTCCGCGTGGCCGGTCCCTTCACCGTCGAAAGCCTCTCGCCGCATCGTGTACTCGGGGTGGATGAAAACGATGAATTGATCGACCGCGTGTCGGATATCGGCACCGGCTACGGAGAGAAGCAGACCTTTCCCCAGATGATTCTGGAGAACCTCAAGACCGCCGGAGTCCAGCAAGCGCATAAGGAAGATCGCATCACCTTTACCGCGCTCACGCCATGGCCGGGCTACTTCGTGTGCGCCGAAGGCCGCTACTTCGAAGGCAATCCGGAATCGGGTACCGAAAAGCGCGCCGCCATCTTCATCGGTCCGGAATTCGGCACCGTCACCCGACCCGATCTGGTAGCTGCCGCCCGCGAGGCTGGCGATGCCGATTTCGACGTGTTGATCGCCTGCGCCTTCAATTACGAGGCTCACGCCACAGAGTTCACCAAACTCGGCCGCATTCCCGTGCTCAAGGCGCGGATGAATGCCGACCTGCACATGGCCGACGATCTCAAGAACACCGGCAAAGGCAACCTCTTCGTGATCTTCGGCGAGCCTGACATAGACATCCTGCCGGCCGAAGACGGCCAGATACGGGTAAAGGTCAATGGCGTGGACGTCTTCCATCCCCAAACCGGCGAAGTCCGCAGCGACAGCGCCGATGGCATCGCCTGCTGGTTCATCGATACCGACTACAACGAAGAGAGCTTCTTCGTTCGCCACGCCTATTTCCTCGGTGCGAACGACCCCTACAGCGCGCTGAAGACCACGCTCAAAGCCGAGATCAATGAGGAAGCCTGGGCCACGCTCAATAGCGACACCTCGCGATCCTTCCCTAAACCGAAATCCGGCCGTATTGCCGTGAAGGTCATCAACCACCTCGGCGACGAAGTGATGAAGGTGTTTAGGGTATGAGGTGGAGGCATTGACGCGGCCTCGCGTTCATGCGAGGGGGCACTTCATAAAGAGGGACAAGTGAGCAACAACAATCCTGCTGGCTCAACATGGAAGAAGTGGGATCTCCACGTCCACAGCCCCTCCTCAATCGTGCAGAACTACGGTGGTAATACGGAGGTAGCGTGGGAGGCTTTCTTAGCCGACCTCGAAAAGCTTTCACCTGAGTTCAAAGTCATCGGCATCAACGACTACATTTTCATAGAGGGCTACGAGCGAGTCCTGATAGAAAAGCGTGAACGAGGCCGTTTGACGAACATTGACCTGATTCTTCCAGTCGTTGAATTCCGCTTGGACAAATTTGCCGGCGTAGTCAAGAAAGACGAACACGGAAACTATTCTCAATCGGACTGGAATAGGATCAATCTCCACGTCATCTTCGACGAGCTCGATCCAGAGATTATCCGCCAACAATTCCTGAATGCGCTTGCACCTTATTATAATCTAATCCCGGATTCCACCCACCTGAAAGGGAAATGGCAGGCGGTGATTACCCTGGCCAGTTTGAAGGATCTTGGACAGAGGATTATCGGCGCTGCTCCGGCCGATAAGAAAGCAGCCTACGGCGCCCCATTGCAGGAGGGCTTCAACAACCTCTGCGTAAGTTTGGAATCAATCGTTCAGGCTCTAGACAATCACACACTGACGAATCGCTATCTGTTAGCCGTTGGCAAGACCGAATGGGAGAACATGAAGTGGGATGATCAATCGATAGCCGAGAAGCGCAACGTCATCAATGGTGTTCAGCTTGTATTCACCGCAGCTCCGAATCCCGAGTCCTACGAGACCGCGCGAAAACGGCTTGCGGACTCACACGTCAACAGCAAGCTTCTCGATTGCTCAGATGCTCACGCCCTGAGCACGTCTGAAAGCAAAGATCGAATTGGCCATTGCTTCACCTGGATAAAAGCGGATTCGACGTTCGAGGGTCTGCGTCAGGCCGTAACGGAATTCGATCAGCGCGTCTTCGTCGGCGATGTGCCTCCGAAGTATCAACTCGTTGCCGCAAATCGAACCAAATATGCCTCTGCCATCACGATCAAGAAGAAGGCAGGGTCTGCCCTGCCCGATACATGGTTCGACGTTAACCTGCCGCTGAATCATGATCTCGTCGCAATTATCGGGAACAAGGGCAGTGGTAAGAGCGCCCTAGCCGACATAGCAGCGCTCGCTGGGAATACCAAGAACTATGAGAAGTTCTCCTTTCTGACTGAGGATCGATTCCGCGACCCGAAGAGCAGGCTCGCAGCCCAGTTCGCAGGCACCCTTCGATGGCAGGACGGAACCGACTCCACGCGCGAACTTCACCAGAACCCCGCACCGTCGGATGTAGAACGGGTCAAATATCTTCCGCAAAGCTATCTCGAAGCACTCTGCAATGAACTCGGCGGCGTCGGTTCGTCTACCTTCGACAGCGAATTGCGAAAGATTATTTATACGCATGTGCCAGAGGAAGAGAAGCTCGATTTCATTTCCCTCGATGATCTTCTGAATTTCAAGGTCGAGGAGATCGAGCGCGAGCGCGAGCAGGTAGCGCAACAGCTATCCAAGCTCAACGACGAAATAAACACCATAGAAAGGCGACTGGCGCCGAATTTTCGGCTCAGCCTGGAAACCCAGCTCGAAGGTAAGCGCAAAGAGTTGCAGGCACTGGAGAGCGCAAGGCCTGCGGTAGTTGAGGATCCGACCGCGTCCGACGCCGCGAAAGCCGAAGCCGCTGCTGCGACGGCCAGATTACAGGAGCTGGGAGGCCAGCTTGCTGCGATCCGCGATGAGGAACGGGTGGCTCGCGAAAAGAAAGCGGGTGCGACCAAACGTGCGGCCTTAGTGAATCGCGTCTTGCAGGCACTCACAAATCATGAGAAGGCGCATGAGCAATTCTTGGCCAACCTGAAAATGACACTCGTCGAGATCGATAGCAGTCTTTCGACCGATGACGTTGTTTCGCTCAAAGTGGATACCTCGAAGCTGGACAGCATCGGCGCTGCGATGAAAGCGGAGATCGTAGCGCAAGATAAGATCCTCAACAGCCAAGAAGCAACCGGCATTACCAAGCGGCGAGAGACCGCTGAATCCGAGGTCAAGGCAATCAAGAGCAAGCTTAGTGAGAAGCAGCGTCTTTACGTTGTGTATCAGGAACAGGTCTCGCAGTGGAAGCGTGCCAAAGCGGAACTAATCGGCGCGAGAGAGAAAGTCCACTCGATTTCGTGGTTCGAAGCGGAAATACAGGAGCTTGCTCAGCTTCCAGCGAAGCGCAATCAGTTGCGAGAGGAACGTATTGCGGTGGTTCGACGCCTACATGAGCAGATCGAAAAGACGGTTGCGGAATATAAGCGGCTATACCAGCCGGTGCAAGGATTCGTTCAGTCCGCCGCCAACATGGAGATGCCGTTGCCCCTTGCTTTCAACGTGAGGATCGCGGAGGAGGGATTCCAGCAGCATTTTCTGGCCATGATCAATCGTCAAACGCGGGGGAGCTTCTCGGGCATCGAGGAAAGCAATCAACTGATTCACGGCATTCTCCGGGAAACAGATTTCGGCGATTCGGAAGAAACGGTTCAGTTTGTGAGTCGCATCGATGACATGTTGCACGTTGACCGTCGCGAAGACGGCGGTGGAAACGAGATGCAGCCGAGCGATCAGCTTCGGAAACACAGTGAGGTGAAAGACGTATATGACTTCCTGTTTGGATTGAGCTATTTACAGCCGCGATATTCATTGACCTATGGCGGTCAAGAGATCGGGCGACTCTCTCCAGGCGAGCGCGGATTGCTCCTGCTGGTGTTCTATCTCTTGGTGGATAAGGACGACATACCTCTGATTATCGACCAGCCGGAGGAGAATCTCGACAACCAGACGATTTACAAGATTCTCGTTACGTGTATCAAAGCGGCGAAGCAGCGCCGCCAAGTAATCATGGTCACGCACAATCCGAATTTGGCAGTGGTTTGCGATGCCGAGCAGATCATTTGCGCTAGCTGCGACAAAGCCAACAATCTATTTGGATACATCTCAGGCGCTATCGAGTCCAGCGAGATCAAGGCCAGAGTCGTGGAGATTCTTGAAGGAACAGAGCCAGCCTTCGTTAATCGGAAGCGGAAATATGGACTCTGACGAGCCGTAGGCGCGAGGGTATAGAGACATACTCATGGACTTTCGAATCGCAGACACCTTCACCGACAGCCTGGCCCGGTTGACCGGTGACGAGCAGAAGGCCGTAAAGACTACGGCCTTTGACTTGCAAATGAATCCGGCTCATCCCGGCATGAGTTTCCACAAGCTCGATAAGGCCAGGGATAAGAAATTCTGGTCGGTGTATGTCAACGACGATATCCGGCTCATTGTCCACAGGAGCGATGAGAGCCTCTTGCTCTGCTATGTCGATCACCACGATAACGCCTATCGCTGGGCTGAGCGCCGGAAGTTGGAGACACACCCAAAGACCGGGGCTGCTCAGTTGGTTGAGGTGCGGGAGACGGTCCAGGAAATCATTATCCCTGCATACGTCGAGACTCAACAGCCGGCTCCACCTAAACCGCGCCTATTCGCTGAGGTGTCCGACGATTGCCTGCTGAACTACGGTGTGCCACTGGGGTGGCTGAATGATGTTCGACAAGCCACGGAGGACACCTTGCTGGCATTGGCGGATCATTTACCGAGTGAAGCGGCTGAAGCGCTGCTGGAACTCGCCACCGGCGGGAAGCCGGACGTCGCCAAGCCCGTCCCCACCGGAACCGATCCGTTTGCTCACCCGGATGCTCAGCGTCGATTCCGGGTCATGAACAACATCGAGGAGTTGCAGCGGGCCCTCGACTATCCCTGGGACAAATGGACGGTCTTTCTCCATCCGGCACAACGCCAATGGGTCGAGCGCGACTACAACGGCCCCGCGCGGGTCTCCGGCTCGGCGGGTACAGGAAAGACCATCGTCGCCTTGCATCGGGCCGTCTTTCTGACCCGCGCCAACCCCGATGCCAGAGTGTTGCTCACCACCTTTTCAGACATCCTGGCGAATGCTCTCCGAATACAACTCAGGCGGCTGGTCAGCAACGAACCGCGTTTGGCCGAACGTCTGGAGGTGCATTCCATCGATGCCATTGGCCATCGGCTCTTCAAACCTCACCTCGGCCAATCGCAGATCGTGTCGCAGGTCACAGTGCTGGAACTCCTGAAGGAGGCAGCCGCAGAAGTTACCGGCCATAAATTTAGCCTGCCCTTCTTGCTGACGGAGTGGAAGCAAGTCGTCGATGCGTGGCAGTTGGAAACATGGGAGGCGTATCGCGATGTCAGGCGGCTGGGCAGAAAGACGCGGCTACCGGAGAAGCAGCGCGTTGTGCTCTGGTCTATTTTCGATCATGTCCGTGCGCGCCTGGCGGCAGGGAACCTGATCACAGGCTCGGGCATGTTCAGCAGACTGGCCGCTGTTGTAGCCGAAAGTAAACATCCGCCCTTCGACTTTGCCGTCGTGGACGAGGCCCAAGACATGAGCGTGGCTCATTTGCGGTTCATTGCTGCGCTCGGGGCGGATCGACCGAACAGCCTGTTCTTTGCAGGCGATCTTGGTCAACGCATCTTCCAACAACCCTTCTCGTGGCTCGCACTGGGCATCGATATCCGCGGGCGTGCCCGGACCCTGCACGTCAATTACCGAACCTCCCACCAGATCCGCATGCAGGCAGATCGATTGCTGGCTCCAGAAGTGACCGATGCGGACGGCAATACGGAGGATCGGAGCAACACCATCTCTGTGTTCAACGGTCCCGCACCGACAATCAGGGTTTGTGACAGCCTCGAAACCGAGAAGGCTACGGTCAGCAAATGGATTATGGACCTCAAGAAGGACGGCGTAGCACCCCACGAGTTCGGTGTATTTGTTCGATCTGCGGCGGAGCTGGACCGAGCGCTTGCAGCCGTCAAAGAAGCGGGGCTCACCTTCAAGATACTGGATGAACAAGTCGAAACAACCAGCGGCCACGTGTCGATCAGCACCATGCATCTCGCCAAGGGCCTCGAGTTCCGAGCAGTCGTCGTGATGGCTTGTGATGATGAGGTCATTCCCCTGCAGGAACGAATCGAGACAGTGACGGACGACGCGGATCTGGAAGATGTGTACAACACCGAACGCCACCTTCTCTATGTCGCATGCACCCGCGCAAGGGATCATCTGCTCGTCACCAGCGTCGCCCCGGCATCGGAATTCCTGGATGATTTGCGGATGTGAGGTGTGGAAAGCCGGAATGAGTGGCAACTTTGATCGGAATACGCAAGAAAGAGGGCCAGGACCTGTTGAGCGCAGTGCACCGGCTCGAAGTGATCATCTGGAGGCTCTCTGGAGGCCGCACGCGAGGTGTCAAAGTGGAGGTTAGTGATGCTTACGAGAACCGCGTCTACTACCGAGCGAAGTGTAGATTCCACCCCCGTAACTAGGAGTCTCCCATGGAGCATACGAAGCTAGTTACGGCAAGCGAGTTAGAAGACTTCGCTGATCGACGCGACAGTGAGCCGGTAATACCGGAGCTAGTCGCTCAACTCGTAAACTTTTCCGTGCCAGATTTGACCTTGTGCCGAATTCCATACGGCGACGCAATCGGATTACCAGGACTTGATGGCATGGTTCAAACGGAAGGCGGCTTTCGGCAATTCGTTCCCAAGCAAACGAGTTATTGGGAAATTAGTCGTGGCGCAGATGCTCAGGGTAGGGCAACAGAAAACTACACGAAGCGAACTGACGAAACGCCGGTAGCGGAGCGGGCGGACGTAACGTTTGTCTTTGTAACACCAAGAAGCAGGGGCTGGGACCAGCCATCCCAAGCTGCCTGGATTCAGAAGCGGCAGGGGGATGGCTGGAAGGAGGTCAAGGTCATTGATGGAGTGCAACTGTGCGAGTGGCTGCGCGAATTCCCAGCTATGGGGAAATGGCTGCTTCAGCGCATCGGCCTAGTCAAAGCTCTCGCAGGATTCCAAACACCGGCTGAGCACTGGTCGCACCTCGCGCAGTTGGGTGGCAAGGACGACCCCCCGTTACCGCCCAAGATTTTCCTCGCGGGACGAGAAAACGCCTGCCTGCAACTTGAGCGCCTCTTCCGTCACGAAACTCAGCAATTGATTCTTTCCGTGGAGAGTGAAAACGATGCAGAAGATTTCGTCGCCGCATTTCTGGAGTCGTTGGATGAGAACACGCGGCGTGCCTTTAGCAGCCGGTGTTTATTCATCTCCGACCCCGACGCGTGGCATACCTTTTCCAATTTGCGGTGCTTTCACATCCTGGTGGCAAGTCCGAGACTGGACTTAGCTGATTCGAATGAGCAGCTACACCTGGCGGCGCGTACACGAGGTCACGGCATCATCTTCTCGGTTTCCGGCGCCTGGTCACACGGCGCTGAAAAACTCGTTCCAATAATGAGCCCCTCACGTAGCCTGATCGAGACGACTCTAATTGATAGCGGCTTTGCCCAAGAACGGGCTGCTGAATTGGCGAGCGCTGGAGCGCAGAGCCTGGCTGCATTGAAACGCTTCCTTCGCGGACTGGGCGAACTGCCGCCCTATGCCACTTGGGAAAACGCACGCCTGTTGGCACAGGCATCCATGGTTGGAAAATGGAAAGGCGACAGTGCGGCGGACAGAGAAGCGATGGAGATTCTCCTGGGAAAAGCCTACGGGGAGTGGATCGAGGAAGTCAGAGCTGAGACATTGCGCGCGGACCCTCCCCTTATCCAGCGAAATGAAGTATGGAAAGTCATCTCTCGCGGTGAAGCGTGGTCGGCGCTCGGACCGAGGATGACCGACGAAGACCTTGATCGCTTTCAAAAGATGGCGTTGCGGATATTGGGGGAGAAGGACCCGCAATTTGACCTTCCAAAGGATGAACGCTATGCGGCTTCTATACATGGAAAGGTGCTGGCCCACTCGCGTTTAATTCGTGAAGGAGTAGTCGAGTCGTTAACCTTACTCGGAGCAAAAGCAAACGCCCTGTCATCCACTTCACAGGGCAAGGCTGAAGGAACTGCAAGGCTTGTCGTGCGCAAGCTATTACACGAGGCGGACTGGCTAACATGGGCGAGCCTCAACAATGAGATGCCACTTCTTGCTGAGGCTGCGCCTGACGAGTTTCTCGATGCTGTCGAGGCGGCAGTCGAAGATCCAGCCACCAGCCCCTTTATTGACATTTTTCGGCAGGAGGGCGGAGGCCCCTTGGGCGGCCAGAATTACATTACTGGGACCCTTTGGGCGCTTGAGACCCTTGCGTGGCATCCAGATTATCTAGGACGCGTAACTACTCTGCTCGGAGACTTAGCCTCTATAGATCCTGGCGGTAGTTGGGCCAATCGACCTCGCAATTCACTGGTCGATATCTTTCTTCCATGGCTTGCCCAAACGCTCGCCGACCTACCGGTCCGGAGAAGCGCGCTGGAATCATTGCTTCGCGAACACCCTGAGGTTGCTTGGAATGTATTGGTCAGCCTACTTCCCAGCTTCCATGGGGCAACGTCCGGTACACGCAAGCCGATTTGGCGATCACTTATCCCGCCCGGATGGAAGGAAACAGTTACGATCGCTCAATATTGGGCACAAGTTCAGCTCTATGCTGAGATGTGTACACAGATCGCCGCACGCCAGCTGGACAAACTTGCCCAGCTGGTAGATCGCCTGGGAGACTTGCCTGAACCAGCGCACTCTCAGGTGTTGAATCACTTATCGTCTTCAGCTGTTACGTCGCTTCCTGAAGCGGATCGCGTGCCGCTCTGGGAGGCGTTAAAGGACATCGCATTGAAGCACCGGAAGTATGCAGACGCTCAATGGGCGATGCCAGCGGAGCGTGTCGCGAAGATTGAGGAGGTGGCGCGCTGGTTAGCTCCAGCGTCTTTCGAGCTTGCCAACCGGCGACTATTCACCGAGCGTGATTTTGATTTGTACGAAGAAAAGGGAAATTATGAGCAGGAACGACAGAGGCTAGATCACATTCGACAGGATGCAATTAAAGCAATCCTGGGCGTCAAAGGCGTGGATGGAGTCATTCAATTCGCACAACAGGTTGAGTCACCACAAAAGGTAGGGGATGCGTTAGGCGCGATAGAAGATTCCAACATAGATGCATTCCTGTTGCCGGCATTCCTAGAGCACGGCGATAGACCCATCAAGCAGTTTCTGGGCAACTTTGTATGGCGGCGATTTTGGACGCAAAAGTGGCCATGGGTTGATCAACAACTGAGCCAACCTTGGCGGAAGGAACAGCTCTTGGCCTTCCTCTTACTAGTGCCTTCTGAGAAGCAGACTTGGCGCCGGGCAGAAAGAATCCTTGGGGGCGAGGCCCATAGCTACTGGAAGCAGGTTCAGGTCAGCCCGTGGGGTATGGAGCCGGACGACTTACTGGAAGCTGCCGAAAAGTTGACCTCAAATGGGCAGCCAGCGAGGGCCATAGATTGCCTTTACTTGCTCGCGGACGGGAAGGTGCCCATCCCGATGCCGCTCGCGTCAGCCGCCTTGTTAGGTGCATTGAGTGCAGAGGAACAACAAAAACAAATCGATCAATACCACATTGTCGAGGTGGTTAAATGGCTGCAAGAAAATGCGCCCCCGGATTCGGACGATCTCTCTAAGATTGAATGGTACTATCTACCGCTCCTAAATCGATTATACGGTGGCGAACCTAAGGTGCTCGAACATAAGCTGGCATCATCCCCGACGTTCTTCTGCGAAGTTCTTGCAGTCGTATTTTGTTCGGACAAGGAGGATCAGGAAACGAAGCGAGAAATCAGCGAGGCCCAGAAGCGAATCGCTCAAAATGCGTATTCGTTGCTGCACGGATGGCGCATCCTTCCTGGTTCGTTGCCGGACGGCAGCTTCGATGGCGATAGATTTGCGAAGTGGCTGGACGAGGTGAAGAGGCGCTGTAAGGAGTCTGGATATTTTCGGATCGCTATGGATCAGTTGGGACAAGCGCTGGCGTATGCGCCGCAAGACCCCGGAGGCCTTTGGATCCACAAATCTATCGCGGCGGCTCTGGACGTAAGGGATGTACCAGAGATGCGGCGAGGCTTTACAGCTGGCCTATTTAACAAACGTGGGACCCATGGCTTCTCCCATGGTAAACAGGAAAGACAGATCGCAGTAGATTATCGGGTGAAAGCCAAGGCGCTTTCCGATAGTGGCTTTCACAGAGTGGCTGACGCAGTTCGCAGCTTGGCCGAAGGATACGAACGTGATGCTGAGAGAGAGTCGCAAAGAGATATCTTCGACGACCGATAATGGCTGAATGTAGACGATTTGTTAATGGGGATTGATGCCCAACAAAGCGATACGGCGGCCCGTTTTTCGTGGCCGTTGATCGTAAGTGTCAGGCGCTGGAGTGTAGGTTAACGGTGCTCTCGGGAATCGCGCTTGCTGCTGCAGAGGGTATAGATTACTCCGTAATCTGTACTAGGCTGATTGAAGATGGAGTCGTTATGATGTCGAGTGTCTGAGGACGCCGAGAATCTGAGGAAAGGCCATATTGCCCGTCGTCGGCTGGAGATGCCGCAGAAGACCGTCATGAGGCTATAGCTTCGAGGTGTATACACCGCTAACCGTCCCCGAGAAGCGAGTCATCTTAGGATTTCTGGGTGCTCCTCGAGGAGCGAGAACAGGCGGCAACGGGAAGGGTGTGGGAGTTCCTGGCCTCGTTGCATGTCAAGTTTCGGCCCTTGACCGTCTCCGGCCTCTTCTCCCTGAAGCAGTTGATCTCCCTCCCCCAGAAGGTGTACAGACCGGAGTCAAGAGTGACAGATGTTCAGGGACATAAGTAACACATTATGGAGAACCTTCACCCCTTGCCATGGAGAAGATAGATCGACTACGAGGTCGGTTAGGCGGTGATCCGGATTTGAAGGTGTGGTATGGTCAGTCTTGGTTCTGGCAGAAAGGAAGCGGTATGAATAGGAGAGCGTTCGTTCGTCTACTGGTCGTCGGGTTGGCTTGTGCGGCAATCTTCGTCTTCTCTTGCCGGCGCAGTCAACCGCCGGAGACGATGGAGAGCGTCCGCATGGGGTATCTGCCGATCACCTCGGACGCGAGTTTCTTTGTGGCCGTCGAGAAGGGCCTCTTCAAGGCGCGGGGACTACAGGTCGAGCCGATCAAGTTCGAGACGAGCAATCAGGCGTTGGAAGCGCTGATCGCTGGACGGATTGACGCAACCGCCATAGTCGCTCTTGAAGCGGCCCTTGCCCTTGAGGCAAACACCCCGGACCAGTTCCGCATCATCGAAATGACTGCGGCGACCGCGGACACGAAGGTTCACCGGATCGTCGTCAAGACGGATTCGCCCATTAAGACGTTGGCCGACTTGAGGGGCAAGAAGGTCGGAACCTTCCCCGGCTCGCAAATGGTGGTCTTCTTGAAGTTGATCCTCGGACGGTACTTCGACGCCGAGCGCGAAGTCGAGATCGTTCAACTGAAACCGCCACTGCAACCGCAAGCTCTTGAGAGCGGACAGGTGGACGCCTTGTTCTGTCTGGAACCGACCGGGACGCTTCTTGAGTCAAAAGGTCTCGCACGCACAATCTCGGTCAACCCCCTCTATGAATTCATCCAGAAGCCCTTCCCGACCGCGGTCAGTGTTGTCTCGGCACGCATGGCCACCGAGAAACCGAAGGTCGTAGGAAGGATCATTGCGGGACTGACGGCGGCACACCAGTTCCTCAAGGCGCATCCAGAGGAAGCGGCGCTCACGTTCCTGAAGTACGCGCCGGTTGACTCCAACATCGTGGCGAAGGTGGCCCTTTATGACAACTGGGGCCCCGATACCATGGACCGCGATTCGGTTCAGACACTGGCCGATCTGTACGCGGAGAAGGGCGTCCTGCCCAAGCGTGTCGCTACCGCCGGCTTGTACTTCGTTGCCGGCAGATAGCCCGTTTCAGAGACGAGAGGCGCTATGGCGATCAGTCTGAAGAGCGTGAGGAAAGGCTTTCGGTCAAAGGAGACCGGAGAGTCAGTTACGGTGCTCGACGGCATTGACCTGGACGTACCGGAAAGCAAGGTGGTGGCGCTCTTCGGACCGAACGGCTGCGGCAAGACTACGATCCTGAACATCGTGGCGGGAATCGAAACGGCCGACGGAGGCGACGTTTCCGTAACAGGCAAACACGCTCATGCTCCCGTGGTGGGTTACGCCTTCCAGAACTTCCGCGACGTGCTTCTTCCCTGGGAGTCGGCACTCGACAACGTAACCTTCGGTCTCCGCGCAATGGGTATCGCCCCTGCCGTCGCACGCGAACTGGCCGTTGCATTCCTCGACAAGCACGGCTTCGGTTTCCCGCGCGACAACTATCCCTACCAACTCAGTATCGGGCAGCAACAGACGGTCGCCCTGACGCGCACGCTCATTCAGGAACCGGCCAATGTCCTCCTCGATGAGCCGTTTTCCGCCTTGGATAACCGGGCGCGCTTCAGGATGCAGGACTTCGTCGAGTCCATCGTCAAAACGAACTCCACGGCAGTCCTGTTCGTCACGCATGACGTGGATGAGGCCCTGTACGTCAGCGACGAGGTGATCATGCTCAGCAAGATCCCGGCGAGCGTGCTGAAGCGGTTTCCCGTCCCATTCCTTCGTCCCCGGCAGCACGACCTGTTGACGAGCGTCGAGTTCTCGAACCTGCGACGCGAAGTCGTTGCTACTTTCCTGCAGGAGGTGGGGCGGTGATAAGGAAATGGTGGATCGTTCTCGGCCCCTTGGTCCTGTTGGCGCTGTGGGCCGCAGTCACGGGCCTTGGCCTTGTCCGTCCGATCTTCCTTCCCTCCCCGTGGCGTGTACTGGCGACCTTGGGAGCGCTACTAGCGGATGGTCCGCTGTGGCGTGATGCGGGAGCGACTCTGTATCGGACGGGAATTGCGTTCGTGATCGCCGCCATCGTGGGCGTCGTCGTGGGCGTTCCCCTTGGGGTATGGGCGCGACTCTATGAATCGGTCGAGGTCATCTTTGATTTCTTCCGATCCATGCCGTCGCCCGCGTTGATCCCTTTGGCGATGCTTCTCTTCGGCCTGGGCGACTTGTCGCGCATTGCCGTTGCCGCTTTCACGTGTTCGCTCATCAACGCGATCCAAGCAGCCTATGCTGTGCGGACGATCCCACGATATCGCGTTCTTGGGGCGCGTATCGCGGGTGCAAATGGTCTGTTTCTCTTCGTTCGCGTTCTCATGCCTAGTGTCCTTCCCGGATTGGTCGCCGGGTGGCGCATCACGCTCTCTCTTTCGCTCATCATTGTTGTGGTCTCGGAAATGTTCATCGGGACTCGGACAGGACTGGGCATGCGTATCTATGACTTCCATCTGATGTTCCGGTCAGCCGAGATGTACGCCTCCGTTCTGGTGGTGGGGATTATCGGATATGTACTGAACAAGATCGTTGAGGTCGCCGAGAAACATTTCGTTCATTGGAGTGGCCGATAGGGAGAAACCTATGCTGCGAACCAGCCTTTTCTTGGTATTGTTGGTTGGCATCATCGCGGGTCTGGCGTGGATCGTGACTGTTTTTTGGTTGGTGCCCGATAGCCTTCCGTTGTCTGCGCACGTCATCTTCGTCGTGTTCCTCGGTATCGCGCTTTTCGGCTTGTCCAACTTGCTGCGCGGGTATCGCAGTGTCCTCTTTCTCCTGTTCGGCGGGGGAAGGAGTTGGCATGCCGTTCCCATTTGGACAGGTATTGTTGGCATGTCGCTGCTCTTCTTGTTTGTCGTAGGACAACGACGCCCTGCGTGCGTCCCTCCCGGCATTGATCTCTCAGAACTTGGGAAGACCTTGTTTGGCGGACCTGGCACGATCTTTGCCGCACTTCTGGGCCTGATAACGATACTTGGGTTCTTTGCAACACTGGTGCGGCTTCAGGAGATCGAAGGGCGCGCTGTCGACTACGCGACGCTTCATGAGCGCGTCGCAAAACTCATCAACGACGAAGCAAGGGACGCACATCGCGGAAACCGGTTCGTCTGGATCATGGCGAATGCTCCGACTTTTGGGAATCTTTCGGATCGCATGAGTTTCTTGCGATTCTATGAGACATTGCATGACGCACTCGGCAACCGGAGCTTAGAAGTTCAAACGCTCTGTCTGGATTGGACGTCAGTCGATGCCGGTGGGCAACGGGATTGGCTCTATCCTTCACTATCGGCGGACCAGCGGAGTCATGTTCCGGAACGTCCATCAGATTCAGTGGAAAGGGAGTTGGACATAATCGAGACGCCTTTGGCGGAGTTCTACCGCGAGGTCGCTGAACACTTGAACAAGAAAGCTGATGCAGCGTTGGCGCTAACTGAAGCACTGGGGATTTTGGGTGCCGTGACACATGTCTCCCAAACGTCGGCTCAGCGCCAGAAGGCTCCGCGACGTACCGTCGCGTTGGGAAAACCCGATCAGAAACCAAAAAGAGTTCCTCTTCACTTTGTACTCACATCGAGGGCATCCATTGTGTTCAACACTCTGGATCTTCCGGCAAATAACGGGGGGGACAGGAAGGGAGAAGAAGTTCATGTGGCCGCTTTCGAGAGTACCGACGGAGCGCTAAGGCGGAGGCTCAGGGCCGCTTTCGAGTATCACGCGGATGAAAGCAGGGCCACTTTGATTCCGTCGCCATGGTAGGACGTTTCATGATAACACACAGGCATACGGGTCAAATGGGCCTCCGTCGCGCTCTTGGGATTGCCGTGAATGAAGCGACGAAACAACGCGTGGTTGCCCATATGCCCGTTACGCAGAAGATTCACCAGTCTCTAGGCTTCCTTCATGGTGGTGCATCAGTGGCGCTGGCCGAGACCGCCGCATCTATCGGCGGAATGCTGCATGTTGACAAGTCGAGGGAGTGCGTCGTCGGCCTGGAGATTAACGCGAATCACTTGCGCACGAAGCGGGACGGCGTGGTAACGGCTACCGCAACGCCGCTTCACATCGGCCGCCGGACTCAGGTGTGGGACGTCAGGATTACGGACGAGGCTGGCGATTTGATCTGCGTTTCGCGTTGTACGCTGGCCGTGATCAGAAAGCAGGAAATGGCGATGAGTACAGCGGAGATTCCCAGGAGGTGACTATGTCAAACGAGTCAAGCGCAGTAGCGGGGGATGAGCCCATTCAGATTCTTGTTGAGGATAAGGGCTCGCTGGCCGGCAAACTCCGGCGTACGACGGTCGGGAGGAAATGGGCACTTATCTGTCGAGGTCTCACGGGAAGTTTGGAATGCCGGTCGTCGCTCGATGACCTTGCCGACAGCCTAGACGTGGAATTTTGGTCATCGCTTCGGTTTGATTACCGGCACAGCCTGAAGCCGGAGGTAGGGGAATCGTTGAGGACGGCGGTGTCCATGGTCGCAGACACGAAAGCAGCGATGGCCGCGTTGCACAGGCAAAGCAGACGGATGCCGGACGTCGTAATCGCACGCGGATACGGCGCAAGAATCGCCATGGAAGCGCTGCTGGAAGCGCCTGATGTGCCATTGATCATGTGGGCACCTATCATATGGCTACGCACCTCGCTGGAGATACGGTACCGACTGCATGAGATCCGCCGTCTCGGCTTTACTGAGTTCGACAATGCGAAGGTGGACGCACAATTCATTGCGTCGCTCCAAGACCCAAGTGACGAAGAGATCAAGAGCTGGATTGTTCCGACTCGGCAACATGTCATCATCTGCGCCCAAGACGACAGCGTAGTCCCTGAGCGCTTGATAGAAGAGACTGAGAAGGTGATCACGTCTGCCGGTGCAAGGGTGGTAGTGATATCCGTTCCCGGTGAGCATCCTCACCCCGACAAGGATGTCTCGCGGCAAATTTCGAAGATTATACAGGTTGCTGGAATTCTGACTTGATGATTTCTTTTCAGGAGGGCCGTTCCCATGTCCATCGCTGATAGCTTCTACAAGTTGGTGGAGTCGGCTTCGACAGCCTTGGACATCAAGGTGAGAAGCCCGTACCCAGGCCAGGTTGTTGATCGGCCGGAACTCCGCAAATTTATTGACCCGGAGCACGTTCTGGTCCGCAAGGCAAAAGCCGGCGTGAGGTGCCGTCTCATTTGCCTTGACCCGGAGTCTTCTCAAGCCTTTTTCGCTCGCGTTGGCAGCAAGATGGCAGACACCCCGTACTTCGAGCGCACCGAGGCGATGATCGCTGCGCTTGAAACCGCGGGAGGGCATGTTCGGCGAGTTGGCGGCGGCCCCGCACCAGAGCTGAGCTTTGCAGTTGCGGACGGGGAGCGTGCCGTGTTGTTTCTCGGTGCTTGGGGAGCAATACAGAAGTTTGAGGCGTCTGTTTTCGAGACGACCGACCAGCCATTCATTCGGTTTCTGGAGACAGCGTTTGAACTGTGCTGGTCGTGCAGATGAGGCCGCGATTCTGTCGAGGCTACTGTGAGCGAATCGAATTCTAAGCGCCTGCGGCTACTACGCGATTTGAGCCGCGACCCCGGCATGCGCCTCTACGACTTCCATCTCATTTTTCGCTCGGCGGAGATGCGCGCGTCGATTCTGGTAGTGAGATTGATGGGATACGTACTGAACAAGGGAATCGAATTTGCCGAACGGCGATTTGTCCATTGGGTGGGAAGGTGAGGCAATGGTGAACCACAAGGGGTTTAGCAAGGCTGACCTCCTCATTGGGCTAGGTAGCTTCCTCGGCATGCTGTTTCTTATTTCTTCATATCTTGGTCCTGCGAAAATGATAGGAGCTGGTTTGGCCGTTTCAGTGGCTGTCGCGATAGCAATACCAGCAGCATGGCGAACTGTTTACTACTACCACCGCAGTCTCGGTGTATTCGGCCGGACTGTGAATCGTAAGCAGTTCATTGCGCCTTGCCTCTTTCTGCTGGCCGTGGCCCTGTTGTCGGTTTCATTGGCTGTACCGAATACATGGTTGGGGTCGGTTGGGGTAGTCTTGCCTATTGGGATCGCTGTTGTAACTGTTGCAAGCTTCTTCTTCACCCTGAATAAGTTGGACGATATCCTGTCTCGGATTTATTCCTATGACGTTCTCCTTGAACACGTTGGCAGGATGGTGGACGCAGAGGTTGAGAGAGCGAAGGATGGGGCAGGACAAATACTCATAGTCGCCAATGCGGTTTCATTCGGAAACATATCGGCGCACGAGAGATATCCGAAAGTCCTGGACAAACTCTCCCATGCGTTCAACAACCCGCGGATCACGGTGCGCGTAATCTGCAGAGACTGGGAATGGGTTATCCCTAGAGATATGGACGAGAGGGATAAAGAGGTCTCCCTCCAGCCCCGCGATGTGCAAGAAGCGGACCTGAACACTGTCAAGAATACGAGCCTGGGAGGCTTCTACTGGGCTTGGAGCGGGAGCGGCCGTTGGGACGACCTGCGACTAAGGAAACCTTACTATCAGGCAATAGCGCTACTAGGTGCCCTGCAAAGCTCTGAGCCTAATCGCCTGCTGGAGATTCAGAAGCAGGTTTGGGTATTCAAGGACGGACATGCCCCTTTCCATATGGTGGTCACAACGGATCGCGCACTGCTTTTCCATGTCCTTGACTTCCCGTTTGGCGATAAGGACCCGCCGTCTAGAATCCAGGTGATCGGGAGTGACACGGGCGATGGTGCAACGGTCCACCAATTGGTTAGAGCGTTTGAGCACCACGCGGAAAAGTTGGGTAGTCCAAAGATCAACAGGGTCGTCTAGGAGTTTGCGATTACCGCTCAGCCCCTCGTTGTGCGGTGTTCGTCAGTCTTGAGCAAGGTTGCGTCAGGGTAAGTGAACCAAATGAGGCATCTGCGCCCGAGAGGTGTTTATGAGCGAATCAACATCTAAGCGCGTGCGGCTGCTACGCGATTTGAGCCGCGATCCTGGCATCCTCATTCTCGCTTACCCGTATGCGCGGACCTGGCGCGAGATTTCGAGGAAGTCCGTCCAGCAAAGCTGGTCGGAGGTACCACCAGGCGAGCATGCTGCGATGCACGTGCATATTCCCTTCTGCCGAACGAAATGCACCTACTGTGATTTCCTGGCTTACTACGGGCGGTCCGACTCGGAAATCGAACGATATCTGGATTTGTTGCGACAGGATATTCGCGTCGTGGCGGGCATGGCCGGCCATGTGGCCGTGGAATCCATGGAATTCGGTGGCGGGACCCCCTCACTGCTTTCAGTGGAACAGGTTGCTGCCATAATGGACGGCGTCCGTGCACGGTTTCGGTTCAGTCCCGATGCGGATGTCACGATGGAGGTACTTCCGGACACCAGCATTACGACGAACTTGATGGCTGGTTGGAAGCGTGAGGGAATCACCCGGCTGAGCTTCGGGGTGCAGTTCCTGGACGACGACCTGAAGAAGAAGTTGAATCGTGAGGATACGACGGAAGAGATCCTGCGTATTTTGCGGAGTGTCCGCGAGGCTGGGTTTGACGACTTCAGCGTGGACTTGATGTGCGGCTTGCCGGAACAGACGGAAGAGTCATGGCGTCACACGTGTCAGGAGATTCTCCGCCTACACCCTCCTCACGTGTGTGTGTTCCCAGTCTCTGTCCGCCATGAGGGGATCGCCCTGTACAACTATCGGGCCGCACTCCTGCGGCCAAGCCGGTCGCGGCAGACGTACGAAGAAGCCTATCAGTTCCTGCTAGAGGCGGGCTATCAGCGCACCACCCGCCATAACTTCCGCCTCGGGAAGCAGGACTTCACTTATGAGAGGCTGATGGCGGATTTGGCACCAGT
Source organism: Candidatus Methylomirabilis oxygeniifera (assembly GCA_000091165.1). Lineage (NCBI taxonomy): Bacteria > Methylomirabilota (SeqCode) > Methylomirabilia (SeqCode) > Methylomirabilales (SeqCode) > Methylomirabilaceae (SeqCode) > Methylomirabilis (SeqCode) > Methylomirabilis oxygeniifera (SeqCode). The sequence goes on along the minus strand of FP565575.1, from coordinate 1,748,547 downwards.
GATCGGGTTGGGCGCCCACAGTATAAGCCAGGCGAAGGACTGTATCTACAAGAATCATTCACACCTGGGGAAGTATGAGACGGCCGTTTCTACCGGGGAACCGCCCCTGCACACGGGGCATATCTTCCCCGAGGAAGAGAAGCCGTACAACTACGCCGTACGGCGGATCGAGCACTTACGGCTAGACGGTAAGGATTTCGCCGCACGATTCGGGAGGAGCCTTCGCGAAGCGTTTCCCGAAGAGATCAGCCTCCTGGAGGAGTTCGGATTGGCGCGGATGAACGGCGCGGACCTGGAATTGACCCCCGACGGTGTGTACTACACGGCAGCGGTGAAGCGCACGTTCTTTCACCCAAGCGCGTGGGACCGGTTTGAGAGTATGCGCCCCGAGGAGTTCAAGCTTGATCGGGGCATATTTGATGCGGTCGAGAGTCCGGCGAGCGTAAGTACGTGAGCTTGGTTAACCATGCACTGCCCCCCGATGCCCTACCCGATCCCAGGCTTTGGCCCTATCGGGATGCCCGCCACATATTGGGTTATTCCGGACTCCTGAATGCGAGCGCCGCATTGTTGGATTCCAACTTGCGGGTTGGTCGAGCGAACAGGCCAGCCATCATACACCGTGACAGGACTTGGACGTATGGCTTTCTGGCTGAGCGAGTCAATCGTCTGTCGAATGCCTTGGCCGCCAATGGTGTAAAGCCTGGGGATAGGGTGCTTGTCCATTTGCCGAACATTCCGGAGTTCATCGAAACGTGGCTGGCTGCACTCAGGATTGGCGCCGTCGTCGTAGCAACCATGCCGATGCTCAAACGGCGCGAGCTGCACCACATCCTTGCTGAGTGCGAACCATCATCGGTGGTTACCTCCGGCGATCTCTACCCGCTCTTCGATGCGTGTGCGCCTGTGCCGAGGTTGTGCATCCTGGTCGGGCAGAACGACCTTGGGGAGAGCGCATACGAAAGGTTTCTTACGGCAGGCAGCGGGTCGTGTGAACCGGCGCCGACCAGCGTTGACGACGTGGCCATCGTCGCCTACACGTCGGGTACGACCGGCACACTCAAGGGCACGATTCACACGCACGGTGATCTATTGGCCATTGCCGACACTTACGCACAAGAAGTACTCGCCCCCGAACCGAAGGATCGATTTGCTGGTCATTCTTCATTGGCGTTTACGTATGGGCTTGGCGGCCTCCTGATCTTTCCGCTTCGATTCGGTGCGTCAGTTTTGCTGGAATCAGCCCCTTTCGACGCGGCGGAATGGCTTAAACTGGTCCGCCGTGAGTGTCCGACCATCTTGTTCAGCACACCGACCGCGTGCCGTCTGCTGATGGAAGAGGCTCCTTGCCGCGAGAGGATCACTTGGCGGAGCGTCCGTTTAGCCGTGAGCGCTGGCCAGAAGTTGCCCCGCGATACATTTCTACGATGGCAGGAGACAACAGGCGTCCAGATCCTTGATGGTTGTGGCTCAACAGAGATGCTGCACATCTGGATGTCGCAGCGAGTAGGGGAAGCAATTGGCGACTGCACAGGTCGCCCAGTTGGATTGTATGAGGCTCGGCTTCTCGCCGATAGCGGCGCGGAGATTCAGGAACGGGAGGCGGAGGGAATCATTGCCCTGCGCGGGCCGACAGGTTGCCGCTACTGGCGGCGGCCGGATCTTCAGGAGGAGATTGTCCGCGACGGCTGGACGCTTCCCGGTGACCGATTCCGGCGGGACGCCGAAGGGCGTTACTGGCATATCAGCCGAACCGACGATCTAATCGTCAGTGGCGGATACAAGATTGCCCCTGCCGAGGTTGAAGGGGTTTTGATGCAGCATCCCGCTGTCCTTGATGCTGCCGTCGTTGGGGTTTCAGGCAAGATGCGCGGGGAGCGGATCCGCGCTATCTTGGTGCTGCGGAAGGGACTGACTCGGCAAGTAGAGATGGTGGGACAGATCCGACAATTCGTAAAGGGTGAGATCGCAGAGTACAAGTGCCCCCACGAAATCATTGTTTCAGATTCTCTGCCTCGCACCGTTACGGGTAAGCTAGATCGCTTGTCGCTCGCGCATTTGGAGGAAACTGCGCCTGATTGAGCGGGCATTCGCAGGCTTGTAGCGCCATAGCCCCCACGAATGCGCCAAGGATTTACGCAGCGAGTCCGAGCCCTCGGATCACAGCTGCCGTGGCCGGACCGGCCGCCGCAAAGACGCTCAGTAGGGGCGGTGTGGCCTGAGGTGCGAGACGCAGATCAAGGGGAAATGCGGCAGCGAGACCAGGAGTTTCCGATCGCCCTTCTCCACCCATCCGTCTGATTTTCCTTTGGACCCACCAACTAGTCCATTAGCCCTGATAATCTTGCTGTCTCCCTATCCTTTTCCTTCGGGGACGTTTCTCGGTGCGGGTTTCGGGTCATCATGAATACCAAAATCGCTCGATCGTGAACACGTAGACACCCCGGCGCGCCTTTCTTTGTAGCGGGCGGTCTACACCGTCACGTTCGCGGAAGCGGTGTTCGTCTTGCACTGCTTCCAGAAGAAGAGCAAGAGCGGTGTCGCTACCCCGAAGAAGGACAGAGAGATCATTCGCGCGCGACTCAACGTAGCCGAGATGATCGCGAAGGAGATACGAGATGGCACAGCGTACCGTTGAAGGCGTCGCGGTTGAACCTAGCTCCGGCAACGTCTTTGCCGATTTGAACCTGCCCGATACCGACAAGCTCAAGATCAAGTCCGGCCTCGTGATCGAGATCGCCCGCGCCATACGTAAGCTCGGCCTGACACAAGAAGAGGCCGGCGGACGCATGGGTATTCCGCAACCGAAGGTCTCGACGTTGCTGCGTGGCGACTTCGCCAACCTGTCCGAGCGCAAGTTAATGGACTGCCTGAACCGGCCTGGCTACGATATCGAGATTACGGTCAAGCCCACAACCGAGCCGGTCGGACACCTGACGCTCGCTGTCGCTCAACGACCATAAGCGCCGGCGTCGGGTCGTCGCTGCGATCTGCTCGAGGTCTGAGAGACCGCGCCGTGTAACGGCCAGCCAGTTGAGCAGCAGGCTCCAGGGGCAGACGACCTGCGGGGGGAGGCGAGGGAGTCTGCCGCATGGCGTCTTGAAGCGTTGGGGTGATCCAGTGCCAGACCTTGCGCCAGGCCGATTCGGATAACGGGAACGAGGAACCGCGCGGCACAGTACGTGTCATAGATGCTTCAGGGGTCGGCATCGAATAGCAAGGGGGGTCGCCGCTGGTTGGTACCCAGCTCGTCGCCCTAAATCAGTTCGAGCGTGACCTGACGTCCCTCTGACGCATTCAGAGAGGTGACGAGCCGCTTGAATGCGACGCGGAAATGATCGGTTTCGTGAATGGGCTTTTCAGGAACTTGTGGCGCTGGAGTTCGGCTAGCCCGAGTTCCGCAGTTCAAGAAGCCAAGTGTTGGATTATCAGTACGTTCGCATACTCAATCAGCAAAAGTCGGCACTACATTTTCGATGATTTTCGGTCTGTTCGGCAGCGGCAGTTTCATTCCGTTGAGGGTTGATACCCCGCGGGCTTGCCGCGCAGGTTTTTTGTTCTGGCATTTGATACCCCGTAGCTTGCTGCGGGGTAGTTCATTCGCTGTAGCAAGATTTTCAGTTCCTGCGGCGCGGTGGAAACGGTCCGCAGCCTGATCTGTCTGTCCTTCGCCGGAAGCACCACGTCCAGCGATCTGATTTCCCGCATCTCCTCCAGAAGCTTCCGTGGCGCCGTGCCGAGGCCCGCGCATTCCATCCCCTGCTGCAGCGTCCGCCACATAGCCAGCGCGAGGAAGCAGACAAGGATATGGGCATCGGTGCGCTCGGTCGTCTGGTGAAAGATCGGCCGCAGTCCCAGGTCGCTCTTGGTGGTCCGGAAGGCGTCTTCCGCCTGGGTGAGCTGGATATAGAGCTTCCAGATCGCCTTGGGGTCTCGGCCTTCCCAGTTGCTCCGAAGCAGGTAGTGGCCGCTGGTCTGAAACGCCCAGCCTGCGTGATCTTCCTGCTTCGTAATGGTGACGCGAAGCTTCGGCGTCTCGTCTCCGGTCCGCTCCTCTACCGTCACATCAAATAGGGATGCCGCCCGGCTGTTTCGCTCCAGAAGGCGGCCGATCCTGCGCTCGATCGTTTGCCGCTCAGGGCGCTTGCTTTTCTCCGCCCGCTCTTTGAGCGTGTTCAACCCCTGTTCCAGCCGGGTCATGACGCGGTTCAGGATCGCCTGCTCCTTCTCCTGTCTGCCCTCGGACCGGCACAGGACAAACGTCTCGTTCGATCCGTCCGGCGACGCGCAGAGTTTCACCTCCACGCCCGGTTGGACCGCTTCCCAGCCAGCTTCGGTCAGCTCGCGCTCGAACTTCCTGAGCATGGCCTTGGGCGTGCCCACGATGTAGTGAGCGTTGCGTACTCGCAATGTGTCCAGGTTCTCTTCGCTCACCATGCCCCGGTCCATGACCCAGACCCGCCGGGCCTTGCCGTATTTGGTCTCCATGAGATCGATGATGTCCTCCACGGTGGTCACACATCCACCCGGTTGCCGTCAAAGACCTCATAGGCGAGCGGCAGGCCTTCGGCGCTGGTCACGAGCCCGATACAGACCTGGACGCAGTCAGGCCGGCCGTCTCTGCTATACCCGCGTGTTGCCCTGCTGTTGCGCTGTCCGCTCCCCTCAAAGTCGCTTGAGGTGACGTCGTAGACGAGAACATCGAAGGTGGTCCCGAACAGCTCGCCGTAGCGCTGCTGCAGGTGCTGGCACAGAGCGTCCTTATGCGGAAGCAGACTGTCCAGGGCGCGGTAGAGCCGGTCGTCATTGATCTTTTCCGCAGGCACGCCCAGAAGATCGTCCAGGGCGGTCTTTGCGTACCACGATTCGGCGATCTGGAGCTCTGATGACGGGGCGCAGAACCGGGCCAGGGTGAGCACGGCGGCCATGACCGACCAGGGGATCTCTTCCCGGCCGGGAGGCATGTGCTCATTGCAGAAATCCTCGAGGCCCAGCCGGTGCCACAGCACGAGCTCGAGGTACACGTCGCCGAACTGCCGGAGGCGCTCGATCTGCATCCTCTTGAGATCGACCGTCGCCCAAAGAGGCGCGTCGGCGTCGGGAGCAAAGAGGTCGGGCTGAGGGCGTGGTTTGCCGTCCAGCACACGGCCGATCTCTTCCCACCCCATCCGCTCTTCCTGATCCAGACCGGGAAGCTTGCCGATGGTGGCCACGGTTCGCTGGCGCGGGCCTCGGCTGGTACGGATCGTTTCGACCAGCGCCCAGGACTCGTATTCTTCGCCGTTCTTCTTGCGACATCGCCGCCGCAGATACATCGATCATCCTCCTGCGCTACGCCATACTACCAGAGCACACAACGAGCGCAAGAGGGTGGTCGGCACTACATCGGCTTTTCAAAGACCAGCCGCTACCATCTCAATGAGTTGACGCTTCACAATGCCTGAAATATCCCCAAATCAGTGGGCAACTGCGGAACTTGGGCTAGGAGCCCGTCGGAAAAACCACAGCTCACGGCGTATTTCAAACTTCTCGCGATCCTGCTCAATGGCGTCAGCGTCTTCCTTGAGCTAGCGTGGTCGACAGTCCAACAGCAAGTGGCTGACCGGCGCTGGCTCTACCGGCTCTCCCGCACTTCCCTCAGCTATGAATACCACTGAACATGGGTGGGTCCCTTTTGCTTTATCACGGCGGGTTCCTTTTGCGTTGTCAAAACAACTACCGGACCGAGTGCGGGTACTACGGCTATTGGGGAAGGGATCGTTTTCAGGGGGACCGGTTAGAAATGCTCGGGCCACTTACGAGCTGCATGGAGGATCCGGAGAATCTGGACGACTTGCTCTTTGACTCGATAGGCCACGATATACCGGGCGAGTACCAGTTCTCTGGTTCCCGGGACCCGTCCGGGCCGTCCGGAGGCAGGATGGTCTTCGAGTCGCTTCACGGCTTCCACCACTTTGTCCACTTCGCTGGCGGCAGCCTCCGGGTTGTCCTGCGCGATATACGCATGGAGGTGCGCCAGATCCTCTACGGCGCGGGACAGCCAACGGATCCTCACGCCGTTTTACGTCTCTTGGCGGTCAGCTTCTTAAGCGTGGTCTGCACGTCCTCATGGTCGTAAAACACTGGGTTCTGCGAGTCGGCTTCGCGGATGGCGTCCTGAATGGCCTGAACCTGCCACTCCTGGACGTCCAGGTAATCTTGGATGGCTTGGCTTGCGAGGTACGCTTTGGAGCGATCTGTGGATTTGGCGAGTTGTTCGAGGCGCGCCTTCACCGGGGCGGGCAGCCTCACGGTCATAGTAGTCGTGTGCGGCATACTGTGGTCCTCCTGTATTTACGATAACACGATAGAACACAGTATAGTACCACTCTTCTCGTCACGCAACACCTGGATTGGGATACGGTTGCCAGGCACGTGAAGCGCGCGGGCATTATTGGGATCGCTCACGTCGCGTCTATGCGCGAGTGTGATACTCTCATTTGGCCCACTTTGATTATTTGATTTGGCCCCCCTCTCCCTGTTAGCGCCTCGGTGATGTCCTGCCATTCATTGAGGCGCTGAACGGTCGGTTGGCGCAGGCGACAGTAATTCGTTGGGCAAGAGTGGGCATATTTGCGTCCTAAACCAGTTCCAGCTTCACCCGACGTTCGACGGCGTGGGCCGCGCGGGTCAGTGTCTCTAACGTAACGGAGTGGGTGGTGGGATCAAGCAGTCTGTTGAGCTGGCTGCTGCGTGGTCGCCGCTCTGGGATGCGGAACGACCTGTTGTTTCCACCGTTTGACATCAGACGAGATCTCCAGTTCGCGATCGATCTCCTTCTGATGGTCGAAATAGTAAGCTAACGCTGAATGGACCTGTGACGGCGACAGGTGTTGTAGGGTGGTCATGACCTGACCCCCTAAAATAGATCCAGGTATTATGGGAGTCTCAACCGCCCACACGGGCAGGAGGACTCTCCATGAAACGGAAGCGACACACCCCGGAGCAGATCATCCGGAAGCTGCGCGACGCAGACGCCCACCTGGCCACAGGCGCCACCGTCGCCGATGTGAGCAAGACCTTAGGGATCAGCGAGAACACCTTCCATCGCTGGCGCGCCCAGTACGGGGGCATGCAGGCGGGCCAGGCGAGGCGGCTGAAGGCGCTCGAAAAAGAGAATGCGCGCTTGAAGAAGATCGTCGCTGAGCAGGCGGTCGACCTCAGTATCCTGCGCGAGGTGACGAAGGGAAACTTCTGAGCCCGACCCGGAGGCGGGCCGCTGTCGTGCATGTGCGGCAGCGGCTGGGCGTCGCCGAGCGTCGGGCATGCCGGGTGCTTGGCCAGCCGCGGTCGAGCCAGCGGTTTGTGGGACGCAAGCGGGAGCGGGACCAGGCCTTGAGCGAGCGGCTCGTCATGCTGTCGCGACGTCATCCGCGCTACGGGTATCGGCGGGTCTGGGCGCTCTTGCAGCGGGAAGGGTGGCGCGTGAATCGGAAACGGGTGCAGCGACTCTGGCGACAAGGGGGGCTTCGCGTGCCGCAGGCGCAACGGAAACGGCAGCGCCTGGGCAGCAGCGACCAGGGCTGTCGACGCCGGCGTGCCGAGCACAAGAACCATGTCTGGAGCTACGATTTCCTGATGGATCAGACGGAAGACGGGCGACGGCTGAAGCTGTTGCCGGTGTTGGACGAGTTTACTCGAGAGGCGCACGCAATCCTGGTAGCCCGCAGCATCCGGGCCGAGGATGTGGTCGAACTGCTGGCCTCGCTGTTCCGGGTACATGGCGAGCCGACGTACCTCCGCTCCGATAACGGACCCGAGTTCGTCGCGACCGCCGTCAAGGAGTGGTTGGCCCTCTCGAGGGTTCAGACCCTCTACATCGAACCCGGAAGCCCCTGGGAGAACGCGTACAGTGAGTCGTTCAATAGCCGCTTCGAGGACGAGCTCTTGAACCGAGAGAGCTTCTCGAGTGTGACCGAGGCGCAGGTGCTCGTCGAACAGTACCGCCTGAGCTACAACCACGAGCGGCCGCACAGTGCTCTGGGCTATCGCACCCCGGCAGAGTTTGCGACCGAGCACGCATGGCGTCAGCCTCATCCAGTTACCTCTGTGCTCGATGACACGACAGCGTCCGATCTCCACCATTGGGAGGACGAGTTGAACATCCAACTGGAACCGATACTCTCATAGCACCTGGTACAGAAAATGGGGGTCTTGACAGTCATATCTCGTCGACAGTCATTCCCATCTGGTAGTAGCCGGCGATAGTACGGACGGTGATGCGGGTCCCCTTGATGATGGGGGAGCCCCCCGCGATTCTCCGATTCGTCGTGATGTACGGATATGTCTGTTGTTCCACCATCAATCTCATGACCTTCCCTCCATGTCTCGACATGATACTCCGTTTCCTGTCGGAGAGCATGATATAGCACCCCTTTTGCGGGGGATAGGAAGGAGCATCTGATTTCACCCCCCTCGCCTTCCTCATCGTTTGAGCGTACCACATAAATCGCTTCCGGGTCTCGCCCTATCATTCAGTGACGGAGGATACTATGTGCGTGTTCCTGGTTCATACGCCTTCAGGCGACAGATCAGTCGGGATCATGTAGTGGAAGCCGTCAGGCCCGCACTGCTGTTCCAGGAGAGAGAGGATGCGACGAGACGTCGCGGGAGAGTCATTCGGTCCTGCCACATAGAACGGCTTACCGTCACGACCATACTCAAAGTCACGCGGACAGGCTGCGGCATCGACCTCGCCGAGGATCGTCCGGGCCGTCTTGTAATCCGGGTGGGGTGTCAACTGAAATTGCCGCGCATACTCGACGGCCCCCTCGATCAGTTTCCGCGCGCACGTGAGATCGATGTCTTCAAGCGGACTGTCGCGTGCCAACCCTGCCATGATGTTCGCGTATTGACTCGGATCAACTAGACGATGGAACACATCCTTGACGCCCAGGCAATACACGTCTAGGAGAAAGATCGCCAGGCTGATCTGACCAGAGGGGTGTCGGCGTGAGATCACGACATTTCCAATGCCGAGTTCGAACAGACGCGTCGGGATCTTGCACTGATCGATTGGAGCGTGCGAGGCCGGCACGAGGCCCTTTCCGTTCCCTTTGCGTGCTTCCGCTTGGCTTTCTGCCGTGCGAGCGCCTTCTGTCTGCGGTGTTCGCTGGGTTTCGCGATCGGAATACCCTTTCTGACGCCCGATAGCTTTATTCCTGTTCCTTTGAAGGGGTCGAATCACTCTCAAGCAGTTTTCGGCAGGCAGCATCGAGCGGGCTCAACTTGTTTTGCACGATATCCCAGACTATGGGAAGGCTCACACCAAAATACTCATGCGCCAGGATATTGCGCATCCCCACGATTTTCCGCCATTCAATATCTCCAGCGCCTGTCTGGATAGATTCCGGCAGACATCCGGCCGCCTCGCCGATGACCTCGAGGTTGCGCACTACGGCATCCTGCGTCTTACGGTCCCGCATGAATGCGTCATAATCCATGGATTCGGTGTATGCTCTGATCTGAGATATCGCTTCCAGGATGTCATCCAGATAAAGACGAAAATCTCTAGGCATAGACCACTGCTTGCGCAATAATCGGTTTCAGGCGAGGTTTTACGGTGTCCGCGATCACTAAGTCTACCGGGCGGCCCAGGACATCTTCCAATCTGAATTTGAGATCCATGTAGTGATCGAAGGTCGGTTCGGCCAACTCCACGATGATATCCACATCGCTTGCCGGAGTTTGACTCCCTCTGGCGAAAGATCCAAAGACACCGATGCGGATTACGGTAAACCGCTCCCGCAGCTCCTCTTGCATGTCGGCTATTCGTCGCACTATGGTTTCAGTAGTGGTGCGGGGTGCTGCTTTTTCTCTGTTGTCATTCATTCCCAAATCTCCCCGAGAGAATGTTTGGCCATCAGGTTCGTGTGTAGGAAGTCGTGAGCGTAGCGATGCCGGGTCTGTTCGGCGCTGCAATGGAGCGTAGCCCGCAGGGAGGAGAGGCTGCCATATTCCGAGAGCAGGTGCTTGGCGAGCGGCCGTACGTCCTTTTGCGGAATCGTATAGGTCAGCAGAAGCTCAAGCAGGGATCCCTCTGAGCGAAAGCTTTGATCGCCACTCGCGAAGCGATCCCGCAACCGCTGTCGATGACCTGTACTCCCAGTATCCGGCATCGTTATCTCGACCTACCCTTCATCGTGCGAACGAGATAAGGCAATCTTACGCGATGTCGGGCAAGATCACCAGCCTTACGTCCCTCGTGTGAACAGGGGAGTGTTCGGATAGAGTCTAGGGCGGATTCTATGGTGTTCTTCAGCAGTTCGCAAGAAACTTCTTCACTGTCGTGATGGAGACGACAGGGCAAGTGCTGGCGGCTCATGTTGCCGTTACCCAACCGCTCTCCCAAGATGCCAGAGGATGGCTGGCGAAGATCAACCGCGACCCCTCAAGTGGCTCTCGATGAGCGCGTGGGCCACGTCAACGGTGTGACAGTACTCTTCCAGCGTTGTCGTCGGATTGGCATGACCGACCAACCGGCAGAGCGCCATGAGGATGTGTGAGCATTCCGATTGGCCGGGTTTTGGCGTACCGAATCCATGCAGCAGCGGCCGTAGGCAATCGTAGGCCTCCGATGAAAATGCGAGCGGCGACGCCCATGGGTATATTGAGCGCTTGACAGTGATCCGACGATCCGTCGCGAGGAGTCGTAAGAGGAGCCAGGACGCAAATGCATGACGCAGGCCATGAAACGATATCGGCTCGCCGATGGAGCATCGGAGGACGAGGCCGGCCAGTCCCGAGAGGTAGCTGGAATCATAAAAGCCTAACGGATTCTTGGAGGCAGAGCGCATCTTCCGGCCGGTTCCCAAAAGGGGCGCATCGAGATTGCCGTTCGCCTCGTCCAGACGTTTGGCGTACCACGCGTTGAGGCGCATGAGGTACGGCAGCGCGACGATGTATTGGAGGTACATATCCCTGGTGCTGGTCGGGAACTTAGAGTGTCGCACTTCAATCAGATGGAATGGATGTGGATGGTAATGGCGGAGAGTCAGGAGGGATGCCTCTTTGGCGCGGAGGCCGACCCAGAAACCCAAGATGAGCATGATCTGAAGAAGCTCTCGCAGTTCGTCGGGGATGGTGTCGAGCATGAAGCAGGTGTCGAAGGCCCGGTCGAAGTCATTAAATCCCACCAACGGAGCAGGCGTGACGATGAGCGGTTCCTGCAGATTGTCATCGCACCAGGAGATCCGCGGGGTAGAAATCCCTAAGTCATGCAGGAAAGCTACGAGCCACTTCAGTGCGATGCGAAAGTGATCAGTTTCGTGCTCCTCCATCCCGAAATGTAACGCCTTCGTATAATCGCTGGCCGACCAAGCCCACAGAGTCTTGGAGCCGAAGAGATCGGGGAAGGCGGCGGCGATGGCCGAGGTCCGGGTGAGCACCGAACTGATCTTAATTTTGCTTCGGAGAAGAAACGCGATGAAGCCTCCGAACATCCTGGCGTTCGCTTCAAAGATCGCCTTTTGGGTCAGCGGGCCTGGAATCGGCTGGAATGGAGTGGATCCAATGAGGGATGTGATCTCATCAATAAACGCATCCCGCGCTTTCCGACTGTCCTCACTGTGGCGCAGGCGAGAGCGGAGCGCCTCAAGCTTCTCGAAGAGTTCAAGGCCCGTGCCCTGAATACGTGTCCGAGCGGAGATTCGCCCACGGCGAGCGGGGCCAGGGGCCTTGGCTGCGTTGAGAATCCATGCCGGTGGCTTGTTCTCAAAGATACGTCGGTAGCTGTTGGGGGTGACGAGTCTCGTGAGAACATTCCCAATGGCGGTATCAATGATAAACGGTGGGATGCCACGTAAGACGGCCGTCACGGCGCCGTAGCGCATGAGCTGCCTCAAGGGGTGCCGTGGGCTGAAGGGCTTTGTGGGGGCGTCACACGCGTTGAGAAAGGCGCACAATCGGGACGGGAAGACCTGACGCATCCATTCTGGGGTTCGCCACTCGTCAGGACACACGAAAGCGGTCTTTGAAGGGGCACCCACCTTACGGAAGGGGCTACGCGCATGCTGGAAGCGTGTATAGGCCCGCACTGTCACCGGGTGGAGCCTTCGGCGGACGGTGGCTTCGATGGGACGCTTGCCGCGTCGCTGACGTCGGCGCGGAAGGTTAATTGTTCCCGCAGGGGTGAAGTCTTCATGGACAAGATGGAGGACAACACCGAGGATCTGCGGGAAGAGGACGCCGGTATCAAGGATGAGGGAGGCAAGGAAGACACAGAAGTGCCAGAGCGCCTCCTCATTTTTCGGCCAAGTTGCGGGAGGTCGCAACATCGAGCGGCCGTGAAGGCGTTGACGGAAATTCTGAGCGCGTTCGATCATTGCGGGGTCGAGGTCGTCGAGGGTGAGGAGGAGATGCCGAGGAACCTGGACCGGATGATTCATAAATGGGCTTTTCAGGAACTTGTGGAGCTGGAGTTCGGCCAGGATATCGTTGAGACGCTTGTCTTGCTCAATACGATGAACTCGGGGGTCATCCGGCTTACTTAAGCGCGCGGAGAGGGCCCGGACATCATCGTCTGCCAGGTGTCGCATACCGTCGGAACCGATCGGTATTGCCAAGATTCGCAGCCTTATGCGCCACCAAGCCTTGGCGATCGATTCGCCATGGCGGCTCCTTCGATCCATGCGAGCGGCGAGATCACTGATTGCATCATCCATGGTGGCGGGGGTCGTCATAGGAACCTCCTCCTTGTTGTGGGGCGGAAATATTCAAGATGCTTGAAGCCGAGTTCTCGTAAATATTCGGCAATTCTGTCTCTGAGTTGAGCCAGGGCGGGTCCGTAACACGTACTGGCGTGATTGGCGAGCGGTTCGCGACCGGCCGCGGTGTGACCAAACCACATGTTCATCAGGTCATCCGCGACGCCGTCTTCGGCGAGTCGGGTGCGAAGCCAGTGGCGGCCGAAGTTTCTCGGCGTGTCGGCCGGGAACCCGATAGGTAACGCACAAAGCGCCGCCCAGAATGCCTTCAAAGAAAACGGGACTACCGACCCAGTTGTATCGAAAAAGAATAAGGGATCTGCCGGCAGTCGGGCGATGGCAGAAGAGCCGAGGTGATTCAGAATCTCACGCTCCAGCCGCCCTCGAAACGTCCCGAGTTGTTGGACTAGGTGGACAACGACTGGTGGGACATACAGGAGACGCTCTTCAAAGTAGATCTTGCTGCTCTTGTCTTGTATTACCCAGTGGGCGGTGGCGCCGGTCAAGTCCGCTCCACCTATATGCGGCGTGTTGCGCGGGCGGATGCCCAGGTGAAAAACCGCAAGCATGGTGTAAGCGGTCATGCTTGTATGGTGGATCAAAACGTCCTCTCGATTCCAGGGCTTGGCTGTCCGGATAATCGTATCTTCGAGTTGCAGAATTATATCCCGCGTGGCCGCCGTCGTGCGGACGACCGGCGATCCGAAACCGCCAGGCGGCGGGACAGACAGGACAAGTCGATCGCGTGGAGTGTCGCCCCGTGAGGGCCGCGGCATCATGTCGATCATTCCATGAACCCGCACAACCATTTGTCCAAGATGTTCCAGGCCTGGTAGCATACCTGGAAGAAGCGATCGAAAGTCAGGTGGGTATAGTGAGATTGGACGAATCCCCGAGTGATCGTGCGGCGTGAGAGGTAGCGGGCGCTTACCTCATCTAGTCCGCACAGGGTAGTGATAAGCGGATGAAACGCTCTGGCGAGGGCAGGAGGTGTCGGCAGGTCTCGTTGAGTCTTTTTCAGTATTGAGCGATGGATCTGTTTGAATCGGCGTGGCGTCAGCGGCGTGAGGGTTCCATCTCTGGTAAGGATCTGCAGGAGCGAGGCTCCCTCGACGAGGGCGTTGTGCGCATCCAGAAACTTCAGGGTAGTTGCGAGAAGTGGTGAAAGTCTAGGAGCGACCGGGACGGCAATCCAGCGAGTCGATGGCCTCCACCCATCTGGTGACTTCGGGATGAAGGAGGAGCGTCCTTGGAGTGTCTGCTGGTAGTAAAAAAAGAGCCATCGGACCGGATCGAAGAGGAAGCAGTCCCGAGGAATTGTAGGAGCATCCTCGTCAGTGGGATAGGAAGCTACCTGAATCTCAGTGATGGCGAACCCAGCCCAGCCGTAGTACATGGAAAGGGGTGGAACCAAGAGGCGGCCATCTGCGACGCCGGTCTGAAGCCATGCGTCGATCTGTCTATGCCAAGCGATCAACCGGTGTGGTCCAATCCCGCCACGGAGAGGATCCCACCAGAAGGGAAATTGGTGAAGGATAAAGCGTGATACGTCGCTCGACGAGAGGGAGGGCTTACGCGGGACAACGTCCTGGGTCGGGGGTTGCGTATAGATCGCGGAGCGATGAATGGCGAGATCACGCTCCTGTATCACAGTATCGCCCGCTGTGCCGTCATCGTCGTCTGTATCATAACCGACGCATTCGTCAATGTGTAACGGGTTGAGGGACGCTGCAGCGGGATCATCGCCGGCCATCTCTGGGGGAAGGTCGTCCATGGGACGATGTTCGTAGGAGGCTATCGCCGGTTCTGGAGTCTTGATGTTGTTCTTGGTTGGCCCCACATGGGGGTGTTTTTTGGCTTGATGGCCGTCAAAGAGTCGCTTGAGGCGAACGCGGTATAGTTCGCGTAATGCTTTGGGATCATTGCTCCGCCGGAGGTTCTTGGTAAGAGCTTGGAGGCTCCACTCAACAATCGCCAGGAAGTCTTTTCGGTTGAGTGGCTGAATCGGAGTGGTGAGTCTATTGTGGTTGAAGTACTTAAACAACATTCGTGCTGCAGTTGCGTACCACTTGAGCGTTTCTGGCTCATTCCGGTGGTAGAGTTGAAGTCGCAGACCCAAGAGGATTCCGCAGGTCGCGAACAGCAGTGCGGAGGGACATTTTTTCCCGAACGGGAACGCTTGGAGGTAAAACGACCAAATCTCTCCCTCCCTCTGAGGCGGACGCCTGTTGAGAGGTGCCGTGCGCTCGGGCGATAATCCGCGAAGGGCATGAAAGAGTGCATCAAGAACTTGGTGTGGAATTGTCGGGTCAAGCGGGTTGGGCTGCCACGAAACTGTTGTGGAGCGGGCGTTAATGCGCGTTAGTGAGAGCGTGGATGAGAGATGCCGGTCGACTAAATATCGCAGGACATGCTCACCTGCGAGAATCCCTTCACACTCGAAAGGTACGTCAGCAGCGCTGAGAAGTGCCCAAAGCCAGCGTCTGACCGTGTGCTCTGGTAATCCGGACAGGGCGTTGAGTAGGTGCGGTCGAATGTGGGTGATGATATTACTATTCCAGTAAGAGGTTTCAGTAGCTGTGCGAGTGCCGGTGCGATTGAGGAATTCTGTCAGTACATAATTCTGATTCATGCCGCCTCGGCGCGGAGCGAGTACGCCTCAAAATCATAGAGGCAGTGAGAACAACGCGTTACTATACAATCGTCGTGCCAGCGCATCAGGACGATCCCGCGCCTGCCTCGTGCTGCGCAAACGGGACAGATCACGGGCTGATTCCCGTCAAGCCGCATGGTGACGATTTCGGACGTGGAAAGGCTGTAGACAAGAAAGCGGCTATATTCCTCATGGCTGAGCGTGAGCCTGAATCTGCATCGGTGACACTTGACTATACCGTCGAGCCCCCGAGCACGGACAGCACGCCAGTTTTGATCAGTAGACATGGGCACTTCGAGGGGCTTGACCTTGTCCGATCTGTAATTGATGCACACTGGACAAATCTGTCCTGCTTCTAAGTGCCGTTTCCGGGTGTCAGTGGGCCTGCTCTTGGCGGCTGAAGTATGTGTCCTGACAAGTCCGATATGCAGCGCATCGTCGTAGCGAGCAAAACGCTCGACATCGGCGTGCTGCGAGCACTCCGAGGGATCGCAGATTGCTGCAACGAATTCATTGCGGTCGAGTACCTCCCGGATGAGATGCCAGCTTAGGAGGTTAGAAATGAGGTAGGTTTGGCCATCGATCATTGCAAATGTGGGTGGGTGCTTGGCCACATGCAGAAGGACGTCCATCGCCCCAGAGGTAACGATCTGACCGTCTGACGCCAAAGCCTTCGGGTAGGTGGCCAGTTTGGAGTGGCTATCAAAAGCAAAGGAGGGGATCTTGACCTGTTTTAAACGCATTGGGGTGGGCAGTTAATCGGGGTGGGTACAGCGGAAAGGTGAAAGGGTTGGCGTTAAATTTTGTGGAAGAACAGAAGGCCTGTGGCGTGTTGATTAAGGGAAGGCTACGAGGAATCTAGGCAAATATAAAACATCGCGATTCAGAAGTCAACACTCATTTTAAATAAATCTTCACATGGTTACAAGACTAACTATTTCTCCAGGCACTTAGGAACAGTATTGACCTATGCTGACATCTGCTCTGCTTTTTGTTTAGTGTGACTGATTTTAGGTAGCTCCTCTCTCTCACCATTTTCGTGGAAGAGGGTGACAAGGCAACGAACGAGGAGACCGTGGGACTATACGACGACCAAAGGGGGACGCGGCCTATCGAGATGATGCGATCGAGCGAGAGAGAGGCGCACTGCTTGCGCCAGAAAGGAGCGAGTGGGCGCGTTAGGCTTGGCTAAGAAGTTCGGACTCAACGTTCAGCGTAATGTCTGCGACGTTAAGGTTGACAGCCTGAACGTTAAGCTTGACGTAACTTACTTTCTGAAAATTAGCTATTGTTTTCTTACAGAATTGGGCTATACTTATTTCTTAGGCGCAGCTAAGTTACTAATTCTTCAGTGGGTGCAAGGCTAACGGTTTGAAAACATCCCTCCCCCGCAACCAAGACAATCAAAAGAGCTAGGCGATTTCGCCTAACTCTTTTTTTTGCAATACAGCCAGCGGTTTTAGAGCGCTGTCAAACAGAATGGTGCCGGGGGCGGGAGTCGAACCCGCATGAGCCGAAGCCCGCAGGATTTTAAGTCCCGAGCGTCTCCCAGTTCCGCCACCCCGGCAGGATCACGTCGCGCTTAACCGGGTTGCCGCCGGCGCAGCTCTTCTTTCAGTTCGTCCAGCGCTTTGGTTACGACGATGTTTCCGGATTGGACCACATAGATCGGTTGGTCTGTCTGGTGATCGTATCGATCGGTCCTGATGATGCCGCTTACAACAAGCTTCACTCGAACCCGGGTACCGTCTTCCGTCTCATACTCGTTCCACTCCTCGCGCAGCGTCCGGAAATCGAGATCGATCCCATCAACAGTCTCAACACCAATTTGGAGCTTGGTGCGCTTCGCCATGCGCTCTCCCTTTCTTGCGCGACAATCCGCCTCAGAACCGACAGGCTGAGGCCGACTATCGCTTAAACCAACCGTACCTCATTATGTACCGTAGTACTTGTAGCATAAAAGCAGTACAATCACCATAGTTTCCATCTCTTTCTCCTTGACAGTGGGGCGAAAGAACGGTATCACCCGGACAGCGGACGTGAGGCGACGTGATGGACGATGAACGATATACCGGCATTGCGCTCAGGCATGCTCAGAGTACGTTGGCTGAGGAAGTCCGACAGGCGCTGACCGCGTCGAAGAAGCGGCTTCCATGTAAATATTTCTATGATCCTGAAGGCAACGCGCTGTTCGAGCAGATCAGCGAGCTGCCCGAGTATTATCTGACGCGAACCGAGACCGCGATTCTCAAGAGAGATGCTGCTTCCATTATCGGGCATTGTCCACTGGATCTTGCGCTGGTCGAGCTTGGCAGCGGCAGCTCCACAAAGATCCGATATCTGATCGACTCTTGTCTGGCCAGACAGCAGGAGCTTACCTACTACGCCGTTGATATCTCACCCGCCGGATTGGAGAACGGGACGCGACAGCTCTTGCATGACTACCCGCGCCTGTGCGTTGTGGGGGTCGCGGCCGAATTTGAGGATGGGCTGGGCTACCTCGCAACAGACGCGAGCAGCCCCAGGCTGGTCGCCTTTCTGGGCTCGACTATCGGCAACTTTGCGGAGGACGAGATCGCCGGGTTTTTCACGATGCTCCGTCGTCATTTGCGTCCGATAGACCGGCTGCTGCTTGGCGTCGACCTGATCAAAGACCCGGCCGTCCTGGAAGCCGCCTATGATGACGCCCAAGGTGTGACTGCACAGTTCAATCTGAACATTCTGGTGCGGCTCAACCGGGAGCTATCCGCAAACTTCGATCCGGCGACATTTCGACATCGGGCAGTGTGGAATCACGAGCGCAGCCGGATCGAGATGCACCTGGTCAGTCTGCGCGATCAATGCGTGAGGATCGCCGATCTGGACCTTGATGTCGATCTTCGACAGGGTGAAACCATCCATACAGAAAACTGTCATAAGTATTCCCGGTCGGGAATGGAATGGCTGCTCACCCGCCACGGCTTTCAGGTCCTTGGTCGCTTTACCGATCCTCAGGATCAATTTTGCCTGTTCCTGACCTCCTGATCATCCCGCCTGTGATGATCCAATCGTTTCTTCCCTTCAGTTATGAATGACCTGTCTGTGATTGAGTTTGCGCGCGTGCATTACCGAGCCCCAGGCGGCGCGGTGATTCTTGATGATGTCAGCTTCACCGTAGAGCGCGGCACGGTGCTGGTCCTTGTGGGCCGGAGCGGCGTCGGGAAGACGACTATTCTTCGGCTGATCAACCATCTCCTCGTCCCGAGTGCCGGCGAGGTTCGGGTCGAGGGCCGGGCGACATCCGAGTGGGACCCGATCGCCTTACGCCGCCGAACCGGCTATGTCCTGCAGGAGGTCGGCCTGTTTCCACACATGACCATCGGCCGTAACGTCGGGGTTGTGCCGCACCTGAACGGGTGGCCGGAAGCTCGTATCGATGCGCGCTGCCGGGAGCTGTTGGAGCTTGTCGGGCTTGATCCCCCAACCTTTGAGGGGCGATTTCCCCACGAGCTTTCAGGCGGGCAGCGCCAACGAGTGGGATTCGCCAGGGCGCTTGCCGCCGACCCCCCAGTCATCCTGATGGATGAGCCGTTCGGCGCGCTCGATCCGCTGACGCGAGCCGAACTGCATCGCGAGTTCCGCCGCATCCAGGAACAGCTTCACAAAACCGTCGTCATGGTATCGCACGACATGGGTGAAGCGTTTGCGCTTGCCACCCGACTTGGCGTCCTGGATCAGGGACGCCTCGTCGCCCTCGATACGCCGGAGGCGGTCGCCCGCACGGGCGATCCGAGGATTCGGATGTTCCTCGACGCCATGCCGCCGGTACCGGTTGTCGCCAGTGAATCTGCTTAACTTCTGGATCGCTCATCGGGCCGACATGCTGAGCGCCATCGCTCAGCATCTGCTGCTCACGCTGGTCGCGACTGCGGCGGCGATCGCCATCGCGGTGCCGCTTGGGATCGTGGCGACACGACGTCCTCGGCTGGGTGCGGTGCTGCTGACCTTCGCCAATATCGCGCAGACGGTGCCTAGCCTCGCCATGTTCGGGTTTCTGGTTGCGCTGCCCCTTATTGGAGGGGTCGGTACCCGAAGCGCGCTGCTCGTACTCATCCTGTATGCGCTGCTGCCGGTCATGCGCAATACGGTCGCGGGCATTCAGGGGATCGATCGGGCTGCGCGGGATGCGGGTGTGGCCCTGGGGATGACGCCGCAACAGTTGCTGCTGCAGGTCGAGTTGCCGCTCGCGATGCCCACGATGGTGGCGGGGGTGCGGGTGGCGGCGGTGGTCGGCGTGGGGGCGGCGACGATTGCCGCTGCCATTGGCGCGGGAGGGCTCGGCGACTATATCTTCCGGGGTCTCTCCATGACCGAGCCGACCCTGATCCTTGCGGGTGCGGTGCCGGCCGCGCTCCTGGCCCTTGTGGTGGACGGCTCGCTCGGATGGCTGGAGCGCGCCTTGACGCCTGGGGCCGCCAGATCGCAGCGTGTGACGGTCCGCACACTGACGGTCGCCGGTATTGCGTTGACCCTGATCGTCATGGGCGGCTATGCCGTCTCTGGGCGCTGGGACTCTCGGGTCATCATCGGATCGAAGAATTTTTCAGAACAGGTGATTCTCGGCGAACTGTTGGCCCAGGTGATCGAGCAGACGACCGATCTCAGCGTCGAACGCCGCCTCAATCTGGGCGGCACGTTTATCAGCGATCAGGCGCTGCAGTCCGGCGCCATTGATGCCTACGTTGAGTATACGGGAACGGCCCTGACCGCGATTTTCCATCAGCCGGTGTTGCGGGATCATGCGGACGTGCTTGAGCGCGTCACCGCAGCCTATGCGGCGACCGGCCGTACGGTGCTGTCGCCGCTCGGCTTCAACAACACCTTTGCGATCCTCATCCGTGCGGCAGACGCGCAGCGCCTCAACCTTACAACGATCAGCGATGCGGCGCCGCATACACCGGGCTGGAAGGCTGCCTTCGGATATGAATTCCTGGAACGCGAGGACGGCTATAAGGGACTGGTGCGGACCTACGGGCTGCGATTCGCCGAGACGCCGCATGTGATGGATCTCACGCTGAGCTATCGGGCGCTCGCCGGCGGCTCCGTCGATCTGATCGCCGGAGAGGCGACCAGTGGGCTGATCAAGGGTCTCGATCTGACCATGCTCGAGGATGACCGGCGCTATTTCCCGCCCTACCATGCCATCCCCGTCGTGCGAACCGAGACGTTGGCCGATTATCCGGAGCTTCGAACGGCCATCGAGCGACTGGCCGGACGGATTTCAGAGACTTCGATGCGCCGGATGAACTATGATGTGGATGTCAGTCACCGCGATGTCGCAGTGGTCGCGCGGGAGTTCCTCGATACGGTTCTTCAAGCGCCGTAGATGTCCGGTTGATAAGGTGAGGTTGCCGTCGTCGCCGGTCCCCACGTGCGCCTTGACACTCGCACGTTCTGGAATTACCATTCTGTGACTTCGTTGAAGTCTCTTTCGGTAACGGAGGTCAGAGTGACGATTCTCAGAGCAGTGCAGGCCGATATTACCACACTGGCTGTCGATGCCATCGTGAACGCCGCAAATTCGTCGTTGCTGGGCGGAGGTGGAGTAGACGGCGCAATTCACCGAGCCGCCGGGCCTGGATTGCTGGCCGAGTGTCGTTTGCTGGGTGGGTGTGAACCGGGCGATGCCAGGATCACGAAGGGCTATCGGCTGCCTGCGAAGTATGTCATCCATACCGTCGGCCCAATATGGCGAGGGGGCTCTCATGGCGAGCAGGAGATTCTCGCTTCCTGCTATACCAGATCGTTACGGCTGGCCGCCGAGTCCGGGCTGACCAGTGTGGCGTTTCCGTGTATCAGTACCGGTGTCTATGGATACCCGAAGGAGCCGGCTGCGAGGGTTGCTGCGGAAACGGTTCGCGATTGTGTGGCGAGAGAACAGGTGGTAAAAGGGGTAATCTTCATCTGCTTCTCTGCCGCCGACCTTGCCATATACACCGCGTTGCTTGCCGACAAGCGTTGAAGTGCGGTGTGCAAACAGCACCTGACCGCGCAGGAGTGGGCTGAGGTGCTTTCTGTGGAATGGACGGCGTCATGACGGGATGGGCAACGTGATGATCGCAAGAGAGATCGGACTATTGCGAAGGTTGGGTCGAGGCGGCCCTGTAGTTGCGACCATCCTGTGGCTGCTGAGCGCGAGGACGGATGCTGCGGGAACAGTACGTGAGGGGCTGCGGCATGATCCTGACAGGCCGAATCCGGCGATGGCCGTTCCTTACTCTTCCTGGCCTGTTATCGCAGCTTCCTCGACGCACACAGGAGGGAGTGCGGACGCTCCTTCCGGACATACGCAGTCCAACAAGACGCAAGCGATCTCTTTGTCGGGATGGGTTACTGTGATATGGAACGACCGGGTTCACTATATTCTCTCAGATGATCAAGGTCGGTGGACTGAGTTGCTCCTGGATGAGGAGATGGCTCAATCGCTCGGAGGGCCGCTGGCGTTGAACCATAAACGAGCAAAAGTTGTGGGAGAGAGGATGGCCGCCCCCTCGGAGTCAGTCAGAGTGTTATCGATCGTTCTTGAATAACGGTGGGGAGGCGATGAAGGTGCGGGGTCGGCTGGCAGCGAGATGGATGATCTCCGGTATCACGTCTGTGATCCTGACGTGGGCGGTGACACTTCATCCGGCTATAGCGCAACAGGTATCGTTGTCCGGGCGATTGCAGGTGGCATGGGGGGATCCGAGTCCGGATTCGAGATCAGAACCTGTGCAGGCGTTTGCCATCATCGACGACCAGGACGAATGGACCCCAATAGTATTGAACGAGACGCTTACGAGGTCTTTCGGTGGTCTGCAGGCTTTACAGGGCAAACGGGTAAAGGTCATCGGGGAAATGGTGCACGCAACTTACGAGGGGAGTCACGCGCGGCCGTTCGCCGACATTCAGGCGCGCTCTGTCGAGTTTGAGATACCCGAGGGAGCCGGAGCCGCCACAGCCGAAATGCCTTCCTCGGCAGTAACAGGTTCTCAGCCATGGGCAACCATACTGTGCCGTTTCAGCGATTCGATCGGTGTGACCCCCCATGATGTCGGCTTCTTCAATACGCTGATGGGTTCCTCATATTTGGGTCACTACTGGAGGGAATTGTCCTACGAACAGTTCAATCTGACCGGGAGTGCGGTATTCGGGTGGTACAATTTACCCCACCCAAGATCGTATTATGTGAACGACACCGGGGCGAATTTGAGCAGGTTAAAGGATGACTGCACCGCCGTTGCCGATACCGATGTGTTCTTCCCCAATTTTGCCGGCATCAATTTAGTATTCAACGACACCCTTGATTGCTGTTCCTGGGGTGCGTGGGGCTTGCGGTTAGATCGCGATGGGGAGTCCAAGTCTTACGGGATGACGTGGATTGCGTCGTGGGGGCACACCCAGAGCCTGCTGGCTCATGAGATGGGACACGGCTTTGGGCTTCCTCATTCGTCCGGCCCATATAGCGTCTCGCACGACTCTTCGTGGGATGTCATGAGCCGGAGGATCGGGACCTGCGCATCCTCTGATGCCGTCTACGGTTGTGTTGCGCCGCATACCATCGCGTATCACAAGAACATGCTCGGGTGGATACCGTTCTCGCGCACGTATGTGCATACGGTGGGAAGCAGCCACACGATCACCTTAGAGCGGATTGCGCAACCGGTATCAGACGACTATCTTATGGCGCAGATCCCGATAGGCGGATCACGCGCCAGATTCTACACCGTAGAGGCCAGATATTTTGCGGGTCATGATGAAAATGTTCCCGGCGAAGCGGTCGTCATCCATGATGTCGATATCACACGGAGTCGTTCGGCCCAGGTTGTTGATCCGGACGATAACGGAGATCCGAATGACAGCGCGGCGATGTGGACTCCCGGCGAGACCTTTACTGATTCAGCGAATCAGATCAGCGTGACTGTTGATGCCGCAACTGCGACCGGCTTCCAGGTTACTATCACCAGCTTTACCTCGGCCCCGTACGTTCTGACCGTTACGACGGCGGGGACCGGCAGCGGCATCGTGACCGGCGACGGTATCGCCTGTCCCGGGGATTGTGCTGAGGTCTATAATGGCGGTGCCGTAGTGACTCTCAATGCTACGGCGAATCCCGGGTCCCTCTTTGTCGGCTGGAGCGGAGACCCGGACTGCGCCGATGGAAGATTGACAATAGATACCGACAAGAACTGTACTGCGACCTTTGCATCCGCTACCGGTCCGGATCTTATCGGGACCTGGAGCTCGGTGAGCCAAAGCTGTCACCGGGATCGGTGCACGCTCCGAGGCGATGTGCAGGTCGTTAACCAGGGGGATGCGACCGCTCATGCCTCCCGTCTGCGGATCTTCCTTTCCGACGATGCTGTCCTGGATCCGAACGATGATACGGTGCTGGAGGGCTTGCGCATCAGGAAGCTCCGGCTTGGGCGAGCCACAATGCACAAGGTCAAAGTGCGGCTACGGAGGAGGATCACCGCATCAGGCAAATATCTGTTCGCCGTCGTCGATGCGCTCGACAGGATCGCAGAACTTGATGAGACAAATAATCTTTCGATGACCGGACCAATTCCCTAGACGATGCGGGGCGCGATGACTTGACACCCCTCCGGCGTTCGTGTTAGCGTGCGCCTGTCAAGCACCGGAAGATCCTCGTGAATCCTCTCTTCGCGTGGTCCTTATACATAATCTTTTCGCAATGTTGGCCGGTGGCGACGCTCGTTGCGCTTACTTGCCGATGAGGAAATAGATGATGAAACAGTGGGAAGGGATTCAATCGCAGCAAGAGGGTCATACGATCACCGTGGAAGATGGTCGATTGATCGTTCCGGACGATCCGATCATCCCCTTTATCGAGGGCGACGGGACCGGACGAGATATCTGGCGCGCCTCGGTCCGCGTGTTTGATGCAGCAGTGAAACGCGCCTATGGCGGGCAGCGCCGTATCGCCTGGCTTGAAGTCTACGCAGGCGAGAAGGCGTTCAATACCCTTAAGACCTGGCTGCCTGAAGAGACTGTTCAGGCCTTCCGTACGTATGTGGTCGGGATCAAGGGACCGCTGACGACGCCAGTCGGTGGCGGCATACGAAGCTTGAATGTGGCGCTTCGCCAGCTCCTCGACCTGTATGTCTGTCTCAGGCCGGTCGGGTACATTCGCGGCGTCCCGAGCCCCGTGAAGCGCCCCGAACAGGTCGATATGGTAATCTTCCGGGAGAACACCGAGGACATCTACGCCGGGATCGAGTGGGAGGCGCAATCGCCGGAGGTCGGCAAGGTCATCCGCTTCCTGCAGAATGAGATGGGGGTCACGAAGATCCGCTTCCCGGAGAGTTCGGCAATCGGGATTAAACCGGTCAGCCGGGAAGGGACCGAGCGGCTGATCGAGGCTGCGATTCGGTACGCCCTCAGACACCAGCGCAGGTCTGTGACGATGGTGCACAAGGGCAACATCATGAAGTTCACAGAAGGCGCATTTCGGGACTGGGGGTATGCGCTGGCGGCCGGCAGATACCGTCACGAGACGGTCAGCCTTCGAGAGAGCTGGGTTCTCGACAACAAAGAGCGGACACCTAACCTCACGGTTGAGGAGAATGCACTGGCCATTGATCCCGGCTACAAAGATATGACGCCTGACCGGCGGGCGAAGGTTCGCGAGGAGGTCGAGGCCGCCCTCGCGCTGTGGCCGACGCATGGCGATGGACAGTGGAGGCGCAAGCTGTTGATCAAAGACTCGATTGCCGACATTACACTGCAGCAGACCCTGACACGGGCCGATGAGTTCGACGTGATCGCGACGCTGAACCTGAATGGCGACTATCTTTCAGACGCGCTTGCCGCCCAGATCGGCGGGATAGGGATTGCTCCAGGGGGAAATATCAACTATCGCACCGGTCACGCGATCTTCGAGGCGACTCATGGGACGGCGCCGAAATACGCCGATATGGATAAGGTCAATCCCGGTTCGGTGATCCTCTCCGGTGAGATGATGCTACGACACCTCGGCTGGAACGAGGCGGCGGATCTGGTGGTCCGTGGGCTGGAGGAGACTATTGGTCGGAGGCAGGTCACCTATGACTTTGCCAGGTTGCTGCGCGCTGAGGGGGCAACCGACGTCAAGGAGCTGAAGTGCTCAGAGTTCGCCACGGCAGTCATCGAGCGGATGGGCTAGGCGGGTCGAGACGTAGACGTGCGGGGGAGCAGATGAGACCGAAGGTGACCGTTGTTGGTGGCGCGGGTAATGTCGGCGCCACCGTGGGCCAGTATCTTGTCGCGAAGGAACTGGCCGATGTGGTGCTGATCGATATTCTAGAGAGTGTCCAGCATGGACGGGCACTGGACCTGCTCGAGACGGGTCCGGTCCTTGGATCCGACAGTCGGATCATCGGCACAAAGCACTATCAGGATACTGCCGACTCTGACATTGTGGTTGTGACGGCCGGCATTGCCAGAAAGCCGGGGATGAGTCGGGATGATCTGCTTCATACGAATGCCAGGATCGTCGGTGAGGTGATCGGGCAGGTTGTAGGCCATTCGCCGAACTGCATCCTCATCATTGTCAGTAACCCGCTTGACGCGATGACCCAACTGGCGTTCAAGCGAAGTGGCTTTGCTCGGGAGCGGGTCATCGGCATGGCGGGCGTCCTGGATGCCGCGCGATTTCGGACCTTCATCGCGCAAGAGCTGCGGGTCTCTGTTGAGAATATCCATGCCTGTGTGCTCGGCGGCCATGGTGACGCAATGGTTCCCCTGCCTCGGTTCTCCACGGTGGCCGGAATTCCGATTACCGAACTGCTGCCGCCCGACCGAATCGAGGCGCTGGTAAAGCGGACGGCCGGTGGTGGGGGAGAGATCCTGGCGCTGCTTGGAACGGGAAGTGCGTATTACGCTCCTGGTGCCTCTGCCGTCGAGATGGTGGAGGCGATTCTGAAGGATAAGCAGAAGATCATGCCCTGCTGTGTCTATCTGGATGGGGAGTATGGGATACACGGGTTGTGCGTCGGTGTCCCGGTCAAGCTAGGCGCAGCCGGTGTCGAGCAGATCATCGAAATCCGGCTGACACCTGATGAGGCGGCGGCTCTGAACCGGTCGGCGGCCGGGGTGAAAGAGTTGATCGATATCCTGAAGCTCTGAACTGTAGACGGTACACCGCAAACTTTGAACAGGAGGAGGATAGGCGATGATGCGACTGAGAAACAGATATCTGGGCTCTTTGGTGCTGGCTGTGGGCCTGTTGGTCGCCGGCTGCGGTCAGGAGATCAAGAAGGAAAATGAGCAACTGAAGAAGACGGTAGAGACGCTGCAGAAAGAGAACACCGATCTCAAGGCTGAGGCGGTGGCGTTGAAGGGTGAGAATGAGGCAATGAAGAAGGAAGTCGATGAGCTGAAGACGCAGATGGAACAGATGCAGCAGCAGATGAAGGCGAAAGGCCGACCTGCAAAGAAAAAGTAGCCGTTGTAGTCAATGGTACAACATTGGCTTTCGGGAGATCCATGATCGAAGAGCGGCTGAGCAACCAGCGGGGACAGATCGCGGCGCCGACCTCGGGAAGAGAGATCTGGTGGCTGCAGCCGATGCTGATCGTGTCGGCGTTGGGCGGGTTCATGGTCTATACGGCCTGGGCGGCCCTCCAGGGGACCCACTATGAGTATAAGAACTACTTTTCGCCCTTCTATCCGACGTTTGCCAAACCTGAATGGTGGCCGCTCTCACCGGCCCTCCTGATTATCTGGGCCCCAGCGGGCTTTCGGTTCACCTGTTACTACTTCAGAAAGGCCTTCCATCGTTCGTTTTTGCTGACGCCGCCGGCCTGCGCGGTTGCGGACGCGCGGGCCGGCTATACGGGCGAATCTCGATTCCCTCTGGTCCTCATGAATCTCCATCGCTATTTTCTCTGCTTGGCTGCGGTTGAGCTGATGATCCTGTGGTATCACGCCGCCCTCAGTGTTGTCTTCGACGGGCGACTTGGCGCAGGAATGGGCTCGCTCATCATGGTGGCCAATGTCGCCCTCCTCAGTCTCTACCTGACCTCTTGCCACTCCTTCCGACATCTCGTCGGCGGACGGCTTGACTGTTTTTCACACTGCCCGACCCGGCACGCCGTCTGGGGTCAGGTCAGCCGTCTCAACGAACGTCACGATCTCTGGTTCTGGTTGAGTCTCTTTTCGGTCGGATCAACCGATCTCTATATCCGTCTCCTCTCGATGGGCATCATCAGCGATATGAGACTGTTCTGATGGCGCAGGAGCCATACGAGATCTACGAGCACGATGTGCTGATCATCGGCGCCGGCGGTGCCGGTCTGCGGGCAGCCATCGAAGCGCGGGCGCTCGGCGTGTCCGTGGGTCTCATCAGTAAGTCGCTCCTGGGCAAGGCTCATACGGTCATGGCCGAGGGCGGAATCGCCGCGGCCTTGGGCAACGTCTATCCCGACGACAACTGGCGGGTGCACTTCCGCGATACGATGCGAGGCGGCAAGATGCTGAACAACTGGCGGATGGCCCAACTGCACGCTCAGGAGGCGCCCGCCCGAGTTCTGGAGCTGGAGCGATGGGGGGCGGTATTCGATCGGACCAGGGACGGCCTCATTCTGCAGCGCGACTTCGGCGGTCATCGCTACGCCCGTCTGGCCCATGTCGGCGACCGGACAGGTCTTGAGATGCTCCGTACGCTGCAACAGCATGCGGTGGCTCAGGGGATCGAGGTTCACATGGAATGCACTGTAACGCGCTTGCTGAAAGATGGCGATCGTGTAGTCGGCGGATTCGGCTACCGGCGCGACACCGGTCGCTTCATTGTCTTACTGGCGAAGGCGGTGATCCTGGCTACCGGAGGGGTCGGTAAGCTGTGGAAGTTTACCTCGAACTCCTGGGAGTGCACCGGCAACGGCGTCATGCTGGCGTTGGAGGCCGGCGCGGAGCTGATCGACATGGAGTCGTATCAGTTCCACCCGACCGGAATGGTCTGGCCACCCTCGGTGCGGGGAACCCTCGTGACTGAGGGGGTGCGCGGCGACGGCGGGACACTCCGGAACAACAGGGGCGAGCGATTCATGTTTCGTTATATCCCGGAGTTCTTTAGGGCCGAGACGGCAGACAATGAGGCTGAGGCCGACAGATGGTATGCCGATAAGAAAAATAACCGGCGAACGCCCGATCTGCTGCCGCGCGACGAGGTGGCGCGGGCGATCAACTCGGAGGTCAAGGCCGGACGCGGGAGTCCACATGGCGGGGTCTTCCTGGATATCGCCTCGCGGCGTCCCGCAGAGTACATCATGCGGCGTCTGCCGTCGATGTATCACCAGTTCAAGGAGCTGGCCGGCGTAGATATCACGAGAGAGCCGATGGAGGTCGGCCCGACCGCCCATTATATGAATGGGGGGATTCGGATCGACGCAGACACGACCGCGACGGCCGTACCCGGTTTGTATGCGGCCGGAGAGGTGGCAGGTGGGTTGCATGGCAGCAACCGTCTTGGCGGTAACGCCCTGTCAGACCTGCTGGTCTTCGGCCGGCGCGCGGGACAGCATGCGGCACTGTACGCGAAAAGCCTCTCCGGCTCGCCGACGGCGGATGCGAGTCAGCTCGACG
The DNA here is from genome assembly GCA_000091165.1 of Candidatus Methylomirabilis oxygeniifera. Classification (NCBI taxonomy): domain Bacteria; phylum Methylomirabilota (SeqCode); class Methylomirabilia (SeqCode); order Methylomirabilales (SeqCode); family Methylomirabilaceae (SeqCode); genus Methylomirabilis (SeqCode); species Methylomirabilis oxygeniifera (SeqCode). The sequence goes on along the minus strand of FP565575.1, from coordinate 1,719,549 downwards.
CCTGTATGTACGAGGCCCTGATGCCGTTTGAGAGAACAGGCGCCGAGAATCCGCACGCCTTTCAGGCGGAACTGCAAGAGACGATGCAGTCGCTCGTGGGGATCATCCGGACAGAGACAGAGCTGCAAGAGGCGCTGGGACGACTCGGAGAACACCGGCAGCGGCTCCCGCAGGTGCACGTCGAGGGCGGCCGTGCCTATAACCCAGGCTGGCATACCGCCTTGGACCTATGCGCGCTGCTCACGGTGGCGGAATGCGTGACGCGATCGGCGCTGGAACGTAAAGAGAGCCGCGGCGGCCACGCACGCGAGGACTATCCGTCTACGGATCGACGATTCGGCTCAGTGAACGTCGTTGTCCGCAAGCGTGACGGGGCGATCACCACGACGCTGGAGCCGATCCGCGAGATGCCGGAGGAGCTGAGACAGCTCATTGAGGAGAAGCGGTAATGCCGGTCGTCACGCTGCGGCTCTTCCGGGGCGACGCGGGGAGCGGCGATTTTACGGAGTACCGGGTTGAGGCCGAGGAGGGGATGGTCCTCCTCGATGTCATCCATCGACTGCAGGCGACACAGGCGCCCGACCTGGCGGTCCGGTGGAACTGCAAGGCCGGCAAGTGCGGCTCGTGTAGCGCCGAGATCAATGGTCGGCCACGGTTGCTGTGCATGACCCAGATGAGCCTGTTTCCTTCCGATCAACCGATTACCGTTGCCCCCATGCGGACCTTCCCGATGATCCGGGACCTGGTGACCGACGTTGCCTTCAATTATGAGGTCGCCAAGACGATCCCTGCCTTCAGGCCGCGACCGCCGGATTCCGACGGCACCTACCGGATGATGCAGGCGGATGTCGAGCGGGTTCAGGAGTTTCACAAGTGTATCGAGTGCTTCCTCTGTCAGAATGTCTGCCACGTCATCCGGGACCACGAAGAAAATAAGCCGCACTTCGCAGGGCCACGCTTCTTCGTTCGGATTGCGGCGTTGGAGATGCACCCGCTGGATACTCACTCACGTACGGAGATGCTTCGAGCGAAGGCCGGGATCGGCTACTGCAACATCACCAAGTGCTGCACCGAGGTCTGCCCGGAGCAGATCCGGATCACCGACAACGCCATCATCCCGCTGAAGGAGCGCGTGATGGACGACTGCTACGACCCGCTTCTCCGGCTACTCCGTAAGCTTACCGGCAAGTAATCGTCGGTCGCCCTTCCGCTTCACGTGTCTCCGGCTACTCGACCGTCACGCTTTTGGCGAGGTTGCGCGGCTGGTCCACGTCACATCCCTTTCGCACGGCGATGTGGTAGGCCAGGAGTTGCAGCGGGACGACAAGGAGCAGGGGCATCAGGTGCAGGGAGGTATGAGGGATACTGATCAGATGGTCGGCCTTTGCCAGGACGCGAGCATCGGTCTCGTCGGAGAGGGCAACGACGATCCCGTTGCGCGTTTTCACCTCCTCGATATTGCTTAACACCTTCTCGAAGGTCTTATCTTTTGGCGCGAGAACGACCACCGGCATCTCTTCAGTAATCAGGGCAATGGGTCCGTGTTTCATCTCGCCAGCCGGATACCCCTCGGCGTGGATGTAGGAGATCTCCTTGAGCTTCAGGGCGCCTTCCAGCGCGATGGGGTAGTTGATACCGCGACCCAGGTAGAGGAAATTTGAGGCGGTGTGGAAGTGCCCGGCCAATCCTTCCAGCGTCGGCCCAAGTGAGAGCACCTGCTCCATTTGGTGCGGCAAGCGGATCAGTTCGCTGAGCAATTCCTGGGTTCTCGCGCCGTCGAGGCGTCCTCTGGCTCGGCCCAGGGCCAATGCCAGCAGGTAGAGCGCAACCAATTGGGACGTGAAGGCCTTCGTCGAGGCGACGCCGATCTCCGGACCGGCATGGGTATACAGGACGCCGTCGCTTTCGCGGCTGAGCGTGGAGCCGACCACGTTGCAGATGGCAAGGGACTGACAGCCACGGCGACGAGCTTCCCGCATCGACACCAGCGTATCCAGCGTTTCACCGGATTGGCTGAGAGCGACGACCAGCGTCCGCCCGTCCAGAATCGGGTCGCGGTAACGGAATTCGGAGCCGTAGTCAACCTCGACCGAAATGCGCGCCAGATCCTCGATGAGGAATTTACCGACCAGCCCGGCATGCCAGGAGGTTCCGCACGCGACCAAGACGATCCGGTCGATTGCAGGCAGGGTGCTATCAACCGCCTGGAGCCCTTCCAGATAAAGCTGACCGCTCTCCAACGAAAAACGACCACGAATAGTGTCTCGAATCGCACGAGGCTGCTCGTAGATCTCCTTCAGCATGAAGTGCTTGTATCCGCTCTTTTCGGCCATGAGCGGCGTCCAGAGGATTTTCTCCACCTTCTTTTCCACCGGTTCCCCGGCTAAGGTTGTGACGTTGACGCCGTCATGGGAGAGGACGACCATCTCCTGGTCGTCCAAAAAGAGGACATCGCGGGTGTGTGAAAGGATAGCGGGGAGGTCGGACGCGATAAGGAACTCTCCGTTACCCAGCCCCACCACCAGCGGGCTGCCGTTTCTGGCCGCTACCAGCCGGTGCGGATCACCTCGCCAGAGGATGCCCAAGGCATAGGTCCCGACGACGTCGGTCAGGGCCCGACGCACGGCCAGCTCCAGGTCCGTCGTATCCCGAAGCTGCGTCTCGATGAGATGGGCGATCACCTCGGTATCGGTATCGGACGTAAAGTGGTGTCCCTCCTGCTGAAGCTTGGCCTTCAGGGCCAGATAGTTTTCGATGATGCCGTTGTGGACGACGACGAGATCGCCGGTGCAATCGCTGTGAGGATGGGCGTTATTTTCAGTGGGCCGGCCATGGGTGGCCCAGCGCGTGTGGCCGAGACCGATCTCTCCGGAGAGGTCACGACCCCACAAGGCATTTTCCAGCTCCTTGATCTTACCCACGCTGCGATACAGGGCGATCCGGTCCTGTTGAAGGATAGCCAGGCCGGCCGAATCGTAGCCCCGGTACTCGAGCCGCTTCAGTCCCTCCAGGAGGACCGGGACGACCTTCTTGTGTCCGACATACCCCACGATCCCACACATCGCGTTACCCCTTTCGGTGTTTGGACCGAAATGCCCCAGCAGAGCCGCTCTTGTTGACCTGCCGTGCCCGACCGAATGCCAGTGCATCAGGCGGTACATTCTCGGTGATGGTCGAACCGGCGGCGATGATCGCGCCGCGTCCCACTGAGACCGGCGCCACGAGGATCACATCGCTGCCTACGAACACGTCGTCCTCGATGACGGTCTGATGCTTGGTAAAGCCGTCATAGTTACACGTAATTGTCCCGGCGCCGACATTGACACGCTCTCCGATGGTGGTGTCGCCGATGTAACTCAAGTGCGGGACCTTTGACCCTTCGCCGACGACCGACTTCTTGACCTCGACAAAGTTTCCAACCTTGGCCCGTTGTCGGAGCTGAGCGTGGGGTCTCAGATGTGCGTATGGCCCGACCTGGCACTCGTCGCCGATCTGACTCTCCTGGATAATGCATCCATCCAGGATAACGGTGTCATTGCCGATTGTCGAATTGCGGATCCGACAGCCTGAGTAGATTGTGGTCGCCTCTCCGATCACCGTTTGCCCTTCGAGCGTCACGTTCGGATAGAGGATCGAATCGGGACCGATCCTGACGAACGGGCCGACGTAGGTACGCTCGGGGTCGAGAAAGGTGACCCCTTCAGCGAGCAGCCGCAGAGCGGTTTTTCGCCAGAGCAAGCGGTAGATCTCAGCCAGCTCTGCGCGAGTGTTGACCCCTCGCACCTCGTCTGGGTCGAGCGCTCGGTACGCCTGTACGCCTCCGTCCCGATCCCGCAGCAGTGCGATAGCGTCAGGAAGATAGAGTTCGCCCTTGACGGCAGAGGGACGAATCGCCTGCAGCGCCTCGAAAAGCGCTCGCGCGGCAAAGCAGTAGACCCCGGCGTTGATTTCGTGAACTTTCCGCTCCTGTGGTGTGGCCTCCAACTCCTCAACGATTCGTAGGAGTTCCCCCGTCGTAGACCGTATGATCCGCCCGTAGCCGATTGGCTCAGCCACCTCAGCCGTAAGCACGGTAGCCAACGCGCGAGCCTCACGGTGCGCCCGCAGCAGACCGTCGAGGGTCTGTGAGGTGAGGAGCGGCGTATCCCCTGACACGACCAGGAGATCGCCGTCGAAGCCGGCGAGGGCCTCATGGGCTTGCAGGAGAGCGTGAGCCGTCCCGTGTTGCTCCGGTTGGTGAACGAATTCGGTGACCTCGCCCGCCATAGCCTCTCTCACCCTGTCGGCTTGGTGGCCGGTGATCACAAGGGTTCGCTTCGCCTGGAGGGAGCGGCACGCTTCGACGACATAGGTGATCATCGGCAGACCGGCTACCGGATGCACCACCTTCGGGAGCTTCGAGCGCATCCTGGTTCCCTGGCCGGCCGCCAAGATTACCGTACAGAGATCGTTCATGTGTGAGCACCCGTTTTCAGGTGGCGGTCTCCACTGTGTCTGGATGGTGGATCATAGTGTCGAGTATGCAATGCTACCACACCTTCCCATAGCAACAAAATTGTCTCATGTCTGCTCCCCCTGTGCTCCGAGCGCGCGTAGAGCCGCCGAGATGACGAAGAGCGAACCGGTGATGACGACCGTATCCTCCGGATCGGTCACTGTCCTGGCCAACGCAATCGCCTCGGCTACATCTTCAAGGATCTCGATCTTCGGACAGAAGCGTTCGGCTTCCAGTAGACGATGCGGATCCGCTGCGCGCTCGCTCTCCGGGCGCGTGAGGATGACCCGTTTTGCCAGCGGCGCCAGCGCTTGCAGCATCGCGATCCAGTTCTTATCCTGCAGCACGCCGAACACGAGAGTCAACCGACCGGCAAACCGTTGCTCTTCAAGGAAAGCGCGTAGCGCGATGGCGCCCGCCGGATTGTGTGCGCCATCTAGGATCAGAAGGGGCCGACCGGGAAAGAGCTGAAGACGGCCAGGCCATCGTGTCCGACATAAGCCTTCTCGAATCGAACTCTCCGGGATGGCGGCGCCGGCGGTCCGGAGAAGTCGGGATACTGCAATGGCAGCGATCGCATTGACGACCTGATGTCGACCGAGCAGGGGGATGTCGAAGGTTTCGGCAGGCTGCCCCTTGTCACCCATGCTGAATCGCTGACCGAAGAGATCTGACCGGTGAATCCGCCAGTCGTATGCGCTCCGGATATCGAAAAGGGTCACGCTACGCTTTCGACATGCGTCGGTAATGACGGCCAGGGCCTCTGGGACATCGACGGCAGTGACGACACGTGTTGCCCCCTTGATGATCCCTGCCTTCTCTGCGGCAATTGCCCCCAGCGTCTTTCCCAGATATTCCTCGTGCTCCAAGGCGATATTGGTGATGACCGCCACCTGGGCGTCGAGAACATTGGTGGCATCGAACCGCCCCCCCATTCCTACTTCCACCACCGCGTAGTCTACCTTGCTGCGAACGAAGTGGAGAAAAGCGAGGACAGTCGTGACCTCAAAAAACGTCGGGTGCGAGATGCAAAATTTCCCCACCCCCCCTTTAGAAAAGGGGGGCACGGGGGGATTTGGGGTGTCGGATGTTGGGAAGAGCTCGGCAATGACCTGTCGAAGTTCATCGGTGAGGGCTGCGACCTCACTTCCAGAGATGGCCTGTCCGTCCACCTGGATGCGCTCCGTGAAATCCAGGAGATGCGGGGAGGTATAGAGCCCGACTCGATAGCCGGCGGACTTCAGAATCGATGAGAGCAATGCGGAGGTAGACCCTTTGCCGTTGGTCCCGCCGACCAGGACGGATGGGAACCGACGGTGCGGATCGCCGACGGCTCCAAGAAGCCGTTTCATATTCTCGAGACCCAGCTTCACGCCGTAACGCTGGAGTCCGTAAAGATAGGTAATTGCCTGGGAATAGGTCATAAGGCACCTACAGGGGTCACTGAGTCACGGTCATCCAGCAACTGATCAATCATCTGAGATGACATGACGAGCTCCAGCAGAGATCGTTACTTGGCGCAGCGGAACCCAAGGTCGCTGAAGCGGCGATAGACGTGGCCGCTGGCGGTCCGCCGGGTCGTCCGCGCATGCCACTCGGGAGTGTACCACCCCCCGCCGCGCTCGACCCTGCTGCCTCTGGCGGTGGGGTCTTCGCGTCCGTCACCGGGATCATAGGGATAGGGATTGTAGAGCGACGACGTCCACTCCCAGACATTGCCGGCCATGTCCATCATCCCGTAAGGGGAGGCCCCTTTTGGGTAGCTCCCCACAGAGGTGGCGGACCCGACCGAGTATCCGACGTTGGCCCGTTCAGCCTCGAAGGTATTGCCCCATGGATAACGTCGGCCATCGGTGCCGCGGGCAGCCTTTTCCCACTCCGCCTCAGTCGGCAGGCGCTTGCCGACCCATCGGCAGTATGCCACCGCCGCCTGGTAACTCACGACCGTCGCCGGAAAGTTGGCCTTCGTGGGATCATCGTATCCTCGGTTGGGCGGCCGAGGGCAAATCCCCGCCTCGATGCACCGGAGGTAGCGAGCATTTGTCACCTCGAACTTGTCGATCGAGAAGGGCCCCACAAAGACCTTCGTGGCCGGTTTCTCATTATCGTCGGCCTCTGGATCATCGGAGCCGATAATGAATTCGCCTGCCGGGACGGCCACCATTTCCACGTCGTCTTGAGCCGGAGGCGCTGCAGCAGCGTCCTGCTCCTGGGTGATCGTCAGGCCGTAGGTGATGGTGACGAACAGGAGTGCAGCCCCTGTAACGAGAGCCGTGCGCCTCATGTGCCCTTCCTCCTCAAGCTAATGGTATTGTTGTCAGCGCCAGCCGCCTTCCTCACGTGAGGCCGGTCGGCTGAAGGATTCCCTTCGTTGACCTACCAGAGCGGGGAGCGTGGATAGCGCCGAGCTAACCAGCGATCGAATCCAAAGGAGCGACCGGCGCGCGTGAGGAAGACCACCAGCAGACCGGCCATAAACGCCTGGTCCGAGGTGGTGGCCGGCGACCCGCCCCCCTTGGCCAGATAGAAATTAAGCGTCAGGAAGATTCCTGCCAGCGCAGCCGGACGCGTCAAGAGCCCAGACAGAAGCGCCAGACCGGCCAGGATCATCCCCCAGGTGACGAGTGCGGCGAAGAGCTGATGATGGGGAATCACGGTGTCGGTCAGGAACGGTTTATACCAGCCAAATGCGTCGGCGGTCTTCGCGGTGAGCCACTTTTCCAGTGCGCCGGCGCCGGTAAAGCCACCGGACAACTTCCCGAGGCCGTCTCGCAGAAAGTAATAACCGAAAAAGATGCGCAGGAGCGCGATATACCACAGCTTTGTTTCTATCTGCCAGTTACCCAGCAGCTTGGTCACTGATCTCCTTTCTCTATCTGCTCGCTACAGCTTCTCAACCTTGAAGAGCCTCATCCCGTCCTCCTCTCGAGTTGAGAGGAGTTTCATGCCGACGCCGGCCAGCAACGATTCGAAGATCGCAATCGCAAACGGGAATCGGCTGGCGTCAAACGCAAATTCTACCGGCTCGCCCGGCTGAAGCTCCTCGGCATGGATTCGGAGGGTGCCCTTTAAGAAGGTAATGATATCCGCACTACACGTAAGCGCACGGACCACAATACGCCGCATCGGCCTGTCCTCGACCACGTTCCAGGATTGGAGGCTTACGCTAGATCTTTTTCCGCATGATGTACCAGCGGTCGGCGCCGGCCTTGGCGCGCTTGTCGGCCTCGTCGATCGTCTGCGGCGGAGGCACGATGACATCCTGGCCCGGCTGCCAGTTGACCGGGCAGGCGACCCCATACTTGTCCACGGTTTGTAATGCCTGTAGGCTCCGCAAGATCTCGTCGATGTTGCGCCCGAATGGGATCGGGTAGTACATAGCGAAACGGACGATCCCCTCAGGATCGATGAAGAAGACACCGCGGACGGTGAGCTTGAGTTCAGGGTTGATCAGATCGTAAAGGTTAGCGACCTCTTTCTCGGGGTCGGCGATCACCGGGAAATCAATTTTGACTTTGGCCGACTCCTCCATATGGCGGAGCCACTCGATGTGCGAGTAGATACTATCCACGCTCAGGCCGACGATCTCGCATCCGAGGTCCTTGAATTCCTTGTGCCGCCTGGCGAATTCGATGAACTCCGTCGTACAGACCGGTGTAAAGTCGGCCGGGTGAGCAAAGAGTAAGACCCACTTCCCGCGGAACTGGGACAGGGTAATGGGGCCCTTGGTGGTATTGGCAGTGAAATCCGGCGCTTTTGATCCGATCTTGACCATGGTGACCTCCTTTAAAGCTGCGTTGATGGAGTTGTCAGAATCGAGCCTTGCGCTCCTCGTATCAATCAGCCCAACCCTCGTATATCCGGATATGGTACTTTACTATTATTGTAATCGATAGTTCGCCGTGCGCGAACAACGATTTTTTGGCTAAGCGGATTAATCTATACTCACTCTTCCGGTCGCCCGCTCAGCTTCTTCAGGACCTTCGAGACATAGACCACGAACGCGCAGCCGACGGGAAAAAGACACTCGTTAGCGGCGCGGGAGACAAGCGAGGACATCGGCGGCGTCTGGGGCGCGGCCTGGACGAAGAAGGCCACCATCGCACCGCCGAACACGACGCCCACGGCGAGCCCCGTCGCGAGGTGCGCCGACAATCCTCCCCACGGCTTTTTCGCGACCCAGTCGAGCATCAGACCAAAGCTGCCATACTGGAATCCCTTGAGGATGGCGATCAGAATGAGTGATGGGCCGGGGCCGGCGTCCGCCGCGACCGAGAGCGCCTCCTTCGCGCCGTCGTGCAGCGAGCGCGCAACCATAAACGCGAGGGGCGCAGCGAACAGGCCCGCAAGTCCCATCACCGGCCCCCGCGCCTTCTTTGCCGTGGCGCCGACGGCTAGGCCCACGCACACGATGGTTGACCAGGACACCTTCTGGACGAGATCGGCCAGAACCGGATTCGCGCCTTTCAGCGTCCCAAAGCCGGCCGCGAGCGCGACGAGAATGGCTTCCATCGTGAGACCCAGCAGCGCCGCCAACCATCCCACGTACAGAAGGGGTTTCAAGACATCGAAGGGTTTCTTCGTCTCCATTCCCTCTCTATGATCTCCCAGCCTTCAGCTTCTTGCGCAACGCGTCGATCCGGCGGTGCTTGAGCCTGTGAGTCGGTCAGAATATCCCGTTCACCTGACGCAGCCGCCGGAATAGCCACGCGATCGTTAGCAGCAGGCTCAGCAGCGCAACCGTCATCGGCGCCGGCGGATAATCATAATGGTTTGCGAGCACGAACGCTATCGCGCCGGTCATGAGGGCAACGAGCGGGGCGACAATGAACATGGGGCGAACCTCGCGGCAGAGATTCTTTGCGATAAGGGCGGGCAGTACCAGGCATCCAAACGTATACAACATCCCGGAAGATCTGATGGACAACCCCACGGCTAGCCCGAGTAAGGTTGAGATGAGCGCTGCCCAGCGAGTGACGTTCATTCCCACCGCCGCGGCCATAGCAGGGTCCATGAGGAAGAGCAGGGTACGTCGATGGGTGACCGCAAGGAAAAGAGCGGTCAAACCGGCGAGCAGGCCGAAGGTCCGGACGTCGGCTCTCGTGGCTCCGATGATGCTGGAGGAAAGCAACCGATGGATCTCCTCGAGCCCGTGCGGACTCCTGGAGACGATCAGGATCGAGAGACTAGCCGACACAAGAAACACCCAGCCGGTGATTGTCTCATGACTTTCTCCCGACTCTTTGCCTCCGCGCGTGGTGATCAGAGCTGCGACCAGGGAGAACGCCACGGCCATGGCGGACAGAAAGTTATCCGAGTGAAGCCAGGGGAGCGTAGCGGGAGCGACCCATGCCCCGATCCACATCGCCATGGTAATCCCCAGGGTTGAGGCCTGCGACATGGCTGCCCCGATGAAGATCTGGTCGCGGGCCACTGCAAGTACTCCGACCAACGAGAGCAACAGGGCGATTGACCACCCGACGAGGTAGGTGTTCTGAAATAGAGGCCATGATGAGAGGAACTCCTCGATCACGAATGTCCTCCGGGAGGGTAGACCTGGACTGCGACAGTGCCCGATGGATCGCGGGTCACCTCCACGCCCACCCCATACACCCGCTCAAGAACGGCCCGATTGAGCATCTGCTCACGCGGTCCGGACTCTATGCTCCCGGAACGGAAGAGCGCCAGGTGCGTGGCGTATCGCGCGGCAATGGCGATATCGTGGGTGACGAAGAAGAGGGTCAGATGTTCCTCCCGGTTCAGGTCAGCGAGCAATCGCAGAAATGAGTCTTCCGTTGAGAGGTCGAGACCATTAGTCGGTTCGTCGAGGATCAGCAGGCCAGGCCGTCGCACGAGGGCTCGAGCCACCAGCGCCCGTTGTCGCTGCCCGCCGGAAAGGGACCAGTAATCGCGCCCCGCCATCCCCTCCAGACCGACCTTGCGGAGCGCCCACTCGAGGCGCTCCGCTTCCTCTTTAGCACCGAGCTGAATGCCCACGAGCCCCAGTATGACGAATTCCTTGACCGTAGTGGGGAGAGCTGGATTCAGATCGCATCGCTGCGGGACAAAACCAATGCCCTTCCGGTGCGCCAGGTCCGGGTGGAGCCATAACCCTCCGGCCTGTGATCGAAGGATCCCCAGCATGGTACGAATCAGCGTGGTCTTTCCTGAGCCGTTCGGTCCGATAAAGAACCAGAACTCCCCCTTTCGGCATTCAACGGTGACGCTTTCGAGCACAGTCCGGCGCCCGTAGCCGACAGTCAGCCCTGTCGCTTTCAGAATAACATCGCTGTTCTCCATGGTCCTCCGAAAATAGCGTTCAGCCGTCAGCAATTAGGGATTTAGGCTGAAGGCTAAAGGCTGAAGTATCCTATGAACCTTCCAACGCTGCAGCCATCTTGCGCACATTATAGTCAACCATGGCGAAATAATCATCGGTACCATCGCGCGCCCCTACCTGGTGAGCTAAGTTCACGACCCTGGCGCCGGTCTGTTGCGAGATGAATCGGGCATGGCGAGGGTCATAGTAGCTCACCGTCAGAACCACCCCGACCCGTTCTGCTCGCATCAGGTCCACCAGCGCTCCCAACTGCTTGGTCGTCGGGGGGATTCCTGGTTTCGGCTCCATGAACCCGATGACGGCGATCCCAAACCGGCGAGCGAAGTAGGGCCACAAATTGTGATCGGCTACGACCTTGGTTCCGAAGTGAGGAAGCATCTTTCCCAACCATCCCCCGAGCAGGGACGCCTCTCCTTGGCCCTTCAGGAAGGGGGCAAGCTTTCCGTGCTCGTAGAGCAGCGCGAGTTTTTCGAAATCGTACTTCTTGGCGAGCCTCTCGCCAACCAACGCTGTGCCGAGTCTCAGGTGAAACGAGGTGTAGCGATCCTCGAAGTATGACTTCCTGTCCGGTCGCAGCTCAATCAGCTTGTCACGGATCAGCCTTGCTACCTTGAGGCCATTCAACGGATCAAGCAGATAGTGTGGGTTTCCCAGTGGGTGAACATCGCCCATCGAGCGGTCCACTGGGCTTGTGGGGACTTCCAGACGCGCGATGACCCTGGATGCGTCGACGTAGCCGCGCCCGCCCGGTAAGACCGCCCCGTTCCTGGCGTTCTGTAAGAGGACCGGGGCCCAACCGATTTCCAAGTCCATCCCGACCTGGAGATAGAGATCACATTGACTCAGCATCTTGATGAAACTAGGCTTGGCCTCGATGAAATGCGCGTCTTCTGTTCCCTTTGCGAAGACCGTGACGGAGACCTGGTCGCCTCCAATCTCGCCGGCGAGGCTGCTCAGGTCAGTTACTGTGACGCACACGGCAATCGGCTTGATTCCCTCTTGGGCGAAGGCGGATGGGCCGACAAAGCCGAAGGTTGCCACAAGCCAGCCCAGGACGCTGAGGCAAAACATACGTCGCAATCCCGTGAACATTGCTGATCCTCCTTGGCTTTGTTAGTACTTGTGGGCGGCGTGAGCGCCATACATGAATTCGATCCCCAACCAGACGGAATGAGCGTTGTGATGTTGTAGGTGATCCGCCCGATCGTAGTTATACTGCAGGCGGATTCTCGAAAACTCAGAGGGCTGCCAGGCAAATAGCGGCGAGATTCGGTGTCGGTCATCCCGGAACGGGTCATTCTTCCGGCCATCGTACACGAGGACGCTTGCCCCCGTTCCGCTCGCATATTCGTAACGCAGTCCGGCAGCCCATCCATATGAGAAGCCGTACAACGCCTGCGTGTAGAATCCCCAGTCCCGAAGCGTCTTCCGCGGTAAGCTGATCGTATCATCAGAGAAGCGATCTGCTACGTAATCCCGCCCCATTGCCTCTGACTGCCAGAGGAAGAACGGCCACCCCCTGAAGTTCGCTATCTGGCGCCACGTTAACTTGAGATCGGCGCCATAGATGCGGGTATGGCCATCCGAGCCGGTTGCGTTGGCGCCAAAAAGCCCCGACGCACCGAACTTAGTCGTCACCGTCTCGCTGATGTTCCAGGAGTTCACCCAACGGGTAAGATATGTGAGATCCCCAAGATTCCTGACATCACGCTCGACAAACGGACGACCGCCGATCGGCCGCTCCTCGAAGAACTCCTCGTTGGCCAGAAAGCTCGACATGGTTTCGCCGTTCGCGTTCTGGACCCCGAACTGCAATTCAGAGTACCAGGGAAGCGGCGTCAGCCATCCTAACCGAACGCCTGGCGCGCGCATCCCATCGGGACCGAACAGCCGCGTATTGATAACCGGTTGATCCATCCAGTGCCACTGATGCGGATGCTGGGGGTTGATCTGACCGAACTCGGTGAAAAAATGGCCGCCTTTGAGTTGCAGTCCATACGGGAGTGCTTGCGTCGTAAAGAAGGCTTCCTCCAATTCGATATGGGTATCGCCGACCTCGGGGTCGATCTTATAGACGATATGGGCCTCGCCCGTCAGGTACGGGTCCACGGCGCCTGCCAGTGACAGCTCAACGTTCTGAACCGTAAAGCCGCGCTTACGGGGGTCGTGATCACCGCCCTCAAGCTGCCGGATCGAGGCTTCTCGTTTGGTAGACGTTCCTGCGGCGAATAGCCCATCCAGCGAGAGGTCGATCAGCCGGAAGGTACTGCCACCGACCTGACGGGAGAAGAGATCGGGCGTGACGGGCTGAAGAGCGGGCGTCTCAAGCGCCCGTACTGCCTTGTCAAGTGCCGATTCCGGCGACGGCGCCTCTGTGCCCTTCAAAGCCTTCTCGAGGGCCGCTTCAGAGGTCGCGGGTTTTTCCGCTGTTGGCAACTGAGATCGCATCGCTTCAATCTCACGCTGAAGCTTCTCCAGCTTCTTCTCCTTCTCGGCATCACGCCGGCGAAGCTCTGCAACCTCTTTGACGAGGGCTTCTAACTCTGGATTCTTGACCTGCGCCCATGTAGCTCCAGTTTCGATAATCAATGCGGCTAAGAACGTCAACGTAATCAGGCCTAGCCGCTTAATGGAGAGGGTACACATCGATTGTTCCTCCTCAGAAAGACGACGGCATTTGACGGGGGCTGGACCACCCCGCACGGAAAGGTAGCCGTAGAGATAAGGATATCCCGGGCTTACCGTCTACAGGTTAGAACGAATCGGGTATTAGGAAAAAATAGGTGGGGCGCGGCCGTGAAAGGATTCGAGATGTGTGATGGAGAGAACTGTGACGAATGAGGGAGTGCTGAAAAGTGAGCTGAGGAAGAATCGCAGCAGGAGCGCGAAGAGGAGGCCGGTCGCGGCGACTTGGTGCCAGAAATGGATCGCACAGGACCCGTTTGCCTCCGGCTGAGGCGCGTCGTGAGACGGATGAGGATCAGCGGCTTGGCTCGAACCGGGTAGCAGCAGCCGAAGCAGACCACCGAGTGAGGCGGCATCGCCATGATCGTGCGGATCAGGAGCCAGCAGCAGAAAGCCGATAGCGAGGGCCATAAGAGCCGCAGCCCAACGATCGCCTCTACCCCGTGCCTGTACTCGCTCGCAGCCTAGCACCAGACTCCCTTTAGTTGTGAGTGGCGACGAAGCGAAACGTTTCTACTGCGTCGCTCATGGAAGTGAATATAGATGATTACCCCTACTCCGGCAAGTCCTTTGATGTTGTTTGAAAGCCGTGTCTCTCCTCTCCCTATCTGGTCGGGCGTGATGTGCCGCAGATTGGATTACTCTAAGTCGGGTAATTGTTCACGGGGGAGCAGCAAACGTATTGATCGCCCCTGTCCTGGCACCCGAGCGATGTGTCCCCGCTCCTCCAGCTTGATGACCATCTGATGCACTGAAGGGGGCGTGACCCGGAAGTACCACTGCATGTCGGTTTCGGCAGGCGGCCGCCCGTTTACCTTGGTGTAGTAGTAAATGAAGGCGAGAAACTGCCCTTGCCGTGATGTGTAGTCAGCAGCCACTCAGAGTTCCCCCTTGAAAGCCTTGTCGAGGACGGAAGGGAGCAACGCGCCAAGTTCAGGGTTGGTCGCGGCCTGCAAGCGCTTCAGAGCGTCAACCTTCGCCCACAAGTTGTCCAGGTACGCGACGATGCGCTGCTGCTCGAAGAGGGGCGGGACCGGCAGAATCAAATTTCGAAGATCTCCCAGGGAAATGTTTGGACGTGCAGTCTCAACCTTCCCGCTGTGAATAGTAGTTTGAGCCGGTGCGCTGATTAGAAAATGCATCAGAAAATTGCTGTCTAGCTGCCGAGAATCTGGAGAAATAACCGCAACGGCTTGGTTCACATTCGCTTCCCCGAGATCTGCAGGAACAACGCAAGAGCGCCCGATCGACGCACCGACAAGATTTATCAGGACATCTCCTGGTTGTAACTGGGAGCGTTTCAACTTATGGTGAAATTCCTCAGGAATGCATGTCCGCCGGGAAAGGTCCAATGTGCCCCAGCCGACATTTTCACTGCGGACAAACACGGGACCTAACTCTTGATACGTAAAACCCTGCCATTCAGGAGATTCGCCTTTCGTAATGCGCGTAGCGAAGTGTTCGAGTCGGCCCCGTGGGGCTTTGAGACCGTCCGAAACAAATAAATTCCTGCTCGCAGCAGAGAGCAGTGCTCCCGCCTCTTCCACCGCCTCACGTCGAAGGTCCCTGGCTTGCTCGATCTTGGCGGCCAGTTCTTCGATCCGCGCCACAAGTCTCCACTGCTCCTCCAGGGGAGGTAGTGAAATCTTGTAGCCAAGCACATCATTGGGGCGAATGGCCGCGTAGTTGGTCGATCCTTGGGCTGCTACCTGATCACGAAACGTTGGCGTACGGATGAAGAAGTCCAAGAATCGACAGTCCAATACCGTATGATCAATTTGGAAGAGAAAGTAGTGGTTGCTGACAATGGCTCCATCAAGATCATCGGGAACGATTCCGAAACCCCCAACCTTGGCATCGATCTCTGCCACTAGGAACTCACCTGCCCGACAGACCTGTTGCTTCTTGGTCTTGATCTCCGAACCAGAGACGATGTCTCGCAAAACGATACCCTGGGCGTGGAGTTGCACACGGCATCGTTTATAGGTTTCCAAATCGTCGACTGTTATGAACTCCTTACGGTGCCCAATAACTCGTGCCAGCGGCACCATTGGGAAGCCCTTGTTCGTCACCCTGCCCTCGCCAGCGTCTGCTTAATCTCCGCCATGATCTCTAGAATCTGCTGCTCTTTCTTCAAAATGTCATCGGCCAGTTGCTCCGGTGGCAAATGCTCGAAGTCCCGCTTGCCATTCGGGTTCTTGATGTCGAGGTTGGCGGAGATAAGATTACTATTCTTGTCATACTTCAGCACATTGTTGATCGAAACCTTCCAGGCACGGTCATTCTCCTCACGGTTCTTCCACCAGGCCACGCAAGGAGCGAACTCCTCAAACTGAAGAGGCTGGGTTTTCGTGTAGTTTTTCCGGCCCTCGGGCAGCGGTTGCTCGTAATACCAGATCTCCTTCGTGGGACCGGAGCGGTCGAAAAAGAGCAGGTTGGTGGGGATAGAGGTATAGGGCGCGAAGACCCCGTTGGGGAGGCGGACGATCGTGTGCAGGTTGAAGTGTTCGAGAAGCTCCTTTTTGACGCGGGCGCAGACGCCATCACCGAAGAGCGTGCCGTTGGGGACGACCATACCGCAGCGACCCCCGCGCTTGAGACTACGCATGATGAATTGCAGGAAGAGGAGGGCGGTTTCCGAGGTGCGAGTGGCATCCGGAAAGTTGTCCTGGACACCCTTCTCCTCCTCACCACCAAAGGGTGGGTTTGTCATGATCACGTGATAGCGTGCGCCGCTGTCGGTGATCTGGACGAGCGGGTTCCTCAAGGCGTTGTCGCGGAGCAGATTCGGGCGGTCCAGGCCGTGAAGCAGGAGGTTCATCATCCCAAGCAGGTATGGCATCGGCTTCTTTTCGATTCCGAAAAGCGTATCCTCCTGAAGGCGCCGTCGATCCTCCACGCTTTTCACCTGGGCCTTCAGGTGTTCGTAGGACTCCACAAGAAAGCCGCCGGTCCCCGCCGCCGGGTCCAGCACCCTCTCTCCCAGGCGAGGGTTTACCTGCTGCACAATAAGCCGAATGACTGGCCTGGGCGTGTAGAATTCGCCGGAGTCCCCCGCCGCGTCTCGCATCTCGCGGAGCATCGACTCGTACAGGTGGGCCAGTGTGTGGATGTCGTCAGAAGAATTAAAATTGAGCCGGTTGACCAGATTCACGACATCCCGCAGGAGGTATCCGGAAAGCATTCGGTTATAGGTTTCCTTGAAGACAGCCGCCAGAACGTCTCTTGCATCCCCTGCCACCGTTCCCGTGAGGCTCCGCAGATATGGGAACAGCTCGTCGTTGATGAACTTGAGAAGCGACTCTCCTGTCAGTCCCTTGTCCGGGTTGCCTGCCCAGTCACGCCACCGGTAGGGTGGCTCGATTGCGAGCCGATACTTCTTCTCCGTCACCTCGCGACGTTGCTCAAGGTCGTCGAAGCATTTCAAGAACATGATCCAGGAGAGCTGGGGAATGCGATCCAGGTCGCCGTTCAGTCCGGCGTCCTTGCGCATGATATCCCGTGCTCTCTTGGTAGCCGCTGACAGTTGTGCCTTTGCTGTCAGCGGCACTGAGGTCTCTTCTCTTCTGCGTCTCGCCATACTCTTACCTCATGGAAAAACTTTGGCCCAAAATTGATGAAGAAGCCTGGTGCCGTCTTCTATAGTCATGTGAGTGAGTGTGAGCTCTCTTGCAGTGGCGGTATATGACCCAGTCCATGAGGGTGGCGGATCGGAAATCTGGGAGGGAAGAGAATGCGTGCCTCTTCCATCGAACACCGCTTGGAGGGCATTCCGGGCTGTGTGGGGATCGGGTGCGTTCACCTCGAGGATCAGCACAATGTCCACGAGATCCTTCACCCTGGTTTGTTCCCGATCTTCCCACGGAAAGGTGAGCGCGTGAATCTTTTCGGCAAAGTGCTGGGCGAGCGAGATCGCTCGGAACCGTCGGGGAACAATCCCTGCAAAGCGCAACGTGTCGCTCTCAGCAATCTCTTCCGTTGGTGCAACCAGTGGCGTTACGGTACCGACATCGACCTTGAAGTCTTCGAAGGGACGTTTATCCAGGAGTGCCCGAACGTGGAACCGATAGGTCTGAGCGCTTGGTTCTTGCTGGATCCGTTCTCCTTCCGCCGGGACACTAAAGACGATGAAGTCGTCCAGCTCGTAAGCTGCGGCCGCCTGCAGACGTGCTGCGATCCCCGCTGGAGTCGCGGGAACAACATTGGACGCGATGGCAAGATCAACTGCGAGGTCGAGGTCTTTCGTGGTGCGGGATCGATCCCCAAATCGAAGATCCAGGGCGAATGCCCCTTTCAAGAACCAGGGGCTGTCCGGTGGCGCTTGAAGACGAGCCAGAAACCGCTCGAATGTGACGCGCTTTCTGAGTCGTTGTATCGCCACTCCATCGGTGGCACTGCGCTGCCTGATGCGTTCCTCCAGGGCCATCCGGAAGCTTGCCGCATTGGCGTATCTCATCAAGCAGCCTTCCGGGCCAGAGTGAGCGCCTGATACAGGCGTTCTGCCGCCGCTCCTTGGAGTGTGTCTATGGCAGCCTCGATGTGGCGGTCTGCAACGAGGCCTTTCAAAACGGCATCCCGGACTGCAGCGGATAGACGCTCAGGATCCACATCGACGCGGGCGGCATCAATAAGGGTTCTCAGGGGTGTTGTAACACGAAACCCATCACGCTGTTCAATTTCGTGGGGAGCAAGACGGTCCCGGTGAAGGACCATGGCTGGGGATGGAGTTTTGCGAAACTCCGGCGGGACAGTCAGGTGTATCTTGGCCGGCATTAGATCGCTGATCTCATGCACCGCCATCGCGCTCTGGTGGGAAACCACCGCCGCACCCCGACTCCACAACGTCCAGCGAATGAGGTCTTCGTGCGAGCTCCTCGGCCATTCCCAGAGGCGAAAGATACCACGATCTTCCCGAACCCAGTTGCCACGCCTGACATGGTAGTACTGGAGCTGCTTGGGGTAGCCGGCTATCCTAGCTTGGGCAGCCGTAAAATAGCCGCCTTGGGCAACTGCATATTCGTAAAGACGACGCCTGGCCTCTTGTGGATCCCGTCTTCCCATCATCAAGGTAATGTATCATTATATATTACCTTTATCAATTATAACTATAATATATTATATAAGGTCATATTGCATTTTACCTATTTGTATTACTATGCCTATCTGTACAAGAGAGACTGAAGCTCAGCAACTGCAGATCGCAGGTGATCGACTCCTCCAAAGAAACCGGCGATTTCCATAGGGGTTCCGCGCTTGGAGAGAGGTGGAACTTCAAGAATCTGGAGATCATCGAGCTGCGTGACACCATAGTCTGTGTATTTATCCAGCAGATCATTGAGAATGCCGCGAGCCTGAGGCGTGTACAGGTCCCAAAAGTCTTTCCTTTCCCTCCGGACACACTCTCGGCGCGCTCCCGCCTGGTTCGGAGGGGAGCGTTCCACGCAACGTGGATGAGAAGATCGAACGGATCCGCATCTGGCTGGTTTGTGGCTTCGACCAGGGCGGAGAAGTCAATGCCGCGTTCAGCGAGGGCCTGCTGAATGGCCCCCCGGTGTTCTGCATCCATCCACTCTGTCCGAAGTTCAGCGGGGGTGGGGTACAGCCGGCGCACTTGTTCGGCTGTATAGTCCGTGTACTTGACGACTCGTTGCTGCTTCCCTGAACTGTCCAGCTCATACACTATCTCTGCGGTGATCCGCACCTCGACCCCGTCTACATAGTACTTCCTGTGCGGCTGCTCCTGCCAGTCGCTCACGGGCACGTCTTCGTCTTCTTCTCCTCCATACGAAGGGCCTTCTCCGACTATCACGGGTGACCCTTGCTCTTCGCCAGACGGGTAAATCCTT
Source organism: Candidatus Methylomirabilis oxygeniifera (assembly GCA_000091165.1). Taxonomy (NCBI): domain Bacteria; phylum Methylomirabilota (SeqCode); class Methylomirabilia (SeqCode); order Methylomirabilales (SeqCode); family Methylomirabilaceae (SeqCode); genus Methylomirabilis (SeqCode); species Methylomirabilis oxygeniifera (SeqCode). The sequence goes on along the minus strand of FP565575.1, from coordinate 1,700,183 downwards.
TCCTCAGTAATCCGTTCAGGCTCCCCATCAAAGTTGGGATCGGCGAAGAGGCGGGTAGCCCCGGCGTAGTCCAGGATCGTGAACCACAGCTTATCCTTGTCCGGATAGAGGCGGGTGCCTCGCCCGATGATCTGCTTGAACTCCACGATGGAGCCGATAGGCTTGAACAGGACAATGTTTCGGCACGTGGGGGCGTCCACTCCGGTATTGAGGAGCTTAGACGTCGTCAGGATCACCGGCATGTCTCGCTCGGGATCCACGAAGTCATCCAGATGGCCCCGACCCACCTTCCCTTCATCGACCGTTACGCGCGCCACGTAGTGTGGGTATTGCTGCGTAAGGTCTTCATTGGCCTTGTGCAGCGCGGCACGCATGTCTTCAGCGTGCTCCTGGTCCACGCAAAACACCATGGTCTTAGCGAATCGGTCTGTTCTTTTCAGATAGGCGGTCAGATGCTGGGCCACGACCTCGGTCCGGCTGAGCAGGGAGACTACACGCTCGAAATCTTTGGTCTCGTACACGCCGTTCGGGATCTCGCGTCCAAAGCGGTCAAGTTGGTCCCGCTCCGGCCGCCACCCGGTGGCGTCCACGCTGGGAACGATGCGATGCACGCGATAGGGTGCCAGGAACCCATCCTCGATGCCCTGACTCAATGGATAGGTATAGATGGGATTGCCGAAGTACCCGTAGGTGTCCCGGGTCTCCTCGCGCCGGGGTGTAGCTGTCATCCCGATCTGAGTGGCCGCATCAAAGTACTCCAGGATTCGGCGCCAGCGGGACTGATCCGTCGCGCTCCCACGGTGACACTCGTCCACGATGATCAGGTCGAAGTAATCCGGCGGGTATTCCTTATAGAGACCCAGCCGCGACTCGTCCTCTGCCAGAGCCTGGTAGAGCGCGAAGTAGATCTCTCGCCCCTTCTTCGCCTCTCCTTGGATCTTCCAGACGGCACCGCCAAAGATGTTGAACTCACGGACAAGAGGCTGATCTACGAGGATGTTCCGATCAACCAGATACAGGATCCGCCCTTTATGTCCCGTCTTCCAGAGTTTCCAAACGATCTGGACGGCCACAAAGGTCTTGCCGGTCCCCGTGGCCATGGTGATCAGGATGCGAGGTTTGCCCTGCAGGACGGCCTGCACGGCTCGATGGATCGCGATCTCCTGGAAATACCGGGGAGTCTTGATGGAACCGTCTGGATTGCGAAGTTCGCGGTTAAACGGAAACAGCAGGTCTTCGGCTGCCTTGTCGTCGGCCAGGCCTTCGGCCGCACGAACCCGACGCCACAGTTCATCAGGAGAGGGAAAGATGTCCAGGACCTGCTGCCCACCTGTGGTGTAGTCGTGCTCTACGATTCCATGGCCGTTCGTCGAATAGGCAAATCTGAGCCCGAGGATTTCCGCATACTCCATTGCCTGCTGAAGGCCGTCGGCGGGGTTCTTATAGGAGACCTTGGCCTCAACCACAGCAAGCCGGTAGTCAGGCCGATAATTGAGCAGGTAATCCGCCTTCTTCCCCGGTTTCCTGAAGTGTCTCCGACCGGTCACGACAATGCGTCCGTCGGTGAAATACTTCTGCTCGCTGATTTGATCGTCACTCCAGCCAGCGGCGTAAAGCTTCGGCAGGACGTACTTTCGGCAGGTATCGGCTTCGGTTAGCATCAAGTAGTGGTTTCCCGACTAGCAGATCGTAGTCCACATACGAAATCTGCCGCCTTTTCAATTTCTTGTAGCGTTTTTATCGGTCCGTCCACTCAAGTTTATACCGCACAAGCGAGGCACACTCACGCCCGGACCGAGCCAGAAGAGCAGCCCGATAGGCTGGTCGTCAATCCTCGTTTATCTGCTGCGGCAGATCGCTGGCTTTCACGAAACCGCCGTGCACGGGTATGACGCCGGACCCCTGTACGGTTCCGGCTTTCCCATCCAGGAGGACAAAGCTTGCAACGACGCCGCCCATGTGGAAGAAGGGCATGCCTCCAAAGAGAGTCAACATATTTTTCTTAGTATAGTACGCCCCGCCGAATTTCTGGAGTTTCACGAGTAAGAGAAGATTGTCCTTTAGCAGCACGTCAGCGACGACGCCATCGCGAATGACATTGGCGAGCGGGGCCACGCCTTTATCGTCGACGGTGGTGAGCTTGCTGAAGAAGCTATCGTACAAGCCGATGGCGGCTTTCCAGGTGTCGGCGGCGGCCTTGTGAGTTTTGGCTTTATCCAGCAAGGCGGCCTTCTTTTCCGGGTCCACTTCCTTCCCAGCGTCCTCCGTGAAGCGAGCAGAGAACTTATCGTGGCGGTTGGCCTTATCCTGAGCGCCCGTCTTCAGCAGAGACAGGGTGGTGAGGTCGTTCAGAATTCCGGAACCGGCATCGGACAAAGCGCCCGGACTGTAGACGGCGGGGAGTTGTACGTCAAGATTCTTGTTGGAACCGGCGATGAGTCCGGCCAGTGCATGGACGAGCAGTGAGTCTTCTGATGTGAGATCGACTCCGCCAACAGTGTAGTCGGTCCGGAAAAAGGCGAGCAACTTATTCGCGGCTTCAAGGGTAAGACCTGCCGCAGCCGCGGGGGGGACGAACTCTAGCTTAAAGTCGGGCGGTACGGCTTTTCGGTCGGCATCGTTGGATGCTTTCTGGGCGTCGGCAAACCCTTTGTTCGCCAAAGCGATCTGAGCCCGGAACATAATCAGCGCCTGGAAATTCGGAACCTCGGCGGCAGCGTACAATACAACGATCCTCTTGGCGGGTTGCTGCGGGAGTACGTCGACGATGCGTTGAGCTGCCGTCTTCACAGCCTTGGCGGCGAGGAGAGCGGTCTCGATTATGCCAGTCTTCTCCTTCAGGGTCACGTCACCCGTATACCCGGATGCCGGCACTTCACCCATGTTTGCTTTGAAGGCCGCGAGGGTGGCATCCGCCTTGGCCTTACGGGCGTCTGCGGCGGCTTTCTCGGCATCGGCGAGATCCTTGGCAGCCTTGGAAGCGGCAAGTTGGTTGTCCATCGCCTTCTTTGTCTGGTCTGGAGGCGCTTCAGCGGCTTCCAGCGCTCTTCGCGCATCGAGAAGCTGCCTCTTTGCGTCCAGCGCGGCTTTCTCGGCATCGGCATCCTTCTTAATTGTTTCCCAGTTCGGTGTGGACTGTGGAGTTTCACCCAAAGTTGGATTCTGTGCGGATGTCATCGGAATGAGTCCTCCCAACAGGAGTGCGCCTGTCACCGCGAGGCTGCATGCCAGTAAAGTTGCTCGGACCATAGAGTCCCTTCCTTGATTCGATTTCAGAAAGATAGCTCTTTTTGATTTGCGAAAAACAATTAAATATGACAAATAATAGTCGTAGAGCACAGGGAGTCAATCAAAAAATGACTAAACGCGAACAACTACTGCTGCGCCGATTGCGGGAAATCCAACATAGCGACGGAGTAAAGACGGAACACCTGGAAGAGGTGGCGGCCTCCGCTTTCAGGCTAGAGTCGGCTGGGATCCGCCCCCCGACAGTAACGCCGGAAGCGATCGACTCCTGGCGGCGGTTCGCGCGGGATGAGTCCTTGGACCAGCGGGACCTAGTCCATTTGGAAAGCATCATCCTAGGCAACGGATTGCGGCCGGCGTTTGACATTCAGGGGGACTCCTTTGGCGTGCTTCCTTCGCTGTGGCAGGACCTCAATGACCGACGGGCGATGATAGATCCCCTTATCCGGGGCATCGGACGGCTGGACCTGACCGGTCATCCGAAGCTAACGTACGCAGGGACAGCGTTCGTATGTGGAGAGCGGCGCCTGATCACGAATCGTCACGTGGCGCAACTCTTCACCCAGGGCTTGGGGAGCGGCGTGCAGTTGTCGTTTACGCCTGGCATCACTCCGTCTCTGGATCTAAAGCAGGAAGTTGGTTCGACTGCGCCGGTTGCAGTCCAAGTGACTGCGCCGGTGCTGATCCTAGAAGAGTGGGACATGGCGGTGTTGGAGATAGGGCCGCTGCCGGGAAATGTGGCACCGTTGCCACTGGTCGCGTCCGCACCAGCGGGCATCGAGGATCGCATGGCGGCAGTGATCGGCTACCCAGCGTTTGACCCATCTGAGGACCTTGTCCAGCAGATCCAGATCTTCCGGGGGGTATTCGACAAAAAGCGTCTGCAACCGGGGCGATTGAAGGGGGTGCAACAGGCGGAGTCGTTCGGGCGATCGGTCCAGGCACTGGCACATGACTGCACGACACTGGGTGGAAACTCCGGTTCGGCGGTGATTGACGTGGAAACAGGTAAAGTGGTGGGCATTCACTTCTCCGGACAACCGCTAATTGCGAACTTCGCCGTGCCTACGTGGGCACTGGCAGACGACCAGTTGGTGCGAAACAGCGGAGTCGAGTTTGCAGCCTAGCGTTCCGACTTCGGGAACAACAATAGATCTGCCCCCTTTTTCTCTTTAGGGCAGCGGTTGGTGAGTAGAATCGCCATGCGCGACGGCATGGTCGCGAAGGTGTATTACCGAAAAATAACTAAGCGCAGAGGCAAGGTGATGATTACTTAAAGCACCTGTGTCGAAATCTGCGAGCAACTGGATTGTACCCTTCCGGTTAGACAGCCAAGGCTAGGGTAGCCGGTCAGGGGTTTGAAGATCGCACGTCAGTTTAGTGCCCTTGAAAAGTTCCAGGTTCAGATGACCCGGTCTTTGGCGCTCTTCAGTCCGATGTCTCGAACGTCTATGGCTTCGTGACCGAATTCCTCCAGCAGGGTTTTGGTGGAACGAGGAAGGTCGGCGTCGAGCGCGCCCAAATGCCCTCCCTGCAGGATGCCGAAGCCCACCAGATGCATGGTTCGCAGGAGAAGCGAGAGACCCCGCTTACACACCATGGTGAGCTTCATCTGAAGCCTGCCATGTATAGCTGCCGATTAGAACTGGACTTGGAATTCAGCGATCCCTTGGTGGGCAATTTCGCCGTGCGTGCTATTGCTCATCCCGACGGCATTTCGGCCTGGTCTGAGGTCGGTGAGAATGTAGTTGCCCCGCAGACGGACGTTGGAATTGATAAACCAGTTCAGACCGAAGGTGCCGGAACGAAGCTCCATCGGTCGTTCATTGGCGACTGTGACCGGCGCAGTAAATTTGCCCTTGTTGTCGTCGATTCGCACATGCTCATAGCGGCCGATGGCCTGAAGGCCCTTGAGCTTGTTACCGAAGAGCCAATAGCCGATCGATCCGTACCCACCCTGCATGATGAGATTGTCGAGATTCGTGCTGCCGGCGCCTAATCCGTCACGCTCCTGGGAGGCGTAGGTGTACTCACCTTTAATGATAAACGGATAGATGTCGAAGACGATGTCGCCGCCTCCGGTCACGCGGTTGCCGTTGATCAGGAAGCCGTTCTGCGTTCCGCCTTCGCCGTTGCCGGCCAGCTTGACGCCGGTCGGACCAACCGGGTTGAAGCGGTGGAACGGGGAGCCGCTACCGACCGGTGTCGTAGCGCCGCCCGGATCGGCCGCGCCTTTCCCCCTCACGACTCGAAAGGTACGGTGATCGGCATTCAGGCCGATAGTGAGATTGCCGAAGGGCATCGGAGGCGAAAAGGTCACTCGACCGGTGAACTCTTTATCGCCGTCGTTATCGATGCCGCCGGAACACTGATCGACCCGGCCGCAGCCGTTATAGATTCCTACTCCGTAGTAGACCGGCAGGGTAGCGAGCTTCAGATTGCCCTCGACGGTGGCGCCGATCTGATATTCCGGGGAAAGCGCCTTGGAGATGACTGCCCGCTCAGCAAAGTCCAGGTCCCGAGAGGAGGTGAGCATCTCAAGACCGAATCGGGCCTTGTACTGTCCCACGGTCACCTTCGCCCAGGGGGCGTAGGTGTAATTGAGCCAAGTCTCCTCGAGCCGCGTAGAACCGGTAAACTCAGGCTCGATAAGAAAGCCGAAGTCCTTATAGATCTGGCCGCTTATGATGATTCGGGTGCGGCGGAGTCGGAATGTGCTCGGGTCGTGCCGCGCCAGTCCCGCCTTCGTGAGATCCTGACCGTCGACGACACCCGGGAAATCTTCTTCGTTTCGCGCCCCTTCAACTTGCATCCAAGTCTGGATGAACCCGCGCACCCTCAGTTCAAATTGGCCATCGGCCGACCTCATGAAGAATCCCTTCCCTGGTACCGGCTCATACCCGGTGAGCATAGACGATGCCGCGACCTCGGCGGCCTTCTGCTCTACCTCCATCACACGCCTGGTTACCTCGTCCTGTTGTGCGAACCGCTCTTGCCGCAGTCGGTGCATCTCCTGCTGCAACTGCTGCAACGACTGCTGCTGCGCCTGGAAGGTCTGCTCAAGCTCTATGAGTTTGTCGGCCCACGCCGAGGTGTGGAGACTCAAGAGGATCACGGCAACGCACGCGATAACGAATCGGGTCATGTTCATGACAACTCCTCCAGATTATTCGTAGGACTGGTGGGTGATGGGTCGGTCGGTAATACTGGCGATCGACCCATGCACCTCGAAGCGCCTAAACACTAATCGATTATGCCCGATGAGGCAAATAGAAAATACCGATCGACCAGACTGTGTTCATTAGCTTGTCGTCGCCTGCACGTTGCATACGGGTGCTGGAAACATGCGATGGTCGGACCGACCGCTTGGTCGGCGTCTAAGAGCTTATCTTGCGAGGGCTTGGAGAATCCAGTATAGTGAGCACAGCCGGCCGTATGGGCAGGGGGCCGTTGTGGGTGGGATGTGTCTCAGGGGGTTGAGCGGGTGTTACGAAGGAGTGTAATAGTAAAGTGACACCATGTCATTCCCGCGCAGGCGGGAATCCAGCGCAGAAAGACTGGATTCCGGGTCAAGCCCGGAATGACGAATTCGCAGGTGCGGGATAGAGATGACTGACACGTTCGGTCGATTCGCTGAACTTGAACAGATGTTGCGGCATCGCATCGTCATTCTTGACGGCGCGATGGGCACAATGATTCAAATGCACAACCTTACGGAAGCAGACTTCCGTGGGCAAAAGTTCGCCGACCACCCCTGCGACCTCAAGGGGTGCAATGATCTGCTGGCCATCACGCAGCCGGCCATCATCGAGGCGATTCATTGCCAGTATCTGGACGCCGGGGCCGATATCATCGAGACCAACACATTCAATTCCACGTCGATCTCGATGGCCGATTATCGGCTGGAATCGCTGGCTTATGACCTGAACCTCTCCGGTGCACGAGCCGCGCGTAGCGCCGTTGAGAGTACGATGGCGAAGGACCCGAACCATCCGCGCTTCGTGGCCGGGTCGATCGGTCCGACGAATCGCACAGCGTCGATGCCCTCCGATATCCACAATCCTGCCTTCCGCGCCGTGACCTTCGATCGGTTGGTCGCTGCCTATACCGAGCAAGTGCGCGGCCTGCTGGACGGCGGAGTCGATCTGCTGTTGGTTGAGACGGTCTTCGATACGCTGAACTGTAAGGCTGCGCTGTTTGCCATCGATCAGTATTTCGAGGAGGTCGGCCGGCGTGTGCCGATCATGGTCTCGGTAACCATTGCGGATCGCAGCGGACGCACACTGTCTGGGCAAACGGTGGAAGCCTTTTGGAATTCCATCGCCCATATGCCCTTGTTCAGCGTAGGGATCAACTGCGCCTTCGGGGCAAAGCAGATGCGCCCGTATCTTGAGGAGCTTGCTCAGATTGCTTCAGTTTTTCTCAGTTGCTATCCGAACGCCGGCCTGCCCAACGCGTTCGGAGGCTTCGATGAAACACCGGCGATCATGGCTGCGGACCTCGGCGACTTTGCAAAGAGCGGCTGGCTGAACATCGTCGGCGGCTGCTGCGGCAGCACCCCGGATCACATTCGAGCCATTGCGAAGGCGGTGCGGGAGTATCAGCCACGCGTTCCCCCTCACCCTCAGCCGCATACCCGATTAAGCGGCCTTGAGCCGGTGACGATTTGTCCGGAGGTGGGTTTCGTCAATATCGGGGAGCGGACCAATATCGCCGGATCCGCGGCATTTGCCAAGCTCATTCGGAGCGGCGAGTACGAGGCGGCCGCGTCCATTGCGCGGCAGCAGGTCGAGGGCGGCGCCCAGATCATCGATGTCAACATGGATGAGGCCATGCTTGACGCGAAAGCGGCGATGATCCAGTTCCTGAACCTGGTTGCCTGCGAGCCCGACATTGCTCGGGTGCCCGTCATGATCGACAGCTCCGACTGGTCTGTGATCGAGGCGGGGCTGAAGTGCGCCCAGGGTAAGCCGGTAGTGAACTCCATCAGCCTTAAAGAGGGCGAAGAGACATTCATCCAACGCGCCAGGCTCATCAAACGGTATGGGGCTGCGGTCGTGGTCATGGCGTTTGATGAGCGTGGCCAGGCCGATACGCTGGAGCGTAAGACCGAGATCTGCGCCCGCGCATACCGGATCCTGACCGGGACGGTCGGAATGCCGCCGCAGGACATCATCTTCGATCCGAACATTCTGACGGTGGCGACCGGGCTCGAGGAGCATAACCGCTATGCGGTTGATTTTATTGAGGCGACCCGTTGGATCAAAGCCAACCTGCCGTACTGCAAGGTCAGTGGTGGTGTCAGTAATGTGTCGTTCTCGTTTCGCGGGAACAATGCCGTTCGTGAGGCGATGCACTCGGCATTTCTGTATCATGCCGTTCATGCTGGTCTGGATATGGGAATTGTCAACGCCGGACAATTAACGGTTTATGCTGATATTACTAAGGATTTACTTGAAGTAGTTGAGGATGTGCTGCTGAACCGCCGTCCCGATGCGACCGATCGGTTGGTCGAGTTTGCCAAGACCATGAAAGCGCAGGAGCGAGCGGTCGTGAAGGATGAAGCTTGGCGACAGGGATCGGTTGAGGAACGGCTTACGCATGCGCTGGTCAAGGGGATCACCGACTATATTGAGTCGGATGTGGAAGAGGCGCGGCAGCGGTACGACAGGCCGCTTCAGGTCATTGAGGGTCCGTTAATGGCCGGCATGAACCTCGTTGGGGAGCTGTTCGGCTCCGGGAAGATGTTTCTGCCGCAGGTAGTCAAAACCGCCCGCGTTATGAAGAAGGCAGTGGCCTACCTTCTCCCCTTTATTGAAGTCGAGCGCCTGACATCCGACCGTAAGCGCACGCAGCGGAAGGTCCTGATGGCGACCGTAAAGGGAGACGTACACGATATTGGCAAGAATATTGTCGGGGTCGTGCTCGGATGTAATGACTATGAGGTCATCGATCTGGGGGTGATGGCGCCGTGCGACACGATCCTCAAGACCGCCCGAGAACAGCAGGTGGACATGATCGGACTGAGCGGGCTGATTACGCCGTCGCTTAACGAAATGATGCACGTCGCGCGGGAGATGATGCGGGAAGGGCTGAAGATTCCGCTCCTCATCGGCGGTGCCACCACCAGCCGAACCCACACGGCTGTCAAGATCGCCCCGCTGTATGACCAGCCGGTGGTCCACGTCGCGGATGCCTCGCGGGCTGTAGTGGTTGCCGGCCATCTCTCAAGCCGGGACCAGCGATCGGCGTTCATCGAAAATAATCGACTGGACCAGGAGCGGGTGCGGCAGGCGTATGAGGACCGCGAACCGAGAGCGCTGCTGACGCTTACCCAGGCGCGCGATCGGAAACTCCTTCTTGATTGGCGCGCGGCGGACATTCCCACGCCATCTTCTATCGGCATCCGCATGCTGGACGAGTTTCCACTCGACCAGATTGTACCGTATATCGATTGGACCCCATTCTTTCATGCGTGGGAGATGCGGGGCCGGTACCCTGAGATCTTGCAGAAGCCCAAGGCCAGGGAACTGTTCGATGATGGCCAACATCTGCTGGAGCAGATCGTCCGTGATCGGCGTCTTATTGCCAGGGCGGTCTATGGGTTCTTCCCGGCGAACAGCGTGGACGACGATATCGAACTCTATACCGACGATTCGCGGTCGCAGGTGCTGGCAACATTTCATACGCTTCGCCAGCAACTGCCTAAAGCTGAGGGGCAATGTAACCTGGCGCTGGCCGATTTTATCGCGCCCAGATTACCCGGACGTCCGGACTATCTCGGAGCGTTTGCCGTGACAACCGGCCATGGCCTCGATGCCCTCTGCGCGCAATATGAAGCCTCCCATGATGACTATACCTCTATTCTGGCCAAAGCGTTAGCCGATCGCCTGGCGGAGGCCTTCGCGGAATGCCTGCATCGCCGAGTTCGAGCAGAGTGGGGGTATGGAGTCGGAGAACAGCTTACCAATGAGGATCTGATCCGAGAGCGGTATCGCGGGATCCGTCCCGCTCCCGGCTATCCGGCCTGTCCGGATCACTCCGAGAAACGTACGCTCTTCGATCTTCTTCAGGTGGAGCGCAACGCCGGTATTCGCCTGACGGATAGTTGCGCGATGGTTCCGACCAGCTCGGTGAGCGGGCTCTACTTTGCCCACCGCGAGGCGACCTATTTTGCGGTTGGTAAGATCGGACGGGATCAGGTGCTGGACTATGCCCAGCGCAAGCGGATGGATGTGCGGACGGTGGAGCGGTGGCTTGCAGCGAATCTGAATTATGATGTGGATACGTAACGATTCAGGTGTGTAGGCTGAAGGATCAAGAAAGACAATAGGCAGGAAAAAATCTTCCTGCCTATTGTCTTCATTCGTTAAGTAGAGAGGCGTTCTTACTTTACCGCTTTGAGGTGTTCGAGTGCCCCTGCAGCGGCCTTGCCGGCGACATCGGCGTGTCCAGCCTTGCCGTGCTCAACGGCCTCCTTCAATCCCTTGATGGCCGCTTCCTTATGGGGGTCGGCCTTCTCCTTCTGAGCGGCCTCGGCATGTTGCAGGGCCGCCGTCGCGTGTGTCGCTGCTACATCGGCATGCCCCGCTTTGCCGTGCTCGGCGGCTGCCTGGGTGTGCTCGGTCGCCTCAACCATATGCGACTTTGCTGCCCAGGAGATACCAGTTCCTACGAAAGTCACCACCCCCAGGAATAACGCTGCTGCTGCAATCCTTCGCCTCATCCTGACTTCCTCCTCATGACAAGTTGTTCGTCTTCCCTCGATGCTGCCGACACCGTAATGGTGGAGGAGCACGACAACTCTACCACGAGGATTTTTCAAGTGTCAATATCTGTCAATAGGTGATCAAATGGTGCAAGCGGATTCCCACTCCTCCAGCTCTTGCCAACGGCAGGGTTACAGCTGTAGAGGTGGGGTAACAGATCCTAATGCATATGATCGCCGCCACCGCTTCCGCTGCCGGCAGAGATGTCGCCATCAAGGGGCGGCAAATACATGTCGATTTCGGCTGCTGTCGGATACAGCTCGATCGTCTGTCCTGTTCCTCCACAGGATGCCGGCAAGGGGTTGGTGGTGAGGTTCCTGACAATGGTCAAAGACGCGACATAGCCGGGGGCGACAATCGTCTCGGTCGGGAACACGGATGTAGCCTCCTTCATCCACGCATAGACCCTATGAAAGTCGCCTTTTGCCTTCATCCTGTCCCGTTTCCACATATGATCCTCTGCGTGTTTCGAATCCGCCTGGCAGTACTGTATCACGGGTATATCGACTTGAATCTTGTTGTAGCACGTATTCGGTTGAAACTTCGGGAAACTGACGCTGACATTCGCATACCCCGCGAAATTATCCGGGATGTATCCCCACTCCCAGTGAACGGCGCGAACGTCCGTGCTTTTCGCGCCGTGATTGTAGTAGGTCGGGACAGTGCCTGTAATCGGCTGGATCTGTTTCCAGTTCTGATCGACCACGGGCTTGATTCCGTACAATGCGTTGCCCTCATAGTTCGTTGTGCCGTCTGTGGTATAGGCGATGCCGCTCAAATTCGGGTTGGAACTGTTGGGGAAGAGCGCCGTGACCAGCCGGGTCGTATATGACTCCCCTGAATGGGTGCAACCGTGGCCTATGTTAATACTCAGGACCGCGCTGGTCCCCTCCTGATAATTCCTGCCGGTGTACGCATCAAGGGTGTCCTTCGATCGGATATTGGCGTGTGGAAAAGCCCAGGCATCGGCAGAGATGAAAGCCCCGGCCAGAAGGGCCGCAAAGGCGATGGTTCGTACTCGTCGCATGTTTCTCTCCTTGTGTGGTGTAGGTGTCCGAACCTCTGTTTTGGCGGATGCGCCCAATCAGAACCTATAGGTCAGTCTGGTGTTGTACGAACGTCCCATACCGGGGACGGCCGTCCCCCACGGGATTGAGTTGAGGCCCATGGTTGCGCCTTGACCGGTATAGGCGCCGCCGAGCGGTAAAGAGTAGTATTTGTCGAACACATTATCGATCCCGAAATCGAGTCGCATCATCTTCCAGCTATAGCCAGCGCGCAGATTGGCGAGGACATAACCCGATGTCTTGATTTCGTTCCGTACATCAGAGACGTTGTTCTTGCCCTTCGCCATGACCACCTCAAGACCGCTGTCGAAGCCGCCGAGTTGATGTCGTAGCGACAACTTCCCGTTGAGCGGCATGATGTTGTAGAGATCGTCGCCGGTCGTGCGGTTCTTGCCGTTCGTGTAGTTGAACAGTCCCGCAAGGTTGAATTCGCCGATGCCGTTGATCTTTGCCAACGGCATATGGGTGGAGACGTCGACACCCCAGAGCCGGGCCGTCTGGTTGACGTACTGAAGCAGGACGAACTTGTTGACTGCGGTATTATTCGCCGGGCCGCCACACATCGAATTCATGCCGCTCCCGCTTCCCAGGCAACGCTTCGCATCGATGTAGTCGGTGACGTGGGTGTAGTATGGCGTGACCTTAAACTCCCAGGTACGATTCGTGGCATGCCAGTCGACAGTGCCGCTGATAGTGTGAGCCTTTTCCGGGTCCAGATCCAGATTACCGACATAGCCGTTGCCGTCGCCAACGAAGTTATTCATGATCATCGCCATGGAGTTCGTGGACCAGGGGTAGCGTTCATACAGGTTCGGCGATCGGGTCTTATGCGCGTAGCCAAATTCGAGGCTCAGCATCGGTGTCGGCGTATAGCGGGTCAGCGCAGTGAGGTCCCAGTTGTGGTCGGTGCGATCGTGATCGCGGGCATTGAAGACCTCTGCCGCAAACTGGTAACTTGGCATGACGCTGTTGTAGCCGTGCACGTCGTCGGCAGTCATCTTGACGTGTTCATATCGTGCGCCCAACAGCGTCAGCCACTGCGGATGCAGGCGCGCCTCCCATTCGGCAAATACCGCCCCTCGCGTACGCGTGCCGTCATTGATGTTCAGGAAGGTGTCCGGCGCCATTCCGCCGTATGTGTAGCCGGGCGGCAGGACTTTGGGGGACGGCGGCCACCAGTCGTGCAGCCGGTAATATTGATATTCACCCCCGACGCGGAGGGTGTGCTCCTTGGTCAGGTCGATGTTGGTCTTGACCGAGCCGCCGATGTTCCTGCTGTCGGTCTTCATCGGCATTCCCGGTGCGACGAACGGCGGTGCTCCGTAGAGAAATTGTTTGTCGTCACTGAAATCCATTTTGTGGTTGACAATTTCATGATAGCCGCGGATATCCAGCGAGCCCCATCCGAACTGGCCGAGGTAGTGCAGGTTCTGACGCCACTCGGAATTGGTGGTCATATCCATGCGTTGGTTGGGAAAGCCCTGTTCAGGGATATATTGGTAACCAAACTTCGCTTCGAATAGGTGGTTGCCTTGTTTCAGCGCAAAGGCCAGGTTGTGGTTTTCGGCCTTAAAGGCGCTGGCGCCAACCTCATCGCCGTCGAGAATGTTCCCCGGCTTATCGACAGCGGCCGGCCCGGCGGGTTTGAAGTTCCCGCCTGCCGTGTAGTTGTCGGCATGAATGACCGAGCCGTTATAAGTGGCGCTGAAGTTATCAGTCGCGAACGTGGCCGAATAGTCGCCGCCGCGCGCCTTGTTATTGCTGCGATAAAACGAGCTGAGATGGCCCGTGAGCAGAGGGGTCTGTCCGGGTGCGGCGAATACCGGCGCCGGGGACTCCAGCAGAATCGTGCCGCCGATGCTGTCGCCGCCGACGCTGACCGGCGCAATACCGGCGAACACCCTCAGGGTCCCCACGCCGGCCGGATCGATATAGGAAAGCGGCGGGGTCATATGATTGGGGCAGGCGGAGATCAGATCCATGCCGTCGACCTTGATGCGCAGACGGTCGTCGGCCAAGCCGTGAATCACCGGCAGGCTGGAAATGCCGCCGGCGCCGTACAGACTGACACCGGGGACATCTCTCAGAAGGGTTGCCGTGTCGTTGGTGGCCGGCGGTATGGACTGCAGTGTTGTCTGATCGATGACGGATGCATTCAACGGCACAAAGACGTCATTGAGAGCAGTAGATCTGACAACTACCTCCTTGAGTGTTGTCACCTCATCTGTTTTCTTTTCTTCCTCTGCGTGTGCCACGGCACCCCATGTGAGTAGTGTGGCCACCCCCACAAGGGCCGCTGTACGTCTGCGCGTGCGTTGACGTTCGCGTTGTTTCATGCGTGTCTCCTTCCCTCGAAAAGGTCGATTGCGTAGTTACGTGTGTCGTATGTATTGCGTTTCACCATGCAGAGTGCTTGATGCCGCACGCTATCCTCCGCTTGCTGCGGTGAGCCTCGGGACCGCCGGAAGAGGAACGGCGGTCCCGGTGAGGCTCATCGCATTCGAGGGAGGAATTCCTGCCGTTGAGAATCGGCCCGACCCCGGCAGGAAGAGGCGGGCGAGCGCGGAAGCAGCGCTGTCAGATCGTTCCCATGCCCGTTCTTATCGCTCTTTGTCCGGAGGAGTGGATGTCTTGATCGACTGTGCTCGAATGATGTGTGCTTGCAGTCGAATCCCGATGATCCTGGCATTCAACATAGGCCTGCGTAAGCCTGCGCGACAGGCCAACCACCAATCCCCACAACGCTACCAGGTGCTCGCGCTGTGGCTGGAGCGTGAGGTCATTGTCAAGGATGCGGAGGGCGTCACCAAAGTAGTCAGGCGACGGGTGGACCTTCTTTTCGTGGGAAATGCGTCGGCTCGTGGTTCGATGCGATCTTCCGCCGTGCGTATTGTTCACGATGACACCTCAAGTTCCCTCGTCCTTCCCGCGTAGTCGACCTCTCTATGCAGGAGGATAGCGGGCAAACATATAATGGGGCTGAGGCGGGCCTGGGCTTAAGCCCGAGGCGCCCACGACAACATTCTTCGTTCTTAAAACCTGCCTACGCCTTCGAAAAGGCCGAGGCGCTGTGGTTCAAATAAGAGAATTGCGGTGCGTACCGGTAGAGGCTTGAGTGAACAGACTTATACGAAGGCGAGCAGGGGTGGAGAGCGGCCGGTCTGCTTGATCGGGAAGATCTCAGGACTGCGTTGCGGCAATGGCAGGAAGGCGAGTAGCCCGGCCGCCACCAAGGGCAGGATAATTCCTGATGATGGGACATGGGAGGCGACTGTTTTGTGGACCCAGGCACAGACTGAGACGGGATGACTATCGGCCTGAGCTTGGAGGTGAGTATTGTGAGGATGAACCAGACACAGAATGAGGAACGCGTTGACCAGCAGATAGAGACCAAGTGCTGATACGGCAATGGGCGTGAGCGACCGAGATTTGTGAATTAGCCTATTCGAGAGCGACACGGATAAGACTCCGTTCACTTTGATATTACGAAACACAGGTGAAACGACCTGTCACTTTCTACTCCTTTCCGGCAGAGGTGTCTACTAATGCGTGCTCACGGATGCTACAAAAACTGAATATGTGTCCGAGGTAGGAAACACACATGGAGGAGCCGACATAAGCCTCACTCCTCAATAAACGGAAAGCGAGTGGCGTAGGTCAGGGCCACGTTGCCGAAATAGCCGCCACCGAGCTGGACCTGCTCTCTCGGTCCGATCGTGCGATGGTTCAAATCTTCATGGATCGGCAACCCCATGGCGGCCCGCAACGTAAAATTGCCGCCCAGCGCGAGGAGAAATCTCCAGTCGGCAACGAACGTAAGATTGACTCTGGTCCCCCCGGTGTTGCCGACGGTTACCCCTTTAAACTCATTTTTTTCAGCATGGACCGCGTCCGCCTCGATCCCGAGCATGACATCATACCGTGGCGTATAATGGACCGCCACCCCGGCCGCCGCTTCGTTGCCGAACCTGTATTCGTCACCGTTTCGTAGCCTGCCGGTATATGTTGCAGAGGAGTGAAACCACAGGTCTCGCCAACTGTAAGAAAAGAGCAGCCCTCCACCAACCGATGGGGCGCCGGCCCCGGACTGCAAAGCAGGGCTATCGATAAATGCCTTATTAAATCTCCCGGTAGGGATGGTTGTCGTCAATGTTGCCGTGACCCACGTATCCTGAATGGTATTCCGCCACAGGTTATAGCGAAAACGAAGATCGAGATCGCCCAATCCGGCGGCATCGGCGTCTATGGTCGTAATCTCAGCCGTCTTCAGATTTTTTTCGAACCGGCTGGTTTCCCTTTCGAAGTACGGCAGATTCGCCAGTACTGCCAGGCGATCGGTGATACCATAATTAATGAAGAGCGATTGACCGTACGATTCGACCCTTCTGGGGGCGCGTGGTTGTTGAGCGCGGCTGCTGATAAACTTGCGCGGATCGCGGCTGTCCGATCCGAGCTTGATATCATCCCTTCGCAAGTACCCGAACCCGGCTCCCAGCCCGAACGATCCTCGTCCCGTTGTGACGGCGGTCTGAAGCCGGAACGGGACCGTCTGACCGCGTGGTGTGATGATTTGCAGACCCCTCCCAAGGTCGATCAATGCGCCGCCTTCCTGGGCTTGAAATGTCTCAGCGGCGGCCTTGCTTTCGAACGCAATAATGTTCGGAATCATCTCCGGGATGACGCGGCTTCCGATTACATACGTCGCATCCTGCGCATCCACCCGATTGCCCGTCTTCCAATCGCGAACGGTGATGGAGGTAAAGGCGTCTACCCCTTCTTCGTCCAGAATGCGGAACATGCAGGCGACTCCGCAGGTATGTTCTTTTCTACCGTCTTTGTAGATCAGCTCCGCTGCGGTCCGTTGGTATTGATCGATCCACATGCCGCAGATCCGACACTCTTCCCTTTCGCCGGCAGTCGTTGTACCCGCGTCGTCCGCAAACGCGACAGTCGACCCGAGACACGCCCAGACTAAGATACACACCCAGATCTGCTTCATCGCTTTCCCCCTCTCTCTTGTTGGGCCGCGTCCAGTGCGTCGATGACCTCTTTTGTCACCTCTTCAAATCGCAGAATGCGCGTTCCCTTGTGGTCCTCCAGGAACTCCTTCGCCGAGGCTTCATCCTTGAACGGGATCAGTTCGTGTCCCATCGGGCCCAGGATATCGCTGCCGATGACGTAAAAGGCGGTTTTGGCCTCGATCAGTTCGACCGCATAATAGTCGGTGACAAAGACGGCCGCGATCTCGTGGTCCGATCTCCCGGGCGTATATTTCGACAGATTCATATAATGTTTAAACATATCCTTGGCGCCGTCGTAAAAATGAGCGTGGCCGTCCTGGAACTCGATCTTGGCGACCCATTTCGGGTACTTATAGACGAACATGCCGCACACCGGGCACTTGTCTCTCCTGGTCAGACCTCGTTGTCGACGGTCTGCCGATGCGGCGTTGTCGACGGCCGCCAGCGTCATCAGCGCGATCGCCATCAGGACGAGCGCCGTATAGGCGATGAACGGTCTTTTTCTCATGACCCTCAAAATCCCTCCCCTAAAGAATCAAATTCGATGCCACGATTTCATAGATCACAATTGCCGTAAAGGTCGCGTAGGCGGCCAGCGAGATGATGGTCAATTTGCGAATCAGCGCCGGAAGAACCGCGCGAAGACTCTCTATGCGTCGAAACGGGATCAATGTCCCGATGCCGCCACCGGTGACCGCCCCCAGGAAGAGCGGGAGATACAGGGCATAGCCGATATACCCGTACTCCTTCATGACGATACAGAAGGGACAATGATGGGTCGGCAGCTCATAGATATAGAGGGAGATAAATGAAATGATGGAGACGAGCGAGACGCCGAACATGACCCATGTGGCAAGCGCGTACAGATACCCCCCCTTGCCTTTAGTGTAGAAATAGAGCCCGAGCAGCAGCATGCCTCCCATCCCCAGGAAAAACGTCCACATCATCGGCCGGCTCGGCAACGCCGCGAGTTCTGAGCCGATCCCACTGACCTGCTCGCTGCTGAAGAGGCTGCCGCAGCACGAGGTGATCACATCGGCGCGCAGGTTCAGAAAGTAGGTTCCTTCCAGGAAGGTTTCTAGGACGCTCAGCGGCGCGATGACGGCCAGCAGCAGATATTTTTTTTTGATCAGCGGATAATCGTACGCCTGGTTGTCGGCATAATTGAGGACAAGCCAGAGCCCGGCGAGAAGAAAATTGACCATTTTCATCAACAGGGTGGGGTAGCCGAACGCATTCACGTTCAGCGTTCCAGCCGCGCACATGGCGCCGACGAAGAGCGGGCAGAGGGTATCCGCGGTAAAGACGAAGAGAAACAGCGACGTCAGCTCCAGGACTAAAATAAAGCTCAGCAGGGTTGAAATCAGATACGTCCGTCGTTCGAGACGCAACTGAAGTTCATCGCCGCTTTGAAGATCCCACTTCAACAGAATCTGTACGCCGTACACCGCCGCATACACGATCGTGACGCTGATAATCAAAGAGGACACGACATTGGCGATGACTGCCGGGTGGAGAATCATCCTCCTGCCTCTTCGACCTTTCCATCTCGAAGCCGCACCACGCGATCGACGACGCGAGACTGATAGATCAGCGGATCATGGCTGGTCATCAAGATCGTTTTCCCCTCCGCCTTGAACCGCTCCACAATCTCTAAAAACCGGCGGGACAAGCTTGTGTCAAGGTGCGCGGTCGGCTCGTCGGCAATAATGGCGGACGGATTGTTGATCAACGCCCTGGCGATGGAGACCCGTTGCGCCTCCCCACCGGAGAGCCACTCGACCTTCGATGCCGCCTTCTCGGAAAGCTGAAGCCCTTGGAGCAGTCGTATTGCCTGTTCCCGGAGCGCCGCGTGTTCCGTTCCGGCCGGGTACGCCGGCAACATGACATTCTCCAGCGCGGTGATGCCTTTGATCAGGTTCGGCTGCTGAAAAATGAACCCGAAGGTCTTGCGTCGAATCTCGGTCAGAAACCGTTCCGGGAGCGAGGTAATTTCCCGTCCGTTGAGCGTGACGCGGCCGGCCGATGGTCTTGCCATACAGCCGATGATGGTGAGCAGCGTCGTTTTGCCGGACCCGCTTGGACCGACCAGTACCGTCGCCATCTTGTCGCTGATCGTCAAGGTAATCCCGTTCAAAGCGGAACATTCGCTCGGCGTTCCGGCATTAAAGGTTTTTGTGACGTTGATCAGTTCGATCACCGGTTACTCCCCTGTGCGGCGCATCGCCGTATCGGGATCGATTGTTGCGGCGCGCCAGACCGGCACGATGGTGGCGGCGGTATAGGGGACTACCGTCAGGAAGAAGAGCGTGGTCAGTTGTCCGACGTCGATAAATGGAGTCAGATGAAATTGCGGGTAGAGGGTCGACCATCCTTTGAGGGCCGGCTCAAACACCACCGACGAGAAAAAGAAGACGTGGAGATAGGCCAGGATGACCCCGGTGAAGAAGGCGGTCAGCGACACCACCGCTCCTTCCCAGAACTTCATCTCGATAATGTCCGAGGTTTCCCAGCCGATGGCCTTGAGAATGCCGATTTCCTGTTTCTCCCCGGCGCTCAAGCCGGAGGCCTTGTCCCATGCAAAGATGACAAACGCGAGTACGGCGGAGGCCAGGATGACGAGCATCATTCCCCCGCGCCAATTAAAGATTGAATCGTAGGTTCTCAGGATTTCGTCCCGAGTAATGGGCCGGGCATCGGGCAGAAGTCGCGCGATCTTCCCGGCAATAGTTGGAATCTCTCTCGGGTTTCGAACCGATACGGTAACGTCCGTTACGGCGTCGTGAGGGATTCCAAACAGCCGTCGAAAGTCCGCCTCGGTCGTCAAGATGAGATCGGACGACACCAGTTCCGATCTGGAGGACAAAAAACCGCCGATCCGTAAATCCAACACGGTGCCGTCGAACGCGAGAAAGAAGAGGGAATCGCCGACGCTTGCATGTCGAATGCGTGCAATTCCTTGTCCGATGATGATGGTGCCCGGTATCAACGCCGTCAGATCGAGTTGATAGAGCGGCTCGACGGATGAGGCGTCAAATTCGAGAGACTCCTGGTCTTCGGCATCAATAGTGTCGTCAGTGTCGTCCAGGGCCGACATTGAAGGGACAAGGAAGGTATAGTTGGCTGCGACATGCCGGTCGAAGTAATAGCCCCAGAGGCGGCCCTCCGCCGAGGCGACCCCGCGAATGGTTTTCAGGCGGTCGATGTAACCGACGGGGAATACATCATGTCTTCCCGCTAGCATCTTCTGAACAACGATTTCCGGGGATGCGCGAAGGATGACCGACGCTTCTTTTTTGATCGTGTAGGTGAAGAACATGACCGAGGCGAGGATGAAGACGATCAGCGTGTACAGGATCAACAGGCCGACGTTCTTGACCTTTCGCCTCAGAAACGAGGAGAGGGTAAAGTCGATCAGATATCGTTGTTTCTCAATCCAGGCGCGCATTGTTTGACCATACGTCTTTCGGCGGCAGCGTCAACGAACCGGAAGGAAAGTGTTCGAGGGAGAGCGGATGGTCCTGGAACGCGGAATGCCAGTCCGCCTGGGACAGATGTCTCGTGTATCGGGCCTCCGGAAAAAGGGCGAGATCGGTCAGGCCGAGGCGTCTCACCATTTCGGCATTCTGTCGGAGGCTGGCGTGCCGGGCCTGCTCGCTCAGTGACGCATGGACCAGGAGCAGGCCCAGCACGACCACTTCCGTCGATACGGCAAATAAAAAGAGTGTGGACTTTCTCACGCTACGCCTGTTTATGTCTATTGCCCCGATCGGCTACTGTCCTGTTTTTGAAATTCGTTGCATATTTTCCCGACGTCATTCCGACCAGGCCCGGAGAGCGGGCGCGAGCCGGAATCCAGGAAATAATAAGAGTTCTGGATTCCTGCTTTTGCAGGAATGACGACATATGGGGCGTCAACGTCTTTATCGAACTTCTGACTCAGGACACTCCTAACATCTTTATTGCTTCATGAGGCGGGCGGTTTGTCGTGAACTCAATGGCCCTGATGCTCTCCCTCTGTTGTCTCCGGCTGCGAAGAGCCGTCCTGCTCGCCCTCCATCATGCCATCATCTATCATCCCGCCACCTTGCATCATCTCGCCACCCATGCCACCACCCATCTGCCCACCACCCATCCCGCCGCCGTGCCTCATCCCACCGCCACCTCTCCGGCCGCCCCTCATCCCACCACCCATCTGCCCACCGCCCATCCCACCGCCCTGCATCATTCCACCACCCATCCCACCCATCTGCTGCATCATTTTCTCGTGTATCGCTTGATCCTTCTCTCGCTGTTCGGCAGTGAGGAGCGCCATGGCGTCCCGTTTGGCCTTGATCGCTGCGATCCTGAGTGCGGTCGCCGCGGTCGCGCGTTGCTTGACCTTTGCCTCGATCGTTGCGAGGGTGGCCTTCTCATCGTCCATCAGCGTTTCGATCTCCAGGTCGCTCACGTGAATCTCGGCCCCGGCCCGAAGACAGGCACGCTCAAAATCGAGTCTGATTGTCTTGAGTCGTGTGATCTGATCTTTTGCCAGGCCGATCTCTTTCGCATGCCTGAGCAGATGGTGAGGGTAATGGCCATATCGAGGGCTGTCTGCGTCGCGGCTTTCGCACGACTCCTTCATCTCGCCCATATGCCGTCCCCTCTCTTGGGCCATGACTAACCGCGCCTCAGAAGCCACGATCAACAACGCTGCCGCCAGTACTCCCGTCCATAGTTTCATCGTTGTGTCCTCATTTTCTGGACTACAGTTTACAGGTTGTGAACGGAATCGAGTCGATGCAGAGAGACTGCCCAAGGCATCTCGAGGGGACCGGACCGAACACACATTTCGTCACCGGCTCTCCTCGGGGTGGTGTGTTTGTCTTAATGCTTGAATTTCTTGTGGCACTCATTGCAGTTGTGAATCAGCTCCGCCAGGGCTTGGAAGGCCTTGTCCCGGTATCCGGACTTTGCAGCGTCGGCCAGTTCGTCGGCCTTCTTGTGCATGGCAGCGGCGAGTGTTGTGTAATCCGACCCGCTTTTCACCGGTTCAAATACTGAACACTCCTGTGCTCGTTCCTGACTCCAGCCAAGATTCGTTACAGCAATCTCTGCCGCCTTGTTCAGATCATTGGCCGCCAAGGCCGCTGTAATCTGGCTCACATGATCCAGATGCTGCCGCATCATCGCTTTATGCATGATCTTCATCGGGGCCGGGATATGGCGCAGTTCCGTCCGGCCGTCTGTAGTTGGTCCGCCTTGCTTCTGCATCATCTCATTATGCATCTGGTGATAATCTACGGCAAAGGAAAAGCCTGCCGTCAGCAATGTAATGGTGACAACGGCAATCAGAATCTTGTGCATCGTTCTTTCTTCTCCTCTTGTTCGTGTCCGCTCTCAATGACTCATGAGGGTCGTGGTGCCGTCTTGTCCTACACGGGTGCCACAGGAAGCCCTATCGTTTCACCTGCTGACGATCTGGCGGCTGACAAGGTTAATCGGTCTTTGCTGGGTGTGGCGTCCAAGCTCTGGTTCTGTTCGACCAGCGCGGCCACTCCAGGCGACCTTCCCGCACTCATTGAATAATGGCCTAATGTCGGTGTGCAGTCGTCTCCGCTTTTCCGACTCCTTCGTCTTTCCCACCCTTGCTGCGACCCGTACCCATACGCCCTCCGCCTCGCATTCCACCCATTCCACCGCTATGCTGGTCCTGCCCCGCTTTCATGCTTTCCATCATCTCCCTCCGCAGTGCGTCGTCTTTCTCGCGCTGTTCAGGAGACAATATCGCCAGCGCGCTTCGCCCCGACCTGATCGCCATAGATTGAAGATGGCCCTCCGCCTTCTTGAGTTGGTCCACCTTGGCCTGGATCGCTGCCGAGTCCGCCCGCTCATCCTCAGCTATCGCGTTTAATTCAAGGGTTGCCACTTTGATGTCGGCCTCCGCTCTGGCTTGGGCTCGACTCAGGTTAAGCTGCATGGTTTTCAGCTCACCGATCTGCTCCGATGTGAGGCCGATCTCCTGCCCATGTGTGAGGAGATGCGTGAGCGTATGGCCGGCGTCTTCGTCCGTTTTACTCTGTTCGTGGCCCTCGTGCATGTGGCCACCCATCATTCCCATTCCCCCACAGCCTCCGCCTGCCCACACAGTGTGGAGGTTCGTACTGAACAGTATGGCTGATCCCCATACGAGGATGACTAAATATCTGACACTATTGGTCATGACTGGTTCCTTTTACATTTGTTGCGCCTTGGATTGACTTCGCTCGATAGCTGCATCTGCTGACTCAGGGTGCTGCGCTTCTACTGACTCCCGTTCACCGCTGCCGGATGTGATGCTACTCACTCCCATGAATGGAAACGGATACCCGAGACCCAGGGCGAAGGGCCGCTCCTGGTGCCGGACTCGGTCTACGTGGGACAGGATCAGGAGAGAACGGGAGGAGCCCGCGCTTGAAGGCGCGACAAGTACTTAGATAAGCGCAGGGGGCTGAGGAAGGGCGGTACGGTGTCTTGAACAAGCGTGAACTGAGCCGGTTGGATCGCTGGCGTAATGACCGCGCCGGCCGTGGCGCACATCCACGCGCAGATGGGCGTGGCATGCATACCGGCCGTGTGGTGGGCCGCGTGCTGGACCTCGTGCGCAAACGCGCCGCCCGTGGTCGCGCCCAGTAGGAGGAGCACGGCCACCGCCAGCGCGAACGCAATCGATTTGAGAGGCAAACGGCTCATGAAAGACACCTTGTTTAAACATATACAACTATTGTGCGGCATTGTCAACGAGCGGGAGGTCCTGAAAAAATAGGGCCCTAAACAGGGCCTGAGAGACACCCATCGCCTACTGCTGCTTGACATCATGCTACCCCACAGAGAGGCTCTATGTGCCGCACTGAATTCGCTTGACCATTGGAGGTGGATGCTATCAGAATGAATTCCTCAACTGGGAAACCATTGCTCTTCCGAAGAACGGGGAGCATGGAGTAAGAGAGCGGTAGGTCTTTCTCTTGGCCCAACTGCCCTCGTCTGGAGGGCGAATCTGGATACTCCAACCAGGAGGAGAAACATGGACGTAATCGATCGCGCGACAACTCGAGTCGGACTGATGGTTGGATTCCTTGCCATGCTGAACTGTCAGATCCTGCCGGCTCAGGCATCGCCTGCGGTCTCTTCCGGTTCCATGGCCGGTTTCAACACAGCCACTGAGGCCAATCCGGGAGCGGCATACGGTAAGTTGCCTATCTACTTCGAGGCTAACCATGGTCAGACCGACCCCCAAGTGAAGTTCCTGGCTCGCGGCCAGAACTACACCATCTTTTTGACCGACACCAGGGCCATATTGGTCCTGCGGCCGCCGAAACGGCCAAGCCCCCAGCCCGGCCCTACGATTCTGCGGATGGAGCTTGTGGGCGCCAACTCTGGGCGCCAGGTGGTGGGGATCGAGAAGTTACCAGGCAGAGTCCACTACCTTCGCGGTAACGATCCTACCACGTGGCGCGCCGATATCCCTATCTACGCCAAGGTGCACAATCAAAGTGTGTACCCAGGTATCAATCTCGTCTACTACGGTACCCAAGGTCAACTGGAATATGACTTGCTCGTCGCACCAGGAGCGGATCCGAAAGCCATCACACTGCGTTTCGAGGGCGCTACGCGCCTCAGCTTAGATGCTCGGGGTGACCTGGTCTTGCATACCGCTGATGGACACATTCGCCTTCAGAAGCCGTTGCTCTATCAGGAGATGGAGGGAACAAGACGAGCTGTCTCGGGCGGCTATGTGATCAAGGGGCCGCATCACGTCGGGTTCCACGTAGGCGCCTACGATACAAACAGAGCACTGGTGATAGACCCGGTGGTCGTCTACTCCACCCTTCTCGGAGGAAGCGGAGATGAAATAGGCTTCGCCGTTGCCGTAGATGCGGAGGGCCACGCTTACGTAACGGGAAGGACCGAATCGTCTGACTTCGCCGCGTCCAAGGGAGCGGCTCATTCGAAGTATGCCGGTGCTGCTGACGTATTCGTGACGAAGCTGGCTGCCGACGGCGCCAGTCTCGTCTACTCTACCTTTCTGGGTGGGAGTAGCGATGATTGGGGTCACGGCATCACCGTGGACGAAGGGGGTCATGCCTACGTGACGGGAGAGACCAGGTCTCCCAACTTCCCCACCACACGCGAGGCTTTCAGCCGGAAATACAATGGGGACCGGGAGGCTTTCGTCACGAAGCTCGCCCCCAACGGCGCGCGCCTGATCTACTCGACGTTCCTGGGCGGCAGCGGCGATGACTGGGGGCACGGCATCGCGGTGGACACGGAGGGCCATGCCTACGTGACAGGCGGGGCACGCTCCGCCAACTTCCCGACGACTCCTGGAGCGTTCGATACCTCTTTCAACGGTGACAGAGATGCCTTCGTCACGAAGCTCGCCCCCAACGGCGCGCGCCTCATCTACTCCACCTTCCTGGGCGGAGTCCGGTATGATTGGGGTTATGGTATTGCCATAGATAACGAGGCACACGCCTATGTAACGGGAGAAACCCTCTCTTTAAACTTCCCGACGACTCCCGGAGCGTTCGATACCAAACCGTACCGCGACAGGGATGTGTTTGTCACGAAGCTTGCCCCTACCGGCGCCGCCCTGGTCTACTCGACGTTTCTTGGTGGAAGTCGGTCAGATTGGGGTCACGGCATCACCGTGGACACAGGGGGTCATGCCTACGTGACGGGAGGAACGCTTTCGGACGACTTCCCAACGACCTCCGGAGCGCGCGATACCTCATCCAAGGGCCATGGAGACGCCTTCGTGACGAAACTCGCCCCCAATGGCGCTAGCCTCACCTACTCTACCTACCTCGGCGGGAATGAGTACGACATAGGGTTCGGCATCGGCATAGATGACGAAGGTCATGCCTACGTGACAGGCAGGACAAAGTCGCTCAACTTCCCCACAACGCCTGGAGCAATCGATACCTCGTACAACGGCTGGGGGGATGCTTTTGTGACGAAGCTTGTCCCTACCGGCTTTAGCCTCGTCTACTCCACTTTCCTAGGGGGCAATCAGCATGATTGGGGCGAAGCCATCGCGGTGGACAAGGAAGGCCATGTATATGTAACCGGGGGCGCCAAGTCGTCTGACTTTCCCGCAACCTCGGGGGCATTGGGCTCTGCACTCAAGGGGACTGGAGACGCTTTCATCACCAGGTATGAGTTTTAGGGCTATTGACGGTCCTATCCGGTAGGGCGAATGTGTTACCCATATTTGACAGGATTACACGTGAGGTCCTGAGCCCCCGCCGTATACTGAGCGAGCAGCCGCGCCGAACGGTGCGCCGGTTGTATAACTGATGAGGTGCGGAATCAGCGTTGCGCGCGTCTCGCTCGGCAGCTCGGCGGGCAACGCGGCCGGTGGGCGGCTCACGGATTGTTCGCGTATGCTCATGGCAGCTCAATCACGGCGCCGCAGCCGCCTTCGATGAAGTTATCGCCCCAGGCAGTACGGAACATTCCGGTCGCCTCAGTGCTGGTGCAGTGGCTGGGCGCGACCTTGCGCACGCCGACCCTACGCAGCGCTTCAATGGTCGCGCGACTCTCATCCGGGCGGCGGTCGAACAGATGAAAACCGCCCATCAGCAGGCGGATCTCCTTACCCAGATACGCGCGCGCCGCCTTGGCAATCTCGACAACACCCGGGTGTGCGCAACCGGTCATGACCACCAGACCAAAGGACGTATCGATGATCAGCGCTTGCTCCCGGATGCCGTCGCCCAGCTCGCCTGTGGTATACACATTCCCGAACAGGCGCTGCGGCCCGCTCACGGTCTCGACCCGCGCCCCGCGGCGCTCCACGGCGCGCACGAAGGTCTCCGGAAATGACTGCGGCAGATAGACCGTGACGTTCGGCCGGCGCACCAGAAAATCGTCGAGCCCGCCGGTGTGATCGCCGTGGATGTGCGAGAGCACGATCGCATCGACCGAGTCCGGATCGATGTCGAGCTTTCGCAGGTTGGCAAGTAGCGTCGGGCCATCGCCTCCGGTGTCGAACAAGACGGTATCGGCGCCGGCAGCGACCATCGCCGCGAAGCCCCAGGCAGTCGCGAGGCCGGGCGCGTGCGGCACGTTGTTATACACCACCGTGATGCGCAGCGATGTTCGTGTTGCACGGGTTTCAGCGGCCAGCGTCGTCTCGACCAGCAGGCCGCTGATCAGTAGCCACAGCGCGAGCCCGATGGTGAACACATGCACGTGGTACTCCCGGGCATCGGCGATCAGGACGGACGAGTTGGCGGCCTGTCCGGCGCGCAGATCGAAGTGACTGAAGGCGAACGGAATGGCTGCGGTGACCATCAGCAGGGCGAGCATCCAAGGGTCCTCCTGAACCGGCGTGGAAGGGGCGAGGAGGGCCGCGCGCGCGATCTCGTAGACGCTGACAAAGACCGTGCCGGAGAGGCCGGCCGGTGCTAGGTTCTCCACCTTGCAAAGGCCATAAGGAAAGGCCTCGGACTTGCGCATGGCCCGCGTGAGCCCCACGAGCATGGCTACTGCCGTGAGGAAATCCACGAGGTTGTGGACCGGCTCCGCGACGACAGCCAGACTGCGGGAGGCCGCGGCAATGAGTCCGTGCAGGGCTGGGAGCAGCACAGTGACCGCGATCGAATACCAGCGCCAGCGCTCGATGTTCATGGCAGCAGCAGTCTTGCGGTCATGCCAGCAAGTAGTATGTGGAACAACACGCTGAGCGCAACGCCCCACACAAATGCGCCGATATGGCGGTAACGCCGCGCCATCGGCAATAGCTCATGGAACGAGATGAAGATCATCGCTCCGGCGGCCAACGCGAGGAAATGGGCATTGAGCGCAGGCGCGATCCCCACCGCCGCGATTCCGATGATCGCGCCTGCAGGTTCTGCCAGTGCGGAAAGCAGCGCTGCGCCGAAGAGAAAGCCCTTGCTCTTGAGCATCACCGCCGGCACCGACATGGCGAACTCCTCCGGCAGATTGTGCAGCGCGATGGCCAGCGCCACGAGTACGCCGAGGGTCGGCGACGCCACATAGGCATTGGCCAAGGCGAAACCTTCCGGCACATCGTGCAGGATCAGCCCGAAAACCACGCGGTATGCGGACCGGATGAGCGCCTTGTCCGCTATCCCCTTCTCCTCAACGAGGTGCGTGTGCGGGATGATGAAGTGGACGAGCCAAACCAGTAGCACGCCCGCACCTGTACTGCCGACAGTCGCGGCGGTCCCCATCGCGCCAACGGATTCCGGTAGGAGCTCCAGCACCGAGATCTGGATCATGATGCCTGCGGAGAATCCGATGCCGCCGGCGATTGCCGTGGCGTTTTCGCGCAACCTGAGCGCCAACGCTACAGCCAGGCCGGTTGTCACGCACGACAACAGCGATAGCAGGACGATGGCCGCGTGTGCCTTGCTCACCATCCGGTCCGGGCATCCTTGTTATCTCGTCGCCTCTTCTTCAGCAGCCAAAGCTCGTGATGGCGGGAACCCACCCGCGGCGGGTTTGCGACTCGCTGCCGGGTGGCTCCGCTTCCCAGACCCCGATGGCTCAGTATAGGATAGCCGATGACGTACTTCCCGGACATCATCGGTCGCGTGGACCGGTGTCTTCAGGGGTGTCCAGTCCTGAGCAGGCGTTCGACAGGGTGACGACCATCACCGTCTCCCCCTGACTCATGGTCCATAGGAACGCCTCTTTGAGTCCGTCAAAGACCTCCATCTCACTGCCGGTAATCAGCGTACTCATGGCGCCGGGCTTAACCGTCAAACCGTGCTGCTCAAACATTCGGAGCATCTGGTCGATGGCCGGAGACAGATGGGGTTGTCTAAGCGGATACAGGCTGACCTGTGCCGCAATCCTTGTCATGCGATGCCCTCTTCTTCCTGCGACCCATCAAGCGACACGGCCATCCCGATGAAGCCGCCCCACGGAAGCGGAAGGTCCGGCACCGCCTCGATGGGCCAGAGAGTTGTGCGCCAAGCCGTGGCTCGAACTCGTCGTCCGCCTGCCCGGCGAGCCAGGCGCTCAAGTTCCCGGACGCTAAAACACCGTGCTGTTGTCCACAGGCTTTCTCCGAAAAACCGACGCCGTGCCGCGAGCAGGCTCAGACGATTGAGGACGCCGAGGATGACCCCCTTCCGGGTGACCCTGATCGCTTCCTCCAGCGCTCGCAGTGGGTTCGCAACGAATTCCAACGTCGTGACCATCATCGCCAGATCGAAGGTCTTGTCCGGAAACGGCAGGGCCTGCGCGTCCGCTTGCAGACACCGACGCGTACCCATGCGCTGAGCTTCGCGCAGCATGGCCCGTGAAAGATCCACTCCGTACACAGCCGGCCCTGCATTGTCCAGCCAGCGGGTCCAGTGCCCGGTGCCGCAGCCGATGTCCAAGACCCTGCGGACACATGTATATCGGGCGAGCAGCCGCTCGAGCAAGCGTCGTTCAAGCTCCTCCGCGTGAACTCCGGTACCCGTATACCAGGACTCATAGGTCTCGGATACCGCCGGGTCGTCAAACGGGTGGGGAGGCCTTCGAGTAAGATCATTGCCCACACAGGCCACGTTGCCCTTCAGCCGTGCAGGCGCTGGACCAGGAGAATGGTCCCGACGCCGGTCAGCATGAGTAGAAATTGTCTCCACCCAGTCTCAGGCCCGATGCGTCCCTGGAGTCCGGGCACCAGATCGGCGAGACCGATGTACAAAAAGCTGGCGGCTGCGATCGCCAGGACATACGGAACGCTTCCCACCGTCTGCGACAGCGCAAAGTAGCCCAGCAGCGCGCCGGGTAACGTCGGCACGGAGGAGAGGAGGTTCAACAGAAAGGCTTGTTTCCGCTTCAGTCCGCTGTCCAGCAGGATGGCGAAGTCGCCTACCTCCTGCGGCAGTTCATGTGCGATGACAGCCAGGCCGGCGGCAATCCCGAGCGGGACCGAGGAGAGAAACGTCGCGGCCAACATGACGCCGTCCACGAAATTGTGCAGCGCGTCTCCAACCAGAATCATGTAACCCGACGTCTTGTGTACGTCACAATGTCCGACGACGTGGCAATGTCGCCAGATGACGATCCGCTCCAGCACGAAGAACAGGCACAAACCGGCGAGTACGGTCGCGAGCATCGCCTCCGCAGGTTGGTGTTCGATGGCATGGGGCAGTAAGCCGAGCAGCGCCGCGCCGAGCAATGCGCCGGTCGCATAACTGACGAGATATGGAATCAGCGTTGCGCGCATCTTCTCAGGAACCAGAAGCACCGTCGCCGCGCCCGCGACTGCTCCAACGCTCCCCAATACGGCAAAAGCCAGTATCCACAGCAATGTCATGGGAATACCGCATGCGCCGTGGGCGCGCCCATGCGCATGAAAGCCTGTTCCTTGCACCCCCTCACCTGAATCCTCTCCCCCAGATCGGGGGAGAGGAGAGCTTTTTGGGTGCCCCTCGCCCCTTTGGGGAGAGGGCGAGGGTGAGGGGACTGTCGAAGCAATGTCGAGTGCATCAATGCCTCTGCCAGGGCGTCTGTGTACTCACGCATAGTGGGCGCCGACATAGCTCCAGAACCGCCTGCCATAGCGGACCACGACTTGGGCTCGACCGCTTGCAGCCAGCTCAGCGAGCGCCTGTTCGACCTGTCCCGGTGTCCAGCGGTCCAACGTCTTGATGAGGTCGTCTTCACGCATCGGATGCCGAGTGATCACGCCGACAACGGCATCAACCACGTTGCCATAGCCGGACAGATCAAACGCTCCCTCCGCCGGAACCAGGACACGGGCGATCCCGCCCAGCAGAGCAGAGGCTAGGACCAATCCTTCCTCATCAGCCGACGTAACCCACGGTTCGGCCGGGGGTCGAATCGGCAGGTTGATGTGAACCTCATCCGGTCCGATACGACGGAGCACTGCCGCAAGGTCTTTCAAGGCGGTCTCTGTGTCATTGACCCCCTTGATCAACATGATCTCAATCCACATCTTACCGGAGAACTCACGTCGGAAGGCGATCAACCCATCGACCAGACGCTCGAAGCTCAGATCCGGCCAGGGACGATTAATCTTGCGATAGAGCGATTCGGTTCCCGCATCAAGGGTGGGAAGCACCGCATCGGCTGCTGCCAACTCTTCTCTGACTTCGGGACGATACAGCAACGAACCGTTCGTGATCACCGCAACCGGGATGTCCGTCAGGACCTTGACCTGCCTGATCATCTTGCCCAGGCTGGCGTGAAGAGTCGGCTCTCCAGATCCGACAAACGTGACCCAGTCGATCTCTCCCGGTCGATGAACGGCGAGGGCTTCTTTCACCTGCGCGATAATGTCGTCCGGCGGAACGTAGTCGCGCCGTTCGTTGATCATGGGTGTGCTTCGCCCGAGTTGGCAGTAGACGCAATTCCAATTACACGTCTTAAACGGAATCGGATCAATGCCGAGGGACTGCCCTAAGCGTCTCGATGGGACCGGGCCAAACACGCACTTCATTGCTGACTCCTCTGAGGTCTCATATTGTCCGCCCAGGAAGGACTATCGTCAACTTTTTCCCTCACACAAATGAAAGCCGATCCCCTCGATGTGCGGAATCGGCCCCTCTTTGGCGCTTAGCTACTCCAGGCCTTATGCACTGGATGCCGCCGCTCCGGTCCCCCAAGCCGCCTTGCGGGACTCCTCAACCGGCGCAGGCTTCTCAGCTTTCATTGCCTCCCTCTCCTGCTTGTGGGGCAGTACAAACATGCTGTAGCAAAACACGCCCTGCACAAACCAGGTAAACAGGATCGTAATCATGTGAGGCTCAGAGAGCCAACCAGAGAACAATGCCTCCGACATCATCGCTCACCTCCCTTCTACATATAAAAGCCGTGAAGGGGGCAAGAGGTTCCAGGAAATCGGCACGAGGAGACCCAGGGATGGGAAAGCACCGAGGCGCCGAACTGGCGGCTGTCCCGATCTCACTGCTCTTTATCCGGATTACCGGATGCCCGACCGGTACTACAGGAACGGTGTGGGTTTGACAGCTTGATTTGGCCCACTTTGATCATCTGATTTGCCCCATCCCCCTGTTAGCGCCTCAGTGATGTCCAGTCGTTCATTGCCCAGCCAAGCGGATGGCTCGTTGGCGCCTCCCCATCAGCTGCCATACCCGTTACGTCTCATACCAAGCAAACCAGCACCCCATCTCGGTGAACGCGCGATGCCGTGCCGACCGCACAGGGTGGAGCGCGGTCCGCTGCTGAGCGGCTGTGATGCTGACTCATTGTCGGAAACGTCGACCGCGTTGTCTTGTCCGAATGCGCTCCGAGAACAAGCTCATGGCCCGATCCTCTCATTACGCGCGGTCGGAAGCCCCTTCATATACTCTTTAGAGTCGCCGCCATCGGTACACCGCTTGACGAAACGGTAATGACACCGCCCACAACAGGGGCCACCGAGTCCGCGTCGTATCGTAGGCTCGCGCTGCCCAGAGTCTGTTGCCCAAGCTGAAGTGAACGGGCCTGAAGCATAGCGGCGAGTCGGCCGGATACACCGGTAGTCAGCGATCGGTGTGCCACGCGAGCGCGTTGGCCAGGCGCGGCGCGAGGTCTTGGGCGTCAGTAACCTCAAGGTAGAGCGCTAGGACGTTTACCAAAATGTTGAACGTACCGTCTCGGCGGCCGTCCTCGAGGAGCGTGTCCCAGTCGATCGTCGCATCGGTCGCGGCGACGATTTGGATCAGGTCGAGTACCTTGATAAGCTTGGCCTTACCTGCCCCGAGGTTCCGGACCAGTGACAGCGCGGCGAACACTACCTCGTGCTCGTCGGACAGCACCGCGTACGACCGTCCATCAACAGGATAGGAGTCTCGCCGCGTCCAGATCTTCGTCTCATCAAGGTGGAGGGGGGTGGCGTGAGAGACGCCAGTGCAGGTCGACGTAGGCATCTCCCGCGCTGAGGTCGAACCCGTGTACGAATAAGGGCGAAGGTCCTCGGTATTGATTGGCATGTCACGGTCCGAAATGTCTTACGACTGGGGCGGTTCTCGGGTCTTTTCGAACGCTTGTCAAGTCTACACGGCGCGGGCTTATGATCGCAAGCGACGGCGCTCCGGTTGTCAGTCCGTCGACTTGGGTGGGGACCCCGCGCCCGTCCCGAGTGCTGGCGCGTCTCCTCGTTCGCTCAGATAGTAGAGGATGGGGACGGCCATACGGGACAGGAACGTGGAGGCGACCTCGCCGGCCATCAGCGAGATGGCCAGCCCCTGGAAGATGGGATCGAAAAGGATGACCGCCGACCCCACGACGACGGCGGAGGCGGTGAGCAGCATCGGGCGAAAGCGCACTGCCCCAGCCTCGATTACGGCGTCCGCCAACGGCATCCCCTGCTGCCGCCTGAGTTCCGTAAAATCGACCAGGATGATCGAGTTCCTGACGACAATCCCCGCCCCCGCGATAAAGCCGATCATCGAGGTCGCCGTGAAGAAGGCGCCCAGCAGGCCGTGGGCCGGCAGGATCCCGATGAGGCTCAACGGAATCGGCGCGAGAATCACCAGGGGGGTCTTGAACGATTGGAACCAGGCCACCACCAGGATGTAGATCAAGATCAGCACCGCGGCAAAGGCTAACCCCAGATCCCGAAAGACCTCATAGGTGATCTGCCATTCGCCGTCCCACTTCATGCTGAGCTGGCCCGTGAAGAACGGCTGCTGCGCCGCGTAACGCCGGATTTCGTACCCTTCAGGAATCGAAAGGGCTTGAATGGCCCGGTTTAGCTTCAGGATGGCGTACACCGGGCTCTCCTCCGCGCCGGCCACATCGCCGGTGACGTAGACAACCCGCTTCAGGTTCTTCCGATAGATGAAGGGGGGTTCGGTCGTCTCCTCCACCCGGACCAGCTCAGACAGCGGCACCATCGTCCCCCCAGGTGAGGCGACCTTCAGGGCTTTCAGATCCTCGACGCTGGATCGCTTTTCCCGCGACAGCCTGAGGAGGAGGGGGACGTCCTCCTTTTCTTTGGGGAGGTGCAGGAGCCCAATGCCCATCCCGTCAAGCGCCACCTTCACGGTCCGGACGATCTGTTCCGCCGGGATGCCGTTCAGCGCCGCCTTTTCTTTGTCGACGACAAAGCGATACTTGGGCTGGGGATCCTCAACGTACCAATCCACGTCTACCACTCCTGGGGTCTGCTCAAACAGCTCCCGAATCGTTCGCGCCAGGTCGATCTGCCGCCCGTAGTCGGGGCCGTAGACCTCGGCCACCAGTGTCTGGAGGACGGGGGGTCCGGGCGGCACCTCGGCCACCTTCACCCGGGCGCCGTACCTGCCGGCGATCGCCTGCACCTTCGGTCTGATCGCCTTGGCGATCTCGTGGCTTTGAGCCGACCGCTCCCCTTTTGGGAGCAGGTTCACCTGGAAGTCGGCCACGTTGGGGCCCTTGCGGAGGAAGTAATGGCGGACCAGGCCGGTAAAGTTGTAGGGCGACGCGGTCCCGATGTAGAGCGTATAATCGGTCACCTCCGGGACGGTGCTCAGTTCATCGCCGATGGCCCTGGCTACATGGGCCGTCTCCTCCAACGCCGTCCCCTCCGGCATATCAATAATGATCTGGAACTCCGACTTGTTGTCGAAGGGGAGCATCTTCACACGGACCACTTTTGTGAACAGGAGCGAGACCGCCCCCACCAACAGCAGGCCCACGCCGCCCAAGAACACCATTGACCTCCACCGGTTCAGGATCAACGGCGTCATGATCCGGCGGTAGATTTGGGTCGTCCACCCTTCCCCGTCGCCTTCTTCAGCTCCCGGACCGCGTCGGGAATAGAACCGGGAAAGCCATCGGGCCAAGCGTCCCTCGCGGCTATGGGGCTCGGCTTCCTGCCGCAGGAGTCGGTAGGCGGCCCAAGGGGTCATGACGAAGGCGACAATCATCGAGAACAGCATGGCGGTGGACGATCCGACCGGGATCGGACGCATGTAGGGGCCCATCAGCCCGCGAACGAAGGCCATGGGGAGGATGGCGAAGACGACGGCGAATGTGGCCAGGATCAGGGGACTCCTGACCTCGTTCACCGCCTCGACGGTGATCTCCAGGATCGATCGCCCCCGATTCTCCGGCAGATGATAGTGCCGGACGATGTTTTCCACATCGACGATGGGGTCGTCCACCAGGAGCCCGATGGAGAAGATGAGGGCAAAGAGCGTCACCCGGTTGAGCGTGTAGCCGTACAGGTAGTAAATGAACAGGGTGAGCGCCAGGGTCACGGGAACCGCGATGAGGACCACCAGAGCGGCGCGACCTCCCAGGAACAAGGCGATGAGGATCGTCACCGAGATGACGGCGATCAGCAGATGCTCCAATAACTCGCTTGACTTCTCCTGGGCGGTGTCGCCGTAGTTACGGGTCACCGTCACATGAAGATCCGACGGCAGCAGTTGGCCCTTGAGGCTTTCGACTTTTGTGAGGACCCGCTCGGCCACCGTGACCGCATTGGTCCCCTTCCGTTTGGCGACGGCGATGGTGACGGCGGGATAGGGCGTTTTTGTAACTGTGAGTCCTTTTGTGGCTGAGGCCGCACCGGGGGTGAAGAGGACGTAGTCGGTCACCTCCTCGGGACTGTCCTGAATCTCGGCCACATCCTGAAGGTAGACCGGCCGCCCGTTCCAGGCGCCGATGACCAGGCGGCCGACCTCTTCGGCGCTCTGAACAAATCCTTCTATCTTAACCAGGTACTCGGTGCTCCCGCGGGCAAAGCTGCCGGCAGGCAGCGACTGGTTCGCCCGCTGAAGCGAGGCGATCAGACCGGTCGGATCGACGCGAAAGGCGGCCATCCGTGTCGGATCAAGGACGATCCTGAGTTGACGCCGCTGCCCGCCGATCAGGGTGGTTTCTGAGATGTCCTGGACGTCCTTGATCTGGTCATCAATCTGGGCGGCCACCCGCCGTAGCGTATAGTGATCGTAGCGGTCGCTCCAGAGCGTGAGCGCCAGGATCGGTACATCGTCAATAGAGCGCGGCTTGATCAACGGCTGGGAGGCCCCAGGCGGGATCAGGTCGAGGTGGGAGTACAGCTTATTGTAGAGCTTGACGATGGAATCCTCCTCGTCCTGGCCGACGTAGAAGCGGACCACCGCCATGCTCATGCCGGGCATCGAGGTGGAGTAGATGTACTCGACCCCGGGGATCTCCGTCAATGTCTTCTCCATCGGGATAGTGACTCGCTCCTCAACCTCCTGGGTGGAGGTCCCCGGCATCTCGACGAAGACGTCCATCATCGGGACGATGATCTGGGGTTCTTCCTCACGAGGGGTGGCCAGGATGGCGAAGGCGCCGAGGAGCAGGGTGGCGACGATGATCAGGGGCGTCAGCTTGGAATCGACGAAGGCGCGGACGATCGCCTCCATCAGGCTGTGGGACGCCTTCATCCTCCCTTCTCCACACGGCTGCCGTCGGAGACCCGTTCTACCCCTTCCGCGATGACGCGCTCGCCCGCGCTGAGGCCGGTTAGGATCTCAACCTGATCCTCGTACACCTTGCCCGTTTTCACCAGCCGGAGACGCGCGATGTTGTCCTGATCGAGGACGTAGACGCCTTCAAGCTGACCTTGCTCGACGACCGCCTTGCGAGGGATCGCCAGCGCCTGTTGCCGGCCGACGGCAAAGCGGGCCTGTCCGTAGAAGCCGGATCGAAGGCCCCGCGTGTGGGGCAGGTCGATCTTCACGGTGAATGTCCGGCTTTGAGGATCGGCCGCCGGGACGATCTCGACGATGGGACCGGACAGCGTTCGGCCGATAGCATCGATCTCGGCCTCCGCCTGCTGCCCGATCCGAATCTTCCTGATCTCCGACTCCTGGACAGTGGCCTCGAGGCGATATCGCTCGTCTTCTACCGTCAGGAGAGGCGCACCGGGGGCGGCAAGGTTGCCGACCTCAACATTCTTGGCGACGATGATTCCGTCGAAGGGAGCCCGGATCGTCGTGTAGCCGAAGACCGCCTGAGCGTGGTGCAGCGCCTCCTGAGCCTGGTCGATCTTTGCCAACGTCTGGCTCTTCCTGGCGGACAGAGAGATCCGCACCTCCCGGGCCCTTTGCAGTTCGGCCGATGCGGCCTTAGACCGGGCGGCCACCTCGTCGAACTCTTGAGGCGCGACGGAGCGACGCTCCAGCAGGGTGTTGTATCTGGCAAGCGTGGCCAGCGCCAGCTCTTCCTGAGCCTTTGCGGCATCAATGGCGTTCCCCTGCGCCAGGATGACCGCCTCGACCTCTTCGAGCGCATCTTTTGCCTCGCGAAGCCCGGCTTCGGCCCGCCCGCGCTGGGCCTTCACATCCCGGTCGTCAAGTTCCACCAGTACCTGACCGGCCTTCACCCGGTCACCCTCTGTGACAGGGACGGCCACGACCGAGGCCGTAATCTTCGCCGAGAGCACGCTCTGCCTCCTCGACTGTACCGTCCCTGACGCTCTGATCACCTCCGGGAATGGCTGAAGTCCGATCGTCTCAACCTTTACCCCGGTGACGACCGACCGCTTCTCTTCGGTCTTCGGCGCCTCCTCCCTTGAGGAGCATCCCGCAACGAAAAGCAAGCCTGCAATAAGAGCAAGGGACCGCTTTGCACCTCGCACGTTGAACTCCCCCAACCTCTCAGAATGACTCTTTGCCGATGGTTCCCACCGCCAGTTCCAGGGCTGCGAGACCCACGTTATGATCATACAGGGCCTGGGCGAGGTTGCCTCTTGACTGGGTCAGGGCGGCCTCACTGGCGACGAGATCGACGATTGTGGTCAGACCCGCCTCATACCGATCCTTCACGATGCGCAACGCCTCTTCGGCCTGGCCCACCGCCCGTTGCGCCACCCCGATCCGCGCTTCGGCGGTCTTGAGCGCCAGAAACGCCTCCTTGGTCTCGAGTCGAATCCGGCTGGCCATCCTGGTCCGAACGGCCTGGATCTCTGAAAAGTGGGCCTGGGCTTCCGCGACCTTCGCGCGATCCTCCAGGCCGTTGAACAGATTCCACTGAAAGGCGACCCCGACAAACCAACTGTCCCGGCCATCGGCGGCGAACTTCAGATGGTTCAGCTCATAGCTTGCGGTGGCGCCCACGGTCGGCAGGAATTCGGCCTGAGCCAACCCGATCCCCCGGTTGAGCGCCCCTTCCTCGAAGCCCAGCCGCCGATAGTCAGGGCGCCGCTCCAGCGCAAGCCGTTCCAATTCGGTCAGCTCCTGAGAACGAGTTGCCCTCTGAGTCAGTCGATCCGTGACGTCGAACGGCTGGTCTAACGGGAAGCCCATCACGTCGTTCAACGCGGCTTTGGCAAGGGTGAGCGTGTTCCGGGCCGTAATGGCCTGCTCCTGCAGACGGGCCAGGCGGACATCAGCCGACAGCAGATCGGATTCGACCACCAGCCCTGTCTCGAACCGGATACTGGCCAGATCCCGGTTGGCCTCCGCCGCCTGGATCGCGGCCGTTGCCACCTCCAGATCGGTCTGGGCCAGCAGGACGCCGTCGTACGCCCTGGCCACGTGGAAGACCACCTCCTGCCTGGTTCGGTCGAGGCCCTGTGCGCTCGCCTCCCGGTTCAGCTTCGCCTGTTCGAATCCGATCGAGACCTTGCCGCCGGTATAGAGCGGCTGGGACAACGCGAGGATCGTTCGGAAGTTGGTCATGGCACTCGGATCGTTCAGGCG
Source organism: Candidatus Methylomirabilis oxygeniifera (assembly GCA_000091165.1). Lineage (NCBI taxonomy): Bacteria > Methylomirabilota (SeqCode) > Methylomirabilia (SeqCode) > Methylomirabilales (SeqCode) > Methylomirabilaceae (SeqCode) > Methylomirabilis (SeqCode) > Methylomirabilis oxygeniifera (SeqCode). The sequence goes on along the minus strand of FP565575.1, from coordinate 1,661,463 downwards.
CCCTATCTGGAAGTCGTCCTGGGCAAATCGGCCCTGGCTGAGTTTCGAGCTGAAGACAAATGCCGGATCGTCGGAGCGGGTGAACGATTCGCTGAGATTCAGTTTCGGGAGGAAGCCGGCCCTGGCCCGATCTACACCGGCGACGGCCGCGCCTACCCGATGTCGGGCAGTCTGAAGGAGGGGGCTTTTCTCCAGGGCGATCTCGATGGCGCGGGGAAGCGTCATGCCTCGCGCCTCTTCCTGGGCGCCCGCAACGCCGGGACCGAAGGCTACCACCAACATCACACCGCACGCCAGGACGCTCTTTTCCGCCCTCATCCCTCACCTCCATACCCATATCGTCTATTCACCGCGGGGCTTGTGACAAAACGCGCACTTGCCCTTGTCGTCGGGGGCTCCGTCCGACGAGACTCAGCGGAGCGAGAGGTCCCTGTATAGCTGAACCGACTTCCTGTCGAGCGGAACGAAAACCCGCTTCGACGCGGACCTCGGTTCCCTGTTGCGCTCGGATTACCGTTATAACGGCGTCGTGAGTGTGTGCTAACGTAAAATTGGTCCATCACCCGCGCGCCCAAAGGAGGGATCGCATGATGTAGATAGGTTACCCCTTGGATGGTAGGAAGGCAAGACATGTCATAAGAGGTGATCCAGGGTTGGGAGAATTTGAGAGTAGTGCTGAGGTAATGAAAGGAAGACCAGGAGAACAGTCGTGAACAACGGCTGACGCGCAAGTATCAACAATTGTTCACAACGGAAGTCGAAGGTCTTGAGCAATGCGATTCCTGATATTTGTTGCGTATTGCTATGACCCGCACTTTGAACTGAGGCTTTCCCGGTTCTCGTGATCAACGGTATGCCGTGCGAGGGCATACCGTTGATCAGGCTCGGCGCTCGGCCGCTCATATGCTCGTTGTCTGCCATTGGTCCGACAACTATCCCGGCTCTGACCCTTTCGTATTTCTCGTGGCAATGATTCCGGTTCCCGTGAGCCTCATTTTACGTACACATCAGGATCCCTCATAAAGGTTTCCATGCAAGGCTTACAGCAGAAAAAATAGCTCTTTCCTTTGTAATCGATGACCGGCGTATCGCTGGCGACTTGAAACTTTACGTTCATCGTCGCACACCTGACCATCGCGCCGATCTCACCCTGGGTTGGTTGACGAGTCTTCAAGGCCTCGATGGGCCACGTTGCTGCTGCGTACTTGTCAGGATCTTTCTTGAAGGCGTCCATGCAGGTCTCACAGCAGAAAAAATAGCTCTTTCCTTTGTAATCGATGACCGGCGTATCGCTGGCGACTTGAAACTTTACGTTCATCGTCGCACACCTGACCATCGCGCCGATCTCACCCTGGGTTGGTTGACGAACCTTGATCTCCTCTGCGGACAGGTAATCAGCATATACGGTTCCTGCTACGGTGATCGCGAAGAGCAGCATGAAAATCAAGCGAATCTTCTTCAGGCCTTCCATTTCTCACCTCCCTGTTAACCAGCGCTCTACCAGCGCTGGGAGTTATCGCTCACCTCACAAATAATATATGCCTCGGTCGTCTTCCTGCCCAACGGTAATGGTCACCCCTGCTGACGGATGCAACGCAAAGCGCTTGGCGAGGGTCCTTTTCCGCCTCCGGCAGGTGAACGGTATGGCGCGTGAGTGCTTCTGACCGCGGATAGAGCGGGCGGGCGTCAGTTGGATGAGTAATGCGCGGGAACTCAGCACACACACGGCCAGCAGGCGCTCCAACCGACCAATGGTGGTCATCGCCATCGGACTTGCCTCTCCTCACTCAGGCTCAGTCTGGCGAGCCGGAGAAACCGGTCGGACGATTAGGCAAAGGATGCGAAAAGAGGCCGGTCCCCGTGAACCGCGGGATCGACCCCTCCTTCACAATTGTCTCTCCTTCTCACGCCTTGCCGAGAGAGCGCATCAGCGTACACGTTGGGTGTCGGAGCCACGGTCGCTCAAGCCGCGATCGGACGTCCCGCAACCGCCGTGGGCCTCTTAGCCTCCGCAGCCTCTCTTGCCTGCGCCTTCCGCTCTCGCCCGTAGGGCAATACGAACATGCTGTAGCAAAACACGCCCTGTACAAACCAGGTAAACAGGATGGTCATGACGTGAGGCTCAGAGAGCCAGCCAGAGAACAATCCCTCCCACATCATCTCTTCTCACCTCCCTTCTATGTATAAAAGCCCTGAAGGGGGCAAGAGGTTCCAGGAAATCGACAGAAGGTAACCGAAGCTGGGGCGGCAATGCGTTGCTCGGTAAGGCGTGATCCGGCTTGTCGCAATCGTGCAGCCCGATCCTATTTGTGCCGAAGCTTTTCAATGAGAGGAGACAGGTCAGCTTCGCCGGAATCGGAGACGAGCGAATAGATCAGCGGCCCTTGCCGCCAGTGTGCGGTCCGAAAACCGTGATGAATGGTCCAATAGACTTTCCCCTTCAGGCTCACCGACCGGTCCGGCAGCCGAATCCCTGCGCCGGGTAAGACCAGTAGCGTGATCGGCCGATCAGGCCGATGGTAGTAGGCCACAGTCAGCGCCTTCCGATGGAGCAGGTAGCTTACCTGTCCCCCGACCAGGCGATACTCCTGATCGTCGGGAAAGGAGAGCGATTGGGAAAGTTCAAGCCGTTGTTGATGTCTGACAGGCAGTGGTTGCAACTCCCTGGTCGGGATCTCAGGCGGCGCCTCGCGAAGCGTGAGTCGAATGTGCTCATTTACCGACTCCTCAACCAGGGGTAGAATAGTTTCGTACTTGGACAGCATATGCAGATTCAGCGGGACCAGGATGAGCAGCACCATCGCCGCCGTGAGGGCCATCGCTGTGATGGGCCGGAGACGGCAGGCCTCCTGGAAGCGAGCGAACCAGCCCATGGGCGCCGCTTGCTGCTCTACCAGGCGCGCCATCGCGGCATGGAAAGCGGCCGGGGCGACGGGTGCGCTGGCTCGGTCGCGAATGACCGCACGCAGCGCCTCCGTCACCTCCCACTCCCTCGCACAGGATCGGCAGATCGCCAGGTGCGCACGCACCTCACTCGCCTCCGGCAGGCCGAGGGTGCCGTCCCGCATCGCATCCAACGAATCTTTGACTGTCTCACAACTCAACATTGCCGGACCCTCTGCTATATGCCAGCAGCCGACCACGCAACATCTGACGGCCTCTGGCCAGACGAGACTTTACGGTTCCGTCGGGTACGGCCAGGATCTGAGCCGTTTCCTTCAGCGAAAACTCATACAGATCAAAGAGAAGGACCGCGCTCCGGTATTCTTCAGGGAGCGTGCGAAGCGCCTCATCCAGATCCTTCTGGAGTGCTGAGCGAATGACGTCGGTCTCGATCGCCCACTCCCGATCCGGAGCCTCTTCGTTGTCCGAGAAAGAATCGGCTGCAACCTCCCGCCTGGTCAGTCCCGCGCGCCGGAACCACTCATGCTTCAATATACTAAAGAGCCATGCCTTCAGATTGGTTCCAGACTGAAACTGGTGGGCGGACCGCATAGCGCGGAGGAGGGTCTCCTGGACCAGATCGTCGATCTCTTCCCGGCGATGCGTCAGCCACCAGGCGAAGCTATAGAGGGCATCAAGGTGCTGAAGTAGCGACCGGGCGAAGCGATCCCTCTCTTCTTCGGGTAGCGATGGCCGATTCATTGGTTGCTGCCTTATCGTGAGGAGGCTCGGCGGAACTCGTCCGCAAGTGCGTCGCACACGTTCCCTGCTTCACATCGAGGCATGACCGCCCACGCTCCCAGACATTGCACCAGTGTCCGAACTCCTCGCGACCTCGTTTCAGAATAGATTGGATAGTCCCTATTACTGATGATTCAGCATCCTCCCGTCCTCCAGCATGTAAATGCGATCGAAGTCCTCTACCATCCTGCGATCGTGCGTGACGACGATCACGGCGGAGCGCTTCTCCTTGGCCAGCTTTTTCATGAGGCTCATCACGGTCTTCCCCCGTTCCGTATCAAGTTGAGCCGTAGGCTCATCCGCGAGGAGGATCTTGGGGTCGTTCGCCATCGCTCGGGCGATGGCGACCCGCTGCTTCTCCCCGCCGGAAAGGCTCTCCGGGTACGTACCGAGGCGGTGCGCTACTTGCAGATAGTCAAGCAAGCCGGTCGCCCTCTCTCTGGCCTCTTTCCCCCGCTTGCCCACCAGGTCCATAGCGATGAGCACATTTTCCAGGGTGGTCAGGAAGGGGAGGAGGTTAAACGATTGAAGGATGAACCCGATCTTTTCGCGGCGAAGTTGGAGGAGGTCCACCTTATGCCAGCCGTTGTCAAAGACCACCCGACCGTCGATCTCGATGTAGCCGCTCGTGGGTTCCTTGACGCACCCGATGGCAGTCAGAAGCGTCGTTTTCCCCGATCCGCTTGGTCCGATGATGGCGACAAGTTCGGCGGGAAATACTTCCAGGCCGGCGTCTGCCAGAGCCGTGACCGCCGTATCCCCGCTCCCATAGACCTTCGTGAGCTTGCGTACGCGGACTACCGGCTCCATCTCAGGTCCCCAATATGACCGATGGATCAACCTTCAGCGCGGTCCGCACCCCCTGGAGGCTTCCGACTGCGCAGAGGGCGATGACGATGATAAACAAGACCCCCATGTCGATCGGAAGCAGGACAATGCGCCGGGGAAACTTATCGTAGGTCGCATAAATGAGGGTAGCCCCGATGAGGTAGCCCAGGATGCCCATCGCCAGAGATTGCTGCATGATCAGCCCGACGATCCGACGATTTGCCGCACCGATCAGCTTCAACGTCGCGAGATCCCGGATCTTCTCGATGGTGAGCGTGTAGACGATGAGCGCGATGATGACAGCCGAGATGACGAGCAGGATGATCCGGAAGAGCCCGAGCTGTCGCCGGGGCTTCTCAATCACGTGTTTCGTGAGGATCTCCTCTTCCTGCGCACTGGTCAGGGCGGTGTAGTGGGTCCACCGGAGGATTCTGGCGGCCACGGCCTCGGGGGTTTCTCGGCGATCGATTCTGGCGATGACGGCGTTGACGATGTGCGTGTTGCCTACGATCTCTTCAACCGTAGTCTCGAGCTCATGGGCGAGACCGGGCGCTTTCTTCTCAAAGTCTTTCAGGCGTGCGGCCAGGCGGGCCCGCTCATTCCGAATCGCTTCATTGTTCTTTTGGAATGAGAGTTCCTGGGCATCGGCCAGAGAGGCGTAGATGACCGGATCGCCGGCCGGCGAGACGATGTTCATGGTCAGCCCCACCACGGTGTAATCGTGCAGCCCCAGATGGAGGACGTCACCGAGATTGAGCCCGAGCTTCTGGTCAGCCACCAGCTCGTAATGCTTACGCCCGATCTGTCGGCCGGCGATCAGATGGCGCGGGCCGCCGATGCCGTCCCAGCGGTAGCCGACAAGATAGAACCTCAGGGTCCGTCCGTGGTAATCGAGCTGCATATTGCGGAAAGAGAGGGGTGCGGCTTGCACCACCCCGGGGACTGACCGGATGTTGTACTGCAGATCTTCCGGGATGCGGGAGTCGTCGGCGAAGGGTCCGAAGGTGTCTTTCTCCACTACCCAGATGTCCGCATCGACTTGGCGGAGAAGCGCAGTTGCGTCGGTAATGAGGCCCGCATAGATGCCGCTCATCGCCATGACGACGGAAATCAGCAGCCCCAGGCCCAGACAGGTGAGGATAAATCGGTCTTTGTTATGCCTGATGTCGCGAATGGCCAGGTTCATGACCCTGCCGTGCTCACCGCGACTCGGGCGTTGTCCTTGAGCCGCAGCATGATCTCTGGCGGGGCAAGTGCGACCCGGTCAGTGCTGTCCAACCCACCGACAATCTCGATCCAGCCGGAGGGGTCCGAGATCCCGACCTGTACCTGGCGCAGGTGAACCCGGCCACCCTGGATGAGCCAGACCCCATACGATTTCCCAATGGGGACCAATGCCTTCTGTGGCAGCGCGGAAACCTGGGTTTTCTGCCCTGTGATGATGTAAACCTCCGCTTGCTCCCCAATGGGTGGGATAGAGGAGGGCACGGAGAAGGTCACATTGACTGCCTTCTCCTCGGTCACCCGATCACTCTCGACCTCCACCCGAACGACCTGGCCTGGGAGGCTCTGCTCAGGGCGAGACCGCAGGATGACCCGGGCCGGCTGGCCCACGGCAATCGCGCCGGCGACCGTCTCATCGACATGAGCCCGGACCCAGATGGTGTGGCAGTCGGCGATGCGGAAGATGGGGGCACCCGCAACCACGGCATCGCCCACCTCGACCTCGCGGGTTACCACCACACCATCGCAGGAGGCATGCACCATGGTGTCGGTCAGCTTGGCCTTCGCAAAATTCAGGTTTGCCGATGCCTTCTTCTGTTGTTTCTCGAGCGACGTTCGCTGGGCGAGGAGGGTATTGACGGCCTCCTGTGCGGCGATATGCTCATTCTCCTTTTGCTCGAAGTCGAGCCGCGACACAGCCCCTTCCTGGGAGAGGCTTTGGTACCGCTCGTAGTTCTTCCGGGCAAGCGCCCGGTTGGCTTCGGCCTGCCTGATTGCTGCGTCGTTGGCCACCAGGTCGGCTGCCGTGCGCGCGAGGTCGTGCTCCGCTTGGGCCACCTGCTCATGGAAATCCTGGTTTTCGAGGGTGGCAAGGAGTTGCCCTTTGCGAACCCGATCCGGTTGGTCAACATTGAGCGCCGTTACGCGCCCGGTGATCTTGCTGCCGATGCTGACGACGACCTTCGCCTCAACCGTCCCCACACCGAATGCTTCGCGCTGAAGATCATGAGGTTCGAGGCCGGCCGACTCGATCCGGTATGGAGCCAACAGGGTCAGCCTGAGCCCCACGACGAGGAGCCCGAGGACCAGCGTTGCGATAATGAGCCGCTTGCGGTGCCTGGTCAAAAATGTCACAGATTCTTCCCTTTCTTGTCCTCCTTCATCGCTTCCTCCCCCTCGGTTGCTGGGCCGCGTCGAGCGCGTCGATCACCTCTGCCGTCGCGTCTGCAAACCGCAGAATGCGTGTTTCCTTGTGATCCTCCAGGAACTCCTTCGCCGAGGCTTCTTTTGTGATCGTGTAGGCGAAGAACGTAACTGAGGCGAGGATGAAGACCATCAGCGCGTAGAGGATCAACGGGCCGACGTGCTTGACCTTTCGCCTTAGAAACGAGGAGAGGGTCAAGTCGATCAGATATCGTTGTTTCTCAATCCAGGTGTGCATCGTTCGACCACACGTCTTTTGGCGGCGAAGTTAACGAACCGGAAGGAAAATGTTCGAGAGAGGGGATGGTCTTGGAGATGTGCGTGCCGGGCCTGCTCGTGCAGTGACCTATGGACCAGGAGCAGGCCCGGCACAACGATTTTCGTCGATGCGGCACACAAAAAGCGTGTGGACGTTCTCATCCTACGTCGTTTATGCCTATCGCGCCGATCGGCTGCCAACATCTCCCTATCTCATGTAGCAGACGCAGACGGAGTGTAGCGAACTCAATGACCCTGGTGCTCGCCCTGTGATTCCTTTTGTTGCGAAGAGTCATCCTGGTCGCCCTGCGTCATATCGTGATCCATCCCGCCTTCCATCTGTCCGCCACCCTGCATCATGCCACCACCCATACCACCGCCCATACCTCCACCACGCCGACCGCCGCCCATCATCCCGCCACCCATACCACCGCCCATTCGGCCACCGCCCATACCACCGCCCTGCATCATGCTGCCACCGCCCATTCCGCCTCTTCGCTCCTGCATTTGCTCCATCATCTTCTCGTGGATCGCTTGATCCTTCTCACGCTGTTCGGCGGTCAGGAGCGCCATGGCATCCCGTTTGGCCTTGATTGCCGCAACCTGGAGGCCGGTCGCCGCGGTTGCGCGTTGCTTCACTTTTGCCTCGATCGTTGCGAAAGTGGCCTTCTCATCGTCCATCAATGCCGCAATTTCCAAGTCGCTGACGCCGATCTCAGCCCTGGCCCGAAGACAGGCACGCTCAAACTCGAGTCGAATCTTCTTGATGCGGGTGACCTGGTCCGGTATTAGACCGATCTCTTTCGCATACTTGATCAGATGGTAGGGGTAATGGCCATAATGGCGATATTGAGCGTGTTCTGCCTCGCGGCTGTCACACGACTCTTTCATTCCACCCATACCCCGTGACCCCTCTTCAGCCGACACCGACTGCACTCTTGGAACCATCACCAGCAAAGCTGCCACCAGCAATCCCACCAACAGTTTCATTGTCATGTCCTCCTTGTTATCGGGTTGATGCCGAGGGACTACCCAAGGCGTCTCGACGGGTCAGGCCGAACACACACTTCATCACCGACTTACCAGGGATACGCCGTTTTCCTTAATGCCTGAACTTCTTGTCACTAATGTAACCATTATCGGATAGAGATGTCTACGGATTCCTACACGGGTGCCACAGGAAGCTCTCCCGTTTCACCTGCTGACGGTCCGGCGACCGGCAAATTCGATCGGTCTTCGCTGTGTGTGGCGTCCCAGGTCCGGTTCTACTCGATCAGCGCGAGTGGAGCGGATATCAAGAGCGGTGGGCAGGGAGCGGTCGTTTGACCGCTCCCTGTAGAGCGCACGTGAGAGGGAGGCACACGAACGTTCCAGTCCACCGTGGTATGCGAGGGCGCAAGCCGTCGAGCCGTGTACTCGCGCTTCGCAAGATTATTCCGCGATTTCATAACCTCAGCGGTGCAGTGCCAGTTCGTCCTGTCGTTAGAGCCACTTGACCCGCCACCAGCGGATTAGCCCGGTCACGACTAGCGTCACGGCCAGGACCGCAAAGAGATCGTTCAGCCACTTCCAGTGCTGCCAGAAGATCAGGCCGTCGTGAAGCTGCCTCAGGACGTAGTACCACGGCACCCCATCCGCCTGAGGCTGAGTCAGCTCGATCTGACCATGAACCTGACCGGACTGATCCGTGATCGCTACCGTTTTTCCATGATGGAGCCATCCGAGCTGACCGTCTCCCAGCCGCGTAATGTCACCCGCCATGTGGGCATGCTTATCCGAGAGCTTGAGCCACCCGGCTCCGTCTTGCTGTTTCAGATAACTGTTAACGCCCATCCAGTCGCCGATGTAGAGCGCCTCGCCGAAGCGGCGAAGCCGTCGGGCCGCCGTGATACGTTCGTTGCCGGCCCGCTCTGCCGACCAGGTACGTCCCCCGTCCTCGGATGTGAACAACCCGACCCGCGTCCCGATAGAGAGTTTCTCCGGTTGGCCCGGATAGCCGACGACCGCCTCAATCCACCCATCCCACACATTGAGATGGTATACAGGTGGGTAGAAGGTCGAAGAGACCTGTGCTCGCCGCATCCATTCGCCCAACTCCTTGAAATGCCCAAAGAAGATGCCGGTGATGACGAGATAGAGGAGCGGCAGGGCGGCGCAGAGCCCGATCAGAGGGCCATGGAGTCGAAAGAGCCAGACAAGCGTTGTACGCTTGGTCCCGACATGGACCTGATCGCCCTGTTGACGGCGACGTCGCCAGTACTTCGGGAGCCCCCAATAGAAGACACCGCTCAGTGCCAAGGCGCACAAACCGAGGCCGGCCAGATCGTTAAGCAGGAGAGAGGTGGTTTCGGCGAAGAGTCCCTTCCCAACATGCAGGTCGATGATCAGTCGTCGCAGGGAGATTTCAGACGGCAGCGCGTCGTTCGGCGGCGTCTCCAATTGAAGCCAGAGCGGATCATTCGGTCTCCCGGTGAGCAGTTGGAAAACTCGGCTTCGGTCAGCTACCCCGTACAGCTCCCCATGGCTCGCCCCAGCCGTGAGCGCCGTAATTCGCTGTCCCTCCATCCCGGCTTTCACCAGCGTCTTGCCGCCATCAGCAGACATCCACACACCATCGTCGGTCCCGATCCAGAGCCGATTCCAACCGTACTCCGGGTCCGGTTCAACCGCAAAGACTTGAAGACGCCCGCCCTCATCCCCAATCACCCGTGTTTGCTGCCAGCTCTTGGCCCCGTCCTCCGTGACCCACAACCCTCGCACTCCCGCCGCGACCTGATGCATCGGCCGATCCGGATTGACCTGGAAGATCTGAATCGTATTCCGACTGAGGCTTTTGACCGATTCAGGCACAAGTCGTTCCGGAACGGTCGAAAACATCATCCATCGCCACTCCTTGTGATCAAGGAGAAAGCCGGTTGCCCCAAGCACGCACAGCCAGACGGCTGCAATCAAGCCCACCCATTTATGGAGCTTGACGAGGGTCACCCTCCGGTGCCGGCGAGTCTTTTTCCGAAGCGGTGCCGTGGTGACGCCGGAGGGACCTGACGTCACGTTCGCGCGACTCGGAAATCCGACTGATTCCCGTTTCAGCACACTGACCCCTTTGCCGCGTCCATTGGAGGGAACACCCGACTTTCTGACCATCTCTATTCCCCTAAAACCTGAGCTTAAGGCCGGCAAAGTAGGATCTGGGCTGACCGGCAAAAAACGCCTGCTTCGATGTCGCCAGATTGGCCGGCGTATCGCTGAGCGAATCCGCGACGACGTTGGCGCTGGCGATGTACGTCGCGTCGAACAGATTCTGAATCTCAAAGAAGGCCGACAGCGATCGGGCGAATGGGATCGTGACCTCCCGGTCGTAATGGAGATTCAGGTTCACCAGTTGGTAGGGCAACGTCTTTAGCGTGTTGCTGTTGTTCACGTAGAAATCGTCCAGCCAGTTAACCTCCAACCAGCCGCCCACCCCACGCCACCATTCACTGTGATGGCTGGTGTCATACGCGATCCTCGCGTTCAGGATATGGCGCTCAACGCCCGGGATCTTATTGCCGCTCCGATCGAAACTCTTGCACGTGGTACTGGAGCAGATATTCTCGGTGAACTCTGTGTAGATGTGGTCGTTGAAGGTATATGAGGTTGACACCTTTGCCCCCGCGAAGGGCCGCCAAGCCAGCTCCGCCTCGATCCCGCGATGCTCGGCGTTGGGGGCGTTGCTGGTAAAGGAGGAGAGGCCGGCACCGGGCGACTGTGTAATGAATTCGTTGAAATAGAATTCGTAGTAGCCGGTCAGGCTCGCCGTGACCGTCGGCAGGGGTCGGAGATCGAACCCCAGCTCCACCCCGACATTCCGCTGCGGCTTCAAGCCGGTATTGTTCCCGGCGAGCCCCGTCGTGGCTGTCGTCAGATTGCCGATTCCCGGGATGCCGTAAGCGGTTGCCACCCGTCCGCGGAGCTGGAGGTCCGGATTCACGCGGTAGATGACCCCTGCCTCCGGCGCGACACTCATGAATTCACGTCTTACCTCGATCCTGCTGAGCGGGGCGGTCGTGCTGTTGCGGGATCGGACTTCGGCCCGAATCTCCGAGCCCTCCACGCCTACCCCGAGGTATCCGGTCCATTGCGGCGAGAACTGGACCTCCTCCCGCACGCGACCCCCGATATTACGAATGTGCCCCCGGGTATTGGCCTGCAAGTCGCCGCGGCTGCCCTGACCGTCGGCCAGGTTGAAGAAACTACTCGATTCCTGCTCGATGCGATTGAAGAAGAGGCCGACATAATGTTTCGCCGTCAGGCCCAACAGGTTCCCTTCCCGGGTGACGTCGGCATAGAAATTAAAGCTGGGGTTCTCGTTGTCGCCGATCGTTCCGAAGGTCTGGTTAATGTCCTTATAATCGTAGCTCCCCAGAAGGCGGAACCCGGTCTGTGGGTCCAGTTGGTGTTCGTATCGGGCGCCGACAATCGTGCGATTATCGTTTCTTCCCTGGTCTGCCTGCTGGGGGGTAACGAAACCCTTGCCGGTGACAAAGGTGCGCCCTGCGCCCCGTGGATCGGCTCGAAATTCCGCCAGCGTCAGGCGGCTTGGCACCTTGGTGTCGAGGTCGTTATTGATAAACTTCAGCGTGATCGATCGCTTGTCATCCGGCGTAAAGGTGGCCACCAGGTTTTCGGTGGTGGTGTTGAACTTGCTGTGGGCTAGAAACCCATCACCCCGGACGTGGCTTCCAAAGAGGGAGTATTCAAACTTATCGAGTTGATCGCCGATCTGGACGTAATGATTCGAATAGCCGTAACTGCCGCCCTCATTTCCCACTTCAAACCCGTGGATGTCGCGCCCTTTCCGGGTGCGGAAATTCACCACGCCTCCGAGAGCGTAGTTGTCATAAAATGCCGATGAGGGACCTCGCAGGACATCGACCCCTTCATAGGCATGGGGATCGTTCAGGTCCATCCGTGCGAGGCCGTCCGGTTGGGTCGTTGGAAACCAGTCATCGAAGACCTTGATGTTTCGGACAGCAAAGGATTGCTTGGCTCCGGACCCTCGAATAGAGATGCCCACGTCACGAGGTCCGTTCCCTTCCTTGAGGAAGACCCCTGGGGTAGCCTCGAGGAGCTCCTTGACGCTGAAGCCTCGCGCGTGCTCGATGTCCTCCCGTTCAACGGTGCTGACGGTTCGGCCAATCGGTTTCTCCTCCATTTTGGTGGCGAGCACCTTAACCGGCTCCAGGGTGACCGGCTGGTCGGGCGTCGGACTCGACACTTGCTCCGCCGGTGGAGCAGGGGCGGGTGGCATCCCCAGATCCTTCTCGATCTGCTCCAACTCACGCAGCAGTTCCTGACGTCGCTGCACCTTCTGAGCTAACTGCTGAGGATCCGGGGCGGCCTGGAGCTGGGCCCAGACGACCCTTTCACTTGCGAAGGCGCCCCATGCGAGGAGCGATGCCAGTCCCATAAAGGCTGCTGCGCGCCTGCAGGTGCGCTTACATCCGCATCGTTGCATCGTTATCTCCTTTTGTATGAACGTCCATAATCGCTCGTCATCTCAACTCAAACCGGACAGGGAGCATTACCCGTACGGCGACAGATTGGCCGCCGCGCCGGGCCGGTTCGAACCGCCACTTTTTCACCGCCCTGACGGCAGCTCTATCGAGATCCGGGTGACCGGCAGACCGTTCCACCAGGACCTCCCCAACAGCGCCATCGGCGAGCACGTGCAGCCTGAGCAGGCTCGTACCCTGGATGCCTTGTCGCCGCGCCGATTCCGGATATCGGGGCTTGATCTGGTAGCCGCCTCGAAGTCTGGCAACGCCAAGCTGAAGGCCGGTCACCTTGGCGCCGGTATCGGTCATTCCGAGGCCAAGCCCGCTCTTACCGGGTCCTCCACTGCCTCCTCCCGCCCCTGCCCCAGGGAGGACGGCCGTATCGCCCTTCGCAAAGAGCTGTCCGGCCCCCGCCTCTCCTCCTTCTGCCGGCGCAGAGGAGGGGACTGCTTGGCTGCCGGTCACCGCAACCGGTCCCATCACGTTGCCTGGAGGATCTGTCGGCTCCGTGGCGGGCAGAGGGATGACGGGAGCAGGTTGTGGCTCCTCTACTTGTGTTGGGGAAGGGGGCGGCAGGCTCGGCGGCAGCTCTTGGGGTAGCGGCGGAAGTTCTGCAGATGATTGGATAGCGGGGGGAGAAGGAGGTTGCTCGATGGGTCGTGACGGTGTGATCTCCCGCACTGCAGGCGGCTTCGATTTTGGTCGGAGGAGGGGAGCAGGCGGCGTGGACTGCACCGTTACCACCTCGATAGGGATCAATGTCGGGACAGGCGTGTCACTGCTGAGCGCCGTCAGGCGAGCAGTGACGAGCCCGGCTACGTGCAGCAGGAGCGATGCGAACAACGGTAGCGTAAAAGCGCGTGAGGTCATGGGCGCCTGCGCGCCTCTGTCGGTTTGACCGCAATCGCCATTCGACCGACACCGGCCCCGCGCGCGACATCCATCGCCTCCACGACGCGACCGTGCGGGACGTCTTCATCGGCGTTGATGATGACGGTCAGCTCCGGATTCGCGGTCATCAGGGCTGTGAGACGGTTCGGAAGCGCGTCCCAAGCGATCGGCTGCTTGTCGAGGAATAGCTCGCCGTCTTTGGTCACCGTCAGGGCTGCGTTCTCTTTGACCTCGCGTTGGCCGCTGGCCGCCTTCGGGAGGTTGACCGGCACCCCCCGATAGACCGCCATCGAGAGGGACGCCATCATGAAGAAGACCAGCAGGAAGAAGATCGTGTCGATCAGCGGGATGATCTCGATGCGGGCCTTCTTTGGCGGGCGCTGCAGCAGTTTCATCGATGGGGTTCCTTCAGGGCCAGCTCCAGGCGAGAGCCGTAGCGCTCGATGTCGCCCATGATCCGCTCGACCCGCGTTGTGAAGTAGTTGTATGGGACCAAGGTAGCAATAGCGATCCCAAGGCCCGTCGCGGTCGCGATGAGCGCTTCGGCCACCCCGCCGGTGATGGCGTGGGGTTGGTTGATGCCGCCGGAGGCCATGACCCCGAAGCTGCCGATCATTCCGGTGACGGTGCCCAGGAGACCCAACAGAGGCGACAAGGTGATGACCGTATCGAGTAATGGTAGGTAGCGCCGCATGTGGGTCAGCTCTTCATGGGCGGCGGCCTCCATCGCCAGCGTGGGGGCCGGGTTCCGATGACGGATCCCGGCCGCGAGGACGCGCGCTACCGGAGAGCGGGACAGCTCGCCGAATTTGTGCGCATCCTCCCAGTTGCCGGCCGACGCCAGCATGAGCAGATGTTCCATCTCCCCGGAGGGACGCAGGCGCCACCAGAACAGTCCTCGTTCGATGACTACGGCCAGCGAGGTGATCGAACAGCAGAGGAGGGGGATCATGACCGGTCCCCCTTTAATGAGAAGCGCAATAAGTTCAGACATTTCTATCTCCCTCACGTGCGTATATGGTCAAGGATCCCTTCGGTTCCGCAACGCGATCAGCCATCAGCGTTCAGCCGTAGGTCGGGTTAGCGCAGCGTAACCCGACATCGCTGTAGAACGCTTCCGGTTTCTCGGATCGTTTGTTCATCGCCGGCCTTGAGTAAGGCCCAGGCGCACGAGTTCAAGCGAGATAACGTTGGTGGTACAGGTCGAATAATCGAGTGGAAAGAGCTACGCGAAGGCGAGCAGGGGTGGGGAACGGCCGGTCAGCCGGATGAGGCAGGGCTCAGAAGTACGCCGCAGCACCGGGAGGCAGGCGAGCAGCACAGTCGCCGCCAACGGCAGGGAGACTCCTGACGATGGCACATGGGGAGAGACGGTTTTGTGAACCCACTCACAGACAGAGCCGGGATGACTATCTGTCTGGCCTTGGAGGTGGGTATTATGGGGATGGACCAGGCACAGGATGAGGAATACATTGAGCAGCAGATAAAGACAGAGCGCTGATACCGCAAGAGGCCTCAGAGGCCGAGCTTCATGGGATGGTCGACTCACGAGCGCCACGGGTCCAGCTCCGTCTCCTTCAGCCGACGACACAGAAGAGGAAAATAGTGCATGGCTCTTTTTACTTTCTCCGGACGAGCGTGTCTACAGACGCCTGCTCACTGCTGCTACAAAATGCTCCACACTTACGTCGCTATCGGAGACTGGCGCTCCAACCGCCAGGAGCTACTCCGGACGGCTAACCGTTATGGCAATTAACCGGATCCCTGCTCAAGGTTCGGTTCTGCTCGATCAGCGAAGCTACAGAGGCTTGAAAAATGCGGAGACTCCCTTTCCCGACCTTGGTCGCCTCCAATCGACCCTCCTGCACCCAACGGTAAATGGTCCAACGGCTGACGCTCAGCAGTATCGCCGCTTCATCGACGCGCAATAAATGCTTGTTCATGGCTGTGACTCCTCCCAATGACTCGTCAATGCAATTCTGCCTAAGTGATCAGCTTTCAGCGTTCAGCATAGCCCATACTCCCCTCACCCAGCCTTCGGCCTCCCTCTCCCACTGGGAGAGGGGACGGGGGTGAGGGCCTGAGGCTGACTGCTGAACGCTATTGTCTAAGGAATGACGTGAAGTTCAGGCAGTAAAAGAAGGAGGAGCGCGTCCGTGGGCAGGACTGAGACAAGCGATAGAAGGATCGGTAAAGCGGGTTCCGGGAACGAACTCCAAGAGCAGAGCCGGTTTCTCGATGGCCACAGACTCGACCGCGACCCCGGCCAGATGTGCTGAGGCCGAGCAAACCACGCACTGGATCGGCTGGTTGAGATGACTGAGATGGTGGGCCGAGTGCTGCGCGGCCCCGAACACGAACAGCAAAAGGGCCAGGACGAGGGCCAGCGCTTTGATGTGTTGTACGCGAGGCCGGTTCACTGTCAACACGCACCTACTCTCGCGCTGATGGTAGCATTGCTATCGGGGTGTCGTGCGCCGACGGATGGCTACCGCTGTGCTGATGTTGCTTGAGATGTTCGAGATGACGTACATGACGGGCCGGCATCAGTTGGGTGAGAAGCGCTGAACAGGCCAGCGTGATCATTACCATGATCCACTCCAGCCGGACAAACCGGGAAAACCGGTATCGGATCCGCCGGTCGTCTCCGGTCTCGTTGGCTGCTCGTGGATTGCCGCCGACGCGTCGGATTGTTCTGAAGGCCAATCGACCGTGAGTGGTCGCGCTTGGTCCTAACCGGGTAAGAAAGTAGAGTCGGTTGACCGCCGCGATTGCCAGGATCAGTACCACAACCGCCAGCTTCACCAGAAGAGTCCACCCATATGGACTGGTGACAAGGGGTGAGAGGGCGCCCACCTGCAACCAGGTGCTGTAGAGTCCTGTCAGCAGAAAGACGGCCACACAGGCGGCCGCTATCCTGGAGAAAAGCCGGGCGATTGACGAGAGTGCGCGTACCATCTCCTCCGCGCCCGGCGCCGCCAAGGAACGTTTGAGGACGAACCCGAAAGTGAACAGCCCGCCGATCCAGATCGAGATCGCGATGAGGTGAACCCAGTCGACCAGTACTGGAACCGCCAGATCGCCCCAGTCGGCCGCGTGGCCTGAGAGGGTCGTGGTGAGGGCCACGAAGCAGGCGCCAAAGAAGGAGGCCCACGCGAACTGTGGGCTGGCGGTCGTCCCCAGCAGCCTGAGCCACCAGGTCATGCCTGACAGTCCTACGCGGGGGATCGCGGCAATCCAGGCGAACCGCGAGGGTGCGGCCGCCCCCTGCAGCCGGAGCCACCAGGCCGCGCCCAACAGCCCCAGCAGGAAGGTTCTGATGATCCACACCGTCCCGAAGTGGGTATGCTGAAGAACCAACGGAAGGGCGAGGCCCAATGTGGCCTGGCTCCCGCCGCTCATCGCTAGGGTTCTCAAGATCAGATCGGCTACGCTCGTAAGCGTCACAATCAGGATCGAGACGGCTTGTACCCGACTAAGATGTCGATCCAGGATCTGGTAACCCTCGCGGGATAATAGGCGTGGCGGAAGGATCAAGCACACAAAGCCGAAGCCGCCGACCAACATCGTGAGACTCACAAACCCCAGGTAGCGGACGATGATCGGCAGCATGGTCTGCAGGTCGGTCATGGGCTCGCCCCAATGGTAAACGGATAGTCGCCTTCGGTGCGGTGAGTGTCGATCGAAATGACTTGCCAGAACACCCGATATTTTCCGGGTGGAAGCGATGGAAGGCTTACCTCCAAGACCGTGTGGTCCGCTGGATTCACGCGTCCGTCTTGTTTATCCACCTGCTGCCCGTTCACGTCGACCACCTTGATGGCGCTGAAGATCGGCTCAATGGGTACGTCGAACCAGATCCTGACCTGAGCGGGCGGCTTGGTGACCGTCCACCCCACTCGCGGTTCCGAGTGGTCTGGGAAGGAATGGCCCCAGGCCGATGTCGCCGTCAGGAGCAGTCCTATCACGAAAGCCGTAGAGCTGCTCCATGGTCCCATCGACCGGCTATCTCGGCAGTGTTTGCGGTCCCAAGACGCCATGGAACGGTGTCCACGTAAAGATATCAGGCGCGATATCGTCGAGGAAGAAATGAACCATCCCTAACACTCCGACGCTGCTGCCTGATGTGTTGTTTAAGGGAATTTTCGCCTCGACTCCGAGTTGCATGTACCGCCCCGCCCAGATCAGCCCGGGGTTCGCAAAGGCGGTGTGGCTTCCCTTCTCGGGTCCGCTGATGAGGGTTTCCCCATTGAACTCCACGATGGGGAACACGCGGTTGAACGGCCAAGGAAGTCCGACGTCTTTCACAAACGACTGCAGATACGGAACACTGTACATCATGGTGACTCCCCAGGCGAAGGCGTGCTGGGCGTCTTCTTCTCTATCGTTGCGATTCGTGCGCAGGTCGAAACCGACCGATGTGGTCACCGCAACCGGCTTGAACCAGTCGGCCCAGTCCGGGAGATCGCCAAATCCCTTGCCGATCTGAATGGCCGGGCTGACGGTAGTCCCGGAGAGCCTGCCGACACTCCTGTTACCGACGCCGCCAGGCGATACATTGATAGCAGCAGTAGCGGCCAGCTCTCGCATCGGGTCCCGAATGAACTGGTAGCGGAGCATAAACTCCGGATTTTGCCAGCCATGAGACGTTCCGGTCGCCTCTCCATGCTCATGTTCTTCGCCTTCTTCGCCGTGTCCACCGCGAGGTCTGATGATGCTGCGTGTGCCGCCGATCCCAATCGCCAGATTCGGGGTCAGCCGCTTGGTCAGCTCCATCTCGATCTCAGTCTCCAGGGCGTGAGGGTCTCTAATGTGTTCAACCACGGTACTTAACTCGTCAGAGACGAACGGGTCTTCGACTGCCAACGTAGACGGGAACCACCGCTTGCCTACGACGCCGTGAGCCCACCCGGCGGTCGGCAACGCGATCACAACGGCAATACCTAATAACAATAAGCGTATACTGAGCCAACCGGTTCGTTGACGCATCATCTTCCCTCCCGAATGTGGACTTACGATCCCGACATGAACGTTTGCCCCGAGACTACGCCACTCACTGACCCGTTATTGCGAGCAACTGAAGGGAGCGCGGCAATCTCATCGTTGTTGTTCTGGAGGACTGCGAGATTGCTTCGGCTTCGCCTCGCAATGACACGGGAGACTTATTAACCAGCAAACAGGGCTACGATACTGAATGTGTTGATGCGTCGCCCGAAAAATCTCTAACTGCTATCAGTGCTTGGTAGACGGCGAAGCCGTCGGTTGAAAGGGATTACACGAAGCAGAGCTGGGGCGGGGACCGACCGATAGGCTTGATGGGTTGGAATTGGGAAGAGCGCTGCAGGGGCGCCGCCACGATGAACAGAGCCGCCGCAATTATGGGCAGAATCAATCCGACTGATGGCGTATGAGGCGAAACGGTCTTATGGACCCACGCACAGAGCGAGGCGAGAGGACTAGTAGTGGCTTGGCCTTGTAAGTGTGCGTTGTGAGGGTTGATGAGGCAGTGCGTGAGGAAGGCGTTGAGAAGCAGATAAAAGCCGAACGACGCAGCCGCCAAGGTTTTGAGGCGCAGGCGAATTACGGACTTTTGATGTAATCTTTGCATGTTAGGATATACACCCTGTTTCGCCTACCGGTTTTGGCCTGTTTCCCAACTATTTGTAGGCTATCGAAGCCTGATTACTGCTGTCAAGCGAAAAAGAATGAACGACCCCTCGGCAAACCGCTGGGTATCGTCTTCTGTTCTGGCCCGTCATTCCGTGCTTGACACGGAATCCAGTGGGGCCTTCTGGATACCGGCTTTCGCCGGTATGACGAACTCGCGGCAAGCCGCGGGGAATGAACCTTCAGTGGATTTAACAAATATCTCGGAGGATTAGGCGGCGTCTGCGGGTTCACGTTCAAACCAGCGATAGAGGCTCGGGAGGACGAAGAGTGTCAGTAGGGTGGATGTGACGAGGCCGCCGATGACGACGGTAGCCAGCGGACGTTGGACCTCGGCGCCGATGCCATGGGACAGCGCCATCGGAATAAACCCGAGGCCGGCGACAAGGGCGGTCATCAAGACCGGCCGCAGACGGATCTCGGCGGCCTTAAACGCGGCATCGCTCGCCGAGAGCCCCTCCTCGCGAAGGTGTAGGATGTAACTCATTAGTACCACGCCGTTCAGGACGGCGACGCCGAACAGGGCAATGAAACCCACTCCCGCAGAGATGCTGAACGGTAGTCCGCGTAAGGCCAATGCGAGAACTCCCCCAGTTACCGCCAGTGGAACGTTCAAAAAGATCAGCAGGGCGGGTCGGACTGCATTGAAGGTGGTGTACAGCAGGACAAAGATCAGGCACAGCGAGAGAGGAACGACGATGGCGAGGCGACTGGTTGCCCGCGCCAGGTTTTCGAATTGCCCGCCCCACTTAATATGATAGCCAGGAGGCAGCGTGAGTTCTTTGGCAATTCGGTCTTGCGCCTCGCGTACAAACGAGCTCAGGTCGCGACCTCTGACATTGGCTTCTACGACGATCCGCCGACTGATATCTTCACGGCTCACTTGGGCCGGACCCTCCTCGATGTTGACGGAGGCCAGTTGCGCAAGAGGGATGAGGGCGCCATTTGGGGCGGCAACGGGCAGGTCCTGGAAAGAAGGCAGATCAGTACGGCCGCTGCCGACCGCTCGAACGACCAGAGGAAATCGCCGCTGCCCCTCAAAGACCGTTCCTACCACCCTCCCGGCGCCGGCAGCCTCCACAGCGGCTAGGACATCCGCTGTGTTGATTCCGTATCTGGCGATTCGTCGCCGGTCGACCTGGATCCGCAGCGCCGGGAGGCCGGCCACCTGCTCGACCCGGACATCCTCGCCCCCACGGATCTGTCGCAGAATGTGGGCCGCCTGGTCCCCTTTTTCCTTGAGAATCTTGAGATCGTCACCGAAAATCTTGAGTCCAAGATCGGATTTGATGCCGGCGATCAATTCATTGAAACGCATCTCGATGGGCTGGGTAAAGCTGATCCCCACGCCGGGAACCTCAGACGCGAGGGCTGCGGCAAGCTGGTCGATCAACTGCTCTTTGGTCATGCCGGTCTTCCACGCCCGCGGCGGTCGGAGGGCCACGAAGACATCGGACATGTCCATTCCCATGACGTCGGTCGCGATTTCCGGCGACCCGATCCTCGACACGACCTGTCGCACCTCAGGAAAACGGAGGAGGGCACGTTCAATTTCAAGGGAGTCCTTGATGGATTGGTTCAAGGCAGTACTCGGTAGACGCCAGGTTTGCAACACCAGGTCACCCTCATCGAGTTGCGGAATGAACTCCCCGCCCAGGAACGGTACAAACACGAGGCTGAGGGTAAAGGCCGATGCCGCAACAAGGGCCGTCATCTTCGGGTGATGGACGCACCAAGCCAGTCGCGGCAGGTACAGGATCTTGACCCGGCGCAGCAGCCACGAATCGCCCTCAGCAATCGGTCCTCGCAGAAACAGCGAAGCCAGGACCGGCATGAGGGTGAACGACAAGATCAGCGATCCGAGGAGCGCGAAGATGACCGTGAACGCCATCGGCTTGAACATCTTCCCCTCGACGCCCTGTAATGTGAGAATCGGCAGGTAGACGATGACGATAATGCTGACGGCGAAGAAGATCGGCCGCAGGACCTCCCGCCCGGCTCGGAGGATAATGAGGGGACGTTCCGCTTTCCGCACCCCTCGCGCTTCCGCCAGATGCCGGACGATATTTTCAATCATCACCACCGTGCCGTCCACGATCAGTCCGAAATCGATCGCGCCCAGGCTCATGAGGTTGCCTGAGATCCCTGTCTGGACCATTCCCGTGAAGGCCACCAGCATCGAAAGAGGGATCGCTGCGGCGACGATCAGAGCGCCTCGGAGGTTGCCGAGCAAGAGGAGCAACACCGCGATTACCAAGAGCGCCCCCTCGATCAGATTGGTGGTGACGGTTCGGATGACCTTGTTCACAAGGTCTGATCGGTCGTAGTATGGCTCAATGAAGACCCCGGGCGGCAGACTCGGCTTCATCCGCTCGACCTCGTCTTTAATCCGCTCGGCTACGACGCGGCCGTTGCCGCCGCGAAGCATCAGCGCCATAGCGACGACCGTTTCACCGACGCCGTCCTGCGTGGCAGCGCCGATCCGCGGCATGCTGTCGATTTTCACCTGACCCAGTTGCGCCATTGTAATGGGTGTGCCGCCCGGTCCGGTACCGACCAAGATGCGAGAGAGGTCCTCCTGAGTTTCAACCAGTCCCTCGCCTCGAATCACATAGGCCTCGCTGTTGTGCTCGATATAACCGCCGCCGGCGATGGCGTTATTCTTCTCAAGCTCCTCAAACACCCGACCGATAGGAATTCGATATGAGACAAGTTTTCTCTGGTCTACAACCACGTGGTACTGCTTCGCATACCCGCCCCATTGCGAGACCTCTACGACGCCAGGGACCGCGCGCAGCCTGTAGGCGATCTGCCAATCGAGAATCTCGCGCAGTTGCATCGGCGTATACCCTTCGCCCTTGACCACGAACTGATACACCTCGCCCAGCCCCGTCGTGACCGGCGCGAGTTCAGGCGTCCCGAAGCCGGAGGGAATCTGTTCTTTGGCGGTTGCCAGCCGTTCGGCCACCAGTTGCCGGGCAAAGTAGACGTTGACGTGGTCCTTGAACACCGCGGTCACGGCCGACAGACCGAATCGACTCACCGAGCGCAGTTCTTCCAAATCCGGCAGGCCGCTCATGGCCGCCTCAATCGGGAAGGTGACATAGCGCTCTACCTCTACCGGACCCATCGGCGCCGTCTTGGTCAGAATCTGAACCTGCACCGTCGTGACGTCCGGGACGGCGTCGATCGGCAGGTCACGCAAGGCGACAATGCCCACCAGGATAAGGAGACCGGTGAGGATCAGAACAAGAAACCGGTTCTCCAGAGACAGCTCAAAAATACGCTGGAGCATGAAAGATCCTTCCGGGGATTATTGACCCTCCCCCTGAGCGAGTTGTTCCTTGAGGAACTCGGATTTCAGTGTGAAACTGCCCGTTGTCACCAGTTGTTCGTCCTCTTTCAGGCCTTCGGCAATCTCAACGAGGTCCCCCGATGCAGGGCCAAGCTTCACCTTCCGTCGCTGAAAGGTTGTCGGGTTAAGTTTGACAAATACCGACGGCTGTCCATCGATCTGTTGAATGGCCGTTGAGGGAATCGCCGTCACCGCCTCTGTTCCATCGGCAACCCGGGCCCGAAGCCTGACGGTCGCGAACATTCCGAGCTTCAATTTGCGTTGAGGGTTGGGGATCTCCACTCGCGCCTTGGCTGTCCGCGTGTCGGGATCGAGGAGATCACTGACGTAGCTGATGGTGCCGCGAAAGGTTTCGCCCGGGTACGCCTCAACGTTGATTTCTGCGGCCGTCCCACGTCGAACTTGGCCCAGGTCCTTCTCATAAATGTCCACCAGCGTCCAGATACTCGTGAGGTCGGCGATCGCCAATAGTTCTTTTTCGGGCCCGACCACCTCGCCAGGCGCCCCCTCTCGCTTGATGATGACACCGCTGATCGGCGCTCTGACAATTGTGTGCGAGGTTTCAGGGGGCAGAGCGCGCTCTTGCCTGTTCACCAGACCCTCGATCTGCTCATTCGTCATCCCGAAGCGAATCAACTTCTCCCTCGCCCTGGCAATCCTGGCGTACCGGCTCTCGACCGCTGCTTTTTCCACCAGGTACTCCGTTTCTCGTATGTGGACCTCTTTGCGGGCTATCGCCTCTTTTTCCAACAGCAACTTGGCACGTTCCCACATCTCCCGGTGGTGTTCCATGAGGGCGAGGTCCTTCTGCAACTCGGCCAGCTCACCCCGATAGTCCCCAATGGCCTCCCCCAGTTCGATGTTGTCGTACCCGAAAAGGGGGGTCCCCTGGTTCACGGCATCGCCGACCTGCACATAGACTCGTTCGATTCGCCCCTTGGCGATCGGCGCGATGTGGCTTACGCGCGCCGGATCCGGCGCGATGGCGGCTGTGGCTTCAATGAATCGGACCGGCGTTATCCGCTGCGGCCGGGCGACGGCAAAGCCGAACCTAACCTGAGCCTCGGTCGAAATCGTGACCGTGTCCGGCTCAGGTTTACTCGCGGGCGCTGCCGGTTTTTGTTCTGGGGCGCGGCTGCAAGCGCCCAGTATGGCGACGGCAACAATGACGATCGGTAAAAAAGTAACGCGACGTGCGAGCCCAACTAATAGATAGACCATTATCGTATGCCCCTAGCGGCCGACGGCCGCTTCGACTTGAAATCTGGCGATGCTCAGTTCGTACAGGGAGCGGTTGTAGAGCCGTTGGACCTCACGGAAGGTCCGCTGCGCATCCAGAAACGCCGTCAAATCGATAGCTCCCAGCTTGTGCGCAGCCTCGGCAATCTCCCGCGATTCGCGGGCCTTGGGCAGATATTCGGTTTCCAGTCCTTCGAGACGCCGGCGTTCACTCTCAAACCTGTTAAAAGCCTGATCGACCTCCAGGAGCGCCTGGGCCTCAATCCGCCTGAGCTGGAACGCTTCTCGCTCCTCTTCCCCCTGAGCCCGAACGACGCCTCCCTGATTTCTATTAAAGAGGGGTAGGGGGGCCGAGACGCCAAATAATACGCTGTCCTCACTGAAGTTCCGCTTGTAGCCTACGAAGGGAAACAGATCCGGGAAGCGCTGCGCCTGTTCGAGCCTGGTCTGTTCACGAGCCCGGTCGATCCGCTGATGCTGGGCTTTAAGGTCCGGGCGGCTCTGCAGCGCCTCGACATGCAATGGCGCCAGACCGCCGACAGGTTCACCTTTGACGAGATATTCGGTGACATCAAATTCGAATGTCGAGTCATGGTGGCCGAGCAGCGTGAGCAGCGAGGCTCTGGCCTGCTTGAGATTCAGCTCTCCGGCGACGACGTCGTCGAACACCCTGAAGCGCTCAACCTGCACACGCCTCAGCTCCGCTCCGGAAATCTCTCCGAGCCGGAACTGCTCCTCCTTGGAGCGAATAGTCCGGTCGAAGTCGGTCAGCAGGTCGCGGGCCACGGCAAGATCGGCCTTGGCCAGGACGATCTGGAAATACGCCTGCTTGACCGCGAACCTGAGAAGGCGGGCCGTATTGTCGACGTCGGCTTCGGTCGCGCGAAGATTCGCCCCTGCGACGGCTATTCGCTGGGAGCGCTTACCGGCTGTCTGAATCTCCTGGCTGACCTCAAAAAAGAGCTCCTGTCGATCCACAAATGAGCCCCCGCGAAACCCTTCAGATCTGAGCAGAACCTGTGGATTAGAGAGCAGCGCGGCGGTGGCAGCATTTCCACGTGCAATCTGCTTAGCTGTCGTCTCTGTCAGCAGACCGGGGTTATGTTGCCCTGCGATCTGTAAGGCGTCGGCCAGCGAGAGCATTCGTGGAGGAGTTGCAGTCTGGGATTCAGCAAAAATAGGCG
The DNA here is from genome assembly GCA_000091165.1 of Candidatus Methylomirabilis oxygeniifera. Classification (NCBI taxonomy): domain Bacteria; phylum Methylomirabilota (SeqCode); class Methylomirabilia (SeqCode); order Methylomirabilales (SeqCode); family Methylomirabilaceae (SeqCode); genus Methylomirabilis (SeqCode); species Methylomirabilis oxygeniifera (SeqCode). Next base: position 1,636,393 of record FP565575.1, on the reverse strand, counting down.
TACTCATCGAACATACGAATAGAGCAAGCAGTGCAGATAGTTTCGAGATTCTCATCGCCAATCTATCCATCAATACACCTCGAACGATAGGCCGATCTTATATGCCGCAGGAGGATTGATCGTCCGCAGTGAGGGGAAAGAATCACAATGGCGCTCGATTCACACCTCGTCACGAACGAAACGGTCGTAAGAAAGGAAAGGAGAACTACGCCTGGCGAGGGGGTAGAAAAGGTGGATCCAACGTGATGGAAGAGGGGGAAGGCGCAGGCCGAGCGTTACACTGCTCGACGCATCCTGGTGGATCTAAAGTAAACGAGGGTGAATTGGCTGCTTGGTTCACCTCGAGATCGCAGTGAGGAATCGGTTGGCTTGTTTGTTCAGGCAGGTTCCTATGCGAGCGGTGAGCGGCAGGTTGGTTCTCGAGAGGGATCGAATGGGAATGATCGTGGGAACCGATAATTTCCATATGAATGCCTGGTGATCCCATGTACACAACGAGTAACGTAAAGGCAAGAGCAAAAGCTCTTTGACCACGACTTATCACGGAAGCCTAGCCCCCCAAGTGTTCGCTCGTCGCCCAAGCGGGAGCCGAGCAACTCTACCCACATCACGCATGGGAAAGAGTGTATCAATCGATCCGCCACCGTGTCAAGCTGGTGGCATCGCCCCGTACCCGCATCTGTGAATTATCCTCCGGCGACCGGGATGAACCGCCACTTATAACTCGTCGGGTATAAGGTCAGCTTCAAGACGCCGAACATCTCATCGTTTCGTGCTGTGCGGTTCGCGCAGGCTCAAGGAAGGCAATGTGAGTGCGGGAGGCGGCTCCTCAAGCGGGCCAAGGCTCAGTAGGACGGCAACCGGGCTTCCCCTCCGGACGATGGCGCCGGCTTCGGGATCCTGGGTGATCACCTCTCCATTCGGCCGCTCCGACGAATGAACCTTCGCTACCCGGCCAAGGGTGAAGCCATATCGCTGGAGAAGCTGCTGAGCCTCAGGTAGGGGCAGCCCGGCGAGAGGCGGAAGCGCCACTGCATCGCCCCCTTGACTGACCACCAAACGGACCTCGCTGTTTGTCTGCACCCACGAGCCACTGGCCGGCCGTTGGAACAGGACGGCATCCTTCGGAATCTTCTCGTTATACTCCCGGCCGCTCACCTTCGGCTGGAGCCCCTGCTCGCGCAGCAGTTCGAGCGCCGCCGTGGCGTCCATTCCGATTACGCGCGGAAGCTGGACCTTATCCTTTTCGGTAGCAAACCACACCGTGATGGCGCCGCTCACGACAGCCACTGCGGTCAGGATTATGGCCCACGCCAGTCCTTTGCCAATCAGTCGGAGGAGTCTCATCTGTCCCGCCTACGGAGCCGAATAGCGTAGAAGCCGTCGAGTCCGTGCCGGTGCGGCCAGGTGCGAAGGGCGCCCTTGGAATCGATCAGCCCTGCGACCGTTGCAGGAAGCCCGCCGCTGGTATCAGCGGCGACAAACTCCGGGAAGTCGCGCAGAAACGTCTCGACCACGACGTCGGTCTCCTCCGGTTCAAGCGAACAGGTACTATAGACCAGGAACCCACCAGGCCTAAGTACCGGCGCGACACCATGCAGCAGCTCAAGTTGCAGGCGCGCCAAGGCTGCTAAGCCTGCCTCTTGCTGCTGCCACCTCCGCTCGGGATGGCGTCTCAAGGTGCCGAGGCCGCTGCACGGCGCATCGACCAAAATCCTGTCCACCTGGCGCGTGAAGAGCTGCGCGGCCTGCCTGGCATCAGCCTGGACCGGGAAGACTCGATCAAGAGACAGGCGCGTCCTGGCCTCTCGGAGGCGCCGGTGAGCGCGAGCGCTCGGGTCGAGCGCGATCACTCTCCCTTGTCCGCCGAGCCGTCCCAGGAGCAAGGCCGTCTTCCCGCCGCCGCCGGAGCAGGCATCCAACACGACGTCGCCAGGTTGGGGATTCAGCATAAGAACTGGCAAGGCCGCCGCCTCATCCATCGGGAAGTACCAGCCGTCCGCAAATGCCGGGTCCCGCAGCGCCTCGGCGCCATCGTTGAGGTGAAAAGCGCCCGAGACGAAGCGGCCAGGCGTCACCGATCCCGCGATGCGGGTAAGGCGCTCCTGGACCTCCTCAGGCTGACGCTTGACGAGGTTGACCATGACTGATAGCGCCGAAGTATCATTGTTGGCCTTGAGCAGCGCCTCGGTTTCCTCCGGTCCCAGCCGTTTCAGCCATCGGGCGACCAGCCAGGACGGGTGTGACCAGCGCGCAGCGAGGGCGCCGACCGGATCGCCGGACGGATCAGGAAAGCGGATCGTTGCATGCCGCTCCAACAATCGACGCAAAATCGCATTGACGAAGGCTTTGGCAACAGGCTTGAGTTGACTGCGCATGACATCCTGGGCCAGGGCGACGGTCTCGTTCACGGCGGCATAGGCCGGAACACGCGTTAAAAAGAGTATCTGATAGGCGCCAAGACGCAGCAGGCGGCGCAGAGCCGGATCGACCCTGTCCCAGGGGCGGTCGGTCACGGCGGCCAACAGGTAGTCGAGACGACCCTGCCAGCGGAGGACGCCGTACGTTAATTCGGTTGCCAGCGCCCGATCCTGTTGCGAGAGGCGGGCCTGTTTTAACTTGGCGTCCAGCAGCAGGCTAGCGTAGGCCTGCTGCTCCTCTACTTGGGTTAATATCTCGAATGCGAGCCGCCGTGCGTGCATCTGTATGCCTCTAAGATGGCCCGAATACGTCGCCGGGCCGGACACGGTACCCACTGGCAAACGCCGCTGCGGTCATGACACGACGGTTCTCCGGTTGCACCTGTGCAAGCCACAGGCCTCCGGACCTGGCGGCTATCAGGATCCCCTTTTTCTGATCGACTGCACATACGGTGCCGGGAGAGGGGTCGACTACTGCCTCCACCGTGGCTTCCAGCACCTTCACACGGCGTCCCTCGAAGCTGGTCGCGGCACCCGGCACGGGACACAGGCCACGAATCAAGCAGTCGAGGATTCGCGCGTCACGCGCCCAGTCCAGATGCGTGTCGCCGACGGTGAGCTTCGGCGCATAGGTCGCAAGACCCTCGTCCTGCGGGATCGGGTGGACTGTCTTGCGTGCCACCTGATCGATGGCCTGGCACAGCAGTTGGGACCCAATGACAGCCAGCCGCTCGCCCACGGTCCCGGCGGTATCCCGAGGCCCGATAGGCTCGCGCTGCTGCATGAGGATCGGACCGGCATCCATCCGCGCCTCAATCTGCATAATGGTGACCCCTGTGGCGGTCTCTCCTTGGATGATGGCCTGTGGGATCGGCGCCGCACCACGATACTTCGGCAGGAGCGACGCATGGAGATTGAGGCAACCATACGGCGGCAGGGTGAGGATCGGCTTCGGCAGAAGCTGACCGTAGGCGACAACGATGATGGCTTCAGGCTGGGCCGCCTGCAACGCCGAGATAATTGCCGACTCGCCCACCTTTTCCGGCTGCAGGATCGGAAGCCCGAGCTCCTGGGCGGCGAGTTTCACCGGTGGGGGGGTAGGCACGCGGCCGCGCCCCGCCGGCCGATCCGGTTGGGTCACGACCAGGCAGATGTCGTGGCCCGCGGCCATGAGCGCCGTAAGCGATGGCAGGGCGAACGCGGGTGTGCCCATGAAGCTCACGCGCATTGGCTGTTCTCCTTCCTCATGGCCGCGACCCCTGTCTGCCGGCCAGGCAAGCGATCAAGCGTCTCCAGCATCCGGGCGTAATGCGTTCCCTCCCAGTAGATCCGAAGGCAACCAGGGCAGCGGGCGAACCGCTCCTGGGTCTGCCAGACGAACGGAGGGACCTCGGCACGGACCGCAGTTTTATCAGCCGGTTCCAGGGGAAGGTTGCATCGTGCGCACAGGCGGCCGATCTGTGGCGACAACCCAAAGCGGGCCACCACCTGACCGAGTTGCGCATCGTAGTGATCGCTCTCGATCAAGCAAATCAGATGGGGCGGCAGCCGAGGAGGCAGGTGGGTGTCTCGGGTCAGCAACAGCCGGTTCTCCGCCAGGACCAGGCGCACCAGCCTGGCATCGTCGCCCCGCCAATAGAGGGTATCGTACCCCGACAGGCGGAGCCACGTGGCCAATCGACCCAACATCGCATCCGCCACAAACCGCATCGCTGTTTCATTCTTCATTGATCATCTGTGTTCTTATCGCCCGGAAGATACCCCGCGTACCAGTGACTATAGCATACCAATAGGTCGAACCTTGACAAGTCCCTAGAAAGGCAGGAGAATCGGCGCGAAACAACGCGATGAGTCGGTAAAGCAGTGGATCAGAGGCCATCCGTTAGGCACATCTCAGGTGTTTATCGGCGCATAACCTCGCTAACAAGGATCAGACTATGATCACCGGCGACATCAAGAGCCAGATCGATCGCACCTGGGATGCGTTCTGGTCCGGGGGCATTTCCAATCCGCTGGAGGTGATCGAGCAGATCACCTACCTGCTGTTCATCCGCAGGCTCGACGACGCCTTTCAGGGGGAGTGGTAGCTGTGGCCGGCTTTGCACCGCGATTCACGATCACGAACCCGATCACGGCCTCGCTCGCGGCTATCGAGCGGGCGCGCGGTTTCCTGGAGGCGGCGACGCTCTCGGAGGGGTTAATCGAGCGTATGAGCGCGCGAGCTCTGCTGCTGGAAGCGCATCACACGACGCACATCGAGGGTACCCAACTCACGCTCGAACAGGCGGAGCGATTGTGGACCGGCCAGGCGGTGAAGGAGGCGAGCAAAGACGACGTCCGCGAGTTACTCAATTACCGCGAGGCCTTCAACTTGGTCTCGGACTACCTGGGGAGCGGCGAGCCGGTGACGGAAGGCTTGATCCGCGAGATCCACAAGCGGCTGGTCGAAGGCGTGCGCGGAGGCACGGCCAATCCAGGCCGCTACCGCACCACCCAGAACTATGTCGTGAACAGCCGGACGCGCGAGGCGATCTACACGCCACCTCCCCCGGAGCAGGTACCGCCGCTGATGCGCGAGCTTGTAGAATGGTTGCGCGCGGATACCGGCGTGCACCCGGTATTGGTGTCCGGCATCGCGCAGTTCCAGCTTGTGCACATCCATCCGTTCAAGGACGGCAACGGGCGTACCTCCCGATTGCTGTCGATGCTCTGCCTGTACCGCGCGGGCTATGACTTCAAACGTCTGTTCGCGTTGAGCGAGTTCTACGATCGCGACCGGGGCCCGTTCTACGCGGCCCTTCAAGGGGTGCGCGAGCACGGCATGGACATGACCGGCTGGTTGGAGTACTTCGTTCATGGGCTGGCATCTCAGCTTGAGGAGGTCAAGGAGCGGGATATCGCGGTCGTCCGGGCTGAATTACTGGCGCGTCACCATCGGTTGACGGGGCGCCAGGGCGCGGTGCTGGTAGAGGTCCATGCGGCGGGCATACTTTCACTCGGCGAGCTGGAGCCGCGATTTCCGGATGTCAGCCGCCGCTCGCTTCAGCGCGATCTGCAATCCTTGGTCGAGAAAGGGTTACTGGAGGTGGTGGGTGCCGCATTAACCGATCCGAACCGACAGTATGTACCCGCCAAAGGTAAGTCGCTGTGACAGACTGTGACGCGGAGCTATGACAAGCTGTGACACCAAACTGTGACAAGTCCGTCTCCGTACCCGTAAAGGCATGAGTCAGTCCGCCTTCCTCCAGCGAGCGGGCCGACCGCTGGAAGCTGAACCAAAGGGTCTCATTGATTTATGTTACACAACGAAGTTAAAATAACAGAAGTTCTTGTTTGAGGATGTTCACTCCATGCGCAGATCCCCACCCGGAATCTACGTCGAGATGGCCACAGCCGGCGAGCGCTTTCGCGCGTTCGTACCGGCGGCGTTGCCGCCCGACCCGCCGATTGTGTGGTCGTCCGCACTGCGGCGCCGCTTCGACGATGCGCTGGTAGCGCTCGGTCGGCTGGACGCGCTCTCGGCCCACCTGCCTAACGCTTCGCTCGTGCTCTACAGCTTCGTGCGTTCACTCGTCGGGTTGGATCGCGGGGCAGCCAAGGACGCCATGGCGAGCTTCATCGTGGGCAAGGCGCTATCGGCGAATCAGATCGAGTTCATTAACCTAGTCGTGGATCACTTGACGGAGCATGGTATTGTCGAGCCCGGCGCGCTGTACGAGTCGCCGTTCACCGATCTTACGCCGCGTGGTCCGGATGGACTGTTCAGCATGGTCCAGCTCGACGAACTGCTGTCCACACTGGAGGCCGTTCGAGCCACGGCAAAGGCGGCGTAACGCGGGGAGAAGAGGTGCCCATTAAGCGGCTGCGGCGGACAGTCGTCCACGCGAGCTTGCTCGCGCCTCCGCTCACCGCTGATCCGCAGCCCCGTTGAGCCGAATACTATCATTGACACTACAACCGAAGTGTCCTACAGTGTATGACATGAAAACAAGCAGCCTCACCATCAGACTTGATAAGGATCTGGACGACCTATTGACCAAGGCGAGTCGTCGGTCAGGAAGAAACCGGAGCGAGGTCGCCCGAGAGGCCCTTCGTCGCCAGCTTCGGATCAGCCAGTTCGAGGCATTGCGGCGCAAGATCATGCCGTTTGCGGAGGCGCGTGGGTACCTGACGGACGAAGACGTGTTCGTCAAGGTATCGTGAGGGTTTTCCTGGATACTAATGTCTTGGCCAGTGCAGCGGCAACTCGCGGACTGTGCGCAGACGTGCTGCGCGAGGTGCTGGCTTCACATGAGCTTCTGACTTCCGCACACGTGCTGAGCGAGCTGAGACGTGTCTTACGGAGTAAGTTCGGTGTCCCGCAAGACTTGATCGCTGATTTCATTGAGCTATTGCAGCACGAGAGTGTGCTGGCGCAGCCGAACCAACCGCCTGGGGTCGACATCGAAGATCAGCATGACCTGCTCATTCTGTCGGCGGCGATATCGGCTGGAGCCGATGTGTTCGTGACAGGTGACCAGGAGCTCTTGAATATCGGTCACGTCGAGAATCTCGTGATCCTCTCTCCGAGGCAGTTCTGGGAGAAACTAAAGACCCAGCAACAGCGTAGAGCCGGACGCGGTAAAGCGCACCGCTCACACTAGACCGGTGATGCGGACGTTGTGCGTTGCGCATCGGGAGCGGGGCGTATCCCATCCGTCTTCTGACTGCCGCTAACCCGTAGCCTCGTTGGGTAGCACGATGAATGAGGAAAAACGCATGTCCAGTAAAACGACCGCACCGGATAATAAGAATGCGCTTCGCGCCTACCTTCAGCGCGCAGAGGTCAGGCTCTCCACGATGCACCGCATCGCGGGGGCGTTCCTGGGCGGTGCGGGCCTATTGTTGCTGCTGCCGACATTCCTTCGAGACGCGCCTGTTCAGGTATTCGGTGTCATCAATAAAGCCGTTCCCATGCTGTCGGTGCAGTGGAACCTCCCGTCTCTTCTTATCGTCATCGCGCTCGGTCTTCCCGTGGTGATCGCCTACACGATCCCTGTCTATGCGCTCTGGCTTTTGCTTCAAGATCTGACGTTGTTCTACTTCAGCGTCAATACCCCTAAAAATGTAGCTCTCGGGAAAACCGATAAGCCGATATTCCATCCCAGGTTTTCGCTGACAGCGATACCCTTTAGTGATGATGAACCCTCGGATCTGAAAAAACAGCTTCGTGCGATTCAGTTCGGATCGTCACTGAAGCACTCCGTCCTCCCTCACGTACATAAAGACAAGCATTGGTTCAAAGCCCTTATAGAAAAGGAAAGAGAAGAGGAAGAGGAGGAAAAGCAGGTAGCGCTTCCTGATGATTCGTGGCTCGAGGAGTGTCCGACAGATCATGAAGACGATCGATCCGCCTTGTGCGCGGCGTTCGGTCTTGCCGGCGCATACAACCATGACCTGGTTACGGAGGTGGCAAAAACTGAACTGTCGCTGATTCGTCATAATCTGAACCTCAAGCGTCTCGTTCTGCGATACATGAAGGCGCTGCTCACGCTCGTGTGGACCACGCTCCTATCCTTTATGGTTCTCGCCGGGATCAATGATATTATGCCTGAGAAGGATCTCATTGTGGTCGTGCTTGGGTTTCTGGCGTGGGCTATTATCACGCCGTGGATTGTGAGGGCGCCCACCAGGTGGGTCTATCGTGGGCACAGCCAGCATGCGGCCGGTGGCATTAACGATCGGTACCTGGCACGGTTCGAGAGGCTCGTCATCGCCGGTTGCTTTCTCGCTGCACTTATCACGTCCGGCATCGCCGGATTGTTTGTGGGATGGGCCTTTATTTGGCTCGGTCCAGTGGGTCCCGGTCTGGCGCTTGCGCGAAGCTTCGGCTGGCTGAAGTACGATCTGTTGAGGTGGTTGTGATTGAGTGAAACGGAAAGACGGATCGGCATTCATGATCGCGCCGGTCTCGAAGCCTGAATCACCACTTGATGTTGAGGGAGTTGACTTAGATATGACCGCAGATGAAATCGTTCACATCGTGCGTGAGATTCGAAGGCGGTAGCCTCAATGGATGGGATGATGGCTGTAAACCCGCCGCTCCACCTCGCGGCGGGTTGTGTGTTATTGGGAATGAATATGGTACTGTCCATTGTCGCCGCAGGTAGGCCGCTGGATGACGCGGTGCCGTGCGTCCACAACATGAGTCAAAGGAGCGATGAATGAGGGCAAGCCCTAATGGTCTGTCCCCCTGGTGGCGGTATTCGCTTGCCATCACAATGATATGTGGGTTAGCCGTATTGATTTGGCTGGCGGTGCGGACCTATCAATTTGCGCCGCCGATACCGGACAAGGTGATCGGCCCTGGCGGCGTGACCGTCATGACGGCCGAAGAGATCCGAATCGGTCAGGAGGTCTTCCTGAAGTACGGCCTGATGGAAAACGGGTCCGTCTGGGGACATGGCGCGTATCTAGGACCGGATTTTTCGGCGGAGTATCTGCACGCCTTGGCGGTGGCGGCAGGGCCTGCGTTGAAGCAGAATCGCTATGACCCGCACACAGGGATACTGACGTTTACGGAGGTGGAGACGGCGACATTCGAGCGGCAGGTGGCGAGGTGGACGGCGTACTTCGCCGAGCCGATGGGCAGCGTAGGGCTGCCGGCCGGATATATCACTGACCCCAAGGAGTTGCGACAGCTTACGGCCTTCTTCGCGTGGACGGCATGGGCGTCCGTGGCGAATCGACCCGACAAGCCCTACTCGTACACGAACAACTTTCCATACGAACCGCTGGCCGGGAATACGCTCACGGCCGACGCGATTCTGTGGAGCGCGCTGAGCCTGATCACGCTGTTGGCGGGGATCGCTGGGGTGCTGGTCGCGTTCGGCAAGTTTGATTTCCTTGGTTGGAAGGGCCGGAGCGGGCATGTGCATCCGATGATGTTGCCGGGTGTGGCCTCGGATAGCCAGCGGGCGACGATCAAGCTCTTTGCGATGGTGGCGCTGCTGTTTGTGGTGCAGGTGATTGTCGGCGCCGCAGTCGCGCATTACCGGGCTGAGCCGGGCAAGTTCTATGGTCTGGACCTGGCGGAAGTCGCGCCGAGCCACATTATGCGGACATGGCATTTGCAGTTGGCGATCTTCTGGATCGCGACCGCCTATGTTGCGGGCGGACTATTCCTGGCGGCGGGACTGGGCAACCGGGAGGTGCGCGGGCAGGTTCCGGGCATCAACCTGTTGTGTGTCGCACTGGTGGTGGTCGTCGTCGGCAGTTCGTTAGGTGAGTGGCTGGGGGTGAATCAGGTGTTCGGCCCGCTCTGGTTCTGGTTTGGGCATCAAGGCTGGGAGTATCTGGATCTGGGGCGGGCATGGCAGGTTCTGCTGGTGATTGGGCTGGTACTGTGGCTGATATTGTTGGTGCGCGCTATGGCGCCGGCGAGGGACAACCCGAAGCAGCGCCAGATCGTATGGCTGTTTCAGTATGCGGCCCTTGCGATTCCGCTCTTTTACCTACCGGCCATGTTCTTCGGCAGCACCACACACCTATCGGTGGTGGATAACTGGCGGTTCTGGATCGTCCACCTCTGGGTCGAAGGATTTCTGGAGTTATTCGTGACGGTGATGGTGGCGCTGATCTTCTTCCAGTTGGGCGTCATGTCGCACGCGAACGTGGAGCGAGTCATCTATCTTGACGCGATCCTGTACCTCGGCAGCGGCATTATCGGTACCGGACATCATTGGTATTGGACCGGTCAGACGACCATCACGATGGCCCTGTCGGCCGTGTTCTCGGCCATGGAGGTTGTGCCGCTGACGTTGCTGACATTGGATGCATGGGACTTTATCAAGCTGACTCAGAGCGAGTGTGACGCGTGCGAGCTGCCGGTGGCGGTACCGCATAAGTGGTTGTTCTACTTCCTGATGGCGGTCGGCTTCTGGAATTTCGTCGGCGCAGGGGTGTTTGGTTTTCTCATCAACCTGCCGGTCGTCAGTTTCTACGAGGTTGGCACGATCCTGACATCGAATCATGGGCATACAGCGATGATGGGGGTGTTCGGGATGCTGGCGTTGGCGCTGATGGTGCTGGCGTTCCGGCAGGTGCTGGACGACCGGCAGTGGCAGCACGTGGAAAAGTATGTGCGCGTCTCGTTTTGGGGATTGAACATCGGCTTGGCGCTGATGGTGATACTCAGCCTCTTCCCCGGCGGTGTCTTGCAACTCTGGGATGTATTGACGAACGGCTACTGGCATGCGCGCGGTCCGGAGTTTATGGATCAACCGTTCGTGCGTCTGCTCGAATGGCTGCGCCTTCCGGGTGATGCTGTATTTATCACATTCGGTGCGGTTCCGATGGCGCTGGCGGCGCTCCTGACCTGGAGATTCATCCACGCGAATGGCAGACGTCAATCATGAGACGACTCCAGACATCGATCACTGTCGAGCGGACTTGACAAGTGTCCAAGAAGACAGCAGAATCGCCGCAGTCGTTAGACTCGACGCGCATGACTTCGGCCATCGAACGATCCTGGACGACAGCGGTCTTGGAGAGAGGTGCCATTGGAACATTCATAACGAGCCGGAACGATAGGTGGTTCTCAACAAAAAGGGGATGATCGAGAAGTTCGGCGGACCGGCCTGACATCTGCCGTCGACCATGCGGGCCGCCACGTAGGTAGTTCGAGGGTCTCAGGAGACCCGAGTTTTCGCATCACCAAGGTATCAAGTTGCCGGGCTGTTATACTTTCAACGAGGAGCGAGCGACGATGCTGAAATATATGACCATAGGTGCTGTTGCTGGCGTTCTTCTGCTGGGCTCGTTTCAGGCGGCTTTAGCGACGAACATCGCGGATTTGATTTTTGAAATCAATACCAAGGACGATGCCAAAGACAAAGGCGAACCGATCAATTTTCAGGTACTGAAGGACGATAAGATCGTCGTCTACGATTCCGGCTGGCACTTCGGCAACTGGCAACTCAAAGAGAACTCATATAATTACAAGAGGGCGCCCTGGGGCGGAGCCAAGATCATTGTTCCCATTACAACCGACGACTGCCCTAAACTGAAATTGCGCGTCGAAAAAATGGGTGACAGCAGTTGGAAAGCCACCTTTCAGGTCCGGGCCAACGACAGACAACTTGTGCTGCTGTCCGAGACGCCGACCGTTGAGTTTGGTAAAGGCCATCCTCTCCGCCCCGAAAAGCCGGAGGGTGCGGGAAGCGCAAAGGTGACACAATGGAACGGCGGGAACCTTCATATCTTCGAATTTAACTGTCCGCCGGAGGAAAAGAAATAGCTCCTGATACCAGTGAACTGTGATGTCGGACGGTGAGAGCCGACCGATGTGTGAAGTAGTGGCGGTGTGCTGCAGTTCGACGCACTCGTTCGGCAAGCCGCCGTTGGACGCCATTCGCCTGCTTGAAGGCCTCGGCGTGGAAGGCGACGCCCACCTCGGACGAACGGTCAAACACCGCTCGCGGGTGGCGGTCGACCCAACCGAGCCGAACCTGAGGCAGGTCCACCTGATCCATACCGAACTGCACGACGAACTGCGGGCCGCGGGATTCGACGTGTCCCCCGGGCAGATGGGCGAAAATATTGCCACCCGCGGCATCGACCTGCTCGCCCTGCCGACCGGTACCCTGCTTCGACTCGGCCAGGAGGCGGTTGTCGAGGTCACCGGGTTACGCACCCCATGCGCCCAGCTCGATGCTTTCCGGCCTGGACTGATGGCAGCGGTGCTGGGCCGGGACGAGTCCGGGCGACTGATCCGAAAGGCCGGCATCATGGGGATAGTGCGGACCGGCGGGGTAGTACGGCCGGGAGATGTGGTGAAGGTCGAGTTGCCTCCTCCGCCTCATTGCCCGCTGGACCGGGTGTAGCCACCGCGCTTGACGACACGGTGATTTCCGGCTGGGGGGTCTCGGCGGTCTTGCGCGGCGGTAGGCCGAGGATCAGACCAGGCGGCTTCTCAGATAGGCGCTGAGGGCATCCACAATCGCGACGATCAGGTAGATCGCGATGATGAGCGTGAGTAGCCGGTGCTCCAGGAAGAGACTGATAGCGATCTGAATCTGCTGACCGACGCCCCCCCGCCCCGACGTAGCCCAGGATAATTGCCTCCCGGATGTTTACCTCCCATCGGTACAACGTGTAGGCGACAAACTCCGGTAGGACCTGGGGGAGGATGCCGTAGAGCAGGATCTGCAATCGGCTGGCGCCGGTCGCCTGCAACGCCTCAATCGGTTGGGTCTCGACGTTCTCCATCACCTCCCCAAACAGCCTGCCCAGGACTCCGCCCGTGTGAATCCCCAGGGCGAGCATCCCTGGGAACGGGCCGAGGCCGACCGCAAAAACCAGGATCAGCGCCCAGACCAGGTGAGGGACGGTCCGGAGGAGGTTGAGGGCGGCCTTGGCGCTGAGGTACAGGGTGGTGCGGAGCGCTCGAATCCACGGACGGCGCCGCTCCATCTCAAACATCAGCCCGGTGAACATCAGATTACGACTGGAGAAAAAGACCAGGCCGAAGGCGATCACGACCGCCAGGATCGTCCCGAGAAACGACATGGCGAAGGTCTCGAGTGCCCAGTAGCCGGTCTTGAGCAGGAAGTCCGGAGAAAGGTCAGGCGGAAAGAGCTTCTTGGCATAGGTCAGGATCTGGGCTGCGCTCTCACCGCCCAGCAGTTCGCGCAGCGAGAACTCCGTTCCCACATAGCTCCAGACCATGAGGGCGAGAAAGCCCGCCAGGATCGTCAGGTTGCGGGCGGAGAGAGGATTGCGCTCCTGTGCTGATGCCGGTCTCACCCTATGCGTAGGAATCTCTGCCATTAGACGCTCGATCGACTGAGGATGATACTTCTCACCCTCGCGCTCAAAGTATCAACCCCTACCACCATCACGAACAGGATCGCGATTAGGGTCATGACCTGGTCAAACTGAAACATCCGCATCGAGATCTCAAGCTGCTGGCCGATTCCCCCCGCGCCTACGAAACCCAAAATCGCGGATGCCCGAATGGCGCATTCCCAACGATAGAGGGTGTAGGAGACCAGGTTCGGTAAGGCTTGTGGCAACAGGCCGTACAGGAGGATGGTGAGCCGAGAGGCGCCAGTCGCCTGGAGCGCTTCCAACGGTCCTGGATTTACATGCTCCAGGATCTCCGAGTAGACCTTCCCGAGCATTCCCGCATAGGCGATCCCGATCGCCAGGACACCGGGAAACGGTCCCAGCCCGACGGCTCGGACAAACATGAAGGCCCACACGAATTCAGGAATGGTCCGAAACAGGCTGAGGACCGCCCTGGCCAGCAGATACGATCCCTTTCGGAGGATTGCGCGATGGCGAGAGCCGGCCAGCTCTCGTTCGTTCAGAATGCCTGTAAAGGTCAGCGAACTTGTCGCCAGGAGGCCAAGAGGGAAGCTGATGACTACGGCAATGAAGGTTCCCATCAGGGAGATCTGAAAGGTTTCCAGGATCGGGCGACCCAGCAGACTCAGGAAGTTCCAGGACAGGTCCGGCGGGAACATGCCGGTCACGAACTTCCAGATGTTCCGGCGTCCCTCAGATTCGAAGAGCAAAAGCGGCTTCACCTGGGCAAGCCTGTAGCTTCCCAGAAACGTCAGGACGAACAGGGCGGAACAGGCAATCTGAAGATTGGAGAAGCGCCTAGTTGGTAAGGTGAGGCTGGCAGGAGTAGAGGGATCGTTGCGCTGCACGGCTGGGGGCCTCCTCTTCGGCTGGTGGGGTCTGATTCCCGGCATAGAGGGCTGCCAGATGGTCGTCTGTCACCGCCGGGGCCGGCAGGTCGAACAGGATCTTTCCTTCCTTGAGCCCGATCACTCTGGGGAAGTGGGCCAGTGCCAGATCCACGCTGTGGAGGTTCATGATCAGGGTTTTGCGAGTGGTCTGGCTGAGCTCGATCAATAGCTTAACGATCCCGGTGGCCAACGCAGGATCGACTGAAGAAACCGGCTCATCGGCCAGGATCACCTCCGGATTTTGTACCAGCGTCCGGGCGATCGCCACGCGCTGCTGTTGGCCGCCCGATAATGTTTCGGTCCGCTCGTACAGTTTGTCGGAAATGCCGACCTGCGTGAGTGCCTCAGAGGCAAGCTCGATCTCGGTCGGCCGGATCAGCGAGCGCGCGGCCTGCCAGATGGACCAGGCACCAAGTTTGCCTGAAAGTACATTATGAACGACCTGCAGGCGAGGGACGAGGTTGTGTTGCTGGTAGATCGTTCCGATTCGACATCGAACCTCTCGCAACCGCCGTCCTGAGAAGCAACCGACATCCAGTCCGTCGAACAGAAGGGTCCCGGAGGTTGGGGGAATGGTCAGATTCAACATTCGGAACAGCGTGGTCTTGCCGGCTCCACTCGGGCCGATGAACGCCACCCGCTCGCCCTTTCGGACCTTCAGATCAAGCTCGTGCACGGCGATCGTCCGACCGGCGAATACCTTCGAGACGCGATCGAGTATGTACATCGGTTCGGAGGGCGCTATTGAAGCAGCCCGGCAGCAATGGCCGCCTCTTCAGCGGGCTTGAACTGCTCGGCCTTGACGCGGACGTATCGCTTCGTTCGCTGAAGGTCCATCAATGCTTTGTCCGCTGGAATGCTGTAGTTCAGCCTGGTGAAGGCTGCGGCAATCTTTTCGACGAGACTGCTGTCCAGATCGCCTCGCACCGTCCAGACATAGTCGATATAGGGGGGCGTCGTCCAGAAGACCTGCACCTTGTTGAGATCGACCTTCTTGGCCTGAACCAGCTTGTCCCACACCGCTTCGTTTAAAGCTCCGGCGTCAACCTTCCCGCTCTCTACCCATAGCGCTGTCGCATCGTGAGCCCCGCTGAAGCTGAATGTGGCAAAATCTTTTTCCGGGTCAATCCCATTCTGCAGCAGGAAATAGCGCGGCATGAGATGGCCTGATGTCGAACTGACACTTCCGAATGAAAAGCTCTTGCCCTTCAGGTCGGCCAGGGTCTTGATGCCGGTGTCCGGCCTGGTAATAAATTTACTGTGAAAACGCAGATCCTCCTCTCGACTTACCACCGGGATCGCATTGCCTGTCCGCTTTCGAGCCTGGACAAAGGTGAACCCGCCGTACCACACCATGTCCAGTTTCTTCGCCGCCAGGGCCTCGACGGTTGCGGCGTAGTCCACCACGGGGATATATTTGACCGGGATGCCCAGCTCTTTGCTCAGATACTCGGCGAAAGGGGTGTAGATCCGCATCAACTCGGTAGGATTCTCGTCCGGGATGGCCGACACCCGCAACACCTTTGGCGTCTCGGACCAGGCAGGGCCAAGCAGTCCGAGGCACGCTACAAGCGCTATCACACCTGATAACCCGGCAAGGGTCCACCGCCGACCCATGGCAACCCTCCTGATGGCTGAATATGCGATCCCGTCTTCAATGCGAGACGAACCTTTTGTAAGACTACGCAGCTTATATCCGATAAGTCAAATCGGAAAAGCCTATGATCTTCACTCAGCTTATCGGCACGCTTTGCACGGAAAATCATCCAGTTGGTCCATTTGGTCCGGACCAAACGACGAAACAGATCGGAAAGACGAGATAGGCCGGATTGATAGAGGGGATTGAGGAAAGAAGACGGCCTCTCTGATGCGGGACGGGAAGTCCGATCAGAGAGGCCGTCACGACTGACCGACCGGGGGTGCGGGGTCAGTCCGTAATGCTTACTTCAGCGATTTCTTGATATCGTCCCACAGGGCGCCTGTCGCCGTTCCTACCGCGCCACCCACGATGGCGCCCGTTGTCGGGCTGCCGGCCATTGCCCCAATCGCTGCGCCGCCGGCCGCGCCGATGGCACCGCCGCTCAAGGCACGTTGCTGGCGTGTCGACATCCCGGCGCACCCTGTGGTGAGCGCGAGTACCAGCGCCCCTAATGCAATCCCTTTGGACAATGTCCTACGCATCCCAGCTCCCTCCTCTGCTCGGATTGTCGAGGCATGGTTCATATTTGTATTGTTGCTTTCCGATTGAACAGACGTTTAAGAACTCATTAATCTTAAGAGGTTTCGGCAGTACCTTTGTCACCCCGGCCCGCGTCACGATCTCAGGGTCAAGCATGTAATAGTCGCCCGTGATAAGGATGATCGGAGTCACGGTATCGGACCTCCGTATGTGTGCGGCCATGTCGAGGCCGGTCATTCCAGGCATTCGGTAGTCCACCAGGATGAGATCGAATGGACCGTTGTGTAGGGCATGAAGGCCGGCCAGGCCGTCTTGAGCAGTCCACACGTGGTAGCCTGCCGTTTCTAGAAGCTCGGTCAGGAGTTCCCTGAAGGATGAATCGTCATCTACGACGAGCACCTTCTGTCCTGTACAATGCAATTGTCGTGCGCTCACCGCCCCATCTCCTTTCTTCAGAATGGAAAGGGAGCAAGCGGTATGCCAGGAATCCGACCGTGATTCAAAAAACGTGCAACCATTGTAAATGCGGTAAGTTACATTACCGCATCAATGTCTGATAACCTTAATCGTTTCTTAGGAAGAGTCGAAAGTATGGGGGGTGGCGAGTAATTTCTTCCTGGGTTAATGAGGCGGAGACACGCGAAAGCGGCTGCCCTGCCCGCATTATTGCGCCTGAAATAAGGCGCAGGGCCAAGTCCGGTGGGAGAAGGGACGTTGTGCCGATTAATGGACCATATTGGCGAGTTCGTCGGAAAGGATGTGTGCCTTCTGAGCTAAGTTCATTGCCCTCTGGAGGTCCTTGTCGGTGAGTGCCTTCCTGGCCTGGGCAAGAAAGCTCTGAACAGTCTGGTACGTCTCCGTCTGGTCGGCCTTCAGTTTCCGCTGATCGACCGACAGAAGGGCCCGTTCGACCTCCTGGATCGTTGTATTGATCTCCTCCGTCAGTTGCTTTTCCCGATCAGAGCTTACCTGGGGAGCCAGCCGCGGCGATGGCTCCTGACGCGCCGGATGCGCAGACCCTGGTGGTAGTGTCTGACGCGCCGGGCGCCCGGCGCCTGAGGGCGAACGGGTTGGTGTGAATACCGCCTTAAGCTGAGTGCAACCCGCCGTCAGCATGAGGCATAGAAACGTGACGATTATTCGGAACGTTGCCGCTAAGATCTCTTTCACTATGGATCAGGCTACAGGAAAAGTGACCGCCATTGTTGTTCCCTGTCCTACCTTCGAGTCGACCTCGACGCTGCCGCCGTGCATCTGAACGATTCGGTACACCAACGACAGCCCGATCCCGTTCCCGTCCGGCTTGGTAGTGTAGTAAAGACGGAATATCTTGTCGAGGTCTTCCGCGGGAATCCCTATGCCGTGATCGATGACGTGGGCGCGGATGGCACCCTCAGCGCTCCGATCCGTGGCAAGGGTGACCGCTCCTCCATCCGGCATTGCCTGGCACGCATTCAGGACCAGGTTGAGGAAGGCCTGTCGAAGCAGCTCATGATCGCCATTGATCGGAGGGATCGTGCCGTCGAGGCGAAGTACAAACGTCACCCCGGCATGCGCTCCTTGCGCCTCAGCCAACCGGACGACTTCCTGGAGGAGGGTATTGAGGCTCATGGGTCGAAGCGCAAGCGTTTGAGGACGGACAAATCGGAGAAAGCCTTGCACCATACGATCAAGGCGATGAACCTCTCCCCCGAGAAATTCCAGACTCTTCGCCACCGTCTCCGAAGGATCGTTCAATTTCTGTTTCAACAGCTCTAAGTGAATGATCATGGCGTTCAACGGATTCTTGATTTCATGGGCCACCCCAGAGGTGAGCCTCCCAAGGTCGGCCAGCTTTCTGGAATAGTCTACGAGTGACTGGATCTGGCGGAGTGGTTCGGTATTTTTGAGAAGGATCATTCCCCCGACGATACCATCCTTATCGAGCACCGGGTAGATGGAGGCTAGGACATCTAAAGGGACGTCGCGGTGTTCCCTCATTTGAAGCGTCAGGTTTCGCACGGGCGCTTGCCGCTGGAAACTCTCGACCGTTGCCGCGACTAATGGGTGAGTCTCCCCCAGGATATGTGCCAGCGATTGACCGACAGCATGCACGAGTGGACGGACCAGCAGGATCTCGGCGGCGGGGTTGGCGAAGATGATAGCCTGTTCGCTATTCAGCAGGATGATGGCGTCTTCCAGACGGTGAACGATCCCTTCCAATCTGACCTTTTCGCTGATCAGGGAGGATCGGTCTTCCTGGACCTGCCGCCCCAGGAGATTGAGCTTTGCCGCAATCTGTCCTACCTCGTCGTCGCGGTCGGACGTAAAGACTGTGTCAAACTCGCCGCGTGCCATCCGATCAACGCCTTGGGCAATCTGACGCAACGACGCGACCACCAGGTTCGACAGGACAAGGGCGACGATCCAGGCGAGCGGGAAAGCGAGTAGTGCCAGCAGCACACTTTGCCGAACCGCGGGCAAGAGTTCGCGCCAGAGGAGACCGCCGGCCAATCCAAGCCGAATTGCCCCGAAAGGCCGATCGTTGAGGCTGAGCGGCAGGACGGTCTCAAGTACCTGGTGCTGGCCGGCCAGTACCGCGAGCTGACGAAGAGGGTTGATCGCCATCAACTGTTCAATCTTCGGTCTGGGTGGGACCTTGTTTCCTTCACGGGAACGCTGACTGTGCATGAGGACCGTATCCGAGCGGTCGGTAATCATGGCATAGACCAAGTGCGGGGAATAGCCGATGCTGGCGTCGAGAAGCGCGCGGAGTTCTCGATCGTTGCGCAACGCATCCCCTAAACGGCTCCTCTGCGCGCGAGCCATGACCCGGGTGCTTCCGGAGAAGATGTGCTGTGCCTGTATGGCGCCCTTTTCCGCCGCATGCTGAACAACCAAGCGGGTGGTGGTGGAGAGGTGAACGACCACCGTAAGTGAGACGATCAGGAAGACCAGAAGACTGATGCCGAGGACCGCTTTGCCTCGGAGGCCGAACGACATGTGAACCTATTCCCGCGGATCCGCCGGCGAGGAGGCCTCTTCGCGATAGCGGGTCAACTTATTATGCAGCGTCTTTAGACTGATCCCAAGAATCTCCGCAGCCTTAGTCTTGTTCTGGTGTGTTCGTTCCAGTGTTGCGAGAATCAGGGCTTGTTCTGCCGCATCGATTGTGATTCCGACGGAAAGATCAGGCTCCCGGATTGACCGACGACGGTGACTCGGAAAGTTCGGCGGCAGATCATCTGGGGTGATTGTGTTGCTCTGGGCCACGAGGACGGCCCGCTCCAGCACATTTCGAAGCTCCCGAACATTTCCGGGCCAATCGTATTCGGTCAGCAGGGTGAGCGACCCTGCGCCTACGCTGCGTACTGCCGTATCGTATTTCCTCTTGAACTCCTCAAGGAACGATCGAATGAGGAGAGGAAGATCCTCGCGCCGTTCCCGAAGAGGAGGTAGTTGAATGTTGAACACGTTCAGCCGATAATAGAGATCCTCACGGATGAGACCATCCTGAACTGCTTGCGCCGGGTTTTTATTTGTCGCGGCGACCACCCGGACATCAACGCGGATCTCTTTGCTTCCGCTCAGGCGGCGGAAGGTTCCCTCCTGGAGGATCCTGAGAAACTTCGCCTGGGTGGAGACCTTCATCTCCGCAATTTCATCAAGAAAAATAGTTCCGCTGTCGGCCAGCTCAAAATATCCCATTCTTCGCTCGGTAGCGCCGGTAAAGGCTCCCTTCTCGTGGCCAAAAATCTCACTTTCCAACAGCGTCTCCGGGATAGCGGCACAGTTGATCGGGACGAAAGGGCTCTGTTTCCGTGGAGAGAGATCGTGAATCGTTCTGGCCGCCAGCTCCTTTCCTGTTCCGCTCTCTCCCCAGATGAAGACGGGCGCAGCGCTGGGCGCCGCCAATTCAAGCAGTCGGTAGACCTCCTTCATGGCGGACGTCTCGCCGACCAACTGTCCAAACCGGCCGAGATGACGAACCTGGTGACGCAGTAGCTTGACCTCCTTCAATACCGCTCCACGTTCGAGGGCCTTCTCCACAAGGACGCGGAGCCGCCCGATATCGACCGGTTTGGTCAGGTAGTCGTAGGCTCCCTCTTGCATAGCCCGGACCGCAGTCTCGATGGTCCCCTGGCCGGTCAGAATGATCAGCGATGGAAGGATCGCATCGCTCTTGAGGGCGCGAAGGAGAGCGATGCCGTCCATTTTCGGCATGATGAGATCGGCGATAATGAGAGACGGTTGGAGTTCAGAGGCCTTCTCCAGGGCCTCCTGACCGTCAGCAGCAGCGGTGACCTCGTATCCCCAGCTTGCGAGGAGCTCTTGGAGGCCGGCTCTGGACGCAGGTTCGTCGTCTGCAATTAATATTCTTGTTTGTGTCATGGTCGCTTTGAGAGGGGGCGGCTTCAACAGCCCTAGGTTATCATAGGAGCTTTCTGCAGTTTTGTGAAGTCTCGTTCGTCGCCGCACTTGAAAACCTTTGCAACCCTATGGTATTGTGCGATAGCACGATGCGAAGCATAGGAAGGTTTTCAATCAGCACGCTCATACGCCGATTCCGAATCTGGCCACTGGCGATCCCGGTCGTGGTCATGACAGGGTGCGCGACCGTCTTCCCTGAAATCTCCCCTCCCGCCGGTATCCCTGTAGAGGCGAAACGACTGTCTTTTACGATGATCGCCCGGAACTATCGCTGTGAGCCCTCTGTCGTCGCGGTGGATCGAGAAGGGAGGTCGGCGTTGGTCAAGGTCGCGATTCGCAGCGATGGCGCCAGGCATGTGTTTTCAATCCCCGACCTGGAGGTCAGGCGCTATCTCGAGCCGGGGCAGGAAATTACCATTGAGTTTCTGGCAGAGCGTTCCGGAGTCTTCGCGTTCGGCTGCACCAGGTTCCCGTGGATCAGTCCGCTCGACCATAAAGGGAAACTCGCAATCAGGTGATGCCTCATGCACCGACGGCGCGTCAATGAGATTGCAGATCGGTACGTTGGCTCCCCATCACCGCGATCTTCTCTCCAGGCGGGGAGAGGAATCCTATGTCCGCCATGGGTGTACCGGGAGATCGGCAAGACCAATTACCTTGACGCCGGCCTGGGCCACGAGATGATCGTGCTCCACCGTGCTGCCGCTGACCCCGATCGCCCCGATCAGGACTCCATCCGTGTTGACAATCGGCAGCCCGCCGGGAAAGGTGATGAGCCCATCGTTACTGTGCTCAATCCCGTAGAGCGGGCCGCCGGGCTGGGACAGCTTGCCGATCTGTCCTGTCGGCATCGCAAAGAAGCACGCGGTTTTCGCCTTTTTGAAGGCGATGTCGATGCTCCCGACCCACGCATCGTCCATCCGGACGAACGCCTTCAAGTTGGCGCCTGAGTCCACGACGGCAATATCCATACACGTCCCAAGCTCTTTGGCCTTGTCGATGGCTGCCGCAATTGCCTTCTCTGCCTGTTCAAGTGTGACATGCATACGACTCCTCCTTCTGCCGAATCGGACCCTTTTGGTCCCTGTCGGACGACGATCTTCTTACCCAACGCTCATTGCCGGAATCCAGTAGGCTGGCGTGATGATTATCCACACTTCCGAGGCAGCTGACAAGGGAGAGGTGGGTAATGTCAGTGGGATGTTGAAGGATTGAGCGTTGTGTCGGACCAGGGGAGAATCGGGAAGAAGCGAATAAACCCACACATTGCAGTTACAAAAGCATGGTGTTGTCTATGCACTATTGGTGCCGTGGGGTTAGCACACCAACCATCCAGAAAATGTGATAACAATCACAAGCTGGAACAAAATAAGAGCGATTATTCTGAAGGCTGACAGGGGCCGAGCTCTGTAGGCATCGCGTTGCGAGAAGGGGGAGGCGTCCCCAAGACGGCCTCCCCCTTCTCTACCACACATATCAATCTCATTTTGCATCATGTCTTGTCTCAGCGGGTGAGACAACTGTTCTGTTAGAAATTGAGCCCGACATAGCCCCCAGTGGTAAAGTGTCGGAGGTTTTCATCCGGGATATCAGGACCCCAATAGTAGCGGAAGTCGACGCCAAGACTAACCCGGTTGTTCCAGAAAAGCCGTTCAGCGCCAAATCCGCTGACTCCACCCACGCTGATGTTGGTAATGGCCTTATTGACGGGGGTATTTACATTGAAGGTCAGGCCGACAGGCATAATCCAGGGCCGATAGGGGGCCAGCCAGGGTCGGATGGAGCCCAGGTTGTCGAACCGGATTTTTGGGGCGACACCCACGGTCAGAATGTTTTCCAATCCCCTCTTCTCCGCGAGCTTCTTTCCCGGGGCTCCCGGTTCTACCTCGACAGGCGAATCACCTTTCGTCTTCTGGGTCTGAATATATTCAACATAGATTTCCCCAAGAAGCGTACTGTTGAAGATCGTCATTATAGGCAGGTCCACTCCGCCTCCGACCTGCCAACCGTCTTTATCGCCGGAATCGCTTTGGGCCGTCAAGAGTGAATTGCTCCGCGGATGATCCATGCGGACAAATCCACCCTTAAAGAAGACCTGCCCCCCAGACAGTCCGGAGCTTGCCGCCTTCGCGGCCAACTCAGTCTTCATCTCCTCCTTCAGAGCGGTCATTTTCTCTTCCACGGGACGCGGAACTTCCGCCTGCATCTTCGTCTCGAGTGCCTCTAAACGCTGCTGCATCCGGTTAATCATATTGTTCTTCGTTTGAACTTCGTTTCGCAGCATTTGTAACTCCTGCTTCAGTTGGTTCAGTTCACTGCGAGTTTGTCCTTCCGCATTCCCTATGAAGAGAGAAAACAATGGCATAAACAATAAAAGTGCGACCGCAGTCCAGCCCGTCTTGCCCACATGTGTCCCTAAGATTTTCACTATTCACCCCCCTTGGTAAGATGTGATGGTTCCCTCGGTCGTGAAGCTCCATTGATCCACTAACCTTTAATTATAATTGTGCGGGCTGCCCGCTGTAACACGGGTGATAAGAGCGTCGAGTCCAATTCGCCCCACCCTGCGACAGCTGTCCCACCACAGCTGTCTCAGACTGAGTCAATCTGCGTCTGTCGTTTCAGACCAAACTGCTCCAGTTTGCGATACAGCGTACTGCGGGAGATGCCGAGCTGGGCCGCGGCCTGCGACAAATTCCCCGCACATTGCTGGACGATCTGACAGATGAGCTGCCGTTCGGTCTGCGCGAGCCAGCCGCCGGGCTCCGGCCGCTCGGAGGCCTCCCCGCGCAGGGTGCGAATCGCCTCGGGAAAGTCGTCCCAGCGGATCTCGGGCCGCGGCAGGAGCACGCCCACCTGCTGCAGGACATTGCGCAGCTCCCGGACATTGCCGGGCCACGGATACGGGGTGAGCGCGAGCGCGCGCAGCGCCTCCTCCGTAAAGCGCAGGTCCGGGCAGTGCAAGGCGGCGGCGACATCGGCCAGGAAGGAGGCCGCCAGCAGGGGGATATCCTCCCGCCGCTCCCGCAAGGGCGGCAGGTGGATCGAAATGACATTGAGCCGGTAGTACAGGTCCTCCCGAAACAGCCCCTTGGCCACCTCTTTGAGCAGGTCTTTATTGGTCGCGGCGATGATGCGGACATCGAGGGGGACCGGCTGGCCGCTCCCTAGTCGGGTGAGCTCCTGCTGCTCCAGCACCCGCAGGAGCGCCACCTGGGTGCTGGGCGAGCACTCGCTGACCTCATCGAGGAAGAGGGTGCCGCCCTGGGCCTCTTCGAACCGGCCCGACCGGCCGCCTTTGCGCGCGCCGGTAAAGGTGCCGTCTTCATAGCCGAACAGCTCAGACTCGATCAGCTCCCGGGGGATGGCACCGCAGTTGACCGCGATGAACGGCTTGGGGGCGCGGGGGGAGCTGGCGTGGATCGCATGCGCGAGCATCTCTTTCCCGGTCCCCGATTCCCCGGTGATGAGGACGGAGAGGGTGTTGCCGGCGGCGATGAGGCCGATCTTGGTCGCGTTGCGGAAGGCGGCGGACTGCCCCACCAGATCGGCAAAGGTGTACTTGGCCCCCACCACGATCGCCTTGGGCTTGCGGGGGACGGGCGGCTCCAGTCGGGCGGTCGGAAAGAGCACGGCGGCGGCGACCACCTGCGAGCCGTGCCGGAGCGCCAGGCCCCAGGCCGTAAGGAGCCGGCCGCTGCGCCCGCAGTAGACCTTGACCTCCTGGGGGCTGGAGGGGGCACGGGTCAGCAGGGTGCGGCCGACCTCGGCCAGCTCCGGGATCGCCGCGACGGAGGGCCGGGCGGGGTCGAGCTGCAGCAGGTGCGCGGCGGCCCGATTGCACAGCAGCACCTGCCCCTGCGGATCCAGCACCAGCAGGCCGTCGCTGAGCAACTCCGCGGCGGCGGTGAGCGGCCCCAGCAGCGCCTCGGCAGCGCGCGCCGGCGGGACGTCGGGCAACGGCGGGGCGAGGAGCGAGCCGGCTAAGAGCTCGATCACCAGATCGCTTTGGACGTGGGTGCGGCAGAGCAGGACGTGGCCCTGGGCCTGCTCGCTGGCGGAGAGCACGTGATCCGGCGGCGCGACCAGGTGGGCCTGGCCGCTGCGGAGGCGGGCCTTACAGCCCCCGCACTCGCCGTCCGCGCAGCGGTAATCGACCAGGCGCAGGCCCTGGCGCAGGGCGACCTGCAGGACCGACTCGGTGTCGTCACACTCGATGGTGATGCCCAGCGGTTCAAACCGGACCTTGCGCATCCGCGTCATCCTCGTGGACTCCTGGGGGGTCCCCTGCCGTCCGGCGGGCACGCCGGACGGCATCGGGGGGCTCACGCCTGCCCCTCTTCTCGCTAGCAACTCTTGGGCCAGGTGGGGGCAGCGGGATGGAACGGATCTCATTCTCTGATGACAGAGGAATGCTACGGGGGTTGACCCGCGTTCTCCGGGCAGACTAAAATAGTTAAAATTGAATAGGTGAAATTATGATATGAGTAATGGTGTCGAGGCAACAGAGAAAGTGTCAACGAAAAGCGACGACAATATCCTGGCTCTCCTGACACGGGGACATCGCCAGTCTCCGATGTACGATTTTGTGGCCCTCAGGGTTGCGGCCATCATCGGGGGGTATGGGTGGCTCCTGCTGACTCCTTTTCCCCAGCTCCAGCGAAGTGCGGTCACCCTCCTTCTACACGCCTTCACGCTGTACTGTATCCTGCTCTATGCCTGGATTGTGGCTCACCAGGAGCGGATGAAGCGACTCAACCTCCTGGTCCTGATGATCGATCTGGGTTTTTCCCTGGCCCTGATTCGGCTGACCGGCGGAGTCGAGAGTCCATTTTTTCTGGCGCTCTATTTGATCGCCGCTCTCCAGGCCTACTATTATGGCTTCCGGCGCGGCGTCGGAGTGCTGGTCTCGTCCTCGCTTCTGTATGTGATGGTTATCTGGCCTTCCTGGCAACCGACCTCCGCGAGCATCGTCTCTCTACGGTTGGGCTTTATGATCTTGGTGGTGGCGCCTCTTGTCATCCTTTCCGAGCGGGAGCGGCGGGCTCGACGCGAGTTGGAAGCCGTCAATCGCGAGTTGAAGGAGGACGTGACCAGGCGCGTTGCCCTGGAGCGGCAAGTGCGCCAGGTCGAGAAGTTGAGCGCCCTTGGGACGCTGTCAGCGGGTCTCGCACACGAGATCAATAACCCGCTTGGGATCATCACTTCCCGTGTAGAGTTGGCCTTGATGGATGCGCAGGAGACAGAGATTCCGAAGCAGTTCATTGATGACCTGAAGGTGATCGAGAAGCACGCCCAGCGGGCAGCCCGCGTGGCGCGAGGGCTGCTGTCCTTCTCCCGGCCTGCTACCGGACAACGGCTGTCCTTGGACATGAATGGAGTGATCGAGGAGAGCCTGCTGCTGATCGAGCGACAGCTTGAAAAAGAGCAGATCGTTCTGGAACGGCGCCTCGCGCCTTCGCTGCCGAAGGTGAAGGGAAACGTCAGCCAACTGGAGGAGGTATTGCTGAATCTGTTCACCAATGCTCGCGAGGCGATGACTGCCGGCGGCCGCCTCCGTGTGGAGAGCCGCTTAGGAGCAGACGACAGAACTGTCCAAATCCTGGTCGCCGATACCGGGGATGGGGTTCCCGAGATGCTTGTCCAGCAGATCTTTGACCCATTCTTCACCACGAAGCAGAACGGTACAGGGCTGGGCCTGTCGATCAGTTATGGAATCGTCAAAGAGCATGGGGGGCGGCTGGACGTCCGGAGCGAGGCCGGGAATGGGACCACCTTTGTCATGACGTTGCCGGCGGAGGACGCGTGAAAGATGAGAGAAGGGACAGGATGCCGAAGCTAGGCCGAGTACTGGTGATCGATGACGAAGTGGACATGCTCGAAAACTGCGCCAGGCTGCTCACTCGCTTTGGCTACGAGGCGATGACCGAGGCCGAGAGCGGCAAGGCAGCCACGCTGTACGAGCGGGAAAGGCCGGATTTGGTGCTCACCGATCTTCGCATGCCGGGCCTTGACGGCCTGGGCGTCCTCCAGGCGATTCGGGCAATCGATCCCGAAGCGACCGTAATCCTGATCACCGCCTTTGCCACGATCGAGACCGCCGTCGAAGCGATCAAAGAAGGCGCATTCGATTATCTGCCCAAGCCGTTTTCGGCTGATCAACTCAGGGTCTGTGTCGAGCGGGCGATGGACCGGCGTCGTTTGCGGGAAGAGAACCGGCGACTTCTGGAGCAACTGACCGAGACCCATCGGTTCGACAATATCATCGGCAGGAGCCTGCCGATGCTCCAGGTCTTTGAGACCATCAAGAAGGTGGCGAAGAGCGAGGCCAACATCCTGATCATCGGTGAGACCGGGACCGGCAAAGAGCTGATCGCCAGGAGTCTCCATGTCAACAGCCGTCGGGCGACCGGTCCGTTCATCCCCGTTGATTGCGTCTCGCTTCCGGAGAACCTGTTGGAGAGTGAACTGTTCGGACACGAGAAGGGCGCGTTCACGGGAGCGCAGGCGACTCGTCCCGGGCTGTTTGAATTTGCCAGCGGTGGGACCATCTTCCTGGATGAAGTGGGCGACATCAGCCTGAATCTTCAGGCGAAGCTGCTGAGAGTCCTGCAGGAACGTCAGGTGCGACGGGTCGGCTCAAACCGAATGATCGAGGTGGACGTGCGCGTCATCTCGGCCACCAACCACGACCTGGCTCAGGCCGTCGCCATGGGCAGATTTCGGGAAGACCTCTATTATCGCCTGAACGTCATCTCGCTTCCGCTGCCGCCCCTGCGCGATCGTGCGGGAGATATTCAGTTGATTGCGCATCACTACCTGACAAAATATGCAGCCGGCAGCGAGAAGGAAGTCAAAGGCGTCACGCCGGAGGCAATGCGGCTCCTGGAGGCGCACAGTTGGCCTGGGAACGTTCGCGAACTTCAGAATGTCATGGAGCGAGCGGTGGTCCTGGCCGAACACGAGCTGGTCCGGCCGCAGGATCTACCGGAACAGATCCGCATAAAGGCCGAAGCCGCCTTGCTGGTGTCGCCGAATGAACTGCCGCTCAAGCGGGCAAAAGAGGTGTGGGCCGGCTCATTTGAGCGGGACTATCTGGTCCGGCTCCTCAAGCGGCATGACGGCAATATCTCGCAAGCCGCAAAGGCTGCCTGTGTGGACCGAAAGACAGTCCATCGCCTGATGAAGAAATATGGGATCAAGCTCCCATAGCGGTCCGGCGTGCAGGGTCGCTTACCCGGGATGGGTGAGGAAGATCGCCTTTTCCCTTGACAGGATGGGCCTAAGTGATTGAAGATATGCGTCGTTGACCGCGAAGGCGGTGAGGATATTTAGGCGCGTAGCTCAGGGGGAGAGCGCTTGCTTGACACGCAAGAGGTCGGCGGTTCAAGACCGCCCGCGCCTACCATTGCTTGCAGCACCCGGCGACCTATGCGTGGTACGCGGACAGGTTGTTGTCCCGGGTAGAATCACCTAAGCAGAAAAGGGCATCTTATCGTTACTGGTGCCCTTCTGTGCTCAACGGCAGAGATAGAGCGTGAGTGAGACCCGAACCCAATCGATTGTTGTCACCCTGGACGACGGACGACGACATGAATTCTCTTCGGGTGTGACAGTGCTGGCAGTGCTGGAGGCCGTGGATCCGGCAGCCAAGAAGGAAGCGATCGGCGCGAACGTCAACGGACGTCTCGTAGACCTCTGTAGTCCCATCGAGGAAGACGCTCGCGTCGAGTTAATCGGCATCACGTCGCCGGAAGGCCTGTCGATGCTCAGGCACAGCGCCGCCCACCTGATGGCGGCCGCTGTGCAGAAGCTTCTGCCCAGCTCAAAATTTGCCATCGGTCCTGCTATCCAGGATGGTTTTTACTATGACATTGAGCCGCCTCGCCCACTGACCCAGGACGATCTGCCGGCCATTGAGGCCGCGATGCGCGAGCTCTCGGAGCAGCGGCTGCCGTTCGTCAGATGCGAGGTACCGCTGGACGAGGCGATTGCGAAGGTGGCGGCGCTGAACCAGCCGTATAAGATTGAACTCCTGGAGACTATTCGAGACCGGGTGACGGCTCCATCCGGACCCGTCCAGGAGGACGAGCTGGAGCACGAGGTAGACCCGGCAGCGCAGCGGGCCAGCTTCTACACGACCGGCGATTTCATCGATCTCTGCCGCGGTCCCCACGTCCTGGATACGTCGGTGGTTCGGTTTTTCAGACTGACCCATTTGGCCGGCGCCTACTGGCGGGGCGATGAGCGGCGACCGATGCTGACCCGAATCTACGGGATCGCCTTTCCAACGCAGGAGGCGCTTGAGGCGCACCTGTTTCTTCTGGAGGAGGCGAAGCGTCGCGACCATCGGCGTCTGGGCCGTGAGTTGGAGCTCTTCAGCGTGCATGATGAGATCGGCGGTGGGCTCGTCCTGTGGCATCCGAAAGGGGCGTTGGTCCGGAAGCTGATTGAGGATCTGTGGCGCGAGCAGCATCTGAAGAACGGCTATGATCTCGTCTATACCCCGCACGTCGGCCGGGCGACGTTGTGGGAGACCAGCGGGCATCTTGACTTTTATCAGGAGTTCATGTATCCGAGAATGGAGATGGAAGGGAATGACTATTATGTCAAGCCGATGAACTGTCCCTTCCATATCAAACTATTTCAGTCCAAGGTCCACAGCTACCGGGAGCTGCCGGTACGGTTCGCCGAACTGGGAACGGTCTATCGCTTCGAGCGCGCCGGAGTCCTGCATGGGCTCCTTCGCGTTCGAGGGTTTACGCAGGATGACGCGCACATCTTCTGCACGCCGCAGCAGATGGTGAGCGAGGTAGCCCGTGCTGTCAGTTTCAGCCTGGCCTTTCTGAGCAGCTTTGGTTTTGATCGGTACGACGCCTATATCGCTACGCGACCGGAGAAGGCGATCGGGGATCAGGAACTCTGGAACGATGCGACCGAGGCGTTGCGCCGGGCGGCCGACGATGCCGGCCTCGCCTATCAGATTGACGACGGGGGCGGTGCCTTCTATGGTCCGAAAATCGATCTTAAGGTGAGAGACGCCTTGGGCCGCGCCTGGCAGTGCACGACAGTCCAGTTCGATTTTAACCTGCCGGAACGCTTCGACATCACCTATGTCGGGGAGGACAATCGACCGCATCGACCCTTCATGGTCCACCGCGCAATTCTTGGATCGTTGGAGCGGTTTTTCGGGGTATTGGTCGAACATCATGCAGGCGCCTTCCCGACCTGGCTTGCGCCGGTACAGGCGCGACTGGTGCCGGTGGCGGATCGTTTCCAGCCGTACGCCCAGCAGGTCTCCGAGCAACTCAGGGCTGCAGGGATACGTACGGAAACGGATGTACGGAACGAAAAGGTCGGCTACAAGATTCGAGATGCGGAGATGCAGAAAACCCCCTATATCCTTGTAGTAGGGGAAAAAGAAGCGACTTCAGGCGCTGTCTCGGTGCGAGGGCGCGGCGGGCGAGATATGGGCGTGATGCCGATCGATCAATTCGCGGCCGCGATTCAAGAGGAACTCAAGCCGGCTCTGAGGGTTGCCGTGCCGGCTTCATCTGAAGGAGGGAAGATCCATCAGTAGAAGTGTTCGGGTGAACGAGCGGATTCGGATCAAAGAGGTGAGGGTGATCAGTCCGGAGGGGGCGCAACTGGGGATCCTGCCGATTCAGGAGGCCCTTGAGACCGCCCAGAAGCTCGCGCTCGATCTGGTAGAGGTGGCGCCGGACGCCAAGCCGCCTGTCTGCCGGATCATGAATTACGGGAAGTATCGGTACGAGCAGAACAAGAAGACGCGGGAGGCGAGGAAGAAGCAGACGGTCATCCAGATCAAGGAGATCAAACTCCGACCCAAGACCGATGAGCATGATTTCCAGTTCAAGTCCAGGCATGCCGAGCGTTTCTTGAAGGAGGGGAACAAGACCAAGGTGACCCTGATGTTCCGAGGCCGGGAGATGGTTCATATCGAGCGCGGGAAGGCGCAGTTGGACCGTTTTGCAGAGGCGCTCAAGGAGATCGCTGTGTTGGAGCAGTATCCCAGGCAGGAAGGCCGGAACATGGTGATGATCCTCACCCCCAAGCATTAACAGGGAGGAGTGACGGTGCCGAAGATCAAGACACTCAAAGGGGCCGCGAAGCGGTTCAAGATGACGGGAACCGGTAAGATCAGACGCAACAAAGCGTCCAAGAGTCACTTGCTGACCGGTAAGTCGAGGAAGCGAAAACGAAATCTGCGTCAGCCCGGTCTGGTGTCCAAGGCGGACACGGCCAGGATGGAGCGTTTGATTCCCTATCTGTAACAGGACGGGTAGCGATCAGTAATCAGCCGTCAGCATTCAGCTTGCAGGAATCACAGATCCCATGCTACATTAGCCAGCGAATCGCTGAGGGCTGAACGCTGTCTTATCTGGAGGAATGAGGATGCCACGCGCAAAAGGTGGATTTAAGACCAGACGTCGCAGGAACAGGGTCCTCAAAGAGGCCGAGGGCTACTTTGGGAAACGGAGTAAGGCCTACAGGAGCGCGCAGGAGGCGGTCGATCGGGCAAAACGGTACGCCTATCGCGATCGGAAGGCCCGCAAGCGGGAGTTCCGCAGCCTGTGGATCATACGGATCAATGCGGCGGCGCGCTTGTCCGGGCTGTCGTATAGCGTGATGATGGGTGGTCTCAAGAAGGCCGGTGTAGCGATGGATCGGAAGGCTCTGGCCGATCTGGCTATCCAGGATCCGTCGGCGTTCACGAAACTGGCGGCGGCCGCCCGGGAGCAGTTGGCGGCCTGAGAATCGTGACATTGTTCGACGAGACATGCCCCGACCTTTTGTCGGGGCTTGTTGTTGTAGGGGAGACGTGGAGGCATTGCGGCAGGAACTCGAGGATTTGAAGGCGGCGGCGCTTACGCGGATTGAACAGAGCGTAGACTTGGCTCAGCTCGAACAGGTGCGGGTGCAGTTCCTCGGCCGTAAGGCCAGATTGACGACGATCCTTCGACAATTGGTCACACTTCCGCCGCAGGAGCGCCCGGCAATTGGTCTGCTGGCCAACCAGGTCAAACAGGCGGTTGAGGAGCGTATCACGTCCAGGCGGACAGCCCTGGAATCGGTTCCGAGTGATGAGGTGCTGGCGGCAGACCGGATCGACGGCACGCTGCCTGGGCGGAGACCGAGCGTGGGCCGACTGCATCCCCTTACCCAGATTATCCGCGAGATCTGTCAGATCTTCGCGGAGATGGGGTTTGCCGTCATCGAGGGGCCTGAGGTTGAGTGGGACTACTATAACTTTGAGGCCCTCAATATTCCGGAGGACCACCCGGCCAGGGAGATGTGGGATACCTTCTGGATCGATCCGACCAGCGCCCACATCAGCAAACCGATGCTGCTCAGAACGCACACCTCGCCGATGCAGATCCGCATCATGGAACAGACCAAGCCGCCGATCCGCGTGATAGTACCAGGCAAGTGTTATCGGTACGAGGCAATCGACGCCAGTCACGAGAGCCAGTTTCACCAGATCGAGGGACTAGCGGTTGACGAGGGCATTACCTTCGCCGATCTGAAGGGGACGCTCTACGCCTTCGTACGGCGCCTCTTCGGAAACGAGCGGAAGATTCGCTTTCGGTGCGATTATTTCCCGTTTGTCGAACCCGGTGTCGATATGTCGATCGACTGCTTTCGCTGTAAGGGCGCAGGCTGCCGGCTATGCAAGATGAGCGGGTGGCTGGAGATCTTAGGCGCGGGAATGGTGCATCCGAATGTCCTGACGCGCGTCGGCTACGACCCGGCGCGCTACACCGGCTTCGCCTTTGGCCTGGGGCCCGCGCGTGTCGCCATGCTCAAGTACGGCATCGAAGACATCCGCTTCTTCCACGCCAACGACCTCCGCTTCCTCCAGCAGTTCCCCTGATACCCAACCTGGCGACTCCGTAGATCTCCATCACCTCCCCAGGCACGAATCAAGCTACTCACGGTCTTCTCGGTTTCTGTTCCTAACAGCCTTCAGTCTATCGACCTGAGTAGTTACCATTACGTGTCACATTGAGATCTTGAGGGCGGCCGCGACTTGTCTCAGTCGCTTGTCGAGTGTCCAGAGGGTACATCTCGTGAGGATCGATGAAGCCAAGAGATGGACATCCACCCAGCCTAGACCGCGCCCGTAGAGGTGCCGTCCTTCCACAAGATGTACGACCTCTTCATGATCCGCAACGAGAACCTGAGGCAGAACCGACAATAGACGGAGAATCTCCTGCCGATTCCGCAGCGTCCCGCAGGCCAGCTCGCCGATAATGAAAGGATGACAGAGGACCTGCTCGTCGTAGAGCAAAGACTGAAGACGTTCGCTCCCCCTTCGGAGCTGCTCGATCCAAACCGACGTATCCACGAGAATCATGCGGGTCCGGCGGAGCGACGCCTTGGAATAGGCAGAAGTCGTTTCTCGGTTCCCGCAAGGTTCGCCAAGCGACGGGCACTTTCTTTGGCCACCAAGGCTTCGAGCCCTAGGCGCACGAGGGAGGTTTTCTCGTCAACACCGGTGAGTGCGGCTGCGCGACGTAAGAGGGTATCGTCAATATTGAGTGTCGTTCTCATGCATATAAGTATGGACTATCCGTCCATATGAGTCAAGGTCGATCGTGAAGGGCGTCGTGTGCGAGCCGTGAATGCCTTCAGTCCGCCTATGACCTCGTTGAGTTCATGGGACATCTGCGGCGGCAGGTGCGCCGGAAACTGCCCATACTCTGGGATAGACTCAAGGCCCACCGCCGACGACTCTTGATGCTTGCACCGTGGGCGTACCTACAATCCTTTCCCGTATTCGAAGGGATCGCAGTTATTAGGAACTCATCCAGACGACTGGGGTGAAGACGCTTGACGCCCTTCATCTCGGCTCATGCAATGCCTTTCCCGACTTCAGGGCCAAGAAATAGTTTCAGGGATAGATGTCGCAGTGGCGATCCCCCCTGCGCATGGATCTGAGCCGGATACCTCCTTCTTGAGGGCGAATTCTACAGACGCTTTTTGCCGCTAGCAGGTGAAATGTCCTGTGTGATGCGACGTTCTCCCCTTGCTGGTTGACATTTATCGGCTATTGACATAGTCTCCGGCGGTAGCAGTGGTTATGTGGGTGTAGTGGCTGTACTTGAAATAGAGGGATCGCCTGGCGCCAAGGCCTTGTCGCATGTTGAGCAGATCGCGATGGAGTAAGCAAAAACACGAGTGCAGCCGTAAAGTTGATTTTGTCCGAGGCTGACGGCTGAAGGCTGACCTCTTTTTCCGAGGAATCTGATGAGCCCGATGAAAGTATCGCTGAAATGGCTATCTGACTATGTCGACTTGGTTCTGCCTGTTCAGGAGCTGGCCCATCGGCTGACCATGTGCGGAACCGAGGTAGGCGGAATTGAAGAGCGCGGTAACGGCTGGCCTGGGATTATTGTCGCACAGATCGCATCTATTGAGCCGCATCCGGCGGCTGACTCGCTCTCCTTGGTCGGCCTAGAGATACCTGGCGAGAGAATTGCCATTGTGAGCGGTGCCGGGAATCTCAAAGTCGGCGACAGGGTGCCTTTTGCGTCTGTCGGCGCGAGTCTGATCGATGCGCACACAGGTCACTCCACCGTGGTGGAGGTCGTCCAGATTCAGGGGGTTGCCTCGCGAGGGGTGCTCTGCTCCGAGAGGGAACTGGGCCTGTCGGAGGCTCACGAAGGGGTGTTGATCCTTCCCGATGAGGCCGAGGTCGGATCGCCGCTTAGTGCGGTGTTGGGGGACACTATCCTCGATCTCGAAGTGACGCCGAACAGACCGGATTGCCTGGGGATGCTCGGGGTTGCGCGCGAGGTGGCGGCCATTACTGAGGCGCCACTGCACCCGCCTGATCTGTCCTATCGGGAGGAAGGTTGCGACGTTCGGGATGAGGTGCAGGTTGAAATCCTGGCGCCAGACCTGTGTCCGCGGTACGGCGCATCGGTCGTGCACGGTGTTACGGTCGGCCCCTCGCCTTCGTGGCTCCAGACGCGTCTCATGGCGGCCGGTGTGCGCCCCATCAATAATGTCGTCGATGTTACCAACTACGTCATGCTCGAGTATGGGCAGCCGTTGCATGCGTTTGATTACGAGACGATTCATGGCAGGCGCGTTGTGGTGCGGCGTGCGACGGATGGAGAATCGCTTCGGACGCTGGATGGTCTCTTGCGGACGCTCTCATCCGAGATGCTGGTCATTGCCGATGCGAATCGTCCGGTCGCGCTTGCCGGGATTATGGGCGGCTCAGAGACAGAGGTCACTCCGTCGACGAAGAGTGTGTTGTTGGAGTCGGCCAACTTCAGTCCCGGCTCGATCCGACAGAGTTGCCGTGCGCTGCGACTCAGGACCGAGGCGTCGTTCCGCTTCGACAAAGGGCTGCCGCCGATCACTACCACCGCCGCACTGAGACGAGCGACCAAGCTGCTCGTTGAGATTTGTGGAGGCAAGGCGGCACGCGGACTATGGGATGCCTTCCCCGCCCCACGAGAGCCGATGGAGTTCACACTGACCCCGGCGGAGCTTCGGCGCGTCTTGGGGATTGATCTTACAACGGCTCAGATGCGGGACGTGCTGGCCGGCCGACTTGGGTTTGACTGCCGGGAAGACGGCAACGCCCTGCGGGTCACGCCGCCGGCGCACAGGAGCGACATTCAGATCTCAGCCGATTTGGTGGAAGAGGTGGCGCGTCTGGTTGGCTACGACCGGATTCCAACCACCACGCTGGCGGGCCGCCTGCCCGATTACCCGCCGCAACCGATGCGTTGTCTTACCGAACGACTCAGTGACCTGCTTGTGGGCTGCGGCCTGCACGAGGTCATTACGTACTCGCTGA
Source organism: Candidatus Methylomirabilis oxygeniifera (assembly GCA_000091165.1). NCBI lineage: Bacteria > Methylomirabilota (SeqCode) > Methylomirabilia (SeqCode) > Methylomirabilales (SeqCode) > Methylomirabilaceae (SeqCode) > Methylomirabilis (SeqCode) > Methylomirabilis oxygeniifera (SeqCode). The sequence continues at coordinate 1,600,807 of FP565575.1, read as the reverse complement.
TCGGTCGACGCCTCCTGAATAAGATGATGTCGGGGCGAGGCGCTGAGATGCCGGATGGATATTGCCTGGCGAATCCGATGACCCCCGATCAGGAGATGCTTCGGATGTCGCTGCTCCCCAGCCTCCTGGACTGCCTGACCAACAATCTTCGTCAGGATGAGGCTGGTCCGCGTCTATTCGAGATCGGACGGGTCTACCTGCCGCACCACGCCGACTTGCCCCAGGAGCGGCAGATGCTGGTTATCGGCATGGCGGGGCCGACATGGCCGAGACAGTGGAGTCGGACGACTGCGCAGTTGGATTTTTACGATTTGAAGGGTGTCGTGGAAGAGTTGCTCGATCGCCTGGAACTCAGGGAGACGCGCTTCATTCAGATTGCGGATCAGCAATCGTTTCATCCGGGGCGAACGACGGCTGTGTACTCGAGGGATGTGCGGCTTGGAGTGATGGGAGAGCTCCACCCGGCGGTTGCGCGCAACTTTGAGGTGCGAGTTCCCGTCTGTCTGGCTGAGTTCGATCTGGAACAGCTTCTGAGCGTGATCGGGGAACGGTTCTTACGGATCGAGCCGCCGCCCCGCTTTCCCGCGATACGACGGGATCTGGCGCTTGTCGTTCCGGAGCGCGTACCGGTCGCCGACCTGTTCGAGACTGTCAGGCAAGCCGGGGGATCGCTGCTCGAACGGGTTGAACTGTTCGATCTGTTCCGTGGGAAGGAACTGCCACAAGGGTATAAATCATGCGGCGTCGGGCTGGTGTTCCGTTCTCCGGATCATACGCTGATCGATGCTGAAGTAGGGCAAGTCGAATCCGGCATTATTCAGCAGTTACAGCAGATGACCGGGGCGAGGCTTCGGGGATAGTTTTCACTTTACAAGGGTGCATGGCTTTGGTAGGCTCTCAGCCGGGTATGGGCTACCATCATGGAGACTGCATGCTGGAGGATTTTTCCGATCGGGGCCGGACGATGCTTGCTGAAAAACTGGAGGAACTGGAAGGTCGAGTAAGGTTAGCGGTTACGCTCGCGACGAAGCTCAAAGGAGAGAAGGTGGTTCTGGAGCGGCAGGTAGACGAGCTGCAGGCTGTGGTCAGGGCGCAAGCAGAGCAGGTGGGGGCGCTCGAGGCCGCACGTAAGAAGGATCAGGAGCAGCTCGTTCACATGCAGGAGGAACGTGAGGAGATTCGACTGAAGGTAGATCGCTTGCTGGAGGAGATCGCTCGGATTGAGACCTCCGTTGAATCCGGGGCGTGAGAATCGTATGGAGCAACTGGTGAGCGTCGTCATTCGAGGGGAGCAGTACACGATCCGTGCTGCAGAAGATCCCTCGTATGTCCGAGAGGTTGCGGCGTATGTCGACGCGAAACTGGATGGAGTTGTCAAGAGATTCCAGTCGCTCCCACCCACCAAGGCGATCGTGTTGGCCTCACTCGATATTGCGGATGAGCTTTTTAAGGCAGAGACGGAGCGAGAGCGGTCCGAGAGATTGATCGCGGTGAAGTTGGGTACACTGTCAGAGCTGTTGAGAACCGCCCTCGAAGAGGGAGTGAGCGGTCCTCAGGGCGTTGATCAGAAATCCGAAGCCAGTGGAGCATAGGTGGAGCAAGAGGGCTGCGGTGTATCATTGTACGCAGCATGAAATCAGCGAGACCCCCTGCCGTGTTCGTGATGAGGGTGCGTTTTTTGAACCAACAGAAAACAACGGGGGCCCTCTTCGCAGCGTGGTGTGCATAGCCCCACTTAGGTGGGGAGAGCCTGAAGCGTTGCCCGGGCAGCCACCTGGTTAGCCAGGTTCAAACCTCACCCCTCAAACGGCACAAAGGCAGGGGGTTCTCCCTTCCTCCCCTATCGCGTACTCACCCGTTATCAGGGCCGCTCACCTTTCGTACCCCTCTCGCCTCGATCCGAAGGCGTTATCTAATTTTACATAGCGATCCTCTTGTTGTATTTCCAGCCATATATTGAATGGCGTTGGCATAAGAAGCGTGGAAGGAGGTGGACCTCCGTTGGCAATTGGACTTGATCAGCTAGCGATCGTTCTGGTCGTGGCGGTTGCAAGTGTTATCGTCGGATACCTGCTTAGAAAACAGGTCGTTGAAAGTAAGGTCGCCGAAGCAGAGACCTTGGCTAAGCGCATCCTGACCGAGGCCGAGAAAGAGGCGGAAACGAAGGTTCGCGGGGCTGAGCTTGAGGCCAAGGAACTTGCTATTCAAGCAAAGGCCGACCTGGAGCGGGAAACCAAGAGTCGTCGCCAGGAGATCGACAGCGCGCAGCGCCAGTTGAACCAGAAGGAAGAGGTCCTCGAACGAAGGCTGGAGCAGTTGGAACGACGGGACCGTGAACTGGATTCACAGGCCAGAGATCTCGGCAACAGGGAGCAGGCTGCCGCCGAGAAAGAGACCCGGTGCGCTCAGTTGATGGATGATGCGCAGCGACAACTGGAGCGTATCTCGGGACTCACCGCCGAAGAGGCCAGGAAGATTCTGCTCCAGAATCTGGAACAGGACGCGAGAATCGAGTCGATTGCCTTATTCAAACGGCTTGAGGATGAGGCGCGGGCGACGGCAGACGCGAAGGCGAAAGAGATCCTGACTATTGCCGTCGATAAGTGCGCGTCGGAGTTCATCATGGAGTCAACGGTCTCTGTGGTGGATCTGCCGAACGATGAGATGAAGGGCCGGATCATCGGTCGGGAGGGACGCAACATCCGGGCTTTTGAGCGAGCAACGGGGATTGATGTGATCGTAGATGATACCCCCGAGGCAGTGATCCTGTCCGGCTTCGATCCGATCCGGCGAGCGATCGCCAAGGAGTCACTGCAACGCCTTATCACGGATGGGAGGATTCATCCGGCGCGCATCGAAGAAATAGTGGAGAAGGTGAAGGGCGAGATCGATGACGACATCAGGAAAACCGGTGAACGAACGACCTTCGAGGTGGGGATCAGCAACCTCCACCCCGAATTGGTGCGCCTGGTCGGGCGACTCAAGTACCGGACCAGCTATTCGCAGAATCAGCTTCAGCATACGATAGAGGTCGCACAACTGGCCGGCGTCATGGCGGCTGAGTTGGGCCTCGATGTCAGGATTGCCAAGCGGGCTGGTTTACTCCACGATATCGGGAAGTCGGCCGACGTCAACATGGAAGGAACTCATGTCTCCATTTCTGCTGAGTTGGCCAAGAAGTACGGCGAGCACGCGAGGGTGGTGAACGCGATTGCCGCCCATCATGAGGACGTAGAGATCACCTGTCTGGAGGCCGTCGTGCTTCAGATTGCCGATACGCTTTCGGCGGCCAGGCCCGGGGCCAGACGTGAACTGTTGGAAAGCTACGTCAAACGGCTGGAAGGCTTGGAGAAGATCGCGAACTCCTTTGCCGGCGTGAGCAAGACCTATGCGGTTCAAGCCGGACGTGAGGTGCGTATCATTGTTGAAAGCGGTGAGGTATCGGATGTACAGGCATATCAGCTTGCGCGGGATATCGCAAAGCGAATTGAAGAGGAGCTACAGTACCCCGGTCATATCAAGGTGACCGTGATCCGCGAGACCAGGGCCGTGGAGTACGCGAAATAGCAATGTTTCGAGTTCAGAGTGTCGAGCCGAAGCTTCGATTCGGTCAGTGTTGAATCCACGGGGGGGGTTCATTCCCCGCGGCTTGCCGCGAGTTCGTCATACCGGCGGAAGCCGGTATCCAGAGGGTCCGACTGGATTCCGTATCAAGTACGGAATGACGGGCCAGAACAGAAGACGATACCCTGCAGCTTGCTGCGGGGTAGTTCATCGCGAAACCCGAAATACTAAGCCATGCGGATACTCTTCATTGGTGACATTATCGGCAAGCCCGGTCGTGAGATTGTGGCGTCCGTATTGCCGCGCCTGACCGAGGAGCAGAAGATCGACCTCGTCATTGCGAACGGCGAAAACCTGGCCGGTGGCTTCGGTGTCACCGGCGCAATGGCGCAAGAGCTGTTTGTGCTTGGCGTCGATCTCCTGACCTCAGGGAACCACGTCTGGGATAAGAAGGAGGTCGAGGAGTATATCGCAAAGGAGGAGCGGCTCCTGCGACCGGCCAACTACCCCGATCCGGCGCCGGGCAGGGGAAGCCTGGTGGTGGACAAAGGCGGCTGTCTCGTCGGCGTGCTCAATCTGCAGGGGCGGGCATTTATGCCTGCGCTTGATTGTCCGTTCCGAGTAGGTGACCGTGAGATAGGCCGGCTGCGTCGAGAGACCACGCTGATCTTCGTCGATTTTCATGGCGAGGCGACGGCGGAGAAACAGGCCTTTGCCTGGTACGTCGACGGGCGGGTATCGGCGATGATCGGCTCTCACACGCATGTCCAGACCGCTGATGAGCGGATCCTTCCAGGAGGGACGGCGCTTCTCACTGATGTCGGGATGACGGGTGGGCACGACTCGGTCATCGGGATGGGTATTGAGGCGCCGATCGCGAAGTTTCTCTCCGGTCTTCCGAAGCAGTACCGACCCGCTACCGGGGCGCCTCGATTGTGCGGAGTCGTGGTGGAGATCGACGAACGGACAGGTCGCTCCACCTCAATCCTTCGGATTCAACGGGAGCCCTGAGGCGGTCGCATGTCCGCACGACTCATCGACGGCAAGGCTATTGCGGCGGAGATTCGGCGGGAAGTCCGACTCGACATCGCGGCAATGGCTGCGCAGACCGGAGTGGTGCCCTGCCTGGCGGCGATCCTGGTCGGGAATGACCCGGCTTCGGCAACCTACGTGCAGAATAAGGCCAGAGCGTGTAAGGAAGTCGGGATTACCTCGGTGCGCATCGATCTGCCGGCCGATCTTCCGGAAGCGTGGCTTCTTCAGGAAATCACGCGCCTGAACAGCGACCCTACCGTGCACGCTATTCTCGTCCAGCTTCCGCTTCCGGCCCACATCAGCGAAAAGCGAGTCCTGGAAACGATCCTCCCGGAAAAGGATGTGGACGGATTTCACCCCGCGAACCTCGGCGGATTGCTCGTCGGGAAACCCCTCTTTGTGGCGTCTACGCCGCTTGGTATTCTTGAACTGCTGAATCGATCGAATGTGGGTATCGAGGGGAAGCATGCCGTCATTGTCGGCTGGAGTGTGGTGGTCGGCAAACCGACGGCGTTTCTGCTGCTGCAACACCACGCGACCGTCACCATCTGCCACATTAAGACCCGCGATCTTGCCGCTCATACCAGACAGGCCGACATCCTGGTTGTGGCGGCAGGGAAACCGGGTTTAGTGACCGGCTCGATGGTGAAAGATGGAGCCGTGGTGATCGATGTCGGTGTGAATCGCCTGACGGACGGCAGGGTGGTGGGGGATGTGGACTTTCCGGAGGTCGCGGAAAAGGCCTCGCTGATCACGCCCGTGCCGGGCGGCGTCGGCCCGATGACGGTCGCCATGCTCTTAAAGAATACGGTGGATGCCTGTCGGCGAAAGTGGGGTGAAAGTTGTGGCTGACGAGTCGGAGCGTAAGGATAGCGAGCCAATCCCGACCAATACTGAGGAGAGTGAGCCCCCGCTATTGACGAAGGAGGAGGCTATCGCTGAGGTGAAGCGGTGGATTGAGCGGTACAAGATCGACCAAAATCAGGTGTTCGTGAGGATAGGAGAGATGGTGATCCGCTATGGAGACCTGATCCCTCACCTCGAACAGGGGACCGATGAGGGGCAGTTGCTCCTCCGGGCGATCTCTCGAGGTCGAGTAGTCAGACAACAGCGTGTATTTCCCGGCGGTATAGATAGAGTTCAGGGCTAGTGGACGAGCGATGATACAGACGCGATCGTCTGATCCGGCCGAGGTGATCGTTGACCGGCAGGAGCGGAGCCTGATCATTACATGGCGCGACGAACATCGCAGCGTATACCGGTTCGATGATCTTCGGCGCGACTGCCCATGCGCCTCTTGCAGTGATGCGAGGAGCAAGAGGCTCAACAGTAGAGAGCTCCTGGTTCTCAGCGGTCCGGTCCTGAAGCCTGGCGAGGTGCAGATTACCAGCTATCGCCCTGTGGGTTGGTACGCGCTGAACTTTACCTGGAGCGATGGGCACGACACCGGCATCTATACGTATGAATCTCTACGGGTGAACTGCCCCTGTGAACAATGCGTCGGCGCCGAAGCAGCGCAGTAGCGATCGGATGAAAGCGATTCGTCTGCTGGAAACCGGGGTCGTTGAGCTGACGGAGCTGCCGATTCCATCCGTCGGACCGGGGGAACTGCTGCTGGAGATGCGGGCATGCGGCCTGTGCGGTTCCGACTTGGGGAAGATCTTTGGTGGGACGCCGTTGAAGCCGCCTGTTCCGCTGGGCCACGAGCTGGTAGGGGTGGTCAAGGCGGTTGGCGAGGGGATGCAGCGATTTGCCCTCGGTGATCGTCTGGCCATTGCGCACCATGTTCCGTGTGGCCGGTGCCGTTACTGTCGCCACGGCAACGACTCGATGTGCCCCCAGTTCAAAGCGACCAACATCGATCCGGGCGGTTTCGCCGAGTATGTCCGAATTCCAGCCCTGCATGTCGCGCAGACGGCTTTTGCGCTTCCTGAGAGACTCCCGGACGACGTCGGCATCTTTATGGAGCCGTTGGCCTGCGCATTGCGGGCGGTGAAGCGATCCGATGTGCAGGCTGGAGATCAGATCGTGGTGGTCGGCGCGGGAGGTATGGGGTTGCTGGTCGCGCAGGCCGTTGCCGTATTCGGCGCGAGGCCGATCTGTGTGGATATTCGCGAGGAGCGCCTGGAATTGGCTCGAACGCTCGACATTGAGACGACCCTGAATGTGGCCGGCGCGGATCCGCGAAGCGCGCTTCGCTCGGTCACTGAAGAGGACGGGATCGATGGGGCTATTCTGACTGCGGTCAACGCGTCGATGGTGGAAGCGGCGCTGGGCGCCCTACGAGCCGGCGGAACGATCAACCTGTTTGCCGATGCCGGTGAGGCCGGACGCATGACGATCGATCTTGGTATCTTTTACCGACGGGAGCTGTCTCTTACGGCAACCTATTCGTCTACGCCGGTGGAACTGAAAGAAGCGATTCGACTCCTGGCCTCCAGACGGATCCGGACCGCCCCCCTTATCAGCCATCGCTTCGACCTGAGTCGGTTCGCTGAGGGCGCACGCCTCCAGCGAGAAGGGCAGGCCACTAAGATCGTGTTTTACGCACACGGAGCGGGCGCGGCATGATTCCCGTTGAGATCCTGAATCGGACGATGGCAGCGGCGGTGCTTCATGGTCCGGGAGATGTGCGGTTGGAGGAGGTGCCGATTCCTCCGATAGGCCCGAAGGATCTCCTGGCCAGAGTCGAGGCCGCCTCTATTGATTTTACGGACCGGAAGGTCTATCTGCGTGGATCGCACCCGATGATTACGATCCCCGGGCTCTTCGGGCACGAGTGGGCCGGGGTTGTGGCAGCGCGGGGGGAGCAGGCGGATATTCGGTGGCAGCCGGGAATGCGGGTGGTCGCCGCGAACTCGGCTCCCTGCACCGATCCGGAACCGTCGGCCCGGTGTCGCGCGTGCCGGCGCGGTCGTCAGGGTATGTGCGAACGACTTCTGTACAACAACGGCGCCTTCGCCCCCTACATTCGTGTCCCCGGACGGATCGCAGAGGTGAACCTGTATGAGTTACCCGCGCAGGTTCCCTTTGAGGAAGCGGCCCTGGCTGAGCCGCTCGCCTGCGTCATGCACGCTGTTCGTCGCGTGCAGATCTCCGGCGGAGATTGTGTCGTTATCGTGGGGGCCGGACCGATCGGCCTGATGTTCATCGCCGTCCTGCGCAATCGTTATGGGCAGTCGATTCGTCTCCTCAGCGTGGATCATCATGAGGATCGTCTGGCTCTGGCAAAGAGCTTCGGCGCGGATGCGGCGTTGAACACCGCCGGAGGGCCGGAGAACGCGAGCGTGCGAACGGCGCTTGGCGTTGAACGGGCCGATGTCGTGATTGAGGCGGTGGGGAGCGCGCAGGCGCATCAGGACGCGTTTGAACTGGTGGGTCGGGGCGGCACACTGGTGCCCTTTGGAGGAGTGGCTCAGGGCACTGTGCTTCCCCTCGACCTGTATCGGTTACATTATGAGGAGATCCGGATCGTTCCGATCTATCACCATACTCCAGCGGATGTCGCCGACGCTGTCCATGCCATCATTCGCCGCGAGGTGCCGGTTGCCCGGCTCATTACTGCCCGCCTCCCGCTCATAGAGCTGCCGAAGGCGCTCGAAATGGTACAGGAACGGACGACCCTTCGGACGATCCTGTTTCCGTGGGGTGAGCGTAGCGCCTCAGAAGGTTTGCGGAATGACTGCACGATTTGACCCCGCGTACGTAAAGGAATGGGGAAGAGAATGTGTAAGAGAGTCTTGACAATGTCGACCGTCGGCGATAAGGATAGTGCGGGCTCGGGCAGTCAGCGTACCGCGGTGCTGTTATGGAGAAGATACGCGGCAGCATAGTGAAGAAATTGGGGGATGGAGCCGAACGGACAAGAGAGGTTCCACCGACCTCGTTGTTGGCTGTTGTTCGTGAGAGACGGTCGGTCGCGCCTGTTCGTGCGGGCCGACACGAGTCGATTCGTGGTCGAAGTAAGACGGCTTTACCGAAGCTGCGCTTTCACCATTATCAGGGTGTGCAGTGGATCCTGACAGGCGGGCCGATGGCGGAAGCCTATGTTCCTGTGGTTGTTCATGACGACTGCCCGGGCTGTCTGGTATGCGCTCGTACCACCGAGTGGTTTATGGAGTTTGCGCGGTTGGTCTGTCGCCTCACGGGAATCAATCTCCGCGACTGCCTTCACTGGGGCCATCTATTCGACAATCCTAAACCGCTGATCGTCCCCACCTCGAACCTGCTTCGTTGTAACAAGACAGCGCTAGCGAGGCTTCGTGAGAGTTACGTCAGTCTCAGCGAACTCCCCCGTCCTCACCTTCAGGATCACGGTCCATTAGATCACGCCCTTTCACAAAGTGAACGATTTGAAGATCGACTGACCATCGTGAACAGGATGGTCGAACTGTGGGAGGATGGGCAATATATCGGTTGGCCGAGTTAGCTCCACAGAAGATAACCATCAGGAGTTTAGACTGAAGGCTTTTAGGTATAGTTCCCTACTTCCTTCAGCCTTCAGGCTATCCACCTTCAGCCTTTTACGCTCGGTGCTGACGGCTGAAAGCTGACAGCTTCCAAAAGGGTGCTACCTGAAGACAAACTCCTTGATGGCATCTTTATCGTCAGAGGTGGTGGGACGTCCCGAGACATAGTTGACCAACGCCGGTGCCGCGTTTGCCGGTACTGGGAACTCTTCTGTTGGAGTGTCCTGAACAGCTCGTTGCATGAAGCGGGTCCAGATGGGTACGGCGAGGGTAGCGGCCGATTCGTGTGGCCCGAGTGATCGCTTGGTATCGTAGCCGACCCAGACCCCTGCGACGAGGTGAGGGGTATACCCGATAAACCAGGCATCAGTCGCCGCCTGAGTCGTTCCCGTTTTACCCGCGACAGGTCTTCCCAGAACGCGCGCTCGCGACCCGGTCCCCCGCTCCACAACACCAGCTAAGACGCTGGTTACGGTAAACGCCGTCTCTTCCCTCATCGTCTGCTGACCGACCGGGATGTACTCTTCCAGGAGCGCCCCCTTGTTGTCCGTCACCTTTCTGATGCCGTAGGGCAAAAATCGGATCCCTGAATGTGCAAAGACGCCGAAGGCTGAGACCAGCTCCGACAATGTGACCTCCGAGACGCCGAGGGCCAGGGCATATTCCCGACGGAGGGTGCTCTCGATCCCAAGGTTACGGGCCAACTCGATAACCGAATCGACGCCGATCCGCTCGATAAGCTTCACCGCGACGACGTTGATGGAGTGTTCCAACCCGTATCGTAATGTGGTTGGGCCTCGAAACTTGCGGTCGTAGTTATCTGGACTCCACTCGATCCGTTTGCCGTCCGCAAGGATCGGGTAGCTGACGGGCGCGTCATTGATGATCGTAGAAGGGGTAAGCCCGCGATCAAATGCTGCCGCGTAGACAAACGGTTTGAAGGCCGATCCTGGCTGTCGCCTGGCCTGGACCGCACGGTTGAATTTCGATCGTTCGAAGTCGTACCCGCCGATCATCGCCTTGATGCCGCCATCCCCGGGGTCGATGGCGAGGAAGGCGCCCTCAATCTCAGGGTCTTGTTCGAGGCTGAGATCGAGCATCTTTGTTCGTGTGTTGACACGCAACACTTGAACCTTTAGCTCCATACCGGGCTGAAGCTGTTGGCGCGGTTGCGAACTGTCCAGCCAGGGCACTTTGTCAAGCGCAATATCGCCCTGATACCCGCCTACCTGGACCGTGACCGCCTTCGGCAGTATTTTGGTGACGGTGGCGCTGAGGGTCTCGCCAGCCTTTGGAATCAGGTAGGAGAGGGCGCCTTTGCGGGTGACTGCGGCGGACGAGGATCGGATGCGAGGAGCGCGAAAGCCTCTGGCCTTGTCGATCTCCCGGAGACCTTCGAGCAGTGCCGTCTCTGCGCTCCGCTGCGCGCCGACATTCAGTGTGGTGTAGACCTTCAGGCCGCCATGGTAGACAGCGTACGTACCATATCTCTCTTCCAGTTGCTGGCGGATATACTCCACGAAGTAGGGGCCAAGGTTTCGAGTTTTCTCGAACGGGAATTCATTGAAGGTGACGGCTAGGGCGGAAGCGGCCTGCTGTTTGGTGATGAACCCTTCCTCGGCCATCCGGGTCAGCACATGGTTGCGGCGGCGTATCGCCCGCTCTTTATCGGCGATGGGAGAGTAGTAGTTTGGCGCCCGCGGCAGTCCGGCGAGGGTTGCGGCCTCGGCGAGATTGAGCTGATCTACCGGCTTCTTGAAGTAGGTGTGGGCAGCGGACTCCACACCATAGGCGCCATGTCCGAAATAGACCTGATTGAGATACAGTTCAAGGATCTTCTCTTTGGAATATCGCTTCTCGATTTCGATCGCCAGGACGGCCTCCTTAATCTTCCTGGAAAGGTGTTTCTCCGGCGTCAGAAGCAGTAGCTTCGCCAGTTGTTGCGTGATAGAGCTTCCACCCTCGGCGGGGCGCAGAGCCCGGAGATTCACCAGCAGCGCTCGGGCGATACCTCGGAAATTGATCCCGCGATGCTGATAGAACTGAGCATCCTCGACGGCGATCACTCCATTGATCAGATGGCGGGGAATTGTATCCAGCGGAATCCAGAACCGTTTTTGCTCGAAAAGGGTCGCAAAAGGTTCATCGTGATCCGAATAGAGCGTGGTCACGAGGCTGGGCTGATATTCTTCAAGCGCCTCAAGTGTCGGGAGGTCACGGAGGTACGTCACAAACAGGCCGCCGAGAACTCCCAGCGAGATGGCCATTAACAGGAGAATGGACCGGATGGCAGTAACGCGAACTCGTGATCGCCGTTGCATCTGCTACATCTCCCAGTGGTTGGTATGCTGTCGGTATTCAGCTTTCAGCCCTTCTGATTTATCCCTTTGGTTTGCTGCGGCTGATGGCTGAATGCTGTTTTCCAAGGAACGACCGCGATGGCCACACTATAACAGAGGGGTTAGGCCCTCACAAGCATTGCCGCCCTCACCACCCTGCCCCGGTCAACAAGATACGGGGAAGAGAGGTTTGGGGTTGCGACGAGGCCGCTATTGTGCTAGAAAAACAACCACTAACCTGGCGGAGAAACCACAAATGAATGATCTGAAAGCGCAAGCCTATGAGCAACTGTGCGCCATTCGGCGTGGTGCGGTGGAGATTATGTCGGACGCAGAGTTGCTTGAGAAGCTCGAGCGCTCGTTGCGGACCGGCATTCCGCTTCGCATCAAACTCGGCGCCGACCCCTCAGCGCCGGACCTGCACCTCGGCCACACGGTCGTCCTGAGGAAGCTGCGCCAGTTTCAGGATTTCGGCCACCAGGTGATATTCCTCATTGGCGATTTTACCGGTATGATCGGCGACCCGACGGGTAGATCAGAGACCCGTAAGCCATTGAGCGTTGAGGAAGTGCAGGCGAACGCGGATACGTATAAGAGGCAGATATTTCGGATCCTCGATGAAGATCGAACGGAGATCCGCTTTAACAGTGAGTGGCTGAGTCGAATGGATTTCGCCGGCGTGATCCGTCTGGCGGCACAGCATACGGTCGCTCGACTGCTCGAGCGGGACGATTTCCAAAAGCGATACCGGGAGGGACGGCCCATCGGCGTTCATGAGTTTCTGTACCCACTGGCTCAAGGGTATGATTCCGTGGTGCTCAGGGCTGATGTCGAATTAGGCGGCACCGATCAGAAGTTTAATCTACTTGTAGGACGGGAGTTGCAGCGGGCGTATGGGCAGGAACCTCAAGTTGCGCTCATCACGCCCCTGATTGAAGGGACCGATGGCGTTCAAAAGATGAGCAAGAGTCTCGGCAACTATATTGGGATTGATGAGCCGGCCAGGGAGGTATATGGGAAGGCCATGTCGATTCCAGATGAGCTGATTGTGAAATATGCCGAGCTGGTGGCCGGGGTATTGCCGGAGGCCGTAGAGGCTATGGATGAGGGATTGAAGCTCGGCACCCTTCATCCCAGGACAGCGAAAGCCAAGGTGGCCTGGGAGCTGGTTGCGCTCTACCGGGGGGAGCAGGCCGCCGAGGAGGCGGCTCTCGAGTTCGACCGGATGTTCCGAGACAAGAGGCTGCCGGACGAGATCAGTCTGTTTGCGGTGGAGGATGAGCGAGCTGCGGTTGATCTCGTCTGGCTGATCAAGGAATCAGGAGGGACGAAGAGCCTCTCGGAAGCCCGGAGGCTTATCCGCCAGGGTGGGGTCAGTCTTGACGGGCAGGTGGTGCGGAATGAATGTGCGCGAGTATCGCTGGATTGCGAACACTTACTGAAGGTAGGGAAGCGATTTTTCCGTAGAGTAAAAAAGAGCGTTCCCACCCCAAAAAACACTTGACAGCTATAATGGCATTCCTGTACATTACAGCTTCACTGTTCGATATTAGCCATTGACGCTTTACGCGCGATGCTCTATATTGAATAGAGATGTGGTGCCCGGCAACCTTGCCGGGTTTTTATAACGGCTCTTTGACAATAGAATATCGTTGCTACTGACTTGAGGGCGGATGAAGTCAGCCAGAGCGGACGGACCGGCAACGGAAAGTCTGCTTCGAGGCTAGTACCTCGTAAGTTCTAATTTGGAGAGTTTGATCCTGGCTCAGAACGAACGCTGGCGGCGTGCCTAACACATGCAAGTCGAGCGAGAAAGTCCCGGCAACGGGATGAGTAAAGCGGCAAACGGGTGAGTAACGCGTAGGTAATCTATCCTTCGGATCGGGATAACCTGCTGAAAAGTGGGATAATACCGGATAACGTTCTTGTGGGTATCCTATGAGAACCAAAGGGGGCGAGCGTAAGCAGCTCCCACCAAAGGAGGAGCCTGCGTCCGATTAGCTAGTTGGTGGGGTAAAGGCCTACCAAGGCGACGATCGGTAGCCGGCCTGAGAGGGCGACCGGCCACACTGGAACTGAGACACGGTCCAGACTCCTACGGGAGGCAGCAGTGGGGAATATTGCGCAATGGGCGAAAGCCTGACGCAGCGACGCCGCGTGGGTGATGAAGGCCTTCGGGTTGTAAAGCCCTGTCTGGTGGAACGAATGGCTTAGCGGCAAATAACCGCTAGGCGTGACGGTACCACCGAAGGAAGCCCCGGCTAACTACGTGCCAGCAGCCGCGGTAAGACGTAGGGGGCGAGCGTTGTTCGGATTTACTGGGCGTAAAGCGCGCGTAGGCGGCTAGATAAGTCGGGTGTGAAATCCCTCGGCTTAACCGAGGACCCGCATCCGATACTGCCTGGCTCGAGTCTAGGAGAGGAAAGCGGAATTCCCAGTGTAGCGGTGAAATGCGTAGATATTGGGAGGAACACCGGTGGCGAAGGCGGCTTTCCGGACTAGCACTGACGCTGAGGCGCGAAAGCTAGGGGAGCGAACGGGATTAGATACCCCGGTAGTCCTAGCCGTAAACGATGGGCACTAGGTGTGGGAGGTATTGACCCCTTCCGCGCCGAAGCTAACGCATTAAGTGCCCCGCCTGGGGAGTACGGCCGCAAGGCTAAAACTCAAAGGAATTGACGGGGGCCCGCACAAGCGGTGGAGCATGTGGTTTAATTCGACGCAACGCGAAGAACCTTACCAGGGCTTGACATCCCACGAACCTGCCTGAAAGGGCGGGGTGCCCGCAAGGGAGCGTGGAGACAGGTGGTGCATGGCTGTCGTCAGCTCGTGTCGTGAGATGTTGGGTTAAGTCCCGCAACGAGCGCAACCCTCACCCCTGGTTGCCACCGGATAAAGCCGAGCACTCGAGGGGAACTGCCAGCGTCAAGCTGGAGGAAGGCGGGGATGACGTCAAGTCATCATGCCCCTTACGCCCTGGGCTACACACGTGCTACAATGGCCGGTACAAAGGGACGCGAGACCGCGAGGTGGAGCTAATCCCAAAAAACCGGTCTAAGTTCAGATTGCAGTCTGCAACTCGACTGCATGAAGGAGGAATCGCTAGTAATCGCGCATCAGCACGGCGCGGTGAATACGTTCCCGGGCCTTGTACACACCGCCCGTCACACCACGAAAGCTGTCTGTACTCGAAGTCGCTGAGCTAACCCGCAAGGGGGGCAGGCGCCGAAGGTATGGTCAGTGATTGGGGTGAAGTCGTAACAAGGTAGCCGTACGGGAACGTGCGGCTGGATCACCTCCTTTCTAAGGAGAAAGTTAAAACTCCCAGGTCAATTTACCCCAGGTTCGTAGCAACGATATTTATCCTTTCTTTTGAGTCGTGCTTCATGACACGTCGGATCGGCGGACTGGTCAAAGCACGCGTCTGAAATCGATCCGCAGTTTAGTCGAAAGGGGGCCTTTAGCTCAGCTGGTTAGAGCGCACGCTTGATAAGCGTGAGGTCCCTGGTTCGATCCCAGGAAGGCCCACCATCTCATTTCGGGTATCGGCGTTGAATTCCGGTTGAGTATCGGGAAACCGCCCGCATCCGCAATGCGCATGGGGGATGTAGCTCAGACGGGAGAGCACCTGCTTTGCAAGCAGGGGGTCAGCGGTTCGATTCCGCTCATCTCCACCAAGAAGACGGTAGTGGGCTTTGCCCCTGACGTTGCATAAGGAATATTGGAACACAGCTTGTACGGGCACCGCTCGTAGGGCTCTTTGACAATTGAATAGCGATCCGGGTCTCCACGAAATACAGACCTCGATATAAAATTTAGAATTGGGGTCAAGCTACTAAGAGTGTACGGTGGATGCCTTGGCATCAGCAGGCGATGAAGGGCGTGGTAAGCTGCGATAAGCCTCGGGTAGTCGCACACAGACGCTAATCCGAGGATGCCCGAATGGGGAAACCCGATCCGAGTCATGTCGGATCATCGCTGGGTGAATACATAGCCCAGATGAGGCTAACCGGGGGAACTGAAACATCTCAGTACCTCGAGGAAAAGAAAGCAACCGCGATTCCCTAAGTAGCGGCGAGCGAAAGGGGATGAGCCTAAACCGGCGGCGTGTGATAGCCCGTATGCGTTGCGTCGACGGGGTTGAGGGGTCTTGCCTGATTCTAGTACGGTAGAGTCGAAGAGTGATAAATCTCACTCCTAATTGAACGATCTGGAAAGGTCGGCCATAGAAGGTGACAGCCCTGTAGAGTAAAGGAGTGAGACTCTTTGCGCAGGATACCCAAGTACCATAGGACACGTGAAATCCTGTGGGAATCCGGGGGGACCGCCCTCCAAGGCTAAACACTCGCTGATGACCGATAGTGAACCAGTACCGTGAGGGAAAGGTGAAAAGCACCCCTGTGAGGGGAGTGAAATAGTACCTGAAACCGTACACTTACAAGCAGTCGAAGGGCTATGCTCGCCGCAAGGCGAGAATGCCTGACGGCGTGCCTTTTGCTTAATGAGCCGGCGAGTTACTTGTACGCAGCAAGGTTAAGCCGCGAGGCGGAGCCGTAGCGAAAGCGAGTCCGAATAGGGCGATTGAGTTGCGTGCAGTAGACCCGAAGCCAGGTGAGCTACCCCTGGCCAGAGTGAAGTGCCGGTAACACGGCATGGAAGCTCGAACTCATCACGGTTGAAAACGTGTGGGATGAGCTGGGGGTAGGAGTGAAAGGCCAATCAAACCTGGAAATAGCTGGTTCTCCCCGAAATAGCTTTAGGGCTAGCCTCGCAACGTAAGTGGCGGAGGTAGAGCACTGGATGAGCTAGGGCTCTCACAAGGGTACCAAACTCAACCAAACTCCGAATGCCGTCAACTGGAATTGCGGGAGTCAGACTGTGGGGGCTAAGCTCCATGGTCGAGAGGGAAACAGCCCAGACCACCAGCTAAGGTCCTGGAGTGCAGGCTAAGTGGGAAAGGATGTCAGATTACTTAGACAACCAGGAGGTTGGCTTAGAGGCAGCCATCCTTTAAAGAGTGCGTAACAGCTCACTGGTCAAGTGTTCTGGCGCCGATAATGTAACGGGGCTCAAGCCTGCCACCGACGCTGTGGGATTTCGTTCGCTTCGGCGAATGGATTCGGTAGGGGAGCATTCTGCAATCAGTGAAGCTGGACGGTGACGACCGGTGGAGAGTGCAGAAGCGATTATGCCGGCCTAAGTAACGATAAACTAGGTGAAAAACCTAGTCGCCGTAAATCTAAGGTTTCCTGGGGAAGGTTAATCCGCCCAGGGTTAGTCGGTTCCTAAGCTGAGGCCTAAGGGCGTAAGCGAAGGGCAACAGGTTAATATTCCTGTACTACTGGACGACGACAAAGACGCGATGGGGGGACGCAGAAGGGTAGGCCATGCCCGTGTCGGACATCGGGCTCTAAGCCGGTAGGGGGTCTCGACAGGCAAATCCGTTGAGACATTAACCCTGAGAGGTGACGGGGAGGCCGTAAGGCCACAAACTGGCTCAGCCCATGCTGCCAAGAAAAGCCTCTAGCGAGTCGTTCGGTAACCGTACCGCAAACCGACTCAGGTAGACAGGGAGAGTATCCCAAGGCGCTCGAGAGAACACTCGCTAAGGAACTCGGCAAAATAGCCCCGTAACTTCGGGAAAAGGGGTACCATACCGGGGTGAGCAGGTTCACCCTGCAAAGCCCCGGGAGGTCGCAGTGAATCGGGCCAAGCGACTGTTTAATAAAAACACAGGTCCGTGCTAAGCCGAAAGGCGATGTATACGGACTGACGCCTGCCCGGTGCCGGACGGTTAACAGGAGGGGTCATTCGCCGCAAGGCGGAAAAGCTCTGAATCGAAGCCCCGGTAAACGGCGGCCGTAACTATAACGGTCCTAAGGTAGCGAAATTCCTTGTCGGGTAAGTTCCGACCTGCACGAATGGCGTAACGACTTGGCCGCTGTCTCAGCGAGTGGCTCGGTGAAATTGTAGTACCGGTGAAGATGCCGGTTACCCGCAGCTAGACGGAAAGACCCCGTGAACCTTTACTGTAGCTTGGCATTGGATCTTGGTGTGGTTTGTGTAGGATAGGTGGGAGGCTTTGAAGCGGGGGCGCTAGCCCTCGTGGAGCCATCCTTGAAATACCACCCTTTCTACTCTGGGCTTCTAACCCGGACCTGTGAAGCCAGGTCGGGGACAATGTCAGGTGGGCAGTTTGACTGGGGCGGTCGCCTCCTAAAGAGTAACGGAGGCGCCCAAAGGTTCCCTCAGCACGGTCGGCAATCGTGCGTTGAGTGCAAAGGCATAAGGGAGCTTAACTGCGAGACCTACAAGTCAAGCAGGTGCGAAAGCAGGGCTTAGTGATCCGGTGGTCCCGAGTGGAAGGGCCATCGCTCAACGGATAAAAGGTACTCCGGGGATAACAGGCTTATCTCCCCCAAGAGTCCACATCGACGGGGAGGTTTGGCACCTCGATGTCGGCTCATCGCATCCTGGGGCTGAAGCAGGTCCCAAGGGTTGGGCTGTTCGCCCATTAAAGCGGTACGCGAGCTGGGTTTAGAACGTCGTGAGACAGTTCGGTCCCTATCTGCTGCGGGCGTAGGAGATTTGCGGGGATCTGTCCCTAGTACGAGAGGACCGGGATGGACGAACCTCTAGTGTGCCAGTTGTTCTGCCAAGGGCATCGCTGGGTAGCTATGTTCGGAAGGGATAAACGCTGAAAGCATCTAAGTGCGAAGCCCACCCCAAGATGAGATCTCCCGGGCGAAAGCCCCTAAAGACTCCTTGCAGATCACAAGGTTGATAGGCCAGGTGTGTAAGCGCAGGAATGCGTTTAGCTTACTGGTACTAATCGGTCGTGCGGCTTGACCCCAATTTTTTTTCTTTCTGTATAGGATTCGTGGCAATGAAGCGGGTCGCGGTAACGGTAGTGAGTATGTTCGGCGCAGCCACGATAATAAGTGGCTCGGAAGCGTGGCAGGGGGTAGGACGTGGCACCGCCGCGAGAGCCGGACACGCCGCCGTAAACGCGCCCGCGAGAAAAGTGGATCTGAACACAGCGTCGATTCGCGAGCTCCAAAAGCTGCCGGGATTCGGGCCAGAGGTCGCGGGACGAATTGTACAGCATCGGCCCTATCACACACTTGACGAGTTAATCTCCAGAAAGGTGCTGGGTCGAAAAGAGTTCGCGAGAATCAAGGATCGAATTCGCGTAAATCCTTTGGTTGAAGGTAGATCGGCGCGGTAACGCAGGTCGACGCAACACGGAAGATCCGGAAAGCTGAATCATTCCTGGTGGCCATAGCGGAGGGGAAACACCCGTTCCCATTCCGAACACGGAAGTGAAGCCCTCCAGCGCCGATGGTACTGCGTGGGCAACTGCGCGGGAGAGTAGGTCGCCGCCAGGATTTATTCGAAAAGCCCGCATGGGAGGAACGTGCGGGCTTTTCTTTTTATGGTAGTGGCGTTTGGCTTCGATCGGCTGGCAAGAGGACTTTCGCGATGAAGGACGAGTCAGATGGGAAGCGCGACGGTTACGGTGCGACGATGGACAAGGGACCCTGCGTGATCTGCATGAGTCGGGTTACACAATCAGCAACGTGGTCAGCCTTTCTGGTTTGTGGAGTCCTGATTGCGGCTATGTTCGTTTCTTTGGCGGAGGCCACCCAAGTCAATTGGCCGCATTCACTGCGCCTGTTACGCTTTCGTACATACCGCGACCATACGCGGGTTGTCTTGGAAGGAACGCGACCGCATGAGTTCTTCCTTAGAGATGACGGTGCATCAGGGCGAGTTGTGCTGGAGGTGAGGCAAGGGATTATGAGTCCTTCCATTCGAGGCATCGAAGTTTCTGATAGCCTTGTGGCCTCCATCGAAGTTCGGCAGCTTGGCAACGATGCCCAGATTACCATTTATGGGACAGGACGCCGCTTGTGGAGTAAGATTTTTGCCCTGGAAAGGCCTGACCGGATTGTCGTCGATCTTTTTCCTCGCGAAGCGCGGGAGGACCTGGCACCACAGCCGGATAGCGCCATAAAGACGACACCAGGACGAGCAGCTCAGCCAAAACCGGCGGCTCGAGGCGGCGAGCCGACTGATCCACCTGAAGCACCGTTGCCGGAACAAATCGTCATGACGATCGTGATCGATCCAGGTCATGGAGGAAGAGATTCGGGGGCGATCGGCCGGTCAGGAGCGAAAGAGAAAGATATCGTACTGGATATCGGCCTCAGGTTACAGCGACTGGTCGAAGAGACTCTCGGGATGAAGGTTGTCATGACTAGGACGGAAGATGTCTTTGTCCCACTTGAGAGCCGGACTATGATTGCCAATCGACACCAAGCTGATTTTTTCATCAGCTTGCATGTCAACGCCGCTCCGCGAAGTCGTGCGATCGGTTTTGAGACCTATTTCTTGAGCCGCGAGCCATCCGATCGAGGCGCAAGGGCTTCTGCCGTCAGAGAGAATACCGCCCTCAATCTTGAAGGTGTCGGTCAGGGGGCCCAGCGGGGTTTGAAAACTGTGCTCTGGAATATGGCCCAAACGTTCTACGTCAAGGAATCGAGTGAGTTGGCGGAGCTCCTACTGAACGAACTCGGACGTAGTCTCAAGGTCGACAATCGCGGGGTTAAATCGGCTCCCTTTTTCGTGCTGATCGGGGCCGCGATGCCGTCGGTCCTTGTTGAAGTGGCTTTCATCACGAATCCGGATGAAGAATACAAGCTTGAGCAGGAAGCGTATCGACAACAGATCGCTCAAGCGCTACTGGCCGGTATTGGCAAGTTCAAGGCAAGATATGAGAAGCGCGTAGGAGCGATCCCTACGCGTTCCGCAATTAGCCTTCAGCCTTCAGCCTTCAGCGTCAAATAACAATGCGCAACCTCAGGACTATGGCTGCCCCCATTGCCTTACTGGTGGTGATCATCGGTGCGGTTGCTCTATGGAGCGTCGGAAGGGTTACGGTGAACAGGCCTGCTGTCAGACCAACTGCCTTAGAGGCGGGGAAGATGACGTCCGAAGGTGGGCGGAAGGGCGTGACACTCTTCTTTGTAGCTCGTGATGATCATTCCTTTCGTGAGGAACACAGAGAGATAGAAAGTGTGGCGACGGCGACAGAAGATGCCAAGCGGACTGTAACCGAGCTGATAAAGGGGCCGCAGAGTGGCAACGTTGCGCCAACGGTCCCCCACGAGGCCAAGCTGTTGAATCTCTTTATCGATTCATCCGGGACTGCGTACGTTGATTTCAACCAGGGGTTGCGTGATGGTCTGCCCGGAGGCGCACAAGAGGAGCTGTATACCGTATTCTCTATCGTCAATACGCTTACCTCGAACTTCACTCAGATCAAACGTGTACAGATCCTTGTAGAGGGAGCGGAGATTCCGACATTAGCAGGACATGTTGATGCTCGAATGGCCCTACCTCCCCAGTACGTCTTTTGAGGCGGTTGGCCGGCGATCACGCGAAAGGAGATCTTGTGAGGAGTGATGGACGAAAGATAGATGAGATCAGGCCGGTGAAGGTGGACCGCGGCTACCTCAGGCATGCCGAGGGGTCGCTGCTCATTGAAGTCGGCGAGACCAGAGTCCTGTGCACTGCTACGGTCGAAGAGAAGGTTCCGCCGTTCCTGCGTGCGACCGGTCAAGGGTGGGTGACTGCGGAATATGGAATGCTCCCACGCGCGACAAAGACGAGAACGCCGCGAGAATCGGCAACCGGGAGGGCCAGCGGTCGAACATTCGAGATCCAGCGTCTCATTGGCCGGTCCCTGCGCGCGGTGATCGATCTTACGCGATTAGGGGAACGGACCGTGCTGATCGATTGCGACGTGATCCAGGCCGATGGAGGCACTCGGACGACCGCCATTACGGGGGCTTTCGTTGCGATGGCCGATGCGCTGTCCCGTCTTCAAGAGAACGGGCAACTCAAAGGACCACTCCTGAAAGATTTCGTCGCTGGCATCAGCATCGGGTATGTGGACGGGGAACTGTTGCTGGACCTCAACTATGCCGAGGACTCTATGGCTGATGTCGATATGAACGTGGTGATGACAGGCGCCAGGAAATTTGTTGAGGTGCAGGGAACGGCCGAAGAGGTTCCTTACGACAAGGCCCAGTTGGACCGGATGCTCGACCTGGCGACGCGAGGGATTGATCAGCTTGTCGACCTTCAACGTCAACTTCTGGGAACCGACATCAACAGCCTGAAGATGTAAAGATGCAGCTTGACATCAGGGGATGAGGTTTCTAGAATGCAGGTGATTGTAGCGACGGCAAACGCGGGAAAATTTCGGGAAGTCGTAACTATCCTCAGCGATCTGAGGATTTCTTTTTTGCCGCTTGCCTCGCTTCGCGGGTATAACCCGCCTGATGAGGCGGGTGTCACATACGCTGAGAACGCGGCGGCTAAGGCGAAGGCGGTTGCAGCCTTCAGCGGCTGCTGGGTTCTTGCGGACGATTCGGGTCTCGAGGTGGACGCCCTTGAGGGACAGCCCGGGGTATGCTCAAGCCGTTACCTTGGCCCTACGGCTACGGATCTGGAGCGCAATCAGCGGATTCTTGAGCTACTGGAAGGGATACCGTGCTCCCGGCGTGGCGCTCGTTTTCAGTGCGTGGTGGCCGTGGCCGGTCCTGGAGGAGAGCTGGCCCTTTCTTATGGGAGTTGTGACGGGATGATCGCGGAGGCCCCTAGCGGCAATGGTGGGTTCGGCTACGATCCAATTTTTATCGTTCCAGACCTTGGCGCATCGATGGCCTCGCTTCAGCCGGACGTAAAAAATCGGATCAGCCATCGTGCGCGGGCGCTCCTGGACATAAAACCGTTGCTACAACGTCTGGCGTCGGCTACGACGTGAGCTGATCGAAGATCGATGTCGGCGATAGAGTTGGGAGAGATCCACGGCGGGGCGTGGCGCAGCCTGGTAGCGCACCTGCTTTGGGAGCAGGGAGTCGGAGGTTCAAATCCTCTCGCCCCGACCACGACATACGAGGGTTTAGGGTAGAGGGTCTAGGGTGTAGGGTAATTGGAGAGTGAGGTTTACTTGTGGGCTTTTATATCCTAGCTCCTATACCCTGTACTTATGCGCCTGTAGCTCAGCCCGGACAGAGCAACGGCCTCCGGAGCCGTGTGTCGCCCGTTCAAATCGGGCCAGGCGCGCCACAGAATAGCTGATAGCTAACAGCTGTCAGCTACTGGCTATTGTTATGGTGAGCGTAGCTCAATGGCAGAGCACTGGACTGTGGCTCCAGGGGTTGAGGGTTCGAGTCCCTTCGTTCACCCCATTAAGACGGCCATCAGCTATTAGCGTTCAGGAAAAACCCGAGCGGTACTTTCGCCCTCTGCTGAATGCTAAATCACTGATCGCTGTTTTTGTGCGCCCATAGCTCAGCTGGATAGAGCGCCGGACTTCGAATCCGTAGGTCGGGAGTTCGAGTCTCCCTGGGCGCGCCACTATAACAGCTATCAGCCATCAGTGGTCAGCGTTCAGGAAAAACCAGGCGATACGTTGCGTACTTTACTGAAAGCTGATCGCTGAAAGCTGCTTTTCCAGGCGCCCATAGCTCAGCCGGATAGAGCGGCTGCCTTCTAAGCAGTAGGTCGGGAGTTCGAGTCTCCCTGGGCGCGCCACGAAAATAGAGGGTTTAGGGTAGAGAGTCCAGGGTTTAGTGGGACAGCGAAGAGACTGGCGCCAGAAGACAAGGTAAAATGATACCAGCACTCCACGCTCTCCATGCTTTACTTTTGTGGGGCCGTTAGCTCAGTTGGTAGAGCAGCTGACTCTTAATCAGCGGGTCATAGGTTCGAGTCCTATACGGCCCACCACTTATCTTCGTCGCACCTGCTCCTCCCGCCTCAGGCTTTTCCTTCATTCCAAAAAATAGCTATGCAGTGGTTCAGAAATCTTAAGACGGTAACCAAACTCACGATCGGTTTCGCCCTGGTGGGCGTTATCACGATCGGTGTCGGCTATCTCGGCATCCGTAATATGGGAATTATTAATGCCGGCGTACAGGAGGTTTACGAGCAGCATCTCCTCGCCATCAGGGCCATCGCCGAAGCTCGCGGGCGGACTCACCAGATTCGCGGCTGGATTCTCCAACATGCGATCGAACATGACCCCGCCAAGATGAACCAACTTGCCGCGCAGATATGGGACGGTTACAGATTTGTCGAGGAGCGGATCGGGTGGGTTGGACAGATGCGACTTGTCCGGCAGGAACAGGAGGCGCTTGATGTATTCAAAGCGGCAGTCGCCGCGTACAAGACGTATTTTGCCGACGACTTTCTGCCAACGAGCAGTCAGGGCAAGAAGGAGGAGGCGTACAATTTCGTCTTAAACAAGGGCAGGGACCGTTATCAAGCCTCGGTGTCGGCGGTCGATGCCCTCATCGACCTCAAGGACAATGTCGCCAAGGGCCGCTATGACGAGGCCCAAGCTATCTACAACCGCTCGAGAATTCTGATGCTCAGCTTCGTTGTGGGTGGCTTGCTGATTGGTCTGGCGCTCGGGTATTTCATCGCAAGTCTGATCGCCAAAGCAATTAAGCGGGTTGTAGCCGTTACCGAGCAGGCGGCGATCGGGGACTTCGCCGCGCGCGTCGATCTGCGGACCGAGGATGACTTGGGCCAGATGGGAACGGCGATTGACCAGATGCTGGCGCGCCTCGAGGACAGCGTGGGGCAAGCCATGGCGGTTTTGACTAAGGGGGCCAGCGGAGATCTTACGCTCCGAGTGCGTGTAACCGGCGAGGATCGACTCGCCCGGATGGGGACCGCCTTAAACCAGACGCTGGAGAGTTTTCAGGACAGCATGGCACAGGTCCAGCAGGCACAACACAGCCTGCTGATCCAGGCTGCCGCCCTGCAAGCGGCCGCGAACAGCATGGTCATTTGCGATTTGCTGGGTAGAGTTGTCTGGGCTAATCCCGCTTTTACCCGGCTTACCGGCTATACTGACGAAGAGGTCATTGGCCAGAATCTGCGCCTGCTCAAGTCCGGCAAACACGGTCAGGAGGTGTATCGGCGCTTGTGGGAGACAATCCTCGCCGGGCGGGTCTGGTATGGGGAGATCATCAACAAGCGCAAGGACGGAGGTCTCTACACCGAGGAGCAGACCATTACCCCGGTGCGGGATGAGCATGGAGAGATTCTCGGGTTCGTTGCCATTAAGCAGGATATTACCGACCGTAAACAGGCGGAGGCTGTGGTTCGGGAGTTGAACATCCGCCTGGAAGAGCGTGCGGATCGGTTGGATGCTCTTAACCGGCTGAGTAAGGTTGTCAGCTCTTCCCTCGATCTCGAGAGCATCTACCAGAGCTTCGCGAGGGAGGTCAAGCGGCTTATTCCATACGATCGGATGGAGGTCGTTGTACCGGATGACAAAGACGCAGGGCTCCGAGTGCTGAAACTCTCTATCGATCAACCGATCCACCGAGAGCGCATCGCATCAAGGGCGGAGAGAACCGATATCCAGTGGATGCTGGTACAGCCTCAACCCCATATTGAGTCGGATCTCGCGGAGACGCGGCAGTTCAGAGAGGACGAGGCCCTTCTGCAGACGGCGATCCGTTCCTGTGTTCGCCTCCCGCTGATCAGCAAAGGGCAGGTAATCGGCGTCCTCTGCATGGCAAGCGTTGAGTCCTGTCGCTACGGGGAGCACGAGCTGAATCTCCTGATACCTCTGAGCGAACAGTTGGCCATGGCCATCGAGAACGCACGCCTCTACGAAGCGGCGAAAACAGCTACCGCTGGGCTCAAGAGCGCCCAAGCCACCCTCATTGAAACTGAACGACTTCGGGCCATGGGGCAGATGGCATCCGGGGTTGCCCACGACTTCAACAACATTCTGACCGGTATTCTCGGACAGGTGTTGCTGCTGCAGACGTACCTGGGACAGGGAGCGGTCGCGCCAGACGAACTCCGTCGGAACCTGCGCCTATTGGAGCAAGCGGCGCTCGACGGCGCCGACATCGTGCGGAAGATTCGTGAGGCGACCCGACCTCGCGGTGGGGAGATTTTCGCGCCGGTGTCGCTCAACGAGGTCGTCGCGCAGGTTCTCGAGACTACGCGGCCCAGATGGAAGGATCAGGCTGAGGCCCAGGGACTCCGGGTCATGATGGCGCTGGAGCTAGGCGATGTGCCGCCGGTTCTGGGGAATGCGGCGGAGTTACGGGAGGCGCTTACGAACCTTATTTTCAACGCGATGGACGCGATGCTGCAGGGCGGTACGGTGACGATCAGTACGAGTCGTACACCTCAGACCGAACACCCTGAAGTGCCGACGTTGTCCCAGGGGCCTCCGGACGAGCGCGAGTGGGTAGACCTTACGGTGTCCGATACCGGCGTTGGGATGTCTCAGTCCGTGAAAGCACGTCTCTTTGAGCCATTCTTTACCACGAAGGGTGTCCAGGGGACCGGCCTCGGGCTCAGCATGGTCCAGGGGATTGTACGACGCCATGGGGGTGAGACTCATATCACGAGCATGGAGGGGCGGGGGACCAGCGTCATCCTCCGTCTGCCGGTGGCGCAAGAGGGCTGGTCGGAGTCATCCGCTCCCGCCCCCCCACTCCCGCAGTTGCCGAGCCATCTACGTCTGCTCGTGATCGACGACGAGCCGCTGCTGGGCGAGACGCTAGCCGATCTGTTGAGACTTTTTGGGTATGAGGCAGTTGTGGCAACAAGCGGTGAGGCCGGCCTCGCGCGCTTGGAGGCCGAGCGCTTCGATCTCCTCATCACCGACCTCGGGATGGCGGGAATGTCGGGCTGGGAGGTGGCTCGAGTATCGCGCGTGTCCCACCCCGAGCTTCCCGTGATCATGGTCACTGGATGGGGGGATCAGTTGGAACCAGCCCAGCTCGCGACGAGTGGTGTAGACGTTGTGGTAGCCAAGCCCTACACACGTCATGCGCTTCTGGAGGCGTTGAGTCAGGCTCTAGCGCGCGTAGACAGATGCGGACCTGAGTCCCCCTGAGTGGCTCAGGGCCGGATCTATTCTCCAGGCTACTTACGCCGCACCTGTATCAGTGGATGTGCGAAGCCAGACTGAGATATTCTCCCTCGCCTGTCCAGGACCAGCCTCGCTCAGCAGTCGGCCTGCCTGTTGTTCGACGATCTGACTGGCGAGGGTCAGGCTCGCCTTCGAGCATGACCATGCGTGGTCCGATCCGCCGAGAGTCACCGTAACCCAGCCCGGCGCCGATCGTGTCGAGATGGTGACTATGCCCCCTCGTGCGACGGCATGGCTGTCGATAGTCAACAGCTCGACGAAAGCGTCCATTAGCGACCTGGGATCGCCTCGGACTTCAGGCAGGTTGTCGCTGAACGCTCTGTGGACCTGGAACTCTCGAAACAATCTCTGTAGACTCGCGAGGGCTAGTGCTTCCTCAAGCAGCTCGTGTACTCGGATAGAAGAAGATGGTTGTGCCTTCACTCTCGCATACGCCGCCACACGGTGGGTGAGGGTCTGAACGCGCTCGACAGTGGCGCTCATCGTAGTAAGCGACTTCAAGATTTCCTGACCGCGATGCTCTCGTTGGAGCATTAGGAGCTGAACATAGTTGCCGATCACGCACAGAGCGTTGTTAATCTCATGAATGAGTCCGGGCGTAAGTTTACCTACCGCTGTCCAGTGAGCCTGCCCAAGAACAGCAGCCTTGAGCTGACAGCCGTCAGTCGATTGCCGGTGACTGACCGCTGTATCGGTGTGTGTGGGTAGTCCGACCTGATTCGGTCCCACGGCTGTTCCTGTCCCCGGCTGTTCCTGAATCGTCTTCATAATGATTTATCCCTCCCATTGATACCTCTCTTCATATCCCATCCTATCGGCAGGTCTCTTACATCGTATGACCGGTTTTTAACGCGGCGTGAAGGACGTGCGTCTCGGTTCGGCGAAAAGGCTCAAGTATGGGGTCACGGCTGCCGATAACTGGGAACGAGACGAGGTGCTTATGGCCTGAGTAAAAGCCGACAGGAGCGGAAACATCGGTCTATCTTTCGGGCTTCCTTTCCGGCTGAATGAGGCTAGGAGGTGAGAATGACAAAGCGGATCTTAATCGTCGACGATTCGAACTCGATGCGGGGGATTATTCGGTCTGCGTTGACGGATGGGGGACATGACGTGATCGAGGCTGCAAATGGGCGGGATGCTCTCGTCGCGCTCGATCGGCACTCGGTGGACGTGATCATTACCGACATGAATATGCCGATCATGGACGGCATCACCCTTGTGAAGGAAATCCGTCGACGGCCAACCAACAAGTCTACCCCCGTCCTGATTCTGACGACCGAGTGCGACGCCGCGATGAAGCAGGCGGGCAAGGCGGCTGGGGCGACCGGCTGGATCGTCAAGCCGTTCAACCCACAGCAGCTTCGGCAGGTCATTACCAAGGTTCTGCCGCTCCAGGCGGGATAGGCCAAGGCGAAGGAGGCGCAGCATGGAAGACGATGATCTCCTGCAAGGGTTCTTTGAGGAGTCGGCTGAATTGCTGGCCGAGTTTGAGGAGTGTCTCTTGCAACTGGAGACCAATCCTGACGATCAGGAGCTCCTGAATAGGAGTTTCCGCGCCATCCACACCATCAAGGGTAACAGCGCGATGTTGGGATTTGATCGGATCGCGGCGGTGGCGCACAACGTGGAAGATCTTCTCGGCCGCCTCCGAAAGCGCGAAATACCGCTTACCCGTCCCGCCGCCGATCTGCTCCTGCGATCCGCGGATGTCATTAAGCGGCTCTTTGCCGCGGCAAAAGGCGAGCCGGTCGATGAGACAGAGGGCGAAGAGCTGAGGCTGGCGCTGCACGCATTCCTGACGCATAGAGAGGACAGCCGCATAGCGATTCCGGCGGTACCTGAAGCAAGTTCGCAAGGCATCCTCGCGGATGGAGAGGTTCCTAAGATCGGCGAACTGCTGCTCGAAGCGCAGGCGATTACGACAACGCAACTTGAAGAAGCTCTTCGTAAGCACAAAAAGGTCGGCGAAATCCTGGTGGAGGACCGGGCGGCGAGTCCGTTGCACGTTGCGCGAGCCCTCGGTCAACAGGTGGAGTTACAGCACAAGCAGGACTCCTCGACGATTCGCGTCAGCACCGACAAGGTAGATAAGCTGATCAATCTGGTCGGCGAACTGGTCATCACCCAATCGATCATCAACCAGACCGTAGCCGCCTTCGGCCCGGGGCGGGCTACGTTGTTGGAGGGAGCGGTCGGTCAGATGGATCGGAATCTGCGGGAGCTGCAAGAGCGAGTCATGGCCGTCCGGATGCTGCCGGTCGGCACCGTATTCAGGCGATTTCCCAGAGTGGTGCGCGATCTGGCGAAGGAGTGCGGGAAAGCGGTGACCCTCCAGATCAAGGGTGAGGAGACCGAACTGGATAAGACCGTTATTGAGCGAATCAGTGATCCGATGACCCACCTGATCCGTAATGCGGTCGATCATGGGATTGAGCCTCCGGACCGACGGTTGGCCCAGGGGAAGCCCGCGGAGGGCAGGATCCTGCTCGATGCCTACCATCAGGGCGGCAGCATCTTCATTGAAGTGGCGGATGACGGTCGCGGTCTCGATAAATCAAAGATTCTCAGGAAGGCTGTTGAGCAAGGCCTCATCGGCGAGGATGAGTCGCTCAGCGACGACCAGGTGCACCGGCTGATCTTCCGACCCGGTTTCTCGACTGCGGAACAGGTGACCGACGTATCCGGCCGCGGGGTAGGGATGGACGTTGTGGTGCGGAACATTGAAGGGCTGGGAGGGTCGATCGCCATCACGACCGAAGTTGGCCGCGGGACCCGGTTCACGATTACGCTTCCGCTTACTCTGGCGATCATGGACGGTCTGTCGATCCAACTTGGTGACGAGGTTTACATTATCCCCCTGGTCTCAATCACCGAATCGATCCGGCCGAAGCCGGTGGATCTGAGCAGCGTGGTCGGCTGTGGCGAGGTCGTCAGCGTCCGGGGTCAGGCCCTACCGATTATTCGCCTCTATGAACTGTTTGATGTGATTTCAAAGGTGACCGATCCGACCCATGGTTTGCTCGTTATCGTTGAGCGGGAAGGCCGGAGGGTGGCCCTCTTAGTGGACGAACTGCTGGGACAACAGCAGGTGGTGATTAAGAGTTTGGAGACCAATTACCGCAAGGTTCCCGGCGTGTCAGGGGCCACCATCATGGGTGACGGCCGGATAGCGATGATCCTGGACATCCCGGGATTGATCCGGTTGGCATCCGGACGAGAGACGCTACGTATCGCGGCCTGAGAGAGGATATCAGGATGGCGGAATGCGGAGGCCACCGGAACCAATGCAGTGTACGGCACGTGTGAGGAGTACGAGATGCGGATTGGTGTTGTCGATGCGGCACACACCACCGCGCGCAAACAGACAGGATGGAGTGCGTGGAGCGCGGAACGGCTCCAAGGAGGAGAGATGAAGAGATACGCGAACTGGAAGATCGGCACCAAGATTCTGGTACCCTTTGGTGTAGTGGTCGTACTGCTGTGTGCGGGTGGTGCGTACTACATCTATACTCAAGCCGTACAGGCCGTTGAATCCCAGGCCAGGCAGACCGCGCAGGCCATTGCCTTGCAGGTGGCCGAAAACCGCATCTACTATAACACCCAGGTAGTCGCCAAACTGCGAAAGGACGGCTTTGAGGTGAAGCCGGATACCGTGCAGAACCGCGATGAAAAGGGATGGATCCCGCTTCCGGCGACCTTCGTGAACGAGGTATCGGCACGGATCAACGAGCAAGGGCTCTACAAGATTGACCTGCTGAGCCTGTGGCCCATCAACAAGGCGAAAGGGCCTCGAAATGAGTTCGAACGAGGTGTTCTGGAGCAACTCGTCAAGGATCAGAAGGCCAAGCCAGCCGAGATCAGGTGGGCGGACGGCGCACCATGGCTTCATTTCTTCGTCCCGGATGTCGTGACCGCGCAAGCCTGTGCCGACTGTCACAACGCCCATCCGGGCAGCCCCAAGAAAGATTTCAAGCTGGGTGACGTGATGGGGGGGCTGGTCGTGCAGATCCCGTTGGCAGCCGCCTTCGCCGCGGCCACAAAGAGCGCCTGGGGCGCCATCGGTAGTCTGGCGGTCGTGCTGGTCGGTCTGTGGGTAGGTGTGGCCCTGATCGTCCGCGCCTCCGTGCAGCGTCCGGCGGCCAGCCTACTCCCCGTGATCCGCGGGATGGCTGATGGCGATCTCTCGCAGCGCACGCAGGTGCGCTCGGGTGATGAGCTGGGCCTGATCGCCTCGGCGCTTAACGGTTCGCTGGATACCTTGAATCCGTTATTACACCAAGTGTCGGCGGCGGCCTCCTCCTCCGCCGTTGCCTCCCAGCAACTCGCTGCCGGTAGCGAGGAGCTCTCCAGCGGCGCCCAGGAACAGGCATCCTCCCTCGAAGAGACCGCCGCCTCTCTGGAGCAGATAACCTCCACCATCAAGCAGAACGCCGACAACGCTCGCCAGGCCAACCAGATGGCGGTCAGCGCCAGGAACGGGGCCGAGCAGGGTGGTGCGGTGGTCCGGGAGGCCGTGGCCTCGATGGAGGCGATCACCCAATCATCTAAGCAGATTGCCGCCATCATCACCACGATCGACGAGATCGCCTTCCAGACCAACCTGCTGGCGCTGAATGCCGCCGTCGAAGCGGCCCGCGCCGGGGAGCAGGGCCGGGGCTTTGCCGTGGTGGCCAGCGAGGTCCGGGCGCTTGCTCAGCGGTCCGCCGCCGCCTCCAAGGAGATCAAGGCGCTGATCACCGACTCGATGGCAAAGGTCGAAGACGGGGCCAGACTGGTCCATCAGTCCGGCGACACCCTGACCGAGATCATGGCCTCCGTCAAGAAGGTGGCCGACCTCATCGCTGAGATCTCGGCCGCCTCGCAGGAGCAGGCCCAGGGGATCGAGCAGGTCAATCAGGCCGTCACTCAGATGGATTCGGTCACTCAGAGCAACGCCGCCCAGACCGAACAACTCAGCTCGACCGCGCAGTCGTTGGCAGCGCAGGCCGAAGAGCTGTCGGCTCAGGTGGCGCAGTTTAAGTTGGCGCAAGAGGCAGCGGTCGGCTCTCAGTCATCAGCCGTCAGTCCGGAACCGAAGAGCAAGGTCGTGCCCCTGAAAGGCAAGATGAGGGGCAACAAGAGCGACGCGCCCAAGGTTGTGGCAGCCGCCACCGGAACCGATGCGGCGTACGGCACGTTTGAGGAGTTTTAGAATATAGACAACTATCAGCGCCACACCCGCCTTTGCGGTCGGTTCTAAGCAAGGGGATGGTGTGGCACAGGAGGAGTCGGCCAATGAACGAGTCCACGATCGATAAGACGAGCCGCGCGAATGACATACATCAGTTCCTCACCTTTGCCCTGGGGCAGGAAGAGTACGGGGTGGAGATCCTGAACATCCAGGAGATCAAGGGGTTCTCGACCATCACCCCTCTTCCTAACGCGCCGGTATTTATCAAGGGAGTACTGAATCTTCGAGGCACGATCGTTCCTATTATTGACTTGCGAAAAAAGTTCGGGATGCCGGAAGTGGAGCTAACCAAGTTTACCGTTATCGTAGTGGTCCAGGTCCAGGGTCGTCCGATCGGAGGATCTCAAGCGGGGCAGAAGCGGACCATGGGGTTTATCGTGGATGCGGTCTCCGACGTCCTGAACGTCGCCGGCGACGATATTCAGACTACGCCGGAGCTTCACGGCCAGGTAGATACCTCGTTCATCAATGGGCTGGCCAAGGCCGGAGAGAAGTTAGTGATTCTGCTGGACATCGAGAAGGTGCTGACGGTTGCGGACGCGGCGGCGACCGCACAAGCGGCGGTTGAAGCGGCCGACTGGAACTAAGGAGGCAGTGAGCAAATGCAGCGAACTGCAGTCGGGCCTTTGTTGCACATTCCGTTAGAGACCACGATCTCTGATCAGGAATTTCGGCTGTTTCAGAATCTGGTCAAAGCCCATACCGGGATCGCTCTGAGCGAGCACAAGCGAAATCTGGTGTGCTCCAGGCTGGGGAAACGGCTGCGCGCGCTGAAGCTGGTATCCTTCAAGCAGTACTACGACTATCTGAGCGGCGAGACGGGACATACCGAGCTGGAACACTTCGTCAATGCCATTACGACGAATAAGACTGATTTTTATCGCGAAAAGTCGCACTTCGATTTCCTGGAGCAAGAGATGGTGCCGGCCTGGAAGGCGCGGGCTGTTCGGACCGGAGAGCGACGGATTCGGATCTGGAGCGCCGGGTGCAGCAGCGGCGAGGAGCCCTACACGATCGCCATCACGCTGCGAAGGGCCATCGAGAATTTGCCGACCTGGGATGTGCGCATCTTGGCCTCGGACATCGATACGGAGGTTCTGGCCAGAGCGGCGCAGGGTGTCTATGCGGCGGAACGCGTTGCCGAGATTCCTCGATCCATTCTCGAGCGGCACTTCTTGCAAGGGACGGGAGCGCACGACGGATTCGTGCAGGTGGTTCCGGAGCTGCGAAAGCTGATCACATTTCGTCGAATTAACCTACAGGACAGCCAGTGGCCGATCCAAACGCGTTTTGACTGCGTCTTCTGCCGAAACGTCATTATCTACTTCGACAAGCCGACGCAGCGCCGTCTTATGGAACGCTTTGCCGGCTATCTTCAAGATGACGGCCACCTCTTTCTCGGACATTCCGAATCGCTCCATGGGATGAGCGATCAGTTTACCCCTCTTCGCAACACGGTCTACCGGAAGCGCGAAGGGCGGATTCTGGAGCTGCCACAGGGTGCGGAGGCGACTGCATGAAGCGCAAAGCCCAGGTCAGCATTCACATTGGAGGCGTGTTCGCCACCCGTGAGCCGACTGTCATCAAGACCCTGCTGGGGTCCTGCATTGCCGCCTGTCTACGGGATCCGGAGGCTGGCGTTGGCGGAATGAATCACTTTATGTTGCCCGCCGCGCTGAACGGCAATGCCGAGGACAATCTCTCTCGATTCGGACTTCATGCCATGGAACTGCTGATCGGCGAGATTCAGAAGCTGGGGGGGCAGCGGGCTAGGCTGCAAGCTAAGGTGTTCGGCGGAGGTCATGTTCTCCGGATCGCCGACTCGCCCAACGGAGTTCCTCAGCAGAACATCCGGTTTATTCGGGAGTTCCTGCGTACGGAGGAGATTCCGCTGCTGGCCCATGACTTGGGAGGCCGCGCCGCCCGGTATGTCCTGTTCGATACCGCGTCCGGGAGGGTCAGATTGAAACGCCTCTCCAGCGTCAATAGTGTGACTACCGTGGTGGAGCGGGAGCACGAGACAACGGCACAGCGGGAGATCGAGCGGTACGGGGAAATCACACTGTTTGATGAGTAAAGACTGAAGGTGACTGAAGGCTGAAGTATCCTAAGAGCCTTCAGCCTTCAGTCTGAACCCCCGAACTGGGAGCGAACGATGAATAACAAGATTCGCGTCCTGATTGTGGATGATTCGGCGTTGATGCGTAAGATGCTGACCGTCCTGTTGGGCCGCGATCCGCAGATCGAAGTAATCGGCGCGGCAGCCGATCCGTTTTTTGCCAGAGACAAGATTAAGGCTCTGAACCCGGACGTCCTGACCTTGGACGTTGAGATGCCGCGGATGGACGGCCTCACCTTTTTGGAGAAACTGATGCGGGGCCATCCGATGCCGGTGGTGATGGTCTCGTCCCTGACCGAGGCGGGGTGCGAGACGACGCTGCGCGCCCTCGAGCTAGGGGCTGTCGATTTTATTACCAAGCCACAGGTGGATCTCAGGGAGCATATGGACGAAATTGCCGAGGAGATCATCGGGAAGGTCCGGGCGGCCTCATTGGCTCGAGTCGTTCGCCGCGAGAGGCGGGAGCCGGTTCTGGTCGGTGCCGGGGCAGCAACCCGATCACCGGCGCATGGGGCGATGATCCGGACGACGGATCGAGTTATCGCCGTGGGGGCGTCTACGGGGGGGACCGAGGCGCTGAAGGATTTCCTCACGATGTTGCCTGCCAACGCCCCGGGTATTGTAATCGTCCAGCATATGCCGGAGAAGTTTACCAAGTCCTTCGCGGAACGGTGTGATCAACTGTGCACGGTTCGGGTGAAGGAGGCGGCCGATGGCGACCGCGTCCTGCCGGGGCACGCGTTGATCGCCCCGGGCAACTATCATATGGCATTACGGCGCAACGGCGCCCAATATTTCGTGAATGTCTACTCTGGTCCGCCGGTGAATCGACATCGTCCGTCGGTTGATGTCCTGTTCGAATCGGCCGCCGAATGCGCAGGACGGAACGCCGTAGGTGTGATCATGACCGGGATGGGGGCCGACGGCGCTAAAGGTCTGCTCCGGATGAAGCAGGCCGGGGCGCGCACCATCGCCCAGGACGAGGCGAGTTGTGTGGTGTTCGGCATGCCGAAGGAGGCAATCGCCTTGGGTGCCGCAGATCACATCCTGCCGCTTCCCATGATTCCGTACAAGACGCTGGAGTTGGCGGCGGAGTAAATGCAGTGGGTTAGGCTGAAGACTGAAGACTTTTAGGATGCTTCAGTCAATTCCCCTCCGGCCTTCCGTATTTCTGTGTTGTCGGAAAATTTTGCCGTGGTCCCGGGCTACTCACTGGCTCGTTATTGCGAGCGACCGAAGGGAGCGCGGCAATCTCACGGTACTTGACGATACGAAAACGGTGAGATTGCTTCGGTCGCGGCGCTCGTTGCAATGACCGCGAGGAGGGTGTTCCAGATAACGAGACATGAGGCCACCTGCATGGCACGGGACCTGCAATGGCTGAAACCAGCATGTGTGGACGGTACCGTAACCGTTGTCAGCTGATCGCCGATTGAGGAGCGATACTCGATGGGGAAGGATACGATCCTCGTAATCGACGACGACGACCAGGTCAGGGAGTCGCTGGAGCAATACCTGGAGTTACTTGGGCATAAGGTCAAATCGGCTCCTGATGCGCAAGCCGCGATCGGGCATGTGCGCCATGGAGTCGATCTGGTGCTCACCGATCAGCGGCTTCAGGGGACCAGCGGCCTCGAATTGATTCGGGAGATCAGGAAACTGAATCTCCGGGTACCGTTTGTCCTGATGACCGGCTTTCCTGATATCTCAACCGTTCAGGAGGCCAGAGCGTTGAGCGTCTCCGCGTTTCTGAAAAAGCCGCTGGACCTGAAGGATCTGGCCCGTCGAGTCGACGTCCTCCTCGGTAAGCCGGATACGGACCGATTTTATGGCACTATTCTGCTGCTCTCTCAAGGGTTAGCCGACACGTTGGAAGAAAAGCTGACGTGGGGAGAGATTCGCATCTATGACGGAGCGGACGAGGTCGACCAGGTGCTGGAAGTCGTCATCCGCGAAAAGCCTGTGGCGATCCTCGGCGATGTGAAGAGCCCGTTCACGCTTTCGCTTCTCGATGAGTATCGGAGACGAAAGCAGGATCAGGCCACGTTCGTCGTCGCAGGCGATGAAGGCGACCTTGACGTGATTGCCGAGGCTCTGTTCGAGCGGAAGGCCGATGGAGCCGTGACGCTGAGCGATACGGCCGAGAACATCCGATCGCACATTATCGAGTGCGTCAAGCGCCTGGAGGAAGGAAAGGAGAAGCAGCGCAGAATCAGAGAGACGCTTATCGAGCGCTGTATGTACGCGAGACCTTTCCAGCGTGGGCGGTACTGCGTCTATCAAGGTCCGTGCGCCTTTCGGGAGGGCTGGGTTGTCGTCAACGGGGCCGAGCATCAAAAGTGTGCGAAGAAGCCGTTGCAATTTGAAGACTGGCAAACGGTGGGCTTGTGTGTGTGGCCGCATGGTGAGATGACGCTCGAGAAGGTACATGACGTAAGACGAGAGATCAGCGCCATGATCAAACTCGGTAAGAAGGCAATTGTCATCGACCTCACGAGCATCAAGGAACTTCATGTCAATCTTCTGGAGACGCTCGTGGACCTTCACGAGGAACTGATGGCTACCCACCATAACGGCACGATGAGCGTGATCAACCTCGATCTGCAACTTCATGCTGAGTTCCTGAGGTTTAACCAGACCCAGGGGATCAGGTTGCTTCTGTAAAGTGCGTGATAATGGACCTCGGCATTCTGGGCGGTCTGGCTATCGGGCTCACGGCGATTGTGGGGTCCGTTCTATTGGACGGGGGAGATCTGCGCGCATTTGTGAACCTCCCAGCCTTTCTGATCATTGCCGGCGGCACCGTGGGCGCGACCATGGTGACGGCCTCACTGAAGGATACCCTCGCACTGCCGAAACTCATGAAGCGG
Source organism: Candidatus Methylomirabilis oxygeniifera (assembly GCA_000091165.1). NCBI lineage: Bacteria > Methylomirabilota (SeqCode) > Methylomirabilia (SeqCode) > Methylomirabilales (SeqCode) > Methylomirabilaceae (SeqCode) > Methylomirabilis (SeqCode) > Methylomirabilis oxygeniifera (SeqCode). Next base: position 1,564,195 of record FP565575.1, on the reverse strand, counting down.
GCGCTATGTGCCGGCGTCGCACTGGAGCCGCATGAGGTGATTGTGACCCTCGTAGACCTCGCCCAGACGGCTAGAAAGGAGGGGGTATTGGCGCTTCAGGACAGGGTATCGGCAAATGGGGTTGACCCGTTCCTGCGCAAGGGGATTGAACTGGTCATCGACGGCGCGGACGAAACGATCGTACGGGAGATCATGCAGGCGGAGATCCACTCGATGAAGGCTCGCCACGTGAAGGGGATTGAGATCTTCGGGATCATGGGCGGCTATGCCCCGACTATGGGGATCATCGGCACTGTCATGGGCTTGGTCCATGTTCTGAGCAAGCTCGGGGAGGGAACGGATAGCCTTGGTCGGGGGATCGCCGTCGCCTTCCTCGCTACGTTCTATGGAATCTTCAGCGCGAATGTGCTCTTTCTTCCAATATCCGGGAATCTCAAGGTCAAGAGTGAGGCGGAGGTCAGAATCCGAGAGGTGATGATGGAGGGAGTTCTGGGGATTCAGTCTGGGCTCAATCCCCACATGCTTGAGCAGAAACTTCGATCGTATTTCGCGTCCATGGCGTGATAGGGAGCTGTGGGCTGTCAGCCGTCAGTTACGAGCTGAGCGCTGATCGCTGACAGGTGAGGGCGACACATGACAGGCAATAGACATGATGGAGGCGGAGGGTTACGGTGGCTATTGACCTATGCCGACATGATCACCCTCCTTTTGGCCTTCTTTATCGTTCTGTATGCCTCGTCCAGAGTGGACGGCAGGAAATATAGCGACCTGGTGTCGTCGATCCGGATGGCGTTCGGCGTCCCGCTGCCGCCGCGACCGATTGTGCAGGCAGGGAATGGCGGAGAGACGCTGCTGCCATTTCCCGATGTCGTAGGCCTGTTGGTTCAGCAGTTGAGCTCACACGTCGAGGAAGAGATTAAGACGGGAAGCGTAGAGATCGAGCGGAATGACAAGGGGCTCATTCTTCGCTTTCGGGACACCGTCCTCTTTGGTCTAGGCAGCGCGACTCTTTCCGACGACGCCAAGAAGATTCTGGATAAGGTCGCCCGGCCACTATTCAACATGCCATATGCCATCGAGGTTGAAGGGCACACCGATCTACTCCCCATCAGGTCATCCAACTTTCCCAGCAACTGGGAGCTATCAGTTACGCGCGCGACTGCGGTGATCCGGCATCTGGTAGAGGTCCATCGATTCCCTCCCGCTCGCCTAGCGGCCAGGGGGATGCGATAATCAGCCCTTGGCGCCAAACGATCCGGCGCGGGGTAATCCGCGGAATCGCCGAGTGGAGTTGCATCTGCTCGTAGGCCAAGGGCCTGCATAATAATAGAGGAGTCAGCCATTAGCCGTCAGGCAGCTCATAGCTGAACGCTGAGGGCCGGCGGCTGCATTTAAAAGGAGAACGCTATGGATGGACATCCGCATCGGCACGAGGAGCCTCAGGATCTCTGCACGCTGGTCGAAGCCGCCAGAAGGATGGCCGATGGAGAGTTCCGGGAGTTGGTAACGGTCCAGGCCAAGGGAGAGATCGGTCGCCTGGCCTCTTTCATCAATCAGACGATGCGGAACCTGCAGGAGTTGGACCCGTCGGTGGGAGCAAGTTCTCGACGTCTTCCCAAGATGCTAGGCCACCTGTCTGAGGTGGTGCAGGAGACAGAGCAGGCCTCGCTTCGTGTGCTCGATGAGATCGACCGGATTGCAGAAGAGCAAGCGGCAATGGGTCAGGACCTGCAACAGCTTGCGGTCCTGTTGAATGAGGAATGGGGAAAGGACGATCGACGGAATGCGGCCCTCCAGACCGTCGCGCGTCTACAGGAGATACATGGTCGCGTACAAGGCCGCGCACTTGAGATCATGGGCGCGATGGAGTTTCAGGATATTACCGCCCAGAGGATTCAGAAAAGCATGGCGCTGATTACCGAGATACATGATCGACTCTTGCGCCTGTTGGTGCTGTTCAATATCCCACCAGATGAAAAAGACGGCGTCGATGTAGACGACAAGTGGAAGGCGATTAATGAATTTGCTGCTGCGTCGGCATCGAATGCGATGAATCAGGAGATGGCGGACCGTGTGCTGGCCGAGTTTGGCCGGAATGGGCGATAGCCGACTATGCGTCTGCTGGCAATCGGGCTGCTGGTGGAGGGCATGAAGGTGGCCAAGCCGGTAGTTCATGACTCCGGGCGGATCCTGCTGGCGCCGGGAGTATCCATGACCGGGCGGATGATCGAACGACTGGCAGATCAGGGCGTTGCACAGGTCTGGGTGGAGGCGGAAGGGCCCGACGAAGGCATGTTGTCGGCAGAGACGGCGAAGCGGATGGAGTGGGCGCTGGAACGTCGGTTCGCTCACGTGCAACACGACCCGCTGATGCAACAGATCCAGGCCATCGTGCGAAAACGCATTCGGAGTCGTGCCAGCGGCGAGACCTATCGATGACCATGACACCGGAGATCCTGCGAGCGAAGATCGAGCGGATTACTACCCTTCCCACGCTACCGCAGGTTGTCACCAAGATCGCCTCGATGGTCGAAAGCCCCGATACCTCTGCCGCCGATGTGGGACGGATCATCGCGAAAGATCAGGTACTCTCGGCCAGGGTCCTCAAATTAGTCAATTCCACCTTCTACGGCTTTTCACGCCGCGTGTCGACGATTACGCATGCTACGGTACTTCTGGGGTTTAACGTGGTCAAGGGGCTCGCCATGAGCGCGTCTGTCTTCGATCTTCTTCAGCAAGGGGGAGGGGACGGTCTGGATCGCAAGCATCTGTGGGACCACTCGATCGGGACCGCTCGGGTCGCGGGTGTCCTGGCCAGGAAGGTGGGACTTCACGAACCAGAAGAGGCGGTAGTGGCGGGGTTGCTGCACGACCTGGGCAAGATCGCCCTCTGCGCCACGCTGCCTGGGGAGTTTACTGCAATTGTGGAAGTCGCAAGGAAGCGGCATCTCCTCATGCACGAGGCGGAGGCGGAGGTGGTGGGCGCAACCCACGCCCAGATCGGCCGATGGTTGCTTGAGCGATGGAGTTTGCCGGAAAAGCTGGTAGAGCCCATCGCGTTTCATCACGTCCCGCACCTCGCCCGAGAGGCCACGCTTACGACTGCCATTGTTCATTTGGCCGATATTCTCTGCATTGCTGCGAGTATCGGAGATTCGGGAGACGCGAAGGTTCCCCCGCTCTCCCATGCAGCGTGGAATCGTCTTGGTCTGACAATGGGGCAGGTCGAGGAGGCGCTGAGCGAGGTTGACGAGCAAGAGATTACCATGGCCTTTGCCTGAGTATTCAGCGATATGACGGACCACAGCGCAAAGATTCTGTTCATTCGAGTCGATCCCTCTCTGCCTCATGAGGCGGTCGAGCGTCTGATGCGGGAAGGCTTCGAGGTGAAGACGCCAAGCAATCCTTGCCAGGCGCTGTACGAGATGTATGCCGATCCCCCGGATCTCATGATCCTGAGCGATGACCTGTCCGCCTCGGAGGGAGAGAGGATCGCGAGGCTCATCCGAGCCGATCCGGTGTTCCGCCAGCTTCCGATGATCCTGCTGCTCCAGACCGGGGCCGACGAGCGGGTCGATACGTGGGCGGAGCTTCAGCTTAGCGATTTTGTTGCGGCGCCCGTCAGCCCGCAAGAGGTGTGCATCAGGAGTCGTCTCTGCCTCCTGCGATCAAATCTCGAACTTGATGCCAACCCGCTGACCCGCCTACCCGGAAACAACACCATTCTTCAAGAAATTCAACGGCGGCTTGACGCCGATCAGGCCTTTGCGTTGGCCTATCTCGACATTGACTCGTTCAAGGCGTACAACGATCGGTACGGCTTTGCCAGGGGCGATGACGCACTCAGGATGACGGCGCGAATCGTCTTGAACGCTGTTGTGAACCTGGGGTCGGGATCCGGTTTTGTCGGACATATCGGAGGGGATGACTTTGTTGTGATCCTGCCGATGCCGCAGATCGAATCGGCCTGTCGGGAGATCATCGCAAATTTCGATCTGATCGCGCCTTCCCTCTATGATGAGACTGATCGTCGTCAGGGATCTCTGCTCCTGAAGGACCGCCAGAATCGCCTCTGCCGCTTTCCGCTTATGACGCTATCTATTGCCGTCGTTCCGAGCGAGGGGCGGGGCTTTGAACATGTGGGTCAGCTCGTTGCCCGCGCCGCCGAACTGAAGACTGCCGCGAAGGCCAAACCGGGTAGTGTCTATCTTGTCGATCGGCGGCTTCTGGTGGACTCCGCCCATACCGATGGCTTGAGTACTGCGGCAAATTTTTCCCCATCTCCAGCCGTCCTGTCCTAAACCCCCCCCTTTTTTCTCTGAGATTGCCCCTCTTTTCCATGGAATGGCGGTGGCACACGGCTTGCTGTCTCTCCTCGGGTAGACGCGGAGTGAGAGTTCGCGAAAGGAGGCAATCTGATGGTGAGTGGACTGTATACGGCAGCGTCCGGTCTGATGGCGCAGATGGCGAAGATGGAGGCGCTGTCGCAGAATCTCGCCAACACGGGAACGCCCGGGTTCAAAGGTGACCTCATGGTCATCGAAGGAGGCGCCAGAGGACCGCTTCAATCCGCCCTACTCATCGAAGGGCGGCCGGAAGGTCCTCAGCCGGTCTGGATTGGTCGCCGCGTGACCGATTTCGGTCGAGGCCTGATCCGTGAGACACAGAATCCGCTGGACCTGGCCAACAGCGGCCCCGGCTACTTTGTCGTACAGACGCCACAAGGAGTGCGCTACACGCGGGCCGGCAATTTCGCTATCGATGCCGAGGGACATCTGGAGACCCCGGATGGCAGCCGCGTTCAGGGTAAGAAAGGGGCGGTTCAGATTCCTGGCGGGCGGTTCATTGTGGATAACAGTGGGCGGATTCTGGTGGAGGGACAGGAGGTTGATCGCCTGCGAATCGTCGATCCGGATTCTACCGCTCTTATCCGAGGGGGAGGTAGCCTCTTTACCCTCAAGCCAAGCGCCCCGGAGCCCCCTGTTGCGAAGACGGTCGAGATCCGCCAGGGATTCCTGGAGGGATCGAACGTTGATGCCGTCACCGCCATGACGCAGATCATGGTCTCCCTACGCGCGTCGGAGGCCTATCAGAAGGCGATCCATGCGCTGGACCAGAGCCTAAACCAGGCGGCCTCTGAGTTGGGCAGAATCTAACAGAAAAAGGAGCGCAGATGATCCGAGCATTGTTCAGCGCCGTAGCCGGGATGCAGGCTCAGCAACTGAATCTGGACAACATCGCAAATAACCTGGCCAACGTCAATACGACCGGGTTCAAGCGGAGTCGCCTCGATTTTCAGGACCTGTTTTACCAGACATATCGGCCTGCCGGCGCTTCTACGGCAAGCGGCGCCGAGATTCCGGTCGGCATCCAGGTCGGGCATGGGAGCAAGCCGATAGCGAGCCAGCGGATCTATATCCAGGGCGATCCGCAGCAGACCGAAAATCCGCTCGATCTGATGATCGAAGGTGACGGGTTCTTTCAGGTCTTGCGGCCCGATGGAACGATCGCCTATACCCGTGCCGGCAGCTTCAAACGTGACGCCAACGGGCGGGTTGTGACATCCGATGGCTTCGCGCTGCAGCCCGAGGTGTCCATTCCTGCGCAGGCGATGACGATCCATGTCGGCTCTGACGGTGTGGTGTCGGCGACCATTCCGGGACAGACGGCCAGCCAGCAGATAGGGACGATCGAGCTGAGTCGTTTCATCAATCCGGCCGGCCTGCAGAGCGTGGGCCGAAACCTCTCCCTGCCGACCTCGGCCTCCGGCGACCCGACCAGCGGCGCCCCTGGGACTCAGGGTCTTGGGACGATCGGCCAAGGCTTTCTGGAGTTGTCAAACGTCAAAGTGGTGGAGGAGATGGTCAACCTCATCATGAGTCAGCGGGCTTATGAGGCCGGATCAAAGGCGGTTCAGGCAGCCGATGAGATGCTCCAGGTCTCGAACAACATCAGGAGATGAGGAAGTGCCAGGGTATAGGGTCTAGGGTGTAGGGTATGGGACGCGGAATGGACGGAACGAGCGGAGTCATCTTCTGCCTACCCAGGGCAACCCAGGTAGCGGGTGTAGTGCTGGCGATCGTGATCGCTGTTGTGCAGTCCGCGCCGGCCGGCCAGGGCCTCCCGCTGGAGCAGCGTGAACGTATGCCTCGTGCGGTCATTCGGGTGAAAGAATCGGCGACGGTGCGGGGTAAGGAGATTCTCCTCAAGGATCTTGCCGAGATTACTGCGCAGAGTCAGTCGCTGTCGGAAGCGCTCGAAGCCCTTCCGGTCGGACAGGCGCCGCCGCCCGGTCTCACTCGGACGTTTGATCCCGACTTGATCGTGATCAAACTTCGTCAATACAGGATCGATCCGTCCGGCATCCGGATCGAGTCGCCTCGCCACGTCATGGTTGCGGGCGCGCATCGGGTGATCGAGAGCGATGAGTTGTTCCAGGCCGCTAAGTCGGCGGTCCTCAAAGGGCGAGAACAGGAGCTGGAACGGATCACGGTTCGTCCCGATACGCTTCCCCCCGCTCTCGTGGTCCCGCCCGGCGAGATCGAGCTGAGGGCGAGACCGCGTTTCCAGTCGTCGGTTGGCCTCGGGTCGATTCCTGTCATTGTGGAAGTCTGGATCGATGGACGGCTCTACCGGGCCGTGTCGCTCGCCGTGAGGCTGTCGCTTATGCGCGAGGTCGTGGTGGTAAATTACCCTTTGCCTCGTCATACGGTCGTGAAGGGGGCTGATGTACGCCTTGAGCGTCGGGACATCGGCCCGCTGGCTCACGAGCCGCTTCAAGACCTTACGCTGGCCGTTGGCCGTCGGACGACTCGGACGTTGGCTATGGGGGAGGTTGTGGTCTCCGAATCGGTGGAACTGCCGCCCCTCATCCAGAAAGGGGAGGTTGTCACTCTGATGGTCGAGACTCCACGCTTACTGGTTACGGCGAAGGGGATTGCCCAGGAGGTGGGCAAAGCCGGCCAGCTTGTTCGGGTGAAAAATACGGCGTCCGGCAGAGAGGTCATCGGGAAGCTGGAAACCGACAAGACAATCCGGATCGGGTCTGAATAATGCGGCCATTAGCGATCAGTAGCATGAAACGATGGTGTGCGGGGTTGGCGGCGGCGCTCTGGCTGTGCGGCGGAACAGCCTCCGGGGAATCGTTATGGCGGGATATCGGTTCCGGTTTCCTCTTTGTCGATACTAAAGCGCAGCACGTGGGTGACATTGTCACCGTTCTCGTGACAGAATCGAGCAGTCTCAATCGTCAGACTGAGACCAACACTAAGAAGGAGTCTACGAACTCTGCCAACCTGTCGAGCCTCTTTGGTCTGCCATTGGGGGATAAGACACAATATGCTTTTGAAGGGGCGAATGAGCATAAGGGGTCGGGCTCTATCACCCGGAGTGATGAAGTGACGGCAAGAGTCGTAGCGCGAGTGGTCAAAGTGCTGCCGAGCGGCAATCTCATCATTGAGGGGCGCCGGGCGGTCCGGGCCAACGACGAAAGCCAATACGTAGCGATTAGTGGGGTAATCCGTCAGGTAGACATCACTCCCGCCAATACCATTTTATCGACACAGATCGCCGATGCGGAGATTGTTCTGGAAGGGAAGGGCGCGCTGGCCGAGAAGCAGCGCCCAGGCCTCCTGAACCGTTTTGCCGACTGGCTGTTCCTCTACTGAGGGGAGTATAGAGTGCAACGAATGCAGAGCGCAGAAAATCCCCCCTCACCCCCCTTTATCAAAGGGGGGATGCGGGGGGATTTATGGGTGCGGAGCGCGGCGATGGTCGCTGTTATCGTCACGGTACTGAGCGCCGTTACGGCAACCTTGCCGGCTCCTGCCATGGCCGAGGCGAGGATCAAGGATATCGCGAAGATTCAGGGAGTTCGGGAAAATGAACTGTTTGGATACGGCCTGGTGGTTGGGCTCGCCGGGACAGGGGACAGGGCACAGGTCACCTTTACGATCCAGGCTGTGGTCAGCATGCTCAAGAAGCTCGGAATTACCGTACCGGCCGAGCGTCTGACGCTGAAAAACGTAGCGGCAGTTATGGTGACAGCGAAGCTGCCGCCCTTCGCCAAAGCGGGCAGCACCCTGGACGTGACGGTCTCGTCGATGGGAGATGCGACCAATTTACAGGGCGGCATGCTGTTGATTACCCCCCTTCAGGCTGCCGACGGTCAGGTCTACGCCGTGGCGCAGGGTGCGATTTCTATCGGAGGATTCAATTTTGAGGCGGGAGGGACGGGCGAAAAGGTCCAGAAGAACCATCCGACTGTGGGTAGGGTTCCCAACGGAGCGATTGTAGAGCGGGAGCCGTCCGCGGATTTCCTGAAGGCCCAGCAACTGCTGCTCGTGCTGACCAATCCTGACTTTACCACCGCCATCCGAATGGCCCAGGCGGTCGGGCACTCACTCGGAGCGGAAACCAGGGCGAAGGATGCGTCCACGGTCGAGATCCGGGTTCCCGACTCGTATCTGGCCAATCCGGTGGAGCTGATTGCGGCTATTGAGAACCTGAGCCTGGTGCCTGATATGACGGCAAAGGTGGTCGTCAATGAACGGACGGGGACGATCATTATGGGCAGTCAGGTGCGTATCTCGACGGTGGCTGTCGCCCACAGCAACCTGAGTCTGCAAATCCGGTCGGAACTGTTGGTCTCCCAGCCGGCTCCGCTGTCTGAAGGCAAGACGACCGTCGTGCCTAGGACCGAAATAGAGGCGAGAGAAGATAGGACTCGCGTCAACCTTATGGGTGAGGGCGTCAGTATCGGGGATGTGATCAAGGCGCTTAACGCACTGGCGGTCACGCCGCGGGACATGATTTCCCTGCTGCAGGCGATCAAGGCCGCAGGCGCCTTGCAGGGCGAACTGCAAATTATGTAATGCCGGTTGGAGGATCGTATGAATTTGGGCAAGGTATCGCCGGGACTGCACGCCGCGCAACAGCGTACGCAGCCGGAAGAGCAGAAGCTCAAAGAAGTGGCCCAAGGGTTCGAAGCAATCCTGATCGCCTCACTCCTCAAGGAGGCGCGGCCGAGTGAGCAGGCCGGGCTGTTTGGCGGTGGGCTGTCGCAGGACCTCTATCGGCAGTTGTTCACCGATGAGATCGCGAAGGCGATCGCCCGTAGCGGGGGGATCGGTGTGGGGAAGATGCTGGAACAGCAACTGCGGGCGACCCTGAGAGCTGACGTCCACGAAAATCGACTCAAGGAACCGTCCCAATCTACCGATATCACAAAGAGAGACCGCTGATAGCGATCATTGATCGGCTATGAGCTGACCGCTGATATCTGAAGGCTGCTTGTAGAAGGAGTAGACCGGTGAAAATCGAGAACCGTGGCGACAGTACGAATATTAATCCCCATCTTAACCGAGTCCAGGACGCGGCGGAGCGACCAGAATCGAAACAGTCGGCTCCGGCTCATGACGCGCCTGCCGATCGCGTCGAACTCTCGCAGGCGGCAAAGGCGCTTCAGCAGACTCGAACGCTCCTGGCGGCCTCGCCTGAGGTTCGCCACGAAAAGGTGGCGGAGCTTAAGGGTATGATCCAGCGAGGGGTGTATAACGTCAAGGGTCGCGAGGTCGCAGCGAAGATGATCGGACAGGGCCTGTTCGATCGTCTTGTGTAGCGGTCAGGCTTACAAGAAGGGGTTAGGCTGAAGACCGAAGACTGAAGTAGTCTAAGACCTTCCACCTTCGGCCTATCTACCTCCAGCCTTATAAATGGTGTCTCAGACAATGATGATGCTACTGGAAGATTTGGCTCAAGTACTCGAACAAGAGGCCGAGAAGTATGAGGCACTGCTCCGGCTCCTCCGTCAGGAGAGAGGTCTGATCGTCAAGGGCGACCTTGGCGCCCTGGCCGAGCTGATGAAGCGAAAAGAGACACTGGCGCTCGAACTGAAGATCATTCAGGAGGCCCGAGGCGCACTGATGAACAGGGCAAGCGCCATGTACGGCATCCCGTTGGTAGATTTCACGCTATTTCGCCTCGTTAACCTCGTACCGGCCTCGCATGCGACATCGTACCGGAGCCTCATGGATCGACTGACCTTACTGGCGACTACGCTGGTGGAAGAGAACGGCTGGAACGGGGCGTTGCTGGATCGATCGATCATGTACATGAAGGGCTCACTGTCGCTCCTTACGTCTGCGGTGACCCAGGTTCCCCTCTACCAGGGGGATGGGAGTATTGTGACCCAGTCGCCGTCCCTTTCGATACTGAACAGCCAAGCATAAGGTGAGCGACGCATGATCAGTCTCCAGGCATCTCTTACCATGGCCAGAAAGGCGCTTCAAGCGCAGCAGGTAGCGATCCAAACCACCGGCCACAACATTGCGAACGCCAATACCCCGGGTTTTACGAGGCAGCGTGTCGATCTGACCCCCGCTGTACCGTTTTCGTTAGGTTCGGTCGGTTCGCTGGGAACCGGCGTTGATATCAAAGATATTACCAGAATCCGGGATCTGCTGCTGGACAGCCAGTTCAGAGACGCGCATCAGGCCCTGAGCCGGCAGGAGGCAGAGGAGGCGACCCTCTCACAGATTGAGTTGATCGTTGGCGAGCCGACCGAAAACGGCTTGTCCAATAGCATGTCCGCGCTTTTCGCATCGTTTCAGGATTTGGCCAACTATCCGACCGATCTCGCGGTCAGGTCCGTAGTCCGCGACAAGGCCATGGCGCTGGCGGACCAGTTTCATCGCCTGGACGATGGGTTTGAGCGGTTGAAGATCGATCTGCATAACGAGATCCAGGTAGTTGTGAAGCAGGTCAACGGGCTGGCTCAGCAGATCGCCGATCTGAACCGACAGATTGCGATGTCTGAAGGTGGAGCCGGGTCGGCTAATGATCTGCGAGACCAACGCGACCAGGCGCTTGACGAGCTCTCAAAGCTCGTGGGCGGATCCTTAGTCGAAGACATAGGTGGCCAGGTCCGGGTGACGGTAGGGGGAGGGCTGACGCTCGTCGATGGGCTTACCAGTGTCCCGATTACGGTCGATACCACCGATCCGGCTTACGTCCGTCTGTCCCTCGGCGGCAATCTGCTCACCCCTGGCGGCGGAAGGCTGGCCGGGTTGCTCAACTCCAGAAACGCCTCCGACGGCTTCGTCAAAGGGTTCCAGTCGCAATTGGATGCGCTGGCGAAGGCGATTGTCGATAAGGTCAATGTCGTTCATATGGCTGGGTTTGGTTTGGATGGGTCGACCGGCAACAACCTGTTTACGCCTCTTGTGGCGACAGTCAATGCAGCCCGATTGATCGTCGTTGACCCGGTCATAGACGCGGATGTCGCCAAAATTGCGGCAGCAAGTACAGCGGTAGGGGTTCCTGGCGATAACAGTCAAGCGCTGGCTCTGGCGGATCTTCAGGATAATTCCATTGTGGCACTAGGGAGCGTCACATTCGGGAGTTACCTGAGCGGTCTTGTGAGCGATCTTGCCGAGCAGGAGGCGGGCGCGAAGCGGTCGGTCAACCTGCACACGACAATGGCGGACTTTTTAACCAGCCGACGAGATCAGGCTTCCGGCGTCTCGCTGGACGAGGAGATGACCGACCTGATCCGTTTCCAGAAAGCGTACGAGGCGGCCGCCCACTTTGCAAACGTGGTGAACGACCTTCTGGGAACGTTGATGAGCCAACTTGGCCGCTAGATCGAAGTTGCGTGATCTCACGTCAGACGTGTGGACGGTTACGCCGGTGATAGGCATTATGACGCACAAAGGAGAGATGCCATGTCCATGTTGGTCGAGAGATTGAAAAGAGAGCATGTGTCGCTGGTTGACGCTCTTAACAAAGTCAAGGAGCTTGGTGTTGGCTCAAAGGAAGGGCAGCATAAATTGCTCTCTGCGAAAATCGGCTTGCTTGCGCATCTCAAGGCCGAAGATGGGCAATTGTATCCGGCCTTAAATCAAGAAGCGAAAAATAACGATTCGTTGAAACGGACACTGGATCTCTTTGCCCGCGACATGGAGATGGTATCTAAAGATGCCTTAAACTTTTTTGAAAAATATGCGCATGGAGGTTCCGGGTTGGAATTTGCCAAAGACTTCGGCCGGCTGTATACGGTTCTCAGCCAGAGAATAACCAAGGAAGAAAAGAGCCTGTACCCGGAGTACGATAAGCTGAGTCGATGATGACGCACAGCCCAACACGTCGGACGGAGGGACGCCGATGCGCATTACGAGCAATGCAATCTTCCACCAATTGACGGCCGATATCAACAGGGCCGCCATTCGCCTCTTTGAGCGTCAGCGCCAGGTCGCCAGCTCACGGCGGATGGCGACCGCCTCGGATGATCCCGTTGGCGCCGGTCTGGCCGTCTGGCTTCGAGAGTCGGTAAGCAAACTGTTGCAGGCCCAGCGAAACGGTGACCAGGCTGAGGCTAGATTGCAGGCGTCGGCGGACGTCCTGGCGGGTATTCTATCGGATCTGAATGATGTGAAGGACCTAGCCATTCGAGGCATAGATGGGGCCTTGACTTTGTCCGATCGGCAGAATCTGGCGACGCAGGTGAACCAAAAGCTCGAGCGGCTATGGTCCGACGCCAATGCGCGTTCGATAGATGGCTTTCTCTTCGGCGGTACGTATACGACTAGTACGACTGGTGTGCTTCCTTTCGCCCGTGTCCCGCTAACTGGCGAAATGACCGGCGTGACACTCGCTTCTGGAATCGATGGCGAAGTACGTGCGGGCCTTCCGGGCGGACTGCAGGTCGTAGTCAATGTTCCCGGCTCGACAGTTTTTACCTCGACTCTGCCTCGGCCGGACATGTTCCCGCTGTTGATCACGGTCAGGGACCAGTTGAGGGCAGGGAATGTCGCGGGGGTGGAGGCGAGCCTGACGGATCTTGAGGCTGCTATCGATCAGGTGCGCGTGGTCAGCGCCGATGTCGGCTCCAGGATCGGCCGTATCCGCGATATCCAGGCGCGGTCGCAGAACGACCTGCTCGCGTTGCGGGGTCGGCTGTCGAAAATCGAGGATACCGATGTGGCTGAGGCCTCTATTGAATTCCAGCAAGCGCAGAATGTCTACCAGGCGGCCCTCGCTGCGGCCTCCAGGGTCGGCCAGATCAACCTGCTCGATTTCTTACGTTAGCGTATGACGATGATGACGCACGAGCCAGTTGGTGATCAGAGGACTATGACTATGGACGGCGCGTTAGCCGAACAGACTGTGTTCTACTTCCCCCAAGGACTGCCGGGATTCGAAGAGCTGGCCCGGTTCTTTTTGTGTGACAGAGAAGGGCTCCAGCCGCTGACGCTCCTGATCGCACTGGACACTTCGGATGTCGCCATCCCATTGCTCAGGTGTGCCGATTTCCTGACCGACTATTCGCCACCCATTCCGGCGACGGACCTGGAGGCCCTTGAAGCGAGGAATATGGAGGAACTGGAGCTGTTCGTGGTCGTGACGTTTGAGGGAAACGGCGGCGTGGCAGCCAACCTCATGGCGCCGATCTGCGTGAACCGTACTCATCGGCTCGGCCGACAGGTGGTGCTTTCAGACGGGACCTACCCCTTACAATATTTGCTGCTTCCGGAACACGAATGAGCCGCGATGTTGATCCTGACGAGGAAGCTCGGCGAGAAGATTACGATCGGAGAATCGATCGTCATTAACGTCATAGAGGTCCGCGGTTCGCAGGTCCGCCTCGGTATCTCGGCGCCCCAGGAGGTGACAATCCATCGAGGCGAGATCTATGAACGGATTCGAGAGCAGAACCTTCAGGCCAGCACACTCGGTCTCTCGCATACAGGGGCGCTGAGCGAAAAGCTCCGCGCCCTCTTTCCGAAACAGAACATCCCGTAACCGCTCTAGGGAATCTGCCCTAAGCCAGGATCGCGTCGGCTGGGAGCAGGGTGGAAGGAAACGCGAGAGGGGCCAATGCAGCATCCCTTGGGTAAGTCGCAGATCGCCGATATCCGGTAGGCATAGGATCGCTGAAGGCCATGATCTGTTCCGTTGCCAGATCGACCAACCAGACCTCAGGGATCCCGGCCTTCGCATACAAGGGCAACGTAATTTGCCGATCGAAATCTGTCGAGGTTTCAGCGACTTCTACAAGCAGGAACACATCCCGGGGTCCGGGGTGCGACGACGCATAGAAGTCAGACCGCGGTCTGAGGAGAGCCAGGTCAGGTTGAGGTTCTGAATGCTCGCTGAGACGGATCGGATTCTGAATGCTCAGTTGTGCTGTTCGCTCAGCTTGCAAGGGCATAAAAAGATTCAGCAGACGATTCACGGTCCCGGCGTGTCGGCTTCCGATGGGCGTCATGGTCACGATCTCTCCATCAATCAGCTCGATGCGATCGTCTTCACCGAAAATGCCGGTCGCAGCCATTCGTTCGTACTCATCGACAGTGAACAGTCGTCTGCAGAGTTGAACGGTCATGGTCTCCCTCCTACAGGCGAAAGTCTAGCATGGGCATGGAGTGGAATCAAGTAACGCGCAACTATCTGATTGGATGGTGTCACGGGAGCAGATCAGCGACCGCGAGGGACCTCTCTGGAGCCGCCACCGGCGAGATGGTGTCGGAGGAAGAGGCGATAGAACGGCTTTGATACGCTGCGTCTGAAGAGCTGACAATGGCAGGATGACGATAGATTTCTACGTACCCCTCCAGGAGATTGACGATCCAATACTCCGGAATGCCGGCCCTGGCATAGAGGCGGGCCTTGCGCTCCCGATCGTACGACCGCGTGGTATCCGTCACCTCAACGATGAGGACCGCTGTCTGGGGATGGGCATCCCGATAGTCGCGCGGGGAACCGACAACAACGGCCAGATCCGGCTCCGGTTCTGAGTCCGGATCCAACGCCAGCGGCAACTGCACGCGGACATCGAAGCCGATACCGAAGACAGCGCGCAGCGCATCTTCCGTCAGGCGAACGGCTGTTGCGTGCCGGCTTCCTTGCGGCGTCATCATAACGAGCTCTCCGTCCACCAGCTCCAGTCGTTCTTCCGGATGAAAAAACCCTTCCGCCACAAGCCGCTCATAGTCCTGGCGGCTGAAACGACGTGTCTGAACAGTCTGTGTGCCCATCGTGGACTCCTCCTGCGACTGAAGGTAGTGTATCAGGGCCGATCGAGCAGGTCAATGACCCGGTGCTGTCCTAATTTCGTTTGCCGGCCGCCGTGTGGTCATTGCGAGTATCCCATCCAGCGTTCGCTGACCCGTAGGTGGCAGAAACTTAGCCAGTTTCTGAGTAGGCAATGTGGAAGTATCTGGCGAGAAATGATGTCGGGGTCCAGCCGGACGGCTCTGCGACCTTAAGGAATTACATTATCGGCCTGTCCGACAAACCCCCGTTCATGCTTCGACATGCTCGGTACGAACGGAAACGGTCAATGTGTTCGATACATATTCCCTTCACCCTGAGCCTGTCGAAGGGTACATGAGGGTTTGTAAGACAGGCTCCGCCCACATCTGCTTCGATCCCCTGTTCTCATTCACGGAAGCTGACTATACGGGCCTCTGTTTACCGTGGACCAGGAGGGAGTTGTCTGCTAACTGGAGCCTGATGCGGAGGTTTGCTCGGGTAGCCGTAAGAAGTTGTGCCCAATACTCCTCAATCTGGATCCAGGGGAGGGCGCTGATGGCTTGCTGGACCTGCGCAAGGTAGTCATGGAGGGGACTCATGCGGCAGTTTTCAATCGATCCTTGAGTTCCTGAAAGAGACCAAGATAATGCTGGTAATCTCCGGTCCACTCGACAAAGTCCGCCGAATCCTCTAGCTTCCCCTCTTTGTACGTGGCAAAGAATTGTGCGGAGGTCATCCGATAACGCTGCTCGTAGCTGGCGAGGACCTGAACCAAGGCCACTAGGGCATCAATTGGCGAGTCGTAAGTCGTTGTTTCTAAGGTCATACCCGCCTCCTCGATTGGCAAGGTCGTAGGACAATCTCTTGGAAGCGCGCGATGCGCATCTTCCTCTTGTCACTTAGTATAACAGCGAACCATTTCCGTTGCAATTGCCATGCAAGACGAGACAGAGCAAGCCAGTTGGGTGACCGTCGAAAAGGGATGAGTCGGCCAGAAAATGATCGTGTGCCGTACCAGCGTCGCGTACACGCTGCCGGATGGCACGTGGGTAGTGAGCGTCGCGGAGGCACTCAAACGGGTGGCCGAGAGATAATCTGCATCACCAGCTAAGCCAGGATTGCGTTACGGGAGCAGATCGGCGACCATAAGGGATCTCTCCGGAGCCGCCAACGGCGAGATGGTATCGGAGGAAGAGGCGACCGAACGGCTTTGATACGCTGCGCCTGAAGAGCTGACGATGGCAGGATGACGATAGATTTCTACGTACCCCTCCAGGAGATTGACGATCCAATACTCCGGAATGCCGGCCTTGGCATAGAGGCGAGCCTTGCGTTCCCGATCATACGACGGCGTAGTATCCGTCACCTCAACGATGAGGACAGCCGTCTGTGGATGGGCATCCCGATAGTCGCGCGGGGAACCGACAACGACAGCCAGATCCGGCTCCGGTTCCGAATCCGGATCCAACGCAAGCGGCAACTGCACGCGAACACTGGAGCCCGCACCGAAAAGGGAGCGGAGTGCGCTTTCTGCCAAACAGACGGCCGTCGCGTGGCGGCTTCCTTGTGGCGTCATCATCATAAGCTCTCCGTCCACCAGTTCCAGTCGTTCCTCCGGATGAAAAAACCCCTCGGCCACAAGACGCTCGTAGTCCTGGCGGCTGAAACGGCGCGTCTGAACGGTCTGCGTGCCCATCATGAACTCCTTCCGCGATTGAAGGTAGTGTATCAGGGACGAGCCAGCAGGTCAATGGAGTGACGGGACGGGGCCCCAAGGCAATGGGGAAGCATCTGCTAAAGAATCGCTGTCGAAAACCGGTCGGGATTTTTTGCTCAAGCGAGCTTCTCGATCAGTCGATAGTTAATCAAGACGGGGTAATTCTGGGATATGTGTCGAGATAGGGCAACTCAACCACTTCGTCGTCTCGCACATGATTAATGAGCGTCCCATCGGGTAAGGCGAAACCAATAAAAAATCCAGGAGGAGACGATCGCAATGAAACTCTGGACAGTTCTAGCGCTTGTCGCAGTGCTGTTGAGCCTTTCGGCATGTGTGGGCGCACCCGTTAACTATTCTGAGCATCAGCGCGATCAGCCATTGACCCTGGAGCAAGTCAAGGTCATTCTGGCCACGACAAGAAATTTTACGGGAATGAATCTGAGATTTCTGAAGCTTACCTCGCTCAATTTCAGCGAAGCTGTTCTTGACAAGGCCAATCTATACGGCGCTGATCTTCGAGGTGTTAGCCTGCGGCATGCATCGTTACAGGAGACTAATCTTCGCGAAACCGACCTTCGTTCCGCCGATCTCAATGAGGCCTCTCTAGTTCGAGCCGATCTCAACGCAGCAAATCTGAGTAAGGCGAATCTTGAAAAAGCCGATCTTCGTGAAGCAAAGATGCAGCGAGCGATGATCAGATCCGCGAATCTTCGAAATGCTGATCTATTGAAGGCCGATCTGGACGAAGCCATCCTTCAGCTAGCCGATCTCAGTGATGCTCGGCTCTACGGAGCTTCCCTGAGGGGCACAGATCTCAGCAGGGCGACCCTACGAGGGGCCAATCTTAGCCTGAGCGATCTACGCGGCGCGAAGCTTCAGAAGGCCTCTTCTCACGATGCCGATTTCCGCGAGGCCCATCTCGACGAGGCCGATTTCACCGAGGCCCATGTGCGAGACACCTTCAATCTCGAGCTGCGGCGAACGGGGGTACCGTGAAAGGTCTGAGTTTTCGTTAAGTTACGAAGCAGTGTAGCGTACGGGCCCTTTCCTTCAAGATTGCGGTGGCTTATGAGCCTGTCCTGAAAACCCTCATATAACCTTCGACAAGCTCATGGTGAACGATGTGTATATTGAAAACATTGACCTTTTCCGTTCGTGGTGAGCCTGTTGAACCACAACAAGGGGTTTGCAGGACAGGCTCTTATGGCTCCTGAAAAGATCCAAGTGATCCTAATTACGGCTTCTACCCCTTGCACGAGGGTCGAGGATCCTTAATCCAAGCCTAAAGTTACTTTCCACTTCAAACGCTTTCCTACCGTAAGCCTTCCATTCCAGGCGTTGTATTTCTTAAACCGTCTCATTGTCGGCGCCATTCGCCATTCGTTCGATACGCCTGTAGCGCATCGAACGCGAATCAGTAACTCAGGGGCTGCTTGATGCCAGCGGCAAAATTTTCCCCACCCGCCGGTATCTTATCGGCCAATTTCTGACGCCTGATCTCCAGGAGAAGGATCTGTCATCGTGTTTTCAACTAGTTACGTGGGATACTCTGGCCATTCCTGATGGCACACGGCTTGCGTTACTCCAGATGACGTCACTGATCGAATCCAAGCAGTGAGCAAGGGCCATAATGAAAGCAGCCATTTTCTACCGCGGAGGGTTCGATCCTTACCCATACGAAAGCCAATAGAGCGGTAATTATGAGAGTCGGATTTCCATGCTGACAAACTCTTCCATCCTCATCAGTGGCGGCACAGGTTCCTTCGGCCACACCTTTGTGCCCATGACCCTTGCGAAATACAACCCACGGCGCCTGGTCATTTTTTCGCGTGACGAGATGAAACAGTGGGAGATGGCTAAGCTCTATGGCGATGACGAGCGGGTACGATTCTTCATCGGTGATGTGCGGGACAAAGAGCGACTCGTCCGTGCCCTGGATGGCATCGACTATGTCGTGCATGCCGCCGCAACCAAGATCGTACCAACGGCCGAATATAATCCTTTCGAGTGTGTGAAGACGAACGTCATGGGGGCAATGAACCTCGTCGATGCCGGCATTGACCGACGCGTAAAGCGGGTGGTCGCACTGTCCACCGATAAGGCCAGCAACCCGATCAATCTCTATGGTGCGACCAAGCTAGCCTCCGATAAGCTATTTATTGCCGGCAACTCTTATTCGGGCGCCAGTGAGACCCGATTTGCCATCGTACGATACGGCAATGTCATGGGATCGCGCGGCTCGGTTATTCCATTTCTCATGAGCGTGGCCCATACGGGTGTGTTGCCGATTACCGATGAACGGATGACCCGCTTTATGATTACCCTCGAACAAGGTGTGGAGCTAGTATGGCATGCCTTTAACAATATGGTGGGAGGCGAGATCTACGTCAAGAGAATCCCATCGATGAAGCTTACCGATATTGCGCGCGCCGTTGCCCCGGATGCGCACCTGAAAATCGTTGGCATTCGCCCAGGCGAAAAGGTTCACGAGCAGATGATCGGCATGGAAGATGCGCCGTATACCTATGCGTATGCGGACCACTTCAAGATTTTGCCTGCGATACATAACTGGAGTTGGGATCCGGCTCGTAACAATGGCGGTAAGAAGGTCGATCCGGATTTCAGTTATCGTTCCGACAACAACTCGGAGTGGATGACTATCGACACCCTGCGGGACTGGATTGATCGGTATCGCAACAAGATCGAGCACCTTTGACACATGATCCCTTACGGCCGACAGGATATCAGCCAAGCAGACATCGACGCGGTGGTCGCAGTGTTGCGTTCAGATTGGCTCACCCAGGGGCCTATGGTGCCCCGCTTTGAACAGGCGGTTGCCGCCAAGGTGGGAGCGAGGTACGCCGTCGCTACGAATTCCGGTACTTCGGCTCTCCACATTGCTTGTCTGGCGCTGGACCTTAGACCGGGTGATCGACTCTGGACGTTACCTAATACCTTTGTGGCATCGGCTAACTGCGGGCGCTATTGTGGCGCCGAGGTAGACTTTGTCGACATCGACCCCGATACGTGGAACCTAAGCGTGCCTCGGCTGCGTAAGAAGCTCGTTAAGGCCAAGCGAGACACGCGTCTGCCTAAGGTGGTGGTGCCGGTACACTTCGCCGGCCAACCCACCGATCAGGAAGCGATTTGGGAGCTGGCGCAAGAGTTCGGCTTCAAGGTCGTCGAGGATGCGTCTCATGCTATCGGCGCCTCCCGCTACGGCGAGCCGGTGGGTAGTTGCCGCTGGTCGGACATCACCGTGTTTAGCTTCCATCCGGTCAAGATCATCACCACTGGCGAAGGCGGCATGGCGCTTTCTAACAGCCAAGAACACGCATGGCGCATGGACAAGCTGCGCACTCACGGGATCACCCGCGAGCCCGAGCACATGGCACAGCCATCCGCTGGACCGTGGGCCTATGAACAACAGGTGTTGGGTTTCAACTACCGCATGACCGACATCCAGGCGGCTTTGGGCTTGAGTCAACTCGCGCAACTGGATGAATGGGTGAAGCGCCGTAATGTCCTGGCTGCTCGCTATGACGACGCGCTCCAAGGGCTACCTTTGCGGCTGCCGACCGTGAAGCCGGAAAACTATTCCGCCTTCCACCTCTATGTGGTGCGCTTGAACCGAGAGACGCTCACAAAGACCCATCGGGAAATCTTCGAGGCCCTGCGCGCTGCGGACATTGGCGTAAACGTACACTACATGCCGGTGCACTTGCAGCCCTATTACCGCAACCTGGGTTTCGGCCCTGGACAGTGTCCGGAAGCCGAGGCTCACGGCGAAGAGGCCATCACTCTGCCGCTCTATCCTGCCCTGACCGAAGACGAGCAGGATCGGGTGGTGGAGGCATTAAGGAAGCTCTTATGAATGTTGCCATCATTCCGGCACGCGGCGGCAGCAAGAGAATCCCTCGCAAGAACATCCGCGAGTTTGCAGGCAAGCCCATGATTGCCCACGCTATCCTCACCGCAAAAGCGAGCAATCTCTTTGATAAAGTCATCGTATCGACTGATGACGTGGAAATAGCAGAGGTCTCGCGAACGTGGGGAGCGGAGATCCCATTTATCAGGCCTGATGAGTTAGCCGATGACCATACGCCGACTGTCCCTGTGGTGGCCCACGCCATCGAGAACTGCCAAGTGCCCGTCAGCATAATCCAAGCTGTCTGTTGCGTCTATCCTTGTGTTCCGATGTTACGAATTGAGGATCTTCAAGCCGCGATGACCATTCTGGTAGAAACAAAACTGGATTATGTGTTCCCGGTTGTGGCCTTTCCCTCCGCGATTCAGCGCGCGCTTCGGTTGTCACCAGATGGAACAGTGAGCCCGTTCTATAACAACTATGTGCACGCCAGAACGCAAGATCTCGAACCTGCTTTCTATGACGCCGGCCAGTTCTATTGGGGCAATCCTGGTACATGGTTATCAGGTAAACCTGTTCACAGTCATGGTTGCGGGATTGAAATCCCAGCGTGGCGTAGCGTCGATATTGATACGCCGGACGACTGGTGTCGTGCCGAACTCATCTACAAGGCAATTGCCTTAGGCGGCGCCGGCGCCGATCAGCACATGCGTCAAGTGATCCGGGAAACCGGCGTCTCGGCTGATGCGGGGACGAGCATCTTCCGCTTTAGTGAGCAGATACCCACCGAGGCCAAGATAGTGCGGCAGGCTACCGACATTCCTGCATACGAACACTACCCCATGCGAATAGGTGAACGATGAGCCGTATCATCATTCGTGCCGACGCCTCCTTGACCATCGGTATGGGCCATGTGATGCGGTGTCTCACCCTGGCGATGGCCTTGAAGGGGAAGGGTGCGGAGATATTGTTTGTGAGTCGGGAGCATCCCGGCCATTTGTGCCAGGAAATTGCTGCGCGGGGATGTGGTGTGTTTCGGCTGCCCGTAATGTCCGAGTTTCGCGCTGACGACACAACTGATGGAGTTAACCTGCTGAAGCATGCTCATTGGCTTGGCGCTTCATGGGAACAAGACGCAGAAGAAACTAGCGAGGCGATCGGCGGGATATTTGGTACAGTCGACTGGCTTATTATCGATCACTATGCCCTGGATGCGAGATGGGAGTCTGCCTTACGATCTCACACCAAACGCCTCATGGTCATTGACGACCTTGCTGATCGTTCCCATGACTGCGACCTGTTGTTGGACCAGAATCTTTTCAGCAATGGTGAAGCGCGCTATGCCGGGAAGGTGCCTGCGCACTGCGGACTGATGCTGGGGCCGCAGTATGCGCTCCTGCAGCCCGAGTATGCCGAACTGCACGATCGGGTTCCTCCTCGCGACGGACCGATCCGGCGCATCTTAGTCTACTTTGGTGGGGCTGATGTGGGTAACTTAACCGGCATGGCAATCGAAGCGTTTCTTACGCTGGGCCGCTCCGATATCGATCTGGATGTGGTGGTCAATGGGAGCAGCCCCCACGCGGAAAGTATTTGCCAGCAAACGGCTGGGTACGCTAACGTTCATCTTCACAGCGGCTTGCCGACCCTTGCGCCACTGATGGTCCGAGCCGATCTCGCCATCGGCGCTGGTGGCACTACCACCTGGGAGCGCTGCTGCTTGGGACTGCCGTCACTGGTGATTACCCTTGCGGACAACCAACGACCTATTGCGTCTGAACTTGCTCGGCGCAGAGGGATCCGCTGGCTCGGGCACACGGGTCAGGTAACGGTCGACGCCATGGAGCGCGCAATCCGCGAACTCATCGAGGCGCGGGCTGCGCTTACACGCATGTCGGCGCGCGCGCTGGAACGGGTGGATGGCCTCGGCGCGACGCGCGTATCCATCGCCATGCAGGAGGCTTGAGGTGCGCGTGCTCCTTCTTGGCTCCGAAAGGCCGAGCCTCGAAGGCTACCTGACAGGGGTGGGCGATGAGGTTACCCGGACAGATGCGCCCTTGCTGGCGGCATCCCTTGTGGCGAATAAATACGACTTTCTGGTCAGCTACGGCTATCGGCACCTAATCCGGCAGGATTGGTTGTGGGCGATGCCCAGCCAGATCGTTAATCTACACATCTCGTACCTGCCCTGGAACCGAGGTTCGGATCCCAATCTGTGGTCCTTTGTCGACGACACCCCCAAGGGCGTCAGCATTCATTTCGTGGATGGCGGTCTGGATACCGGCCCGCTTGTCGCGCGGCGTAAGGTATTTCCAGAGCCAGGAGACACGCTCGCCTCCAGCTATGCTCGCCTGAGCGCGGCCGTCGAGGATCTGTTCCGAGAAAGCTGGCCTGCGATTCGCGCCGGAAGTGTTACTCCCGTCCCACAACCGCCCGGGGGCTCCTGCCACCGGCTCAAGGATCGCGAGCGGGTAGCACATCTGCTCACGCGGGGGTGGGATACTCCCGTAGAAAAACTGATGAAGAGCTTTCGGATCCTGACGGAGAAGCCCAATGCCTAAGTCAGCCATTTCGTTGGCAGGTCGGAGGATTGGCGCCAGCGACCCCCCGCTGATCATCGCCGAGATGTCCGGCAACCACAATCAGTCTGTGGACCGGGCGCTTGCGATAGTGGAAGCGGCAGCCAAGGCTGGGGCACACGCCATGAAAATCCAAACCTATACCGCCGACACGATGACCTTGGATCTGGAGGAGGCCAAATTCTCTATTTCCGATCCCGATAGTCTCTGGCAAGGTAAGTCGCTCTACAGGCTGTACCAAGAGGCCTACACACCTTGGGAGTGGCACAAGCCCATTTTTGATCGTGCCCGCAAGTTGGGACTGTTGGCCTTCAGTACTCCCTTTAATGCAACCGCAGTAGAGTTCCTGGAGTCTCTCGATGTGCCTTGCTATAAGATCGCCTCGTTCGAAAATACCGACCTGTCGCTGATCAGCAAGGTAGCGGCAACCGGTAAGCCGATCATGATGTCGACGGGTATGGCGACGGTTGCCGAACTCGACGAGAGCATTCGCGCCGCCCGTGAGGCCGGCTGCCGCGAACTGGTACTGTTGAAATGTACCAGCGCCTATCCGGCGTCACCGACCAGCGCCAATATCCTTACAATTCCGCACATGCGCGAGCTGTTTGATTGTGAAGTAGGCTTATCGGATCACACGATGGGTGTAGGTGTGGCGGTGGCCAGCGTGGCGCTGGGGGTGACGGTCATCGAGAAACATCTTACCCTGCACAGAACAGATGACGGTGTCGATTCAGCTTTTTCCATGGAGCCCGAGGAGATGATGCAGTTGGTCATAGAAACCAAGCGTGCTTGGCAAGCCCTTGGCAAGGTAAGCTATGGGCCCACCGAAGACGAAAAGAAGTCGTTGATCTTCCGCCGATCGCTGTTTGTGGTGCAGGATATGGATGCCGGCGAGGCATTCTCCGCGGTAAACGTGCGGGCCATCCGGCCGGGCCATGGCCTTCTACCGAAGTTCTTACCGCTCGTTTTGGAGCGCCGGGCCCGCAAGACGATCAAGAAGGGTACCCCGTTGAGCTGGGACCTCCTGGAGTAACGATCTGTTGGCGCCTTGAGAGAGAGGCGCGGGCACAGATTCTGAGAATAATACCGGTGTGTGTGTGGGAGGGGGGATTCCATGACGAATGCGACACAGTTAATACAATGGAAGACCGATGCGTGGAAAGATCCGCGGATGGTGGGCTGGTATTCGCAGCGCATGCGTGACTATTCGGGGGCGGGGCGTCTGTATCATCTTATTGAGCCCGGGCTATGCGAGACCTTCACGGTGGGTCAAAAGATATTGGATGTGGGCATCGGCACAGGTCGCGCCTCCTTGCCCTTGGCGCGAAAAGGTTTAAGAGTTACAGGCGTGGACAGCTCTCACGCTATGCTGGATGAATGTCGGCGTCTCGCCGGAGATACCCCAATCACATTATTACAAGGCGATGTGCTCGATCTACCGGGCAGAGCAGCCGATTTTGACACCATCATGGCGCTTCATGTAATGGTTCATTTTCCGCATTGGCGTCAGGTACTCGAAAAATGGACAGCAAAAATCGCCGATCGCGGGCGTATTATTTTTGATCTTCATTCTCTGGATCACCTGGAATATATACACGGTCGACGTATCACGATTGAGGAGCTTATTCGAAATAATACATGTAGTGATTTTTCAATGTATGTCGGGGTAGAGGACATTGCCGCTGCGGCAGATGAGTTAGGACTCACCATTCACGCGATTGTCCCGTACGGCCTCTTGAACAACTACAGTCTATATCGATCTCCTTTTGATAGTCGACCTCTCAATAGTGCGTACTGGTGGCGGCGACATCTGTCCTGGATTGGGGTAGACAATAAGCTATTCGATTTGTGCATGTTTCTTGAAACGGACCTGGCTTTTCATTTGAGCAGCGTGACGACTGGTCGGTTTATGGTTGTGTTGGACAAGTTTCCCGGCAAGGACGTAAACCACGCCTGGCTGGAGCGTAACAACCGGTTGAACAATATTCTGCACGCAAACGCCTCGTTGGAGGCGCTATCGCCATATCTACCTATGCCGCCGGAAGAGTGGAAGTCGGTGTTAAATCGGCACCTCGATCATGAGCGAAATCGCGTCGTATTTTTCTTTCTCTGGGCGAGCTTTTGGAAAGACCCGCAGATTCTCAGGCTTACCTCCTTTCTGGAGGAACGCCACGCGCGCACGTTCGAGATGTGGTGGGAGCAGGAACAGCTCGACCGGAAGACATCTGCTATCGCTCAGAGTTGGTGCCACCCAGAGAAAGTGGCCGGTATCCTGAATTTCAGGGGGGTGAACTTGGGGGCAGGAATGGAATACGACTTCACCCGAAACCTATTGGAAAAGTATTTTCAGGCTTTTGAAGAGAGTCAGTCATGAAGCAAACCGCGCTGGTCTCCCTTTTGTGGCCGAAGTCCGTTCCCGTGTTGGAGCAGTATCTCGCTACGCGACCTCGGATCGTCTTGACCCTGCGTGGGGCTATCACCGTAGAATTACGCCGCCTGGTGTCAGCGGTTGGAGGCACCGTCGTCGCCTTGGAGGAATTGCTTGACGCTGGTGAAATCCACACCATCGGGCAGAAAGCGGCAGCAGTGAATCGTGATGCTTCCCGCGCTATGTCGGAGCAGGGCTGGGTATCTTTTGCCGAAACCCTTCACCTGGATGCGGAACGTGTGAAGCCGCTCATCACCGATGCGCTGTTGCCGTGCGTTCAGCGTGGAATGATCGTTCTTGAGGCTCTAGAGAAAGCATGGCGTGAGTATTTCATTGAGCTGGTAGTTGTCAACGAGGACTGGACGTCCGTTCCCAGATGTGCGGTAGAGTGGGCCAAAACGCATCGCATTCCCACGCTGCATCTCTCTCATGCGACTGCGCTCGTGAAGGCCTACACGGTGCATTCGGCAGTGCTCAGCGATGTGGTGGCTGTTTTCGGCAAGCGAGGCGCCGAGAGCCTTCTGGACGCCGGGGTGTCGGAAGAGCGTATCCGAGTAACGGGAAATCCCGCATGGGATATCTATCCCGCTTTGCGGGAACAGCGCGAGCAGATTAAGTGCGGTCTATTCACCAAGTACGGCTTACATCGAGCATTGCCGTTAGTCGTGTTCGGTGCGACCTGGGACGCAAAACTGACCGCGATTTCTGATGCCGATGTCTATAGAAGGACGCTACGCGTCTTTTTATCCGCATGCCACACACTTATTCGGGATGGGATTTCGGTAAACTTTCTCATTAAAGATCGTCCTGCCAATGCAGCGGCCGGCCGGGAGACGGTGGCGCAAATTGCGGACGATTTACATCTACCGAGAGAACGGGTCATCTACGCCACAGCAGATACGGAAGCCTTAGTCGCCAGCGCCGATATCGTCATTTCAGTCGATTCCAATCTGTCCTTAGAGGCCCTGCTTGCAGGCGTGCCTGCGATCAATCTGGTCGACACGTCGGGGTTGCGGTTAGGGCCGAGTTTCGACGGGGGATCCGGCATCCTGGATGTGGAACCCCCAGAGCTCTCGACGGCGATTCGCTTACTGCTTGAAAATGCCTCTTTTCGTGAGGGTCTCGTGGAGGCCATGCGGGCAAAAGCGGATTATTACAATGTCGGTCAGGACGGTAAGGCGACGGAGCGCGTGGTCGCGCTCATGACGGAAATGGCGCTGAAGCGCGAACGAAATGCCACGTTATCTCCGAACAAGGACTATGTCTGGGAGGAGCTGGCAAAAGGCGATGAGGGCGGGGTGAAGAGCGAATATACTCATCCGCGCAGGGATCTCGTAGAAATGTTCGTTAGGCCACCGCGCCTGGTTTTAGAGATCGGCTGCGCCGCTGGAGCCACCGGAGCTCTCATCAAGAAAGTCTATCCTGAAGCGTATGTTCTTGGCGTCGAGCTCAACGTAGCAGCGGCCCACATCGCGGAGCAACACATCGACAAGGTGTATGCTCAGCGTATGGAGGATATCGATTTTGCCGCCGAGGGTATTGCCGAACGCTCAATAGATGCCGTCATTCTCGGCGACGTTTTGGAGCATATGGTGGATCCCTGGTCCGCCATGATCAGGCTCAAGCCGTTTCTTGCGCCTGGTGCGCAGATTATTGCCAGTATTCCGAACATCCGCAATCTCTGGGTAATGAATGAGTTGGCTCATGGACGCTGGCGGTATGAAAAAATTGGCCTGTTGGACGTGACCCATCTGCGTTTTTTTACCCTCGAGGAAATAAAGCGATTCTTTCGCGAAACCGGCTATAACGTACTCAAGGTCGTAAGCGCTCCGGATGTTCGTTGCAGGAACATTCAGTGCGACGGCGGTAGTGTCAACATTGATACGGGTAAAATCGTTATTAAGAACGTCGGCGCAGATGAGCTCCTGGAGTTGAAGACCCTTCAGTTTCTCATCCTGGCGATGCCGTCGAAAGAGGCTCTACCGGCCAACGTCATCGAACAAATCCGTCAGGCCGAGCAGCACCTCGCTCAGGGTGATCCGCCTGCCGCCGCGCAGGCGCTCAGTCAGGCGGTGCAACTCGCTCCGCACGATCCCGAGCTGATCGTCGCCCATGGCAACGTCCTGCTGCAACTCGGCGACGTGGAGGCCGCCCGCCGCGAGTTCGTGAAAGCTACGGTCCTGGCCCCCGATTACCCTGCCGCCCATCTCAATCTGGCGGCTGTCTATCTCCATATGGGCCGCGGCGAGGAGGCGGAGGCGTCTATCCGTCGCGTCTTGGCGGCGAATTCCGCCGACATCGATGCGCTGAAGCTGTTAGGCCGTCTGTGTCTTGATAGTGCGCGCTATACCGAGGCTGTTGAAAGCTACCTGACCGTATTGCGGCACGCGCCTCATGATGTGGAGACCCTCCTCATTGTCGGCAATTGCTACGCCGAGATCGGCCGATTCGACCAGGCACGGGCGTTTTATCGGAAAGTCCTTTCGCTGGAACCGAGCAATGCCGTAGCGACGGACAACTTGGCGATTGTGGACGGAAAAGCGCTGGCCCCCGACACGGAGGAACCTCGATGTGCGAATTTCGATCCACATCTCACATCCATCATCATCCCCGTCTTTAACCGCCTGGACCTGACCCGCCAATGTTTAGAGGCTGTCCGTCGCCATACTCCTGCTGGTCAATACGAACTCATCGTTGTCGATAACGGTTCTTCCGATGGCACAACCGAGTTTCTACGCCTGGAGCAGGACGCCGGACGACTGCGGGCGGTCGTCAACACCGACAATATGGGCTTTGCGCATGCGTGTAATCAGGGTGCAGGCGCTGCCGTGGGCACGAACTTGTTATTTCTCAATAACGACACTGAGGTGCAGCCGAATTGGTTTGAGCCGCTTGTCACTGTTCTTGAGGCTGATCCTGAGGTTGGTATTGTAGGGAGCAAGCTACTGTTTCCAGATGGTACGATACAACACGCCGGTATGGTCATCGTGGATGATCAGGTGGGGACAGGAAAACTCTGTCCGCGGCACGTCTACTATAAGAGACCGGCTGATCTGCGCGAGGCTAATCAGTCGTGTACCTACCAGGCGCTGACGGGTGCCTGCCTGTTGGTTCGCCGATCCGCCTTTGAGCAAGTAGGGGGATTCGATCAGAGATACTGGAACAGCTTTGAAGATGTCGACCTCTGTCTGAAGATTCAGGAACGTGGGCTGCTCTCAGTGTACGAGCCGAAGAGTGTCGTCATCCATTATGAGTACCAGAGCGGTCCAGAGCGATTTCGCTGCCTAGAGCGCAATCATGAGATCTTCTGCCATGTGTGGTTGGGTAGAATTATTGCCGACGTAGTAGCTCAACCTGATGGAAGGTGTGTGGCTACCGGTACCAAGAGGGTTAGAGTATACAGTCTCCCCTCTTGTGCGTCTGGAGGCGCTGCATCTCGACCGATGACGGACCAAGAGGGTTCCACCGTAAGATCTGACTCCTTCAAACCATACGGCGTACAGGTATTTACAAGTCTTGCCGATGACGATCTGCGACATGCCAGGCGAGGGGATTCAGTCCCTTGCGCTGACGACGGCGATGCGCCGATCTTGCAACGTCCAGGGAGCGTTGATCGCGGAGGTGTCGCTTCATCGATGCTGCGTGTCCTTTTTGTCAATCGTCCTGATGCGTTTACCATTCCTGGCGGTGATACGACTCATATGTTGCGCCTGAAGGAGGGTTTAGAGCGACTAGGGGTCATTGTGGATATCTGTTGTGATCTGAACCCCAACCCCGCCGGCTACGATCTCATTAACCTGTTCAATTTGCTGCGCCCGGAAGTGACCCTGCACCAAGCGGCAGCCTTGCGGCGAGCGACACGGGCGCCGATCATTCTCACCCCATTTTTCTGGGACCGAAGTGAGAGCTACTGGGGGGAAGTAGCGGTGCCTGGCGCCATCGCCAAGACAAAGAGTCGTAAGCATCTGGCTAAGGCGCTTCGGCAAATTGCCGGCGGCACCTTATCGTTGTTCGGCGTGAGCCGAAAGGGCGGCAATAAGTTGTATGCGACGTATGAAGAGGAGCAGGGGGAGATCTTACAGGGTGTGGATCATCTCATTGCCATCAGCGCCGGTGAAGAACGGCTCTTGATGAGCACTTTTGATGAAAAGATCTCGCGGATGCCTCGATCCTCGATCGTTCCAACTGGTGCGGATGTTCCATCTCGTGTCGTTTCTCCTGAACCATTCGTCAATAGATTTGGCGTCCGAGACTTCGTACTGATAACCGGACGAGTTGAGCCCAGAAAGAATCAGCTTATGTTGTTGATAGCGCTTCGTGACGCCGGGCTCCCGATTGTGGCGGCCGGCGACCAGGTTCTTCCATCGTATCTCGAACTCTGTCGACGATTTGCGCCTGAAGGGACACATTTCGTGGGACGACTGGATGATGAGCTGCTTGCCTCAGCGAGGTCGGCGGCACGAGTGCATGCGTTGCCAAGTTGGTGGGAATGCGCTGGCATTGCGAGTATGGAAGCTGCGCTTGCGGGGTGTAGTGTCGTGATGGGCAATCGAGGCGCTGAGTCGGAGTACTTTGGGGATGCGGCCTATTACTGTAATCCGGCCGATGTTGAGTCGATTCGACGAGCAGTCCGGGACGCATATCATAATCACGCGTTCGATAGCCGTCGTCGGCAGGCCCTGCAGACCCATTTACGCGATCAATACAATTGGGATCGGATCGCCGCCCTCACACTTGAGGTATACAATGCTGCGTCTAGAGCGTGCGAGGCATCAGCTCCGACCCCAAATACCGCGCGAGCAATGAATGATCGGTCAGAAGTCAGTTCCAGGTACGAGACGGCGACCATATTGAGATATCAATCGGTATCAGCCGATTCTGGCGATGTCCAGACGAGTCTCGTCCGATCGGCCAACGTCATCGAACAAATCCGTCAGGCCGAGCAGCACCTCGCTCAGGGTGATCCGCCTGCCGCCGCGCAGGCGCTCAGTCAGGCGGTGCAACTCGCTCCGCACGATCCCGAGCTGATCGTCGCCCATGGCAACGTCCTGCTGCAACTCGGCGACGTGGAGGCCGCCCGCCGCGAGTTCGTGAAAGCTACGGTCCTGGCCCCCGATTACCCTGCCGCCCATCTCAATCTGGCGGCTGTCTATCTCCATATGGGCCGCGGCGAGGAGGCGGAGGCGTCTATCCGTCGCGTCTTGGCGGCGAATTCCGCCGACATCGATGCGCTGAAGCTGTTAGGCCGTCTGTGTCTTGATAGTGCGCGCTATACCGAGGCTGTTGAAAGCTACCTGACCGTATTGCGGCACGCGCCTCATGATGTGGAGACCCTCCTCATTGTCGGCAATTGCTACGCCGAGATCGGCCGATTCGACCAGGCACGGGCGTTTTATCGGAAAGTCCTTTCGCTGGAACCGAGCAATGCCGTAGCGACGGACAACTTGGCGATTGTGGACGGAAAAGCGCTGGCCCCCGACACGGAGGAACCTCGATGTGCGAATTTCGATCCACATCTCACATCCATCATCATCCCCGTCTTTAACCGCCTGGACCTGACCCGCCAATGTTTAGAGGCTGTCCGTCGCCATACTCCTGCTGGTCAATACGAACTCATCGTTGTCGATAACGGTTCTTCCGATGGCACAACCGAGTTTCTACGCCTGGAGCAGGACGCCGGACGACTGCGGGCGGTCGTCAACACCGACAATATGGGCTTTGCGCATGCGTGTAATCAGGGTGCAGGCGCTGCCGTGGGCACGAACTTGTTATTTCTCAATAACGACACTGAGGTGCAGCCGAATTGGTTTGAGCCGCTTGTCGCGGTCCTCGATGCCGATCAAGCCGTTGCGGCAGTCGGCAGTAAGCTGCTGTACCCTGACGGGACCATTCAACATGCGGGAGTCATTATTATCGATGATCAAAGGGAGTCCATGGGGCTAAACGCAGGCCACATCTACTACCGACAGATAGCGCACCTGCCAGGGGCGAATGAACCTCGCACGTATCAGGCGCTAACCGCCGCATGTCTCCTAGTGCGAAGAACTGCTTTTGAGCAGGTTAGGGGGTTCGATGAGAACTATTGGAATGGGCGTGAGGATGTGGACTTTTGCTTGAAGCTCCAGGGTCTCGGATGGCGCTTGGTCTACGAACCAACGAGCGTAGTTATTCATTATGAATCTCAGAGCGGATCGGAGCGAGTTCGGCAAGAGTCGCGCAATCTCGAACGACTTCGCCGGAAGTGGTCGGATAAGGCGATACCGGATTTCGTGATCACACGCGATGGCACATATGTCAAAACAGACGCAGGACGAGTAATGGCCTATAGTCCGCCCTCGCCCTCCTCTCTGGGCGTTGCCGAGAGACCGACTACCGGTGAGCCCGTAATCGCGTCGATCGTGATCGTAACGTATAACTCTGCTTCCACTATCCGAGCCTGTCTCGACAGCGTGTTGAAGGAGAGTAGGCCGGCAACCGACCTGATCGTCATCGATAACGTCTCAACCGATAAGACGAGGTCGATCCTGCACGAGTATCAGGGCCGGATCACGACGATCCTCAACCAGAACAATGTCGGGTTTTCAGCCGCCTGCAATCAAGGGATCCGCGCGTCATCCGGCGAATACGTAGTTTTGCTCAACCCCGATACCGTTGTGACGCCTGGGTGGGTGGATCGATTAATCGGCCATTTCGGACCAGGGGTAGGAGCGGTCGGACCGGTTTCAGATTACGTGGCGGGGCTGCAAAAATATCAACTCTATAAACCTGAACTGAAGAACGGCCGTACCGTCGCGGAGATCGCCGAACAGATGGCGCGGGTGAATCGAGGATGCGCCGTAGAGACTAAACTCCTTATTGGTTTCTGCCTGATGTTGCCACGTCGGGCGTTGAATGAGGTCGGTCTGCTGGATGAGGAGCTGTTCCTGGGAAACGACGACCTTGATCTGTCGTGGCGATTGCGGCTGAAGGGCTATACATTGCTTGTGGCCACCGACACCTTCGTTCACCACGAAGGTCAGGTCAGTTTCAAGTCGGAGGCGGAGACGAAGACGTCGCGGCTTGTTCAGGAGAGTACGGACAAACTGTACGCGAAACTCGAAGTCCACTATGGCGTCGGCAACGTTCCCAGCCCGGTGGAGTTGTGGGGTATCAACTGGTTTAAGCCAACAATGAAGGCCGAAGGCCGAAGGCTGAAGGCTGAAGTAACGACACAGCAGGCGGAAGGCCGAATGCCGAAGACCGAATCGCCTCTCACGCCTCACGCCTCACGCCTCACGTCGATCATCATCCTCACCCACAATGGGCTTGAGCATACGCGGCCATGCCTAGCGAGTATCCAGGCGCACACTCCAGAGCCGCATGAGCTCATCATTGTGGACAACGCCTCTTCCGACGGTACGCTCGCCTACTTGCGTGAGTACATGGCCGCTCACGACAATGTCCGGATCGTTGCAAATGCGACGAATCGAGGGTTTGCCGCCGGCAACAATCAGGGGCTTGCGCTGGCCAAAGGCGAGTATGTGCTGTTGCTCAACAACGACACCGTTGTCACCGAAGGGTGGCTCACGCGGATGCTCCGGGTTTTCAACGCGCATCCCGATGTCGGTATCGTTGGACCGATGTCCAATTATGTGTCGGGTCCCCAACTGGTGCGGGAGACCTCATATCAGGGACGTGAGGGGCTTGCCGTATTTGCGGCGGGGTGGGCTCAAAGCCAGGACGGGCAAAGTCGAGAGGCGACCAGGGTTGTCGGCTTCTGCCTGCTTGCGCGCAAAGCGGTCATTGCGCGTATCGGGGGGCTGGATGAGCAGTTCGGCAGCGGCAACTTCGAGGATGACGACTTCTGTATCCGGGCATTCCAGGTCGGTTTTCGGGCGCGGATCGCGCTGGATGTCTTTGTCCACCATACTGGGAGCCAAACGTTCAAGACTGCGAAGATCGACTACCGTCAGAGCCTCATGCGCAACTGGGGGTTGTTCAAGGCGAAGTGGGGTATCCCCGACGATGCGCTATACGAAAAAGGGTATCGCTTTCCGCCACAGTCGGCTCCGAGCGCGCCGTTGTCGGTTCCGCTTCCTGACGTCGGTGCTGACCACCGGTGTGACAGTGACGGCCGGTGGTGGCGGGAGATTAGCGAGGATCCCGGCCGGTGCGAGCCCGCCGTCATGGGAGAGACCCCGTTCAGCGCCATCATTATTCCCAACGGTCATGGAATTACCCCGTTGTGGTCGTCGCTGGTCCAACACACGAACCAGCCGTTAGCTATTACGATCAGTCCTTCGACCGGCAACGGGAACGGATGCGCTCCACCGCCTCAGCCATCGTGTCCGGATGGGTGGCAGATCGGAACCGCTGACGTACCTGCCGTACAACTGCTCAACCGGTTGCTCCAATCGTCGGGTGACGAGCCGGTGATCCTGCTGTCGGGTGACGTGGTCGTTACGCCAGGGTGGTTGAAGCGCCTGCTGACTGCCTGTGATCGCGACCCACACCTTGCCATGGTCGGTCCCGCGATGAACGATGGTCTGGCCCCGCAACAGGTCAAGGCTGACTACAAAGGGACCGGCAAAGCGCTCCGCCAGTTCGTCCTGCGCCGGGCTCATCGCTATGGGAAACAGCTTGCGGTGACGGATCACCTTGTCCCATCCTGCATCGTGTTTAATCCGGCGGTGTGTCGCACGATCGGGCCGCTTCGTGAGGACCTGGATCTTGCTGCGTCGCTGGCCGATTTCGGTGTACGGGTTCGGGAGGCCGGCCGGACGGTGGCTACGGCCCTTGACACGTACGTACACTGCGATCAACCTGCTGCCGCCTGTCGTAGCTGAGGATGGGCAAGCGGGTCAAGAGGCGGGAGATCGTAAGCCTCTGCATGATCGTGAAGAATGAGGAGCGGTATTTACCGGACTGCCTCGCGAACGCCGGCCCGTTTGTGGATGAGATCGTCGTTGTCGATACGGGATCGACAGATCGGACGGTCGAGATCGCCACTGCGGCCGGGGCACGGGTCTTCCGTGAGGAATGGCGCGACGACTTTGCCGCCGCCCGGAACCAGTCCCTTCGCCGTGCGGTCGGCGATTGGATTCTCGTCTTGGATGCCGATGAACGGCTTGTCGGCAACAGCGGACCCCTGATGCGTGACCTGGTCGAGGTCCCCGATGTGGCCGCCTATCTCGTGAAGCTTCAGTGTCCGACTCATGGCGGCAGTGCGTTGGGGACGATTCCACTCAGATGGTTGCCGCGGCTGTTTCGAAGCAGGATCGGGGCGAGGTACGAGGGAGTCATACATGAATGTCTCTTACCTTCTCTGAGGGGCAAAGGCAAGATCATCTACTCGGAGATGACGCTGGAGCACCTTGGCTATCTTCAAACCCATGAGGTCATGCAGGCTAAAGCGATGCGAAATCTTCGGCTGCTCGAGGACCAAGTTAGCCGCACGCCGGAGGACAGCTTGACCTGGATCCAGTTGGCTGAGACGCATATGACGCTGTCGCAGCAGGATCAGGCCATTGCGAGCTATCGGCGGGCGCTTGCACTGTTTGATTGCGAACGGACACGGGGGCAACAGACGATCGGCGATGCCACCGCTGCGTTGGCCTGTCAGCAACTCGGCGTGCTGCACCTGCTGCAGGAGGCGCCTGACGAAGCCATTGCGGCCCTCCGGCAGGCGATCGCCCTGTGGCCCGCGCTCGCGTCAGCCTATCTCTACCTGGGCCAGGCCTACGATCACAAGCAGGAGCCGGAGACCGCGCTCGAACAGTTCCGCAAGGCGGTCGAATTCGCGCATCGCCCAGAGCAGCCCGGGCATCCCGTCCGACTTGTGCCGTGGGCGCCATGGTTGCTGATGGGGACCGTCCAATACAAACTCCAGCAGTACGAGGCAGCGCGGAACTCCGTGTGCCAGGCGATTCGTGTGAATGCGGATTTTCCTGGTACGCATACGCTCTTGGGTGTGATTCACCTTGCCATGGGTCGGCCGGATGCTGCCCTTGAGGCGTTCGAGACCGCCCACCGATTGGGGGATACCACTCCCTCGCTTTTCGTCAACATCGGGGCTGCGCACAACCAGCTTGGCGATTCCGAAAAAGCCATGCAAGCATTTCGAGAGGCCCTGGCCGGAGAGCCTGAGTTGCAGAACGCCCGCCTTGGCCTCTGTCAGGCATATGCGCAACTGGGGCGATGGTCGGAGTTGGTAGAGGAGGGTCATACGCTTCTCCAGCAAGGGGTGGTTGAACCCGCACTCTATCGCCTCATCGGCAAGGCATTATGGAGTCTGGAGGCGTGGACGGCGGCGGTTCCCGTATACGAGGCGCTGTGCGCCCTTGCGAATCCGACGCCCTCCGACTGGAGCGGCCTGGCGATCGCCGCGCTCGGCGCCGGAGAACCGCTCAAGGCACTGCAGACCGCCGAACACGCGCTTGGACTCAACCCTCCAACAGAACTTCAGTCGCTCCTTCAGGCCGTCGTCGTAGAGGCCCGAGAGGCGCTCCGCCAGGATCTCGTGTGCGTGTATAGGCCATAAGCGGCGAAGCCCACTCCTTCTCCGGCTATAGGTGGGGATGGGGCCAATCGGGTAGATTCCCCTCAAGAAATCGGCCTGTCGGTACGATAACATATTCGTCGGGTCATAGTCCTGATCACCCCTTACCCGGAGGTTCATCTCACTTATCTGGAGAACGCCGAGGGGTGCGGGGTGGTCGGGGCGACATCAGAATGCAGATTCAGGAGAGGGAGCGGCCACATTGAACGTTTATGGAGTATCGGTCGACACGTCCACACCATCGTTAGAGGAGATGATCGCGCAGATCCGCGAGATCTCCACAATCCCGCATATCGCCCTTCAGATCATTGAGGTGATGAATAACCCGCGATCTTCCGCCGCCGCTCTCGAGACGGCGGTCGGAAGCGATCCCTCCCTGGCGGTTCGAATCCTGCGTACGGCGAACTCGGCAGCCTACGGTCTTCGTCGCCCGGTTCAGACCGTTACATGGGCCATCAATATTTTGGGCACCAACGAGGTCAGAAACCTGGCCATGACCGCGTTGGTCGCCGAGCGCTTTAAGAAAGACACAGTGGTCGGATCGTATACTCGCAGGGGGTTGTGGCGACATATGGTCTGTGTGGCCTTGGCGTCGCGTCTGGTCGCCTCGCGTGCCGGGTTACGAACATTCAGCGAAGCCTTTCTGGCAGGTCTCCTTCACGATGTGGGCATTGTCCTGCTGGATCAGTATCTCCATCAGCCATTTGCCGGGATCGTCACGGTCCTCAAGCCCGGCATATCCCTTTGTCAGACCGAGCGTGAGCATCTTGGCTTCGATCACGCGCAGTTGGGGGCACGAGTGGCCGAGCAATGGCGTTTTTCACCGGTCATCCTGACTGCGATCCGCCATCACCATGCATCTGAGCGTTGCAGCGATGAATCCCGGTTTATCGTGCAGGCAGTAGAGGTCGCCAACTTTATCTGCGCATCGAAAGGGATCCGTTCGATGGGCGCTTCTCATATTGCGCCTCCGAGTGCCTCAACTCTGGCCGCGTTGTCGATCGACCGGATGGGCTTAAAGGTCTTATATGACGATATGGACGGCGAGATGGCTAAGGCTCACGCCCTGATCAATATCTGAGAATGCACCGTGGCTATTTCCGAAACGCAACTTGACAGCATCTTTGGTCAGGAGGTGAGCCAAGACCAATCGACCGACGGTATCGCGATGAGCGATTGCGCCGATGCCATAGCCTATATCGAGACACGCCTCCGGCAACAGACGCAACAGTATCAGGTCTTCCAGCTTGAGCATGAGCAACTCATGGCTGCGATGCTGGGAGAGCGCGACGCTCGTTTGGCGGAGCAACGAACCTACCTGGAGCGCCTTGAACAAGAGGTCCAGGATCGCACCCGAGAGGTGCGTGATTACGCAGTGACGCTCGAGACCGCCAATAAGGCGCTCGAACAGGCCAGAGCCCAGTCGGAAATCGCTGCCCGTCTCAAATCGGAGTTCCTCGCGAATATGTCCCATGAGATCCGGACGCCGATGAACGGCATTATCGGGATGACGGAGCTCGTGCTGGATACGCATCTGAGCACGGAGCAGCGGGAGTACCTTGACCTGGTGAAGAGTTCCGCCGAGTCACTTCTCGGTCTGTTGAACGACATTCTTGATTGTTCAAAGATCGAGGCGGGCAAGCTCAACCTGGAGGCTATCCCGTTCAGTCTGGGCGAGATCCTTCATGCGACGCTCCGGCCGCTCACGCTGCAGGCCGGCCGAAAGGATCTGACGCTGACGTGGGAGATTCTACCTGACGTACTGGATACGCTGGTGGGCGATCCGACGCGCTTGCGCCAGATTGTGGTCAACCTGGTCAGCAACGCCATCAAGTTTACCGAACGAGGCGGAATAGCAGTCCGCGCACAGGCCATCGTAGAAGCTGATCTTAGACAATGTGTGCTGTACTGCTCGGTGACCGATACAGGGATCGGCATCCCGCCTGAGAAACGGCACGTCATCTTCGATCCTTTCATCCAGGTGGACGGTTCGACGACACGCCAGTACGGCGGGACCGGTTTGGGTCTGACCATTACGGCCCACCTGGTCACAATGATGGGCGGCCGGATATGGGTTGAGAGTGAGCCAGGGTTGGGGAGCACATTCCATTTTACCGCACGATTCGGCGTGCAGTCGCCTTCAGCCAATGCTTCGAACAGTGGCGTGGCGGCCGGCGTGATCCGGGATCAGGTAGTCCAGACCCCGGCCGTATGTCGCCGTCTTCGCATCCTACTGGCAGAGGACAACCCGGTCAACCGGATACTGGCGGTTCGGCTGCTGGAGAAGGCAGGGCACACCGTGGCTGTGGCCGGTACCGGTCGCGAGGTGCTGGTTACCCTGGAGCGGGAGCAGTTCGACCTGGTGATGATGGACGTACAGATGCCGGAAATGGATGGCATCTCAGCCACTGCCGCCATCCGCGAGCGTGAGCGAGGAAGCGGCGCCCATCTGCCGATTCTCGCGCTCACGGCTCATGCCATGAATGGTGACCGGGAGCGCTGCCTGGCGGCAGGGATGGACGATTACCTCTCAAAGCCGATCCAGGCCAAGGCGCTCTACGAGGCTATTGCGCGTCTGTGCGCGAGGGCTTCCGGTCTCGACCATAATGAGAGTCTTACTGATACTTCATGCGTTGGCGGCACGCCCATGGCTATGACAGTTGTCACGCCCAGCACACAATCCCCACCAAGCTCAGAAATCTCCTCTCGCCCCCCTTTGTCAAAGGGGGGAACGGGGGGTTTTGAGACAGTCGGCCGATCGTCGACGGCAGGGGCGGACGCGTCGACCTCGCTCGTGTCAGGCTTCGACCGGGAGGCTGTCCTGGTTCTCGTCGATGGTGACGTGGGCCTGCTTCGGAGGCTGATACGTCTGTTCCTCGATGACTGTCCGAAGCGGCTTCAGGAGATTCGCGATGCTGTCAGACGTGGTGATGGCGCGGCGCTTATGCAGGTCGCGCATAGCTTGAAGGGCGCAGCCGGCATGTTCGGCGCGCGGATTGCCGTTGAGGCGCTCGGGCGGTTGGAGGCGATGGGTCGTGACGGAGATGTGACTCACGCCGGGCAGACGTTCGCGACCATGGAGGCCGCACTTGCGCGACTGACCCCGGCGCTCGCCCAATTCATGAAGGAGGGAGAGGCATGACCACCGGTGAACGTCCCACCGCCGTCGTTGTCAATGATGATCTGTCGCAATTACTGCTCACGTCGAAGCTTCTGGAGAAGGACGGACTGCACGTCCGCCCTTGCAGGGGCGCCGAAGAGGCGCTTGCTGTTATGTGTGAACAGGGGCCGCCCGACGTCATCGTGACGGATCTGTATATGCCTGGGGTCGATGGCTGGCGTTTCTGCCGACTGCTGCGGTCCCCGGAATATACGGCCTTCAACCGGATCCCGATTCTGGTCGTCTCCTGGACGTTCTCCGGCGCCGACGCCGAGCAGATTGCTGCCAACCTTGGCGCGAATGCTTTTTTGTCGGCCCCCTATGAACCCTCCGAGTTGCGGGCCAGCGTG
Organism: Candidatus Methylomirabilis oxygeniifera; assembly: GCA_000091165.1. Taxonomy (NCBI): domain Bacteria; phylum Methylomirabilota (SeqCode); class Methylomirabilia (SeqCode); order Methylomirabilales (SeqCode); family Methylomirabilaceae (SeqCode); genus Methylomirabilis (SeqCode); species Methylomirabilis oxygeniifera (SeqCode). The sequence continues at coordinate 1,524,520 of FP565575.1, read as the reverse complement.
CAAGCCCTGCTGGAAGGGCGCAGGCCCCAACTGTCGATGCGTACGCTGATCGTCGAAGATAGCCCGATGCAGTCCAAGATCCTCAGCCGCGCCTTTGCGGCGCATGGCTACACGGTCTTCACGGCGTCCACCGGCGAAGAGGCCCGGCGTCTCTTCCGCGACCATTCTCCGCAGATAGCGATTCTCGACTACCATCTACCCGATATAACGGCCGATCGACTGCTCGAGGAGTTTAAGCAGGCAGCCGTACGGATGGTGGCGATCATGATCACCGCCAATCCGAGTCCGGAGTTGGCCCTGCAGTTCATGCGGATGGGGGCGGATGGGCATGTGCGCAAGCCGTTCGATCCTGAGCACCTGATCGACCTCTGCGAGAAGGCGTGGCGCGAACGGTCTCTCCTGGCGGTTGAAGATCTGTTGGAGGAGCGGACCCGGCAACTGCGCGAGCGGGAGCGGCAGTACGCCCAGTTATTCGAGAACGCCAACGACGTCATCTATACGCACGACCTGAGCGGCCGCTTTACCGCGTTCAACCGGATGGCCGAACAGATTACGGGCTACACACGCAGTGAAGCACTCACCATGCATGTCGCTCAGGTCATTGCCCCGGAGTACCTGGGGCTCCATCACGAAATCACAGCGCAGAATGTGCGCGGTGAGATATCGAGGGACGTCTGTGAGCTGGAGATTGTCACCAGGGGCGGGCATCGCGTGCCGCTCGAAGTGAGCAGCGGGCCGATCTACCGGAACGGGGAGGTGGTCGGGGTGCAGGGAATCGCCAGAGACGTAAGCGAGCAGAAGCGTCTGGAGGCGCAGCTCCGACAAGCACAAAAGATGGAGGCGATAGGCACGCTGGCGGGCGGCGTCGCGCACGATTTTAACAACCTGTTAACCCCGATCTTAGGTTATTCCAGGCTGCTGAAGCTGCGCGGGCAGCCCGGTGAGGACGTGTATCAGGCGGCGCAGGTGATCGAGGGAGCGGGGGAGCGCTGCGCGCAACTGGCGAATCGGCTCCTGGGATTCGCTCGTGGCGGCAAGCATCAGGAGATGCCCGTAGACCTGCACACCGCAGCGCGGGAGGTGGTCGATCTGTTGAGCCGGACGATCGACAAGCGGATCACCATCACGCAGCGTCTGTGCGTCGAGCAGGCTGTTGCGCTTGGCGATCCCAGTCAGATCCAGCAGGTGATCCTGAATCTTGCCGTGAATGCCCGGGACGCCATGCCGCACGGGGGCAACCTGCACTTCGAGACGGATGTCGTCACACTCGATAACGACTACTGTCGCCGCAACCTCGGGGCGACCGTAGGGGACTACGTCATGCTGTCGGTCACAGACACCGGCATGGGCATTCCTCAAGAGATTCAAGGGCGCGTGTTCGAGCCGTTCTTTACGACCAAGGAGCCAGGCAAGGGATCAGGAATGGGGCTGGCCATGGTCTACGGTATTGTCAAGAACCACGGTGGCACCATCCGCGTCTACAGCGAGGAGGGATCCGGCACCTCGTTCAAGGTCTATTGGCCTCTTGCGACGGGTGTCGTCCCTGCGCCTGTCAGCGTCGAACCGACGCAACCGATTCTCGGCCATGGCCGCATCCTCGTCGTGGATGATGAGGAGGTTGTACGCACCTCATCAGCGGAGTTGCTGCGCCACATGGGCTATGAAGTGGTCACTGCTTCGGATGGTCAAGAGGCCGTCGATTACTACCGGCAGTTCGGTCGCCAGATCGATCTCATCATCATTGACATGGTGATGCCGCGGCTTTCAGGTGCTGACTGCTTCCGGGCGCTGAAAGCGTTCGAGCCGAATGTCAAGGCTATCCTGACTACGGGTTTTAGCCTCAACGAGGTCGCCCAGCAGCTTCTTGATGAAGGAATGGTGGGCTTCCTCCAGAAACCGTACCTGATCAACGAGCTTTCAGAGGTGATCGCGAAAGCTCTCCATCATCAGGATGAGGGCGAAGACGTAGTCTGATCTCGCTCCTGCATTTCCAAGCTCCGCATCGCATACCCCACACCCTGTACGTTGTCTTGTACCCCTGCCTCTGCTTCCACCTCGCGCTGCAATCACTGTGTCATGCTTACCCGTGAGAAAAAACCGCTCATGCTTCCTAGCTGTGGTGCCGATAGCACTACCAAGAGGAAGAGTAGTTAGCGGTTCCATGGAAGCTGATCGCAAAGAGTAGAACCACAATGAAACAGGCTCAACGAGTACGATGTGCGAGGCGTAAGGTGCGAGACACCGTGAAGGATGCCCCAGTACGACCCATAAATCGGCAGACCCTTTCCCTCTGCATGATCGTGAAGAATGAGGAGGCTCACCTCAGCCGCTGTTTGGAGAGCGTCAAAGGCGTCACCGACGAAATTATCATCGTCGATACCGGCTCAACCGATCGAACACTCGACATTGCGAGGCAGTACGGGGCCAAGGTCGCATTGCACAGGTGGAACGACGACTTCGCGGCTGCGCGAAACGTCTCATTGTCGCACGCCACCTCAGACTGGATCCTGGTCTTGGACGCAGATGAGGCTTTGGCTGAGGAGGATAAGGGTCGCCTGTGCGCCCTGTTGCGTCCGGACGGCCCGACCGCCTATCTGCTGAACATCGCGAGCCCTGTGGACGACAGCCGCTCACGTCACGCTGTCATTAACGCCTTCCCACGCCTGTTCAGGAGCCAGCCTGAGATCCGGTTTGAAGGGCGAGTCCATGAGCAGGTCTCGCCGTCGATCGCGCGGATGGGCGGGAGCATCGGCCCATCGGAGATACGGGTTCACCATACGGGCTACCATGGTGCCTGGGTTGATCTGCCGGCCAAGCGACAGCGCAACATCCGCCTGCTGAAGCGGCAACTCACCGACCATCCCGAAGATCCATCGGCCCAATTCCATCTGGGTGAGGTCTATGCGCTTGAGGGGAAGGTCGGCGAGGCGATTGCCTGCTACCGGACGGCGCTGTCACTTCGCGGTCTGCCGCCCGCCAACCGATCGGTGGCCCGGAGAAGTCTGGCCGCCTGCCTACTCAACAGGGGACGGTTTGAAGAGGCGTGGCAGGAGTGCGTTGCCGCGCTGGAGGAGGACCAGGGCTATGCGATGCCGCACCTGACCGGAGCGCTCGCGCTGGGGCGACTGGGTCGATACGAGGCCGCCATTCGGCAGATCGACCTCTACCTGGACAAGGTAAGCCGACAGGGCCGCGGCATCCACGGCGTCCTGGGTCATATATCGAATCCGGCCTATGCCCGGTCGCTTAAGGGTAACTACCTCTTTGCGCTGGGGCAGGTCGATCGCGCGGCCGACTGCTACACGGCCGCGCTGGCCGACGATCCGGACTCGCCGGAGGCGCACCTTGGTATGGGGAAGGTCCATAAGCTTCGGGGGCAAGCGCAGGATGCCGCAGCCTCACTGGAAAAGGCTGCCACACTATTCGAACGAATTCCGCACGGGCGTCTCACCCTTGCCGAATGCTACGCCGAATTGGGAAAGTGGACAGAGGTACTCGCAGCCTGCGAGCAGTTCTTGCAGGCCTGTCCGGACGACAAGGGTGGACTGGAGCTGCAAGCCCAGGCCCTGCTGAAGCTGAATCGCCTTACAGAGGCAGAGGTGACCTATCGACGTCTTGTGACCGAGGCGCCATCGGCTATGGCCTACTTTGCGTTGGCCTGTCTTGCGGATGGCAAGAGCAACCGTAAGGAAGCGGCCAGATTCTGTCGGAAGGCATGGGAACTCGAACGAAGCGATGCCCGTATTCCGTTTCTGTTGGGCTGCTGTCTGATCGAGGCCGGCGAGTACCGTGAAGCATTGGACGCCCTCCTCGAGGCTGAGCGCCTTGCGCCGGGTACGCCGGAGATCGAGCGCCGCTTGCGACTCCTCGCTCGCTTTGTACAACGGGAGCGCCACGAGGTGGGAACCCCCCCCACCCTCCAGAAATCCCCCCAGTCCCCCCTTTATAAAAGGGGGGATGCGGGGGGATTTGATGCGGAGGAATGTATTGTACGAGGCGCAGGGTGCGAAGTATCCCGATCATCACAGCTTGCGCCTTATCGGGGGCTGCAAGCAGTGCCCCTACACACCCCACACCCCACACCCCACACCCTATTTTCTATGGCCGAGGATGGCCGTGCTCCGCCTCCTCTGAACGGCGCCTCACGGCTCACAATCGCTTAACACTATCGTTTACGAATCGTATCTCAGGCCGGGCAAGGATGTCCGGCCTATATACCAGGCAACGCGAAGTCGTGTTGCCGCTACACGGAGGTAGCCACAATGGCCATTGGTGATCTGACCCGTATTAACACGAACATCGCAGCCTTCAATGCATTAAACAGCTTGAAGAATATCGGCAATCAACTGGGCGTCAGCCAGCTTCGGCTCCAGAGCGGTAAGCGGATCAACGAATCGGCCGACGATCCGGCCGGCTTCTCGATCGCCAGCAAACTGACCTCGCGGGCTCGCGGTTTGGCCACTGCCCTCGATTCTGTCGGCACATCGATGAACCTGCTCTCGATCGCTGAAGGGGCTGCGCAGTCGATCCACGACAACCTCATGAACATCCAGGATCTGATTCGGCAGACGACATCAAGCAACCTGGGGACCAGCGAGCGCGGCGCCATCGAGCAACAGATCGACGATCTGTCGGCCGAGATTACCCGCTTGCGCGACTCGACCACGTTCAACGGGGTCTCGTTGATCGATGGGACCTTCACCGGAAGACGGATTCTGACGGGCGCCGAGGCGAGCGATACCATCCTCGCCAGCATCAGTCAGGATTTCTCGCTGGCCAGCCTCGGCCTGTCGGATGCCAGTATGGCCGTCGACACTGTGGCGAACGCATCCCTGTCGCTGACTTACGTAGACGCCGCGCTCACGTCGGTCAGGTTGGAGATTCAGAACATCGGATCGGTGAGCAGCCGACTGCGGAGTATTTCGGATAACCTGTCCGTTGCTGTCACCAACACGCAGGCGGCAAAGTCCAGAGTGATGGATGCCGATGTGGCGGCCGAACAGGTCAACGCCGTGAGGTTGCAGATCTTGCAGCAGTTGGCGACGGCCCAGCTTACCCAGGCGAATTCGGGGCCACAGCAGGTCCTGGCGCTCTTCAGGTAGTAAGTAGGTAGCTATCAGGTATCAGCACTCAGCTTGTAGCCCCCTCCCCTCTAAAGAGGGGAGGGGGTGAGGCTGACGGTCGGCGGCTGAATACTGATTCCAGGAGGAGTCAATGCCATCACATGTCGGTGCGGGTTCTGTAGTGGTTCGATCCGATTCGTTGCGGGCGGCCCCCCTCACCGGGAGCCCAATGGCCGCGTACCAGAGCGCCCAGGTTCTCGGGGCTTCCCCGATGCAACTCATTCTCATCGTATACGACGTGGCGCTCGCTGCCTGCGGCCGCCGCGATGCCGTACGTGCGCGACGCGCCGTCACCGAGCTGATTGCGGCCCTGAACTTTGACTATGAGGAGATCGCCGTTCCCTTGTTTCGTCTGTACGAATACTGCCTCAATGCGATCGGTTCAGGGTCATTTCATGAGGCGTCAAAGATTTTGAGGCAATTGAAGGAGGCCTGGGAGACGGCGTTGCGCCAGGCTCCGGTCGAACAGCATCTGAAGTATGACGTACGGGGTGTGTGAGACGTAAGGAGTAGACCATGGCGATCACGGAGATCCTGTCGGCGTCGGCTTTCCAACTTAACATCGAAGCGCTCGTATCGAGTGTCATGACCGTTGAGCGGCGACCGCTGGCCGGATTGCAGTCCGATCAGATGACGCTCTCACGCCGGTCTGCGACGCTCAGCGACCTCAAGAGTGCGCTGAGCGCGCTGCGAACCAAGGCTCAGGCCCTGGCCCAGGTGGGAACGCTGTCGCCCTTTCAAGTCAAGGCGGTCAGCTCGAGCAATACGTCCGTCGCGACGGCAACCGCCTCGACTTCGGCGCTGGCTGCCGTTCATGCCCTGTCTGTCTCGCAACTTGCCAAGTCGAGCACGGTCGTGTCAAAGCAGCTTACCTCTACAGGAACCGATGTGGCGGCGGCGGAGGGGGCCGGCGAGAAGAGTCTGAAGGTGACCTATGACGGCACCGATCCGGCGACGAGCGGTACGGCTGTCACGGTCAATGTCACGCTGAACGCCGGAGATACCAATAGCACGATCCTCACCAACCTTGCTACAGCAATCAACAACGATGCGACGCTCGGCGCCAAAGTCAGTGCCTCGGTAGTCAACGACACCTCCGGCACGAGTCGACTGGTCCTGACCAGCAAACAAACCGGCTTGGCCAACAAGGTTCGAACGGCCGACGCAACCGGCACCCTGCTCAGCGCGATTGAGCTCAACAGTGAGATCGCCTCGTCGGGGACGGCAGGCGGCTATCTCTTTGCCGATGCAACGCTTGACGCCAAGTTCAAGCTGGATGGCCTGGATATGACGCGGAGCAGCAACAGCGTCAGCGACGTTCTGACGGGGGTGACGATCAACCTGCTCGGGCTCTCGGCCTCTGATGTGACGCTCACGGTCAGCCAGGATAAGAGCGCGATAAAGGCGAGTGTTCAGGAGTTTCTGGACGCGTACAACAAGGCGTTGACCTTCTTACGGGAGCGGATCGCAGTGACGGTCAGCACGACGACCTCCGGGACCAGTTCCACAGAGGTGAATTCGGTCATCAGGGGCGCGTTGGCAAGTGAGACGACGTATGTCTCTTTGGTGTCGAATCTTAGGTCCGACGTCGGCAGCTCGGTGAGCGGTGTACAGACAGGCAATCCGGCTCTCTTGGCCGAGGTCGGGATCACGGCGGCCTCGAACGGAACCCTGTCCATCAGCGATACCAGCAAATTCGAGAGTGCGATTGCGACGAAACTCAGTGGGCTGATCGACCTCTTTGCTTTGGGGGGCGGCGTCTCCACACGGCTGATCGCCCGTCTGGATGGGTTTGTCAACGCCGGGGCGCTGATCGATGGTGGCCTCTCCTCAGTCACGTCGAAGACGAACAATATCAACCAGCAGATTACCCGGCTGCAAGAGCGACTGGACAAGCGGGAAGTGGCCCTGCGCAAACAACTGTTGGGTTTGCAAAAGGCGCTGAGCGTACTGAGTGCTCAACGATTTATTTTAGAGTAGGAGGCCCCTCGACAGAGGGGGGAGGCGATGGCAAATATAGGTCACGAGAGCAAGCCGATCGAGCCGATGATGGGGGTCAGATCATCCGGAGGCGAGATCAGCGCACCGTTACCGCCGGAGAGGGGAAGCCACAAGGCGGCCGGATCGGGAGCGTCTTCTCTCGCAACGCTGGAGGTCGCCATGCCCGATCTGAAAAAGGTCTTAGAGAACCTCAGCCCGCACCAGAATGTCGGGCTCGCCTACGTCATCGACCGGGAGAGCCACAGCGTGATTATCAAGGTGATCGACCGCGATACGAACGAGGTGATACGGCAGGTCCCTTCGGAAGAGATGACGAAACTGAGAGCCGTGATGAGGGGTCTCTTCGGATTACTGTTCAAGGCCGAGGCATAGGGTGTTAGGACACGCCCGATGTATGAAAGGGCAGAGAGATACGTGAACGCTGAAGAGACGACGCGACAGCATGACGAGATCCTTGAGCTGACGCTGCAACAGCGTGAGGCCATTGGGAGCGGCGATCTGGAGGGGCTGCTCGCGCTCCTCGCTCGTCGGGAGACTCTTCTGGCGTCTTTGGCTGCGCAGGACGGAGTAAGGTGCCAGACGTGGCGGCGGCAGATTGCGGAGTTGGATAGCGCAAATGAGGCCGCCCTGCTTGCCTGGCGCGAGCAGGCGGCGGTTGAACTGGCCTCAATCCGGCGCGGACGGACCGGACTTGGAGGCTATCGGGCCTGCGCTCCGGCCGAGAACGCATTCATCGATCGGATCTCCTGAAGGAGACCGCCATGCGAATCGATCAGGTCCGGATACTCGAGGTGGTGAGGGCGTACGAGAAGAGCCGTGCGGGCGTCGGCAGGCGTCAGGAGCAGGATGCCGATACCTACCCGGCCGTTCGCGACGAGGTCCTCATTTCCACCGAAGCGAAGCGACGGCAGATCCTGGATCGAGTCTTGGGACAGGTGGTCGAGCGCCTAAAGAGTCTTCCGCCGTCGGAGATCCGTCTTCCGGACATCGACGCGGTCCTCGAGGAGGCGGCTCAGGATATCGGGCGAGCGCCGCTGGACCCAGAGGAGAAGGCGCATCTCCGTGAGACGGGCCTTGCCGACCTTCGCAGGGCGAGGGCTTTGCGGTGATGGAGCGATCTGTTCACAGTTCCATGACAGAGCCGGACGTGACGGCTGGGCCGTACTCGCTGCTCATCGTCGATGATGATGAACTGGTCCTGTCGGTTCTCTCCGATCTTCTGGCGCGCGAGGCGTGGCATCACATCTCCACTGCCGCCGATCCGCGAACGGCCTTGGAGCTGTTACGGAATGAGCCGTTCGATCTGCTCATTACCGACTACCGCATGCCCGGGATGACGGGACTCGACCTCATTCGCGAAGCGACGCGCCTACAACCCGATCTGATCGGAATTCTGGTTACAGGATTCGTGTGGCCTGACGCGGCTGCTGAGGCAACGGAGGCCGGTGCGTACGATCTGATGCTCAAGCCGCTGAACATTGGAGAGGTCTGCGTCAGGGTTCGGAACGCCTGCGAACGAATCCGGCTGGTACGAGAAAACCGCCGCTGTCGACGTGAGTTGGAACAGGCGATGCGGACGACCACGCGAGATGCTCAGCGAATGACACCGTCAGAGGCTATTGCGGAGATCAGTCTTTTCCCTCCCAACCTGTCTTTCGCCGCTAAGGGGACGCGGAAGGACGAGCAGATGCTGAACCAATTGGAACGACTGGGGAAGCTCTATCAGATGGGCCTCTTGACGAAGGAGGAGTTCGTGCTGAGCAAAAGCAAGTTGTTCGGCCGGACCTAACCTCATGCGAGGATTCGCTATGGCAGAGGAGTTGCGGGTGTTGGTTGCTGAGGACAATCCGGATATCCTGGAGCTCCTTGGAGAACTCCTGGAGGCGGAACAGTGCCGGGTGACTCTGTGCCCGGATGGAGCGTCAGCCCTGACGCAGATTGCCGCGGAGCCGTTTCACCTCATTCTGAGCGATATCACGATGCCTGGCGCCTCCGGCCTTGAGATTCTCGACCGATCGAGCGCCATGGCCGTCGGCATTCCGGTTGTTCTGATCTCGGGGAACGTCGATCTGGAGGTCGCGCTTTTTGCGCTCCGGCGCGGCGCCTTCGACTGTCTGCTCAAGCCGTTTCACCTGGACGATATCCGGGATCTCGTTCGGCGCGTCCAGCAACTGCGCGGTCTGACGGAGAACGGGGCCGGGGAGCCAATGGCCAGAGCGTCGAAACCGAACGGTCATCGACCTCAAGAGATCCTGATCAGGAAGAATCGCGCCCTTCAGTTGATTGCGCAGTCCGGTAGGGTGCTGGGTGGAACCCACGACCTCGGACGACTCATGGCAACAATTCTGGAACTGGCCATGCGGGGCACCGGAGCAGAACTGGGAGCGCTCTTAGTCATGTCGGAGGCTGAAGAGAGACTGAGGGTGACCGCGAGTAAGGGCTTCGGCGATACCGTGAAGCCTGGCGATGAGGTAGAGAGTATGGACGAACTGTGGGTTGTCGCGGGTCTTCCGCCAGGGAGTGCGTCAACCGTGGTTCCGCTGATCGTGAAGGGGCGGCACGTCGGCGGAATGGCGCTGGCCAGCCGGCACAGTTCCGGTTCATTCTTAGCGGCGGACCGCGAGATGCTGGATATTCTCGCCCAACAAGCTTCCATGGCGATCGAGAATGTATCCCTCTACACGGCGGTCGAATCGAGCGTCTTTGAGGGGATGCGCGCCCTGGTTGCAACGCTTGAGGCCAAGGATCCGTATACCGAGGGACACTCGTTGCGATTGGCCAGGGTTGCTGTGGCGATCTGTCGGCAGATGGAGCTGGGAAGCCACGTCGAAAATCTGGTCCGATACGCGGGGGCTCTCCACGACATCGGCAAGGTCGGGATCCCTGATGCCATTCTCAGGAAACCCGGACGGCTTACGCCTGAGGAATACGAGCGAATGAAAGAACACCCCGTACTAAGCTGGAAGATCCTACTGCCGTTCAGTTTCCTTCAGGAAGAGGCGATAATTGTTCGACATCACCACGAGTGGATCAACGGTAATGGCTATCCTGACGGACTTTCCGGGTCGGCGCTCCCGCTGGCGTCTAGAATCCTGGCCGCAGCCGATGCCTACGATGCCATGACCACCACACGCCCATATCGGACGCCACGAGCGCCTGAGCAGGCCGTTGAAGAACTTCGTCGTTGTGCAGGCTTTCAGTTCGACAGCGATGTCGTCGAAGCCTTAGCCGCACTCTCTCCTTTTCCGTATCACCCGGACCCACGCGATCTTTCCCGGTAGTGCCCAAGTAAAGACAGCAATCCCCAGCGTGCCGGCAGGGTCTCCACGAGGGGGAAAAGTGCTCCTCTTACCCATCTCCTCAATTCCCGCCGATATTCGCCAGATGCCGGAGAACCTGGTAAATAATAGCTGATTCGGTTAGCAAATAACACTTAGTGCTTGACGACCTGGAAAACACGTCATAATATGCTACGATTATTTGGGAGACCGTGTAGCATCATATCTGAGTCCAGACAGCGGGCAGATCCGTCACTGCCTCCTCTCGTACGACGAAGAGAGGAGATACATGAGGTAGAGCTTCCGGCTTATGGATCGGGTTGCGGTACTGGGGGAGCAGAGATCCACGGTAGACTTGGTGGCCACTGCTTTCGAATACCAGGGCGTAGAAGTCAGTAGAATTGGTCGCCAATCCGACGTTGTGGCAACTCTTGCGAACAAGCCCTATCTCCTTATAATCTTTTGCCTGGAGAGGATGGAGAGTATAGAGCTGAAGGGCGTTTCCCGCCTGGTTGCCGCCTCCCCAGACACGCCGATCGTACCGGCCGTGTTCACGCTACGCCTCGACATAGCACTTGCGGCGATTCGGCTCGGGGCATTTGATGTGCTGGTCCTTCCTTCGACTGCAGAAGTTGTCAGGAATCTCCTGGTCAGGACGCGCCTTTACCGGCAGAAGACGGTGCTGCGCCACCTGGGGATCTTCTCACAGTTCTCGAGTTGGTTTGCTCACGAAGTAAGGAATCCGCTTGCCGGGATTCTGAACAGTGCCCAGTTGCTGCATGAAGAGTCCGCCTCTTCAGCTCTTGTCCGGCGTCGCCTGGGGATCATCATTGAAGAGGGACATCGTCTGGAGCAGTTCTTGAGACGCATGACGGAGTTTGGACGGACCCATCGGGGACGGCCCCTTTCGACCTCTCTGAACGCGGTAGTGGAGCAGGTGCTGGCCCGCGCTGAGCCGCAACTTCAGCGACAGAGGATTCAACTGAGACGAGATCTCGACCCGCGAATGCCGGAGGTCCTGATCGACATCACGCAGATGGAGACCGCCGTCTCTCGTCTGATTGCCAATGCTGCCACAGCGATGCCGGGCGGCGGTGTGATGACGGTCTTCACTCGTCATCGACCCGATGAGCAGGCGATCGATTTGGAGGTGACCGACACCGATTGTGAGACCGGTCTGGAGCGGGAGCGGCAGCTTTCCGGTTTGCGTGATTCGTCCGGACTCAAGGAAGCCGGATTGGGGTTGGTCGCGGCGCTGCAGACCTTCGTCGACCACGGGGGCGACATGCTGCTCCGCATCCTGCCTGGTCAGGGGTGCAGTATCGTGGCGCGGCTGCCTCTTAATGGGCGGTCAGGACGACCCTGATGGCCCTTATCCTTGTAGCGGATGATGAGAAGAATCTGAGACTGACGCTGACCGATGCCTTGCAGCGGGAAGGACACACCGTGCTCACGGCTGCGGATGGCGCCGAGACGATTGACATTTGCCAACGACTTTCTCCGGATCTGATTCTGCTCGACCTCATTCTGCCGGACGTGAACGGTATTCAGCTTTTGAAGCGGATCTGGAGGGCCGGCGGCCCACCGATCATCATCATGACCGCCTATGGCGAGGTCCGGAGCGCCGTAGAGGCGATGAAACACCACGCCTACGATTATATCTGTAAGCCGTTTGATCTGGATGAGCTGAGGCTGATTTTGCATCGTGTACTGGAAGAGGTGCGGACCCGCCAGGAGGTGGAACGCCTGCACGGGATCGGCGAGGGGGCGTACCGATGCGGGGTATTCGTCAGGAAATCCGAGGCGGCCGACGCGTTGTGGCAGGTGGTGAAGCGAGTCGCTGCCAGTTCGACCCGTATCGTGTTACTCAGCGGCGAGACCGGGACCGGAAAGGAGCTGGTGGCGAAAGCCCTGCACTACGAATCGCAGCGGCGCGCGCATCCCTTTGTCGATGTCAACTGTGCCGCCATCGCCGAGAACCTGTTCGAGAGCGAGCTGTTCGGGCATGAACGCGGCGCCTTTACAGACGCGAAAGGCGCCAAGCGAGGTCTGGCGGAGGTAAGCCACCATGGGACGCTCTTTCTGGATGAGATCGGCGAGATGGCGCTGGGACTTCAGGCGAAGTTCCTTCGCTTCCTCGAGGACTGGAAGTTTCGTCGGGTTGGGGGGGTGCATGATCTGCATGTCGATGTGCGGGTCGTGGCGGCAAGTAACCGCGACCTCAAGGAGTTGGTCGCAAAAGGGAGGTTTCGGGAGGATCTCTTCTACCGACTGAACGCGATACAGATCGCCATTCCCCCTCTGCGTGAGCGTCGGGCCGACATCTTGCCGCTGGCGGAATTTTTCCTCCAGTCGAGCAATGCCGTTTTTGGGAAGAAGATTCGAGGGTTGACGCCGGATGTCGAGCGACGATTCGAGCGGTATGATTGGCCTGGGAATGTCCGGCACCTCAGGAATGTTGTCGATTATCTGGTGATGATGGAGACGGAAGAGTACATCCACCCGATTCATCTGCCGTCGGAGATTACCGAAGTCGGAGTCACCCGAGAGGCCCCGATCATCGATGTGCCTGCCGCTTCCCTGATGCCCTGTTCCTTCGACCAGGCCTGGGATAGACCGGTCGATAGCGTCAAAGGCAGTTCGCTGCACAGTCTGGCTGAGGTGGAACGGGCTTATATCGGCCGGATCCTTAAGGAAGTCGGCGGGAACAAGACAGAGGCGGCCAAGGTACTGGGGATCTCACGGCAGACACTGCGAACCAAGCTCACCCATGATTCTCAATACAATTCCGGAAGCCTCGGGAAAACCATCACACCCGACGCTGACTGACGGCCGGGTTTCCCCATCCTTTCTTCCCCTAGCTCTTTCCCTTGGTGGCCGGATTGGCTGGTAAGTCTGTTCTGAGCCCTACCGAAGGAGCGGGAGCTTCAGTCGGTGCGGCCAGGTACCGCACCAGGATACTGATCCGGCGATTGGCCGTATCGAGCGGGTCTGTTGGATTAAACAGGTGTTGGTCCGCATATCCGATCACCCTGGAGACCTGGTTACGCCTGAGCCCCACCTCCTCCATCGTGCGTCTGGCGCTATTGGCTCGGTCTGTCGAAAGCTCCCAGTTCGAGTAGTCCCGTCCGGTATTCCCACTGTACGGGCGGGCATCAGTATGCCCTTCGACGACCACCTGGTTGGGAAGCTTAGCTACCTCATGCGCGATAGCCGCCAACAGTTGACGGGTTACCGGCTTCAGTCTGGACGAGCCGAGATCGAAAAAACTGTCCCGATTGCCTTCGATCAGTTGGACGCGAAGCCCCTCGCTGGTAATCTCGATCCGGATCTGTCCTTGAAGCGCTTGCAGCGTTGGGACGCGCTGGATGACCTGTCTGAACTGTTCCGCCGCCTCCTCGAGGTGTATCCGATCTTGCTCCTTATCCTCGGGCGATTTTTGGGTGTCTTCCGATCCCTCAGGAGACATCGTTTGACTCGCCTGCTGAGCGACGACGACGGGATCGCCTCCTTTAGACAGGACCCCGATGCTCCCCTTGGACTGGAGGCCGCCAGGCGAGCCGCCTTTTGAGAAGTTGGATGGGTCTTTGAAGTAACCGGCTATCGCCTCCTTTGTCGACTTACTCTGGCCGACGATCCAGAGCACGATAAACAGGGCCATCATCGCGGTCACGAAGTCGGCATAGGCCACCTTCCATGCGCCCCCGTGATGGCCGCCGTGGCCGCCCTTTTTCTTGACGATCTTACGTGGCCTGTTGTCGTTCTTCTCTGTCTCTTCGCTCATGCCGCCCTCTTGAGGGGTGTCCCTTTGCAGGCCGACTCCATTTCCTGATTCGATGGCCGATCGTAGCTGAAGATGACACGCCGACCGAACTCGACAGCAATGATCGGCGGCGCGCCACGCGCAAATGCGACCAAGCAGGTCTTGATGCAGGCGAGGTATTTCCCCTCGCATTGTGCCTGGTGCTCCAGGCTCTGGGACAGCGGCTGAACAACGCCGTACGACGCTAGGATGCCGACAAACGTGCCGACCAGCGCGACGGCGACCTTATGCCCGATTTCCTCCGGCGGCCCGTCAATTGCCTGCATCGTGATGACGATACCGAGGACGGCGGCGACGATGCCGAGACCCGGCAGACTGTCGCCGACCTTGGCCAGAATCGATGGAACCTGACCACCCTCTTCATGATGCGTGTCTAACTCGATATCCATGATGGCATCAAGTTCCTCGGGATCGACCGCTCCGTCAACCACCAGGCGCAGTGAATCACAGAGAAAGTTCATCGCGTGGTGTTGTTTCGTGAATGTGTTGTACTTGGAGAAGATCGGACTCTTATCAGGACTTGCGAGATCCGAATCGATGGCGGTAAACCCTTCTCTCTTGGCTTTTGTAAAGAGATCGTGCATCACCTGTAGGACTTCCAGGTATGCCTGCTTGTCCAGACCTGACCCAAGTATGCCCATGACTTGGCTGATAAGAATCTTGAGAACTTTCAGCGGGACGGCGATCAACAGGCCGCCGATCGACGCGCCGCCGATAATCAAGAACTCCACCGGCTGGATAAGGACCGGGATGGGCCCGCCCTCGATGGCGAAACCACCGACCACCGCCCCAAAGACGACAACGACTCCGATGAGTGCTAGCACGCGTCTCCTTTCTAGTATGGTCAGCGTAGGGACTGCATAACCCTCTTAGATTATCGGCACACCGTCCGCAAAACTTAATAGGATTAGCGCGGTGATCCATCCAAAGGGTAGAAAGTCTCGCCATGGGTCATTGCGAGGGAGCGGACCGACCGCGGCAATCCCACAGTATTTGGAGCCATGACGTTGGGTCGGCAAGAACGGTGAGATTGTCGTGCTCCTTTCAGTTGCTCGCAATGACGTGCCCTTTGTACTGGTAAGCTTTTTTCCACCGCGGCCAAATTTATGTCTCACCTGTTCCGTTTCTGTTCTTACCTTGCTTTCGCCAACTTCCCGCTTCGTTGCACCCGCTGTGGCCAAATCCTAGCCGCCGGCGTCCATTCGAAGCGCTCTGGCTACCCTTTTATGACGCGTAAATCGTTGCTGTTGGACACTGATTAAGGCCCGAATAAGGGTTTTCGGCGTATTTTTGGCTTGGCACTCCGCTTGCTTTATCGTGTACCGGGTTCTGGAGTATGAGCTATAGATATTGCTCTGAGCTGACAACTGGCCAGAACGGGGAGGAAATCAGAAGATGCGAGTATTGATCGTAGACGACTCGGCGACGATGCGGCGGATCATTCGGAATAACCTCAAGTTCGCCGGACACGACGATGCCGTTGAGGCCGGCAATGGAGTGGAAGGCTTGGCCTGTCTCACGGGTAACCAGATTGATCTGGTCATCACCGACTGGAACATGCCGGAGATGAACGGCATCGAGTTCGTGAAGGCCATCCGCTCGAACGATCAGCTCAAGCAGTTGCCGGTTCTGATGATTACGACGGTGGCAGAGCGAGAGAATATTATGGTCGCCCTCTCGGCAGGGGTCAGCAATTATATCGTCAAACCGTTTGACGCTGAGACTCTCAAGAAGAAGCTGGAGCAGATTCTGGCGACTGCGTAAGAGCCGCGCTTGCCCTATCGCTGCAACAGGAGACGCCCGTGTCTAACGTGTCAGTCGGTTCCGACCTCTCCAGTGATGCGCTCCCGGTCCTGATTCATGGGGCCTTTCAGGGATTTACGGGGGCGGCTGAGCGGCTGGAGCAGGCCTACGCCGCCCTTCGGGAGCAGGTAGCGACTCTTAATTTCGCGCTGAATGATACGAACCTTCGGCTGACCCAGAGCCTGAAGGAGAACACCCGTATCCGCCACTACCTGTCCAACCTTCTGAAGAGTATTGAAAAGGGGATCGTTGTCGTCGATGCCGCCGGCCGGATTACGCTATGGAGCGGGGGGGCAGAACGACTGACCGGCTTCCTGGCTGCCGAGGTGTCGGGGGAGCAGGCCGATCGTCTACTGGGTAGGGAGGCAGCGGCCCTCCTCCATGGCGTGACCGGAGACGGGCGTGAAGGCGCCAGGGAGGGGCGGATCATGAGGAAAGACGGATACGTTCTAGATGCCGAGATCAGCGCGTCGCCGATCTACGATGAAAGCGGAAGAGTCCTGGACACCATTGTGATCTTCGACGACATCTCACAGCGGAAATGGGTTGAAGAGCGACGACGGCGATCGACTGCGCAGGCCGGGTTGGAGCAGATGGCGGTTACGATTGCTCACGGAATCAGGAATCCGCTGACCTCGATAGAGCTGTTGGCTACGATCCTCTCCGAAGAGGCAGGATCCGATGTTCGCCAAACCCATCTGGCGCAAGGTATCCAGGCAGGTGTCGCCTCCGTGAACATCATTCTGATCAATCTGTTGGCCTTTACCAGACCTGTCAAGCCCTGCTTGCGACCCCTCGATTTGCACGAGGTCATTGAGGAGGCGCTCGGCACGGCGTGGTATGCGCTCAAGGAGAGGCAGATCGATCTGATCAGAGAGTATGAGTCAGGCCTTCTCGAAGTTGATGGCGATCGGGAGCTGGTGATACAAGTGTTTCTCAATCTTGTCCTGAATGCTGTTCAGGCAATGCCGTCCGGGGGCCAACTCAGGATCAGCAGCAGCGACTGCGCAAGCAGGTTGCGCCTTTCGAATGGAGACTCGGAAACTGTGGCCGGCCGGCGTCCGGAGGCCGGCGGCATGAGTGGAGGTGAGTTTGTGGAGGTCCGGGTGTCGGATAGCGGATGCGGCATTGCTGAAGCCGATCTGGAAAAGATATTCCTACCGTTCTTTACGACAAAGCCAAAGGGTGCGGGACTCGGCTTAGCTATTGTCGAGCGGATTCTTGAGCGGCATGGAGCCAGGGTCAGCCTGGACAGTCGGGTAGGCCAAGGGACGACCTTTACGCTTCTGTTCAGACACCGACGCCGGGATACGGCGTCTTCCCAAGGAGAAATCTGACATGAAGCCTCGTATCCTGGTGGTGGACGATGAGCCGTTGGTGCGAACAGCCCTGTCAGAGACGATCCGGAGAAAGGGGTGTGAAAGCGTCATGGCCTGCGACGGCGAGGATGCGCTGCTCCAGTTCAAGCGATTTCCCGCCTCTCTGGTCTTTGCCGATGTCCGGATGCCTAGAATGGATGGGCTTGAATTCCTGAAGCAGATCAAGATGGTCGGGTGCCCGCCACGCGTGGTCCTGATCACGGCGTACGGATCGGTGGAGACGGCCGTGCAGGCAATGAAGGAAGGGGCCTATGACTTCCTGATGAAGCCGTTCTCGGCGAAGCGTGTCGAAGACATCCTGGAGCGGGCCATCGCCGCAGAGGCGCCTCATCCGGCTGATGAACCTGCCTCCGTCATTGTCAGCCGTGCGCCGAAGGTCCTCAGTCTGCTCGGCACTATCAGGCGAGTGGCGGACGACGCGGCGTCGATCCTCATCCAGGGTGAGAGCGGGACGGGTAAGGAACTGTTCGCCCGTCAGGCGCATCTCTGGAGCAAGAGGCGCCGTGGGCCCTTCGTTGCGGTCAACTGTGCGGCGATTCCCGAGTCGTTGCTGGAGAGCGAGCTGTTCGGCTATGAGCGGGGCGCCTTTACGGGAGCGGTCACTCGTCGCGTCGGGAAGTTCGAGGCGGCAGACGGCGGCACCCTGCTGCTCGACGAGATCAGCGAGATGCCGGCGGTCTTGCAGGCCAAGCTGCTCAGGGCGCTGCAGGAGCGGACCATCGACCGGATCGGCGGGTCGCGGCCGGTCGAGATCGATATCCGCGTTGTTGCGACCACCAATCGGGATCTGAAGGAGGAGATTCGTCATGGGCGTTTTCGCCCCGATCTGTACTACCGTTTGGCGGTCGTTCCGATCTCCCTGCCTCCGCTTCGAGAGCGGAGAGGCGACATCTCACTGTTGGCGCAACATTTTGTCATGCGGTATGCGGGCGGGTCGGGCAGTGTGGTACGGGAGATCTCGCCCGCTGCCGTCAAGCGATTAGAGGAGTGGCCGTGGCCCGGCAATGTGCGGGAGCTTGAGAGCTGTATTCATCGGTCGGTCCTGTTGTGCGATCGAATCCGTCTCGAGCCGTCGGATCTGATATTGGAAACTCTGGTCGAGCCTGCAACCAACGATCAGATTCAGGAAGCGGCAGGCGGCTCGTTCCGCGCCATGGAAAAGCAATTGATCCTGGAGACGCTGGCGAAAGTAGGCGGCAATCGGATGAAGGCGGCGGAGATTCTCGGCGTGAGCGTGCGGACGATTCGAAATAAGCTGAGGGATTATCGCGAGGCCGGGAAAATTTTGCCTATGACCAATCGGGATCTTGCCGCCTCTTTGGCTTCAGTTCGTGAAAGCCCTTAAAAAACAGGGCGTTCCGCATGGCACACCCTTTGCTGCTTCGAGAGGCTGAAGGTTGATAGGCTGAAGGCTGTTAGGTAAGTCTCTCTTAGCCTTCGGTCTTCAGTCTAAACGCCTAAATGCTGAGTGGTGACCGCTCAACGCCTTTCTAGGGAAGGATGACGGATGCAACTGTTGTTCGACGAGACCTCAGACCTGCTCACCGAGATGGTCCGAGCCGCGTCGTTGCGGCACCAGGTGCTCGCGCGGAACATCGCAAATATCGATACCCCGGGCTATCGCCCGATGGAGGTAGATTTCAGTGAAGAGCTCAGACTTGCGTCCGAGGCGGGCGAGCCTCCCGCTATGGTCGTCAGGACCGCCGTGGCGGCCGATCGATCGGTCGGCGCAGGACGGTACGACGGCAATGCGGTCGATCTCGATCGGCAGATGGCGAAGATGGCGGAGAATGCATTATGGCACAATACGATGATTCAGATCCTGAACTCACGGATGAATCTTCTGCGAACCGTCATTCGGGGCGGATAAGGAGACGGCATGGGATCAATGTTTGCGTCGATGGAGATCAACGCGACGGCGTTAGCCGCCCAGCGGGTTCGGATGAACCTTATTGCCGAAAACCTCGCCAACGCCGAGGTCACGCGGACGCCGATCGGCGGACCGTACCGCCGCAAGGGAGTGGTGCTCGGCACGCGCGGGACGTCGGCCTTTGAGGGGCTCTTGAACGCGGGCGCCGCGCCCGGCGGGGTCGAGGTGCTGAAGATCGTTGAGAGCCAAGCGCCGCCAAACCTGGTCTATAACCCGTCGCATCCCGATGCCGACACCGCGGGGTATGTGGCGATGCCGAATATCAACCCGGTGATGGAGATGGTCGATCTGATGTCGGCATCCCGCGCCTATGAAGCGAATATCTCCGCGATCCAGATTGCGAAGAGCATGATGACAAAGACGTTGGAGATCGGGCGGTGAAAAGGCGAATAGTCCGAAGGCTCAAGTCCGAAAGCCCTATCACACCTTCAGGCTACAGTCTATGCCCCTTCAGGCTGCTCTTGACGCTGCACGCTGATCGCTAAAGGAGCCATGGCATGTCAAGCAATCCGATCTTACCGGTAAGACTAGGCCAGGGATTGTCCGTCCCATCTGCGACCAAGACGGGCGTCAGCGGCGAAGGCTCATTTGCCGGCCTCTTACGGGAGGCCGTGAGCCAGACGGATCGGTTGCAGCACGAGGCCGACGCCCTCGCTGAGCAGGTGGCCAAAGGGCAGTCCGGCGACCTCGCCGCAACCATGATCGCCATCGAGAAGGCCCAGATCTCATTTCAACTCATGCTCCAGGTTCGGAATAAGGTCGTCGAGGCGTACCAGGAGATTATGCGGATGCCGGTCTGATGAGAGCTGACATCTGATCGCTGAGAGCTGACAGCTCATTGGGGTTACAGATGCCTGATGCCATCACAAAGGTTGTAGAATTATTCAAGCAGGTGTGGGGTGGGCTTGGTCTGACGGGACGAGCCTTGACCGTACTGGTGGGAGGAGGCGCGCTTACGGCACTCCTCTGGATGGTCTTCTCGACGCACCGTCCTGATATGACCACCCTCTTCTCACAGTTGAACCCCTCCGATGCCGGTGCCATTGTCGATGAACTGAAAAGCGGCAAGGTATCCTATCGGGTCGTTGACGGCGGGACCAGGATTCTTGTCCCGTCGGCCGTCGTCCACGAGATCCGACTGCATCTGGCGACCCGTGGCCTGCCGCAAGGCGGAGGGGTGGGCTTCGAGATCTTCGATCGTACGACACTGGGGACGACCGACTTTGTTCAGCGACTCAATTACCAGCGCGCCCTCCAAGGTGAGCTTGCCAGGACAATCGGGCAACTCAAAGAGGTCACGGCGGCTCGTGTTCACCTTGCCCTCCCTCAGCCATCGGTATTTACCGAGCAGGAGAAGCCCGCGACCGCTTCAGTTGTCCTGAACCTCCGTCCCGGTGCCCGCCTGACGCCTGAGCAGGTACGAGGAATCGTACACCTGGTCTCGAGCTCGGTAGAGGGGCTCAATGCCGATCGGATAACGGTGGTGGATACGTCAGGGAAACTGATCGCGCGGCCGGCCGAGGGTAGGCTCGGCGCAGGAAGTACCGGACAGTTCGAGGCGCAGGAGGCTGTCGAGGGCGAGCTTGAGCGCCGCGTCCGGACCATGCTCGAAGAGATCCTTGGCCCGAATAAAGCGACGGTGAGGGTCGCCGCTCAGATGGACTTTACCAGTGTAGAGCGGACAGAGGAGCGGTTTGACCCGCGCGGTGTCATTAAGAGCGAACAGCGGACGACAGAGACCCAGCAGAGCGTCACAGCGAGCCCTGCAGCAGTCGCGGGGGTCGCCTCCAATGTTCCGGATCAGACCGCCACGCCGTCGCAGTCTGGTCAGAGCACCGCGAAATCGACGAAAGAGGCTGAAACGGTTCAATATGATGTGAGCAAGGTCCTTGAACGGAAGGTCTTTTCACCCGGTGAGTTGAAGCGGGTGTCGGTAGCGGTCATGGTGGACGGGACCTATAAGCCGGTTCCGGATGGCAAGGGCGGCGAGCGGAAAGAGTATGTTCCTCGGAAGTCCGATGAACTCGAGAAGATCAAGGTAGCCGTAAAAAATGCAGTGGGATTTAGTGCGGCTCGCGGGGATGAGGTTGAGGTGGTGGAGTTTCCCTTCGATACCTCGGCCACGGAGAAGGAGCGGGCCCTCATGGAGGAGGCAGAGCGCAAGGCCTTCTGGTACTCGCTGGTGAAGCCGGTTCTGATGGGTGTCGGTGTCCTCCTTGTGCTGGTGTTCGGCCTGCGGCCGCTGATTCGTTCGCTGAAAGAGCGCCGGCTTCCGACCTTTGACACGCCGGGAATGCTTTCAATGTCGCAACCAGGTCCCACCGCGATCGAAACCGGACCGGATCAGGCCCCGGCCCTGGATGTCGCCTCGGACGATCCGCTCAGGACTGGGCTGATGGAACTGGCCCGCAATAACCCGAATGTCGTCGCCCAGCTCGTCAGGGCCTGGATGGTGAAGAGGCCGTCATGACCGCCCCTGAGACGCTGACCGGTCCCCAAAAGGCCGCTGTCCTGCTGCTGACGCTCGGAGTCGAGTCGGCTGCGCAAATCTTTAAGCAGCTTGAAGACGAGGAAATCGAGGCGATCACCGGTGAGATTACCAGGATGAAGAGCGTTTCCGCGAAGGCGTCGACTGCGGTCATCGAGGAGTTTCAGCAGATGGCCCGTGCGCAAGAGTTTATGTCGACCGGCGGTATCCGCTACGCGCAGGATGTCCTTGAAAAGGCCGTAGGCAAGGCTAAGGCATCGACGATCATTGAGCGTCTTCAGGGTCTGAAGGGGGCCAACTTTTTCACCGCTCTCAAGAAGGTAGAACCCCGGTTTTTGCTCGACTCGGTCCGACAGGAGCACCCACAGACCATTGCGGTCGTCCTGTCCCACCTGGAGTCGACGACCTCCGCTGGCGTCCTGGCGGGTCTGCCGCACGCGGTCAGGGCGGATGTCGTCATGCGCATCGCCAACATGGATAAGACGAACCCCGACTTGATCGGCGAGATCGAGCGGATCCTGGATCACCGTCTTTCCTCCGTCGTCAACCAGGAGGTCTCTATCAGCGGCGGGGTCAAGCAGGTAGCGGAGATCCTGAATTCCATGGATAGAAATAGCGAACGCGGCGTATTTCAGGTCATCCAGGAGAGCGACCCGTATATGGCGGACGAGATCCGCAAACTGATGTTCACCTTTGATGATGTCGTCCTGGTGGACGATCGTGGTATCCAGCGCGTCCTCAAGGAGGTGGAACAGAAGGAACTTGCCCTTGCGATGAAGGCAGCCGGCTCCGAGGTAGCGGACAAACTCTTCAGAAATATGTCGGAGCGGGCGGGTGCCCTGCTCAAGGAGGAGATCGAATATCTGGGACCGGTCAAGCTTCGGGATGTGGAGGCGGCCCAGCAGAAGGTTGTTGCGATCGTACGGCGTCTCGATGAGGCGGGTGAGATTATTGTGCAGGGGCGCGGTGGCGGCGCGGAGGAGATCATTGTCTAAGATTGTGACGGCCGGAGTTGGTGGATGGGAGCGAGTCTCCTTTGAAGAGTTGGTATATAGCGCGGGCCGATCGGCCGGCGGGGCGTGGGCGACAGAGCACGAGTCTGCACAGTCGGGGTATGAGTCGATCCGAGCGGCCGAGCGCGAGGCTGAGGCGATCATACTCTCGGCTCGTGAGGCGGCGCAACAGATCGAGCGCGAGGCCGAACGGGAGGGTCGCGCCAGGGGCCGACAGGACGCGATGGACGAGATGCGGCGTCGGTGCGAGCCGTTGGAGACGTTGCTGCAGGAGACCTGTCGACAGGTTGCGTCCGCTCGCCAAGCCGTTATCACGAATGCGGAGGAGGAGTTGGTCCGCCTGGCGGTTGCCGTTGCGGAGCGAGTGCTCCGATCCGAACTCGGGGCCCGCCGAGATGCGGCCGTACAGTTTGTCAGGGCCGCCCTGGAAGTCGCCGGGAGCCGAAAGATTATGGCTATTCGGGTCAATCCCGGCGATTACGAACTGTTGATGGAGCATCGGGGAGAACTGCTCGGCTCGCCGGAGTCGGCCCGGATCATCCCCGATCCCGCGATCTCCTCCTGGGGCTGCGTGGTGGAGGTTGAGTCCGGTCTTGTGGATGCGCGCGTGGAGAGCCAACTTCATGAGGCCGCTCGCCTGCTCGGAAGGGATGAGATCTCATGAGCGACGCCGGATTCGACTGGGGTCGCGCGCGCGCTCGCATGGACAAGGCGAACCTCATTCGATCGCTTGGAAAGGTGACCAAGGTGGTCGGTCTGGTGATAGAGGCGGTGGGGCAGGAGGCGTTCATCGGCGAGCTGTGCCGAATCCGTTCGGCGGGGAGGCACGATGTATGGGCTGAAGTGGTGGGGTTTCACGGGGAGATCCTGCTCTTAATGCCGCTGGGCGAGATCCACGGGATCCGTCCGGGAAGCGAGGTGGTCGCGGCCGGACGGCCGTTTGAGGTGCCGGTGGGACGATCGATGCTGGGCCGCGTCGTCAACGGTCTTGGCCGTCCTATCGACGGGAAGGCTCCGGTGGAGGTCGAGGCCCGCTGTTCTGTTCACCGTCAGCCCCCTTCGCCTATGACGCGCGCCCCTATCATCGAGCCGCTGGCGACCGGGATTCGGGTGATCGATGGACTGCTCACCTGCGGTAAGGGACAGCGCGTCGGTATCTTTGCAGGGAGCGGCGTCGGGAAGAGCACCCTCCTCGGCATGATCGCCCGCTATACCGAGGCCGATGTGAACGTCATTGCTCTGGTAGGAGAGCGGGGACGGGAGGTCCGGGAGTTTATTACCAAGGAGTTGGGAGAGGATGGGCTGAGGCGCTCGGTGGTGGTCGTGGCCACCTCCAATGAGCCCTCCCTGCTGCGACGACAGGCGGCGTACGTTGCGACGGCGATTGCCGAATATTTTCGGGATCAGGGCAAGCATGTTCTCCTGATGATGGACAGCCTCACGCGGTTCGCGCTGGCTCAGCGGGAAATCGGCCTGTCGGTGGGAGAGCCTCCGACGACGCGCGGATATCCGCCTTCGGCATTTGCCATGTTGCCTGGACTCTTAGAGCGGGCCGGTACCGCCGATCATGGCGGGAGCATTACGGGGCTCTACACCATTCTTGTCGAGGGAGACGACATGAACGAGCCGGTGGCCGATCACGCTCGGGCCATCCTGGATGGCCACATTGTTCTCACCAGGGAGCTTGCCGAGCGGAATCATTACCCCCCGGTCGATTTTCTCGGGAGCGTCAGCCGGTTGATGTCGGTGGTGGCACCCCGGGAGGTGAGAGCTGCGGCATCCAAGCTTCGGGAGTTGTTGGCGGCTCATCGACAAGCCCAGGATCTCATCAACATCGGGGCGTATGTGTCCGGAAGCAATCCGAAGGTGGACGAAGCCTTACGGTACATGACGCCGATCGAGGCGTTTCTTCGGCAATCGTCCGACGAACGATCAGACTTTCCGGGAATGGTGGAGCGATTGGTGACCCTGTTCGCGCCGGAAACCGACGCCGCGGCGCCGCCGCGGCGCAAGAAACCGGACCCCAGGGTCGAGGCGTCGTATCTGGCCGCTGCGTCAATGGCCGGAACCGGTGTGGCGGCGACTCAAGCGGTCGCATAGTAGAGGACGAAAACGATGAAGCGATTTCGATTTTCCCTTCAGTCGGTTCTCGCCGTCAGAGAGGCGAAGGCAGATCAGGCGGAGGCTGCATTGGCTGAGCGACAGCGAGCCTGCAGCGCATTACGCGAACGGCTGGCGACACTCAGGGATGCCGAAGCGGAAGCACTGGCTGAACTGGCGGTGGGACAGAACATCGCTCAACCTGAATCATCCTCACTCGCGGTTCGTTGCGCCTACCTGCTGGGCATTGGGCAACAGATCAGGGCGCTCGAAGCGACGCTCGTCGCCGAACAGGCGGAGACGGCCAGACTCCGGCGCGTGTTGCTGGAACGATCGAGAGACGAACAGATCGTTGAGCACCTGAAGAAGCGGAAGATCAGAGTATTTCGCAGTGAGATGGCTCGTGAGCAACAGGCTGAGATCGACGAGGTGGCGGGCGGACGAAGGGCGGCGAACGCGTCCAGGGGGTCTGTGTCGTGAAGAGTCGAATCGCGCTGTATGCCGGATATTTCGTCGCGATGCTGCTGCTTGCCTCCTACCTGACGGGCGTCCTGCAGCAGGGAATTCTCCCGCGATTTGGCCGTCAAGCCGCTGCCCCTCAACAGGATGAGCAGTCGGCAATCAGCGATCAGCCGTCGACCGTGCAGGAGTCAGACCAGGCTCACGACACGGGATCGGCGCCCAAAGATCAGGCCTCCTTGCAGCCGCGGGAGGAGACGCCTTCGGCACAGCCGGCGCCGCAGAAGTCCGATGCGAGCGCATCACATCCACCTCAGCAGACTGCTGCCGCGACAGGGACGCCGCCACCGCTGTCAAACGAACAGCGACCGGTGATCAGCGATCAGGAGAAGGCACTCGCGGAGAAACGAGCGGAGCTGCTCCGGCTGGAGGAGCAGATCCGCAAGCGGAAGGAGGAGAACCAGATCGAGGAGAAATGGCTCGCCGAGTTAAAGGCGACCGGCGCGAAGCTCACGAAAGAGCGAGATGCCAGGCGAGAAGCCGGAGTAAAGAGGCTGGCGACACTCTACGAGGGAATGGAGCCGGAGGCTGCGGCGTCGATTCTGAGCAAGCTGAAGCGGGAGATGGCGACGGAGGTACTCGCTGCGATGAAGGATCGACAGGCCTCGAAAGTGCTGGCCGCGATGACTGGACAGAAGGCGAAAGAACTGAGTGAACGGCTTGAAGATGCGGGAGCAGGCCGGACGATCAGTCAGGGAAAGGCCGGCGAGGCGACACCATGATCCCACTGCAGGTTGCCGACGCGGCCGTTGTCAGCGCGCCTCAGGGCATTCCAGCAGGAACGGTGTGTTCACAGGGGACGGCCGATTTCCTGTTACTGTTCGAGCGGGCGATGGGGATCGGTGGTTCGACTGGGTTCAACGACGTGTCTGTTGCAGAGAGTCCGATCGGGATCGGCGATGCTCCAATAGGTGGGGAGAGTCCCATAGTGTCTCAGTTCCCTTCAGACGGAAGCGGTGAGAAGGGTGACGCACAGCCTCGCATCGATCCCGCCATGGCTATGCTCATGGCTACCCTCAGCCAATCCACGCAGAGCGCTTCGTTAGAGCCCTCACCCGGCCTCGATCGCGTCGCGGACCTTGTGTCTCCGACTATGGCCGACGCGCCTGCTGCCGCAACCTTCTTGGGGATGTCTACGCAACCCCTCTTTACCCGGGAAGCCGGCTCCATGATCGAGCCTGCTGGTATCGGGGCAGGTGGTCCCCTTGCGACGGCGCAGCCGACCGGGTCAGTGGGACTTATCCCGGTTACGATCAAGCCGCGTCTTCAGCCTGAAGCGATAAGGCAAGAGGCCGGAGCGTCGGTTGTGGCTCTCGAACCGACGATTGTTCCGCAAAGGCCCCGTAACACGACTCCGTCGGCCGATGTCGAGATCCACACTGTATATGGCGATGGTGCACCAGCAGGTGTGCACGTTGAAGACAAGGACTCCCGAGTCGCGGATGTCATTGCGAGCGATCAACGAGAGCGCGGCAATCTCAGCGCGCTTGAGGGTGCGAAGAACGGTGGGATTGCTTCGGTCGCTGCGCTCCCTCGCAATGACGGCGGTAACGGGGACATCGTAATTAATAATCCTCGGTTGGCGGAACAACCGGCGGGACCGTTGCGAAGCGCTCAGGAGGTCGTCCCGATCGATCGAGCCGCAATCCGATCCGACTTCGACCGTGTCGCGGACGCGGCGCGTCTGGCCGACACAGCGGCACGTATCCCGGTTGAGATCGAGCCGCACCTTGCGCCGAGTGTTGTGAGCCAAGGGACCGGAGCTTCTGCTGTAACTCCTAGAACCACAATTCCTCAGCAAGGGTTGCGTGCCACGGCTCCGATCGCCGATACAGAGATTCGCTTCGCCTACGCCGATAGCGCGCCCATGGGTATACAAGTCGAGGGTCGAGACTCCCGAGTTGCGGGTGTCATGGCGAGCGATCAACGAGAGCGCGGCAATCTCAGTGTTCTTGAGGGTGCGACGAACGGTGAGATTGCGTCGATCGCTGCGCTCTCTCGCCATGACGGCGGCGAAGGAGACATTCGAAGCGATGATCCTCGTCTGACTCGACGTACGTTCCCCGCCGCAACCTCAGCGCGAGAGGTCCAGGATCGTATCAGTCGCGTAGGCGGCGGTCAGGTTACCGAGCGGATTGCCGATCCGTCGCGATGGGTAGCATCGGTGGAAGGCCAGGCCGAAGCCGCAGGCACGTCTTCTCAGAAGATCCCGGACCGCTTGGTGTTCCCGCCGCGCCCAACGGTCGGAATCGGAATGTGGTCCGATAGGGCGGAAGCGCCAGGATCCGAACTCTTTGAGGGCGCAGTGCTTGTCGAACGCGTACAGGCGGGACAGACGGATCGTGGTCGGGTTGCCTTGCCGCAAGAGAGTGTGAGTGTCGAGACTACACAAGACATGCAGCAGGATCGATCAGCTTCGGACCCGGACAGTGGACGTCCTTCACCTGACCGCTCATCGCCTTCATTTGGCGACGAACGACAGCATCTCTCCGATTCAGCGCTTACGGCTGCTCCAAGGGGGGAGCAACTTCGCTCGGAATCCGCCGCTCCGCCTTTACGCCCCAGAGCGCTCATCGATCAGGTAGCCGAACAGATCGTAGCGACGGTCCGTATGAGCCCACGGAAGGAGGGGGAGTATGTGCACCTCCGTCTTCATCCCCAGACGCTTGGCGAACTTGTGATCGAGGTGTCGTGGAAAGACAGCGGAATTGTGGCAGCTATCAAGGCCCAACATCACGTCGCTGGTGAGCTGTTGGCCAACGATTTGGATCGCCTCAGGACAGCCCTTGTGGAGCAGGGGATTCCGATTTCCGATCTCGGCGTTCAGGTCGAGTTGGACCTTCGCCAGTGGAGCTATGCGGGGAACGGATCTCAAGACCCGCGTGCGATCGGGTACCATCCGGAGGTGATGCTCCGGCATGACCGAGGATCGATGCCGCCGATGGTCCCCGTGATGGGACCGGACAGCTTGATCGATATCACTGTCTAAGAGCAGTCTTCAGCGATCGGCTGACTGCTTCACAAAAAAGGGGGACCTAAGATGATACCTGTGCTTGCCGCCGTCGGGATCAGGCTGCTGGGTGCACTGGCAGGGAAGACCGTCACCGCTCTTATTGAGCGAGGTCTCGATAGCAGTACGGCGGCCGATCGCACCGAAAGATCATTCGATACAATCCTGGAGCGGAGCCAGTCTATGAGATCGACTCGATCGGACGTGAGACGTGTCGGTTCTCCCTCATCCCAGGGCTCGGCGCCAACCGTCATCAGCGGCTCTGCCGATGATACCTCTGTTGGTCTGCTGACGGCCCAGCTTGCGACCGGACGGACGTCTGCCCCGGCGACAGCTCTACCCGCAGTCTCTCGGAGGCCGATTGCAGTTGAGCCTTCAGCCTTCAGCCTTCAGCCTTCAGCCGCGCGTAGCCGCGCGGCCCAGGATCTGATCGGTCGGAAGATAGCGGCGAACGGCTCGGCCATCGAACTGCGCGGGTCAGTCCCACCGACTCTTCTGTATCGCCTCCCCACCGCTGCCGAATCGGTCCGGATTGAGGTGCGGGACCTCCAGGGGACGATAGTCGGGACCGTCCAACTCGGGCCGCAGCCGGGAGGATTCCATCAGATGATGTTCGATGGGCGAGGGCTTCAGTCCGGCCTTTACACGTATAGGGTCATCGCCACCGATGCGGCAGGTCAACCGATGGCTCGCGTCAGTACTGCATTTGGGCGAGTGATGGGGGTACAGTTCGAGAACGGGCAGCCGTTTCTTCACGTTGGAAGCGCGCTGGTGCCGCTTACGGGCATTTTTGAGGTCAGCAGCGATCAGCGGTAGCCTTTAGCTGATAGCTGACTGCTGATAGCTGAACGCTTAAGAAAGGAGGGATGATCGATGGAGATCACAAACGGGAGCACCACCACCGTGCAAAGCCCGCAGGGTGCGGGCGCTGCGACCAGTTCTGCACTCGATAGAGGCCTTGGGAAGGATGCCTTCCTGAAGCTGCTGGTCGCCCAGTTACGCAATCAAAATCCGTTGAATCCGCTGCAGGGTACTGACTTCATCGCGCAGACTGCTCAATTCACCTCACTGGAGCAGCTTCAGCAGATCAATGCCTCGATCGCCCAGCTCTCGGCCTCCTCTGCCGCCACCAGCGGAAGCAATTCGCTTGATGCGGTCCTGGCCTCAAGCTACATCGGAAAGGTCGTAACGGCGAACGGCACCATCTTTGAACAGGCTGGGGTTGGCTCGACTACGCTGCGTTATAGCCTGCCGAGCGACGCCGCGTCGGTTCAGCTCCAAATCCAGGACCTTCAGGGGAATCCGCTCCGGACGGTTCCGTTGGGGACACAGGAGGCTGGAGCATACCAGCTTACCTTCGACGGGCTTGGCGACGATGGACGGCCGATACCTGCAGGACGCTACTTGTATAAGGTGGTGGCCACGAATGCCGCCGGCGGGGAGGTTATCGGCGCGAATACCGCATCCGGACAGGTGACAGGCATTCACTTCGAGGGGACACAGCCGTTCCTGATCGTGGACGGAAGCATGGTCTCCTTGGGCGCCATCTCCCAGGTGTCGCTCGCATCACAGGGGTAAGCGCAGAAAGACGTAGGGGCGCTGCTTGCTGCGCCCTATTTGGGCAGGGCAAGCCCTGCCCCTACACAACAGGAGGGAGAAGCGATGAGTACATTCAGCACGGCTATCACCGGGTTAAAAGCCTATCAGACCGACCTGGGTGTCATCGGCAACAACATCGCGAACGCGAATACGACCGGCTATAAAGCGAGCCGGGCACAGTTTTCCGAGCTGTTAGTTCAGACTATTGAAGGGGCGACGCCGCCGTCGGACTCAACCGGTGGAATCGATCCGATGCAGATCGGCGCCGGGGTCATCGTGGGCGGCATTCTGAATATTCAGACACAGGGGGCGATCGAGCCGACCGGGCGATCCTCCGATCTTGCTATCCAGGGCGAGGGCTTCTATGTCCTGAGTAACGGCGAGAGTCAGATCTATACGCGGGTCGGTAGCTTCGAGCTTGATGCTAACGGTAATCTGGTCGATGCCGGGACCGGCCTGAAGGTCCAGGGGATCGATGGCGACATCCATATCCCGTTGGGAAGCAATGAGGCTGCCGGAACTACAGAGGTCGAACTGGTCGGTAACCTCAATGCGAGCGACGCGGATGATCCGATAACGTTAACGGAGAACGAGTCCACCCTTGAGACGAGCTTTTTTATCATCGATACTC
This sequence comes from Candidatus Methylomirabilis oxygeniifera, assembly GCA_000091165.1. Classification (NCBI taxonomy): domain Bacteria; phylum Methylomirabilota (SeqCode); class Methylomirabilia (SeqCode); order Methylomirabilales (SeqCode); family Methylomirabilaceae (SeqCode); genus Methylomirabilis (SeqCode); species Methylomirabilis oxygeniifera (SeqCode). Next base: position 1,493,823 of record FP565575.1, on the reverse strand, counting down.
TAGGTGGTAAGCACCAGGTGAACGTAACATTCTCGGTGCCGGGGTCGGCTAATACGGGCCTATGGGACTATGCGGTCTCGGCCGCGAGTAACGATACCGGCGTCTTTACCGGCGCCTCGGCAGGACAAATTCAGTTTGCCAGCGGCGGCAATGTCCTCAGCATTACGGGGCCGGGCTCAGGGGGAGGCATCTTTACCTTTAATCCCGGCAACGCCGCGGCCTCCGCTCAGGAATTTTCTATCGACTTCGACGCGCTTACCGGATTTGCGGCCCTATCGAGCGTCTCGATGAAGCAGCAGGACGGGGTGCCACCAGGCAGTCTCACATCCTTTACCGTCAGCAACGACGGCATGGTCAATGGGATCTACAGCAACGGGCTGGTCACGGAAATGGACACACTGAAGCTGGCCAGCTTCTCGAATCCCGCCGGTCTGCTGCGACTGGCCAATGGACAGTTTGCGGAGACCCCCAACTCCGGGGTGGCGCAATATGGTGTTGCCGGGACCGGTGGGAGGGGCACCATCGTTGCAGGCGCCCTGGAACAATCGAATGTTGATCTGGGGACGGAGCTGGTCAATCTGATCATCGCCCAGCGGGGGTATGAAGCCAACGCCCAGGTAATCTCTGTAGCCAATCAGATTCAACAGACCACCCTCAACCTGTTGCGGTAGTAGGGAGAGAAATGCGGGGTATGAGGTGTAGGGTGTCGGATGCCGCTGATCTCAGTTAAAAAAGAAATTCCGCCAGGGAGTCTCAGAGTCCTCTACCTGCTGGCCGATCAGACGGGGTGTGGGTGGTACCGGTGTCTGCTGCCTGGGATCTACCTGCGCAACCTCTACGGAATTGATACGAGAGCCGGTACTTCCTTAACCGACGAGGTGAGGACGTTTGCGAGGGGCGCCGATATTCTGGTCTGTCAGCGACAGCTCTCTGATAGTATGCTGGAGTTCATACATGAGCAGAAGGCGATGGGTAAGAAGATCGTCTATGAGCTCGACGATGACTTCTGGCATCTTCCGGTCAAGAATCCGGTCTATCGGTACTATCAGGCTGGTGGGCTCTCGAGGCTGACCCGATTCATCCGGGTGGCCGACGTCGTCACGGTGTCGACGGAGCCGCTCAAGCGGGTGGTTGACGCCGTGCATGACCATGTCGTCGTACTGCCCAACGCGGTCGATCCCGATCTCGCCGATACGATTGTCGGAAGCCGCTTGGGGCGGCAAACCTGTCGCAATGCGATGGTGAGGATCGGCTGGTCCGGATCGAATTTTCACGAGGGCGATCTCGACTGCGCGGTCGACGCCCTCATCACGATGGCGAAGCGTCCCGACGTACAGTTGGTCTTCTTCGGCTGGGTACCGGAGCGGATTCGACGAGAGGTGCCCGCGGACAGGCTCGAGGTTCATCCGTTCGTGCCGACCAACAGCTACTACCATGCCATGGCGGCCCTCCGGCTGGACATCGGCCTGACGCCGCTGCGTGATAACCGTTTCAATGAGGCGAAGAGCAATCTGAAATATCTCGAGTACAGTATGTTCAAGGTACCGACTGTGGCCTCTCCCGTCTATCCGTATACTCGCACGATCACTGACGGAGAGAACGGCATCCTGGTGAAAAAGAATCGCCATCAGGAGTGGCTGAGACAGTTGACGAGGCTGGTAGAGGACAGAGCGGAGCGGGAGCGATTGGCGCGCAACGCCTATGCGACAGTACGAGAGAGATTTCATCTGAAGACCAATGTCCGACAGTGGTTGGATCTTTACAGGAGTCTTCACCGTGGATCCGGCAGAACGGCGATCTCGACGCCCAAAGGGGTGGGATCGATGGACCGCGTGCTCGAGGGCGCTCAAATGGGAGTTGTCTGCTGAGGTTGGCGTGAATCCTCTGAGGGTTCATCCCCCGCGGCTTGCCCCGGGGCAGTTCATTGGACACTCGGACTAATGATGGTAAAGCTGAGCAGAATAAACGGCGCTGAGGTAACGGTGAATGCGGAGCTGATCGAGATCATCGAGGCAACCCCCGATACGATCGTCTCACTCACCACGGGGAAGAAACTGATGGTTGTGGAGAGCGTGGATCAGGTGGTCGAGAAGGTCATGGCCTATCGACGTATGATCGCAACGCGCCTCCGTTGATGAGGGGAATGCGGGAGGCGACAGGTGGCTGACGACGCAAAAGCTGAGATCCGTGAGGTCGGAGGTTCGGAATCGCCCGGCGGCGAGGAGAAGAAGACCTCAGCCGCGGGCCGCGGGAAGCTCGTAGCGATGGCCGTTCAGGCAGGGATCGTGATCGCTCTGACCGGTGCTGCCTTTGGCATCAACATCTATGTGCTGAAGCCGATGCTTGTCGTAAATGGGAAGGAGCAGGCGAAGGAGTCGGAGCCCGAGGCGAAGAAGGAGCATCACGCCGGCAAGATCCTCCCTCTTGATCCCGCTATCGTCAACATCGCCGGAACAAATGGACGTCGCTATCTGAAGGTGACCGTTCAGATCGAGATTCCGGAAGAAGAGGAACTGGTCAAAGAGGTAGAGGCACGCAAAGCCCTGTTAAGTGATCGGTTGATCCAGATTCTTTCCGGTAAGCCGCTGGAAGAGGTGACGAGTGCGGGGAGTCTGCAGGCCCTGAAGCAGCAGATCGCGGATCAGTTCGGTAAGGAACTGGGAGCCGATCGACTGCAGAATGTCTATCTTACCGAGTTCGTAATCCAGTAAGCTTCATCCATACCCTACACCCACCCTATATTTTATCCCTCACACCACGAACTTCACACTCGCCCCTTACGCCCCTTATACCTGTACGGCTAATTTTTTTCCATCCGATCAAATTTCATCATCTCCGCTATCTGCTGATGATCACGCGGTTCCCCGGGTCGCTACGAATCAGGTGGTGAGGTATTGGTCACGCCGAGAGGTAAGGGGTCGTATCCGCTCTTCTCATCCGATTGAAAATCGCTCCAATCGTGACAAAAGCGTTCTGCTTCTACTGGCATTACACTTGCTATACCTCCATGAGTCGCGGTCAACTTTCACCAATCAGTAAAAACCGATCACCGATCATAAACCACCGAGCGAGATCATCTGATGAGTGAGATTCTGACACAGGAAGAGATCGACTCGCTGTTGTCGGCGGCCGCAAAGGGCGCGGTACCGGCGGTCGGCGCGCCGACCCAGGTCAAGCGACAATTCATCCGATACGATTTTCGCAGGCCCAATCGGATCTCCAAGGAACAGCTCCAAGCCCTTCAGATGCTTCACGACCGCTTCGCGAAACAGATGGGAGGTACCCTCTCGCCGCTCCTGAGAACATTTGTTGAGATCCGGCCGACCCTGGTAGAGCAGATGGCGTATGCCGAATATATCGCATCGGTCGCTTATCCCGCCTGCCTGGGTATCTTCGGGATGAAGCCGCTGAAGGGTGGCGCCATTGTCGAACTTCCGCCGCGGCTCATCTCTTATATTATCGATCGGATCCTCGGGGGTGCGGGACGGATATCCGATGTGGCGCGAGAACTGACCGAGATTGAGCGGGCACTGGTGTCGAAGCTGCTTCGGCGCACGCTCGAGGACCTCCGGAACGCCTGGAGCCGCGTCAGCCTCTTCCAGTTTGAACTGCTGAATCTGGAGGTCAACCCGGGCTTCCTCCAGCTTGCGGCGCCCACCGATATGGTGATCCTGATCGGCTTTGACGTCAAGATAGGCGACGTTGAAGGAATGATGAGTCTCTGCTTTCCGTTCTCCATGCTTGAGCCTGTTATTCCGAATCTGTCGCTGAGACGATGGATCGCCGGGCACAGAGAGGAAACGGATGAGGTGGGGGCTGCTGAAATCGCCAAGGCCATGCCGGCTGTCGGTCTCAGTGTTCGGGCGTTGCTCGGTTCGATCCCGCTGACCGTCCATGAACTGAGTTTTCTCAAGGCGGGCGATATCGTGCGCCTGGATATTGGAGCGTCGTCTCTCGGCGTGCTCGAGGTAGAGGGGGTGCCGAAATACGTGGTAAAGGTCGGTACGTCGCACAGGAAAAGGGCTGTCCAGATTGTGGCCGATATCTCAGAGGAGAAGTCAGCGCATGGCGCACGCCACTGATCGACGCAACCAGTCAGCATCTTTAGCCGAAGTTGAGACGGTGTCTTCAGCATTGGAGCGGCACGGACAACTTGTTTTCGAGGCCTCCTCCCAGGTCTTCTCGGTACTCTGTGGTCGCCCGGTGCGGCTTAGGTTCGATCGGATTGTTCCGGTATCGCCCTCGACATTGCTCGCTCTCCTGCCCGGGCCATGTGTCGGTATGGCGATGCAAGCGAGTCAGGGCCTTGTCGGCGCCGAGCACTTGGTCTGGAGGGCGGACGACGCCATCGGCTTGGCACAACTCATTCTGGGAGAGGAGCCTACGCCAGGATCGGAGTTGTCTGCGGATTATCTTGATGCGCTCTCGGAAGCCGCGAATCAGATCGGCGGAAGTCTCGGGACGGCGCTGCGAGCAGCGTTGGGGAAGCCGGTCACTGTTGAAGCGGGGACCGTGACCGCTTTAACCGAGGCCGGGGTCTGCCTTGCGGTATTCCGCGAAGAGGCGTCCACCCCGTTGCTCTGCGTAGCCAGTCTCACACGTGAAGGCTTGGCGTCCGGAGAGGTGGCGCTGATCGTCTCCCCGTCTCTGCTGCCGGAAACTGATAAGGCTCAGCCCCATAACGACACTTTGGTTGCGAAGGAGGATACAGTGTCTGCAACGTCTGCCTCAGCTCAAGCGCCATTCGTTCCCCTGACCGGAGGGGAACGGGTCGGACCAAACAACGGTATCGATATGCTGCTCGACGTCAATCTTCAGGTCAGCGTGGAGCTCGGGCGGACCCGGCTTCAAATTCGAGATATCCTCCAACTTGGGCCAGGATCGATCGTCGAGCTGGACAAGCAGGCCGGCGACGCGGTGGACATTCTTGTGAACGACAAGCCGATCGCCAAGGGTGAGGTGATCATCATCGACGAAAACTTCGGGGTGCGGCTGACCAGCATCACCAGCGTGGCCGATCGGATTAAGAATCTGCGATGAGTACGTGGTGCGAAGTACGAGCCCTGTGGGTCATAGGTGGACGGCGATTGACTCCGCTTAATCTCGCCGTACGTCCATGTACGGCTCGAATCGGCGCCGGCAGGCTGCGCTGTCCATGCTTCGCCTGCCATCGACGACGCGTCGCCAACCCCCGTCCACCCCGGCCACTCTGGTGTGCGCGCCTTGCCATTACACTCTGGCTTGTTGGGGCAATGCCGTGTATAGCGATCGCCGAGTCACCGCAAGAGCCTGGTGTGAGTGAGCCGGCGCCGGTCTCCGATTCTCAGCGGCTCGATTTGCCGAGTTATCGCGATCCCGAGATCCCGTTACCAGGCGCCGGCGTCACCTCGCAGGTCTTCACCGCGCTCGGGACGGTGCTTGGCGTGCTGGCGCTTGGGGTCTACCTCTATAAACGGTTCGGATTGCGCGGGCCGCGGGGTATGAACCGGGACGGGACTATCCGGATCCTGAGTCGGACGTATCTGGGTCCGAAGGAATCGCTGTGTCTTGTGCAGGTGGGGACCGATATCCTGCTGCTTGGCCAGACGGGTTCCGGAATTACGCTGCTGCACACGCTTCCGTCGAACACCTCCGCGGTGTCCTCCGACACAGGAGCTGATGACGCGACGATCGGCGGGATTGGCGGATCTGAAAATCGCTCCCCGTCTGGGTTTGCGCGGGAGCGTGCGGCGGCTCTGACCGGGCTGGAGGGTCGGTTGAGACGACTGAACAAGCTCTGGGGAACGGGGGCCTCGGAATGATGGGGATCGGAACATTCGTCGCGGCGTCTCCGCTCGCCGTAGGACCATCGTTTGTCCCCATTCCGCAACTGCCATTGGTCGCGGGCGGGGCAGGAAGCGCAGAGCCGACGGTAGCGGTGCAGCTCGTTATCCTGCTGACGCTGTTGGCCATGGCGCCTGCGCTCGTGATCATGCTGACCTCGTTCTCCAGGATCATCATCGTGCTGTCCTTCCTGAGAACGGCAATGGGGACCCAGCAAATGCCGCCCAACCAGGTCTTGATCGGGCTCACACTGTTCCTCACTTTCTTTGTTATGGCGCCGGTGGGCGAGCAGATCAATCGGGAAGCTCTCCAACCCTACCTGAGCCGGCAACTTGCCCAGGAGGCGGCGCTGGAGCGCGCGCTCCAGCCGCTCCGGACGTTCATGTTCAAGCAGACGCGGGAGCGGGACCTGGCCCTTATGGTCCACTTGGCACGGCTGGAGCGACCGAAAGACCGCGCAGCGGTCCCGACCCACGTGCTGGTCCCGGCCTACGCCATCAGCGAATTGCGGACCGCCTTTCAGATCGGATTTGTCCTGTTCATCCCCTTTCTTGTGATCGACATGGTTGTCTCGAGCGTACTCATCTCGATGGGAATGCTGTTTCTGCCGCCCCCGGTCATCTCGTTTCCATTCAAGCTGTTGCTGTTCGTCCTCGCTGATGGGTGGCATCTGGTGGTGCGCTCGTTGGTGATAGGGTTCCAGTGAGGCGGAGGATCGTATGAACCCACAGGTCGTGATCGATCTGGGCTCGCAGGCTCTGCAGCTCATCCTGCTTCTCGCGGCTCCGATCCTTGCCGCCGGTCTTATCGTGGGATTGCTGATCAGTATTCTTCAGGCCGTAACCTCAATCCAGGAGCAAACGCTCGCCTTTGTCCCGAAGATTGTGGTGGTGTTTGTGGCGCTGATACTCTTTTTGCCGTGGATGATGAGAACGATGCTGTCGTTCACCACGTCGCTGCTCATCAACTTGCCGTTGTACGGGCGGTAGCGATGCGTCCAGCGCGTCGGGTACTTGACGCCACAAACGCGATGAACGCAAGAAACGCCATGAACGTGGGAGGAGCATGACTGTGGATACGGTGGTGCTGTCCGCCTGGAGTTCACCGTTATTTCTGCTGATCCTCTTTCGTCTTGGGGGCTTGTTCCTGACCGCGCCGATCTTTGCGGGCAGTCATCTTCCTATTCCCTTCAAGATCGGCCTGGCGCTCAGCCTCACCGTCAGTCTCTACCCGTTGCTCGGCAAGAGCGCTCTTCTCGCACGCGGCATGGAGCCGTTCTCGTTGGCGCTGAGTATCGTGGGAGAGGTGGCGGTCGGAGTGGTGATCGGACTGGCTGCGCGACTGTTATTCGTCGGCGTCAGCCTTGCGGGGGAGCTTGCCGGGGTACAGATGGGCCTGGGGATCGCGAACGTCGTCGATCCGCAGTTCCCGCAACAAGCCTCGATAGTGGCGCAGTTTCTGGAACTCATGACCATTCTCACGTTTCTGACGCTCCATGGACACCACGCCTTCCTGGAGGCGGTCTGGGCAAGCTTTGAATCGATTCCACTCGGAACGTTCTCCGGAGCGGCGGCTGCGGGGGCAGCCTCGGTCCTGGTCGCCCTTTTCGGTAAGAGCCTGGTCCTGGCTCTCAGGCTCTCCTCTCCGATCATGGTGGCGGTACTGATTACGAATGTTGCCATGGGGTTGCTGGCGCGGGTGGCGCCGCAGTTGAACTTTTTTGCCTTCGGCCTCTCTGTGACCTTCATCGTCGGCTTACTGGTCCTGCTGGTCTCCTTGCCGCTTCTTACCCACCTGATCGGGGTGAGCACCGGCCAGGTTCGTCTGGAACTGTTTACGCTGCTGCGGAGTCTCTCATATGCCGTCAGATGACGCCAAGGACCGGACCGAATCCGCGACGAGTAAGCGCCGCCAGGAGGCCAGAGGGCGGGGCCAGGTCGCTCGCAGCCAAGATCTCAACGCGGCGTTGCTGATGCTCAGCGGCATCCTGACCTTCTACGTGCTTGGCGGCTCGCTGGTCGCCGATCTGGTAGGGTTGATGCGCTTTTACTTCGGGCAAGGTCTCGGCGGAGAGCTGACGGTGCCGCGTGTTCAGCAGACGATGTTCAGCGCCTCGTTGCGGATGGCGACGATGCTGGCGCCGTTGATGGGCACGTTGGTTGTCGTTGCCTACGTCTCCAGTGTGGCGCAGGTCGGCTTCCTGACAAATTCCAGCGCCTTATCGCTGAAGTGGGAACGGCTGAACCCGGCTACAGGCTTCAAGCGGCTCTTTGCGCCTGGGCGAACGCTTATAGAGACGATTAAGTCAATCCTGAAGTTTGCTCTGGTCGGTTTTCTCGTCTATCGAACCTTGAGCGGCCATCTATCGGAGATCCCCCTCCTCATGGATATGACGCCGATGCAGACGTTGACCTGGCTGGGTCAGATCTGTTTTCAACTCGCCCTTCGAGTCGGTCTGGCGTTTCTGACGTTGGCCGCCCTGGATTACGGCTGGCAGCGGTGGCAGTTCGAGAAATCGATCCGGATGACGAAGGAAGAGGTGAAGGAGGAGATGAAGCAGACCGAAGGCGACCCTGCCGTTAAGGGACGGATCAAGGGCCTGCAGCGGCAAGCGGCCATGCACCGGATGATGACGGATGTCCCGAAGGCGGATGTGGTCATAGTGAACCCGATCCACTTCGCCGTCGCCATGCGGTACGATTCGACCTCGATGGAGGCGCCGACGGTGGTGGCGAAAGGGGCCAGACTGGTGGCCGAGCGGATTGTGGCGATGGCCAAGGCGCACGGGATTCCGATCGTAGAGGACCCCCCCTTGGCCCGTGCTCTCTATAAAGCCGTCTCTATAGGCCGTCCGATTCCGATCCACCTGTATAAGGCGGTGGCGGAGATCCTGGCTTACGTCTATCAGATGAGCGGGAAACGAAAGGCAGCTCGATGAAAACGACCCAGACTACGCCTCTTGCATCATTGCTGCAGGGTGATGTCCTGGTGGCGCTGGCCAGCATCGGTATCCTCCTCGCGATGTTGGCGCCGATCCCGCCGCTTCTTCTCGACCTATTGCTCGCTGCCAACATCACGATCGCGCTCTTGATCTTCGTGATCTCACTGTACATCCTTCGCCCTCTCGATCTCTCGGTCTTTCCATCGCTGCTGTTGGTGCTGACGTTGTTCCGCCTTTCGTTGAACGTGGCCTCAACGCGCCTGGTCCTGCTACACGGTAACGAGGGCACCGCAGCAGCGGGTCGTATCATCAATGCGTTCGGGAGTTTCGTGGTGGGCGGCAGCTACATCGTGGGCGCTGTCGTATTCGCCATTCTGGCGGTGATCCAGTTTATGGTCATTACCAAGGGCTCAGGGCGGATCGCCGAGGTGTCCGCTCGCTTTACCCTCGACGCGATGCCCGGGAAACAACTCTCAATCGATGCCGAGTTGAACGCCGGGTTGATCAACGAGCAGGAGGCCAGGGCTCGCAGGTCGGAAATCGCGAGGGAGGCCGACTTCTATGGGGCGATGGACGGCGCCAGTAAGTTCGTCCGGGGCGATGCGATTGCCGGAATGATCATTATCGCCATCAACATTCTGGGGGGACTCGCCATCGGCGTGCTTCAAAACGGGATGGATCTGATGGAGGCGGTGCAAACCTACACGCTTCTCACTGTCGGCGACGGTCTGGTGGCGCAGATTCCGGCCCTGGCTATTTCCACGGCGGCCGGCATCGTGATGACGAGGGCGGCATCGGAGGCAGAGCTCAGCGCCACTCTTGGCCGCCAGATACTCTTCTACCCGAAACCGCTCGGCATCACGGCGGGCGTGCTCCTGTTTGTCGGGTTGATTCCTGGCATGCCGTTCTTTCCGTTCTTCATGGTAGCGGCCGTCATCGGTACGGTGGCATATTCCAGGGTCAAGACCGGGCCGTCAGGAGGTGGGCGAAAGACCGGGGAGGAGGGAGAGGATATTCCGTTGGCGCCCTCCGGTCCGGAAAAGGTGGAGACGCTCCTGCCGCTGGATCTGTTGACGTTGGAGGTAGGGTACGGTCTGATCCCGCTGGTGGACGCAAGTCAAGGTGGGGACCTCCTGGAACGGATCAAGCTGATCCGACGCCAATTCGCCCTCGATATGGGGTTTGTGGTCCCGCCCGTCAGAATCCGGGACAACCTCTCGCTCAGGCCCAACAGCTACAGTGTCAAGATGAAAGGCGTGGAGGTCGCCCAGGGAGAGGTCCTGGTGGGGCACTTTCTGGCTATGGATCCTGGGACGGCTCAGGAGCCGGTGGATGGGATTGAGACCCAGGAGCCGACCTTTGGTCTGCCGGCACGGTGGATCAATGCGGCGTTGAAGGAGCGCGCGCAGGTCCTTGGCTATACCGTCGTCGATCCCTCGTCAGTCGTGGCGACTCATCTGTCGGAGGTTATACGGCGAGAGGCGCGGGAGCTGGTGGGTCGGCAGGAGGTGCAGGCGCTCCTCGACCACCTGAAGCAAACCCATCCCGCGTTGGTAGACGGGATCATTCCGGCTCAGCTCTCTTTGGGCGCAGTACAGCGGGTATTGCAGGGGCTGCTGATGGAGGGGGTCTCGATCAGGGACCTCCCGACGATCCTCGAGGCGCTGGCCGATTATGTGCCGTATACCAAAGATCCGATCTTGCTGACCGAGCATGCGCGGCAGGCGCTGGCCAAATCGATCTGCCGATCGCTCATGGCGCCTGATGGAGGACTGGCGGTGCTGACGCTCGGACCGTCTGTGGAACAGACGTTGGCGGAAGCGATCATACAGAATGATCAGGAGAGCTACCTGGCGCTGGAGCCCAGGCTTGCGCAGAAGGTGGTCGAAGCCGTTGCGAAGGGGGTGGAGCAGTGTCTGCCGCTCTTGGGACAGCCGGTCTTCCTCTGCACCGCTGCGGTCCGCCCGCATCTGCGACGCCTGATCGAACGGTATCTGCCGCAGGTGACGGTGCTGTCGTATAACGAGATCGGACCTCGCGTGTCGGTGAAGGTCCTCAGGACGGTGGAGCTCAGCGATGCATCTTAAGCGATTCCGCGCGGCGACCATGGATGACGCGTTGCGGCAGATCGGGGAAGAGTTAGGTCCTGAGGCCGTGATTCTGCACACCAAGAGTATTCCGCTTGCCGGTGCCATGCCGTTTGCGAAGCGGCAGGGTGTGGAGGTCGTGGCAGCGCTGGACGGTGATCCGCCGGCCCAAAATCCCCCCTCGCCCCCCTTTGTTAAAGGGGGGATGGGGGGACTTCAGAGATCCGAGGCGCGAATGTCTGGGGGGAATTTGCCCGATTCCTCAATCGATCTGGGAGCGTTGCAACGGGAGCTTGAGCAGGTCAAAGGGATGGTGTCCGGTCTGTACGGGCGAGGGCACCTGCCGCCCGATCTGCCCCAGTCGCTCGGCCGGATCTACTGGGCGCTGCTCTCCCAGGAGGTGGAAGAGGGCGTAGCCCGTCGGTGGGTGGTCTCCGTGCGGGACAGACTTCGAGAGGCGGCATCACCCGATTCGACGCCGGTATCGGCGTTGCTCGCCGAGGTGTTGGCTCGTGAGATCGTCGGGCTGCCCGTTCCCAAGGCCGGAAATGGGCGACGGGTCGTGGCGCTGGTCGGGCCGACGGGCGTCGGCAAGACGACGACCATCGCAAAGCTGGCGGCCGGGTGTCGTTTCCGCGAGGGAAAAAGAGTTGCGCTGATTACTACCGACACGTATCGGATCGCCGGCGCCCAGCAACTGAAGAACTACGCCGAACTGATCGGACTGCCCTATTGTGTGGCGCCGCTTCCGGCGGACCTGAAGCGGGCGCTTGCGGGCGATCGGGACGCCGATGTGATCTTCATTGATACGGTCGGACGGAGTGCGAGGCGGAAGGATCAATTGGAGGAGTTGGCGACCTATGCCGGCAGCGACGACGGATACGAGGTGCACCTGGTGTTGAGCGCAACGACCAAGCGGGCTGACCTGTTGCAGGCCGTCGAGGCGTACAGGCCGCTGGGCTTCAGTTCCATTATCGCCACCAAACTCGATGAAACCGCTACCGTGGGGCCGGTGTGCGAGGCCGCACTGACGGCTGCTGTTCCCATTTCATATCTGACAACGGGTCAGGAAGTTCCGGACGACATCGAAGAGGCGCAGCCGTTACGGCTGGCGTGGCGTCTGGTCGGTGAGTCAGAGGGCGGGAAGGAGAGATGAGACAGATGCAGGATCAGGCATCGAAGCTCCGCGGCAGCGCGATCGCGACCGAACGAGGGCTCCGGACGATTGCGATCACCAGCGGGAAGGGAGGCGTCGGCAAGACGTCGTTGGCCGTGAATCTCGGCCTGTTACTGGCCGGGGAAGGCCACCGCGTAGCCCTCCTCGACGGCGATATGGGTCTTGCGAACGTCGATGTGCTGTTGGGGCTGGCGCCGAAGTTTACGCTTCGTCATGTCGTCGAAGGACAGAAGGAGCTTCACGACATCATGCTCCGAGGGCCCAATGGCCTGTACGTCATCCCGGCGAGCCGAGGGGTCGAAGCGATGGCCAACCTCGCGCCTGCGGACCAGGCCAGGCTGCTTGGGCGGCTGGGACAACTGGAGGGATTGGTCGATATCCTGCTGCTGGATACCGCGGCCGGAATCTCGCCCAACGTCCTCAGTCTGATCCTGGCGGCCGACGAGGCGATCGTCGTCACCGTCCCGGAGCCCACCGCCATCACCGATGCCTACGCGGTGATCAAGGTTCTGTCGCGCCATCGCGCCGATCCGCGTGCGGGGATCCTGATCAACATGGTGGAAGGGGCCTCTCAAGCCGAAGAGCTGTTCGAACAGTTGCAGCGGGTGATCCGGCACTTCCTGAAGGTGGAGGTCGGGTTTGTGGGCCATGTGCTTCGGGATGAGTGCGTTGGACGCGCAGTCTGCGAGCAGAAGCCGTTCTCGGTCTGCTTCCCATACGCGAAAGCCTCGCGCTCGCTTGTCGATCTGGCAAAGACGCTCACGACGTCGAGCGGTCGGGCCCCGCAATCGGAGCCCTTCTGGGATCGAATAATGTACTGGACGTCGCAACTGTAAGAGGCAGGTAGATAGGCCCTCACACCCTTCAGCCTAATCGCCTATGTTCTGAGGAAAAATGGAGATCACGCGGGAAGACTGGAAAGCCTACCGACAGACGAAGGACCCCGGGCTGAGAGATCGGTTGATTACGGCGAACATCTCCCTTGTGCGCCAGGTCGCCGGGCGGCTCTCGTTGCAACTGCCGTCGTGTGTCGAGTTGGACGATCTGGAGAGTGCCGGTGCGGTGGGTCTGGTGAGCGCCGTCGAGCACTATGACCCGGATCAGCCGTCGGAGTTCGCGACCTATGCCCAATACCGGATCCGCGGCGCTATTCTGGATGATCTCAGAGCGCAGGATTTTGCGCCACGTTCACTCCGAGCGAAGGCGCGGGAGATCCAGCAGACGCTGGTGCGGCTGGAGGTCGACCTCGGACGGGAGCCCAGCGATGACGAGGTTGCTGCGGCGCTCGGCATGGATCGGGAGACCTACTGGCGCACGCTTGGCGAGATCAGGGGGATGGTGTTGGTGTCGCTCGATGAGCCCGGCGTTGAGGCCGACGGTACGGAGAGCGACCGGCTTATATGGGAGCTGCCGGACCGGGCTGGTCGAGATCCGTCTACTGAAGCGGCCCGTAGGGAGCGGGTCCGACTCCTCGGCGGAATTATCGAGGCGTTGCCGGCTCAAGAGCGGCTGGTGCTCACCTTATACTACTTTGAGGAACTGACCATGAAAGAGATCGGCCGGGTGCTGGAGGTCTCGGAATCACGCGTCTCACAGATCCATACCTCGGCCATTCTTCGAATGCGGGCCAGACTTCTTCAGATCAAGCTCCACCGGGACGACCTCATCGCAGAAGAGAGCGCAACCTTCACCCTTCGCGAGCTGGTGTTGGCCGTTCTCCTGAGCGTGGGTGTGTTGGTCGGAGGATGCGCATCGCCGGCTGCTCCGCCCGCACTCCAGCCGGTTGTCATCTCCAGGGAGGGTCGGACCGCAGTCCTGCCGGCGCGCGTGTCCGTTGAGGATCGACCGTTGGTCGAGGAGGTGGCCAGGCTCTTTGTCCTTGAGCTGTCGCACGCCGGGATCGACGCGCGGGGACCCGATTGGGTACGGGAGGAGGCTCGATCGCGCGGCTGGGATTGGCTCGCCGACCAACGGCTTTCACGCGGCGACTCAGCACTCAACGCTCAGCACTCAACACTCGATATGGGCGGGGTCAATTGGGAAGCGCTTGGGGTACGGCGGGTCATGATGGTCAATCTATATGGCGTGGATCAGCATTGGGAGGGAACGGTCAGGGTGACGAGAGTCGGGGTAGAGGCGAGGCTCATCGCCCTGCCGTCCGGAGCGCTGCTGTGGGCCGGGAAGATCGCGCCGGGGAGCGCCGGGACGGTCGGATGGTCATTTGAGCACGCCACCCGTATGGCGGTACGGAGGCTGGTGGAGAGTTTTCGATGATGCGGCGGGGACGACCAGCAGTCGGTCCGGAGGTCGGCTCATCGATATCGCAATCTGAAGAGTGATCGTGATCAGAGGAGGAAGGAGATGAGCGATTGGAGTGCGTCAATCGTCAAGGACGTGGATACCTTTTTTGTCGATCTCGGAGTACAAGAGGGTGCCATGATCGCTGCGCTGATCGTGTCGTTGGTGAGCCTTTGTCTGGTGTTTGTCCTGTTGAGAAGACGGCCCCAAGGGACGACACCACAGCCGTCGGGAAACGACGTCGAGCCATCCGAAGAGGTGGCGCAACGCGTAAGCGACGTGGCGGCGGCCCAGGCGGAGCTTCGAGAACTTGTTCGGGAGTTTTCAGTGCTGGCGGCGCAGGTACTGCGAACGGTCGACCGAAATCAGGCGCTGCCAAGGCTGCCTGAGGCGGGCGGGGCGGCCCTTCAGCTTCTTGACCTCGGGCTGACACCAGCCGAAGCGGCTCGGGCGACCGGGATGACTATGGGGGAGGTGGCGCTGCTCATGAATCTCCGGAAGGTCAAAGCGTCGACGCTTCACCTCCCAGAGATGTCGTCGATCGGAGCAGAGGAGTCGGCGGATGAGGTGATCGGCGGAAACGGCAAGAGTAACGGCCGACCGATCGAGGGACACGGGGATGGACGTCAAGTGGGCTGAGCGCCACGCGGGGGTGGCGAGTGCGACCGGCCATCGTGGGACGCCGGATCAGGCGAAGGAGGAATCGAGTACGCCGACGTTTCCGCGTCTTCTGACAGAGGTGAGCCATCAGTTGCGCACGACTGCGAATGCGCCCGGTATTGCTGCGGAGAATAACGCGCAGGCCATCCGCATAGTCCGCACAGGCGATACGCTATCCCACCTGGTTCAGGCGACGCTGCGGGAAACCGGCAAATCGGCAGGTGCCGATACCCTCTACCGCGCCGTCGGCATCGTCGCGAAGGCCAATCGGCTTGCGGATCCGGATCGCATCCGTCCCGGCCAGGCCATCGATCTGTCCGCCGTCATCCCCGGCGCGAAGCCGAGCGAACAGAATGTCGGGTTCCGCCACGATGACACGGTTGCGGGAGTAAGCGAGTCTACTGTCGGCATTCCGCATGGCCTGAAGGCCTTCATGCGTTCGTTTGCGGGCCGATTCACCTCCTCGTTCGGCCCTCGAACCGATCCGGTGACAGGGTTGAGAGCCTTTCATGCCGGCGTAGACATCAGGATGCCGACCGGATCGCTCATCTATCCGGCGGCGCCTGGCCGGGTCATCTTCAGTGGTCGCACCCTCGGCTACGGCAATCTGATCGTGCTGGCGCACGCAGACGGGTTTACGACCTCGTATGGCCACAACGCGTCCAACCTGATTCCGGCTGGGGTTGTTGTGGACCGGGAGATGCCCATTGCAATCGTTGGCGCCACAGGAAAGGCGACGGGGACACACTTGCACTTTGAGGTTCGAAAAGACGGCCACCCTATCGATCCGGACCTAAGAAGTGCGGAGTTGGGAGATCGAAGTGGAGAGCAAGATCTGTAACGGCCTCAAGGTGCAGGTTGAGTTCGCCGATCCTCCCGTTTCAATGATCGGGACCATCGTGCGCATCGATTCGCAGACACTCGTCGTGTCGCTGACTCATGACAAAGACGGGGGCGTGTCGACAACGTCTCGGAACTCGGCGAGAGACGTGCAGGTATCAGCGACAGCCGACGATGCCCTCTATCGTTTTCGCTCCACGCTGCTCCACTCGTCCGGCCTCCTGCTGCATCTGTCGCCCCCTGGAGAGGTACGCCGAGTTCAGAGAAGAGAAGACGTGAGGCAGCCGTGCCTGTTCGACGTAGAATTGATTCTACCGAAAGGCGAGCGGACGCCGGTGAAGCGAGAACGAGCCACAGCAGTGAACATCAGTTGTGGCGGACTTCTCATCGTATTCAGTGGGCGCCTCGAGGCGGAGGATGCCGTCGAGCTCTCGATGACGCTCTCCCGCGGCGAGTCGCCCATTCATGCTGCCGCGAGGGTCGTCCGGAGTGAGTCTTTCAGGCATCTCGGACAGAACCAGAGCAGGATCGCACTCCGTATGATGGCTCTACAGCGAGCGGATGAAAGAAAGCTGAGACAGTTCATTACGAAATGTCAAGTCAAGACGCGGATCGGAACGGTGTGAGCGCTCGGGGGGCTGCACTGCCCCGAGCGCCACGCCCGTCTTCGTGCCTTGTGGTTACCCCTCTATCACGCCGCGGCGCATGCGACGACATTCGGATGATCCTCCGGTCTTTGCTGTGACATGATAGCGCCCTCCCCGCGGTTCGCTTCCGTGGACTCGCGCACCAGATGCATATGTGTGGCGACGATCACGACCTTCGAGCGTCGTCGGTCGTCCGGCCCCATCCAGCGATCCTCGTGCAGCCGCCCTTCAACCCGTACGACCTGTCCCACCCGCAGGCCGGCGCAGCGGTCAGCGAGGTCGCCGAATGCGGTGATCTGGAACGACGAGGTCTCAATATCGCCGGTGGGTTTGTGATGACGGGTCGTCAGATAGAAATGAGTGACGGAGCGCCCGTTGCGGGTTTTCCGCCATACGGAATCTGCCGTAAGGTAGCCCGCGACCGCAACGCGGTTATAATCAGTTCGCATAGCGCCTCCTTTCCCCATCGTTCTCAGCCGTTAGGGGTTTAGACTGAAGGCTTTTAGGTACTTCCCCCTTCAGTCTTTCTCCCTCTAGCCTTTCCTAAAACTCCTCAAACGTGCCGTACGTCGCATCGGTTCCGGTGGCCGCCACGACCGCTGGCTGGGGCCCTTCACCCTTGCCCCTGGCCTTGCCTTTCAGTGGAATGACCTTGGCGGAGGTTGTACGGCTGACCGCTGACGGCTGACCGCTGACGGCTGCCTCTGCCAGCTTGAATTTGGCCACCTGGGCCGATAGTTCCTCCGCCTGCGCCGCCAGCGACTGCGCGGTTGAGCTGAGTTGCTCGGTCTGGGCGGCGTTGCTCTGAGTGACCGAATCCATCTGGGTGACGGCCTTGTTGACCTGCTCGATCCCCTGCGCCTGCTCCTGCGAGGCAGCCGAGATCTCGGCGATCAGGTCGGCGACCTTCTTAACGGAGGCCACGATCTCGGTTAGGGTGTTGCCGGACTGATTCACCAGCGCGGCTCCCTCCTCCACCTTGGCCACCGAGTCGGTGATCAGGGCTTTGATCTCCTTGGAGGCCGCCGCCGAGCGTTGCGCGAGCGCCCGAACCTCGCTGGCCACGACGGCAAATCCTCTTCCCTGCTCGCCGGCGCGGGCCGCTTCGACGGCGGCATTCAGCGCCAGCAGGTTGGTCTGGAAGGCGATCTCGTCGATAGTAGTAATAATCGCACTGATCTGCTTGGAAGACTGGGTAATCGCCTCCATCGAGGCCACGGCCTCCCGGACCACCGCGCCGCCCTGCTCGGCCCCATCCCGGGCGCTGACCGCCATCTGATTGGCCTGGCGGCCGTTGTCGGCGTTCTGCTTGACGGTCGAGGTCATCTGCTCCAGGGAGGCCGCCGTCTCTTCCAGGGAAGATGCCTGCTCCTGGGCGCCGCTGCTCAGTTGCTCGGACCCGGTGGCGAGCTGCTGGGAGGCAGCGGCAGTATGGTTGGCGGCCTGCTGCACCTCCCGCATGCTGTCGTGGAAGCTATCCAACATCCGGTTCAAGGCCGCGCCCATCAGGCCGAGCTCGTCCTTGCTGTCGAGGCTGACACGAACGGTCAAGTCGCCACTCGCTGCCTTTTCTGTCGCACCCATCACCTCGCGCACCGGGCCGCTGATTGAACGGCTAATCACCGTCCCCATCCACACCGCCAACGCAATCGCCAACGCGATGATGCCGAGCATCTTGACCTGTCCGCTCCGTAGCTCGGCGATGCGCGTCTGGAGAGCCGCATCCAGCTCCTCCGTCGCTGCAGAAAGCAGCTTGAACTGATCGTCAATCACCTGGGTAAACACCGTAAAGTAATCGGTCGATGGATAGCTGAGGATCTTAGCCTCTACTACATGAGTCCTGGTGAGATCCATTGCCTTTTGTACAAGCCCGGCACCGTTTTGTACGAGGCCGGCCAGCGCGGCCTTCACCTGAGGGTTCAGAGCCATCGCCTTATCGATTTCACGTACCACCTGTTCGTGTTGTCTGTCCGCCGTATCGATGATCGCGGCAAGCTCGACGCGGTCCTCAGCGGTCAAACTTTTGGTCGCCAGATAGAGCGAACCGCGCGCTCGCGCCTGTCCGAGCAGTTCGGTGAGGTCCGGCATATAGACTAATACTCCCATAACCAGATGATAGCTATCCGCACTCGGGTCGAGCGACAGACCAAAATAATCCAATGTCAGATCGAGTACCTTCAGGTTGTCGGCGATCAGCGCCGTGTGCTTGGCCACACTCTCTTTGCCGATGATCGCGTGCGACGAAACGCTGCTCGCTAACGCCCTCCAGCGCTCGACCGTTGTGCTCCAGGCGCCCGCGAGTGCGGAATCATGGATCTCGGACTTCACGATTGCGTCGAATGTCTCGACCGCTTTGTCTACCTCGACCTGCTTGGCAGCCCGTTGCGCCTCCATCGCCGTGTTTCCGCCTAGCACATTGGATGAGAGCCCGCGGTGCTGTTGCGTCAACTGAACGACCCTGAGTAGCACTTTGGACGGCGCGAGCCCGGTCAGCTCCAGACGTGCCGTTCGAATTTCCCCGCTGCTCTGCATGACGTACGCAGCCAATGGTGTTGCTACCAGTGCCAGACCCGCTAAGCCGAAGCCAAGTATTAACTTCGTTTTAATGTTACGATTTTTAAACCACTGTAGCCGCATGATCTTCGATTCCTCTCTTGTCTCTTAACAGTGAGTCTTCAGCCTGCAAGCAGGAGTTTAGGCTGAAGACCGAGGACTGAAGTCGCCTAACAGCCTTCCCGCCTTCAGCCTATCTACCTACTAGAACTCCTCAAACGTGCCGTACGCGGCATCGGTCCCGGTGGCGGCTGCCACAACCTTGGGCGCGTCGCTCTTGCTCCTCGCCTTGCCTTTGAAGGGCACGACCTTACTCCTCGGTTCCTGGCTGACGGCGGACGGCTGAGAGCCGACCGCTGCCCCATATGCTAACTTAAACTTCGCCACCTGGGCCGACAGCTCCTCGGCCTGCGCTGCCAGCGACTGCGCGGTTGAGCTGAGTTGCTCGGTCTGGGCGGCGTTGCTTTGGGTGACACTATCCATCTGGGTGACGGCCTTGTTGACCTGCTCGATCCCCTGCGCCTGCTCCTGCGAGGCGGCCGAGATCTCGGCGACAAGGTCGGCCACCTTCTTGATAGAGGCCATGATCTCGGTCAGGGTGTCGCCGGACTGATGGACCAGCCTGGCCCCGTCTTCGACCTTCGCGACGGAGTCGGTGATCAGCGCCTTGATCTCCTTGGAGGCGGCGGCGGATCGCTGGGCAAGCGCCCGGACCTCGCTGGCCACCACGGCAAAGCCCCGGCCCTGCTCCCCGGCGCGGGCGGCTTCGACGGCGGCATTCAGCGCCAGCAGGTTGGTCTGGAAGGCGATTTCGTCGATGGTGGTGATGATGGCGGCAATCTGCTTGGAGGAGGCGCTGATCGCCTCCATGGAGGCCACGGCAGCCTGGACCACACTTCCGCCCTGCTCGGCCTCGTTCCGTGTGCTGACCGCCATCTGGTTGGCCTGGCGGGCGTTGTCGGCGTTCTGCTTGACGGTCGAGGTCATCTGTTCCAGAGAGGCGGCCGTCTCTTCCAGGGAGGCAGCCTGCTCCTGGGCGCCGCTGGAGAGCTCCTCGCTGCCGGCGGCGAGCTGTTGGGAGGCGGCGGCGGTATGGTTGGAGGCCTGTTGCACCTCCCGCATGCTGTCGTGGAAACTCTCCAGCATCCGGTTGAATGCCGCCCCCATCAGGCCGAGTTCGTCCTTGGTGTCTACCGCAATCCGCACCGTGAGATCGCCGGAGGCAGCCAGCTCCGTGGCCGCCATGATCCGCTTCAGCGCTTGAGCGATCAGGTTCGCGATGAAGTATCCCAGCGCCAGACCGATCAGTAGACCGCCGACGACGAAGCCGATCATCGTGACCCGGCTTGAGGCGTACACCGACTGCGCCTCCTCAAACTTTTTCGTCGCGATGCCCTTTTTGACCTCGATGACGTGGTTGAGGGCCTGGTTAGAGACCTGGAGCTTCTCACCGGCGACCTTGGCCGCCGTCATGGTGGCTTCGCGGTTACCGGCCAGGATGGCCTTGATGGTTCCCTCTTCTCTGACGGTCTCGTATTCCTTGTCGGCCTTCACATAGGTTTCAAAGGTCTCCCGTACCTCCTGGCTCCGGATGGTTGGGACAAACTGTTCACGCGCCTCGTCGAGTTCCTTCTGCAGGTCATGGATTCGATCGATCGAATCCATGGCCTCAGTGAGGGTGGGGGCGGCGATGGCTTGCCATACCCGGGCTCGGATCTGGAGCGAGAGGCCGCGCATTCTGGCCAACTCAAGGCTGGGCAGGAGTTGCACCTGATAGATATTTTCGGTGCCGGCGTTCATGATGCCCATGTTGCGGATGCCTAAGTAGCCCAGCGCGCCTGCGATGACGCTGACGATCGCGAACGCCAGCAACAATTTGGTCATGGTCTTGAGATTCTTAAACCGCTGCATGATCCTCTCCTCTCATAGTGCGAGCCTGACCTCCCGTTTCGGGATCCGGCTCCGTTTGCTGTGATCTACTGCGCCACAAAATATAAAAGCCTTTCATCGATCATTCGATGAAAGGCTTCGTCACCCTGTCCCTGGCCACCCTCATCAGTAGCCGGGGAGATTACGCCGCCCTGATAGTCCCGACGCTATCAGGGTCTGACTGACTTACGTTCGACCAGGAGCGCTCCTCCGGAAAAAGCGATCCGCAGAGCGGCAAATCTTTCCGGTCGGCAGCAGCGGCGCGTCGTCGACCGACGCAACGCGCTGTTGTGTATATCGGCGGCTTCGGTCCCCCGCTTAACCCCATTCGCGTGTGATGAGAAGCAAGTGATGTGCCGATCCCTCACCCTCCACCCGATGGACTCAGGCGGCATATTGACCTCGCTGACGCATGGGTCTATACTTTATGTGAGGAAAGTGAGATCAACATCAAGCCGTAAGCCGGTCGGATTGCCGGAAGCATATAATCGTGTGTGTCCCCTGGGGTACTGATGATGGTGGCTAAGGGGGGAAGGTGATGAAGCCTTGCATCGATTCGTCTTGGATGCGAGGCTTTTGTCTTTGTGGAGGTAGGGAGTAGGCGAGCATGGTGAATGAGCAGATCCTTGGGAAGCGCGTCCCGCTCCTGCGCGACTTCATCGGGCACACGGCGGGCCTGCTGGACGAGTGGGGCAACTCGCAGGGACGGCAGCAGGCCCTGCGCGCCGCCGCCCGCCTCCTGCGTATGGCGGAGGCGCCGTGCGAGGACGCGCCGTCACCCCTCACCCCGGACACCTACGCCAAGGCCGTCGTCCGACTGGCGCAGCAACTGGGCGGCGCGATGCAGTACCGGGTGGCGCCCGATCATATCCGCTTCACCTGTACGATATGCCGCGACGAGGGCGGACAGACGGCGCCCCTCTGCCACCTGTGGTGGGAGAGCCTCCGGCGGATAGCCGCGGAGCGCTTCGGCTACGGCAAGGTGGTAGTCGCGCCGCGGGACACGGCGGCGCGCGAGGGCTGCGACGTCCGGCTGTACCTGCAGCCCACCGCGGAGGCCGAGACGGGGGCCGTCGCCGTCGACCGGCCGGCGCAGGGCGGCCCCGCCCCCGAGCCCGGCGGCCAACCGGAGCGCTTCTCCGAGGCGACGGTGCGCCAGCTCCAGGCGAAGGTCCGGTATTTGGAACAGCGGACGCGGGAGCTGGAGACGGCGCTCGAGGAGCGAAAGCTGGTCGAGAAGGCGAAAGGGATCCTTATGGAGCGGCTGCGACTATCTGAGGCCGAGGCGATGCGAAAACTGCAGCGGGAGAGCCAGGCGCGCAACCTCAGGCTGGCGGCGGTTGCGCAGATCATTGTGCAGGCCGGGGAGATGCCGTGAATGGATACCCCGGAAGGAGGCGGGCCGTGATGGAGGAGGGGGCGACGGTGAAGGGGACTAAGTTGTATGCTGACGTAGAGACCATGGTAAGACAGCACCTCTACCACACCAGACACCTGGAGGCTCTTCGCATTGTCGGCCAGATCATCACCGGTTCGCTGCCGATCCATCAAATTCTCGAGCGGATCCTCGACGTGACCGTGACGATTCTGGAGATGGAGGCCGGGGAGATCTGTCTGCTCGATAGGATCCGAGGAGAGGTGTGCGTCGAGCGGCATTACGGCCTTATCGAGGAGGCCTTCCTGGAACGCACGCGGTTTGCCGTCGGTGAAGGGATTCCCGGGCTGGTGGTGGAGACCGGGGAGCCCGTGGTCATTACCGATCTGGCGGAAGAGCCTCGCTTTCTCCGGCGCAGCGTGGTCACGGCCGGCTTCAAGACCTTCGTGGCCGTCCCGCTGCGGGCCAAAGGGGAGGTCATCGGTTCCCTCGATATCGCCGCGTGTCGGGCGCGCTCGTTCACAGAGGCAGATCTACGCCTCCTGATCACGATCGGAGCAGCCGTGGGAATGGTTGCGGCGGACGCCTGCCTGTACGAGGAACTCAGGCGTTCTATCGAGCAGCTTACGGCAAAGATTGAACAGGTGCAGTGCACCCAGAATCAGTTAGTCGCCACAGCGCGACTGCGGGCGACGGACGAGCCGGAGACCGGCATCGCCCGCGACTGCCACAACGCGTTAAGGGCGCTGCAGATGCTCAGCTCTTATAATGTGAATTAGGCGGCGCGACGGGAACTTGACAGTCGCGCACGATGTCATCTATACTGTCGTTCAACTCGACGCGAGGTTGGTGACAAAGCGGTCGAGTTGTGCACACTCGTAGTTGACGGCTCTCAGGCAATCGAGGCCTGAGGGTGATACCACTCTCAGGGCGTGGATCTCTTGCCAACGGTGCTGATGGCGGTGTCGTGAGAGAGGGCGATGAAGCCTTTCATCGGATCTTCGATGAAAGGCTTTTGTGTTTCCGGATACACACGAGCCGTTACCTGTCGGGCCTCTCAAGCATGAGGATCGGAGAGAAGCAGTGTGGCGTTGATTTTGCATGTTCGTCGGTACGCGGGCGGATCATCCATGGGGATACCGGTCGGAGTGACCGATTGTGCAACCAGGATAGGGGAACTGACACGTAGGCGGATCTGTGACCACGGTGTCCGCCGTCGAGAGAGTGGAGCATAGTTATGCCGGAAGAGACGTTCTCCGCGGAGCAAGCCCGATCCGACGCCGCGTTGCAGGCGCAGGTCGAGCAATACAGACGACGCACGAACCAACTCGAGGCCCTCAGCAGGGTTGGGCAAGCCGCCAGCAGCTCGTTGGCCCTCACCGAGGTCCTCGATCGGGTCCTCGATGCCACCTTGACGGTCACAGAGATGGAGGCCGGGGAGATCTGGCTCCTCGATCCGGCTGTGGGCGAGGTGCGCCTGGCCAGACATCGTGGTCTGCATTCGGAGGCCTTCTGGGAGCGTCAGCGGTTTGGTCCTGGTGAAGGGATTCCCGGGCTGGTGGTGGAAACCGGGGAATCTGTGGTCATTCCCGATCTGGCGGAAGAGCCTCGTTTTCTCCGGCACAGCGTGGTCGCGGCCGGCTTTAAGACCTTCGTGGCCTTCCCCCTGCTGGGCAAGGGGGAGGTTACCGGGTGCCTCAATGTCGCCGAGCGTCGGACGCGCGTTCTCACAGAGGACGATGTGCAACTCTTGAGCGCTATCGGGGCGGTGGTGGGGATGGCGGTGACCAACGCCCACCTGTACGAGCGACTCAGGGTCGCGACACAGCAATTGGAGGTCGCGACTCGACAACTGGAGACAAAGCTGAGCGAACTGGAGCAGACCCAGGCTCAACTGACCGCCATGGAGCGAACACGGACGGCAGACTGACTCTCATCGGAGCCGCCTACGGCTTCTCCGACGTCGTGATGATTCGTTGACCGGAGGAATGGGCCTCAAGAGGAGACCCGAATCTGTCGGTATATAGATCTAGGATGGTCCGTCGCTGCGCCACGCACGGTTGTTGCCAGGCGGAACAGTTTACCGATCGCGCGGTTGATCGGTCAGTAAGTTGATGACGTCCTGAGGGCGGCATGGCCGTCAGGACGCGCGGATTCTCCCATCCGGCTGACGAGGGCCGGGCGGGAACAGGCGAGGGAGCCTTTCATCGGCATATCGATGAAAGGCTTTTTTTATGGGCGCAGACGGAAGGAGGCGGAGCAATCGGATGAGCAAGCCCAGGCACAGCGAGACGGCCCCAAGCGGTTTTGTGCGCGACTTCATCGGGCACACGGCGGGCCTGCTGGACGAGTGGGGCAACTCGCAGGGACGGCAGCAGGCCCTGCGCGCCGCCGCCCGCCTCCTGCGTATGGCGGAGGCGCCGTGCGAGGACGCGCCGTCACCCCTCACCCCGGACACCTACGCCAAGGCCGTCGTCCGACTGGCGCAGCAACTGGGCGGCGCGATGCAGTACCGGGTGGCGCCCGATCATATCCGCTTCACCTGTACGATATGCCGCGACGAGGGCGGACAGACGGCGCCCCTCTGCCACCTGTGGTGGGAGAGCCTCCGGCGGATAGCCGCGGAGCGCTTCGGCTACGGCAAGGTGGTAGTCGCGCCGCGGGACACGGCGGCGCGCGAGGGCTGCGACGTCCGGCTGTACCTGCAGCCCACCGCGGAGGCCGAGACGGGGGCCGTCGCCGTCGACCGGCCGGCGCAGGGCGGCCCCGCCCCCGAGCCCGGCGGCCAACCGGAGCGCTTCTCCGAGGCGACGGTGCGCCAGCTCCAGGCGAAGGTCCGGTATTTGGAACAGCGGACGCGGGAGCTGGAGACGGCGCTCGAGGAGCGAAAGCTGGTCGAGAAGGCGAAAGGGATCCTTATGGAGCGGCTGCGACTATCTGAGGCCGAGGCGATGCGAAAACTGCAGCGGGAGAGCCAGGCGCGCAACCTCAGGCTGGCAGCGGTTGCGCAGATCATTGTGCAGGCCGGGGAGATGCTGTGACGGGCGCTGGAATAGAGTCTGACGTGGGAGATTCACGGCGCTGTTCGGGTTGAGCGCGACACGATGAGGTCCTATGCTTAGGCGGTTCACCTTCACTACCGTTCTGATCGTGTTGTTGACCGCGGTTGGTCTGGCGCCCCTGGCGGTGTTCGGTCTCGCTGTTGTTCGGGTTGTCTCGGACCACCTTGTGCACAAAACCATAGGGGAATTGAAGGAGGATGTGCTGAGCGATGCCCACCACATCCGACATCGTGTGGAGTCGGCTCAAGGCGATGTGCCCATCATTAGTCACGTGGCTGCGATGCGGGAGTTGATCCAAGCCCGAACTCTTCTCGACCTGACCGGGATCGAGCAATGGCGAAAGGCGCTGGAGCAGGTCTTCCTCTCCTTCTCGGCAAATCGGACGGTATACAACCAGATCCGCTACCTGGACGAAAACGGACAGGAGTTGGTTCGGGTCGACAACGACGGTGTGAATCCGCCACGAATCATCCCCCGCGACCGACTTCAGAATCAACGGCAGCGATACTATTTCTCGGAGACGATGAAGCTCGGGCCGGGGCAACTGTTCACCTCCCAGCCGGAATTCAACCAGGAACATGGACGGATCGAAGTCCCGTACCGCCCCGTCATCCGCTACGCGACGCCCCTCTTTGACGACGAGGGCAACCGGCGCGGGATCGTGATCATCAACCTGCTGATAGGCCCGCTTCTCGAGGCGCTGCATCAAGAGGGCAAAGCTGTCGGGAAGGTCGTGTATGTTGTCGACCGGGAGGGGTTCTACCTGTTACACCCCGATCCGGCCAAGCGGTGGGGCAGTCCCCGCGACCTGAACACAGGCCGGCGCCTGCAACAGGACTTCCCGGACCTTGCCGGACGGCTCCTCGCCGGGGACCCCGTCGCGGCCATCCTGGGGGAACAGATTATTACCGCTCAGTCGTTCGCCATCGGCCCAAGCGCTTCGGATCCCTCTCTAGTCATTATCGAACTAATGCCCACACGCATGGTCCTGGCGCCTGTCGCGGCCCTTCGCTGGTATCTGCTGATCCTGCTGGCCGGGGTGGGGAGCGTTGCGGTCGTAGGGGCTGTCGTCATAGGCCGAAGATTCGCGCGTCCCATCGTCGCCTTGGAGCAGGCGTCCCATCGGATCCAGCAGGGTCATCTGGACGCCAGGGTTAAAGTCGGTGGGTCCGCCGAGATCGCCGCGCTTGGCGACGCGTTCAATAACATGGCGGACAATGTGGTAACCTCGCTTCAGGAGACCAGGGAATCGGAGCAGAGGTTTCGGAGTCTGATCGAGACGGCCCAGGACGGTGTCGTAATCGCGGACCGCCATGGTCGAATCACCCTCGTGAATCGCGCAGCAGAGAAGATCTTCGGCTATTGCGAGCAAGAAATGCTTGGACAGTTCGTCAGCTCGCTGATGCCGGATCGCTATCAAGAGGATTGCCGCCAGGGCTTCGATCGCTACCTCCGGATCCGTGACGCCGGCGTGATCGGGCGCAGTCTCGAATTTAGCGGCCTTCGGAAAAGCGGCGAGGAGTTTCCGCTGGAGATCTCCCTATCGGTGGCTGAACAGCATGGATCGGAATTCTTTACCGCCATCATCCGGGATGTCACCGAAAGAAAAAAGCGCGAAGCCCAACTCATCGAATCGGAGAAGCTGGCTACCATGGGAACCATGGCCGCCGGAGTAGCTCACGATTTCAATAATGCACTGATGGGGGTTCTTGGGCAGACGCAGCTCATGCGGCTCTCTCTCGAACAGGGGTCGGTTGCGGCGGACCTGCGGAGCGTAGAGGTCTACACAACACTCCTGGAGCGCCTTTCGCGACAGGAGCAGGTGGCGCTCGACGCGGCCGAGACGATCCGGAAGATCCGGGAAGCGACCCGCCCAAGGGGCGCGGAGGCGTTCGGGCCGGTGGCTCTCAACCGGATCGTCGAGCAGGTCCTCGCGATTACCCGACCCCGCTGGAAGGACCAGGCCGAGGCGGCAGGGGTACACATTGCTGTGCAGACAGCGCTGGCCGATACCCCGCCGGTCCAGGGCAACGCCGCCGAGCTGCGCGAGGCGCTCACCAATCTACTTTTCAACGCGCTCGACGCCATGCCGAATGGCGGAACGATTACGGTCAGCACGATCCATGCGCGCAGTACGGAGTCCGAGGTGCAAAATCCCCCCACCCCCCCTTTACAAAAGGGGGGCGCGGGGGGATTTGGAGTACGAGAGGCGGAACGCGAAGGACAGGGTTGGGTCGAGCTTGCCGTAGCCGACACCGGAACCGGGATGTCGCAGGTCGTGCAGACTCGTCTCTTCGAGCCGTTCTTCACCACGAAGGGGGTACGCGGAACCGGGCTCGGCCTCAGCATGGTTTACGGTATTATCGAGCGCCACGGCGGCGAGATCAGCGTCCGGAGCGTAGAAGGACAGGGGACGACCATCACCGTACGCGTGCCGGTCGCCGAGGTAGAGGCTGCCGGAGAGCGGGGCACTGAAATGGTATCGCTGCCGGACGCGCCGCGCCGCTCCCCCCTCACCGGCCCGCTTACACTGCTGGTCATCGACGACGATCCGCTCCTTGCCGAGACCCTCTCTGTGTCCCTACGCCTCCTGGGCCACGAGGCGACCGTCGCAACCAGCGGCAAGGAAGGGCTCACGCGCCTTACGACTGAACGCTTCGACCTGGTTCTTACCGACCTTGGGATGGCGGAGATGTCGGGGTGGGAGGTCGCCAAGGCGGTCAAGGCTCGCTGGCCCACCTGTCCCGTCATCCTGGTCACAGGGTGGGGCGACGCGCTGGAGTCTGACCGGCTCGAGGGGACGGGGGTGGACCTCGTGCTGGCCAAACCATACACGATGGCACAGCTTCAGGACGCCCTCGCCGAGGCTGTCGCCATCATCCGGCGGAGCGGTGGGACCCGACTGGATTCCCCCGTATCAAGTACGGGGCAGGCTTGTCATGCACGGAATGACGAGCCGGAATAGAAGACGATAGCCCGCGGCCTGCCGCGGGGAGGCTTCATTGGTATGACCGGAGGGAGGTGAGCAATGATGGACGAGGGGGTGGCGATCGAGCAGGCTCGAATCTACGCCGTGTTAGAGGAGCAGGTGAAGCAATACGCCTGCCGCAACAGACATCTGGAGGCCATTGGAACGGTAGGGAGGATCATTGGTGGTGTGCTCGCGCTTCCGGATGTCCTCGATCAGACCCTCGATGCCACCTTAAAGGTTATGGGTATGGAGGCCGGAGAGATCTGGCTTCTCGATACGGCGACACAAGCGGTCTGCCTCACCAGACAGCTCGGCCTGGAACCGGAGGCCTTCGGCGAACGCACCCGGTTCGCGCTGGGGGAAGGGATTCCCGGGCGCGTGGCGCAGACCGGGGAGGTTGTCGTGATCCCAGACCTGGCGGCGGACCCGCGCTTTCTCCGGTACAAGGTGGTCGCGGCCGGCTTTAAGACCTTCGCGGCCTTCCCTCTCAGGGCTAAAGGGGAGGTCATCGGTGTGCTCGATATCGCCACGCGGCGGATGCGCGTCTTTACGGAGGACGACACGAAACTCGTCACCGCCATCGGGGCTGCGGTGGGCATGGCGGTGATCAATGCCCGCATCTACGAGGATCTCCGGCTTACGACCAAGCGACTGGAGGCGAGTCTGGAAGAGCTGCGGCGCAGCCAGAATCAGTTGGTGGCCGCCGAGCGACTTCGGGCGATGGGCGAGTTGGCGGCCGGCGTTGCGCACGACTTAAATAATGCGTTGATGGGTGTTCTGGGGCAGACACAACTGATGCAGCTTACGATTGCGAGGGGCACATTCTCGAAAGACCACTTATCCGGTTGCCTCAGCCTGCAGGAACGGCTGATAGCGGACGCGACTCGGACGATCCGGCGCCTCCGTGAGGCTGCGCAGCCGTGAGGCGTACGGGCTGAAGCGGTTCCAATGTGGACACGCTGCGAACAGGTTGTCACGCCGTACCCAATGGGTCGCTCCCCGCGTCTCGCCGAGTCGAGGCGACAACTCGGCTGAGGGCGTGCTCGAGTTGCGTTATCGTGTACGGCTTGGCCAGGACTGCGTCAATCCCCGCTCCCTCGATCTGGTCGCGCTCCATCATACCGGCCCAGCCGCTGACCAGGATCACGGGAAGTTGGGACCAATCGGCCTTGACCGCCCGAGCGACGTCCCACCCCGACATTCCCGCCATCCCGATGTCGGTCATCACCAGATCGAAGCGCTCGGCCTGCAGGCGTGCAATGCCCGCCTCGCCGCTGGTTACTGCGACCGCCTCATGCCCGAGGAGTCCCAACAGGTCGACCAGGGTCTCGCCAAGCAGCGGTTCGTCGTCGATCACGAGCAGACGCAGCCGGCCTGGCAACGGCGGAGGCGGGGCGGGAGTGGATGGTTCCGGTCGATCCTCCTGCGCCGCCGGCAGATGGATGCTGATGCTGGTCCCCCATCCCTCTGCGCTCGTAATGTGAATCTCGCCCTCGTGGCGATGGACGATGCCTTGGACCATATTGAGCCCGAGGCCGGTTCCATGGCTCCCTTTTGTGGTAAAGAACGGCTCAAAGAGCCGCGCCTTGACGTCCTGAGACATCCCGATGCCGGTGTCGGTAACAGAGAGTACGACCCACGTCCGTCCGGCCGGCGGTTCCTGGAACAGCGATCGGGGGGTGTGGGTAGTCGAGAGCGTCTCACCGGTTTCGGTACGCGGTGCTCGTCTCGTGGCGATCGTGATGGTGCCGCCATGCGGCATGGCGTCGAGCGCGTTGAAGAGGACGTTAATGAGCGCTTCCCGCAACTCCGCTGCATTCCCGAGGACCGGCGGTACATCGCCCAACTGCAGCGCTATCGTGACCGAGAGTCCCTTTGCCTCAGCCTGATCCTTCCACCGGGGCCGGGTGGTCTCGAGGACCTGCTCGACGATCTCGTTCAGCGACACCAAGGCAAAGGGCTCCTCGCCGTGCGATCGGGTGGCCTCACGGATCTTTCGCACAATGTTCGCGGCATCGAGTATGGCCTGCTCCTGCCATGCGAGGCGCTCCAGCACCTCCACATACTCCGCCACGTTCTGCATGACGGCCGCTATATGCCCTCGTTCAAGGAAGAGCCGTATGAGTTGCGCCTGTCCAAGAACCGCCATCAGCGCGTTATTGAAGTCGTGAGCGACCCCGGCGGCCATCTGTCCCATGGCGCGGAGCCGCTCAGCTTCGATGAGACGAGCCTGCATCCGCTCCAACTCATCGATCTTGCCGTCCAACTCCTCGACTTTCTCGGCAAGCTGTTGTGCGCCGTCACGCTGCGCTTCAAAAAGGCGTGCGTTGGCCACGACCATCCCGATCGTGGACCCGATGGCGGTCAAAATCGGGAGGTCGTCTTTGATGATGGTGCAACTGGTGCGGGTCGCCACGTTCATGGCGCCGATCACCTGTCCGGTTACCTTCAGAGGGATCGCCGCGAAGGTCTTAAAGCCGGCTTCGATGACCTGCTTCCGGAGAAAGCGTGGATCGTTCGGCAGATCGGTTGTCAGTACGACCTCGGCCGAGAAGGTTGCCAGTCCGGGGAATCCTTCCTGCAACTTGAAATGGGTAGTCTCTCGGAAGGCCTCCTGGGCCGCCCCCCGGTGTCCGACCAGGACGACCTCGGTCCGTTCTTCGTTCAATAGAAAGATCTCAGCCGCTTCGACGCCCAGACAGAGTAACGTCGCATCTAGAGCGTGATCGATGACCTCGTGGAGCGAAAGAGGGTTACCGGCAGCCGTCCAGATCTGATTGATGGCGTGTAATCTGGCCAGGTGTCGGTCGATTCGAACCTGAGCCTGGGCCAGCCCCCCCGCCATGGCATTGAACGCCTCACTCAGCGCCGCGATCTCACGCGGCCCACGAGTCTCTACTGCGGTATTCAGGTTACCATGTCGGATCTGATGAGCCGCCTGCTGCAAGGCGACGATGGGCCGAGTGAGTTTGTCCCCTAACAATGCGGCGCACCCTATCGCGAGGATACTCGTACCCACGAGTAGAATCAGCAAATAGAGGTGAAGATCCGTAATCGGTGCCAGGGCAACATGGGTGGGCATCAGTTCCACGACCACAATGAACGGGCCTGCGTTATTCGTGCTGAGCAGGAGTGGCTGGGCGGCTACGACCTGCTCCGCCATGACTCTTGCGACAGCCTGTTGAGAGAGGAGCCGGCCGGCAAGGTCAGGAAGGTCCCGCTGGATCCGTTCCCCCGTGTTCAGTTCATGTGGGCCGCCCCACTGTTTATTCGGATTAGAGTGTAGGAGGTAAAATCCCTCCTGATCGACGACTCGCACTTCCCTCTGAGCGGCTTTTCCTTTCTGGTACAGGGTATCGAGCAATGGCTCCATCTGGAGGTTGACGATGACGATCCCGCTTCGGTGGCCCGCGTCATCGAAGAGGGGCATGGCGTAGCGGATAACGGGACGGTACGGGACCTCGATCTGACCGTGCTCCTGGTTGAGATCGAGCCGAGACACGTAGACTTGGCCCGGCGCGAGTTTCATGGTTTCCGAGAAGTAGTCGCGCTGCCGCTTATCCTGCAAGCGCGCAGGCGGGATGAGCTGCGGAGGATGAATGCCGTCATAGTCCACCCGGATCACCTCGCGGCCGTACTCATTGAGGTAGCGGATTTGGTTGTAGATCCGTCGGCTATCTGCAACAGTCAGGAAGGCTTGCCCTATTGCATCATACCAGCGCGCCATCTCGGCCTCATTGCCGGCGGCTCGAACTCGCCTCAGCTTACGAATCGTCAGTTCACGCAGCATAGTGAGGTCGGCCTGAGCCATGTCGAAGACGCGCTTCAGTTGATCCGCATTGGTTAGTACCTCCTGTTTTGATTCGTCCAACTCATGTTGCAGGAGTTGGTCCGATGCGACCTGAATCGCCGAGAAGCCAAAAATAACTAAAGGGATCAGAACCACGAAGGCGATCAGAACGGATAGGAAGGTAAACCGCCTGAATATGGAACCCTCCATCAGTCTCTTTATCACGCCCTCGCCCCCATCTGGTGCGTATCGTTGGTGTAGCTCATCTGATCGATCGTTGATTCGCTCATATGCGTGACCCCTCTTTGCATGCTCCTCCCTTCCCCATCGGATAAGGACAAGAGAAAGGGGGGACTAGAATTCCTCGAATGTTCCAAACGCCGTATCGGTCCCGGTGGCCGCCGCCACTGCCTTAGGCGCCGCGAATTTACCACGCGCCTTCCCTTTTAGGGGGACCACCTTCCGAGACGAT
The DNA here is from genome assembly GCA_000091165.1 of Candidatus Methylomirabilis oxygeniifera. Lineage (NCBI taxonomy): Bacteria > Methylomirabilota (SeqCode) > Methylomirabilia (SeqCode) > Methylomirabilales (SeqCode) > Methylomirabilaceae (SeqCode) > Methylomirabilis (SeqCode) > Methylomirabilis oxygeniifera (SeqCode). The sequence continues at coordinate 1,461,198 of FP565575.1, read as the reverse complement.
TCAGAGCTGATCGCTGACGGCTGACGGCTGATCGCAGCCTCTCGCGCCAGCTTGAACTTCGCCACCAGCGCCGAGAGCTCCTCCGCCTGCGCTGCCATGGATTGAGCTGTGGCACTGAACTCCTCAGTCTGGCCGGCATTTTGCTGAGTGACCGAGTCCATCTGGGTTATCGCTTTGTTGATCTGCTCGATCCCTTGAGCCTGCTCCTGAGAGGCGGCGGAGATCTCGGCGATGAGATCGGCGACCTTCTTCACACCGGCCATGATCTCGGTCAGGGTCTTCCCGGACTGATTGACCAGTTGCGCCCCCTCCTCCACCTTGGTTACCGAGTCAGTGATCAGCGTCTTGATCTCCTTGGAGGCGACCGCCGAGCGCTGAGCAAGCGCCCGAACCTCACTGGCGACCACCGCAAAGCCCCGACCCTGCTCCCCCGCTCTGGCGGCTTCGACCGCGGCGTTGAGCGCCAGAAGGTTCGTTTGAAAGGCGATTTCATCGATCGTCGTGATGATCGCGGCGATCTGCTTGGAGGACTCACGGATCGCCTCCATCGAGGTGACAGCCGTCTGGACTACGGCTCCGCCTTGCTCGGCCGTCGATCGGGCCGACACCGCCATCTGGTTCGCCTCGCGGGCGTTGTCCGCATTCTGCTTCACAGTGGAGGTCATTTGCTCCAGGGAGGCCGCCGTCTCCTCGATTGAGGCAGCTTGCTCCTGGGTACCACTGGACAGTTCTTCGCTGCCGGCGGCGAGTTGTTGTGAGGTGGAGGCGTTTTGCGCCGCGGCCATGCGCACCTGCCCGATGATCTCGTGGAGTTTGTCCATGAACGTGTTGAACCAGCGAGCCAGTTCGCCGGCCTCATCGCGACTGTGGACTGTCAGTCGCTTCGTCAAGTCGCCCTCGCCCTCCGCGATGTCCTTGAGGACCGCCACGGTTTGGCTCAACGGACCGGTGATCAGGATCGCAATAAAATACCCGAATACGAGGCCCGTCAACAGACCCCCCACAGCGAACCCAATCATCATGGTCCGGGAGCGGCTATAGGTGGCCTGGCTTTCGTCGTAGCGACCTTTGGCGGCTTTATCCTTGAGGTCGATGAGGGCATTGATGCGGGCCACGACCGCCTGGTATCGCTCCGCACCCTCTGTCTTGGCCGCGGCGTAGGCCTCCTCCTTCTTGCCCTGACTGCTGAAGGCCAGAACCTTGTCGTCTCGCGTCTTGTTATATGCAGCGAAAGCCGCCTTGAACGTTCCCAGCGCCTCCCGCTCCTCAAGGGTCAAACCCATCTTCTCGAGGCGGCCAATCCGCTCTTCCACCTGTCCTTGGGATTCCTGGATAGTGGCAGCAATCTTGTCCATTGCGCCTTTGTCGCGCTCCAGCATGTGCTGGATCACGAAACCCCGCATCCGGTGGGTTTGCCCCCGGGCCTCGGCCATGATCTTGATGGGGAGGAGCTGGTGTTGGTACACGTCCCCTACATTAGCATTGATACTCCCCATGTTACTGATGCCGAGGTAGCCCACTCCGCCCGCGATCACGCCCACTACGGCGAATCCCAGCATCAACTTGGTCATCGTCTTGAGATTCTTGAACCATTGCATGGTCATTGTCCTTCCTCCCTCCGGTGTTAAAGTGTTAAGTCGCGTGGGGCAGCCTATGAGGTACTTCAGCCCGTAGACGGGCCATCTCTCGTGGTGTTTTGGCGAGGAGCGGCCTCTTCGTGGCAAGCCGGAGACGAAGCGGTCCATGGCCTCACGGACCAGACGAGGATGGCGTGATGCTCGCGCGTTGAAGAGCTGGACTTCAGGGGGAGAAGGAACCGGACTGCTACGTGATTGAGTTCGGAGGCATACGTCGGCATGTGCGGGCATCATCACCCTCCCCATGGCGCCCCCATCAGCGCTCGAGGAATTCAGACTCCGCGCTCAGCAGACTCCGCGACAGTGCGGTCCTGCGTCTTGCGCACGACGATCTATGGTCTCGCTTCGTTCACCGGCTATCCGGTCGGCGAAGCCTCTCCGCAGGGCGGTCATTCGTTCCGCCTGGCAGTGACCGAACACCGATCACCGCCACAACACCTGAGTGTTCCTACGGTTTTGCTATCGGCTATGGTCGCGTTCCCCTTAACCCGATTCGTGCCGGGTGACGTGCAGGCACACGTCAATCGGCCAACCGCGATGTCGCGAACCCTCGTCAGGTCGCCAGACTCAGATCAAGTCAAGGGAACGACCCATGCTAAGACAGAGTAGTCTGTTGTTCAAGCGCTAAAGACCGACCGGTTCCGCGCTTGACGCTCGCGCTGAGTTAGCTCGCAGTTTCATCATACGAGACCTTGTCGGATACTTGGCCGCGATGCTGGGTAAGCAGAACGATCTACCAACCACACAGCGAGTCCTGCGCACCGTCGCCTGCAGCTTGAGCGGCTTAACCGGGGAGGCGCGAAGTAAGCACCGAGGGGTCTTTACTCCAGCCGAATACGCTGAGGCCGTCGTCTGGCTGGCGAACCAGTTGACCTGGGATCTACGCTACCGGCTTGCGAGCGATCATATCCGCTTCACCAGCACCAACTGCCTTGCCGGCGAAGGAGTTGCGGAACAGGAGAGTTTCTGTCACCTCTGGTGCGAAAGTCTCGGGCGGATTGCGGTTGATCTCTTTGGCTACGGACAAGTTATCTTCAAGCGGCGAATCGCTGCGGGGCAGCAGCATTGTGATTTCAAGATATTCGTGAAACACGCCACCGAGACCGAGACGTGTGTCGAACAACACGCTGCCCCTCTCTCCGCTACCCATCTCCGCTCCACCCCAAAAGGCAATACGAAGCACGTCTCAGAAGAAACCATTCCACGACTCAAGACAAAGGTACATCTCCTGGAGCAACGGACGAAAAAGTTAGAGACAGTTTTGGGGGAGCGAAAGCTGATCGAGAAGGCGAAAAGAATCCTCGTGGAGCGACTAAAGCTCTCCGAGCCGGAGGCCATGCAAAAATTGCAGCAAGAGAGTCAACATCGCAACATCAAGCTGGCGGAGGTGGCTCACATCATTGTACGAGCCGGTGAGATTATCTGAGCGATCTATTGAGCGCTCGTCTTCATATCTCAGCGGGATGAGGGGGGTAGGCTATTGTGCAGGTCTCGCTTCGCGTTGACCCGGTAGACAAAGGCCAGGATCTCGGCGACGACCGCGTACAGTTCCGGCGGGATCGCGTCGCCGATGTCGAGTCTGGAGAGGACCTCGACCAACTCAGGATCCTGCTTGACGTAGATGCCGTGCGCCTTGGCGAGCGCAATGATCTGCTCAGCGATACGCCCGCGGCCCGAGGCGACCACCTCGGGTGCCCCGTTCTCGCCGGCCTCGTACTTCAGGGCTACGGCCTGCTGTATCTCAGGTGACGAGCGACGACGTGTGGCCACCTCTCATTCCTCCTCCGCAAGGGTTCCCGTGTCGCTTGTCATTGCGAGCGACCAACGGGAGCGCGGCAATCTCGGTATTGTTGAGATTGCAAAGAACGGTGGGATTGCTTCGTCGCTGTGCTCCCTGCAATGACATTCAACTCGCTATGCCTGTACGTCGATCCTCAATAGATTGAAGGCCGCGGGTTGCTCCGAGTGCGCGTCGGGTGAGCGGACGGTCGTGCTGCGAATCGCGTCCACGATGTAGCCGATATCCTGCAGGCGCTCTTTTAGCTCATGTGACGACCCCTGGAACAGGTTCGTCGCGTCCTGGCGCGAGCATTCGATCCGGCACCGCAAATGTGTCTGATATAAATCCACATGGATATCGACCGGACCCAGCCGGCTCATCTGCAGCAGAAACGCCAGATGTGCATTCTCGGGATCGACCTGTTTGGTGCGGTCTCGCCGCTGATAGTAGATTCGTACCTCTGCCGTGTCGGTCGCATCCTGCCCCACCGTGGCGATCGGTAGATGGAATAGGTAGTACCCCTGGGCCTCGGTGGGTGGAGGTGCACCGGCATTGGTGAGTTGATCCGCCTCTATCGCCGAGATGAGTTCGCGGATCGTCGTCTGGAGTGTATGGAGCGTAGACGCAACCTCATGACGGCGCGGCAAGTCGGCGACGGTATGAGTCAGTGCATCGTCGAGGCGGGCAAGTTGCTGGCGGAAGTCATGTGCTGCTTCTTGAACGCGGCGTTGTAGCGGCGCCGGGGGTGTGTGTGATCCGTCCGCGTACGGGACATCCGTGTATCCGTCTGAAGGGGGCGACGGCTCGATCATGACAGTATGTGCGGTTTTAGTATGAGGCGACTGCGCCGCTGTCCGACCGGCGGGTAGGTCGGGGTGTGCAGGAGGGAGGCGCGGTTCTTGGAGAACGTGCGTGAGGCGCGCTTCCGTCGGCGTCGCAATCTGATCCAACACCTGTCGAATCAGTGCGGTAAGCGTCCGGCCCTGGGCTTGGTCTGGCAAGAGCATGGGCAGATCCCGTAGAACCTGTTGTGCCAGAGCGAGTAGGGGTCGCGGCAACTCAGCGGCCGCATCCTCGAATGCGGACCGCGAAAATAGTTCCACCAACTGTGTCGCGAGCGCCTGCACGCGGGTGCCAAGGCTGTGCGGTTGCAGCAGCGCGCTCTTCGCCAGCTCCAGACTCTGCGGTGTGACGGGCAACTCCCTGGCTATGAGAAAGAGCGCGGCATCAACATCCTCGGCTGCGGGCGTCGTAATAAATGAGAGCGCGTGACGAACGGCCGACACGTTCGCATTGGTGATGGGAAGCATGTTGCGGATCAGCGAGCGGACGATCAGCATGTTGGCGGGATCGGTGGGCAGATGTTGCCCGATCAACAGTTCGCTGACGTCCTGGTCCGTAAAGGGTTGAAGAACAGGCGCCTTTCCTTCGACATCCGTGGCGATCCGTAACGTGATTCGATCCGGTCTGGCCTCGCGTACGATCAGGTCCAGGACTTGTCCGACACGGAGCGACAAGACGCTTTCGGCCGCGATCTGCTCTCCAAAAAGGGAGATCAGCACCTGGCTGCCCCGCACGGCAAGCACCCGCCCCTGGAGCACCTGACCCGGATCGAATCGCCGGAGCGGGGCGATCGTCCCGTTCAGGGGCACAGTCAGCGCAGAGATGCGCGCGACCAGCGTCGGATCAATGGACACGACTACAAGGCTCCTTCCGTGTGGGCCATCACTGCAGTAAGCGCGCGACGAGTCGGCGCGTCGAGTGCCTCAATGGGGTCTACGTATATATCGGCGGGTTGTGAATACAACTTTATAGAGCGGCACAACGCGTGGCGATCAGAGGTAAAGTGTGCGTCTGGCCATGGCGCGCTCCCATTTGGTGTCGGCGTTCTCGTCGAACACGAGCATCTTATCGGCTGGAACGATTTCCCAGGCCCCGGCTTTGATCTCGGCATCGAGCTGGCCTGGCGCCCAACCCGCATAGCCCAGCGCAAAGAGACTCTGACGCGGGCCGGTTCCCGTGGCTATGGCGCGGAGGATCTCGGATCTCGCTGTGACGGCGATGCCGCCCTCTATCACCTCGGTGCCCTCGATTGTGTAGTCCGCCGTATGCAGGACGAATCCCTGTCCCGGTTCGACGGGCCCTCCAAAGTGAACGCGGATCTTCCCCTTGATCCCCGTATGTTCCAGCCCGGCTTGTTCCAGTAGTTCGGATAGAGATACCTCTCCGATCGGTCTGTTCACGATGAGACCCATCGCTCCTCCCGCATCGTGGTGCACGACATAGATGACGGAGTGGACAAATCGCGGATCTCGAAGCTCATCCCTGGCGACCAGAAGCTGACCGACGAGAGTGGTAGACCGGGCAGCAGCGGCTATCCTGATTGCGGCGCTTGCATCCGACGGGCGGGATCCTGGTGGCAGCAACCCTGTGAGGGTTACGAGGTCTGCAAGAAACCACAGCGTAAAGCCGATTGTGACAAGGCTGGGCGCACGCATCCGCTTCCACGGTCGTTCGGCGGTAAGTGCGTCGGATCCGATAGAACTACGCATGAGCTATGCACTCCAAATGCGCCAGGTTCAAGTCCATATTACTATAGCAGAAGCCCAGCGGTTTATCTCGGACTTCTTCTATCGGGAGGGTGTGTCGCGGCCGGAGGCTCACAGGGGAAGTCGTGGTAGACGGCGGGGACGTCTTCTACTACGTGGGTCTCTTCCGGGGATAGAACTGTACGAGCCCTTCCATGACGTGGGACAGCTCGCTGTACGGGACATCTGCCATGATCATCTGACCGATCTGGGGCTTTGGCCCGGATCGTTCACCTACGTAGATGTGGACCGCCTCGACCGTTTTGCCGTTGATTCTGATCTTCGTGCCTTGCAGGCCGATGTTGGCGCCCTGATGATTGCCGCATCCGGCTGGGCATCCGGACCAGTGGACGGTAATCGGCCGTACGCCGGGAAGCTTCTCCGTCAGCGCCTGAACGACTTCCAGGCACCGAGCTCCGCAAAATTCTTGAAAACTTCTTGAAGTGAAGATCGAGAGGTGCCGCGGGATGCGCTTCCTTAGCTCTCGACCGACTTGCAATCCTTGCCGTCAGTCAGACACGATAAACATTGACAGTCTTGTTATAAGTAGCTACTCTAGCTACTAGAGAGGTGATGTCTATGAGCAGCGTTGGCGTCAAGGAACTCAAAAATCGGCTTACGCAATATCTCCAGCGGACGAAAAAAGGCGAGGAAGTGATCGTGACAGAACGGGGCAAACCGATCGCTCTGATCCAATCCATCAAGTCCGCAGAGCACGTCGTAAGCCGGGAGGCCAAGCTGGCCAAGCTGGCAGCTCAAGGCATGATTACGTTGCCAACCGAAAAACCCGTAAAGAAAGTCCACCTGGCCAAAGTCACCGGAACTCCGATTTCAAAAACCATCCTCGAAGATCGGCGATGAACTACCTGGACACCAGCGCCCTTATCAAGCGGTTTGTCGCCGAAAAGGGTTCGCCGCTGGTGCAGAGCCTCGTGAAACGAGAGGGGCCCATCGCAACGGCCAAGATTGCGTATGCCGAAGTCTATGCCGGCCTTACCCGTAAACTCCGCGAAGGCCACCTCTCCGATGTCCAGTATGGCCTCGCCTACCGGCAATTTGAAGCCGATTGGCAGGCCTACATCCGAGTAGAACTGCACGACGACATCCTATTTCTTGCACGCGATCTGATCCGGCAGCATCCCCTCAAAGGTTTCGATGCCGTTCATCTGGCCTCCGCCATCAGCCTCAAGAACGCACTCGGTGAAGACATCACGTTTGCCGCGGCCGACGAGCGTTTACTTCGAGCAGCCGAAGCTGAAGACCTGAACATTCTCCACGTCGAAATCGCCCGAACCCCATAATACCTTTTAAGATGTAACTGCCGTCGATCGGGAGTAGCCGTAGTGTGGCTCCGGTGCGGTAGCCATCCGTGACGATGATCGTAATGTGCGTATCTCGACAAGATCGGGAGCCCACAGGTCGCTGGCGTCCTTTCGTTTCACCTCCTTTTTTGATATCCTTTGGTAATTCTATCGCGTGAAAGAGCCGCGCACCGGCGCCATAGAACGAGCGCGAGGACTTCAAGGTGAAATGAGGAGATAGGGTAGATGCAACGTCGGATGACACGGATCGCCGTACTCGTGGGCCTTGCACTGAGCATGCCCGGATTGAGTTGGGGTGAGGCTCAGACGGCAATCGAGAAAAGATTTTCCGCTCTGCTGGAGCAGGCTCGGTCGATACGTGACAAGGAGGAGCAGACGCAATCGGTGTCCGGTATCGGCAAGATGATGTGTCAGTCGTTTCCCAAAGAGCCTGGAATCCGAGTACTTCAGGAGGCCTTAACGCTGTCACGAGTCATTGCCTCACCGTTAGCGCGTTCCATGCAGCAGTACTGGATTGCTGTCTCGCTTGCAGGGGAATGCGGTGAAATTGAGGAGGCGATTCGGATCGCCAGAAGCATCGAGGATCTCAATCAGCGCGTCAATGCCATTCAGGCTATCGAGAAGATTCAAAAAGAGGCGGAGAAAGAGAGTATCAACCTCGTGCGCCCTGAGGAAGAAGAGATGCGGCGGACGCTGGAGCAGGCGCCGCCGTTCCTCGTGACCGTTGAGAATGTCGATGGCGAAGGGAGCGTCAAAAGCTTTGCGCACGGATTTATCGCGGACGCTCGAGGGTATGTACTGACCAACGCGCATCTGGACAGGGGGGGCAGCATCCGAGTCATGCACCTGAGCAAGGAATATGCTGCCGACATTGCAAGGCGCCTGGGGAGTTCAGACATCCTGCTGCTCCGACTGCAGAGAGTTACTCGACCACTTCCGGCTGCCGCCCTACCGGATCGGCCTGAACTTCTCCAGAACGAAACAGTGATCGGCACCGTGTGTGGGCCGATTGGGGACATCCGGGGACGGGTCGGAATTTTCGAAAAGTCGCTGAACGGCGGCCAGGCGTTCAGCGCCGATTTTCAGTCCGACGGGATCCAACAAGGCTGCAGCGGGGCGCCACTGCTCAATCTGAAGCGTGAGGTGGTGGGGATGCTGTACGGGGTCTCTCCCAATGATCGATTCGGCTTCGCGAAACCCAGCACCGAGCTCCGCAAGATTCTGGAAAAGGCCCTAAAGTGACGGTTGTTGGGTATTGCATCCGTAGGTCGGGTTAGCGCAGCGTAACCCGACAACTCGGCTAGACGGAGCTCTTCCCCTTCTTACGAATCGCTCTCTGGATCATGTGAACGACTTTCGACTGATGGTCAGGGTCGCAAAATCTCGAAGCACTGTCCTCGTAATCTGCCCAAGTGTGACCGGACACATCAGACGGAGGCTTCGGTCTACCAGCCGCCTTAATGGGCAGGACACGAACGCCCCAGGTGAGAGCCACGCCCATCTCGACCATGACGTTTGAGTTCAGGTCAGGCGCTTCGAAGACCGCGATGTCTGCGCTTATGATGTCACGGGCGATCTCATTGAAGAGATGCTCCCCATAGCCAGCCGCAAGAGGCTTGAACTCCAATGACACGCAAGGATCGAACGGGCGTTTGTTGTATTCGGTGACGGCATTTTTAAACGAGGTCTCGATGTTCTGTTTGAGCCTGGTTGAGTCGTAGTGTTCCGACTCGAACTGGTAGCCCAAGACAACCCGAAGCTGCTCTTGTTTTGCCTTGCGATCGGCAACGATCTCCCAGTCCTCGTCGGTAAACCCATACGGTGAAAACCCACAGGTACCGGAGGACGGATCGCGCCAGCGACTGCCGCAATTGTTGTCCGAGGCATACCGCCCGGCGGCTGTCTCTCTGCTGCTATCTTCTTCTCTTCGATGGCTCGTTGATACTCGTATCGACCACGTGGGGTAATAGCTGCCTTACCGAAATCAAACGGCGCTGTGCCCATAACCTGTAGCCACTCAGCCAGTCCGGAGTCGACGAGAATGGCTATCGCATCGTTGATTCGTCCTGGATCGAGGCCGGTCTTCTGCTGGAGATGGCCGCCACTGACATAGCTATCCCGCGGCTCTTCGGCAAGCGCCCCAAGCAGCAAACCTGCATCTTCTTCGATCTGAGTTGCCATACGATGCCCTAGCTCCGTCTAACGGCAGTGCAAGGCGTTTGCGCCATGGCGAATTGGATAGAACCACGCCTGTCCCGGTATAAATCTGATCAGCCTGCACCACGGTTCCATCGGCTACTTCCTCTCCTTCGGAAGCGTGTCTTTCGGCGGGAGCTTCCTGACCGCAGCGCGGACGCGACGCGCCAGCGCGACGGCCCGGCGAGCCTCTGTAACCGTAATCGGCTCGTAGTCTCCCGGATACCGCGTCACCGTCCCATACGACGTCAGTTGGCGTTGTTCCTGGACTGACAACTGAACGCGCACACCTGTACCTATCAATGCGACCAATTCCCCGATATCGTGGGTCCTCGGAAAGTCCAGTCCCCTGAAGGCCAGAAAGGCCTTCAGGTACTTCTCCGCACACTGCTGGGCGTGGAAAGCGACCGTATCGGCCGGGCACGTCTTGCCTGCTCCCAGGGCGAGAGTCGCATTTGCCAGGTCGCTCTCTGCCTTCTCGACCCACCCGCGAACGACGGCGAGGGCCCGTTCATATGCGGGCATAGAGGACTCTTCCTTCCCGTACCGCAGGCCGTTCGATCGTGCCTACGATCTCCTTGCGCCACTCGAAGTCCTCAGGAGTCGTCACGATGATGTCTTTGGGTAGGCGTATATCGTGCAGCGCCACCCCGATCTCGACTGCCTTTTGCCTTCTCGAACCTTCTACTGGCATCACGATGAGGAGATCTACGTCGCTATCCGGTCCGGCCTCGCCACGAGCATGAGATCCGAATAAGATGATGCGCTCCGGGTTAAACTTCCGGATGATTACCCGAACCATCTGTTCGATCAACTTGCCCACATTCCGTGTTCGCATCGCCTTCATTGTGGCTCCGCCAGCAGTATCACGTCGAGCGAGCGTTCGTCTTCGCTGTCCTACGGGCAAGAGGGTTGACAACCCGTTGGTTCAGGCAGGAAGCGTTTTCCCTGTCCGTTGCATCGTATGCCTACACCTCGACCGCCTGAAGCCCCGTACACGCCTGAATGAGGTCGAAGTCGCTGTCTTTATGAAGGAGGGTAAGATCGTTTTCAATGCAAATGGCGGCGATGATGCAGTCAACCGTCTTCCTCACTGTCTTGCCTTTTTTTCGACAGTCCCTGTAAATCCTGGCCGCATGAAGGTAGGTCTCGATGTCTTTCGGCCTATAGATTGGAAACTCGAGGAGATAGTCCCTTATTGCCTGAAATTCTCCGTCGTGCTTGATCCCCTGGAGAATTTCCGTAAAGATAATCTCAGTAATCGAGATATCTGCTTCGTCCTCGATGAGTCTGTGGAGCACCCAGCGTTGGGAGGAGTCCTCGCCCCTCAGGAAGTCCACCCATACACTGGTATCCACGAGGATCACGCTCTGCTTTTCCTCATCTCATAGAGGTTGCCTTCCCATTTCACCTTACCCTCGAAAGAGAGAAGATCCCTTCGCTTGACTTTGCGCACAAGTTCTTTGAGGGCGTAGTTGACAAGTTCCTTCTTAGTCTTCAGATGAGTAAGCTTCATCGCCTCGTTCACGAGTTCTTCGTCAAGTTCGATATTGGTTCTGAGCATCGACATACCTCCTTTATGCTATACACACAATATAGCAGTATCAGGTGTATAAGACAAGACCCGCAGCGCCCGTACCAAGCGTTGCGGCTTTCATTGCAGTGCTCATCAATGAAGGATTGTGCCGCTTGGATTTTCAGACTTGGATTGCTCTCCCGTATCCCGATTTAGGGAGCCTTGCCTTTGGGGTGTGAACTCGATCGTCTGACCCGCTTGCCCTTGTAATGGAAGGTATCCACAAGGTTCCCAGCCGGATCCTTGAGAAAGGCGGTATCCTCTCTTTCGTCCCATACCAGCCCAGAACAGTAGACGACCAGTTGTCCCCTACTGTCAACGCCATCCGATCCACTCCCGCTGGATGCGATCACCGTGTAACCCGGCTCTAGGCTCACGTCAGGGAAGCGGCATCGTTGGTCTCCTTCATTCGACAGCACATAGTCTGCCAACCTGATTGTGGCGTTGCTAAGACTAGCGATCCGGACGTAGGCAGGATATCGGTCGTCTTTCGTCGGATCGGTAGGGTGAACGGTGGTAATCTTCAGATCTTTCACGCGACCCCTGGAAGACCAGATACCGACCTTGCGTTGTTTGGCCTCAGCCTGAAGTCGAAGGAGCAGGGCGTTATGCTTCCGATTCGGCCCGATAAAGAAGGCGTGCGCCAGGCCCTCCTGAATCAACCTGGCATTGACCATCTCGCCTCCCGCATAGACATAGGCCAGGAGCCGATCACGACTATCCGTCTTCTCCTGATCGAACTCCAATCGAATCTCTTTCCCCATGACGAGCGACTCGTTGAGCTGTTTGGCTTTTAAATAGAATGGCTCCTGATATTCGGGTGTGTTGATGCCCAGATACCGAACCGTCCGGCCATCTTCGAGCAGGACGGTATCTCCGTCGTAGACTCGTTTGACCCGGACCAGTTCCTCGGCGGCGACTGGAGCGGTGGAGGCGGCAAAGGTCTCACCATGCGCAGGTCTTTCAGCGCCGCCAATACAGGAAGTACAGGACAGCGTTCCGATCAGAACCAGTATCGCCAGCCACAGGCCGCGGCGCCTCATCCGCCGGAGACTCGAGCGATCAATCCATTTCGAATGCTGTGTCATCTGTGTGATTTCTCCCCCGCAACCAGGCGCAGACCGCGGCCCCTTGTTTGGACAACAGAACAGCCTTTCGGGACATCAGCCAGCAATAATGAAGATACGGGGATTCCTTGTTGTGGTCAAGCGGAAGAGGGGCGAGGCCGGGGTCGATGACGTTCTCGATAAGTCAGCCGAATTCGGTCAGGTCGGAGGTGTGTTCTGACAGTTGATTCAGGAGGCGACCGGTGCGCCTGAATTCGGGAGGGTCGATGATGCCCTCGTGCTGTTCATGCGTTGGTCGGTCTCCGGCCAGGTTTCGCAGGAGATGTCCCGATCAAAGATCGTATTGAGCGCCAGGGTCAGGGCGAGTGACGCCTTGTTCCTGAAGCTGACCAGTCGCTGCAGGTGGGCCATCCGGTAGAGCCACCACCCCAGTCGGCCATGGAACTTGATGCCCAGTAGATTCACAAGCGCCATCCCGCAACCGAGCCCCACGATATTACCGGTAAAGTCGAATCGAAACGGCTCCCTGGCTCTTCCCTGGAGGGTATTCATGATATTGCCGGCGGCCCGAATCCCTTGACGAATGGCTACCGGCGCCAGGGCCGGATACGGTCGCCCCTGGCGTCGGTCCATGACGGATGCGCCATCCCCGATGACATACACCTCCGGGAATTCAGGGATCTTGAGGAACTCATCGACGACAATACCTCCCTGCGGGCTCTTTGTGGCCGGCAACAGGGCCAGGACGGGATTCGGAGTAACCCCGGCCGCCCAGATGGTAGTACGGGTGGGGATGATCTCGCGATCGTTTAGCTCCACATATTCCGCACTTGCCCCGGTCACCCGAGTGTTCGACTTGACATCAATCCCTCGTTTGATCAGCGCCTGCTGTCCGGTGTCCGCCAGCTTGCCGGCGAAGTCAGGGAGAATCCGTTCGCCCTTGGACACTAACACGATTCTGATCTCGGATGGATCGACCGGATAGAACTTGAGGAGGGCGGTCCGGATCAGGTGGTGCAACTCAGCGGCCAGCTCAACGCCACAGGGCCCGGCTCCGGCCACGACAAAGGTCAAGAGCTGGCGCCGCCGGATCGGATCCGGCTCGACTACGGCCTGTTCAAAGAGCCTGATCACATGGTTTCGAATGCCAAGCGCATCATCAACCGAGTTGAGCGTCAGCGCATGGGCCTCGATCTGGGGGTTGCCGAAGAACGAGGGTACGCCCCCCAGCGACACAATCAGATAATCGTAGGGGATGGTTGTGGTCTCCGTTCGGATCGTACGCTTGACCAGGTTAAAGGCCTGAACGGTTCCCTGAATGAAGCGAAACTCGCCTTTCTGAGCCAGGAACCGCAAGGGGTAGGTGACATGCGCCCGACCGAGGGTTCCTGCCGCCACCTCCGGCAGGAACGGCGTAAAGGTGAAATAGTTACGCCGATCCACAAGCGTCACCTGAGCCAGGTCGGACCCGGCCAGTTCTCGCTGAAGCGTCATGGCGGCGTACAGGCCGCCGAACCCTCCTCCTAATACCACGATCTGCGCGGGCTTTCGGTTCATGCGATTATTCCTTTCATCCGTTGAGTCGCCCAAGTCCGTGATATGAGAAACGCCGGATGCGCGCCATGTCGTCCGATCATCTTATCCGCTGTACGCCAGGAGATGGGGATAGAACACCAGCATGGTTCCGAGCGCGGTGACGGTCAACACCAGCAGGAAGCCCACCAGTTGAGTGGTGAGACACCAGGTCATGATCTTTGGATCTTCTTGAAGGTACTGGGGCTTCTTGCGGCTCTGCCAGAGGAAGGCGCTGTACGTGATGACGATCAGCAGCGCCAGGACGACTTTGACATACAACCACTTTCCTAGAGGCGAATTGAACGCGATCCAATAACCGGCGAGGACATCCCGGAATCCTGTGGCCATGGAAAGGAGGACGAACACCAACCCGGCAGCGGTATTAAAGCGCGTCAGGCTGTAGATCCGATTCTCAAAGACCGACGTGGCCAACCCCCTGACCAGCCAATAACACATCGTCATAAACGCCATGAACAGCATGGCGATAGGCAAATGTACGGAGAGAGGGTGGAGAACCCCTGACATTGTAGGTATCCTTACGCTATCCCATCATCATGTATCACATGTCCGACGATCACCGTTGATCGTATATATCGTCGTCCCACGCAGCAACGGCGCTGCGGTTGACCGCAATGGCCCCTTCATCTAACACGCCCTACCGATGACCGCTTCGCTCAGCAGGATAGCCTGCGCAATCTCGGCCATTGATCGCCGCGTGTTCATGCTGGTTTTTTGGATCCGCGCAAACGCCTGCTGTTCGGAGATCCGTTCCCGTTCCATCAGAATCCCCTTTGCGCGCTCGATCAACTTCCGATCCTCAAGGTTTCGCTTGAGGTCTGCGTTCTCTTTTCGGAGGGTGTTGCACTCTTCGAACCGGGAGATCGCCAGTTCGATAGCCGGCAGCAACTCCTCCTCACGCAGCGGTTTCAGCAGGTGCGCCATCACTCCGACCTTCTTGGCTCGGCGGATCAACCCCTCGTCGAGGTGGTTGCTCAGGATCAGAATCGGAAGCGGTACGGTCTCCAGGATATGAGCAGCCACTGTCAGGCCATCCATATCCGGGAGACTCACCGCCAGAAATAGCACATCAGGTTTCAGCATTTGGGCGAGGCGTTGAGCTTCAGCTCCGTTTGCTCCCTCTGCGACCACCTCGAACCCAAGCCGTGTGAGTACATTGCCCAATGGTCCCCGCGATCTAGGGCTATCGTCGATGATCACTACCGTTTTTCGCATGGTAGTAGAGGGGAGAATGCAATGCTATTGGTGCGCCGGAGCCCTTTTTGGGATCGCGACCGGGCTCACCTCATGATATCCGGACGTCGTAATTGATCCTGGTGTCCCTATGGAGTGGGTCACCGACTGAAAGTCCGGATACGCCAGCATCCCGTGCTCGCCGTAGTCGAGCCCTTCCATTTCCTCTTCCGGACTGACGCGTATCCCCATCACCATCTTGATGACGGCCCAGGCTGCCAGTGAGATCGTGAAGGAAAATAGACCGACGCCAAGGACCGCGATCGCCTGAGCCTTCAGGAGCGTCAACCCACCTCCGAAGAAGAGCCCGTTGCCGGTCGTCTTGGGCATGATACTGTCCTGAGCGAACAGACCGACGAACAGGGTGCCCATGATCCCGCACACCAGGTGGACGGAGGTCGCGCCGACGGGATCATCGATCTTCACATTGTCGAACATCAGGACTGCCGCGACCACCACGACCCCTGCAATGAGACCGATAATGACCGAACTGCCGACACTCACATACGCACAGGGAGCCGTAATGGCGACGAGTCCGGCCAAGGCTCCGTTCAGGGTCATCGACAGATCGGGTTTACCGATGAGGAGCCACGCAGCAAGGGTGGCGCTGAAGGCCGCCGCCGCCGCCGCGCTGTTCGTGGTCACCGCAATGCGGGAGATATCGTTCCAGGACGCGGCCATCGTACTTCCCGGATTAAAGCCAAACCACCCGAACCACAGGACGAGGGCGCCCATTGTGGCGGCTGTCATGCTGTGGCCCGGTATCGGATTGACTTTGCCGTCTTTCGCATACTTCCCGATTCTGGGGCCCAGGACCAGAATGCCGGCCAGTGCCGCCCATCCTCCAACCGAATGGACAACCGTTGAGCCGGCGAAGTCCCACATGCCGAGCTTCTGCAGCCACCCTCCGCCCCAGACCCAGTGACCGACAACCGGGTAGATGACGCCGACGATGACGAATGTGAAGACAATGAACGCATGAAACTTGATCCGTTCGGCCACTGCGCCGGATACGATGGTCGCCGCCGTCCCGGCGAAGACAAGCTGAAAGAAGAATTTGGCCCAGAACGGGACACCGGTCCAGTTGATGGCGCTATAGGCCCCCTGGTAGGCGTCGCCCATGGCCGGACTGTTGTCGGCCCCGCTTGCGAACCACAGTCCCTTCAGGCCCACGAAGGCATTGCCGTCGCCGAACATGAGTCCCCATCCAAGGATATAGAAGGCAAGCGAGGAGATAGCAAAGACAATGAAGTTCTTAGAGAGGATATTGACGGTGTTCTTAGCGCGGCAGAGTCCGGATTCTACCATGGCGAATCCGAGATTCATGAAGAAGACCAGGAATGCCGCAATCATGACCCAGAGGGTATCAACTGCGATTTTGTAATCCTTAATGGCGTCAGCCATCTCCTTGGTGAAGGTGACGGTTTCGGTGACCGCTGTGGCTGCCGGTGCGGGCGCCTCCTGAGCCCAAAGGGTGGACGTCAAACCGACGGACATGACGGCCATAAAGACCGCCACCAGAACCGCTTGTCGCCTCAATTGTGTGAACATCTCTGTCCTCCTCACTTGCTTCAACGCGCGTCCACACGCCGCTGTGAGATTCGGGCGACTGCCTCACCTTCGAGGCAGTCGCCGTCGCCCGTTACACTCAGAACTGGTAGATCAACTCACCTTGAACCGTATTTTGCGACTTGACCTTTCCGTCGCCTTTGTCTCTGTCAAAGATCTCTTGGCCGTGTCTGGCCTGATCGTGCCGATACTCAAGATTGGCGAACAGGTGATCGAACAGCTTGTATCGACCGGTAAGCGTCGTTCCCCAGACCGACAGATTTTTACCCGCTGTTGCACCAGGGAGCCGAAAACCATCCTGGTCCTTGAAGTACTCGCCCCGTACGCCGACGGTGAGCCTGTCGGTAATATCGTACATGGCATAGGCTGCCACCGCGTGCCAGACCGCCGTATCGCCGTCATCAAAGAAGGCTTCCTCCTGCCTCCCGTAGTCGTAGTTCAGGGTAAGGGTGAGCGGCGCGATCGGCTTATAGGTGGCGATGAAATCGATGAGGCCGCGCTTCGGACCGTTGCGATTCACGTCGCGAGCAGGGTCGAGCGCAGCGGAGACTGTTTCGGCCCCCCATGACCCGCCAAGGGTCAGTGTCAGATCCTTGATGAAGGGTGGGGTAACAGTGGCTGCACCATGGAACGACTTACCCCTATTGTTGTCATCCGTATTATCCCAGCCGTTCACAATACCAAGGGTTGTCGAGAGCCAGTCGGTGACAGGATAGGTTGCCATCACACCCGTGTGGGTGAAGGGGATGGCGTAGGAGAAGGCCATCGACCGCGAGATGTTAAAGTTACCGGTTCGCCGGATCACCTCGGCGCCATGCAGCGTCACGAACTTTCCGCCTTTGAGATCCAGGCCCCTGCCGATGGGCACCTTGTAGGTGACATAGGCCTGCGTCAGGTCAAACGGCTGATTGGTTTCGCCAAGCCCTGTTGAATGAATCTTCTTCGCATCCCTCCCGAGGACGACGTCAAAGCCAAAGCCGGCGGGCGACGCCTCGCTGGTCGGCTTTTCGACGTAAAACTCGGCCTGGTTGATGTCAAACTGGTTGGCCTTGTCATCGAAGAGTCTGAGACCATTGTTCTGAGATTTCGGATCTCTGAAGTTATAGTTATAGGAGACGGCAACATGCCCCCCGAGTTGCCAGTCCTTCATGGTGTTCAAAATCGGGGTCGTCTTGAGCGCCTCTTCCAGATTCTTGATCCGATCGCCCAGGCTTTGAGCGGCCTCACCGGGCGCTCCAGGCGCGGCCGCGGCGGCTACGTCCTTCTTGGAGCCAACCTGATTTTCAAGCTGGTTCAGACGCTGTCCCAGCTTTTCTACCAGCGCCCGCAGCTCTTTGATCTCTCGTTCCTTGGCGTCCTGAGCCCATGCCGCGGGCGCCGCGATTGCGGCGGTTAGGAGAAGCGCCCCAGTTACTGCCAGTCCGGTTGCCGTAAGCCGTTTCAACTTCATTCTCATGAATCCCTCCCCCTCTTTGGGTGTGACTGCTTAGGAAGTCCCCGTTGACCGAGTCGAATTGATGCGCTCGCAAGAAGCGCGCCAGCCTCCCGTCATAGCGAATTACCGGTCGAGCCACCGATGCAAAGCGTAGCAGGAACTGGAGAAAAGCATCGAAAACACGCGATGTTATCCCACCAGGCATGAAGGCAACAGTATGGCTATTGTCTACATGAAGGGGAGGACCACCAACAAGAATTGATTATCTTCTAGGCAGCGCAATGAGGGCGATGCTTAAGAGAAGTGCGGGCTATATGAGCCATGGGCTGGACGGCGGTTGGCGAAGCGTCGTCGCCGGCAGGCGAAGCACGGACAGCGCAGTCTGCCAGCGACGATTCGAGCCGTACAGGGATGTACGGCGAGATTAAGCGGAGTCGATTGCCGTCCGCCCCTACAGAAGACCCTCGACCAGCTTTCGAGAAACCCGGCTGGTCCAGTCATGGTATCCGATCTCCTTCGCGCGAACGATCCCTTGACGATCGATCAAGACGGAGACGGGAAGCCCGATGACCCGGAACTTACGAGTGATCTTCATATCAGGGTCCGATAGAATGGGAAAGGTCAGGCGAAGCTCCTTCACGAAGTCACTGACCTCTTGTTTGGCGTCGGACTCGATGTTGACTGCGAGAATCTCGAACCCTCTGTCCTTATACTCAGCGTAGATCTGTTGCATTGTCGGCATCTCCAACCGGCAAGGGGGACACCAGGTAGCCCAGAAATTAATCAACACCACCTTCTTGCCGCGAAAATCCGAGAGCCGAACAGTGCTGCCCTCAAACGTCTTCAGTGTAAAGTCAGGCGCGAGGTGGCCGACCTCGGCTTGCACATCAGCCGCCCACAGGTCGGCTCCGTCGGATGTGCCACCTATCACTAATTCAAAAATGATGAGAATGACAACTATCGCGGATCGCAAACCGAAAAGATGGCGTCCCATATTCCGGTCCTTTCTCAGAAAATAGCAGTCAGCCCTCAGCCGTAGGTCGGGTTAGCGCAGCGCAACCCGACACCGCGCGGCTGCATGGAATATTTGTTGCACGTTTCAAGTCGAGTTTATCTCACAAGCTTCCCAAGTATTACAACCTCCATGAATAGTCGGAATGTCCATCCGAGTATTCATGGTATCAACGGATTGAGAAGGCTATGTAATAACCTCAGAACAGATCGAGTTCACCGATGAGCGCGCTCTTTCCGTACTCGTTGGGAGCCGACGAAGGGCACGGCTGGGAATGACCGGATGAGGAGCCGAAGACGATCAGCCTGTTGCTGTTGGAGATATCTCATACCGTGCAGTTTTGCACCTTAGGTTCAAAAATACAAGATATACAAATCGGGTAGCGGCCGGATGCAATAAGCCTGCATGATGCGAGGAGGGTTTAGAACGGGTACGGACACTGTAGGGTCAGAGATGGGCAGGTTGGTGGAGCGGTCCGATCCTGGTCTTGCGGTGCTTGAGAGTCGGAAGAGCCTTGATCTGTTTTCCGACCTTCTGCTCGGCGAGACGCAACTCGTAGAGACCCTGAAGGTTCAGCCAAAACTGCGCGCTGGTCCCAAAGAAATGTGCGAGACGCAGGGCAGTGTCCCCCGTGATAGCGCGCTGGCTGTTGAGTATCTCGGTGATGCGGTTGGTCGGGACGCTGAGGTGGCGCGCAAGCTCGGCGGCGCTCATGTTGAGCGCTGTCAGTTCTTCGGCGAGATGCTCACCGGGATGGATGGGGATGCGCGGCATGTTCAAAGCCTCCTAGTGGTAGTCCACAATTTCTACGTTCACGGGACCCGGCGAGCGTTCTGGCCATTCGAAGCATATTCGCCATTGGTCGTTGATGCGGATGCTATATTGGCCTCGACGGTCGCCCATCAGCGCCTCAAAATGGTTACCGGGCAGAGCGGCAAGGTCTTGAAGCGACAGGGCCACATCGAGACGGTCGAGCTTCAGGCGCGCCGCGCGCTCGAAGCCGGTGAAGGGTTTGACTCGTTTGCCGGCCGCGAAGTCTCTGCTGCGCTTGTCCCGATAGCTGACGATCATTACTCAACGTAGCGTAAAGTATGCGTTACGTCAAGGATAAGCAAACGGCCCACGGATGACAATGATCGGCGCGATGGGATGATCGAGGCGTTCTCGCAGCTTTTCGACATGCTCACGGCGAACGGAACATGTAAAAAAGCGTTAGATGCGCTGCGCTAGATGTTTTTTCCGTTGGTGTTTGCCGTAGCTATGGGCTTATTGCTAAACGCCGGAGCGATTGAAGGTGCACAGGCCATTGCGGCCCATGAAAGCCCGCACACGATGAAACTCTACGACCGGAGAGCGATGCGGGGAATGCGATTGGCAATGGTCATGGGGGGTGAGTTGCTTGATATCGCGTTTACTTTTCGGTGGCAATGTCAAAGCCTTGAAGGTGAAGGGACCTTTTGAGTTCGAGAGGTTCGGTTCTTTTCCTTAGACCGCCACCCTTTTCCCTTATGGTTTTGTTGGGATCGAAACTACCGGAAAACCCTCTCCAGGTCAAATCGGGAGAACGATTGACCTGCGCTGTTCGTCCTTCTACAATGATACCGGGTGGTTGGGATATCCCTCGTTGTGTCATCCAGGGGTGGCCATGCTGTCAGAGCAGTTGAAGGCGATTCCGTATTTCCAGGACCTCGATGCGCGAGCGTTGGAGGGTATCCGGGCCAACGTCTTTGAGGTGCAGTTGCAGAAGGGAGAACTCCTGTTTACAGAAGGGGAGCCGGCCGAGGCGATGTACGTGGTTCGATCCGGCAAGGTCAAGATCTTTAAGCTGTCCCCTGACGGGCGTGAGCAGGTCCTTCGGGTTGCGGAGGCCGGCGATTGTTTCAATGAGGTCCCGATCTTCGACGGCGGGCCGAACCCTGCCAACGCTCAGGCTGCGGAGCCGGCGGCGCTGTGGGGTATCCGGCGAGATGCGATGCGGCGCCTGGTCGAAGAGCATCCTGCCATTGCGATCGGCTTTCTCAAGGCGTTTACGGGAAAGCTCCGCTACTTTACCCGTAAGGTCGAGGACCTGTCGTTTCGCAGCGTGACCAGCCGTGTGGCGAAGTACCTCCTGGAGATGGCCGAAGATGACGGCCAAGGCGGTCTGCGCCTGAAGCAGCAGTCCACGCAACAGGAGATGGCGTCCGTTGTGGGAACGGCCCGCGAGATGATCGGCCGCGCCTTTAAGGCCCTGGAAAAGGAAGGCGCCATCACGTTTGATCGCCATGGGGTTGTGATTGTGAGCCGGGCTGCCCTGATCCGCCTGCTCTGATCGTACCTTTGCCCTTCTTGTCATCCGTGAGACTAAAGTCACAGACGTCCTCAATCTTTCGCTCTACACTACACTCGACGCTGAGTCAGTAACCTGAGAAAAAGGAGGTAATCCCTATGATGAACGAGAGTAGTTGTCACGGCGAGGGCGCGTCGATCCCTGAGGCGCTTCGGAATGTGTCCGATGATCGCCGGGTAGTCCTGGATGTTCGCGACCAGGTGCGGGCGGGACAGGAGCCGTTTCAGCGGATCATGCAGTCCGTTATGTCGCTCAAAGACGATCAGGTATTTGTCCTCTACAATATCTTTGAGCCGATCCCGCTGTATGGCGTGATGGCGCAGCGCGGCTTTACGCACTGGACACAGAAGCGCGGTCCCGAAGACTGGTGTATCACCTTCTATCGGGCCGACGCACAGGCCGCGGCCGCTCCGGCGCCTGCCGCCGCATCGAGGCCGACGGAGCCCGTCGGGGACGCCATTGTCGTGGACGCGCGCGGACTGGAGCCGCCGCAGCCGATGGCGAAGATCTTGGAGAATCTTCCCCGGATCGCGGCAGGCGGACATATCCTGGCCATGACCGATCGGCGGCCGATGCTGCTCTATCCGAAACTTGAGGAGCGGGGCTTCAGCTTTTCCACCGAAGAGACGACGCATGGTTGGTTCGAAACCCGCATCTGGAAGTAGCGCCGCCCCGGCCAGACAGCCATCCCTCTGGGTGCCGTTGCGCTATTTTGTCACGGCGCAGGCCGCGTTTGTCGCCGCCCTGCTGTGGGCGCCGTGGCAGGTCGACAATTTGCTGGACTTCTACTATCAGGGAAACGGCCTCGCTCTCACCCACCTGCTGACGCTTGGGTGGATCACGATGACGGTCATGGGGGCGTCATTCCAATTGGTGCCGGTTGCCCTGGAGACCACGCTGTGGAGCGAGCGTCTGGCCGGCTGGCAGTACTGGATCATGGTGCTCGGCGTCACGCTGATGGTGAGCCATTTCTGGATCGGGCATCACCATGGCGTTGCGATCGGCGCAGGTCTGGTGCTGATTGCCATCACACTCTTCCTGATTAATATGGGGCGCACGCTGTGGCAGCTCCCCCGCTGGGACATTATCGGGCGACACGTGGCGGCGGCGCTGGTCTACCTGGCCTCCACGGTAGTCATGGGGAATCTCATGGCGCTCGACAAGATGTTCGACTTTCTGGGAGGTCAGATCCTGCGCACGATCCACGCGCACGCCCACCTGGCCGGTATCGGCTGGGTCACCATGATGATCTTCGGGGCGAGCTACAAGCTGATCCCCATGTTCAGCCTGAGTGAGCTTCGCAATGAGCGGCCGGCCTACTGGGAGTTCTGGCTGCTCCAGGCCGGTCTCGCGGGTCTGTACGTGATGCTGCTGCTGCACAGTTCGTGGGCTGCGTTGTTCGCCCTCCTGATCGCCGCAGCGGTGGGCCTGTTTCTCCGGACGATGCGTGATGTCCTGCGGACGCGCCGACGCCCGCGACTGGACTGGGGGCTGCAGCATTCCGTCAGCGCCATGGTCATGCTGATATTGCTGACGATCCTGGGGCTATGGCTGAGCACCGGTTGGGTCTCGAGCGATGAGTTTGCCGCCCGGCTGGCCTTCGGCTATGGGGTCCTGGCGCTTCTGGGCTGGATTTCCGTCACGATTATCGGTATGATGTACAAGATTATCCCATTCCTGGTCTGGCACCACCGTTACAGCGACCTCGTAGGGCTTCGGCCGGTTCCGGCCGCCACCCAGCTCCTTGGCGAGTCAATGCCTCGAATAGAGTACTGGCTGCTCCATGCGGGCATTGCGATGACCGTGGCCGGAGTAATCTTCGCGTCCGGGCTGCTCCTCCAGGTGGGGACCCTCGTGTTGGCCCTGGCGGGTCTTACGTTCGCCGTCGCCGTCTGCCGGATCTACCGTCACCTGGTTCCCCGGCTGACGCCTCTTCCCGAGGCGCAGACTGCAGGAGCCTAAGGCCCGCGGGTTCCGGACGCAATAGACGCAACAGACTCGATAGACATTTTTGAATTAGGAGGCATGATGGCGGAACCGGAAACATCGTCAATAACTGAAGAGCAGATCTATAACACGCTCCGGAAGCTCATTGATCCGGAGTTGGGGGTGAATATCGTCGATCTGGGCCTCGTCTACGACGTGCAGATCGAAGGCGGACAGATCGGTATCCGCATGACCCTCACCACGCGCGGCTGCCCTATGCACGCCAGCTTCGTCCAGGCGGTTGATCGCGCCGTTCGAGAGATACACGGCGTCACCGGCGTCACCGTCGAGATCGTATGGGAACCTGCGTGGAATCCGGACATGATCTCGCCTGAGGGCAAGCAAGCCCTGTCCGGCATGGGACGGGGGGGACCCGCATGGTAACGCCACAGTTAACGGAAGATATGGTGATCTCGGCGCTTCGCCAGGTCAAGTACCCTGGAATGAGCCGCGATCTCGTCTCGTTTGGCATGATAAAGAATGCGCGGGTAGAGGGCGCCACCGTCCATCTTGATCTCCAGGTTCCGACGGAGGACGCGGAGGTAGTCGCCAAGGTAGAGGCGTCGGTCCGTGAGGCGCTGAGTCGCGTACCGGGGATCGGTGAGATTCGGATTCAGAACGCCCCGCGCCCCGCGCCTCAGGAGTCCGCTCCCGGACCCGCTCCGCTTCCAGGGGTGCGGCGCATCGTCGCCGTTGCGTCCGGTAAAGGCGGTGTGGGCAAGAGTACTGTATCCGTTAATCTGGCCCTGGCCCTGGCGCAGTCCGGGGCTGCGGTCGGTCTTCTGGACGCCGACATTTACGGGCCGAATGTGCCCCGGATGCTGGGCGAGCTTGGCCGTCCCAAGGCGCATGAAGGCAAGATTGTCCCGCTGGTGCGGCACGGCCTGAGGGTGATATCGGTGGGATATCTGCTGGGTGAGCAGTCGCCGATCATCTGGCGCGGTCCCCTGGTAGCCCAGGCCCTGAAGCAACTCCTGCATGAGGTGCACTGGGGCGAACTGGACTACCTGATCGTCGATCTTCCACCGGGGACGGGGGATACGCAGTTGACTCTCGTTCAGGCGGTGCCGTTGACCGGCGGGGTGATCGTGACGACCCCTTCCGCTGTGGCCTTGATGGACGCAGAGCGAGGCCTGCGGATGTTTCGTGAGGCGCGCGTCCCGATCCTGGGGATCGTGGAAAACATGAGCTATTTTATCTGTCCCCACTGTCAGGGAGAAACCGACATCTTCAGCCGGGGCGGTGGACGACAGGTGAGTGACTCGCTTGGAGTTCCTTTCCTGGGGGAGATCCCCCTGAACCCGACTATCCGCGAGGGCGGGGATACCGGCGCTCCTGTTGTCGTGGCGATGCCGGAGTCCGCTGAGGCGCAGATCTTCCGCGATGTCGCGGACAAGGTGCGCTTGGCGACCGAGGCGGCCGCCGAGGCGATGCCTCAGATGATCATCCGCTAACAACCAACAACCCTGTATCTGTCGAAGGAGGAAGTTTCTATGCCAGCGAATTACGCAGCAACCGTGGATGCCCGTGTCCTGCCGGTTCCGCAGAAGCACCCGACTATCTTCCGAGCGTTTGACGAGTTGGCGGTCGGGGACACGATGCTCCTGGTCAACGATCATGACCCCAAGCCGCTCTACTACACATTCGCTGCGGAACGGGCGGGGGAGTTCGAATGGCGCTATCTGGAGGCCGGTCCCGAGGTGTGGCAGGTGGCGATCCGCCGGGTTGCCGCTGCCGCAGGCCAGCATGCGCCGGCTGAGGGGATGGGCTGCGGCGGGCACCACATGCACGACGCGCACCATGCGCACCATGAACATCACGAACACCACGGACACGAGCATGCCCACACCGGTTCGCCGACCCAAATCCTCAAGGACGAACATACCCTGATCCTTCAGGCGTTGGACGGGCTGGAGCGAAAGCTGATCGCGCTTGAGGCCGGGGCTGCTCCGGACCGGACCTATTTCGAGAAGGCGGTCAAGTTCATCCGGACCTTCGCCGATCAGTGTCATCACGGCAAGGAGGAGGACCTGCTGTTCAAGACGATGGTGAACCGCGGCTTTCCATTGCAGGGCGGACCGATCGCGGTCATGCTGTCGGACCATGAGGCCGGGCGCGCATACGTCCGTGAGATGGCCGATGCCGCTGCGGTCATCGGAACCGATCCGACTGCGACGCAGAAGATCGTCCGAAACGGGCGTGCCTATATTCAGATGCTGCGACCCCACATCGATAAAGAGAATATGATCCTGTATGCGATGGCGGACAATATGTTGAGTCCGGATGACCAGGCGCGCCTGGGAGAGGCGTTTGAGCGCTTCGAGAACGAAAAGATCGGCGCCGACGTCCACAACTCCATGATGGCATTGCTGGAGGAGCTGAAGCCGGGCGGCCATTCATGTATGTAAACGGCCCAATCTTCCGGTGGGGAGGAGACGCCATCACTCCTTTCTGACAGATATTGCAGCATCCAAAAATCACAAAACGCGACGCGGGTCGCCGCAAGGTGCGATCCGCGTCGCGTTTGTCGTTTTGCCTCTTCGCGAGCGCTCGACTCAATTGGCCGACGTCATCGGCTCGCGCGTTCCTGAAGATCAGTTAAGGCGTTACGAACTCATGCTCCGGATGACGAACGGAGAGGACCGGACACGGGGCTCCGCGAACCACTCGCTCGGCGACACTTCCTATCGGGGGTTCCCATGGAAAATTCTGCCCGATGTTAGGCCCTTCAGTGCTTCGGCCGTGCGTCCCCATCACAATGAGATCAACCTCCTGCTCGGTGGCGTATTGTAGAATCTGCTGGACCGGATGACCCACCAGCGTTGTCAGGTGCAGTTCAAGATCCTTTCGCTCCGCCTCCGAGAACAATTGCTTCATCTGTTCTGCGGCCCGCTCCTTCCACCGCTTTTCCCGCTCCGCGCTCGACAGTCCCATGACCTCAGGTTCGACCCCGAACGCCCACGGCGTGACCGAGGCATCCGGTAATACGTGCACGACATGCACTGCGGCGTGGTACGTGGAGGCAAAGTTCCGCGCATACTTGATCGCCACCTTCGAGGCCTCGCTGAAATCCGTCGGCACCAGCACCTTCTTGAGTGTAATCATCGGGACCTCCCTTTGCCGCCCGCCAGCGGCGGGCAAGATACAGGTTAACATTGCTTCGGCAAGCGTTTGCGCATCCGGACTCCTCCCTTGAGGGAGTTTCAACACGATCTCTCAAGGCCAATTTAATATAGATATGAAGTGTGTGGTAGTCAACACCGGAACAAAAATGCGGCGAGTTTAACAAGGGAGATAGTGGAGGCGGTGGTGTAAGATCAGATTTCCGGTCGCTGCACGCACCATCAGCCTTCTATCTTTATGTGTCGTCGTACTCGTTATGTCAAAAGCAGAGTGTGGGAGGGTGCAGGGCCAGGCAAGGCATAACTTCCCTTCACACCCCACACCCTCCACCCCGTCTTTAGAAGCCGTAGGCGTTCTCTTCGTGCTGGCTCAGATCCAAGCCCATCTGTTCCTCTTCACTGCTGACCCGAAGGCCGACCAGCGCGTCGACAAGCTTCAGCAGAATGACCGTACCCACGAACGCCAGAAGCATGCAGGCCAGCGTTGCGATCACCTGCACCACGAACTGATGAGGATTGCCAAAGAACAGCCCGTCGGCCGCATCCGGGTTGACCGCTTTAGAAGCAAACAGGCCGGTGGCCAGCGCGCCCCACGTGCCGCCGACGCCATGAACCCCCACAACGTCCAGTGAATCATCATAGCCCAGCCGCGCCTTAAGCATACAGGCCGAGTAGCAGAGGATCCCCCCACCGGCGCCGATAACGATGGCCGACATCGGGCCGACGTAGCCGGATGCCGGGGTAATGGCAACGAGTCCCGCGACGGCGCCGCTGGCCGCCCCGAGGACGGTTGGTTTGCCTCGGGAGCCCCACTCGACGAACATCCATGAGAGCGCGGCCGCCGCTGTCGCAAGGTGAGTGACGACAAAGGCGTTGGTAGCCAACCGGTTGGCGGCCGCGGCGCTCCCCGCGTTAAAGCCGAACCAGCCGAACCAAAGGAGGGCCGCGCCGGTGACGGTCATGGTCAGATTATGGGGTGGCATCGGCTCTCCGGGATGGCCGCGCCGTCGCCCCACAACCAGGGCTGCCGCCAGGGCCGACACGCCGGAGCTGATGTGGACGGCAGTACCGCCGGCAAAGTCGAGCGCGCCCATCTTGTGCAGCCACCCGCCCACCCCCCAGACCCAGTGTGCAAGCGGATCATATATCAATGTTGCCCACAATATGGTAAAGAGCAGAAACGCGCTGAACTTCATCCGTTCGGCTATCGCGCCTGTGATGAGGGCCGGGGTGATGGCCGCAAACATCATCTGATAAATCATAAAGGCTTGGTGCGGGATAGTCGCTGCATAGTCGGGATTAGGATCCAGTCCTACGCCGCGAAGTCCGACCCAGTCGAGACTCCCGATGATACCGCCCGTATCGGGGCCGAAGGCCAGGGAGTAGCCAAATAGGGCCCACTGCACGCTGATCAAGGCCAGGGTGATGAAGCTCTGCATGATCGTCCCCAGCGCATTCTTACGACGGACCAGGCCGGCATAAAACAGCGCGAGACCGGGCGCGGTCATCAACAGCACCAATGCCGAAGAGGTGAGCATCCAGGCCGTATCCCCGGAGTCGATCTTAGGCGGCGCCGGCGGGGCGGGTGCCGAGGTCTCTTCTGCGGCAGGTTGGTCCGGAAAGACCTCTTGGGCGAAGGACGTGGTCCAGGTGAACAGTAGTGCGGCGGCGAGAACCAGCAGAATGACGGCATTCACGACACGTCGTTGTGGCATGGCTGCTCCTAGTTATGATGTAGGGAAATGTGTGGACACTGTCGTCGTGTCGTATCCGACATCTTTGTCGGGACACACGCTGGATGTAGGGCGAGCAGTTTCCGTGCCAACGACTGATAGTGATCTGTTTGTGGGAGAAGGCTTGGAACTATCGAATATTCCGACGTAATAGGCGTTACGTCGATTGATGCGTGACTTGACTGATCATCCACCCAACTCATGGATGACCACGAAATGAGCAGCCTAAAATCTTTGTGGTTATAACATGGGCATGGCGCCCTCCCGATCTCTTGTTTGCAAATCTCTTGATCGGACCCCCGCCGGCGCGTCACTGAAGTTCAAAAACAAATATGGTGTCTCAGGATTCAGAGATAAGGGGTTCAGGGATTCACCTTGACATCCGTACGGTAATAGCGTACAGTAAGTTATGCACATCGGGAAATTCCGACACCGTGGCCTCAAGCGACTTTATGAGGATGACGACGGCAGCCTGCTGCCCGCCGCCTCTGTGAGAAAAATCAAGGCAATACTCGCCGCGCTGCAGTTCGCCGACAACCTGTCACAGGTGCAAACCGTACCGGGATGGAAACTACACCCGCTGAAAGCCGGTCGCAAAGGCGAATACAGCATCACCGTCACCGGCAACTGGCGCGTGACCTTTATGGTTAAAGGCAGTGTGATTACGGACCTGAACTTTGAGGATTACCATTAGGAGGATTGAGTAATGGCCATGAAGAACCCGCCCCATCCGGGCGAAATCATCCGCGAGGACGTACTCGGCGCTCTGGGTCTCTCCGTAACTAAGGCTGCGGAGATCCTTGGCGTGCGCCGCGCCACTCTGTCTGATGTCACCAATGGCAAGGCGGCTGTCTCGGCCGAGATGGCCTTGCGGCTGGAAAAGGCGTTCGGTGTTAACATGGACTTACTGCTGAACATGCAGGCCGGGTACGATGCCGCCCAGGCCCGCATGCGCAGCAACCGCATCAGGGTCAAGCGCTTTCATCCTATCGGTGCGGGAGCGTGATGGCGGCCTGGTCTTGTGTTGTTCTTGCCTTCAGCGCCGGTAGTCAGGAGGGAGATGGGGCTGCCGGCGGAATTAGTACGGTGCCTCCGTAATTCGAGTACGGTGTTTCCGGAATTCCCAAGACCAAGGGGGCGATCTCATCATGCGTCAGGTTGTGATATTCCTGGAGCGGGTAAAGCACCCAACGCCTTATATTATAGCCGCCGTCCGGCCAAGCCGCCTCACCGCATCAACCCATAACGTTTCGGTTCAGGCGCGGCGGCGCGTTAGCGCCGACGTCGCCTGGAACCGGGGGTTAGCCGTACGTAATGCTTGTCTTGAATTCATGGCTTCTTGTTAACTGTGATCTATTGGCTGTCTTGCACAGATGTTACTTTGTTGCACTCTGACGTAACAATGCAGTCAACACAATTTGGCGTTCTTGGGCGGCACCACTTTCTGCCAATCTCCCAGCATGAAAAGTCAATGATTCCCGGGAACCCTGGATTTAGTTCACGCGCTTTATATATAACCATGTCGTTATTCGCATCAGATGGCACAAAGCCCATTCGTTTCATTACCCTAATGATGTGAACATCTGGCGATATATCAATTGAGTAGTAATCTGAGAATGGAATTCTGAATTGTCTTGCAAGGATATTAGCTGCCATCGTGGATATCTTTATGCCGCTCCCTTTAAATCCCAAGAATCTATAAACAACTGCTGAGCTGCTTGGATTATTGCTCCAAATAATTGCGGCATTTCCTTCGTATTCGTTTTTAATCTTCAACACAGCATCATGAAAAACTGACGCCATAGTGTCGTTGAACCTATGGAGCTTGTTGGCGTTAAAAATGCGCTTTAGTTCAGGTAGCCCAATCTTTGCAAGGTCGTCCAGGAGAAACGAATTCAATTCTTTGTAGATTAAATAGGGAATTACCCAAGCCCGTTCTGCCTTAATCTGCCGATCCATCAGACAAGCAAGAACATATGCGTGGGGATACTGGTCGAGATTATTTAATATGTCGTTTGCATCATCGTTGTCTTCTACAAAATGAACAATTTGGCTAGTTGGGTGTGTGAATCTTTCCTTGGCTATACGAACAAGCAAACTTTCCATGGGTTATGTCTCTTGTACGGCTAACAATAATTAGAATGATCCGTATAAGATGCGGAGTTTCGTTTTCCTGTCGTCATATCACACCTTAGGAGCGCCGCCCAGTGGCGCGCGCATCTCCTTATTGTCCGCCGGCTGGGTGCAATCCAGCAGTGTATCACGGCTTCTTATGCGGATCGGCATAACAGCCTCCTTGCTGACCTCATAGCCCGTCAACCGGACTGCGAACGCCTGCCGGACCACGGTTGAGGACATGGGTGTACATCATCGTTGTCTTCACGTCGCTATGGCCTAGAAGTTCCTGGACAGTTCGAATATCGTAGCCGCCTTCAAGCAAGTGCGTGGCAAAGGAATGGCGAAAGGTGTGGCACGTGGCCCGCTTATACTGACCCCCTTGAGAAGTAGACAGCGCTTGTGACAAACTGGGGCGACTCAACAAGGAGGTGTCGAATGGCCGAGTCGACCCTGACACAGAATCGCTGGACGATCACCCGCAAGACGGCTGTGGTGCTGGAACTATTGCGTGGTGGTGAGGCCGCGGAGCTGGCCCGCAGGTATGGGCTCAGCCAAGCCCAACTGTTTGCCTGGCGGGATCGGTTCCTGGAAGGCGGGCAGGCGGCGCTCAAGACGCGCCGGGGACAGATCGACTCTGAGCGGGAGCGCCGCGTGCGGGAGCTGGAGCGCAAGGTGGGCCAGCTCACCCTGGAGAAGGAGCTGTTAAAAAAAACCGACGCGCTGATCCGCCAACGTGGGCGGAGGTCGACCAGTTGAGGGCGCAGGGTGCGCCGCTGAGTCTGGCGTGCCGGACACTGGGTGTCTCGCGCGCGGGCTTCTACAAATGGCAGCGCGGCTCGGCGCCCACTTCCCCGCAGCAGGCGCCGTGTGACGAGCGCCTGGCCCAGCGGATCCGGAACATCCTGGACCGCGAGGAGACCTTCGGCTACCGGCGGGTGTGGGCCTGGCTGCGGTTCCAGGAGGGCGTCAGGGTGAATCGCAAGACGGTCCATCGGATCATGCAACGGAAAGGGTGGCAATGCCGCGTGTGGCACCGTCCAGCCCTGCGGCCCACGCCGACGTGGGAGAAGTGTTCGACGGTCCAGCAGCCGGACCGGCTCTGGGCCACCGATGCGACGAAGATCTGGTGTGGTCGGGATGGCTGGGCGAGTCTTATCGGCGTCCTCGACGCTGGCAGCCGCGAGTGCGTCGGCGCTCGGTTTGCCCGCCAGGGTCGGGCGATCGAAGCGGTCGATGCCCTGGAGCAAGGCATTCTCCAGTGCTATGGAAGTTTCGCCCACGTACCCGAGGGCCTGCGGCTTCGGCACGATAACGGTTCCATCTTCCTGGCCCGCCTGTTCGTTGGGACCACCCAGCAGCTTGCGATTACCCAGGAGTTTATCCCTCGATACTCCCCGGAGTACAACGGGGTCATTGAACGCTTCTTC
The DNA here is from genome assembly GCA_000091165.1 of Candidatus Methylomirabilis oxygeniifera. Taxonomy (NCBI): domain Bacteria; phylum Methylomirabilota (SeqCode); class Methylomirabilia (SeqCode); order Methylomirabilales (SeqCode); family Methylomirabilaceae (SeqCode); genus Methylomirabilis (SeqCode); species Methylomirabilis oxygeniifera (SeqCode). The sequence goes on along the minus strand of FP565575.1, from coordinate 1,429,475 downwards.
CGCACCCTGAAGCAAGAATGTGTCTGGTTGCACCATTTCGAGTCCTTCGCGGAGGCCGAATCCATCATCATGGCCTGGATCGACCGCTACAACAGCGAGCGACAGCATTCGGCCCTGGGGTATCTCACCCCTCGGGTCTGGCGTGAACAGTTCTATCAACTCCCCCAGGCGGCATAAGCCCTGTTGACTTTCAGGGGGGCACTACACGCTTTCCGTGGAAGAAGATGAACCGCTTGATCCACCCAACGTAGGTATCTTCCGTCCGGTGGCTGTAGTGGCGAGCGCGAATCGCCAGGCGAACCTGGTCAAGAAGCTTGGGTTTCGCGGGAGGGGGTGACGAAGGAGTGACGACGGCAGGGGTCCAACTCCTGGCCCTTTGAGGAGCAGGGTGGTGGGTGACCCTCAGTATTCCAGTGCGAATTCCCATGCAGTCCTCCTTTCCAAGAGGAAGGCGTAGTTAAGATGCATACCCCAAACCTGAGAGGCGGTCAAGTGTTTTTGGCGGCGATGTGTTGAGTGGTGATACAGGAGCTGGAACTGGCTTTTCCAGGGAGAGCGTGGCAGCCTCCAGCTTGATGACCCGACCCCCCTGATCTAGTATTATACATATGACTAATCCAATCAAGAGAAAAATAACTTGGGCGTGGCTTGGGGAAAAGGGTAGGGGCCACGTTTGCCTTGATAGGGAGTGAATCGTTGATGATAAGAATTTCTAATTTCTATCCAGCCTGAGTGGACCATATTTCGCCTTTTTCGCCTTGACAGGTTAGGGATGCTATACTATGTATGCTGCGTACAGGGTTGAAAAAGAAGGAGTTGACGGGACGAGAACGTGACGACGTCAGTCGTCACGGCTGAGGGGGCAGTGGACGAGCAGAGCCCTACCGGAGAGAATAGAGAAGATCGCCTCATCGCGACGCCGGAGGGAAGCAATGCGACCCTCTGGTCGCGGCGCGATGTGTTTTGTCTCGCGGGATGGTGCGGGATCGCGGCCGGGCTGGGTATCGGCGGCGTGGCGTTCGGGCGCTTTATGTTTCCGAGAGTACTCTTTGAGCCGTCAGCAGTGTTCAAGGCCGGCCTGCCGGAGGAGTACCCGGTCGGCACCGTCAGTGAGCGGTGGAAACAGGAGGCGGGCGTCTGGATCGTTCATGAGGCTGACGGGTTTTATGCGCTTCTGGCGGTCTGCACGCATCTCGGCTGTACCCCGAACTGGCTGAATGCGGAGAACAAGTTTAAATGCCCCTGCCATGGGAGCGGTTTCCACAGAGACGGCATCAACTTTGAGGGTCCGGCTCCCCGACCGCTGGAACGGGTCAAGATTACGCTGGGTGATGATGGACAGCTCGTGGTCGACAAGAGCGTGCTGTTCCGCTTCGAACGGGGCGACTGGACGAAGCCAGAGGCGTTTCTCAAGTTGAAGGTCTAGCCTGGAAGTTCTCGGTCCGGATGGAAAGGGTGCGATTCTGAATGTTCGATCTGAACGAGCTGAAGAAACGGATCGTCGAGTCGCAACTCTGGCGCTCGATCTTTCGCCACGAGTACTCGGATACTCCGCGCAACCGGGTACTGCAGATCATGGCGAATGTTTTTCTCCACCTGCACCCGCCCAAGATCCGACGCCATGCCATCAAGGTCCGCTTCACCTGGTGCATGGGCGGCATCACCTTTCTGATGTTTCTGGTTACGGTCGTAACCGGTGTGATTCTGATGTTTTATTATCGTCCGGTGGCCGAGTACGCCTATGCCGACATGAAATACCTGGAACACGACGTCCCGTTCGGGATGATCATGCGCAATATGCATCGGTGGGCGGCTCACGGCATGGTGATTACCGTTTGGCTGCATATGTTTCGCGTATTCATGACCGGTTCGTACAAACCGCCGAGAGAGTTCAACTGGGTCGTCGGAGTCATCCTGCTGACGATCACGCTGCTGCTGAGTTTTACCGGCTACCTGTTGCCCTGGGACCAGTTGTCGATCTGGGCCGTGACGGTCGGAACCAATATGGCCAGAGCGACGCCGTTTGTCGGGAGTGAGGGCCCGTTCGGTGAGGTCGTCGGGGTTACGTCGCGGTATGACGCCAGGGCGTTCCTGCTGGGCGGTACGCTTGTAGGACCCTCCGCACTTCTCAGATTTTACGTGTTGCACTGTATCTTTCTGCCGATCCTGATCAGCCTCCTGATGATCGTCCATTTCTGGAGAATCAGAAAAGACGGGGGGATCTCAGGGCCGTTGTAGTGTTAAGTGATAAGTGTTCGGTGATACGTGAAGCACGGTACCTGATGATTCATAACGTGTGACGAGTGGTGCGATGGCTGACGTAAAAGAGGACACAACGCCGAAACCGGCTGCGCAACCGGCCGGCGCGAAAGACCCTGTGGTTGCCGATAGGGTCCACGTCTGGCCCTACTTGGTCCGCAACGAGTTTATCTGTTCGATTATCGTCATGGTGATCCTGACCGTCTGGGCGATTCTGATCGATGCGCCTTTGGAAGAGGCGGCCAACCCCACACGAACCCCCAATCCGAGCAAGGCGCCGTGGTATTTTCTGGGACTTCAGGAGATGCTGGTCTACTTCGATCCCTGGTTTGCCGGTGTCGTCCTGCCCAGCCTGATCATTGTCGGGCTCATGATCATCCCATACGTCGATGTCAATCCTAAGGGAAACGGTTATTACACCTTTCGGGAGCGTCCCTTCGCCATTCTTACGTTTTTGTTCGGCTTTTTTTTCCTCTGGATTTCACTGATCATTACGGGCGTATTCTTCAGGGGCCCAGGCTGGAACCTCTTCTGGCCGTGGGAGACCTGGGATCCCCATATGGTGATTGCACTGACCAACGTCGATTTGCCGGCATGGGGCCCGTTTCGGTGGATGGGCAATCCCAAGATCTTCGGGGTTGAGTTGATAGGGCTGGTGTTGATTGCGCTCTACTTCAGCACAGCGATCGTCTATTACTTCGCAAAGCGGGATACGAGCGACACGATCCGTCTGTTGGGAGCTGTCCGATACGGGATCGTGGCCTTCCTCTTTTTGACGATGATGAGTCTTCCGATCAAGATGTTCTTGCGTCTGGCATTTAACATCAAGAATGTCTGGGTCACACCCTGGTTCAATATCTAACGCCATAATCGAGGATGCCCGGTGCGGTCGTGGAGAGAGTGGCGCACGAGTAAGCTGGTAGAGCAGCGGTCCTTACGGGTCCTGTTTTTTATTTCGAGCATGCTCTTTCTGTCGGTAGCGGTCTGGGCCGTCTGGGATGAGGGGAAGACCAGGCGTCCGTGGAAGGCCCATCAGCAACAGTTCAATCGGCTGGAGTCCGAACAGATCGCTCGGGAACTTGCCAAGGAGCGAGCACGGCTCGATATGCCGGACACTCAGGCTGCCATCGCGAAGCTGCAGCAGGACCTGAAGTCCGCGCAGGCCAGGCTGGCCGGACCAGAGGCGGTCAAGGCGCAGCAACTGTTGGTACAACGCGAGACCGAGCAGGTCGAGATCAACGTGAAGGCGCAGTTCGTCAAGAGCGAGCTGGATGAAGCGCTCTACTGGGTAGAACATGCCGTTCATACAAAAAAGGATCCCGCAGAATTCCGAGCCAAGGTGGCGGCACTGGAGAAGCAGTTACGGGAGCTGACGGCGCAGGCGGATAGACTGGGAGCGCAGGTCGAGGAGGCTCGGAAGGGTGTCAAACGGTTTCTGGCCGATGTCGATACCGTTCAGAGCAGGATAGGGGAGTTCAGCGCGCCGGTCACCGCCCTTGAGCGACGTCTGGAGGCTATCGGAGCTCGATCGCCAGAGGTCAAGCAGATCGTAGTCGAGGGTCTGGCGACCAACGAGTTCAAGGTGCCGATTCTTACCGTCGATCGATGTACAACCTGTCATCTTGCGATCGATCGAGTCGGTTTCGAACAGGCTGAACAGCCGTTTCGTACGCATCCGCATCGAGAGGTCCTGTTCGGCAATCACGAGATGACCCGCTTTGGTTGTACCGCGTGTCATCAGGGCCAGGGGCCGACTCTCGACGTCGATGCGGCGCACGGCGAGGTGTCTCACTGGGACCGCCCGTTGCTGCGCGGCGACTTCGTGCAGACGAGTTGTCGGAAATGCCATACCGACAGGAAGGAGTTTGCGCTGGCGCCTGTCTATTCGCGCGGGCGGCAGATGGTGGAGGAACTCGGCTGCTTCGGCTGTCATACGATAGCGGGATTCGAGAAGGCCCAGAAGGTCGGGCCGGATCTGACTCGGATCGCCGACAAGGTCGATCCGAATTGGCTGGTCCGGTGGATCAAGAAGCCGAGAGGATATCTGCCCAAGACGAGGATGCCTCATTTTGATCTGACGGATGAAGACGCAGTGAACATCTCGGCCTATCTTCTCCGCACATCCCAGCCGACGCCGGCTCGTAAGGGTACGGTGAGAACGCCCGCATCCGTCGAACGCGGGCGAGAGATCGTGGGTACGGTCGGTTGCCTTGGCTGCCACCGGATTCCTGGTTTCGAGACGAAGGCTCCGTCTGCCGGTGCACCCGCGGTATCGCCCACCGATACGCCTACCTCGGCGTTCACCCCGCCCCCCCAGCCCGAGGATCAGGATTTCGCACCGGATCTCTCAAGGATCGCCGGCAAGGTCAACGCGAACTGGCTCTTCGATTGGCTCAAGAATCCGAAGCAGTTTCGGCCCACAACCCGGATGCCTGATCTGCGTCTCTCAGACGACGAGGCGCGGGCAGTCACCGCCTTTCTGATGACGCTGGGACAGAAACAAAGCGTTGCGGGTGTGGAGCGAGAAGTGAGGAGAGTCGAGCGAATCGCGGCGGGTGAGCGTCTGATCCGTAAGCGGGGATGTTTCGGCTGCCACGAAATCAAGGGATTTGAGACGTCGGAGAAGATTGCGCCGGATCTCAGTAACTTCAGCCGAAAGCGATTGCTGGAGCTCTTCTTCGGCGAGGCGGTTCAGGTGAAGCAGACCTGGCAGGATTACACGTTCTGGAAACTGAAGGATCCCGGGATCTATGCCACCGAACGGGTAGAACAGTTGATGCCGAACTTCGGTTTTACCGATGACCAGGCGAAGACACTGATGGTCTACTTGAAAAGTCTCAGCACCGAGCGTGTCCAGCCGCAATTCCAAAGGGGACTGTCGGACGAAGAGCGAACCATTCAGGACGGACGAACTCTTGTGAAACGCTACAACTGCAACGGATGTCACGTCATTGAGGGACAGGGCGGCGCCATTGCGGCCTTTTACGCCAATGAGACCAGGGTCCCACCTCCTCTCGAAGTGGGGATGATGCATGAAGGAGAGAAGGTCCAAGCGACTTGGCTGTACCAGTTCCTGGGGCGGCCGATCCCGCTTCGGCCGTGGCTCGACGTCCGGATGCCGACCTTCGGGCTGACGATCGAGGAGGCGACCGCCTTAACCAAGTATTTTGCGGTAATGGGGAAGCAGCAGGTCCCCTATGAGTATGTCTCGGTGGAAGAGTCATCCCCGGAGCTTGTGAAGGCCGGTCGATTGCTGATGTCGAAGGACTATTTTGACTGTTTTACCTGTCACCAGCAGGGCGAGAAAAAACCCGAGGGCCCGACGGAAAACTGGGCGCCCGATCTCGGTCTGGCCAAGCGCCGCTTGCGGCCGATCTGGATGAGCAAGTGGCTGAAGGATCCGCAGAAGATCCAGCCCGGGACCAAGATGCCCAGTTACTATCCTGGCGGTCCGGAAGATATCCTCGAGGGTAAGGAGGACCGACAGATCCAGGCGATCACGGAATACCTGATGCGCTCTGGCGAGAACTGATTTATACTATCGGCGTACCGAGAAGTTCGACGACACTGAGCCACATACCTACAGAAGGAGGCGATGTTCGATGTACAGGATACGCGGAATGCTTGCAGCGACTGTGGTGGCGAGCTTGTTCATTGGGACTGCCGCTCAGGTTTCAGCTTACGAGGGCGGCGAGATCAAAGACGGCGGGACCATCACCGGTACCATCAAGTTTGCCGGGACTGCACCGGCGCGGAAAGAGCTCCAGGTGACGAAGGACAAAGAAGTGTGCGGGAAAAAACAGCACCTGAGCTATGATCTCATAGTGGGTCCGAACAAAGGGATTGAAAATGCCGTGGTGAGTCTGCTGGATATGAAAACTGGGAAGAAGTGGACGATCACGAAAGCCACGCTGGATCAAAACGGGTGCGTCTACGAGCCGCATGTCGTGGTCATGCCCGCCGCCGGCGAACTGGAGATCCTGAACAATGACGGGATTCTCCATAATATTCATACCTACAGCAAGGCGAACTCGTCGATCAACAAGGCTCAGCCGAAATTCAAGAAGGTGTTGACTGAAAAATTTGCGAAACCGGAGATTGTCAAGGTGACCTGCGATGCTCATAGCTGGATGCTCGGCTGGGTCGTTGTGTCCGACCATCCGTATGTGGCGGTCACCAACGACAAAGGCGAGTTTACTCTGAGCGATGTTCCGCCGGGCAGCTATAAACTCGAGGTCTGGCAGGAGACGCTGGGCAAGAAGGTCCAGGACGTCGTCGTCAAGGCAAAGCAGGAGACAAAGCTGAACGTCGAACTGACGAAGCAGTAGTCGGGCTCACTACGGAGTCTACTGGTTATGGCTCAGGGGTGGGCGGCAGTTGACTCCGCTTAATCTCGCCGTACGTCCCTGTACGGCTCGAATCGGCGCTGGTCGGCTGCGCTGTCCGTGCTTCGCCGACCAGCGACGACGCATTGCTAACCGCCGCCCACCCTCGGCGTCTATCGTCTGATGTCATAGTCCAAACTCATGGGGGAGACAAAGGGAATGGCAAAGAAATATACGTACTTTTTTGGAAAGGGTCGGGCGGAAGGCAGAGCGGAGCAGAAGAATCTTCTTGGGGGAAAAGGGGCGAATCTCCATGAAATGACCGCCCTCAAGATCCCCGTACCGCCCGGCTTTACCATCTCAACCGACACCTGCATCGAATACTTCAAGCAGGGCCGACGCTTCCCGCGCGGGCTCTGGTCCGAGGTCGAGACGCAAGTCGCCAAGCTGGAACGCGCCATGGGGAAGCGGTTCGGCGATTTGAAAGACCCCCTCCTGGTTTCCGTCCGTTCAGGCGCGAGAATCTCAATGCCCGGAATGATGGATACCGTCTTGAACCTGGGGTTAAACGACAAGACGGTTCAGGGTCTCATCAGACGTTCTCAAAATCCCCGCTTTGCCTATGACAGCTACCGACGACTGCTCCAGATGTTCGGAGACGTGGTGCTGGGTATCAAAAAGACGGCATTTGAAGGACTCCTCAGCGAGATGAAACGGAAGAAACGGGTGACGGCCGATACGGAACTGACGGCTGAGGATCTCATGGAGTTGGTGGAGCAGTTCAAAGAGGTGGTGCGGCGGGAGGCGGACCAGGAGTTTCCGCAGGATCCCAAGGAACAGCTTCGCCTGGCGATCAGCGCCGTGTTCGAGTCGTGGCACAATAAGCGGGCGATTGAGTATCGGCGGATCTACAAGGTACCGGATGACTGGGGTACTGCCGTCAACGTGCAGGCGATGGTCTTCGGCAATCTGGGCGAAGACTCCGGAACGGGCGTGGCCTTTACCCGCGATCCGTCGATCGGGGAGCGGCGGATCTACGGCGAGTTTCTCCAGAATGCCCAAGGCGAAGATGTGGTGGCGGGCATCAGGACGCCACGCCCCATTACGGACCTGAAGGAGGCCTGGCCTCGCGTCTACCGAGAGTTCGAGCGGATTTGCCGGACCCTGGAGCGCCATTATCGCGACATGATGGACATTGAGTTCACCATCGAGAACGGAACGCTCTACATGCTGCAGTGTCGCGTCGGCAAAAGGACGGCCCACGCCGCCATCAAGATTGCCGTGGATATGGCGAAGGAGCGTCTGATTGACCGAAAGATGGCCGTCCTGCGGGTGGAGCCGTGGCAACTCGAACAACTGCTGCACCCAAGGATCGATCCGAAGTTACAGGTCCGCACGATTGCGAAGGGCCTGCCGGCTTCACCTGGCGCCGCCGTCGGGAAGGCGGTCTTTACGGCGGAGGAGGCGGTCGAGGCCGCGGAGCGGCGCGAGAAGGTCGTTCTGGTCAGACCCGAAACCTCTCCGGAGGATATCGCGGGGATGGTGGCTGCCCAGGGGATCCTCACGGCTCGGGGAGGCCTGACCAGCCATGCCGCTGTGGTGGCTCGCGGTATGGGGAAAGCCTGCGTTGCCGGCTGCACCGACATCTTCGTCAATGAGGAAGACGGGTACTTCCAAGTGGCGAATCTGACTGTCCGACGGGGAGACTCGATCACGATCGATGGTACGACGGGAGATGTCATTATCGGAGAGGTGGAGCTGACCCAACCTGAGGAACTGACTGGTGAGTTCGGCGCCCTGATCGGGTGGGCGGACGGCTTTCGGAAGATCGGTATCAGGACCAACGCCGATACGCCGACAGATGCTCGGGTCACGCGACAGTTCGGGGCCGAAGGAATAGGACTCTGTCGGACCGAACACATGTTCTTCGAGGGAGATCGGATCGTGGCCGTGCGAGAGATGATCCTCGCGAAGGACGCTGACGAGCGGCGGAAGGCTTTGGCCAAGCTGCTGCCGATGCAGAAGCAGGACTTCAAGGCGATCTTCGAGATCATGAACGGGCTCCCTGTGATTATCAGGACATTGGATCCCCCATTGCATGAGTTCCTCCCGAGAAAGGACGAGGAGATTCGAAAGGTCGCTGAGCACATGGGGGTATCGGAGGAGGCGCTCAAGGAAAAGGTTCGCATCCTTCACGAGTTTAATCCGATGCTGGGCCATCGTGGTTGTCGTCTCGGGATCAGCCATCCTGAGATTACCGAGATGCAGGCGCGGGCGATCTTTGAGGCGGCCTGCGAACTCAAACGGGAAGGGAAGCGTCCATTCCCGGAGATCATGATTCCTCTTGTCGGCCACGTGAAAGAGCTGCGGCTTCAGCGGGAGATTGTGGACCGGGTGGCTCGAGAGGTGATGAAGGAGTATCGGGTGAAGGTTCGCTACCTTGTGGGGACCATGATCGAGCTCCCAAGGGCGGTGCTGGTGGCCGATCAGATTGCCGAGGCGGCCGATTTCTTCTCCTTCGGCACGAACGACCTGACCCAGACGACCTTCGGCTTCTCACGCGACGACGCCGGCCGGTTCCTGCCCCTGTATTTGGAACAGGGCATCCTTCCGACGGACCCGTTCGCCGTTCTCGACGAAGAGGGAGTGGGGGCGCTCATGCGGATCGGCATAGAAAAAGGTCGCCGGGCCAAGCCACAGTTGGAGGTCGGTATCTGCGGGGAGCATGGGGGCGAGCCCAACTCCGTCGATCTCTGTCACCGGTTGGGCCTGGATTACGTAAGCTGCTCCCCGTACCGTGTTCCCATCGCCAAGCTGGCGGCGGCCCATGCCGTTCTGAAGAGGCAGGTGAAGATCAAAGAGATGGGGGAGAAGTAGGTCGATAAAAACAGGCCGTAGGCTGAAGACTGAAGATATCAAGAGGTAATGGATTTACCCAAAAGCCTTCAGTCTTCAGCCTAAACTACTTCGGTAGAGTGGGCGCGGCTACCTTGAGATCCGGGCAGCTCAGTGATTTCAGAAACGCCACAAGGTCGGCTTTTTCCGGGGCCGACAAGAGAAGTCGTTTGATCTCGTTCGACAGGTTCGGGTTCTTCGTGCCGCCCCGATCGTAGAACTCGACGACATCGTCCAGGCTCTTGGTGCTTCCGTCGTGGAAATAGGGGGCGCTGGCGGCGATATCGCGCAGGGTCGGCGTCTTAAACGCTCCCTTGTCCGATTCTTTCCTGGTCATTGCATACCGTCCGAGATCCGGGTTCGACGTGTCCATACCTACGCCGATGTTGTGGTACCGCTCATCGGTAAATGCAAAGCCGGTGTGGCATCGTGCGCAATTGCCTCTCTCCCGAAAGATCTCAAGTCCTCGCTGCTCACTCTCTGAGAGCGCCGCGTCGTCGCCGTCTTCATATCTGTCGAATGCCGAATTGCCGCACACCAGGCTCCGCTCGAATGCCGCGATAGCCTTCGCCACACCCGCTGCGTTGACGTCTGTCCCAAATACCCGTTTGAACTGCTCGCGGTATCCTTTAATCGAAGAAAGCGTGGCCGTCATCCCGTTTAGCGTATTGCCCATCTCGATAGGATTCTTGATCGGACCCAGCGCCTGCTCTTCCAGTGAAGCGGCCCGACCATCCCAGAACTGCTCCTGGCTGAAGAGACGATTGACCGTGGTGGGTGCGTTGCGGCTGCCTACCTGTCCCTTAATCCCTATAGAGGTCGGCCGTCCGTCTGAAAACCCGTTATCCGGCGCGTGGCAGGTGGCGCAGGACACGGTTCCATCCGCAGAGAGTCGACCGTCAAAGAACAGTTGTCGCCCGAGTTCGATCTTTTCTGCTGTGAGCGGATTATCCGGAGGGACGTAGGCAGCCTCTTTCTGCAGCCCCAAGGGTAGTGTAAGTTTGTACGGTCCCTGCGCCACACTTCGACTAACAACGCCGCCGATAAGCAGCAGGGCAGCAGCGATCAGCATGCCTCGTACCCATCGCTCCATTGTCTCTCTCCCGGTTGTTCAGGGGGTTGTCGTTATTATAATAGAGCCATGTGACAGCTCCAGAGTCGGAGTCCGGCTCACGTGAGTGCCACCTCTTGCGTAGCCTGGAACTGTTGACCGCGACTGTTGGTGACGACAATCCGGATGGCGGATTGTTCCGACGCCCTCAATGCAAAGGTAATGAACGGATTGTCGCTGATGGCGGGCGTCATCTCATAACGACTGATCAGACGATCCCCATACAATACGGTCATTTCTTTCAGATAGAAGGGATCGGCGGTGTGACGAAATGTCGTGCCTTGATGGGTTAAGCCGGTCCGACTCGGGTGCTTGACGTTCATCTGCACCCGGATGATCTCGCCCCGCCTGACCTGTCCGCGATCGACCAGCTCGGGGATTCGGATGACCGGTGGGCGGATGCCGTCATCCGACGATCCATGATCATCCCCTTCAGTTCCGGTTGCGCACCCTCCCTCTCCTTCAGGAATCGTGATGGGTCGGCTTGTCGTCCACCGACCATGTCGGGTGCATTCGGCAATGGCCAGCACCGTGGAGGTACCGCTGTTCATGCGGGCTTGCATTGAGAGATAGGCCCGACCGTTCGCCGGGCTCAAGTGAAAGATTCCTTTTGATGGGATCGGATCGGCTTCATTCAGGATCTGAAGGCTCTTGATATAGTGGTCCGGGTTCATCGGGTGGCGCATTTCAACAACGATCGGGACATTTGCGCCGTTGCGAGTGAAGGGCGGCACCTTAAGGTCAAGCGGGTATGCCTGTTCAGGGGGAGTCGGTTGATTCGAATTGTCGGGAGCTTGCGGCTCCAGGGCGAATGCAATGTCGGCCCACTCTAAGGCGATCAGCGTCGAGGCGAGACCGAGAAAGGCCCGTCTCGACACCGTAGGTGACGCTGCCTGGGTGACCCGCTCGTGCCTGTTGGCGCGCGTGCCTGTCATCCTCATGTGACTCGTGCAGTGCCGTCCCGGTCAGTGCCGTCCCGGGTCGAGCTTCGAGCCTCTGGTAGACCAGTAGATATACGTCTCCAGAGCCTTCATGGCGTCTGAATCGTCCTCGATTCTCTCCCCTTCAGCGGCCTTTTCGATGCACCAGTTGATCATATCTCGCAGCGTGGCAAACTTGTTGATCTGTTCCTGAAATTTTGGAAACGTATAGGGGTGGGTGTCCGACGCAAAGGGATGGCACATCGCGCATGCCATTCCCGTGTTGGACAGCGTCACGCCGAGTCGCTTCTGGACGGCGCCGTCGCCATGGAAGAGTAAGTCGCCGACCTTGACCTGTTCCATAAAGACCTGCTCAAACGCTTTCAGTTGCTCGGGCGTGTGCTTGGCCTTGTGAGCGATGGCCGGGCTGGGCCCGGGGACGACGACAAGGAGCAGACCCAGGAGAGAGGCACCTAGTGCCGTTCTGATAGAACTGTGTTGGCGCTTCATCGCGGTCCTCCTCTTGGATGTATGATCAACCGGCAGTTACTTATATGCGCCATAGTACGGCCACTCACGATCGGCCAGTCGTGGGCTCAGGATCTGATTGGCGTTGTCTGCGCATCCCGAGTCCCACGGTGCCTCGCCGAGAATATCTTTTCGCCACATCACATACTCATTCTCGACCTTCTCTGCCGTGCTCACGGTGTGTGTCGACCAACCTACCCCATCGAAGGGATCACCGGGATCGACGCGGACCTTGCACTTGGTGAGGGCCGGCACCCCTTCAGGCGCGTACGGCCAGGTCCACGAGGTGGCCAGCATCCCAATCGAACGAACCTTACCGATCTCGTTATACAGCACTTGATGGGTATGACCGTGGATATTGGTGACGTTCGTGAAGGGCTTGAGAACTTCGTGAACCTCGCGCCAGTCCCGCACCCAGAAGTTCCAAGGCGGGTAATACTCGTACAACGGGTTGTGGCTGAAGATGACGATCGGCTTGTTCTTCGACCAATTGGAAAGGGTCGTGGAAAGCCATTCGAGCTGGTCACGGCCGACACCGGCCCACGCGCCCGCTACACTCCCATCCAGGGTGGCCATATGACCCATCCGTTCTTTAGCGGTCATCTTCTTCGCCGTCCAGTAGTCCGGACCGCGACTCACGGTATCAAGTCCGATAAAGCGGACCCCTTTGTGGTCAAAGGTCCAGGAGGACTTGCCAAAGAGCTTCTCCCACTTCACTCCCATATCAAGGTACCAGTCGTGTTCCCCGGGGATGAAGACCTTTTTGATGGTGACCTCTTTCAGGATCTCGGCCCCGAGCTCTAACTCGACGGGATCCCCGAGCTGCGCCAGATCACCTCCATAAATCAGGAAATCAGCGGGCGGCGACATAGCTTGGACCTCTTTCACCGCACGGGTTACCTTATCAACGAAACGAGTGTTCAGAGTTCTTGGGTACAAGTGGGAATCAGAGACCCAGACGAACTTAAATGCCTCGGCGCCAAAGGCCAGGTCGAGGGTATTTAGCCAAGGGAACCATCCGGCTGAGGCGACGCCGGCTGCCGCGCCGGCCAGTAGCGATTTATGGATGAACATACGGCGGGTAAGTTCCATTGTCTTATCAGGAAGCTCACCCGGTTGTCTTAATGTTTGGTCCATCTCGCGGCGCAAATCCTCGATCTCTCGGGAAGAGCCGTTTTTGCGCCACCACATGAGTCTTGCCTTTGATCTCAGGAGTCTTAGTCGGTCACGATCACGGCCATGATCATCCATCGCACGAACCTCCTTCAGCCGATGCGCACAGGTTCTGACGTTGCCTATTTGTTTAACTCGATCTTGACCGATACTGCATCTGTTGCCTTGACGGTAACCGGGGTCTCAGTTAACCCCATATACTCCTGCCAGACCACAAGGGTGTAGGCGCCGGGCGGGACATCCGTAATAGTGAACGTCCCGTCTTGAGCCGTCACGGTCGCGTATGGGTTGTCGGCGACGTAAATCCACCCCAGCATCCAGCCGTGGGCATCGCACTCAACCCGTACGACCCCGGCCTTCTTGAGGGGTCGTGTCACCCGGTCCCCCTTATTCGGCAGAGTGACGCTAAAAACGGTCCGTTTTCCCAGGAACCCGTGCGTGGCGTGCAGAACCGAATCGGCGCTGATGATCTCGAGATCCGATCCGACCGGCACAACCTGGACATGAGGCACAAAGTCGCACTTCAGATTGGTCAGGTCCGGTGTTTTTGCGGGCCGCCCCCAGGCCTTGCCGGTTTGAACGTCCTTCAGAAACACGACGGCATGCTGAACTTCCTGATTCTCACTTAGGACAATATGAGGTTCCTCGCGAATCCCTCCGCAGACCTCCTGATCTTTCGTGGGGATAATCAGCTTCATGGGTGGGGGCGAACCTTGAAAGACCACCTTTCCGGTGATGGTTCCGCCGTCGGTGACGGCGACTTCCTGATAGGAGTAGGCGACAGGTGTGAGGGTGATGAGGGTAACCGTAAACGCAACAGAGCTGAGGAACATTCTCGACGGCGTCATGGCTCAGCCTCCTTGATAAGGGAAAAGATAAAAACTAAAACAGTGTTTGTCAAGGGGTTTCTCAAGAATATCCCGGAAGAATTCTTCAGATAGCGATCGCGCGGAGAGCGAGGAGATCCCTGCAGACCGTCTACCGGTTGGTAGCGGCCTGTCAGCGCTGAGGGGGCGAGGTCAAAGAGATAGGGGGGAAGGAAAGCCTTCCCCCCTATTTAGGAAGCGCAGGCGCGGCAACCTTGAGATTGGGGCAGCTCAGCGACTTCATGAACGCCGCCAGATCGCCCTTTTCCTGAGCCGTCAGCTTGAGCGGCTTGATTTCCTTCGATAGGTTCGGATTCTTGATGCCGCCTTTGTCGTAGAAGTCGATCACTTCTTCCAGTGTTTTGGCGCTGCCGTCGTGCAGATAGGGCGCACTGGCGGCGATGTTGCGCAGGGTCGGCGTCTTGAAGGCGCCTTTGTCGGACTCTTTCTTAGTCACCTTGAAGCGGCCGAGGTCCGGGTCCTTTTTGTCCATACCTACGCCGAGGTTATGATACCCCTCATCAGTGAAGTTAAAGCCGGTGTGGCATGCGACACAGTTCGCCTTTTTCGCACGAAAGAGGGTAAGCCCGCGCTGGGCGCTCGCACTGAGAGCCTGTTTGTCTCCGGCCTCAAACTTATCAAAGGCTGAGTTGCCGCAAAGAAGGGTTCGCTCGAAGGACGCGATGGCCTTGGCAACCCCGTCTTTGGTGACGCCTGTCCCGAACGCCTTTTTGAACTGCTCCCGATACCCGCTCAACTTATCCAGAGTCGCCACCATCCCCTCCAGGGTGTGGCCCATCTCGATGGGGTTCTGCACCGGGCCAAGCGCCTGGTCTTCCAGCGAAGGGGACCGGCCGTCCCAGAACTGCTCCTGGCTGAAGAGACGATTAATCGTTACCGGGGCATTACGGCCACCGACCTGTCCTTTGATCCCCGTCGAGGTGGGGCGGCCGTCGGAAAACCCTTTGTCCGCCGCGTGGCAGGTGGCGCAGGCAATAGTCCCGTCGGCGGAGAGCCGCGTATCAAAATAGAGCTGTTGACCGAGGCTGATCTTGTCGACCGTCAGAGGGTTGTCCGGGGGAATATACGCCGCATCCTCCTGTAGACCCAACGGCATCTTGAGCTTGTACGCTTGTTCCGCACCGCTTCCCGTGACGGAAAGACCCAGTACAGTGGAAAATAGTACGCCAATAATAAGTACCCCTCGTGTCCGGCGTTGCATGTTGTCCCTCCCGGTCTTCTTAGTGTGCTGCAGCAATCGCAGCAATTCAGGCCTGATCAGGTTCGCCCTCTCATCGTTCTGTTTGGTTGTTACGGCGGTTCTATATAGCACATCTGAAGAGGCAAGACAATGCGCGACGTCATTTTTGCGGGGTGTATGGCATGGTCGACAACCTGAGACACACATGGGGATACCGGTTTTTCGTTGACTTCGCTCCGTAGCTCGGCTAGAACACAGAGATGATGAAGAATGACGACGAGAGGTTAACGGACCGCATACAGGCGCAGGCCTATAGTCCCTGGCCCCATCGGTTCGCCATGCTGACCGCGGGATCAACGCTGATGTTGATCTTTGTCGGCGGTCTGGTGACGAATACGGGGGCCGGGCTGGCAGTACCGGATTGGCCGACGACATTCGGGTATAACATGTTCCTCTATCCATGGTCACACATGGTGGGGGGGATCTTCTACGAACACAGTCACAGACTGATCGGATCTTTCGTAGGTTTTCTGACTCTGGCATTCGCGATTGTGCTCCGGTTGAAAGACGCCAGAAGATCGGCGCGGTGGCTCGGAGTTGCGGCCGTCGGCGCGGTAGTCATCCAGGGGATACTTGGCGGCCTTCGAGTGATCCTGGTGTCGGCCGGGAGCGAACTTGCACTTATTCATGGTTTGCTGGCCCAAGCCTTCTTTGCCCTCACAGTGAGTTCGGTGGTATTGACCTCTCAGGAGTGGGAACACAACTCACGAAGAGCGGTGGCGGCTGATGTTGGAGCGGTCAAGCGGCTCTGTGTCTTGACAACCGGGTTGGTATACCTCCAGATCTTCTTTGGGGGCATGCTGACACATATCGGCGACTGGTTTCTGGCCCATCTGTTGTGTGCCGCCCTTGTCGCTATCCATGTCTGGCGCCTGGCCGCACGTATCCTGAGACCTCATGCAGATCAGGTGAAGCTGACGTGGCCCGTCAGTCTACTTGTCGGTCTGCTGGTGCTACAGCTTCTGTTGGGCCTCGGATCGTATGTGAATCGTTTTACCTCACTCGAAATCCCCTATGCAGCCTTTACCCGGTTGGCGCTGCCGACTACTCACAGAATCACGGGTACGCTGATGCTGGCAGCCTGTATCATGCTGACGTTGCGATCCTATCGGCTGTTGACGTCGCGGCAGGCTGTTGTTACCGACGGGGGATTACCCGCCGAGCGGGTGCGCGCATGATGCCCACATCCGCAACATCAGGCGCTGAGTTCACGCGGACGCGCGGACGCGCGGCGGATTTTATATCTCTGACGAAGCCGCGTATCCTGATGATGGTGCTGCTCACCGCATGCGCGGGCTTTTATATTGGCTCCGGCGGTACGCCCAACTATGGGGTACTGTGGCAAGTACTCATCGGTACTGCGCTTGCTGCAGGTGGAACCCTCGCGCTGAATCAGTTCCTTGAGCGTGACCTGGACGGGCGGATGACGCGCACACAACTCCGGCCATTGCCTGCCGGGCGGCTCCATCCTGCGGAGGCGCTCCTGTTCGGCGTATTGCTTACAGTCGCAGGGCTGTTGTATCTGGCTGCTGCGGTCAACACCTGGAGTAGTGTTGCAGCGGCGGTGACCGCGGGAAGCTATCTATTTCTGTACACGCCGCTGAAGCGCAAGACTGCGTTATGCGTCATGGTGGGGGCGGTCCCAGGGGCGTTACCTCCGGTGATCGGCTGGGCAGCGGCTACGGGAAGGCTCGGCAGTGAAGCGTGTGTACTATTCGCCATCCTGTTTTTGTGGCAGCTTCCCCATACCCTAGCCATCGCCATGCTGCATAAGGACGATTATAAGCGAGCAGGGATTCGACTCCTCCCCCTGATCGATCCGGACGATATACTGACGAGATGTCGGATTATCTGCGACTGCCTGATCTTGCTTGCCGTCAGCCTGCTGCCGACCCTCATGGGATTCGCCGGCCCATTCTATTTCGTAGGCGCGTTTATGCTGGGTATCAGCCTGCTTGGATGCGCGTGCGCCTGTACCATCCGGCGATCGACGGCAGATGTGAGGCGGCTGGCGTTCGCATCGCTCGTACAACTTCCAGCACTGTTTTTGCTGATGGTGCTGGACAGGGTACCTTTGTAACGTCAGCATCGTGTTCGCAGGCTCTTGGAGCAGGACAGATCGCTGATACGGACGCAATCGATGAGCCTGCAGCCTGATACCCGTGCTACCGCGAAAGCAATCTCGGAGATCGCCGATCTGATTCCCCACTACACCGACCTCTACCGCGACCAGGCCGCCATCACCGCCATCGCCGCGCAATGGTATACGCTAGGCTTCCGTGCCGACAGCGACCTTCCACATTGGCTCGGTGAGGGGTGGCTCAATCCTGACCTCGCTTCTGCCGCCGCCGCAGGCCTCACGCCCGATCAAGCCGTCACCGCAGCCGAGCATGCGCTCGCTGCCGACTATCTGGACTGGTGGGAGCGCGACGACAACCCGTACGCCGCGTGTATTGCCGGTGAGACAGGTGAAGCGTGGGATCTCTACATAGACGACACATACCCCTCGCTCACCGATCACACCCGCTACTCCTTCTGCGACCGCACCGCATTCGCCGTGAAGGCCGCATGTAGCGGCCTACTCATCGTGAACTTTGCCGTTTACGCGTCACGCCGGAGGTACACTCTAGTCACGTAACTCCCATACCACTCAAGGAACTCCGAATGTCAGGATTTCACCAGGGGCTTCCTTGACAGTTGCCGGGGTGGTTCCTATAATCGAACGAACTTGACGATTGGAGGCATTGTGGAAGAGCACAATCCGTTGGTGAGCGAGCGGATACGGAAGTTGGCGGAACTTGAGGCGGCAGGTGTAGATCCCTATCCGGCCCGCTTCGAGATTCGGAACCTCGCAGCCGACCTTCACCGGGAGTACGCCGTCCTCCCTGAAGAGACCGATGCAGCGCCAGAGGTGGCCATTGCCGGTCGTCTGATGTCCCTGCGCCATCACGGCAAGGTTACCTTTGCTCATCTCCAGGACGGTTCCGGAAGGATGCAGATTTACCTCTCCCGGGATGTACTGGGCGCGCAACTCTACGACCTCTGTAAGAGGCTGGATGTCGGCGATCATCTGGGGGTGGAAGGTCAACTCTTCCGGACGCGGACGGGGGAGCTGACGGTACGCGTCGGGACGGTTCGGCTCCTGTCGAAGTCGCTGCGGCCGCTGCCGGAGAAGTGGCATGGGCTGACCGACGTGGAGACCCGTTTCCGCCAGCGCTACCTGGATCTCATTGTGAATCGCCAGGTTGCCGATGCCTTCAGGAAGCGCAGCCGTCTCATCGCGGAGATCCGCCGCTTCTTTGAGTCGAGGGAGTTCCTGGAAGTCGAAACCCCCATGATGCAGTCGATGGCCGGAGGCGCCATGGCGCGCCCCTTTGTGACGCATCACAATGCCCTCGACATTAAGCTGTATCTGAGGATTGCCCCGGAACTCTATCTGAAGCGGCTGGTGGTGGGAGGGTTCGACCGGGTTTTCGAGATCAACCGAAACTTCCGGAATGAGGGTATCTCTACCCAACACAACCCCGAGTTCACGATGCTGGAGTTTTATCAGGCGTATGCCGATTACGAGGATCTGATGGCGATGACGGAAGAGATGCTGGCTCACCTGGCGAAGGGGATCACGGGCGATCAGCAGGTGACCTATCAGGGACAGCAGATCTCCTTCGCGCCACCATGGCCGAAACTCACGCTGGAGGAGGCCCTCGTCAAGGTGGGCGGACTGGAGGCGGAGGCCCTTACGACGGAAGAGGGTGTGCGCGCGACGGCCGGACACCATGGGATCACGATCCTGCCTGGTTGGGGGAAGGGAAAGGTGATGGCCGAGCTGTTCGATACCCTGGTGGAGTCGAAACTTATTCAGCCCACGTTCATTATCGATTTTCCCACTGAGCTTTCCCCGTTGGCCAAAGCGACACAAGGTGAGCCGACGACCGTTCAGCGGTTTGAGCTGTTCATCGGCGGGATGGAGATCGCCAACGCCTACTCCGAGCTGAACGATCCACGCGAGCAGCGCATTCGGTTTCTTGACCAGTTGCGGCAGCGGGATCAAGGCGATCTGGAGGCCCATGGCCTGGATGAGGATTTTCTGCGGGCGTTGGAATACGGAATGCCTCCGACGGCCGGTGAAGGGATCGGCATTGACCGGCTGGCGATGCTCCTGACCGACTCCCCATCGATTCGCGATGTTATTCTTTTTCCTCTCCTGAAGCCCGCCCAAGGCGAACAGGGCGGTATCGATGCCGTTTGAACTGTTTGTAGGACTTCGGTATCTGAAGGCAAGACGAGGGCAGGCGTTTATCTCCCTGATCACGCTGATCTCTATCGGCGGCGTCGCGCTTGGCGTGATGGCGCTCATTGTCGTTCTGGCGGTGATGAGCGGATTTGAGCGTGACCTTCGGAGTAAGATCCTCGGGACGAATGCTCACCTATGGATCGTACGTGCCGGGGATCGAGGGATCGAGGATCCGGTTCAGACGGCCGCGCGGGTCCGCGAGGTCCCGCGTGTCGTGGCGGTCTCGCCGTTCACCTACCACCAGGTGATGCTGAGCACGGGTCGAGGGGCGGGAGGCGCGGTCCTTCGAGGTATCGACCTCGACTCCGCGCGGGAGGTGACGACGCTGACCGAGAGCTTCGCCGAGGTCGATCCGACGCGGCTGAAAGAACCGGCCGAGGGAAGCGGATGGCGTCTGGATCCCGAGGGGATCATCATTGGGCGCGCTCTGGCAACCAATCTCGGAGTCGGTCTCGGCGGACGGGTGAACGTCATTTCCCCTTTCGGCAATGTGCTGACCCCGTTCGGACTCGCGCCGCGCATGCGAAGTTTCACCGTCGCCGGAATTTTCGAAATGGGCATGTATGAATATGACAGCGCACTGGCCTATATCACCATTACGGCGGCTCAGCAACTCTTCCAGATGGGACAATCCGTGACAGGGATCGAGGTGAAGGTAGACGATCTGTACAGGGCGAAAGAGGTGGGAGCGGATATTCAGCGACGCCTTGGATTCCCGTACGTTGCAAGAGACTGGATGCAGTTGCATCGCAACCTTTTTGCCGCCCTGAAGCTGGAGAAGCTTGCCATGTTTGTCATCCTGACGATGATCGTGCTGGTGGCCGCCTTCAACATTGTGAGTACCCTGATCATGAAGGTGATGGACAAGGGGGCGGAGATCGGCATCTTGAAGTCGATCGGCGCCAGCTCAAGAAGCATCATGTTGATCTTCATGGTGGAAGGCGTGGTCATTGGACTGGTCGGCACCCTATTGGGAACTGTGGGAGGCGCGGTGATCTGTAAGCTGCAGGAGACCTACAAAATTGTCAGACTTCAGGGCGATGTCTATCTGCTGGATGCCGTTCCGATCCTGATGAAAGGGACCGACTTGGCCTTGATCGCCTCCTCGACGCTGGTCTTGAGCTTCCTCGCGACGCTCTACCCTTCCTGGCGGGCGGCCAGGCTCGACCCGGTCGTCGCGATCCGTTATGAATGAGTTCATCAGGGCAGATGGCGTCTACAAGTCGTTCCAGATCGATGGCGGAGCAGTCGAGGTCCTGAAAGGCGTTGATCTCAGTATTGACCAGGGGGAATTCATTGCGATCGTGGGACCTTCAGGAGCCGGAAAGAGCACGTTCCTGCATCTGCTCGGCGCTCTGGATCGCCCCACCGCAGGTCGGATTTCCTATGAGAATGTCAGCCTCGACCGGATGGACGACGGACAACTGGCCGGCTTTCGTAACCGAACTGTCGGGTTCATCTTCCAGTTTCACCATCTATTGCCGGAGTTCACCGCGCTGGAAAATGTCATGATGCCGCTTCTGGTGGCGCGTCGGGATCGATTACAGACACGGGAGATTGCCGTATCCCTGCTGAGGGAGGTAGGGCTTGAGCCCAGGCTCTCGCATCGCCCCTCTGAACTCTCCGGAGGGGAACAGCAGCGAGTCGCCATCGCGAGAGCCCTGGGCGCGTCACCTAAGGTCATCCTTGCAGACGAACCGACCGGAAATCTCGATACCAAGACAGGCGATGCGACCTTTGAATTGCTCCATCGGCTGAATCGAGAACGCGGCCTCACCTTTGTGATGGTTACGCATAACGAGAAGTTGGCCCATCGATCGGATCGGATCGTGACAATATTAGACGGTCGCATCGTAGAGAAGTCTTGAAATTCTGGAGGGATCGGCTATACTCAGCATGTCAGTAGCGCGAGGGTGCTGAAGAAGGGGAGTGAGGAGATGTTCGAGCGATTTACAGAGCGAGCCCGCAAGGTCATTATCCTGGCCCGGGAAGAAGCGATCCGCCTTGGACATAACTTCGTCGGGACCGAGCATCTGCTGCTCGGACTGATCCGCGAGGGCGACGGACTCGCGGTTGCGATTCTCAAGAAGCTGAACGTGAATATCTCCGCAGTCAAGGGAGAGATCGAGAAGATCGTCTCGGTCGGCTCCGAGTTCAGCCCCGCCGGAGAGATCCCTTTTACGCCGCAGGCGAAGAAGGTCCTGGAATACGCCATCTCTGAAGCCAGATCGCTCGGACACAACTATATTGGGACCGAGCATCTGCTGCTCGGACTGATCCGCGAGGGCGAGGGGATCGCCTCATTGGTTCTGAGGGACTTCGGCGTCAGCGTCGCCTCAGCCAAGGCGCAGGCCCAGGAGTTGCTGGGCGAGCAGGCCTCCAAGCCCACGACCTCGACCAGGACGCCGGCGCTGGATGAGTTCGGCGTAGACCTGACCGCGATGGCGCGCCAGGACCGCCTGGATCCCGTGATCGGCCGCGAGACGGAGATTGAGCGGGTCATCCAGATTCTCTCGCGTCGGACTAAGAACAATCCGGTCCTGATCGGGGAGGCCGGCGTCGGAAAGACCGCCATTGTGGAAGGGCTTGCCCAACGGATCGTGGCCAGCAATGTGCCGGAGACCCTGCTGCGGAAGCGGGTCGTCCAGCTTGACCTCGCCGGCATGGTGGCCGGAACCAAGTATCGCGGTCAGTTCGAGGAGCGGCTCAAGGCCGTCGTCAAGGAGATTCAGCAGTCGCAGAGTATCATCCTGTTCATCGATGAGTT
This sequence comes from Candidatus Methylomirabilis oxygeniifera, assembly GCA_000091165.1. Classification (NCBI taxonomy): domain Bacteria; phylum Methylomirabilota (SeqCode); class Methylomirabilia (SeqCode); order Methylomirabilales (SeqCode); family Methylomirabilaceae (SeqCode); genus Methylomirabilis (SeqCode); species Methylomirabilis oxygeniifera (SeqCode). The sequence goes on along the minus strand of FP565575.1, from coordinate 1,407,076 downwards.
GCATACGTTAGTGGGTGCCGGCGCCGCAGAGGGCGCGATCGATGCGTCCAGCATGTTGAAGCCGGCGCTCGCGCGAGGGGAGCTGCAGTGCATCGGCGCAACCACCCTCGACGAGTATCGCCGCCACATTGAAAAGGACCGGGCGTTGGAGCGACGGTTCCAGGCGGTCCAGGTCGGGCCGCCGAGCGTGGAGGAGACGATTCGGATCCTCCGGGAGATCAAGGATCGTTATGAGGCGCATCACTGCGCGATCATTACCGACGAGGCGGTGACGGCTGCTGCGCGCCTGTCGCAGCGCTACATCGCCGACCGCTTTCTTCCAGATAAGGCCATTGATGTGATCGACGAGGCCGGCTCGCGGGCGCGGTTGAAAACCCTGATGCTGCCGCAGGATCTCCGCGAGATGGAGAACGAGGTTGAGCGTCTCCGGGCCCAGAAGGAAGATGCAATCCGGACTCAGGCCTTTGAGGTCGCGGCCAGGCTCCGCGACTCGGAGCGTAAGCTTCGGACTGAATTGGAAGAGAAGAAGGCCCACTGGAAGGAGTCCAGGGCGAAGGAAAAAACCATGGTGACGGCCGAGGAGGTGGCCTACATCGTCTCCAAGTGGACCGGCATTCCGCTGTACCAGATCGAGGAGGAGGAATCGGCCAAGCTGATGCGGATGGAGCAGGATCTGACCAAACGGGTGGTAGGGCAGATCGAGGCTATCGAGAGCGTCAGTCGCGCGATTCGCCGTTCGCGGGCCGGGATCAAGAGCCCGAGTCGTCCCGTCGGGTCGTTCATCTTTCTGGGGCCGACCGGCGTCGGGAAGACTGAGCTGGCCAAGGCGCTGGCGGAATTTCTGTTCGGAACGGAGGACGCGCTGATCCGTGTTGACATGTCGGAGTATATGGAGCGCTTTTCTACCTCACGGCTTATCGGCGCGCCACCTGGATATATCGGATACGACGATTCGGGTCAGCTCACTGAGAAGGTCCGGCGCCGGCCCTTTTCGGTCATCCTTCTGGATGAGATCGAAAAAGCCCACCCGGAGGTATTCAATCTGCTCCTCCAGATCTTCGAGGATGGTCGCCTGACCGACAGTTATGGTCGTATTGTTGACTTTAAGAATACCATCCTCATCATGACGAGCAATATCGGCGCCCGTCAGATCGGTCTCCACACCGCCATGGGCTTCGCCAAGGGCGGTGACGAGGCGGTTACGTACGATAAGATGAGAGACACCGTCCTGGGCGAACTGAAACGGGTCTTTAACCCCGAACTGCTCAACCGGCTCGATGAGGTGATCGTCTTCCACCAGTTGAGTAAAAATGAGCTCTGTAAGATCGTGGATCTTCTGCTCGCCCGTTTGCAGCTTCAGCTCGCTGAGCGTAAGATCTCACTCGCGGTCGATGAGAGCGCGAAAGAGTTTCTGATCAATAGAGGGTTTGACCCGACTCTTGGCGCCAGGCCGCTGCGCCGTGCCATCCAGCGCTATGTGGAGGACCGATTAGCCGAAGAGGTGTTGAAGGGGCGGTTTGCAGAAGGGGGCACTCTGAGAGTAAAGCTGGAGGGAGACGCCTTAGCATTTGAAGAGGTCAGCCTTCTCGAAGCTCCTAAATAGCCGCACTTCACTCCAAGCCTGTATCTCTTTCGCTGTGGCCCGTTCGGGCGACTTTCTCCTTGCGTTATCGAGGCAAAGGTGGTAAGGTTTGCGCGTTTACGTTGAGCGCAGGTATCCCCCCTGTCCAGACTCGAGGAGTAACAACTCTTGGTACCGGCCTTCGCGAATCGCGTAACGTTTCTCGCCGTCACTTCTCTCCTTCTTTTTCTGGCGTTGGCGTTCGGCAAAGCTTACGGCCAGGAACAGGCGCAGGTCAAGCAACTCGATATCAAGGGAAGCCGAAAGATCGACGAGGCGACCATCCGGTTTAAGCTGAAGACCCGGGTTGGGGAGTCGTTCTCTCTGGAAAAGATCAGAGAGGATGTCAAGACAGTCTACCGATTGGGCTTCTACGACGATGTCGCTGTGGATGCCGAGGTCTTTGAGGGAGGTCTGAAGATCGCTTTCATCCTCACTGAAAAGCCGACCATCCGTGAGGTGAAGATCCGCGGCAACAAGCAGATTGCTACCGACAAGATCAAAGAGAAACTCACGCTCACTGAGGGCGGGGTATTTAACCCACAGACCGTTGCCGCGAACGTGGAGAAGGTCAGGCAGTTTTACGAAGAAGAGGGATATTACCAGGCGAAGGTTGCCCCGCAAACAGACAAGACACCGGAGGGGGACATCTCGGTCGCTTTCGAGATTAACGAGGGGGGAAAGTTCGATATTTCGACTATTCGAATCCTTGGGGCTAAAGGGTTGAGCGACGAGGAGATCAAGGCGCGCATGGCCACCAGGGAACTATTCCTGTTTTTCTTTTTTGGAACGCTGAAACGCGATGAGTTGCAACGCGATCTCGATCGGATTAAAGCGTACTACTTGGATAACGGCTATCTCGACGTTAAAGTGGGAGAGCCGGAGATCCGGGTGGTTGAGGCACGGCAGAAACTCGAGATCGGCATCCGGGTGGAAGAAGGCCCGCAGTACCGGGTGGGGGAGTTAGGCGTGATAGGCAACACGGTCTTTTCTGCCGAGGACGTGTTAAAACCGCTTCAGATTGCCAGACAGGGGATTTTCAGCCGGGAGGTGCTCCAGCGGGACCTACTGACCCTCACTGATCGGTATTCGGAGCGCGGCTATCTCTTTGCAGATATCGCTCCCACCATTAATACCGATCGGGAGAACCATATTGTGGATGTCGGGCTGGAGATCAGCGAAGGGAAACAGGCGTTCCTGGAACGGATCGAGATCTCAGGTAATACAAAGACTCGAGATAAGGTCGTTCGACGGGAGATCCCTCTGAATGAGGGTGACCTCTACAATAGCCGTCTACTGGCGCGCGGTCGCCAGAATCTGAACAACCTTGGTTTCTTCGAGGATGTGAAGATCGAAACCCGTCGGGGGACCTCCGAGGATCGGGTGGATATCGATGTACTGGTGAAAGAGAAGCCGACCGGCTCCTTCAGCATCGGGGGCGGATTCAGTTCGATTGACGGCATCCTGGGTTCGGGTTCTATTTCTCAGAATAACTTTTTCGGACTGGGGCAGCGGATCTCGGTTTCAGCGCAAGTTGGTGCCAGGGCGAGTCGGTTTGTCCTGAACTTCTTTGATCCTTACATTCTGGATACGGGGACCTCGCTGGATGTCTCGGTCTTCAACCAGCGTCTGCTCTTCGACCAGCAGACCGGCTTTAATCAGGACAGCAAGGGCGGTTCGATCGCCTTTGGCCGACGACTCTACAAGGAGTTGTTCGGTAACCTGGGGTATCGATATGAGCGAAACAAGATCTTCGATGTCGAAGACACCGCGCCTAAGACTATCAAGGACGAAGAAGGAATAAATAAAACCGGGAGGGTATCGCTCGGTCTCTCGATGGATCTCAGGGATAACCGACTCGATCCGACCAAAGGTTTCACCGGGTCCGCAACGTATCAGTTCGCCGGAAACTTTCTTGGCGGGAGCAATAAGTTCCACCGGTTCAACCTGGATCTCGGCTACTATCACCCGCTGATCTGGAAGGTGATCGGTCATATCCGCGGCAACCTGATTGTAGCGAACGCCTACGGCGGGAAGGATCTACCGGTTCAGGAGCGGATCTACCTTGGCGGCACCACGACGGTTCGAGGATTCAAGACCTTCCACTTGAGCCCCACCGAGACGGTCAAGGACGACGCTGGCAACATCATTGGCGATGAGCGGATCGGCGGTACCAAGGCCCTCTACTTCAATAACGAGGTGATGTTTCCGCTCTACGATCCGTTGGGACTCAAGGGGTTGATCTTTTTCGATGCAGGCAATGTCTGGGCCGAGGGGGAAAGCCTTTCATTCAAATTGCGACCGACGGCAGGGGGTGGGGTTCGTGTGGCCACCCCATTTGGCCTGGTGCGGGTTGAGTGGGGTCTCAATCTGGATAAGCGGCCAGGGGAATCGAGCAGCGCCGTTCACTTGACGATGGGGTCGACGTTTTAGCGCGTGGAGGAAACAACGTATGATGGGTATGATGTACGGTTGGCGATGGCGGCTGTTCTGGGTGGCTGTGGCGGTGGTCTTGACGGCATCCGTAAGTTGGGCTGCGGATCCGCCGGTACGACTCGGGTTTGTCGACCTTCAGACGGTGATCACGCAGTCGAAAGAGGGGCAGACGGCGATGAATACCGTCAAGGCGGAGGCGACAGAGAAACAGAAGGAGATCAGCGCGAAAGAGGCTGAGATCAAGCAGATGGACGCCGATCTCCAGAAACAGGCGTCTGCCCTGAGTGAGGCCGCACGGAAGGACAGAGAGGAAGAGATCAGACGTAAGTTGCGGGACCTCAAGCGAGTCACCGAAGATTTTAACCGTGACCTGGCCAAGCGGGAAGGTGAGATGGTCAATGATCTACTCAAGGATCTCACGACCGTGATCCGGGACTACGGCAAAGAGAAAGGATATGGCCTCATCATTGAGAAGGGGCAGAGCGGTGTGATCTACGGCAACGACGCGGCCGACCTTACCAAAGAGATCCTCGAACGTTACAACACCCGCCGAAGCAAAAAGTAGTTGTGGTGATGCAACTGAGGGAGCTGGCTGAAAAGCTGAACTGCCGGCTGGTCGGTGACGGTGAGATCGAGGTCCGTCATCTCGCTCCGCTGCACGAGGCGTGTGAGGGGGACCTGGCTTTTGTGGCACACGCTCGTGATCTGCCGAAGCTGGAGACGAGTAAGGCCTCCGCTGTCATCGTACCTGAGGGGAGCCCACCCTGTTCTAAGCCGGCCCTGCTGACGAACGATCCGTATCTGGCTTTTGTCGGGGCCCTTCGTCTCTTCTATACCCCGGACAGCCCAACGCCAGGCATCCATCCATCCAGCATTGTACGCGAGGGCGTACGTCTGGCGATGGATGTTGCGATCGGGCCGCTCTCAGTCGTTGAGGCGGATGTGACGATCGGCCGGGGGACTGTTGTGGGTGCCCAGGTCTATATCGGGAAAGGCTCCCGTATCGGCGCCGACTGCTGGCTTTACCCGCAGGTGATGATCCGGGAGGGTGCCGAGATCGGCGATCGCGTGATCGTTCATAGCGGGACCGTCATCGGGAGCGATGGCTTCGGCTATCTGAGAGATGGACAGGGGATCCGTATCAAAGTTCCGCAGGTGGGGCGGGTCATTATCGAGGATGATGTAGAGATCGGCGCGAATGTCACAATCGACCGGGCGACCATAGGGGCGACGAGGATCAAACATGGGACCAAGATCGACAATCTGGTCCAGATCGCACACAACGTGGTCGTTGGAGCAGATACGGTCATTGTGGCCCTGACCGGTATTTCCGGCAGCGCGACGATCGGAGATCGAGTGACGCTCGCCGGTCAGGTCGGGATTGTCGATCATATTGAAATCGGCGACGATGTCACTGTGGGTGCGCAAGCCGGAGTTGCGAAGAGTCTCCCATCCGGGAGTGTTGTTCTGGGTTCTCCCGCTGTTCCGCATCTCGCATTTAAGCGCAGCGTTGCTGCAGCAAATCGGCTCCCCTCGATCCTGAGAACCCTCAAGCGCATTGAGACGCGTCTGGCATCGTTAGAACGCACTATTGAGGAAGGGGATGTAGAGGCGCAGTCTTCTCAATCGAGTTTCGAGAGGAGACCCCAGTGATAGATATTCGACAGATTCAGGAGATGCTTCCCCACCGTTATCCGTTTCTTCTCGTCGATAGGATCCTCGAGATCGAGCCCGGAAAGAGGGTGGTGGGGCTAAAGAACGTGACCATTAACGAGTCATTCTTTCAGGGTCACTTTCCGGGGCAGCCGGTCATGCCGGGAGTGCTGGTTATCGAGGCGATGGCGCAGGTCGGAGGTGTTCTGCTGATGCGGACACTGAACGTGAGCGCCGAAAAGAAGCTGGTGTATTTTACCGGCATCGACCACGCCAAGTTCCGCAGGCCAGTGCTACCGGGGGATCAGGTGCGGTTTGAGATCGAGCTGCTCCAGATCAGAAGTCGGAACTGTCGAATGCAAGCAATGGCCTTTGTTCAGGACAAGTTGGTCGCGGAGGCTGAGCTGTCGTGTATGGTAGTCGACCGGGAATCGTCGAATCTTCCTCCCGGTATTCCTGTGGTAGCGGGAGAATAATGGCGCAGATCCATCCGTCAGCGATTGTCGCACCTGAGGCCACGCTGGCGTCGGACTGCAGTATCGGTGCCTTTTCAATGATCGGTCCTGATGTCGTTGTCAGGTCCGGGACCGTTATCGGCTCGCATGTCCTTATCGAGGGGGTGACGGAGATCGGGGAACGGTGCCAGATCTTCTCCCATGTCGTCCTCGGCGCGGCACCTCAGATCTTCCAGGACAGGGGCGAGAAGACCAGATTGATGATCCGTGACGAGACAATCATCCGGGAGTTCGCATCGGTTCATCGCGGCTCGGTAAAGGGGAGAGGCGTCACCGTGTTGGGATGCCGGAACTACATCATGGCCTATGCTCATATTGCGCACGATTGTATCCTGCACGATGACGTTGTCGTCGCCAGTCAAGCCGGACTGGCCGGCCACGTCGAGGTCGAAACGCGAGCAGTTATTGGTGGGCAGACAGGGATCCATCAGTTCGTCCGCATCGGACAATACGCGATGGTCGGCGCCTGTTCCGCGGTGCTGCAAGACATCCCACCTTTCCTGAAGGCGCAGGGGAACCGAGCCAAATGCTACGGTTTAAACACGGTAGGTCTTCGCCGCCATGGTATTTCTGAGGAGGCAATTCTTCGTCTCAAGCAAGCCTATCGATTGCTCTTCCTGGCCCACCTTAATACATCCCAGGCTCTGGAGAGGATTGCATCGGAGGTCACCTCTTGCCCGGAGATTGAGCACTTGATGCACTTCATCAAGTTATCGGCCAGAGGAATCGCCCGTTGATAGGCGTGCAGCGTACAGCGTGCAGCGTCACCCCGAACGCAACGAACGCCGCACGCAATGAACCCAATGCACCGCGAATCGGATTGTAATGGAACGTCTGGGGATCATCGCCGGCGGGGGTCCGCTTCCGATTGTGGCCGCGCGGGATGCGCGAATGCAGGGGTTGAAGGTCGTGGCGGTGGCGGTCGAAGAGGCGGCCTCTGCCGATCTGGCCGATGAAGTCGATGCGATCTGTTGGGTGGGCGTCGGACAGCTTGGGCGGTTGATCTCGGCGCTGAAGCGTGAACAAGTGACGGATGCCGTGATGCTCGGGAAGGTCCCGCTGGATCTTCTCTTCTCGCGCGCGAAGATCGATCTGGCCGGTTTGCTGTTCTATTGGAAGCTCAAAGACCGACGCGGTGATACGATCCTCGCAGGTGTAGGCGATCTGCTGGCAGAGGAAGGGATTACCCTGCACGATTGTCGACGGTTCCTCTCTTCGATTCTACTACGGAAGGGAGTACTGACGGCGCGGGCGCCAAGGCTGGAGGAGCAGCAAGATATCGACTTTGGAAGAGAGCTTGCCCGATCGATGGCGCAGTTGCGGATCGGCCAAACGGTCGTGGTGAAGCGCCGTACCGTACTGGCTGTAGAGGCGATCGAGGGAACTGATGCGGCAATTCGCCGCGGCGGTACACTCGGGAATCGTGAGGTAGTCGTGGTAAAGGTTGGGCGTCCTCATAAGGATATGCGCTTTGATCTGCCGGTTATCGGACCGGAGACTGTGGCGGCGCTTGAAGATGCGGGCGCAACCGCGCTTGCCCTGGATGCCGATCAGACGTTGATTCTTGATCGGGAAAAGGTCGTGGCGAGGGCCGATCGACTTGGGCTGACGATTGTGGCTGACTAGCAGCAGGACGGCCGTCAGCTATCAGCTAGAGCTGACGGCTTCCCCGCTGATGTTGGCGAGAGGCGAGACGAATCGAGCATGAAGAACGGACATCCAATTCGAGTCGGTGTCGTCGGTGTGGGCTATGTGGGACATCACCACGCCAGGATCTATTCGGAGTTGCCTGGTGTTGAACTGGTCGGGGTGGTCGATATCGACGAGACCCGCCTGCAGGAGGTTGGGATACGGCAGCGGATCCGGTTGTGTCGCGATTACCGCGAGCTCCTGGAAAGGGTAGACGCCGTCAGCGTGGCGGTTCCGACCCTGTTGCACTATCCCATCGCCAAGGAGTTCCTGAAGCGCGGGGTAGACGTCCTGGTGGAGAAACCGATTGCGCAGTTTCCCGCTCAGGCCGACGAACTGGTTGAGATCGCCAGGTGTGACGATCGAATCTTTCAGGTTGGTCATATCGAGCGATTCAACGGCGCGGTAAAGGCGCTCGAGGCCGTCGTGAGGAATCCCGGCTTCATTGAGTGTCACCGTCTTGGTCCTTTTGCCCACCGCAATACGGATGTTGATGTTGTTCTGGATCTGATGATCCATGACATTGACATTGTACTGAATTTGATCAAGTCACCCGTCGTCTCGGTCACGGCTGTGGGCGTCCCGGTCATCTCCGATCAGGTGGATATTGCGAATGCGCGACTTGAATTTGCATCGGGGTGCGTCGCGAACCTGACTGCCAGCCGGGTGAGCGTCGAACGGGTCCGGCGGATACGGATCTTTCAGCGGGACACCTTCATCTCCCTCGATTATACCCAGCAAGAGATGACGGTCTACCATCGCATCTCTGGGACGAGCAAGGCAGCCGCTGAGGCCGCCTCGGCGATCGTGAAGGAAGAGATCCCCATTGATAAGGCAGAGCCGCTTCGTGTTGAGCTCGAAAGCTTTATCGAGTGCGTCCGGGCCAGAAAACGACCTCTGGTCTCAGGGGAGGAAGGACGAGATGCCCTGAAAGTGGCCTCTCAGATTGTGGAGCGATTGTAGGGCCAGATGCGAGATGGCCGGATCCTGATCGTCGCAGGAGAGTCGTCAGGAGATCTGCATGCTGCCGGTGTGGTTGCCGAGCTGCGGCGGCGCGCCCCGGACCTGACCATAGAGGGAATCGGAGGGGACCGGATGCGTCAGGCGGGTGTCCGCCTCCATGCGCATGCGGGCGATCTGGCTGTGGTGGGCCTCGTCGAGGTAGTCGCCAGACTCCCTGCTATCTGGCGGGCGTACCGGAGTATGATCCGGTGCTTGCGCGATCGACGCCCCGATCTGGTGATCCTTGTAGATTTTCCGGACTTCAACCTGAGGCTCGCTCGCCGCGCATCCCGGCTTGGCATCCCGGTGGTCTACTTTATCAGTCCGCAGGTATGGGCTTGGCGAGCGGGTCGGATACGGTCGATTGCGAAGTATGTCCGACGGCTCCTGGTGATCTTTCCCTTCGAGGAGGGTTTCTATCGCGACAAAGGGGTGGAAGCTCTGTATGTCGGTCACCCGCTCCTGGATCGGTTGGCGTCTTCACCATCGATGAATGAGGCGCGTCGCCGCCTAGGGTTGGAGGGAGCGGCTCCGGTATTGGGGCTGCTGCCCGGCAGCCGCACAGGTGAGCTCATGCGGCATCTACCCATCTTGCTCAGATCGGCCAGGCGACTGATGACGGAGCAGCCGGATTTGCGTGTGGTAATTGCCGCGGCCGACGGACTTCCGCTCGACCTTATCGGATCCTTCCTGACCCGAGAAGCCGTCTTAGCTACAGTTGTGCAGGGCCAGACCTATGAGGTCATGGCAGCGTCGGACCTGCTCCTTGTGGCGTCAGGTACTGCGACCATTGAGGCGGCTATTATCGGTACCCCCATGGTGATTGTGTATCGCCTTGCCTTTCTGTCGTGGCTGTTGGGCTGTTTGTTGATCAGGGTTCCGTACATCGGCATGGTGAATCTGGTGGCGGGAAGACGGATTGCGCCGGAGCTGATTCAATTTCACGCGACACCGGAGCGGATCGCCGACGAGGCCCGTCGGTTGCTCCTGTCGGCGGAGCAGCGTCGCCACACGCGGCAGGAGCTCCAGCAGATGCGTGATCGCTTGGGACCGCCTGGAGCCTTGAGTCGGACGGTAGACGCTATCCTTGAGTGCCTGCAGTCGGGTGCCCTGGAGGAGATAGCGGTCCAGAGAGGGTAATGGGGAAGTCATCCTTTTCCCGAGCGGTCGTTGCGCTCAGGGAAGATCGTCGTGTTCTGCGCATTGTCCCATGGCTTGCGGCGAGGTTGATGCAGTGCCTCTTTCGGCTCCTTCGAGTGGTTCATGTGGGCCGTGCGTACCCGGAACGCTGCTGGGCAAAGGGAGAGCGAATCATTGTGGTCTTCTGGCACGGCCGGCTCCTGATGATGCCGTTTGTCTATCCCGGGAAATCCGGAGCGCTCCTCATCAGCCAGCATCGGGATGGGGAGTATTTCAGCCGAATCGCAACGATTCTCGGGTTCGAGGTGATTCGAGGCTCAGCGACACGGGGCGGCATGCGCGCCATCAAGCAGATGATCCGCGCCATCAAAGGCGGACTGGACCTGGTTGTCACCCCGGATGGCCCAAAGGGACCGCGAGCGAAGGTCAAGTCCGGTGTCATCGAGGTCGCGAAGCTGACGGGGGCTCCCATTGTGCCGGTGAGCTTCAGTGCGGCGCGACGCCGATTCCTCCAGAGCTGGGACGGCTTCCTTGTGCCGGTCCCGTTCTCCCGTGCCGTGTACATCTGGGGGGAACCGATGTATGTTCCTCCGACAACGACCAAGGATGAGATAACAAAGCACCAGGAAGTCCTCGAAGAGCGCCTCGATCTGCTCACAATGAAGGCGGATAACTACTTCAGAACGGATCGATGACGATCGGCAGGCCGGGATGTATGCTGTCTACTCCTTCTTACTGACCCTCGTTCTGCTCGCGTGGTCACCCTCCATCCTTTTGAAGATACTCCGACGTTCCTCCTACCGGGAAGGATGGTTGGAGCGTGCGGGCCGTTACCCGGAGTCGTTGTACTCACGGCTGCGAGCGGTTCAGCCTGTCTGGATACATGCCGTCTCGGTGGGGGAGGTCGGCGCGGCTTCGATTCTGGCGAATCTCTGGAGGGCGCAGCGACCGATGCTCCCGCTTGTCGTCTCGACGGTGACCGGAACCGGACGAGAGGTCGCCAGACGTTCGCTCCCGCAGGCGGCGGCCGTCGTGTACTTTCCGATCGATCTACCGATGGTTGTTCATCGGGCCCTGGCCTCAGTGAGACCCCGCCTCATCCTTCTCACAGAGACAGAAATCTGGCCAAATTTCCTCCATGCCTGCGCGGCCTCGAAGATTCCGGTTGCCATCATCAATGGTCGACTATCGGAGCGCTCGTTTTCACGCTACCGCCTTGTCCGACCCTTTATCCGCCGAGTCCTTCAGTGCGTTGATCTCTTTTGCATGCAAACCGGCGCCGACGCCAAGCGAATTCTCGCGCTGGGCGCCAGTCCTGAGCGGGTGCATGTGGTGGGTAATCTCAAGTTCGATGCAGTCCGCCACGCCGACACCTCATTGCTGGCCGAACAGTGGCGTCGGGAACTTCAGATTGACGCGCAGCGACAGGTCCTGGTGGCGGGAAGCACGCATGCCGGCGAGGAGGAGATGTTGCTCCAGGCCTTTCGCCGCCTGCGCGGAGAGTTTCCGGACCTGTTGCTGATCCTGGCGCCGCGCCATCCGGAGCGGGTAGTCCAGGTGGAAACGGCGGTTGCCGCTCATGGCATGGCCGTAGTGAGGCGGAGCGCTCTACCTCAAGGGCGAAATGGCGCGAAGGAGGTGATCCTTCTGGACACCGTCGGTGAACTGTCAGGGCTGTACGCGGTGGGGAGTATCAGCTTTGTCGGTGGGAGTCTTATATCCAGAGGCGGCCACAACCTGCTCGAGCCGGCCCTGCACGGTCGGCCGGTGCTCTTCGGTCCCCACATGGAGAATTTTATCGAGGCGAGTGCGTACTTTGTCGAACGGGGGGCGGCCATCCAGGTAAGCGATGCGGCGGATCTCACCCGGCAGCTTACCAGGCTCCTGCGTGATCAAGGAGCGAGAGAAAAGATGGGTCAGGCGGCAATGGCAGCCTTAGCGGCCCATCAGGGCGCATGCGAGCGGACAGCGACCCTCCTGGAGCGGTTCGTATCGTGAAAGGCATAGAGGCGCTCTCAACCTGGACGTTGCGCTGCATGGCGGCTGCTCCAGAGCAATGGACCGCTCAAGCCTGGCTCACGTGTTTGCGTCCGATTTCGCATGTGTATGGGGCAGCCGTTTCGCTGCGGACGGCGCTCTTTAGCTGTGGCCTTGCCGGGACGCACCGACTTCCGGTCCCGGTGCTGAGCGTTGGAAATATCAGTGTGGGTGGAAGCGGGAAGACCCCGTGCGTTGAGATGTTGGCCGGTAGGCTGCGCGAGCGAGGCCAGCAGGTGGTCATCATTTTACGAGGGTACCGGAGTGATTCGACGAAGCCGACCGTCGTTAGCGATGGCACAAGTGTGCGATGCAAGCCGCCGGTCGCGGCTGACGAGGCCTATTTGCTGGCCCGGCATCTGCCGGGCGTCGCCGTCTTGACCGGGGCCGATCGATACCGAGTCGGCGAGGTCGCCATTGAGCAGGTGGCGTGTGGCGTGATTATTCTGGATGATGGGTTTCAGCATCGCAGACTCCACCGCGATCTGGATATCGTGCTGGTTGATGCGGTCAATCCGCTCGGATATGGTCGGCTGCTGCCCTCAGGGTTGTTGCGCGAGCCGCCGGAGGCACTCGAACGGGCTGACATCGTGGTCGTGACGAATGCTGACGCTGGACGCGACGTAGATTCGGCTATACGGGCGATCCGGCAATACGCGCCGGCTGCTCCGATTGCCCGAGCTGTCCATCGGCCTGTCAGCCTTATCGATGTCAGGAGTGAAGACCGCGTGGGTCTTGAGCGTCTCACCGGCCAGCGGCTGTTGGCGGTCTCCGGCATTGCCAATCCAAGCCGATTTAAAGCGATGCTTGGTCAGCTCGGTGCGCGTGTTGCGGCTCACCGTATCTTCCCCGATCACCACCGCTATACTCCAGCCGATCTGGAGTTGATCGGGCGAGCAGCCAAAGATGACGGCGCCTCCATGGTGGTCACCACAGAAAAGGATATGGTAAAATTGGCTCACTTAGACATTGCTCAGGTGGATATGCCACTCTACGCTTTGTCGATCTCATTTGAATTATTGGAAGGGGCGGATCTGTTGGAGGCGATGTTAAACCGCCTGGTACAACCGAGCGCATCGTGAAGTCCAGGAGCCATGGCGGTGTTGCCGCCTATCTCGAATACCTCCTTGTGGCAGGATTCGCGAAGGGATTGTTCCACCTGCCATCGTCGTTGGCCTACTCTATCGGTGAAGGGTTGGGCGCGGCTCTCTACCGTGTCGACCACAAACATCGATTGATTGCTCAGGACAACCTGCGCCAGGCTTTCAGTGGTGAGCATTCCCCTCGGGAGATCACTGAGTTGGCGCGCTTAACCTTTATCAATCTGGGCCGAACCGTCATAGAGACGTGTCGGATTCCCAAGATCGATCGAGAGAACTTCCGGCAGTTTATCCGGATCGAAGGGTATGAGCACTTCCATGAGGCTAAGCGCCGAGGGAAGGGGATTATTTACATTACCGCGCATCTGGGGTCATGGGAACTGCTTCCGCTTGCATCCGCCCTCATGGGGGAGCCGTTGGCTATTGTGACGCGCCCTCTGGATAACCCATATCTCGACAAGGTCATCACCCGGTTCCGGGCCGCTTGGGGAACACGGGTATTAGCCAAGAAGCTGGTGATGCCGACGCTGGTGCAGGCGCTGTTTCGTGGGGAAAGCGTTGGGATTCTCATGGATCAAAACATCACCTGGAAAGAGGGGGTCTTTGTCGATTTCTTTGGCAGGCCGGCCTGTACCGCTCTCGCCCCTGCCCTCCTGGCCCTCAGAACCGACGCATCGGTTCTTCCCGCCGCCATCGTGCGGTGCGGGCGGGATCGGCACATCATTCTGGTGGAGAAAGAGATACCCTTAATTCGGACCGGGCACCTGAGGGCGGACGTTGTTGCCAACACCGCCTCCTTCACGAGGGCCATTGAAGCATTAGTTCGGAAGGCGCCGGCCCAGTGGCTTTGGGTCCACCGCAGATGGAAAACGCAGCCGCGTGCTGAGTCCCCGACACCCGACACCCGACACCCGACACCCTACACCCGACACCCGAAACCATGAGGCTCCAGACACTGCATGTTCGAAAAACATTCGAACCCGATCGGCTGCGATCTATCCTGGTTGCAAGCCCTAATTGGTTGGGTGATGCGGTGCTCGCGCTTCCTGCGCTCGCCAACCTTCGTCGCTCATTCCCGAGTGTAAGAATCTCACTCCTTGTGCGTCCATGGCTGAGCCCGCTGTTTCGATCCTTGCCGTGTATCGATGAACTCGTTGAGCTGCCGGGCAGGGGTGAGTTGAAGTGGGCGGCGACCGCACTGCGGCAACGAGAGTTCGAGTTGGCTCTGCTTTTACCGAACAGTTTTCGGATAGCGCTCATCAGTCGGCTGGCAGGGATTCCGCATCGGGTCGGGTATGCGACCGATTGGCGAGATTCCTTATTGACGGTGGGGGTGCGCCCCTCGAGTGGGACGCCGTTACATCAGGCGGACGCTTATCTTGGCCTGCTACGTGCGCTACAGTGGGATGCGTGGGTGCGCCCAACCGGATTCCTGCGTCCGCCTGGAAGCGATGCGGAAGTTGAGAAACTGCTGGCTGAGTCCGGTCTCCCCCCTCACGCCCCGGTTGTCGGCATGACCCCAGGGGCCACGTATGGGACGGCAAAGCGCTGGCCGGTGGAACGATTTGCAGAAGTCGCCGATCGTCTGGCGGATCGCTTCGGCACGGTTGCCCTGTTGTTCGGTTCATCACGCGAAGCGTCATTAACACGGGCCATCCGCTCGCGGATGCGCGGGGCTGTCATCGACTTCGGCGGACGAACGACGCTCGCTGAATTGGCCGGCCTGCTGAGTCGGTGCGCGCTGCTCCTGACGAACGATACGGGACCCATGCATCTGGCCTCCGCACTGGGAATCCCGTGCGTGGCCCTGTTCGGCCCGACGGATCCCCATCGCACAGGTCCCCTCGGCTCCGGCCATCAGGTTCTTCACAATCCGCCGACGTGTAGTCCGTGTCGCTACCGCGACTGCCCTATCGACCATCGATGTATGCAGGAACTTGATGTGGAGAGGGTGGTGGCTGCGGCGGAGATCCTTCTCGCTCGATCACACGCTCCTGCTGATGCGAGCATCCGGCCGGCGCCGGCGGTGTTTCTGGATCGGGACGGTACCATCAATGAAGAGGTAGGGCCGATCCAACGCCCGGATATGATGAGGCCGATTCCCAAGGCGGCGGAAGCGTTGAAACGCCTTGGCGAGGCGGGATATCGGCGGATCGTGGTCAGCAATCAAGCGCGGGTGGCCCGGGGGGACGCCACTGAAGAGCTGGTTGAAGCATCCCATCAACGGCTTCTGGAGCTGCTCCAGGCGGATGGAGGAGGGACGGATGCCTTCTACTACTGTCCTCATCACCCTCGGGAAGGGCGCTTTCCATACAGACGGGACTGCCTGTGTCGTAAGCCCGCTCCAGGACTGATTCAGCGGGCGGCCTATGAGCAGCAGGTGGACCTGGGGCGATCGTACGTCGTGGGGGATAAGGTGAGCGACATGCTGCTGGCAGATGGACTGAGTCTGCCTTCGGTGCTGGTCCTGACAGGCTATGGACGTGAGTCGTTGGAACACCTTCGGTCGACGGGAGGTCCAATGCCCGCGTATACGGCAAGAGATCTGCTTGACGCCACCGAGTGGATTGTCCAAAGGTGCCAGCCGGCATGACTGCTCCGTTTAGCCATGACCCTGTGCCGATGGAGCAGGTGCAGCGAATTCTCATCATTAAGCCGAGCTCACTCGGTGATGTCGTGCATGCCCTCCCGTTCCTTAGCTCGCTCAGACAACGGTACCCCGATCGACATATCGCGTGGCTTGTGGAGGAGGAGGCGGCGGAGCTGCTGTTGGGTCATCCCTTGCTGGATCGGGTCATCGTGTCCGGTCGCAGACGATGGGGGCGAGAGGTGCGGTCTCCTTCCTGCGGATCGGCCGCGTTGCGGGAGATGGCTACGCTGATCGCCGAACTCCGTCAGGGTCGGTATGACCTTGTTGTCGATTTGCAGGGACTGCTCAAGAGCGCCCTTATGGTGATCTGCGCCCGCGCGCGATTTCGGGTCGGTCTGGCTGGAAGCCGCGAGGGAAGCGGGCGCGCGTTGACCCACGTCGTGCCGCTGCCACCTGGACCGCTGCATGCCGTAGACCGGTACCTGGAAGTCGCCAGATTTCTTGGAGCAGACCCGCCATCGAAGGCGTTCATGTTCCCTTCTCGACCCGACGATGGGGCGAGGGCTGAAGCGCTTCTGGCTGAGGCGGAGGTAAGGCCGAATGCGTCAGTGATCGCTCTCAATCCACAAGCGCGTTGGTCGACAAAACTCTGGGGAGAGGAGCAGTTCGCGCGTGTAGGGGAGGCACTGGCCCGTCGATATGGGGCCAGGATCCTTGTGATTGGATCGTCCGCGGACCTTCCGGTGGCTAGGCGTCTGGCTCGCCGCATGAACCCGGCCCCGTTCGTGGCGGCCGGTCGGACGGACCTTAAGGTTCTGATCGCGCTCCTGAAGCGGATCAACCTCCTGGTGACGGTAGATTCCGGTCCCATGCACCTGGCGGCGGCGCTTGGAACCCCCCTTGTCGCGCTCTTTGGCCCAACCGATCCACGTCTGATCGGTCCTTACGGGGGTGACGGGGTTGTACTCCGTGTCCCCCTACCGTGCAGTCCATGCTCAAAACGGCGGTGCCAGATCGAGGAGGATCGTCTGTGCATGCACTCAATTTCGGTAGAGCAGGTAACAGAAGCCGCCTCCGTACTCTTGGCCACAGGTGCCAGGACGCAACAGACGCAATAAACGCGATGACGCAACAGACGTTATAGACGCAAGGGACTGATAATGATTCGACGGGCAGCCGTGGCCGGCTCGTTCTACCCGGGTACACCGGAGCTGTTGCGGGCGCAGGCCGCCGATCTGATCACCTGGGATCTCCAGACGGTGCGCGCCCTCGGGGCGGTCGTCCCCCATGCCGGTTACATCTACTCCGGGAGGGTTGCCGGAGCAGTGTACGCCCGGCTTACCTTTCCCGATGTCTTTGTGATCCTGGGGCCTAACCATACCGGCATAGGGGCAGGAGCGGGGATTATGGCCGACGGGACATGGGAGACGCCCATGGGACAGGTGTCCATCGATACAGAGCTGGCCAGGGCCATCCTGCAGAACTCGCGGACCATCGAGGACGACGATCTTGGGCACCGGCGCGAGCACTCCATTGAGGTGCAACTCCCGCTGCTCCAGGCGCACGGCCGTCCCTTCTCCTTCGTGCCGATCTGTCTGTTCAGCAGTGAATATGCAGTCTGTCAGGACGTCGGGTTGGCGGTGGCTCAGGCCATTGCGGGGTCAGATCGATCGGTGCTGATGGTGGCCAGCACCGACATGAGTCATTACGTAAGTCGGGAACAGGCCAAGGCAAAGGACCGCCTGGCGATTGAGGCCATCGTAGCCTGCGATCCCCAACGGTTGTATCAGGTTGTGAGACGTGAAGATATTGCCATGTGCGGATTTCACCCGACGACCGCACTGCTGATTGCGGCGAGAGAGCTCGGGGCCACCTCAGGGGAGTTGATCAGTTATGCTACCTCCGCCGATGTCACCAGGGACGATTCCAGCGTGGTCGGCTACGCCGGACTGATCGTCACATGAGGCGCGAAATAGCGAATTCCCTTGACAAGTGTAGATCGGCTTGATTACTGTTCTTTGAGATCGTGGCGATTGTGTAAAGAGGATCGTCAGGAGACATGAAGGCAGGCCTGATTGATACCGAGCAAGATACCGGAGGCGACTACACTGATCAGGGATAAGCGATCAGATAGATCGGGAGAAACGAAGCCGCACTACTGGGGTGCGGTCGTCTCGGTGATCTATCTGATTGTTCTCGTATCGGTGGGAGCAAAGGCCGCAGACGCCGCCCCCGTGGCATATGTGACGAACTCCGGTTCGGCTAATGTCTCTGTCGTTGATACTGCAACAAAAGCTGTTCTTACCACCATTTCGGTCGGGCTGACGCCCGAGCAGATTGCTATCACGCCGAACGGCGCCCGCGTGTACGTCACTAACTCCGGTTCGAACACCGTCTCCGTTATCGACACCGCCACCAACGCCGTGGTCGGCAGCCCGATCTCGGTAGGGTCGAATCCGGTCGGCATCGCCATCACGCCGAACGGCGCCCGCGTGTACGTCGCGAACTTTGTGGATAACACCGTCTCCGTTATCGACACCGCCACCAACGCCGTGGTCGGCAGCCCGATCTCGGTGGGGCAGAGACCTGATTTCCTGGCCGCGAGCCCTGACGGGGCATCGGTGTACGTGCCGAATCAAGGCTCCAACACCGTCTCGGTCATCGCTACGGCTACGAACAGTCTGGTCGGCAGCCCGATCTCGGTGGGTACGGCCCCCACCGGCATCGCCTTCAGCCCTGCAGGCATCCCAATCATTCCAACTCTCTCGGATAGCGGCTTGCTACTCCTGTTCGTTGCTGTAGCCACTACGCTCACCCTGCGGATCGCTCGTAGGTCCATTGTGAGCCAATAGCCATATCTTCAGCCGACGGATCTGTTCGCAAGGCACGAATCGAGCTATCTACGATCTTCTCGGTTCCTACCCCTAAAAGCCTTTAGTCCTCAGTCTATTTACCTATCACCGGCTACGGTTCCACCCAGATACGACCAGTCGGATCCTCGACGATTTCGCCAATCAGCGCGGCGACTGGCGTCTTACGCTCTCTCAAACGCTGAATCAAGGCTGCCGTCTTATCCTTCGGGACAGCGATCAGAAGGCCGCCGGAGGTCTGGGCATCGCACAGGATCATTTGGGCCTCGTCGCGAATCCCTGGATTCCAGACGATGGCTCCGTCCAACGATTCATAGTTACGTTGTGTCCCGCCCGGACAGATCCCCTCGTGGATCAAATCCCAGGCGTCAGGGAGAATCGGGACCTTTGAGAGCGACACCCGCGCTCCAGCCTTGCTCCCCACGGTCATCTCGTGCAGGTGCCCCAGCAGTCCAAACCCGGTGACATCCGTACAGGCGTGCGCGCCGATCGCCACCATAGCTTCCGATGCGCTTTTATTCAGTGTAGCCATCAGCTCGATGGCGGCATCGATGGTCGGTTGGGTGGCCTTGCCGCGCTTGATAGCGGTGGTGATGATCCCGATGCCAAGCGGTTTGGTCAACACGAGATCATCCCCGATGCGGGCGGTCGAGTTTTTTAAGATCTTCGCAGGGTCGATCAGTCCAGTTACCACGAGGCCATATTTTGGTTCCGGGTCGTCGATGCTGTGTCCTCCGATAATTGGGGTGTCCGCCTCGCGAACTTTATCGGCGCCGCCGCGAAGGATCTCTCCAAGGATGCTCAGCGAGAGCGATCCGATCGGAAAACCGACGATGTTGAGAGCGAACAGAGGCGTTGCGCCCATCGCGTAGATGTCGCTCAGCGAGTTGGCGGCGGCAATCAGGCCACAGCTATACGGATCATCTACTACCGGTGTGATGTAATCTACGGTCTGGACGATCGCCTGCCCACTGTCCAATTGGTAGACGGCCGCGTCATCGGAGGTCTCTGCCCCCACAAGGATGCGTGGATCGTCAAATCGTGGAAGCCGGCCCAGGACCTGGGCCAGATCAGCAGGGCTGATTTTGCACGCTCAGCCGGCTCCATGCGACAAGGACGTCAGTCGAATCTGTTGGTCACCCATTCGTAATCTCCTTAAGGCGCTACTGGAAGGTTTCCGGCTCGCCGGCAGGGCGGTCTTTCTCATCTCCTGCCGGACTCGTATGCCGGGCTCCCGCCATCCGCATAAGACGCCGGACCGCTACGGCGCCGAGAAGTCCGACCATGACTCCCCAGAGCGCGCCGCCCAGCACATCAAACGGATAATGTGAGCCGACATAGATTCTGGAATATCCGACGAGAGCCGCTACAGGGAAACACAGCCACCCTGATCGTGAATAATTATAGGAGAGAAACACAGCCAAGGCAAACATGTTGCTGGCGTGGTTTGAGGGAAAAGAAAACGAGACAGGACGAGTGATATCCCTGAGAGGATGAAATGGTCTGGTTCGTTCGAACAAGTCCTTTAAGAGTTGGCTCGTTTCATCGGTCAGCAGAATCACCGCAATGGTGGACAGGGCGATGATCCGATCCCGTTTCGGACGAAAGAGCAATATGTACCCAAGCAGGACCGCCACCGGGAGGGCGAAGTTCCATTTGTTGCTGACGAACGGCATCAGGAGGTCAAAGAACGGATTCTGCAGGCTTCGGTTAATCAGATAGAATCCGGCTTCATCCCACCCTCGCAGTCTCTCCAGCCATAGCGAAATAGACATCGTTTCCTCAGAAAGTGTCTATTGCGTCTATCGAGTCTATCGAGTTGATTGGGTCTATTGGGTTTGTCTGGTTGGTCTGGTTCTCCAACGAAATAAACCAGACGGACCAGACAGGCCCAGGATTTCCCATTTACGGCTCTATCCGGTGCCGTGAGTGACCGGCCAGAAATACGATCCCCCCCAAACTGCTGCAGAGGGCCGTTACGGCAAACCATAGCAACGACAGACTGAGCGCGCCGGCGGTATCCATGCCGACCTTCGTAAAAAGATATACGGCGCTCCCTTCCCTGAGCCCCAAACCCGCAATCGAGATCGGCAGCATCGACACCACGCTCATCAACGGGACGAACAGAAAAAAATAGCGGAAAGGGACGGACAGGTTGAGCGCCAGCGAGATCAGGTAAAAGATTGTGATCACCAGCGACTGCAAGATCAATGAGAGCCCCAACGCCAGCACAAGGGTGCTCCGGTGGGTCCAGTACCGTTGGACTGCTTCGTACAGCCGATGGAGAGTATCGTGAAATCTTCCAAGGCCTACGCCATGAAGCAGCCTGAAGAACAACGCCTGAAGTCGATCGCTTAGGAGTGACGCGATAAGGGCGACCATCCCTGCCGCCGAGGCGGCTGTCGCCCAGACGATAAGCGGATCGTTCACGTGCGCATATGCGGGGATGATGGCGATGCAGGCGATGATGGCGAGAGCCGCAAAACCGGAGAGCCGTTCCACGAGGATGGAGGCCAACGATGCCTCGCGTCGGTCAGTCAGTTGCGAAACCTGATAGCCCCGAACCAGATCGCCGCCGATCGCGGTGGGCAGCATCAGGTTGAAGAACATCCCCTCGTAATACAGCAGGGTGAGACGCCAGAAGGGGAGGCGGATCTTCTCGGCCTGCAGTAGACACCTCCAGCGCATCGTGCTGAGCAACTGCGTCACCAGATAGAGGAGAACGGATCCGAAAAAGATCGGGATACGCAGGGAGCGGAAGAGACTGCCGAGAGCCTGCAGGTCTGTTTTGAATAGGAGCAAAGACAGCAGCGCGAAGCTTACGACGAGCTTCAGCCAGAACTGCCACGTTACGGCGACGGACTTATTGGCCGAGGCCACTGTCGCCTCCTTCAGTCTTCACCCCATGGATGATCCGCTGAACCATGTAGATCGGTTTGCGTTGCGTCTCATGGTAGACCCGCGCCACCATTTCACCCAGCAGTCCCATGCCTACCAGTTGTACTCCAAGAATCAGCAGGAGGATTGCAAGCAGTAAGAGCGGTCGCCCGCCAATCGACTGGTCCATGAGCAGTTTGAGGCCGGCCAGATACAGGAGCAGCCCTCCGCCAGTGGTGCCGACGGCGAGCCCCAACCCGCCGAAGATCTGAATCGGAGAGGTGCTGAATCGGAGCAGGAATTTTACGGCGATCAGATCCAGTAGCACCCGCACCGTTCGAACGATGGAGTATTTCGAGCGTCCGTACCGTCTGGGATGGTGGTGCGTCTTTACCTCGGCGATGGCGATCCCCATCCAACTGGCAATCGCGGGGATAAACCGATGCAACTCACCGTAGAGCCTGAGATTCTCTACAACCACCCGTCGATACGCCTTCAGGGTGCATCCGTAGTCATGAAGCCGTACGCCGGTCGTGACGGAGATGAGCCAGTTTGCAAGCATAGAGGGGAGCCGCCTTGAAAGGAAGGGATCCTTGCGATCGGCCCTCCAACCGCTGACCACGTCGTAGTCGTTAATGAACTCCAACAGCCTCGGGATATCGGCCGGATCGTTCTGAAGATCTCCGTCGAGAGTCACGATCACGTCGCCTGTCGCGTGGTCAAAGCCGGCAGACATGGCGGCAGTCTGGCCGAAGTTTCGTCTGAGCGCGATCACCTTCCATCGTAAGTCAACCTTCGCGGTTGCCTCCAGGAGGCTGAGTGTCCGATCGGTGCTGCCATCATCGACGGCGACCACCTCATACAACTGTCCAAGACCGTCTAACGCGACAACGATCTGTTCATGGAGGGGACGGACATTGTCTTCCTCGTTACAAAAGGGGATGACGATAGACAGCCACGGCGTTCGCTGAAGATCGTTGCTCAAAGCGTATGGAGGTAAGGCGTCCCGCATCTAATACCCGAGCTGCTGAGCCGGAGGGAATCCCCGGAAACCATAGCAGCGGAAGATCGACCACGAGTGAAGGCTGTGCGACTGTCCGCTACCCGATAGATGAGTTGGCCGCTCTGGTTGTACCTCATCAAATGAGCGGAGAACCGCATCGGGCAGGTCTGGTCGGTCCGCCACAAAGATGGCGTCCCAACCTCGAACCTCTTCAGTCCCTCCCCATACGTCAAACTGATTCATGCGCCGCCCGAGCTGGATGTTATAGGTATTCGGGTGGGCCGGCACATAGAACATGACCTCACTGGCAATCTGATACCGATCGCTGAAGACGAATGTCGGTTTGCTCCGACTCATCTCTTGATAGACGGCGCTGACCTGCGCGCCGAGCTCTGCCCATCCTCTGAGGCGTTTAGTCAGATCGAGCTTCGCGGGAAGCGGCAGCCCAACCGAGGCCAGCGCATGCGGAAAGTGGCCGATGGTGCTGACAAGGAACCCGGTCGCTAACGCGCCGACGAACAGCGTGCGACTGCGTGTCCATCGCCAGGTAGAGACGCTATGAGCAGATGAGCCCAGCCGCCACTTGGCAACGGCTATGGCAGCAGCGACATAGGCCGGTGCGGCCCAGTTCCCCTGAACCTTTGTCCACAGGCTGGTGATGAGGCACGCGGCCAGCAGGGGTACCGCAGCGCAAAAGAGAAAAAGCGCCGCCTGATCACCTGGTCGGGTAAATGCGGCCCGTCCGACCTCCCAGAGCCCGATCATGACTACAAGGAACAGACGGGGGTGACCACACCCGCCTGAGATGCCACAAATTCTCCCAAACTCTTCAGTGGTATCACCGTATCTTTTCCCCCTCCAAGCTGTTCCAGGAGGTGACGGAATGAGACCATGCCGTGCGTGACGTTCCAATATATGACAGGGGTAAAAAGGAGGAGTCCTACCCCGAGCGCAAGGTAGGGACCCGGCCGTTGCAACCAGAACCGATGAGTTCGGGACAATGTCAGGTAGAGGAACGTCTGCGGTACGATGACTGCCATGGTATATTTACTGAGCAGCCCAAGCCCGAGGCTGATCCCAGCGAGCAGCCACCAGCCGCTACCGTCCGTCGTAAGCGCGCGATAGATCAGCAGCAGCGTAAGAGACCAGAAAAAGACCAGCGGTGCGTCGATCGTCATTAACATCGAACCCGCTTCGGCGAGCGGCATGGCGGCGAGGAGCAACACCGCTTCCAAGCCTGCCCAACTGGAGCGACAGAGCCGAACTGCCAACAGGAACGTAAGGATGACCGTTCCGCTCGCCAGAAGGACCGCCGGGAGCCGGACGAAGAATTCAGTATCGCCCCCCATCCGCGTGGACAGGGCGATCAGGTAGGCCACTACCGGCCCTTTACTGTAGTAGCTCCAGTCCAGTCGCTTCGACCAGATCCAGTAGTGCGCTTCATCGGGCGCCAGATTCAATCGACCTGAGCTGATGAACCAGAGGTGAAAGGCGGTGATAAAACACAGGAAGAGAAGAAATAACAGCGACACCTGCCGTCGAGTTGTCGGATGCGCCCAATCCGCGAACGATTCCCCGGCACAATGAGTCTGTGGTAGGGGAAGCTCAGGAAAGGCGCTTTTGGAGTGTGCGATCTTTTTCCTCCACTTCAGAGGCCAGAGCTTCCTTGAAGGATTGGAGCTTGTGCCGGAGGGCATCATCCGACAGCGCCAAAATTCGTACGGCTAGGATGGCAGCGTTCTTCGCCCCCGCTTCGCCGATAGCCATAGTCGCAACAGGAACACCTCCAGGCATCTGGACCACGGAAAGAAGCGCGTCAAGCCCCTTCAGCGAACTTGAAGCCAGTGGAACGCCGATGACCGGAAGCGTTGTTTGGCCCGCGATCACGCCGGCGAGATGAGCCGCAGCCCCGGCCCCTGCGATGATCACCTGGATCCCTCGCGTCTCAGCCTTCCGGATATAGTCCAGCGTTGCGTCAAGAGAACGATGAGCGGAGGAGATCTTGAACTCGAACAGAATCCCAAACCGTTCCAGCGTTTTACCGGTCAGTTCCATCACTGCCAGGTCGGAGTCGCTGCCCATCACGATCCCGACAATGGGGTGCGTTGCCATGCGGTCATCAGTGATCACCTGTTGCTCCTTTTCGTCTTGCTTTCAGCAGTCCCTCTATAGAGTACGCTGCCCCGTTGTTAAGAGACGTTGGCGAGAGCGCGACCACCGATGTCGGTCCTGTAGTGTACGCCCTCCCAATGGATCTTCTTCACTGCCCGGTAGGTGGTCGCGATCGCCCCCTGGATGTCTCGCCCGAGGCCGGTGATACCCAGGACCCGTCCTCCGCCTGTACAGATTTGGTCGTGCATCCGGCTTGTCCCGGCGTGGAAGATCATAACGCCGGGTTCGGCATCCGCTTCCTCGAGGCCGGCGATTGGGGTGCCCTGATCGTATGAGCCGGGATAGCCCTTTGAGGCCATGACGACACAGACGCTCGCATCCGGCTTCCAGTCGATCGTCTGGTCCCGCAATCGGCCGTCTACGACTGCCTCCAGCAGCGGAATCAGGTCGGATTTCATCCGCAGGAGCAGCGCCTGTGCCTCGGGATCGCCGAGTCTCGCGTTAAACTCGAGTACCTTGATCCCGCCCGTACTGATCATCAGACCGGCATACAGAACACCTTTATATGGTCGCCCTTCGGTCGCCATCCCTGTGATAGCCGGGATCATAATCCGATCCATGATCTGCTTTTGCATCGACTCGGTGATGATCGGTGCGGGAGAGTAGGCGCCCATGCCGCCCGTATTAGGACCCTGATCATCATTGAACACGCGCTTATGATCCTGAGACGACGCCAGCGGCAAGACGGCGTCTCCATCAGTCAACGCGTGGAAGGAAATCTCTTCTCCCTCCAGATACTCCTCAACGACAATCCGCTCACCGGCGTCGCCGAAGAGGCGCTCTTCCATGATCTTCTCGACCGCATCCAGGGCTTCGGCTAACTCGAAGCAGACGATGACACCCTTTCCTGCCGCCAGACCATCGGCCTTCACGACCAGGGGGGCGCCGATCTCTTTAATATATCGCTTGGCCTCGTCTGGTCGGTCGAATGTCTGGAAAAAGCCGGTAGGGATATGATGCTTCTTCATGAAACTTTTGGCGAAGACCTTGCTCCCCTCGACGATGGCGGCATCTTTCCGCGGTCCGAAGATGCGAAGGCCGCGGCGCTCGAATTCATCCACAATACCGAGGGTGAGCGGGAGCTCCGGCCCCACAACGGTGAGATCGATCCGTTCCCGTTCGGCAAAGTCGGCCAGGAGCCGGATGTCGGAGGCGCTGATCCGGACGCACTCGGCCACATTGCCCATCCCGGCGTTTCCCGGCGCGGCCCAGATCTTCGTAGCCTTCGAGCTCTGAGCGATCTTCCATACGAGCGCGTGTTCCCGGCCGCCAGAGCCGATCACAAGAATCTGCATGCACCCCCCTAAGAGTATAGGGTGTTGGGTTTAGGGTCTAGGGTAGACGCAAAGCCTTAGTTTTTCCCTACACCCTATATCCTGAACCCTGTATTTAGTGTCGGAAGTGTCGAATCCCGGTGAAGACCATCGCGATGCCGGCCTCATCCGCCGCTTGAACGGCCTCAGCATCGCGGATGGAGCCGCCAGGTTGGATAATCGCGGTGACGCCGGCCTCCGCCGCCACATCCACTCCGTCTCGAAACGGAAAGAAAGCGTCGGATGCGAGGACCGTTCCCTTCGTGGATGAGACGGCCTTCATGATGGCCAATCGACAGGCGTCAACGCGGCTCATTTGCCCGGCGCCGATTCCTACTGTGGCATACTCGCGCGAAAGGACGATCGCGTTTGACTTCACATGCTTCGCCACCTTCCAGGCAAACCGAAGCGCCCGCATTTCAGTGTCAGTGGGCTGACGGCGGGTCATGATCCGGAGAGTGGCTGGGTCGAGATCGACCTGGTCACGTTGCTGCGCCAACATCCCACCTACGATCGGCCGCAGCTCCAGGACCGCCTGATCGGAGGGCGTTGGGTCCGACCACGGCTCAATCTGTAAAAGCCGAAGCGCTTTCTTGTCCTTCAGAATGGCGAGCGCAGCTTCATGGTACCCTGGAGCAATAATCGCTTCCACGAAGGTGGCGGCGAGTTCGCGCGCAGTCTCGGCATCCACCTGGCGGTTCAGGCTGAGGATTCCGCCGAAGGCCGAGGTCGGATCCGCAGCCAGGGCGCGCCGATACGCCTCGCTCAGCCGGGAACCGATACCGACACCGCAGGGATTCGAATGTTTGACAATGACGGCGACAGGCTCGTCGAATCCTCCAGCCGTCGTAAAGGCCGCATCGAGGTCCAGCAGATTATTAAACGACAGTTCCTTCCCCTGAAGCTGCTTCGCCCGCACCACAGACGGCTCGCCGGCAAGGAGGTTGCCATACAGGGCAGCCTGCTGGTGCGGGTTCTCACCGTACCGGAGTGGCTGCACTCTGACAAGACGAAGATCGAGTACATCAGGGAGCAGGGGTCGGCCTGCTCCACCCGATTGTCGCTCCAGATACGCGGTGATCAACGCATCGTAACGGGCCACGTGCGCGAATGCTTTTGTTGCCAAATGTAATCGACAACTCCGAGAGAGTGCACTGTGCTTTTGCTGCAACTCTGCAGTCGCTGCGGCGTAATCGGCGGGATCAACGACGACCGCCACATCCTCGAAATTCTTTGCCGCAGCCCGGATGAGGCTTGGCCCACCGATATCGATCTGTTCGATCGCCTCTTCGAATGAAACGTTCGCTTTGGCAACGGTGGCCTCGAAGGGGTACAGGTTGACGACCACAAGATCGATGGGTGGGATACCGAGTTCGTTCAGTCGGCGCTGATGTTCAGGCAGCGAACGTCTGGCTAGGATTCCGGCATGAATCTTTGGGTGGAGTGTCTTGACCCGGCCGTCCAGCATTTCAGGAAAGCCGGTGATGTCGGCCACATCAACGACCGGAATGTTGGCGTCCCGCAGGGCGCCAGCCGTCCCGCCGGTAGAGACGATCTGAATGGATAGACTGTGTAAGGCCGACGCCAGCTCAACCAGCCCGGTCTTATCAGAGACGCTGATCAGGGCTCGCCGAACCTGCACCAACCCTGTATCGCCTGTAGGCTCGTTCGAAATCGTCACGGATTTATTGCTCCCCAGACCTGCTGTTCATGTTGCTGCGGGATGTCCGTTCCCTCATGGCAGAGTACCCGGCGATCACGCATCTTCAGCCGTCCTTCAGCAAAGAGTTGGATCGCTCGTGGATAGATCCGGTGTTCGCATGTGAGAATGCGAGCGGAGAGGATCTCTTCGGTGTCCTCATCCAGCACGGGGACAACGGCCTGGATGATGATGGGGCCGGTGTCGACTCCCTCGTCTACAAAGTGCACCGTACAGCCGGAGATCTTCGCGCCGTACCGAATCGCTTGGCGCTGGGCGTGCAGCCCTGGGAAGGCAGGAAGGAGTGCAGGGTGGATATTCATAATGTTGTTCCGATACGTCCGAATAAAATGGGGACTCAACAGTCGCATGAACCCGGCCAGGCAGACCAACTCGACGTCGTACTTGCGCAGCAGGTCGATAACCGCCGCCTCAAACTCTTCGCTTGTCGCGCACAGGCGCGGATCAACGAATACGGCTTCGATCCTATGCCTTCGAGCCAGCTCCAACGCGCGGGCATCCGCCACGTCGCTCACGACGATGACGACGAGTGCGTCAACTGTTCCGGCTTCACCGGCTTCGATGATCGCCTCAAGGTTGCTCCCTCGACCGGAGGCCAGCACGCCGAGTTTCAGTTGCCGTTTCATGTTTTCCCACGGATCACGTGCGAGCGAACAAAGGGAGCGCGGCAATCTCACCGTTCTTGCCCGCTTGGATAGACATGCGTTGTCGCGTCCAGGCCGGACGAACCTTACCAGGCAAAGATAGCAGAAAGGCATGTCATGGGCAATAGCCTTGTCGAGCCCGACGGGAGCGTCATTACGCTGCGCTCTGGGTCGGCCGGCGCGTAGTGGACTCGCGCAGCATGACCGGGCAGCAGACGATGGTGGAATGTGCAGGATGTAGAAACCGAAGGACCGCCGGCGGGATCAAATCCTACGCAAATACCCCTGACTCCTACCGCACACCGTGTCCGCGCGCGGCGCCCGGTCAGGGGATCGGTGAGGGAATTGGCCCGATCATCGGCGTATTGTTCGCCTCATTGGTCTCGGCTACGCGATTGAGCGCGTCGACGACGGCCAACAGATACTTGCCGGCGGCGCTTACTCCCTCACTCAGCTTGACCTTGAGCTCCTTCGTTTTCCCTTGCCCGGGTTTGCGCTTCTTGATCTTTGAGTCCTTCAGGAGCGCATCCCCAGGATCCAGGACGGCATCGTCGGACAGGAAAATCCGCAGGCGGGAGGCGGATGCGGTTGCGGTCCCCTGATTGACGACGCGTACGGTACCGCGGAGCGTGTACCGGCCCTTGCTCCAGCTCTGACCGACCGAGTCCCAGGTCCCCGTGAGGTCCGGGCCGACGGCGGGGCCGACCAGGGTGGTTGAGGCGAAGATATCCGCCACCCCGCCGATGATCAGGGTGGTGTGGACGGCGGTGCCGTGTGTGGCGGCGGAGGTATGCCGGACCCGAACCGTGTTGCCGTTACTCACCGTATTTGGGCTGCTGCTCCAGATCCCGGAGCCGTTCACCTCATACTCCCCGCCGACAATGGACATCGCGGCGGGGGCGTTGATTCCGGTAACCGTGATGGCGTTGGAAATCTGTACGGTGCTGAGCGGGACGCCGATCGCGTCCGTGAAGGCGAAGAGAGCGGGTGTCGTATCTGCCTGGGTGGAGAGGAAGATCTCCTCACTGCCGTCGGCGTTGCCTGGGCTGCCTGGGGTCAGGTCGTTGTAGGAAGTAAAAGCGATCCGGGTGCCGTCGGCGCTGAGGGAGGGCTCAAGGCTAATGCCTCCGGCGGTATTGGTGATCTGGGTGAAGCCCACACCTGTAGTCCAGAGGAAGATCTCCTCATTACCGTCCTGGTTGCCGTCGGGGGTCAGGTTGCGGTTGGAGACAAAGGCGATCCGGGTGCCGTCGGCGCTGAGGGAGGGCTCAAAACTGGCGCCTCCGGTGGTGTTGGTAATCTGTATGAAACTAGAGCCTTCGGTCCAGAGGAAGATCTCATAGTTGCCGTCGGCGTTGCCCGGCCTGCCGGGGAAAATGAGATTGGAGGTTGAACGAAAGGCGATGCGGGTACCGTCGGCGTTGATGGAAGGTGCGTCGCTCGCGCTTCCTATGGTGTCGGTGATCTGGACGAGGCCCGATTCTTCAGTCCAGAGGAAGATCTCCTGATTGATGTCCTCGAAGCCGACGGAGATCTGGTTGCGGCTGGAACGAAAAGCGATGCGGGTACCGTTGGCATTGATGGAGGGCATGGAGTTGCTGCCTCCAACGATGTTGTCGCCTCCGGTAGTGTTGGTGATCTGGGTGAAGCCGGAGCCTTCGGTCCAGAGGAAGATCTCCCAGTTGCCGTCGGCGTTGCCTGGCTCGTTGGGGGTCAAGTCGCGGTTGGAGCGAAAAGCGATGCTGGTACCGTCGGCGCTGAGGGAGGGCTCAAAACTGGCGCCTCCGGCGGTGTCGGTGATCTGGGTGAAGCCCACACCCGTGGTCCAGAGGAAGATCTCATGGTTGCCGTCGGCGTTGCCTGGGCTGTCGGGGATCAGGTCGTAAACGGAGACAAAGGCGATCCGAGTGCCGTCACCGCTGAGGGAGGGCGCGAAGGTTTCGTCTTCCGTACTCGTGATCTGGGCGTGGATAAACTGCACCTCGGCTGGCGGAGCCCAGGCTGGCGGAGCATATCCTACAATAACGCCAACCGGGAGCAGCCACATCACACAGCGCCGTCTCCACCCGGTCCAGCCCCCTGCGCGTCTCATTGCCCGTCCCCCGCTCTGCAGTCACTCGCCGTCTGTACCCAGGCCGTCAGCGCTCAGCACCAGTGCGAATTAGCTTGTAATATCCTCCCTATCCTGTCAAGGGGAAATAGTCATCTTAGAACGACTCCTGTCTTTCTCATTGGGACTCGGATGAGGGTGCGTTACGCAGCGCCGT